>JAZKFH010000008.1:43645-68967 GCA_040386535.1 Myxococcota bacterium | reverse complement strand
CGACGACGAGGACTGCGACGGCGTCGACTCCTGCTACACCGACAGCGACAACGACGGGTACGGCACCACCGTCGTCGTCGACGGTTCGACGCTCGATTGTGTCGCCGGCACCGGCGCCGCCGTCGCCACCGACTGTGACGACACGAGCAGCAGCGACTACCCCGGCGCCACCGAGACCGTCGCGAACGGCGACGACGAGGACTGCGACGGCGTCGACTCCTGCTACACCGACAGCGACAACGACGGCTACGGCACCACCGTCGTGGTCGACGGCTCGACGCTCGATTGTGTCGCCGGCACCGGCGCGGCCGTGTCCACCGACTGCGACGACACGAGCAGCAGCGACTACCCGGGCGCCTCGGAGACCGTCGCGAACGGCGACGACGAGGACTGCGACGGCGTCGACTCCTGCTACACCGACGCCGACAACGACAACTACGGCACCACCGTGGTGGTCGACGGCTCGACGACGAACTGCACGACCGGCACCGGCGCGCCGGTCTCCACGGACTGCAACGACGCAAGCTCGAGCATCTACCCGACGGCCACGGAGGCCTGCAACGACGTCGACGACGACTGCGACGGCGCCGCGGATGACGGCGTGACGGTCTACTACACGGACGCCGACGCCGACACCTACGGCACCGGGACCGGTGACTGCTCGATCACCTCGGGCGTCACCAACGCGTCCGACTGTGACGACGCCGACGGGTACGTCTACCCGGGCGCGACCGAGTACTGCGACGGGCAGTACAACAACTGCACCACCTCGGGCACCTGGACCTCCGCGTCGGAGAACAACCTGGTCACCAAGGTCTCGACGGGCGGGGTCAACAGCGCCGTCACGGTCTCCGCTTCCACCGCCCTGGACCCGACCGGCACGTACTACTTCTGCTCCGGCACCTACAACACCCGCCTCACCGGCAGCCTCGATACCGTGTCGGTCATCGGCTACTACGGCGCCGGCAGCACCATCATCGACAACCCCACGGCCAGCACGCCGACCGTGAGCATCACCAACGGCAGCGTGACGCTCGACGGGCTCACGATCCGCGGCGGAACGGGGTCGTCGGGCGAGGGCGGCGGCGTGTTCGTCACCGCCACGAGCGGCGCCGCGCCCACGGCCACCCTGATCGACTGCGTGGTGGATGGAAACACCGCCACGAAGGGCGGCGGCATCGCGGCGATGTCCTCGGCGTGGGTCCTGCTCGACGGCACCACGGTCCACGACAACGACGGGACGGACGGCGGTGGCGCCTACGTCGCGGCGTCGGCGTTCCTCCAGCTCACCAACGGCTCGTCGATCTGGTCGAACGCCGCGACGGACGGCGGCGGCATCTTCGTGCAGACCGTGGGCGAGGTGACGCTCGAGGACTCCACCGTCTACGAGAACCTGGCGACCAGCGAGGGCGGCGGCATCTACCTCGACAGCGGCACGCTCGTCCTCGACACCTCGCTGGTCTACGACAACGACGCGACCGACGGCGGTGGCATCTGGATGGACACCGGCAGCGGGACCTGCACCAACGGCGGGATCTACGGAAACACCGCGACGGGCCTCGGCGGCGGCGTCTACATCGACCACGAAGACGGCTTCTTCGCGGCCTTGACGTGCGACTTCAACGGGACCTCCGACAACAGCCCCGACGACGTGAACTACTACGACGGGACCGGCGGGCACGACGGCAGCTACGGGTACGGCGCGACGGCGATCTTCACCTGCACGCTCGGGATCTGCTCGTAGCAACTACTCCTGGGTAGGCGTGCAGTTCCCGAAGTTCGCCTTGCAGGTGAGCCACGTGACGCGCCCGGCGCTCACGACGATGTTGGGGATGACCACCGTGGTGCCGGCCTCGAACGTCACCTCGCCGGTGTAGGTCCCCGCGGCGAGGGCACCCACGCCGAAGGTTCCGGCGGCGCTCGTGAAGGTCGCCTGCACCGGATCACCCGCGAGGCGGAGCCGCCCTTCGCGGCCCGCAGGCACGGAGGGCGCCGACGTCGGCGCGACCGGCGCGCTCGTTCGCGTGGCGACGCGGGCCCGTGCGGTCGCGGGCGGCGGCGCAGGCTCGGCGCTCTGCTCGGGAGCAGCCACCGCGGGCGTCGGAGAGACCGACGCGACCGGCGCGGGCGCGACGAGCGGGACCGGAGTCGCGACCATCACCACCGGAGCCGGCGGGGTGTGCCAAACCCACCACGCTCCCGTTGCCGCAACCATCAGCAGCGCGCCGAACGCCACGATCGAGACGACGCCGCCGGCCAGCCACGGCAGCACGCCGGCACGCGGCTCCGCCTCGACGACCTGCCCCGAGCGCTCCGTCAGGATGGTGCCGGTGCGCGCGCTGTCTCGCGGCGGCCCCCCTTCGGCCAGCACCACGGGCACGGTCCGCGCCGCCCAGTCCTCGATCCGCTCGCCCCGGAGGGCCCCCCGCACCTGCCCGAGGGCGCGCGCGCAGTCCCGCGCGACAGGCCGGCGCTCGGGCTCGTAGGCGAGCATCCCTGCGACGAGGGCGTGCAGGTCGACCGAGAGGCCCGCGATGTACGCCCATTGTTCGGCGAACCGGCGCCCGGGGGGCTGGCGATCGCGGTCCGCGGCGGTCTTTCCGGGGGTCACCCCGGTCAACATCTCGAACAGGAACACCCCGAGCGCGTAGATGTCGCTCTCGTGGGAGTCCCGCCCCTCGAAACGCTCCGGCGCCATGTACGAGAGCGTGCCGAACCCGGTGAGCGTGGTGCCCGCCTCCCGCTCGGCGAAGTCGGCGCGCGCGACCCCGAAGTCGAGCAGCTTCACCTCGCCCTGGGCGGTGATCCGCACGTTGCCGGGCTTGATGTCGCGGTGGACGAGCCGGAGGGGGTTGCCCTCGGGGCCCGCCTGGTTCCACGCCGCATGGAGCGCGTTCGCCACCTCCTCCGTGATCGCGAGGGCGACCGCCGGCGCGATGGCCCCCCCGCGGAGGAGCGCGGCCACGTCACAGCCCTCGACGTACTCCATGACGATCGACCAGTCGCCGTCGAGCTCGATGAGGTCGTCCACGCGGACGATGGCGCGGTGCCGGATCAGCGCGAGCATCCTCGCCTCGTCCCGCAGGCGCCCGACGATGGCCGGGCTGTTCGCGCGGTCCGGGTGGAGCACCTTGATGGCGACCTCGCGCTGGATGCCGCCCCCGACCGCGCGCGCCAGGTACACGGCCCCGAACGCGCCTTCTCCCAGGAGCCCACGAACCTCGTAGCGGCGGCGGCCCCCTACCAAGGGAACCCGCGCCCGACGGGCGCCGGGGAGGTGCCGAGCGGGTCGGCGAGCGCCACCGACACCAGACCGAGAAGCATCTCTTTCCCCCGACGGACCAGCCTATCTCAGCACCTGCTCCCGCTGCTACGTCGCGCGCCGAACTTACGGCCGCCTGCGCTCCGTGACGCCTACCGGCCATCCGGTCGCCGCCGTGGTAGTGTGGCGCCATGCGACCGCTCACGTCTACCCTCGCGTTTTTGCTTCTCTCCGCCTGCTCGGGCAAGTGGACCCCCGTCGATGTCGACGGTGACGGGTACACCATCGCCGACGGCGATTGTTGGGACAACGAGACGGGGCCGGAGGGCATCAACAGCGGGGACATCCACCCCGGCGCGCAAGAGGCCTGGTACGACGGCTTCGACCAGGACTGCGCCGGGGACAGCGACTTCGACAAGGACGGCGACGGCCACGGCTCGGTCGCCCATCCCGATCCGAGCGGGGCGCTCCCGAGCGACGACTGTTGGGACGATCCCGACGTGTTGCCCGGCGCGTTCGAGGCGGACGATCCGTCCGAGCAGCTCGACGCGTCCGAGGTGTTTCCGGGCGCGCTCGAGATCTGGTACGACGGCATCGACCAGGACTGCGCGGGAGACGACGACTACGATCAGGACGACGACGGCTTCACCTCCGCGTCCAACCCGAGCGCGAGCGGCCCGGGCGAGGACTGCTACGACGGCGTGGAGGACGACTTCACGAACGACGCCGGCCTCGACCCCGCCGAGGTGAACCCCGACGCGGACGACGGCTGGTACGACGGCACCGACGCCGACTGCGCGGGCAACGACGACTACGATCAGGACGGCGACGGCTACGCCCGCGATCTGGAGTGTGACGACCTCGACGCCACGCGGTTCCCCGACCCCTCCGTGCCCGAGATCTGGTACGACGGGCTCGACGACAACTGCGACGGCAACGACGGCGATCAGGACGGCGACGGCTACTACATCGCCGACTACGCGTTCGAGGTGCCCGAGGCGTACCAGCCGGGCGACTGCTACGACGACCCCACCGATCTTGCGCTCTGGGCTCCGCTGAACGGTTTTCCGGCCTTCGGCCCCGAGGCCGCGCACCCCGACGCGGCCGACACGGCCTATGACGGCCTCGACCAGGACTGCGCCGGGGACGACGACTTCGACCAGGATCTCGACGGCTTCCAGACCGACGCCTACCGGGACGGCGGCGGCTCCTTCGGAGACGACTGCGACGACACGCTCGCCACCACGAACCCGGCGGCGACCGAGTCCTGGTACGACGGCGTCGACGCCGACTGCGCGGGGGACGACGACTTCGACCAGGACCACGACAGCTACGCGAGCGACACCGACTGTGACGACACCGTCGGCTCGGTGAACCCCGGCGCCCTGGAGGCCTGCGGCAACGAGGTCGACGAGGACTGCTCCGGCAGCGACAACGACGACGGCGCGGTCGGCTGCACGGCGTTCTACGCCGACTCCGACGCGGACGGGTTCGGTGCGGACACCTCGGCGTGCCTGTGCGAGGCGGAGGCCCCCTACACCGGGACCGCGGGCGGGGATTGCGACGACGCGGACGCCACCGTGAACCCCGACGGCACCGAGTCCTGCGCGACCGACGCCGACGACGACTGCGACGGCAGCACCAACTCGGTGGGCGCGGTGGGCTGCACCACGTGGTACCGCGATGCCGACGCCGACACCTACGGTGCCACGGCGAACCAGTGCGCGTGCGAGGCGTCCGGCACCTACACCGCCACCAACGACGACGACTGCAACGACTCTTCGGCGACCGTGAACCCGGGCCGCACCGAGACCTGCAACGACCTCGACGACGACTGCGACAGCTCCGTCGACGAGGGCCTGACGCTCTACTATGCCGACGCGGACGACGACAGCTACGGCGACGACGGCGATGCGGGGGACTGCTCCTCCAGCGCCGGCGACGTGACGAACGACGACGACTGTAACGACGCGAGCGCCTACGTCTACCCCGGCGCCACCGAGCTCTGCGACGGCGAGGCGAACAACTGCACCACGGCCGGCACGTGGACCTCGGCCGACGAGGACCAGACCGTCTCGTTCACGAACACGAGCGACGTGACGACCGACGTGTCGTCGAGCTTCGCCGCCGCGTCGGCCGCCTCCACGGTGGTGGCCCTCGAGAGCGGCACGTACTCCTTCTGCGCGGGCACGTACTACACGCGCCTCGTCGCAAGCAGCGACACGACCGACATCGTGGGCGTGTACGGCGCGGAGGAGACCACGCTCCAGAACGGCGCTGCCACCAGCCCGGTCGTGACCGTGACGAACGGCAGCGTCCTCCTCTCGGGCTTCACGATCACCGGCGGCAAGGGCGGGTCCGGCTACGGCGGCGGTGTGCTCGACAACGTGACCACGGCGTTGGCCGCGCCCAACCTCGAGATCGAGGACTGCGTCATCACCGGCAACACGGCGACGAACGGCGGCGGCGTCGCCGCCTACGGCACGCTCGCCTGGGTCAAGCTCACGCGCACGACGGTCGAGGGCAACACGGCGACCACGAACGGCGGCGGCGTCCACGCGATCCTCGGCGCGGACCTGACCCTCGTGGACAGCGTCATCCAGGACAACACCGCGAGCGACGGCGGCGGCGTCTTCCTGGACGACGGCACCCTCACGATGACGGGCACCGATGTCCTGTCCAACGACGCGAGCGACGACGGCGGCGGGCTCTTCATCGATACGGGAACCGCCAGCTGCTCGTCCGGTGCCGTCCACAGCAACGTGGCGACCGATCGGGGGAGCGGGGTGTACCTCAGCAACCAGACGAGCGTCGCCGTGTTCACCTCCGTGTCGTGCGACTTCGGCACCGGGGCCACCGACAACGTCGGCGAGGACGTGACGATCAAGACCAGCGGGTACCAGGACTACACAACCTACGGGGCCACGGCGTCGTTCGTGTGCAGCAACGCCACGGGGATCTGCACGCCGTAGTCAGCCGTGCCGGGGGCTCCGCTCCGCCCGGCGGCGAATGCCTTGGAGCAGCCCCTCCATCTGGTCGCGCGCGAGCCACTTCTTGACCCAGCCGGGCACGGGCACCTTCGCCTCCGTGACCGCCTGGTAGACCAGCACGGTGCCCCCGTCCACGGGCCGCACGAGGTACCACCCGTCGGCAAGCGCGAGATCGTTCGGCTGGGTCGGATCGAGCGTGTACGTGGCGACGTTCGCGACGGGGTCCCAGGTGTAGTGGTGGTGGATGCGCAGGTCGGTCCCGACCACCTCCATGTCCACCTGGAGGAACCACTCGTTGGGCCCGTTCCGCCGGTACTCCCGCACGTCGGCGAGGGTCTTGTTCTCGGCGATGCGCGCCTGGATGTCGAGCACGGCGGGCCACAACGTGGCGGCGTCGGCCGCGACCTTGACGACGCCGGTGGCGGTCACCCGGGCCCCCTCGCTCTGGGCGCGCATCACGACCTTCCCCTCGTCGAGCTTCGCCCACTCCGCTTCGGTGAGCTCGGGGAGGTGAGGGGCGGCGACCGCGAGAGCCGACGCGACCAGCGCGAGGAACATTGGGACCGTCCCCTTCTGCGAAACCTGGCTCTGTGAATCTGAGCGGCGGAAGCAAACGTGCGGAGGTAAACCGGGTCGGTGCGACTCCTCACCGCCACACTACGAATCTATCTGGACGCGGCGCGCGACGCGGGCAAGACCTTCCCCCGCAGCGCATGGGCGTTCATCACGCTCCTGCTGTGTTTTCCGCTGCTCACCGTCGTCGGGATGGTGGTGTCGCCGTTGGGGATCCTCGGCGGCCTCCTGATCTCGTTCCTCAACGCGGCGTGCGCCGGCACCTACCTGGCGATGCTCCAGGACGCGCTGAGCGTGAAGCGGAACGTCGGAGCGGACGCGCTCCGCGCCAACCTCGGCGCCTCGACGTGGGACGTGATCAACATCCTGTTCCCGCTGTGGATGGTCGACCTCGTGCTGAGCCTCCTCGGCGCGCCTCCGCTGGTCGTGCTGGTGCTCAACATCGCCGTGATGTTGTTCCTCAACCCGGTGCCCGAGATGATCCGGCGCGTCCGGAGCGGGGGCCTCGAGCTGATGGGCGAGGCGTGGAAGTTCATGATGAGCCACGGCCCGGAGTGGCTGGTCCCGCAGGTCGTGGCGCTCGGGCTCCTGTGGCTCGCCTTCCCCGCCCAGGCCCCGGCCATCCTCACCCTGTTCGGGCCCCGGTTCGGCTTCACGACCACCGGCAGCCTCGCGATGAGCGCCGGCTCGGGCCTGGTCGGGTGGGCCATCGGCTTCGGCCTCGTCGCGCTGGTCCACCTCGTGATGTTGTTCCGCGGCGCGCTCTACGTGCGGCTCAGCGGCGCGGGCGGGCGGCGGGCGCGCGAGTGGGAAGAGCGGCTCCGGTAGGCGACGCAGGGGGCGCGGGGGCCGCTACGGGGGCTGCTGCGGGCGCGGCGCACAGCGGGTCGAGCGGGCACGCGGGGCACACGTCGACGTGGCGGAAGCCCCGGCACGCGCCGGAGATGCCCAGGTGGGCGAGCGCGAAGTCGAAGCGCACGGGATCGTCGGGATCGAGCAGCCGCAGCGCGGCGGTGACCTCCTCCGCCGTGCGCCAGCTCGCGTCGCGACGCGTGGTGAGCCCGAGGAAGCCGGAGAGGCGCATGACGTGGGTGTCGAGCGGGATGACGAGGTCCCGCGGGGAGAGGTGGGTCCACACCCCGAGATCGGCGCCGTCCCGCCGCACCATCCAGCGCAGGAACATCAACCATCGCTTGCACGCGCTCCCGTCCTCCGGGTGCGCGAGCCAGGTCTTGAAGCCGCGGGAGGGGGCGTCGGGGAGCAGGGCGCGCAACGTGTCCACCGCGCCGCCGAGCGAAGCGGCGGTGGGGCCCGGCACGAACAAGGCGCCGAGGCTCTCGTGCCGCCGGTAGACGACCTGGAGCGTGCGGAACAACAGCACGAAGTCCTCCGCGCGGTTCCAGCGGTAGACTACGCCGTCGAGCGCGCGCGCCCGCGTTTCGTCGAACCCGAGCACGTAGGCGGCGGGCCCACCGTGGGTGTCCGCGATGGCGAGGAGCCGCGCGATGACGGGGCCGAAGAGGTCCACGCGCCCGTACGCCAGCTGCGCCGAGAGCACGGCGGCCACCTCGATGTCGCGCAGCTCCGTGTACGCGCGCGGAAACCGGATGGGATCCCGCGCGATGTTCGCCGGCGTGGCCGCGAGGGCCTGCACGGCCTCGAGGTGGTGGGCGAGCGCCTGGAGTCGCGCAGGCGCAGGGGCGGAGGGCGCGGGGGCGGCGCGCCCGAGGCGGCTCACCGGCGTGTGCGACGGAGCGCGAAGACGAGCGCGACCGCCGCGAGGCCGAGCCCCGGCGCACCGCCGCCCGTGACGCAGCCGGTCTCCACGCCCTCGATCCGCTCGTGCGGCACGACGACCTCGACCGGGTCGGCCACGCTGTCGGACGTGCCGTCGTTCACGACGAGGCTGAACCGCAGGGTACCCGCCTCGGTCACGAGGAACCGCGGCTGCGCGGTGTCTCCCTGTTGGAGCTCGGTCGGCGGGCCGCCGACCAACGCCCACGTGTAGACGATGGGGTCCCCTTCAGGGTCGAAGGAGGCGGACCCGTCGAGGATCACCGTGTCCCCGACGTAGGCGATGAGCCCCAACCCCGCCTCGGCAACAGGGGGCTCTCCGGCCGCGAAGGCCGGATGCAGGGCGGACGCGAGCAGGACGGTGACGAAGAAAAGCACGCGCGACGTTAACATGGGACAAGGTCAAGCGTTATGTCGGGGCCCGTCTCGGGTCGCCCGTCCTGGGTTCAAGGTAGAGGAGCGTCCATGGGTTTCTTCGACCGGATCGGCAATCTCTGGAAGGGCTTTTGGAGCCTGTGGATCTCCGACGTCGAGAACAAGAACCCGGAGATCGTCTACGAACAGGCGATCGACAACCGCATCAAGCGCCACCGTGACCTGAAGAAGGCGGTCGGCGGCATCGTGTACTTGCGCAACAAGCTCACGACCGAGCTCGAGACCAAGGAGCGCGAGCTCCGCGAGGTCAACGCGCAGCTTCCCGTGGCGGTCGAGAGCGGGGACGACGAGGTCGCCCTCATCCTGCTGCAGAAGAAGAACGAGCTCGACAGCGCCATCGAGACGCTGCGGGTCGAGCTCGAGAAGGTGAGCAAGCAGGCGGAGGAAGCCAAGGAGTCGCTCGTCGCGTTCCAGGGCGAGATCGAGAAGCTCCGTCGCGAGCGGGACGAGATGCTCGCCAAGAAGGCCACGGCCGAGGCGCGCATCCAGATCCAGGAGACGCTCGACGGCCTCTCCACCGACGCGGACATCAAGCAGCTCGAGAACGTGCGCGAGAACATCCACAAGACGCAGGCCCAGGCCGACGTCGGGACCGAGATCAAGAGCGACTCGCTCGACGCGCGGCTGAAGAAGATCAAGGAGAAGACGGGCGATGTGACCGCCCGCTCCCAGCTCGACGAGCTCAAGCGGCAGATGGCGGCCCGCCAGGGCGCGGCCGAGGGCGCCGGCGTCAAGAAGACCATGTGATCGGCTGCCGGCCGAGCGGGAGTGGAGCGGGTGGGTGAGCGATTGGGGCGCCTGCGTCAGCGGGTCGGGGATCTGTGGATGACGCGTGAGGCTTCCGAGCGCACCCAGATCTTCGTGGTCCTCCTGTGCGTGGTGCTCTACCTCGGGCACTACCTCGTGTTCTGCCTGCCGCAGCCGTTCTACATCGAGGACAGCGCGATCTCGTTCGCCTACGCCCGCAACCTCGCGGAGGGCGAAGGGCTGGTGGCCTACCCGGGCGGCGAGCGCGTGGAGGGCTACTCCAACGCGTTGTGGACCTTCCTCATCGCGGCCTTCTACGCCGTCGGCGTGCCGGTCTGGACCTCCCCGAAGCTGATGGGCGCCGTGTTCGGCGGCATCACGCTGTTCTTCGCCTGGGGCCTCGCCCGGCGCGCGCGTCCCGAGGCCAACGATCCGCTCGCGGTGCTCGCCCCGTTCCTGCTCGCGTGCTCGACCCAGTTCGTCCTATGGAACGCCTCGGGCCTCGAGAACTCCCTGTTCAACGTGCTCCTCGCGGCCGGCATGTGGGCCCTGGTGCGCGAGATCCAGGACGACCACCCGGTGCCCTGGAGCGCCCTCGCGTTCTTCGGGCTCTCGATGACCCGCCCGGATGGCATCGCCTACGCGGCGATCGGCCTCTTCACCCGGGTGCTCGGCACGGTGGCCCGTCGGCAGTGGCGTGCGCTCCCGCTCTGGGTGCTCGCGTTCGCCGTGCCCTACGCCGCGTACAACGCGTGGCGCTACGACTACTTCGCGTGGTGGTTCCCCAACACCTACTACGCGAAGGAGAAGGTGTTCCGCCCCTTCGGCTGGACCCAGGGCGGCTGGAAGCAGGTCAAGGAGTACACGACCCAGTACGGCATCGTCTTCGCCGCACCGTTGGTCGTGGTCGCGCTCACCGGCCTCTCGACGTGGCGCCGGTGGGTCGGCGCGTTGCTGCTCATCATGTACGCGGTGTTCCTCCTGTGGGACGGGCGGACCGGCATCCCCGCGGGCTGGACCGGCGAGTGGTCACGCATCCTGTCGCGCAACTGGAGCGACGCCCGGATCTGGTTCCTGCTCGGCGGCAGCGCGCTGCTCGGGCTCGTCACCTTCGGGCGCCGCGGCTGGGAGGCCCGCGGGCTCCTCTGGGCCGCGTTCTGCTCGGGCGTGTTCTTCTGCGTGTGGTCCGGCGGCGACTGGATGAAGGGCCTGCGCTGGTTCTCGATGACCAGCGTGCCGCTGTTCACCCTGCTCGGCGTCGGCATCGGCGCGCTCGCGGCGCGGCTCCCCTTCGCCGGGCGCACCCTCGCGGGCTGGCTGCCGGTGAGCGCCCTCTGGGCCACGCCCATCGCGATCGCCCTCGCGTTCCCCAACGTGAACGGGTCGTGGACCTTCGCGAACAACCCCGAGACCGCCCCGCGTGACGTGCACAAGCGCGTCAAGTACATGACGTGGGTGCAGCGCCGCCTCGGCCTCGAGCAGGTCACGCTCATGGACGTCGACATGGGCGCCCACATGTGGTGGTCCGGCTGGGACATCGTCGACATCGCCGGCCTGGTCGACGTGCCGATGGCCCACCATCGCAAGTACAACAAGAAGTTCGTCACCGAGTACGTGTTCGAGGAGCGGAAGCCCGACTTCGCCCACGTGCACGGCTCGTGGGCGCGCCAGAGCAAGATCCACCTGAACGACCAGTGGAACGAGTACGTCGAGATCCCCGGCTACCCCTCGGGGAAGCGCTCGCTCCACGTCGGCAACCACGTCCGCAAGGAGCACCTCGTCTCCACCGGCCCCGCGGCTCCCGGCGAGCGGCAGGTGCCCTTCGACGGCGGCGTCACGCTCGAAACGTGGGCCCTTCCCTCGCCCGAGGTCGCGGCCGGCGGCAAGCTCTACGTGTCGACCTCCTGGCGCGCCGCAACCCCTGAGGCGGGGCCCCGCGAAGAGGGCTTCCGCGTCCTCGCCTTCCTCGCGAACGAGGCCGGCGTGGCGCACGTGGCCGAGGTCGCCCCCGGCTACGACTGGTACGACCCGAAGGACTGGGCGCCCCACGAGCGCGTGCGCGGCGACTGGAACATCGCGCTCCCAGAGTCCCTCCCCGCCGGCACCTACGACTTCGGCCTGGTCGTGCTCGACGAGAAGTCCGGCGTCGTGTTGCCGTACACGCCCGTCGCGGCCGCGCTTCCCGAAGTCGCCCCCGAGGGCATCCCGGTGCCCGAGGGAGCGGCGCCCACCGATCTCCCGCCCGCCCGCTTCATGACCGGCGAGTGGCGCCAGCAGGGCGTCGTGCACATCGTGGGCCCCGACGCGGTCCTCGCCGCGGCGGACGCGGACTACGAGGCCGCGCTGACGCTGGCCGCGGCCGGCGACTGCGAGGGCGCGGCGGACTCGTTCCGCAACGCGCGCCGCCACGTGGCCCGCAACGACCGCTGGTTCCTCACCCACGTGGACGCGGTGACCACCGCCCGCGTACGCTGCCTCGTGGCCCGCGCGGGCACGCAGGCCGAGCCGCTCGCCCAGGCGCGCGTCCTCGCCGAGGCCCGCAAGCTCGACCATCACGACGACGTGCTGGTGGAGATGGCCACGCCGCTCGCACAGCGCCTGGTCGCCCAGGGTGACGCCGCGCGGGCCGCCGAGGACTGGGAGGGCGCCTACCGCGCCTACTCCGCCGCCCTCTCGATCGACGCGACCCTGTCATGGACCCGCCGGGCCGCCGAAGAGATCCGCGATCTGCGCCTCGACATCGATCCCGAGAAGGCCGACACGGTCATCCCGAAGAAGCCCGCGCCCAAGCCCGCCGTGAAGAAGCCCGCCACGCAGAAGGCTGGCAAGGCCGACACGAAGCCCGCGATGAACAAGGCCCCGGTCCGCAAGGGCGTGGCCGGCGGCGAGGACCCGGTGGAGCGCGTGCAGGACGCGCCCGAGACACCCGGCGGCGAGTGAGCGCGTACGCGGGGCTGCCCCGAGCGAGCAAGGCCGCCGACGGCTACCGCGTCATCCCGCGGATCGCGCGGTAGTCCTCCCCCAGCGCGGGCGCGAACTGGATGGTCTCGCGGAGGCGGCTGAACACGCGCTCGCCCAGGCGCTCCGCGAGGGTCTCCAGGCCGCCGGTGGCGAGGCTGGAGGACGGCGCGCGCGCCTTGCCCTCCACCGCGCGGAGGGGGAAGTTGGTCGTCGCGAGCAGCACGCCGCCGGCGTTGTAGCGGCGGGTGATGATCTCGTCGATGATCGTCTGCTCCCAGTCGGTCTTGCGGCCCTTCCCGAGCTCGTCGATCGCGAGCACGGGCACCTGCACGAGCGGGGTGAGCGTGGTCGCGTCGCCGTCGTTGCGGTCAATGCCCTCGCGGATGCGGCTCAAGAGGTGGGTGAACTCGACGAAGCGCACGGACACGCCGTGGCGGAAGATGAGCTCCCGCACGGCGGCCACCATCAGGTGGGTCTTGCCGCGGCCCGGGTCCCCGTGCAGGACCAGCCCGCGGGCCTCCTGGCCGGGCCGGAACGCGTCGAGCCAGGCCCGGGTGTACTTCCACGCGGGGTTGGGGATGGGGAGCTCCTGCTGGAAGGTCTCCATCGTGCTGTCGGCATGCCGGGCGGGCACGCCCGCGGCGTTGAAGAGGGAGACGCGATCGACCACGCGCTGGCACCGGCACTTGCCGACCCGGATGACGCCGCCGATCTCGAGCTCACGCCGCCCCACACCCGCGCAGAACGGGCACACCGGCCCCGCGACCACCTCGGCCCGCGCGAGCCCACGCGCCGCGTCCCCCACGACACGAAAACCTTCAGACCACTCCAAGCCCGAACTCCTCCCACACGCGTGTGGCCGACAACGTAGGGTAGCGTGCCCGGACCCGATCCCGTGCGTGCTCCTCGCACGCGCGCTCGAAGCCCTCGTGCCCGATGAGATCCTTGAGCGCCGCGAGGTCCTCCGCGGCCTCGCCCAGCAGGGTGGCGCGCTCGTCGCCGAGGCCGTCCCACACGCGTGCGTGGAAGCGCCGGAGGACCGCGCAGGCCTCCCGCGCGCGCGCCTCCGGGTCCGCTCCGGTGACCGCGGCCAGCTCCAGGAGCGCCGCCGTCACGAAGGCATCGGGATCGGCCGGCGCCAGGGCCGCCACCAGGTCAGCCGGGGTACGCCAGCCGCCGCCGGAGCGCGCCAGCTTCTCGATGGTCGCGCGACAGCTGATCAACGAGAAGGGCGTGCGCGTGCGCTTCGCCCGGCGGCGCTCGGCGACGACCTCGATGCCGTGGAGGATGGTCGGCACGGGGATCTTCGCGTCCAGCCAGTCCACCAGGAGCTTGCCGTCCGCCGCGGAGAGGAACGGCGCGCCACCGCGGAGCTGCACGAGCCACGCCCGCACCTCTTCCGCACGCCCGGCATCCTCCGTCGTCACGGCCGTTCCTTCCATTCGAAAGCCCCTCTCGATGCGCCGATGGTGTCGCGCACCCCCTCTCCGTGGGGGGTGCGGCCCCACGCAGGCGTCGCGCCCATCGCCTGTCTGTATTATCCTCCGCCGCCCGCCCTCGGAGACTGTATGCATCGTCTAGTCGGCCTCACCGCCCTCCTCGCCCTCTTCGCCGCGGGCCCGGCTTTTGCCGCGCCCAAGGACAAGGACAAGGAAAAGAGCGAAGAGGAAGAGGACTATTCTGACGAACCCATGCCCGATGAGGGGGACTTCGAAGAGGAGGGGGACGACGTCCCGACCCCGAAGCGCCTCGAAGAGGGCGACAAGGGAGAAGAAGAGGCCGAACCGGACGATCTCGACTTCAACGATGAGGAAGAGGACGAGCTGGAGTTCCGCGACGAGGAGGACCAGGAGACGGTCAAGCCCCGCGGCCCCGGCGAGGACACTGCCCAGATCTACCGGGACACCCAGAAGAAGCTGCTCGAGGTCACCCCCGACGAGGAGCTGATCGCCTGGGAGGCGTACCTCAAGAAGTACCCCAAGTCCCTGTTCCGGGAGCGCATCGAGACCCGCACCGAGGAGCTCTCCGCCGAATTGTTCGGCGAGCGCGTCCCCGGCAGCGACAAGGGCGCCCGCCGGGAGGATGCAGCCAACCGTGAGTTGAACTTCACCTCACCTTTACAATTCGGCTCGGCCGACCCGCGGACGCGGATCGGCGGCACCGTCGAGATCGGCATCCCGAACTGGTTCGCGCCGCACCTCGACGCGGAATTCCAGATCCTCCGGAACTTCTCCGTGCACGCCGGCATCGACCAGGACGTGACCGGCCCCGCCATCGCGCTCGGCGCCAAGTACGGCATCATCAAGTCGGCCCGCACCAACACGGTCCTGTCCGGCGCGCTCGACTTCAAGCTCAACACCGGCCCGACCTTCCCGGTGCTGCGCCCGGCGATCATGGCGGGCCAGCGGCTCCCCGTGCTCCAGGGGCTCTACCTCCAGGCCGAGGTCGGGATCGACGCCGAGCTCCGCGACCCCGCGGGCTTGCGCCTCTTCTACGGCTTCAACGCCGAGCTCCGCGCGAACGAGGTGGTCTACGCCTACCTCGAGACCACGGGCACGATGAAGTACCTCGGCTCGCAGGACTTCAAGACCTTCCAGTTCATGGTGGCGAGCTTCGGCATGAAGTTCGTCCCGAGCAAGGGCGGCTTCCCCACCCTGCTCGCGAACAAGGACGGCCCGATCATCATGCACGACAAGAAGCCGATCGTGATCGTGCTCGGGGCCAACATCCCCTACAGCGCGCGATACTGGGGCTTCTACCAGGGCTCCGTGACCGTCGGCGCGGAGTGGTACCTCTAGGAAGGAGCAGCCGGGATGTCCGAACGTAGCGTCATCGCACCGGAGAACATCCCGACCATCGTGGCGGTGGCCGCCATCACCGCGCTGCTGTCCCTCGCGTACACGATCTTCGTCTACAACGAGCTCAAGGCCGTCACCGTGGGAGCCGTCGAGCTCGACGTGCGGGCCGCGCGGCGCGATGTCGAGCTCGAGCGGCGCATCAAGGCGCTCGACGCACGGTTGGAGGCGCTCGAGGCGCCCCCAGCCACCGAGGGCACCCCTGCCGTGGCACAGGGCGCCGCCCAGGCCACCTCGCCGGGCGCGGTGCAGGGCGCGGCCGCGGGCGCCGCTACGAAGGCGCCGGCCCCCGAGTAGCGGCTACAGCTCCCGGTACAGGCAGCGCACCTGCTCGCGGTCGCCCAGCCGTTCCCACACGGTGTCCATCGCCCAGCCCGAGAAGCGCTGCATCACCTCGAGGTCTTCGGGCCCCACGCCCAGGCCGAAGCGCACGCGGTCGGCCACCTCGGCGGCGTCTTCGAGCCCGTGCACCTCGACCAGCGAGAGCCGCTGGAGGATGGGCCCCGCGCGCCGTGCGAGCCCCGCGGCGTCCTCTCCAGGGCGGGGGTACACCCCGGCGTCGCCCATCGCGATCTCGACGAGGCGCCAGCCGTGCTCGATGCGCGTCGTCGCCGGCACGTCCCACAGCGGGTCCTTCAGGTGCCGGATCAGGAACAGGCGCTTGAGCGGCCGGTACGCGATGAGGAAGCCGAGAAAACCGAGCAGCAACAGCGTCAGGAGCGTGCAGATCGAGCCGGCGGACCGCGAGCCGGCCTCCACCACCTGCTCCGCCATCTCCTTCATCCCCTCGCCGAGCTTCCGCAGGAACTCGTTGTCGGACGGCTCCGAGGGCGCCTCGGCCGGCTCGTACTCTCTCGGCTCCTCCGTCTCGCCCTCGCCCTCGCCCTGCCCCTCCCGATCGCCCTCGTCCCCCGTGCGCCAGAGGTACGGCGACACGATCGCGGTCGCGATGGTCAGCACCCCCGCCATGCCCATCAACACGACCATCGAGAAGAACGTGAGGCGCGGCCGCGACGCGCCCTTCTCCTTCAGGCTCGGCGCCAGCGGGGCCGTGGGGCCGCGCCGCCAGAGCGCCAGTCGGTGGGTCTCCCGGGAGACCAGGTACAACAACAGGAGCGCGACAGTCACCCCCAGGATCGCGACGCTGACGATGTCCCAGAGGGCCCACTTGTCGCCGGCAAACCAGTTGGCGACCGTGCCGCGGAACTCGGTCCAGGTCAGGACCGCGGCCGTGGCGTAGAGCAGCGGCACCCAGGACGACCACAACGCGCGGTGCGTCTCGAGGCTCCACAACCCGCCGGTGAGCGCGATCGGAAAGAGCCAGAGCCCCAACGCGATCACGACGCCCAGCGTGCCGAGCCCCGCCGCGCCGGCCGCGACCGCGGCGATCGACGCCATCCAGCAAGCCGCGCCGAACAGGACGATGATCCACGTGCGGGCGCGCAGGAACGCGAGGATCTGGCCGACGACGATGCCGGTGAAGTTGATCAGGCCGAGCCCGAGCAGGATCACGATGCTGCTCGGGTCTCCGCCGCTGTTGAGGATCACCACGCCGGAGAAGGCCAGGAACGCGAACAGGCAGCACGCGTGGTAGGCCACGACCGGCACGGCGGCCTCGCGCATCGCCTGCCACAGGCTCAACGAAGAGGCGGTGGCGTGCGGGCGGAAGGTCGACTTCATGCCGCCCCCCCGGCGCGCCCGGCCGCGGAGAGCCCGCCGCTGGTGAGCCCCACGAGGCGGTGCGTGCCGACGCCGGGCTCGAGCCGGTACACCGCGTCGCCCCGCGCCACGAGCGCCTGAAGTGTGCGGGCGCCGTTCGTCTTGGCGATGGCGCGGAGCCGCCGCCGCGCCGCGAGCCGCGCCATGTGGAACCGCAAGGTGCGGAGCTGGGCGGTGAAGGCGTTCTCGTCGCTGCCCGCGAGGTACGGCAGGCGGAACAGCCACGTGAACGCGTTGGTCTGGGTGCCGGCGAGGGTCTGGAGCAGCGTCGGATCGCGCGACCCGAGCGCCTCCTCGGGCGGGAGGTACACCCACGTGAGCGCCTGCCCCTCTGCCATCGCCGGCGGGGGCGCCTGGAAGCGGCTCGACACCACGATCCCGTTCACGCCCTTGCCGACCGCGTCGAGCAGCTGGGGCAGATCGTGCTGCCCCTGCCACACCGCCCGCGCGCCCAGGTCCTGCCAGCGCTGGTGCCCGCCGCGCGCGCACACGATGGTCTCGATCGCGAGCCCGCCGCCCTCCGGCTTGCGCGCCACCGCCACGATCGTCACCTTGTCGCCGCGCTCGGTCAGCTCCTTCGCGAGCGCCAGGAAGGTCTCCACGAGCCGATCGAGCACCTCCTCGACCCCCACCGCGTCATCGAGCATGCGCCCGGCCGGGAGGTACGCGTCGAGCACGAGCAGGATGGTGCGGGTGCTGACCTCGCGCGTCTCGGGCTGGCGGAGCGTGAGGTGCCCCGAGCGGATGGACAGCTTCCAGTGGATGCGCCGCGTGTCGTCCCCCGACACGTACTCGCGGAACCGGAAGTGGTCCTCGGTCGCGAAGCGGTGGGGCCGCGTGAGCACGTCGGGCGCCTGGAGGCGGCTCCGGGGCGGCTCGCGGATCTCGAGCGGGCGGAACCGCGGGAGCACCTTGAGCTCGGCGGTGGCGAGGCTCGCCAGGGAGATGCGCGTGAGGCCGAGCATGTCCTGGTAGTAGACCTCGGCGGGGCCGAGCTGGTAGAGCCCGCGCGGCGTGATGCGCAGACGCCCGCCCACCATCAGCTCCTCGCGACGCGCGCCCGCGCCCACCGCGTACCGGCTCGTGGTCCCGAGCCGCTCGGGGAGCGGATCCTCGACGAGCAGGTAGAAGCCCGGCGGCACCGGCACGCGGCGGAACGTGAAGCGCTCTTCCGCGGCGTCCCCCGAGAGGACCACGGCTGGCACCATCTCGCGGGTGATCGACCCGCGGCGCTTCACCCCGGTCTCGAACGAGCCGACGAGGAAGGTCGAGAGGAACGACGTGGCGCCGACCGTGCCGTAAAAGAGCAGGAGCGCCAGGACCGCGAGCACGGACAGGCTCGCCCACTTGGCGGCGAGGGCGCACACCACGAACGAGAGCCCGGTGAACAGCACCGCCCAACCGCGCGGCGTGACGACGCGCACGTGCCGGTGGAGCGCGGCCAGCCCCGTCGCGAACGTGAGCCGGCCGCGCTCGCGGAGGAGCCGCCCCTCGCGCCCCGTCTTGAGCAGGACGCCCACGAGCTGGAACAGGAACGCCGGCGCGATGACGACGGCCGAGAGCCCGAGCATCACCCACATCGTGTCGGCGACCTCGCTCACCTCGAAGAAGAGCGCCGCCACGAAACCGAGCACGAACGGCAGGAGGAACATCCCGCCGAGGTGCCACGCGATGCCGATGACGTGCCGGATCACAAGAGCGGCACCTTCTCGAGCACGCTCTGCACGTAGCCGACGCCCACTTCGTCGCCGCTCACGATGATGCGGTGGGCGAGCACCTCGGGCGCGAGCGCGCGCACGTCCTCGGGGGTGGCGTAGTCGCGCCCCTGGGTGAGCGCGTGGGCCTGGGCCACGCGGGCGAGCATGATCATCGCGCGCGGCGAGGGCGGAGCGAGCACCCGCGCATCGGACCGCATCGCGCCCGCGAGGCTCACGAGGTACCGCTTGATCTCGGTGGAGAGGAACACCCGCGTCACGAGGTCCTGCCACTCGAGGAAGATGTCGCGGTCGATGACCGGGGTGAGCGCCTCGACCGGCGGGCGGGCGCCGAGGTGCACGTCGAGCATCGCCATCTCGGCGTCGGGGCTCGGGAACCCCATCGAGAGCTGCATCGTGAAGCGGTCGAGTTGGGCGGCGGGGAGCGCGTAGGTGCCGTCGTGATCGAGCGGGTTCATCGTCGCGATGGTGAGGAACGGCGGCGGCAGCTTGTGGGTGACGCCCTCGACCGTGCACTGCCCCTCGGCCATGACCTCGAGCAGCGCCGACTGGGTCTTCGGCGTGGCGCGGTTCAGCTCGTCCGCCAGCAACAGGTGCGTGAAGATCGGCCCCTGCTGGAACGTGAATTGTTTTTGGCGCAGGTCGAACACGTTGGTGCCGGTGATGTCCATCGGCAGCAGATCCGGCGTGAACTGGATGCGCCGGAACTCGCACGCGATCGTGGCGGCGATGGCGCGCGCGAGCATCGTCTTGCCCGTGCCGGGCACGTCCTTGAGCAGGATGTGCCCCTTCGCGATCATGACGAGCAGCACCTTGAAGATCACGTCGTCCTTGCCGAGGATGACCTTCGCCACGTTCGCCCGGGCGGCCGCGAATTGTTCCACGAAGCGCGCGGTCGCGTCGGCGAGGGCGGGGTCGCGGCGGGGCGGGGCATGCAGCACGGGGGCTCCGGAGTCGCACGGACTATCGCACGTTGCCGGCCTCCTCACGCGGCCTGCTCACGCGCCCTCCTCACGCGCGCTCCTCACCCGGTCGCGTCACTGCACGAGCAGCCGCCGCAACGCCCGTCCCAGCTCGTAGATCGCGCCCGTCCGCGGCAGCGGGGCGCGCCGCAGCGGCACCCCCCACGCGCGCGCGAACTCGTGGAGCACGCGCTCTTCGCTCCCGTCGGCCTCGTGGTCGCAGAGCGCCAGCAGGCGCATCGTCTCGATCAGGCCCGCCGGATCGGGCACTGGCCCGAGCTCCGTGGGGCGCCACACGCGCAGGTCGGCCGGGTCGAGCGGCGCCACCCCCATCCGTGCCAGCGCGGCGTCGAGGAAGCGCTGCTCGGCGGGGCGGATGACGCCGTCGGCCAGCATCACGCTCGCGAGCGCACGGCCGATGTCGCGGGGATCCGCCGGGGACGTGGGTCCACGCATCGACGTGAGGGTCGGGCTCGCGGCGTTTTTGGGACGGGGCGCCGCCCCGTAACGCCCCGCCGGAGGGGCCACGGCCACCCCTGGAAGCGGCGTGGGCGCCTCGGTGGCCGCGGGTGTCGGCCCGATCCGCGGGCGCCGCTCCTCGTCGTCGGGCCGCCGCCCGCCCTGGAGCCCCGGAAACAACCACGCGATGACATCGAACCCCGTGTCGACGCGCTCCCCCGCGAGCACGACGCGCGCGATGGCGCCGGGGTTCCGCCCGTTGAAGTTGGCGACCGCGAACACGTGCACGTCGGCCTCGCCGTCCTCCGCGGCCCAGCGCCCCAGGGCCTCGACGACATCGGCCTCGTCGAGGAACGGCTGCCCGAGCTGCGTCACGTCGCCGAGCTCGGTCGCGTAGCCGCACAGGCGGCACCGCCCCTCGATCGCGACCCCGATCCGCTGGGCGGGATCGAGCAGCTCGACGAGCGACGACTCGACGCGGCAGTGGGGGCAATCGGAGAGGACCTGGGTGGCGCCGCGCATGGCGTACTTTAGCTCGGGCGGGGCGCTACGCTCCGTCGGGGGCGCGCGCATGTGGGTGTGGGTCGCGATGGCGTGGGCGGCGGAGCCGGCGGGCGGCGAGCGGGCGCTGGTGCGGATGTGTGCACGGGAGCTCAGGGCGGCGGCGGATGTGGCGGAACCGGCGGAGACCCCGGCCTCGGTGAGATTGCGCGTGGCGGGCGCGGGTTTCCTCAATGCCGTACGCGTTCGGGTGGACGCTCGTTGGAAGGCGAACCTCGCCGCAGTCTCGCCTTCGCTCCGCCTTTCCCGGCCGCGATACGACACGATCGTCGCAATCACCCTGGACTTCCAGGGCCATCTCACCGGCCTCTGCGTCGCCGTGGCGTCGGGCGTGCCCGTGCTGGATCGCGCGGTAACCCAGGCATTCGAGGAGGCCGCCCCCTTCCCCGCGCCCCCGGCCGAGCTCTTGCGCGAGGGGACGCTTCACCTCAGAGATCTCCACTTCACGGTGACGTTGCCCGGCTCGGCGTCTGACCCCCGCGCCCGCTGAACGGCCCGTCGGAAGCGCTCGACCGCGGTGGCTGGGTGGGACGGGCCGCCGCGTTCGTGCCTGCTCCGCGGCTCCCAACGCGGAGCGCGACGGTGGCGGAACAACGCGACTATCATGGGCGCCGGAGACGATGCGATGCCCAGGCGAGTCCTGTTCCTACCTTGGGTCCTCGTGGGGTGTGCCCCCGAGGTTCCCTGCCCCACGTTCGCGGAGACGACGGTCGGTGATCCGGACGAGGATCCCGCCGTGATCGAGACGATGCGGGCGGCGCTCGACGAGTTCGCGAGCTGGACCACGCGCGAGGGCGTGTGCGTCGACCGGATCGTGGCGGCCCGCGGCCTCGACACGGCGGGCCGGTACGGCGGGGACGTGATCAAGGTCAATCCCCTCACTTCCCGTTCCTTGGAACGAACGGTCAGCCACGAGCTGTGTCACGCCTGGGACTACGTGTCCGACCATCCCTCCCTCGCCCGGCCCGACCTGTTCTTGCCCGACACCATCGAAGAGCTCGATCTCTACCCGACGGAGGAGGAACGGATCGGCGAGGCCTTCGCCCGGGCGTGCGCGGAGGGGCCGCGAGAGGCGGCGTTCGCGCAGCTCGACGCCGAGCTGTGCGACGAGCCGTATACGTTCGATCCGGCGCAGGCGTGGCTCCGCGAGCACGTCTACGACGCGTTCGTGGCCGACCTGGACGCGCGCGTGGACCGCGTCCCAATGACGATCACGCGGACCCCGCTGTGGACCGAGGCAAGCTACCTCGAGCTCATCATGGACGTGGCGACGGCGGGGGACGCCATCGCCGTGCTCTTGTTCCGGTTTGACGACGCGGACACGTACGAAGTGCGCGTGCGGCTGGTCGACCCGGTGACCGCCACCGTCACGGCGGAGCTCCCCCTCCCAGTGGAGCTCGAGGACGCAAACGTCGGCCTGCTCTCCACCGACGGCGCGCCCATCCTGTGGGTCGGCTCCCCCCTCCGCGCCTGGCGCCTCGACCCCGAGGACGGCTCCGCCACCCTCCTGCCCGTCCCTTCGAGGCGGGAGGAGCGGATGTACGGCCACGTGTACGGAGACACGGCGTGGATGCTGCCCTATTCGTTCGGGGAGTCGAGCGACCGCGTGCTGGGGACCCCGTTCACCGTCGACCTCGCGACCGGTGCCCAGGACGCGCTCCCGATGCGCGACGACACCCCCGTGGAGCGGATCGTCGGGAACGGCGATCGCGTGTCCGTGCAGGTCGACGGCCGGGTCGACACCTGGTCGTTCGAGAACGCGACATGGAGCACGACCGCGACCGCGGAGTTCAGGGCCCGGTACTACGCTCCGCTCTCGGACGGGCGGCTCACCACGGTTCACGACGGGGTCGGGGTTCCCGCCGTGCTCGACGCCGAGGGGCGCACCTGGTCGTTCCCCGACGAAGCGTGCGGCGAGTCCGACGTGGGAAGCTACACGCCCCACGTGACCGTCGGGGACGACCTGTACGTCGTGACGCACGGAGACGGGGACACCGTAGATCTCGTGCGCGTGCAGTTCTAGGACGAACGGCCCGCCCCACCCATCGTCAGCGCACGAGCGATAGGATCGGCCGGAAGAAGAGCGCATGTGGTGGATTGTCGCGGCGGGATGGGCCGCGGAGCCCACGCCGATGGACCGGCCCCCGGCGCCGATCTGTTCGCCCGAGGAGGTCGCGGAGGCGGCGCTGCTGACCGCCACGCCCCACGAGTCGGCGCCTCAGCCGGATGGGTGGGTGGCGCCCGTCGGCCACGACGCGACGGTGGAGCTCCGGCGGCGCGCAGACGCTCGGTTGGCGGCCAATCTCGACCTCATCCACGGCTCCCTGTCGCGCCTCCGCGGGGCCGAGTACACCACGATCGTGACGATCACGCTCGATGCGTCCGGCGCGCTGCAGGGCCTGTGCCTTGCCGCTTCGTCCGGCGCTCCCGAAGTCGACGCCGCGGTGAGCCGTGCCATCCGCGACGCGGCGCCGTTCGCGCCGCCGCCCCCCGAGGTCCTCCACGACGGGATCTGGGTGCTGCCCAACCGCGCGTTCACGGTGACGCTCGGCCGGAGTCCCCGCGATGGGACGCTCGTTCCACGCGTGAAGGGCGCCGCGCGGCCCAAGCGCGTCGAGATCGCCGCGGTGCCGATGTGTGCGCCGGCGGAGGAGGTGGCTGTGACGGCGGCGATGACGGAACAAGCAGAGGTGTCGCCTTCAGATCCACGTTTGACCGTGGGCCACGAGTTCATGGTGGAGGTTCGCAGTCGGGTAAACACACGGTGGAAGGCGCACGTGGATGCGATCTCGCCGTCGTTGCGCCTGGTCCGACCGCAATACCGCACGGTCGTCGGTATCAACCTGGATCGAGAAGGCCGCCTCACCGGGGTGTGCCTCGACGAGGCGTCGGGCGAGCCCGCGCTGGATCGCGCGGTCGCTCAGGCGTTCGAGGAGGCAGCGCCATTCCCGGCGCCCCCGGCCGAGCTCTTGCGCGGGCGGGCACTGCACCTTCGAGGGCTCGAATTCACGGTGACGCTGGGCTCGAAGGTTCCGTGAAGCGTCGCGGGCCCGAGCGTGCGCACCCGGGCTGGGCTCATCGCCAAGCCGCGCGTCACCGTATCGGAGCAAGAACCGCCGGCGGGACAAAGGCGTCGTACCTCGCGAGGAATTCGGCGACCCGCTGGCCGAACTCGGCGAGGGTGCCGAACACTCCGTCGCAAGCGAGCGAGTATGCGTCCTCCAAACTGCTCAGCTCGTCATCGACGTCGGAGGGCATCGCCTCCAGGCGGGCGAGCGCGTGAAGCCGCAGAAGCAGGTCACCGGCGGGAAGTCCGCCCGCGGCGAGCACGCGACTCCCGTGACCCAGCAGCAGGTACACAGGCAGGTTGCCGTTGATGCTCCCCGGCACTTCGTGGAGCGCCGTCTGGACAACGTCCGCCCGAAGGCTCCCCGAACAGCTGAGGTCGAGAAACACGGGGTCGGGGTTCTCCTCCGCGGCCACGATGGTGTCGGCCCAGGCGGCCACGTCCGCCGGAGCGCACAGTCGGCTCGCCAACGCGAGGCGGTAGAACTCCGCTAGGTCCTTGTTGCTGGGAACCGGTGACGCCTTCATCGGGACGACTGTGCTCGGCCCCCGCGCCAGCCGTCAAGCGCCCGAAGGCGCACAATCACCGGCGCCGGAGACGCCGCCCCCCTACGAGGAGGCGGCGATCGTGGGCACCCTTCCACATGCCCACCATCTGGACCCTCGGGCACTCGAACCGATCGCTCGACGCCTTCGTCTCCGTCCTCGACGCGTGGAACATCGCCTGCGTCGCCGACGTGCGGCAGTACACGCGCTCGCGCGCCAATCCCCAGTTCAACGCGGACGTGCTCGCCGAGCGGCTGGGCGAGGGGCGCTACGTCCACTTCGCGGCGCTGGGTGGGCGGCGCAAGGTCACGGGCCAGGACAACCTCGGCTGGGAGCACGCGGCGTTCCGTGGTTACGCCGACTACACCGCCACCGAGCCGTTCCAGGCGGGCCTCGCGGCTCTCGAAGCCCTCTCCGAGGCCCATCGCACCGCGCTGATGTGCGCGGAGATCCTCTGGTGGCGCTGCCACCGCCGCATCCTCGCGGACCACCTGATCGCGCGGGGCTGGGAGGTGTGGCACGTCCGCGACGAGAAGCACGCCGAGCGCGCGTTCCTCACGCCGTTCGCGCGGGTGACCGGGACGGAAGTTCGATATCCGGCGCCGGGGTAACGGGCGGGGGCGGACGCGCCGAACTGCCCGGATGCTGCGCCATCCCCCGAGTTCGGCGCGCTGGAC
>JAZKFH010000008.1:0-43545 GCA_040386535.1 Myxococcota bacterium | reverse complement strand
ACGCGCCGAACTGCCCGGATGCTGCGCCATCCCCCGAGTTCGGCGCGCTGGACGCACGAAGCGTCCGGCGAGCGAGGGCGGGATCGCCGGTGGGACGCCAGGGCCAGGGGAAGTTTGCACTGTGTTCGGGACATCACAGTGCAGCATCTGCCGTCGCCGGCCCCGACCGGCCTGGGTGGAGTCGGGCATGGGCTCCGTGGCGGGCGCCCACCGCCGGCCGACCCGGGTCAGAGGCGGGGATCCGGTGGCTGACCATCCTGGAGCACTCGTCGAGCGTGAGGCAGCTCACCACCGCGCGCACGCCCTGTTCGCGCTTTTCCCAGGTCGTCTCGTTGAAACCGACGGGGCGTCATCCCCAGAGTTCACCGCGCCGGGCAAATCCAAGCGAACCCCGCGCCAGGCGCCCGGAAGTCGGACGCCCGCCTCGGGCGGCCGGTCCCCGCCGTCCGCGGCGGGACCGAGCGGCTCCGCCGCGCTGCCGAAGGCGCGCGAAAGCCGCCCTCGACTGGAGGTCGGGGGGAGGACCGTGCGGACTGGAGGGCACCGACGGGGCCGCGTCCTCGCGGACCCGGGGCGCCCAGTCGGACCGCGTCCGCCACTCACCCCCCGAAGAAGGCCTCCGCCGTCCGGTACTGCGCCCCGATCGCCTCGGCGAACTTCGCGTCGCTCTCCAGGTCCCCGACCATGATGGCGCCGGCGGGATCGAACCCGTGCGTGCGCGCGAGGTGGATGCCGAGCCCCGGCATGGGCTTGCGGCAGAAACAGCCCGCCGGGAACGCCGGGTGCGGGCAGAACGCCACGCCCGCCACGGGCAGGCCCAGGAGCTCGATGGTGCGGTCGAAGCAGCGCCGGACCGCCTCGTCGGTGACCTTCTCCGAGGCCACGCCGCTCTGGTTCGAGACGAAGTAGAGCCGGTACCCCTCGTCCACCCAGCGGCGGAGCACCTCCGTGCGGCCGGGGAGGAGCTCGATGTCGTCGGGGTGCGTGGGGTAGTTCTCGCCGCTCAGGGTGCGGCGGAGCGTGCCGTCCACGTCGAGCAGGAGCGCGCGTGCGCCCTCCATCACGGGGCCCGGGCGCCGCTGGAAGGGCACGATGTCGACCACGGCGAAGCCCTCGTCGAGCGACGGCGGCTCGAAGGACGCCGCCCAGCGCGAGAGCGCCTGGGGAGGCGGCAGGTTGGGGTCCTCCTTGGCGAGCGCCTTCATCTCGTCAGGCCCGAGGAGCCGGCCGTGGCGGTCGAGCACGCGCTGGACGACGTTGATCAGCGCGTCGCGCATCGGCGTGTCCATGTGGACCGCGCGGACGGGCACACCCGCCGCGTGCGCCGCCCGGATCACCGCCCAGCGCGACACGCGCGTGGGGTAGGTGTTGTCGAGCACCACGCGCTGTTGCCCGGCCGCGAGGTGCGCCGCGAGCGCGGGGACGAGGTCGTCGAGGGTGCCGCCGAGCACGTCCCGGTTGAGACGCGCGTACCCCGCGGCGAGGTACCCATCGACCAGCGAGGTCTTCCCCGCGCCCTGCACCCCGAGCACGACGACGACCTCCGGCTCGGCGCCCGCACCGGCCCCCGGCGCGAGCGGGCGCGGCGACGGCGCGGTCGGGATCAGGCTGGCCTCGGCCTCGGGCGTGGCAGAGAAGGAGATCTTCGCGCGGACCAGCGCCCGATCGTGTTCGTCGAGGCGGAGGGCCGCCGCGCGCACGGCGGCGTCGACACGCTCGGGCCGCGTGGCGCCGAACAGGGCCACCACGGGCGGGCCGACATCCAGCAGCGTCGCGAGCGCCGCCTCGTGCGGGGAGACCCCGAGGCGCTCGGCGAGGGGCTTCATCGCGCGGTTCTTCAGGAGGCCCTCGGTCTTCGCGTGGCCGCCGAGCGGCCGGTGCGCCAGGAACGGGATGCCGAGCTGCGCCGCGAGCGCGAGCGTCCCGTCCGTGGCCGAGGCGCGGCTGAGCACGGACAGCTCGTTCTGGATCGCGGCCACATCGAAGTGGCGCTGGGCCTGCCGGATCTCGGCCACATCGACGTTGCAGAGCCCGAGGTGGCGCACCTTGCCCTCGCGCTGGAGCGCCGCGAGCGCCCCGAGCTGGTCCTCGAACGGGACCGCCGGGTCGTTGCCGTGCAGCAGCAACAGGAAAATCGGCTCGCCCCCGAGCGCTGTGAGGCTGCGCTCGACCTCCTTGCGGAGCCGCTCGGGCCGCGCCGCGGGCACCCACCGCCCCTTCGGCCGCGCCATCCCCACCTTGGTCACGATGCGCACCGCGGCGGCGTCCCCGCCCCACGACGCGACCGCTTTGTGCACCAGCCGCTCTCCGTAGTGGAGGTCCTTGTCGTCGAGCGCGTAGCTGTCCGCGGTGTCGAGCACGCGGATGCCGGCGTCGAGCGCGCGGTGGATGACCTCGATGGCCGCGGCCTCGTCGGGGCGCCCCTCCGTCGAGAGGCGGAGGAGGCCGAGGCCGAGGGGCAGGCTCAAAGGACCGAGGACGCCGTAGGTCGGGGAGGTCGTCACGCGCGCTCCGGGAGGCGAGAGAGTGTGCTCTGGAACGGGCGGGGCGTCCATGCGTGGCGAGGGCGCACGCGCGGTGGGGTCAGCCGAGGAGCAGCGGGCCACGGCCCCGGAAGCCCGCGTTACCCTTGCTGACCATGGGTGTCGATTTCATCTGGCTCGTCTGCCGCGTCACGGCCGACGAGCACGCGGCGATCGCGCCGGTGTACATGGCGGCCCCGCGGGCGTCCCCGACGGCGACGAGCGAAGCGGCCCTCGCCCTCTGGCAACGCGGCGGGAACGTGCTCACCGCCGCCGCCCACCCCTACGACGTGCTCGAACCCTTCGCGCGCGCGTTCCACGAACCCGGCCGTCACGGCCCCATCAACCGCCTGCTCACGTACGAGTCGAGCCCCTACCAGGTGGGCGAGCCCTTCGTGCATTACGCGTGGGGGCCACGCTATCCGCCCCTCGCTGCGCTCGCGTACGCGATCGGCCCCGAGCGGTATCGGCTCCTGCCGGAGGGATGGGCGTTCCTGCTATCGCCGGAGGAGCTCTCGGCGAAGGGGGCCGCGTTCGTGCGGGCGCTTCAGTTCGACGGCGCGGAGCGCGAGCGGGTCATCGACCGCGGTGAAGCCTGGATCCGGGACTACGGCGCAGCCGAGGGGTTCGAGGAGACGCTCGACCTGCTCCCCGAAGCCGTCACGAAGGCGCTGGCAGAGGGGCGCGGGCTGGTCGGCGGGTGCTTCGTGGTGGCGTGACCGAAGGAAGGGTCGGCCGCCGCCTGCCTCGGGGGGCGTTGCGGGGGGCGGAGCCCCCCGCCCCAAGAAAAGATCCCGATGCCTACGCCGCGTTCTCGTCCGTCGCGCCCATCCCGAACGCCGACTTGAGCATGTTCAGGCTCGGCTTCTCGGCGTTGTAGAACAGGAACGAGAACAGGCTCGACGCCGACGCGTACTTGTACACGTCGCGCCAGCTGTTGATGGTCTCGAGGTGCCGCGCGATGGTGATGGGGCGGAAGTAGAACTCGCGGTAGAACTGCCGGTGGAAGCTCACGATGTCCTCGGGCTCGAGGCCCCAGGGCACGAAGGTCGGCTCCCAGAAGCTCTTCTCGTCGGTCGACTCGTTGATGAGCCGGCCCCACTTGCTGCCTTCGCGCTCCCAGATCTCCATCTGCGGGGTCTTCGGGAGCAGGGTGTTGATCTGCACCGTCACGTCGTGAAGCGGGATCGTCTTGGCGAAATCGATGGTCTCGCGGATGGTCTCCGCCGTGTCGGGCATGTGGCCGATGATGAAGAAAGCCTTGGGCCGCAAGCCGACCTCGTGCGCCGCCGTGACGGCCGCGCGGATCTTCTCCTTGGTGATGCCCTTGGAGATGAAGTCGAGCACGCGGTCGGAGCCCGACTCGATGCCGAAACGCGTGCGCCAGCAGCCGGCGTCCTTCATGCGCTGGAGCAATTCCTTGTCGACCACCTCGACGCGGGAGCTGCAGGTCCAGCTGACCTTGCTCGCGATGTCGCGGCGGATGAACTCGTCCATGATGCCCATCACGCGCTTCTTGCTGGCGCAGAAGAGCGAGTCGACGAAGGCGATGTCGCGCGCGCCGAAGTCACGGGCGAGATGCTCGACCTCGTCCGCGATGTACTCGGGCGAGTGGCTGCGGTAGCCCGACTTGGCCTTCTGGCAGAACGCGCACGCGTGCGGACAGCCGCGGCTGGTCATCATCGCGAACTTGGGCGAGGCGTGCTCGTCGATCGGGATGGGCCGGTACAGGTCCTGCGGGAGCAGGTGCCGCGCCGGGAAGGGCAGCTTGTCGAGGTCCTTGAAGCGCGGGCGCGAGGGCGTGAAGTGCAGCACGCCGTCGGGCTTGCGGTAGCAGATGCCCTGCACGTCGTCGAGCGACTTGCGGCCGGCGTAGGCGTCACACAAATCCGCCATGGTGTGCTCGCCCTCGGAGAGCACGCCCACGTCGAAGCAGCTGTGGCTCATCGCCTCGTCGGGCAGCAGCGTGACGTGGTAGCCGCCGAGCACGACCGGGATGTCGGGCAGGGCGCTCTTGAGCGCGGCGCCGAGCATCTTGGTGGTCTCGAACACGACCGTGGTGGAGCCGATGCCGACCACGTCGGGGCGGGTCGCGTCGATCGCGCGCACGGTGCCGGGCACGTCGAGCATCTCGGCCGCGGCGTCGATCACGAACACCTTGTGCCCGGTCTGCTCGAGGACGGCCGCGATGTAGAGGATGCCGAGCGGCGCCGAATTGTAGAAGAGGTAGGCCGTGACGGGGCTGACGTGCCCGTTCGCGAGCACCGAGTCGAGCGGCGGGTTGACCAGGGTGATGCGCATCGGGGGGGAGCCCTCTCGTCCCTCCGATCTACCACGTAGCGAGAAACGCGACAGTAACGCCCCCTACGTGCGTGCTAAGGTGCCGCCCTCCTTGGGGACCCGTGGCCGACAACTCCTTCGCCGACATGCTGCTCCCGGGAGAGGTCGTCACCGCCCAGATCGCGGGCGAGGGGCGCACGGTGGAGCGAGGTCACGGCCTCGAACGTACCTGGTGGCAGGTCGGCCTGACCCAGGAGCGCCTGCTGGTCATCCGCATGAAGCAGGCCGCCGGCACCGATCGGTGGGAGGTCATCGCGCGGCTTGCGGGCGCGCGGTCGAACGTCCAGGTGGCGCACTTCCCGCGCACCGCGGCGGACACCGCCCGCCTCTCCATCGACGGCTCGGGGGACCGCATCGTGTTCATCGACGTCGACCGGCCGCCCGTCCAGGAGCAGGTGCGCGCGTTCCTCCAGGCGTGGGGAAAGCCCGTCACCGGCGGGGAGTCCGTGGGCCAGGCCGAGGTCGACGTGTACAACACGGACGCGACGGGCCAGAAGACGTTCATCTACATCGCCGTCGCGATGCTGGTGATGTTCGTCCTCTGCTGCGGGTGCGTCGGGACGCTGGGCCTGGCGAACTCGCTGTTCGGGCTGGCGCTGCAGATGGGGTGACGGGGCCGCCGCAGGGGCCATGGGCCCGGCGAAGGCCATGGGCGCCCCGGGCCCGCGCGGACGCGGCCCCGTCGGCCCCCTCCAGTCGCGCGGCAAAGCCGCTTGGTCCCGCCGCGGACGGCGGGGACCGGCCGCCGGGCGGCCGACTTCCGGGCGCCTGGCGCGGCGTGCGCGTCGTGTTTCGGAACGCGCACGCCACCCCCGAAGAACTAGCTGTAAAGCCCGTCGATCACGTCCTGGTACGCCTCGTTGATCATCCGCCGCTTTAGCTTGAGCGTCGGCGTCAACATCCCGTTGTCGACCGAGAGCGGCGCCGGCAGCCAGGCGAACCGCTTGATCTGCTCGAAGGGCGCGAGCGCCGCGTTGGCCTCCTTCACGCGCGCCTCGCCCGCCGCCCGGAGCTCGTCGCGGCTCATCCCCTTGGTGTGGTCGGGATCCGGGGCGAACAGCGCCACGAGGTAGGGGCGCTCGCTCCCGATGACGACCGCCTGCCCCACGATCCCGCCCTCCAGCCGCTTCTCGATGTTCACGGGCGGGATGTTCTTGCCGCCGCTCGTGACGAGCAACTCCTTCTTGCGGTCGACGATCTTGAGGTACCCGTCGACCAGCTCGCCGATGTCGCCGGTGCGGAAGTACCCCTCCTCGGTGAACGCGTTGGCGGTCGCGACGGGGTCGCTCCAGTAGCCGGAGAACAGCCCCGGCCCGCGCACGAGCACCTCGCCGTCGGCCTCGAGCTTGATCTCCGTGCCCGCGAGCGGCTTGCCGACGGTGCCGAATCGAAAGTCGTTCGGGCTGTTGAGCGTGGCGGGCGCGCAGGTCTCCGAGAGGCCCCACGCCTCGCACACGGCGATGCCCATCGCGTGGAAGAAGCGCCCCACGCCGGCGTCGAGCCGGGCGCCGCCGACGGCGAACAGGCGCAGGTTTCCGCCGAAGTTGGCGCGGACCTTGCGGAACACGAAGCGGTCCGCGAGGGCCCACTTCCACGCGGTGAAGCGCGGCACCGGACGCTTGTCCTCCAGCGCGCGCGACCGGTCGAGGCCCACCCCGATGGCCGCGGCGAACAGGCGTTGCCGCAACGGCGAGCTCTTGGCGACGCGCGCCTCGATGCCCGCCTTGATCTTCTCCAGCATGCGCGGCACCGTCGCGATGACAGAGGGGCGCGCGAGGGGCAACACCTCCGTCATGCGCTCGATCGACGGGCAGAAGTGGGCGCTCACGTCCTCGAGGAGGCCGCGGTAGGCGACCATCCGCTGGAGGGAGTGCGCGAGCGGAAGGAACACGATCGATCGCTCGCCCGCGTACATCGGCATCGGCTCGAGCGACGCGCGGCACACCGACATCATCGCGGCGTGGGTGATGACCGCGCCCTTCGGATCGCCGGTGGTGCCGGACGTGTAGAAGATCGCGCACGGCTCCTCGGGGCGCACGGCGCGGGCGCGGGCGCGGAACGCGGCGAGGTCGACCGGTTTTGTGGGGATGTCCCATTGGCGCACGGCGAGCTCGGGGAGGTCTTTGAGCGCGTCGGCGAGGCGGTCCATGTCGGCCTTGGACTCGACCAGCAGCACCTTCGCGCCGGAGTGGCCGAGCTGGTAGCGCACGGCTTCGGGCCGGAGCGTCGGGTAGATGCCGACGCTCACGCCGCCCACGCACAAGGTGGCGAAGTCGGCTTCGAGCCAGCGGGGATGCGTGTTGCCGAGGATGGCGACCCGATCGCCCCGGCCGACCCCGAGCGCCCGGAGCGCCTCGGCGGTCGACGCCACGCGGGCCTCGGCCTCGCGCCAGGTCTGCGAGGTCCACACCGCGCCCGCCGCGCCGTGCTCCTCGTAGTGCATGGCGGTCGCGTCCGCGGAGCGGGTGAACTTGTCGACGAGCACGGAGGCGAGGGTGTCCATCGGGCGGACCTCGGGTGGAGAGAGAGGGCCAACTTCAGCACGGTTTTGTGCTCGTCCAGGGCGAAGCTCCAACAATCGAGAGCCCCCTCGGCGCGCGCTCCCGGACCGCGGATCCGTTGGCGGACCGCGGATCCGTACGCCCCGGCGTTAGGAAGCACCCCATGTCCGCCACCGCCTTCGTCCTCGCCGCCGGCCTCGGCACCCGCCTCCGCCCGCTCACCCTGACCACGCCCAAGCCGCTCCTCCCCGTGGCCGGGCGGCCGATGCTCGACCACGTGCTCGACCACCTCCGGCGCCACGGCCACGAAGAAGTGGTGGTCAACACGTTCTGGCTCGCCGACTCCATCGTGGACTGGGCGCGCGACAAGCCCGGCGTGACCGTGATCGTCGAGGCCCCCGCGGTCCTCGGCACTGGCGGCGGCCTGAAGAACGCGGCGCCCCACCTCGCCGAGCGCTTCGTGATCGTGAACGGCGACATCCTCTCCGACATCGATCTCGGCGCGCTCTGGGCGGTCGACGCCCCCGCGGTCATGGCGCTGCGGCCCCAGGCCACCCCCGTACACACCGGCGTGGCGCTGGTCGACGGCGTGGTGCGCGGCATCGGGAACGTCGTGGGCGCGGGCGATCCGGCGCTCCACTTCACCGGCGTGCACGTTCTGCATCGCGACGTGCTCGACCTCGTCCCGCCCGGCGAGCAGTGCATCATCCGCACGGCCTACCGGGCGTTGGTGCCCGAGGGGAAGGTGCGCGGCGTGGTGCACACCGGGCGCTGGACCGACATCGGCACGCTCGCCGACTACGAGGCGGTGAAGACGGCCGGATGGTGATCTCGGTCGTCATCCCGACGCTCGACGAGGCCGCGGCGCTGCCCGCGCTCCTGGGCGCGCTGGCCGGGGTGGACGAGGTGATCGTGGTGGACGGCGGGAGCCGGGACGACACCGTCGCCCTCGCAAAGCAGGCAGGCGCCACCGTGATCGTCGCGCCGCGGGGCCGCGGCACGCAGCTGGCCGCGGGGACCGCCGCCGCGCGGGGCGACCTGTTGTGGTTCCTCCACGCCGACACGGGCGTGCCGGCGGGCGCGGTCGCTGCGCTCCGGAGCACGCGGGCCGCGTGGGGCTGCTTCGCGGTGCGCATCGCGAGCCGCGATCCACGCCTGCGCCTCACCGCCGTCGGCATGAACCTCCGCGCGCGGGCCACGGGCAGCGCCACCGGGGACATGGCAATCTGGGCGCGGCGCACCCTCGTGGACCAGGTGGGCGGCTGGGCCCCGCTCCTCGCCTTCGAGGACCTCGTGTTCACCGACCGCGCCCGGCGCCTCGCGCCCGCCGAGGTGCTCACCCCCGCGGTGACGACCTCCGCGCGGCGCTGGACCACCCACGGCTTCACCCGCACGATGCTGACGATGTTCGCGCTGCGCGGGGCCTACCGGATGGGCGTGGATCCAGCACGATTGGCGGCGCTGTACCGGGGCTAAGGGGTCAGGACCAGCGGAACCTCATCACTTTCTGAAGTATTCCAGTCAGTTGGGGTCACCGCACGCGGGCAAACATGTTTGAGGTTCCGCTGGTCCTGACCCCTCCCCACCACCCGCAGCTCAGTTCGACGCGCTCGCAAACGCCGGCGACCGGAGCACCACGTGCGGCCCCGCGAGCGTGCGGACGCGGCGGATCACGCCCGACAGGAGCAGCGCGCCGTCGACGTCGGGGTCCTCGGGCTGGGACTCGCCGTCGAGCAGCATCGTGAGCCGGTCGGCGGTGTCGGGCGCGGTGAGCGCGCTCTGCACCGCGCCGCGGATCTCGTGGGCGATGGGGCCCATGGCGCGCTGGTACTCGGCGGGGGAGTTCGGAAAACCGCGCCCCGTGCCGACGGCGAGGGCCTGCACGATCGCGGGCACGCCGCCCGAGAACCGCGCGGCGCGCTCGAGCTCCAACGGATCGATCATGCCGAGCTGGAGCACCAGGCTGTCGGCGGCCTCGAGCTCGCCGAAGTCGGCCAGATCGATGCGGGAGGAGCCGCCCACGTCGAGCGCCGGCGTGTCGACCGAGCCCGCGAGGAGCAGCGTGCAACGACGGTCGTGCTCGACCTGCTCGGCGAAGCGCGACCACACCTGCGCGATGTCGTCGAGCACCTCGACCGGGAGGTGTTCGGCGCCGTGCGCGAGCAGCGCGATCGGGTAGGGCGCCTCTTCCTGGGCCTGGTCGAGCAACATGGCGGCGGCGTTGAAGAAGCCGCGCCGGTCACACACCATCGGCACCGAGCGCACGCCCCACTCGCCGCCGCCGAGCTCGCCGAGCACGCGGAGGAGGAAGTTCCACGACTCGGCCGCCGACCGCCCCATGAGCGGCCGGAACGACACCGTGCGGCAGCCGATCTCGGGCTCGCCGACGGCGAGATCGAGCGCGAGGTCTTCGAGGAAGGACTGCGGCGCCGACCAGCGCGGCGTCAGCATCGCGATGGGCTCGAGCCGGCGGAGGTGCCCCCGGATGCGCCGCGCGAGCCGCCCGCGCGGGGCTCCTTCGATTCGCAGCTGCTCGGGGTCGAAGACGGTGTCTCGGCGCCCCTGGAGCAGCACTTTTCGGCGCTCTGCACGGTGCATCACGGGCGAAGATACGATCGTTATTCTTGCCACGTCAAGATCGAAGGTCAGCTTTTCTCGACGTCCGCCGAACGTTGGGCGCGATCGTCGCGCCGACGCGCTCCGACGCGGTAGAGTGCGCGCGGCATGCTGACCTTCCCTCACGCCACCAGCCCGCGGATGCTCACGCGGCTCCTCGAACAGGTGGCGGCCGGGCACCGGCGGCAGCGGGCCCTCGGCGAGGTGCTCGGGATCGAGGCCCCCGTCCTGCGGTCCTACCTGCTCGCCGCGAGCTGGCTCGGCCTGCTCGACCTGGACGACGAGCCAGTGCTCACCCGCGCCGGCCTCGCCTACATCTACGCGGGCGCGCGCCGCCACCAGGTGCTCGCCGCCACGATCGCCGCGCACCCCGTCCTCGGGCCGCTCGGCGCCGACGGCCCCATCGGCGCCGACGAGCTGGCCCGCGCCGTCTCCGCCGCCGATCCCGCCCTGGCCCCGCGCACCGTCCGCAAGCGCGCGCTCGGCCTTCGCCGCCTGCTCGGCCCGGGCCTGCGCGCGCCGCTGCGTGTCGCGATGCCGCCCCCGGCCGACGCCCTCGTCGATCCCGACGCCGAGCTGCACGAGCCCGCGCGCGCTCCCGAGCAGCTCTCCCTCGGCTTCTCGAACGACGTGGCCGCGCCGCCGCCCCCGCTCGACCTGCGCGCCGGCGCCGACGACAACCCCGACGTCTACACCCACCTGCTCCGCGCGCTCCTCGATCATGGCGAGCTCGATCCGCACCAGGTGCGCGGCCTCCTCGACGCGGCGGGCGGCTCCCACTGCGGCATCGGCGGCTACCTCGCGATGGCGACGCGCCGCGGGGATGCCACGCGCGTGGGGGACGTGCTCGTCGTCTCCGCAGGCGCCGCCGCCCGGCGCGAGCTGGCCGAGTCGCCCGTGTCCGTGGCCCTCTCCGATCCCGACTTCCGCCGCCACCTTGGCGAGCTGCTCGCGGGGCGCCCGGGCGACACGCGGCGCTTCCGTCTCTGGGTCAGCCGCCTGTTCCAGCCCGGCACCGTGGAAGAGAACCTCGAACGCCTGCTGTTCGGCCGCCGGCTCACCTCGTTTCCGCTCGCGGGCAACCCGGGGGAGCCCACCCCGGTCTACGCGGACCCCTTCCTCGCGTCGATCGACCGCCGCGGGCTGGTCGTCGCCTTCCCCTCCACGTTGGGCCTCCTCGCGGGGGGCCTGGGCATGGTGAACCAGCTCCTGCGCGGGGCCCGGCAGGGCACGATCGCGCGGCCGCCCAACGCCCTCGATCGGCGCGTCTGCGCGCACGGCGGGCTGCTGCACCCCGGCGAGCCGCCCGTGCGCGTGGTCCCCGACATGGTGAGCCTCCGCGCGCGCGCGCTCAAGAACGTGCCGGCGTTCGCCATCCTCGTGGCGCTCGGGCTGCTCGACCGCCGCGGCGTGCTCAAGCTCAAGGTGTACGGCCCCGACGTGCTGGTCCAGACCACCGCCCAGCGGCCGCGCCGCCTCGACGCGGTGGTCGACGCGCTCGGCGCCTCCCGCGGCTGGGTGGTCGCGCGGAGCCCCACGGGGCCGTCGTGGGCGCTCCTCTCCGAGATCGCCGAAGCGCTCGGCCTCGTCGTGACCGCGGGCTCGTTCCTGACCCTCGACGAGACCCTGTTCCGCAAGCTCGGCACGGATCCCGAGCACCGCGACCTGCTCGAGGGGCTGGAGCCGCTCGCCGAGCACCTCGCCGCGCGGCTCGGCCGCCGTTAGCCATCCTCGGGCCCGTCGCGCCTGGGCCGGATAGCCCCCCGCATGCCGACCCTCTTCCTCTACGGCACGTCGCTGCCCGGCCAGCCCGACAACCGCTGGATCATGGGGTTGAACACCGCCCCCGCGACCGTGCGCGGCTCGTTGTGGCGCGGCCAGCGGCACCGACCGGTCCTCGTGCCCGATCCCGCCGGCAAGCCGATCCACGGCCTGCTCGTCGACGTCGACTTCGAGCGGCTCTGCGTCATGGACCTGGTGGAGACCGCCGGGGACGGCCCGCTCCGTCGCGAGCGCGTGAGCGCTGCCCACAACATGCGCGGCGTGCCCGCCGAGGCGTGGGTGTTCCCGATGGGCACCCGCCCGCCGCGCGGCTGGCGCAAGCTCGCCACCGAAGACTGGGCGCGGATCGCCGCGAGATGAGGGCCTCCCGATGATCGACTGGGAGCCGTGGGGCGAGGCCGCGTTCGCGCGCGCGAAGGCCGAGGGCAAGCCCGTGCTGCTGCACATCGGCGCCACGTGGTGCCATTGGTGCCACGTGATGGACGAGGGCAGCTACCCGCACCCCGCCGTGATCCGCCTCGTCCGGGAGCGCTTCATCGCCGTGCGGGTCGACACCGACCAGCGCCCCGAGATCAACGAGCGCTACAACATGGGCGGCTGGCCCACCGTGGCGGTGCTCGACGCCGAGGGCGAGGTGCTCGTGGGCCGCACCTACGTCCCCGCGGTCGAGCTGGCGATGCTTCTCTCGAGCGTCTCCGAGCCCGGCCAGCGCTGGTCGATCGCGCCCTCGCCGCCCGAGCCGGCGCCCGAGCCCTCCCCCGGGCTCGACGTGCTCTGGGAGCGCGTGAAGAAGGCGTACGACCGCTACCACGGCGGGTTCGGCGACTACCAGAAGTTCCCGCACGCGGGCATCCTGGAGTGGCTCCTCGACCGGCGCCTGCGCGGCGTCGATGACGACGGCATGCTCGTCAAGACCCTCGACGCCATGGCGGACGGCGGCCTCTGGGACAAGGAAGAAGGCGGGTTCTTCCGCTACTCCACCCAGGACGACTGGAGCGTGCCCCACTACGAGAAGATGCTCGAGGACAACGCGCGCCTCGTGCGGCTCTACACGCGCGCGGCCACGGCGCTCGACAACCCGGTGTGGCGGGCGCGCGCGGAGGGTTCCGTGCGCTGGGCGCTCGCGACGATCTGGCAGGACGCCGGCGTCACCGCGACGCTCGGCGCCTTCGGCGGCAGCCAGGACGCCGACGAGGCCTACTACGTGCGCCCCCTCGCCGAACGCGGGCCTCCGCCGCGCGTCGACCCCACGATCTACGCCGGCTGGAACGGCCTGATGGTGGCGGCCCTGGTCCGCGCCGCCGCCGCGTGGGATCGCCCGGGGCTCGCCGGCCTCGCGCGCCAGGTGGGCGAGGCGCTCCTGACACGCCTCGACGCCGACGGCCGCATCGTCCGCGCCCCCGGCGGCGTGGCGGGCCTGCTCACCGACCAGGCCGAAGTCGCCGAGGGCTGGCTCCACCTCTGGCAACACACCGGTGATCCGCGCTGGCGCGACGCCTCCGTCCGCGCGTTGACCTGGGCGCGCGACACGCTCGGCGCCCCCGAGGGCGGCTGTTACGACGCGCCCACCGGCCCGGGCCTGTTGCGGCAGCGGCGCCGCTCGATGGTCGGGAACACCGCGTTCGCCGAGGCCTGTTGGCGCCTCGGCGTGCTGACCGGCAGCCGCGAATGGCTCACGACGGCCGGCGCCGCCGCCGACACCGCGCTCGCCGAGGGCGAGGCCTGGGGCTTCATGGCGGCCAACGCGTGCGCGGTCCGCGAGCGCATCGATCGGCCCGCCGTGACCGTCAAGGTGTGGCGCGGGCCGCTGCTCCTGCGCGAGATTTTGTCAGACGCGCATGCCGACGTTCTCGGCCTTGCCCTCGACGCCGCCGAGGCCGAACGATTGGGCCTCCAGGAGGGCGCCGCGATGGCGTGCACCCTCGCTGCCTGCGCGCGCCCGTCGGGGGATCTGGGGGAGGTGCGGCGGTCGATCAAAGGGTTGTTGGCGTAGTCGGCTGCGTGCGCCCGGTCAGCGTGCGGACGAGAACGGATTGAGCAGCTCGACGCCGGTGGGCGCGAAGTCCCGTGTGTTCCTCGTCACGACGGTCATCCCGTGCACGAGCGCGGTGGCGGCGAGCAGGCCATCCACGGTCGGGACGAGATCCGGGACGTTGAGGCGCCCCCAGCGGTCCGCGACCGCTTCGTCGACGGGCAGTACGCGCCCGGCGTGCATCGATGCCTGCGCTCGCAACCACACCTCGAGGACATCCGCGCTCACGGGATCCCGCCGGCGTAGCGCCTCGACCCCCCGACGCAGCTCACCAAGCACGAGGACGCTCACCCACAGGCTGGATGCGGCCGTTGCCTCCATCCACGATCGAACCCCTTCGTCGGCGCGGCGGCCCTTCCGCAGCTCCGAGATGATGTTGGTGTCGAGCAGGTACCTCACAGCTCGACGGCCCGTGGCAGATCTCCGTTGCGCTCGAAGTCGGCGTCCTCCCCGAGCGCGGGCATCGCCATCAGCCAGCTCTTGAAGGCGGCAGCGCGTTCATCATGGAGGAGCACCTGCCGGAGGATCTCGCGGTGCTCGGCTTCGGCGGACCGACCATGGGCGGCGGCTCGTTCCCGCAGCGCGGCGACCACCTCCTCCTCGATGTTCCGAACGATGAGCTGGGACATGCCCCCTCCTGCTATCAACGATAGCTATCGGGCGTGGTGGGGGCAAGCAACGCGCGACCGTTACTCCCCCGCGTCCATCCCCGTCGCGAGCCCGCGCTCCTCGGCCTCGGCCGGGGGCGTCCACGCGATGCAGGTCACCGGGCAGGCGTCGATCGCGTCCTGGATCAGGTCCATGGGGCCGTCCTGGGCGATGGGCGTCGCCTTGCCGTCGTCCGGCAGGTAGTACACCTTGTCGGTCTGCTCGACGCAGGTGCCGCAGCTGATGCACTCGAACTGGTCGATGGTGAGCACCTTTCCGGCGGCCTTGGCGCGCGAGGAGTCGTTGTCGACGGGGCCCCAGTAGGCCTCGCCGTCCTCCGCGGTGTTGACGCCGATGCCGCCGGTCACCGAGTCGGCCGAGCGCCCGTTCGCCTTGGCGCGCGCGAGGTAGGCCGCCACGTCGGTCGAGCCCATGTCGGCGTGAAGGACGCGGCTGGTGCCCTTTCCGGAGGCCGCCGCGGCGGCGAGGGACGCGACGGAGGGCGGGGCGTGCACGACGGGGGTGACCGGCGTGACGACCGGGGGGCGCGCTTCGACCGGGGTGGGTGCCACGGGCGCGACGACGGGCGCCACCTCGACCACGGGGGGCGCGACCGCGATGGGCGCGACCGCCACTTCGAGCGTGGCCGCCACCGCGACGGGCACCGCGGCGACGGGCACCGCGACCGCCTCTTCAACGACCGGCGCCACAACCGGCGCCGGGCGAGCGTCGACCTTGGCCACCACGGGCGCCGCCACCACCGCCGCGGGACGCGCCACCACGGGCGCCGCGGCCACCGGCCGCGCCGCGACGTACGGATCCGCCGCGTCGACGCGCCGGCCCTTGATGTCCTCGACCACGCCCTTGATGCGGCTCTTGAGGTTCGACTTCAGGTTCCCGAACATCGGTCAGCTCTCCGGCAGGACGAGGCGCGCCACCGGCCGCCCGTCGACGAAGTGCGACTGGACGATCTCCCGGACGTCTTCGGCCTTCACCGCCCCGTACCAGGTGTTCTCCGGGTAGACCACCATCGTGGGGCCGCTGCGGCACGGGCCGAGGCAGCTCGCGCTGTTCACCTTCACGGTCTCGAACAGCTCGAGCCGCTCGATCTCGTCGGTGAACGCCATCAGCACGTCGCTCGCGCCGCGCTCCCCGCACGAGCCCTTCGGGTGGCCCGGCGGCCGCTTGTTCGTGCACACGAAGACGTGGTGCTTCCAGATCGGCATGGGCTCATCCTACTCGCCGGGCGGCGAAGTGTCGGTAAGCTACCCCGTCGCTCCCTTCCTTCCGCGGGTAATACTCCGCGCATGCCGCCCTCCCGCCGGCCCGGCCTCGCGCTGAAGCTCGGCGCGCTCCTCACCCTCGCGGTGGTGGGCGCGATGCTGCTCTCGTCGGCCTTCACGCGCGCCTACGACGGCAGCGGGAGCACCGCCTGGGTGGCCCTCGCGCTGGGCGTGGCGCTGGGCTGCGCGTTCGTGTTCGCCGCGGTGCTCGACTGGCTCGTGGTGCGGCCGCTCGTGCGCCTCGCGCGGCAGGTGCGGCGCATGGAGGAGGCCGACCTCGCCGAGCCCTTCCTCGCCACCGGCATCGACGAGCCACGCGAGCTCGGGGAGGCGCTGGAGCGGCTGCGGCAGCGCGTGTTGCTGGAACAGGAGCGGCAGCGGCAGCTCAACCTCGATCTCGAGGCGCGCGTGCGCGAGCGCACCGCGGCGCTGGCGACTGCCCAACGCGAGCTCTCCGATGCCGAGCGCCTCGCGAGCGTCGGGCGGCTGGCGGGCGGCGTGGCGCACGAGATCAACAACCCGGCCGGCGTCATCCTCGGCCGCGCGAGCTTCCTCCGCACGGTGCTGGAGGAGACCGGCGGCGACCCCGAGCAGATCGCGGATCTCGCGGTGATGGAGCGGCAGGCGGAGCGCATCCGCCAGATCACCGGCTCGTTGCTCCGTTTCGCGCGGTCGTCCACCGGCGAGCGCCGCACCGTCGACCTCGCCGAGGTCGCCCGCGACGCCATCGCCCTCGCCCGCCTCGAGGCCCGCGCCCGCGACATCGATCTGAAGCACGACCTCGCGGCGGCCCCCGTCGTCGCCGATCCGCAGGCCATCGAGCAGGTCGCGTACAACCTGCTCCGCAACGCCGTCCACGCCGCGCGCGCCACGGTGTGGGTGCGCACCGGCCCCGACGGCCTCGTGGTGGAGGACGATGGCCCGGGGATCCCGCCCGAGCACCTCCCGCGCGTGTTCGAGCCCTTCTTCACGACCAAGGCGCCGGGGGAGGGCACTGGGCTCGGGCTCGCGGTCGTGCACGGGATCGTGGGCGAACACGGCGGCCGCATCGTGGCCGAGAACGTGCCCGGCGGCGGGGCGCGCTTCGTGGTGACGCTGCCCGGCGCGTAGGCTGCTGCTACGCTGTCGCCATGGCCAGGGTCCTCTGCGTCGACGACGAGATCGAGATGCTCGACACCACGCGGCGGATCGTCGCGCGCGACGGGCACGAGGTGGTGGGATGCACCTCCGGCGGAGAGGCGCTCGCGGAGCTCGAGGGGGACCCCTTCGATCTGGTGCTCACCGACCTGATGATGCCGGGGATCGACGGCATGGCCGTGCTCGCGACCGCGCTGGAGAAGTCGCCGGGCGTGCCGGTCGTGCTGATGACCGCGCACGCGACGATCGAAACCGCGGTGGCCGCGATGCGCGCCGGCGCGTGGGACTACATCGCCAAGCCCTTCTCCATGCAGGAGCTGCGCGTGGTGGTCGAACGGGCGCTGGGCCACGGTCGGCTCGCGCGGGAGAACCGTCGCCTGCGCGCCGAGCTCGAAGCCCGTGGCGCCGCCCCGGCGTTCGTCGGCCGCTCGGCGCCCATGCGCGCGATCGACGAGATGCTCGCGCGCGTCGCCCCCACCGATCTGACGGTGATGATCACCGGCGAGTCGGGCACCGGCAAGGAGGTCGTCGCGCGCGCCGTGCACGCCCGGAGCAAGCGCGCGGAGGCGCCGTTCGTGCCGGTCGACTGCGCCGCGATCCCGGCCAACCTCATGGAGAGCGAGCTGTTCGGGCACGAGCGCGGCGCGTTCACCGGCGCGTCAACTGCGCGGCGGGGGCTCGTCGAGGAGGCCGACGGCGGCACGTTCTTCCTCGACGAGATCGCGGAGATGGAGACCGCGGTGCAGACCAAGCTCCTGCGCCTCCTCCAGGACCACACCTTCCGCCGCGTGGGCGGCAACAAGCAGCTGCACGCCAACTTCCGCGTCGTCGCGGCGACGAACCGGGATCTGGAGGCCGAGGTCGCGGCCGGGCGGTTCCGCGAGGACCTGTTCCACCGCCTGAACGTCGTGCGCGTGCGCCTCCCGCCGCTCCGTGACCGCCCCGAAGACGTGGGGCCGCTGCTCGATCACTTCGTCGAGCGGTTCCGCCAGGAGAGCGGCCGCGCCACGCTCCGCCTGACCCCCGAGGTCCGCGCGCACCTCGCCGGCCACCGCTGGCCCGGGAACGTGCGCGAGCTCGTGAATTGTGCGCGCTACCTCGCCGGTCTCGCGCCCGGCCCCGAAGCGGACCTGGGCGACCTGCCGCCGGCGCTGCGCGCGCCCCGCACCGAACACCCCGGTGCTCCGGCCGAGCCGCACGATGAGGACGCGCCCCCCGTCGACGTGATCCGCCCCGAGGTCCCGTTCAAGAACGCCAAGCGGATCTGGTCTGACTGGTTCGACGAGCGGTACATGCAGCGCCTGCTCGACGCACACGGAGGCAACGTCTCCGCGGCCGCGCGCGCCGCCGGCATCGACCGCAAGTCCATCCAGCGGATGATGAAGCGCCAGGGCGGGGCCGACCGGCTCGACGGGGGCGACGATCCCGACGGCTTCGACGACACCGAGGACACGGTGGACGCCGGGCCCCACGAGAGCGACCCGATGCGGTAAGGTTGCTGCCGATGTCCGAGATCACCAGCACGATCGCCAGCGCCGGCAGCCGGCAGATCTACCTCCGGCGCGCGCGCCTCTCCTGCACGGACGGCGTCAACGCCGGGGAGGACTGGCAGATCGAGCGGGACGTGATCCGCATCGGCACCCGCGAGGACAACGACATCCGCCTGGGCGACACCACCGTGTCGCGCCTGCACGCCGAGATCGTGCGTGGCCGGGACGGCACGATCCTGCGTGACCTCGGCAGCACGAACGGCACGTTCGTCGGCGCCGTGCGGGTCAAGGAGGTGTACCTCGCGCCCGACACGCGCTTCCGTGTCGGCAAGACCGAGATCATCTACAGCCCGGCCGACGAGATCATCGACGTCGTCCCCTCGCAGAACGACCGTTTCGAGGGCCTCGTCGGGCGCGGCATCGCGATGCGAGAGGTGTTCGGCATCCTCGAGCGCGTCGCCCCCACCGACCTGACCGTGCTCGTCACGGGGGAGACCGGCACGGGCAAGGAGCTCGTGAGCCGCGCGACGCACAACCGGTCGAACCGCAAGAACAAGCCGTTCGTGGTGTTCGACTGCGGCGCCGCCCCCGAAACCCTGGTGGAGTCCGAGCTGTTCGGGCACGAGCGGGGCGCGTTCACGGGCGCGATCCAGGCGCGCGAGGGCCTGTTCGAGGTGGCCGACACCGGCACCATCTTCATCGACGAGATCGGGGAGCTGCCGCTGGAGCTCCAGCCCAAGCTGCTGCGGGTGCTGGAGCAGCGCGAGGTGCGCCGCGTCGGCAGCACCAAGGTGCGCCACGTCGACGTGCGGGTCGTCGCCGCGACCAACCGCAACCTGCGCGACGAGGTGGCCGCCGGCCGCTTCCGCGAGGACCTCTACTACCGCCTCGCCGTCGTCGAGCTGCGCCTGCCCGCCCTCCGCGAGCGCCGCGAGGACGTGCCGCTCCTGGTCGAGCACCTCCTTCACCGCGCCGAACACAGCCAGCACGGCGGCGCGGGGCGTGGCATCAAGGGCCTCGCCCCCGAGGTCCGCGCGCTCTTCGACGCGTACCACTGGCCCGGCAACGTGCGCGAGCTCAACAACGTGATCGAGCGCGCGCTGCCGTTCACCGACGGCAGCGTCATCACGCTCGACGCGCTCCCCGAGGCGCTGCGGGCCGCCCGCCCCGCCCCCCCGGCCGTGCCGCGGCCGAACCTCCCCGCGGACGCCGTCATCTCGAGCCTCCCCCTCAAGGACGCGAAGGACGCGCTGATCGAGGAGTTCGAGCGGCAGTACCTCATCGACCTCATCGAGCGCCACGACGGGAACGTGTCCCGCGCCGCACGCACCGCCGGGATGGACCGCAAGTCGATCACGCGCCTGCTCAAGAAGCACCAGATCCGGTACCGGGACGTCTGAATGGCAAGCTTGCTGGTACCGGGGATCATCACGGGCGTGGGCGTCGCCGCGACGACGGTGTGCGTCGGCCTCGCGGCTCGCGCCTTCGGCAATGCGCGCCTGCTCGCCGAGGCCGCGCCCACCCCCGTAGCCGAGCTGGACGAGGGCCTGCACGAGGTGGCGGGCCGCCTGCAGGCCGAGGGCGAGCTCATCGCGCCGCTGACCAGCCGGCCGGCCGTGTTCTACCGCCTCCTCCTCGAGCAGCGCCGTCGCAACCGCTGGGAAACGGTGCTCGACCAGCGCGCGTCGCTCCCCGCCGCGATCGCCGACGACACGGGCGCGGTCGCCCTCCGCCTCGATGACGCCGACGTGGTCGTGGCCTCTCCCGACCGCGTGCGCACGGGCATCTTCGCCGTCCCGAGCCCCGAGCTCGACACCCTCCTGGCGCGTGTCGCCCCGCCGAGCATCCCGCCCGCGGGCCCGTTCCTGCGCTGGCGCGAGGAGATCCTGCTCGCGGACGACCGCGTGTTCGCCGTCGGCACGGCCCGCGGCGGCGAAGCCGGTTGGGCGCTCCACCTGGGAGAGGGCACCCCGCTCCTCGTGTCCGACCGCGACGGGGCCGAGGTCGTGCGCCACCAGCGGCGGGCGGGCCAGCGGTGGGCCGCGTTCGGCCTCGTCGCGCTGGGCGTCCTCGTCTGGGGCGGCTGGGGACTGCTGCCGCTGCTCTGAACGCCCGCGCGACCTCGCCGCGGGGTGGCCCTACCCGGGGTGGCGCGCCAGCCACGGACGGCCCGGGAACAGGCCGCGGTCACCGGCGACGAGCGCCGTGGTGGCGCCGATGTCGACCTGGAGGAGGCTGGGCGGCGGGCCCCAACCGAGCACGCGGCCGCCGAAGCGGAGGCAGCGCTTGAGCGCGGCCGCCTCTTGCGACGAGAGCGAGCGGCGGCCGACGATCACCGCGGACCAGGCGCCGCGCGGCGCGTCGGCGAGCGCCACGGCGCGGGCCGCGATGGAGACGGTCAGGGAGGCGACGTGCGGCTTGAGCGCGGCCACGCCCGGGGTCGACATCCACGCGGGGACCCCCTCGGGGCCGCCCCACGTGCCGCCGAGCAGCCAGGAGACGAACGGGCTCGCGGCCACGGGAACCCGCTCCAGCACGGCGTCGAGGTGGGCGGCGGCGCCGATCTCCTCCGCGTCCGCGAGGCGCGCGAGCCGCGGCAGCCCCACCTTCGTGAGCGCCCGCCACCGCAGGCCACGCCACTGCGCGGCGACCACGACGCGCTGGGCCTCCAACGTCTGCGCGCCGAGCAACGCCGCCACCGCGCCGCGTCCCACCGCGAGGGGCAGGAGGCGCCCGCGCAGATCCGCGACGGCGCGCTCCACCGCGCCTTCCCCGGCGATCCCGGCGCGGATGGTGCCCTCTCGCGCGTCCCACCAGGCCTGCACGTCGGCGGGGAGCCCGGGCCGAAGGTAGTGGTAGAACCAGACGCGTCGCCCGAAGTGGCCCAACCCGAAGAGCGACCGGACGCTCTGCCCCGGCAGCTCTCGCGCGGCGGCGCGTTTGAGCTCCACGAGGGCGCGGGACGCGAGGTCGGGGACGAAGGCGTGCACGGAGCGGGGGCCCGTGGCGCACGCGACGAGGGCGTCGTCTCCCGAGGGCTCGAACACGGCGACGTCGTCGTCGGGGCCGAGCGCCAGCGCGTCGAGCAACGCGGGATCCTCCCAGGACCAGGCGCGCGGGAACGAAGGGGCCTGCGTCGACGTTTCCAATCCTTCACGCATCCGGATTTCGCCGCCCTCCCGCGCGCGCAGCCTAACCCGAGGGCACTTCGGCCCAACGCGGGTCCCCCGATGCGATAGCCTGCGCCCCCGACCACAAGGTTCCCGTTGATCCGCACCTCTGCCGCCCTCCAGCCCGTCCTCGACGCCATCGCCGGAGCGCGGCGCGTGGCCGTCGACACCGAGTTCCACGCGGAGCGCCACTACCACCCGCGCCTGATGTTGATCCAGCTGCGTGCCGACCTCGGCCCCGCCATGCTGGTCGATCCCCTCGGTGACATCGATCTCGCGCCGCTCGGCAAGGCCCTGTCCGAGGTGCCGCTCCTGCTCCACGGCGGGGTGATGGATCTGCAGATCCTCCACCGCGAGATCGGGATGCGGCCCACCTCCGTGTACGACACGCAGATCGCCGCGGGATGCGCGGGAGACGGCTTCCCCATCCGCCTGCAAGAGCTGGTGCGCCGCCACCTCGATCTGCACCTGCCCAAGGCGGCGACCCTCTCGGACTGGTCGCAGCGCCCGCTCTCGGCCGATCAGCTCAGCTACGCCGCGGACGACGTGCTGCTTCTCGAGCCTCTCGCCAGTGCGCTCGACGCGAAGCTGGCGGCGCTCGGCAACACCGAGATCGCGGCGGCGTGCACGGCGGAGCATCTCGCCCGCGCGCTGCTCCCCGAGGATCTCTCCCAGGCCTGGCGCACCGTGCCGGGGGCCCACCTGCTCGACGATACGGAGCGGGCCGTGCTGCAGGCGCTCGCGGCCTGGCGCGACAGCGCCGCCCAGGAGCGGGACGTCACGCGCTCGAACGTCGTGTCCGACTCGATGTTGCTGGACCTCGCGCGCCGCCAGCCCGCCAGCTTCGAGGCCCTCCGCGCCAACCGGCGGATGCCGAGCCAGGTGTGGAAGCGGGAGGGCACGGCGGTGCTGGCCTGCATCGCCGCGGGTCGGACCGCCACGCCTCCTCCCGGGCCGGTCTCCCGCGGCCGCCTGTGGCGGGAGCTGGTGGGGGTAGCGGCCCGAACGGCGGAGGCGGAGCGGGGGGTGGCGCCCGAGCTCGTCCTGACCGACACCACTTTGGACCGCCTCGCGGCGGGGCTTCCGATCGAGAGCTGGCGCGGATCCGCGCTCGGACCAGAGTTCGCAGCGTTCCTCGATGGCAGGAAAGCGATCGTCCTTCCAGGAAAATGGAAAGACTTACATTTCGCCGTTTGACGTTGCGCCTTGAGCAGGGACTCCGCTATGTATCAGGGCAGAGGCAGCGCGCCTCTGACCGGATAGTGCGGGCTGGAGGGAGGCTCGTACGACGTTACCGGTGCAAATTCCCTTAGAATCAGGAGCACACCACCATGTTCACCCAGCTCATCCGCGACGAGTCCGGCGCCACCGCTATCGAGTACGGCCTGATCGCAGCCCTGGTGGCCGTCGCCATCATCGCGGCCCTCACGCTCCTCGGTGGCAGCCTCGAGACGCTGTTCACGAACATCTCGACCGACCTCGACGCCGCCACCAGCGGGTAGTTCGGACCGACCACGGACGGGCGCTCCCGGCGACGGGAGCGCCCGTCTTCGTTTTTGCCTCTCGCCTAGTCGTTTCAGGCCGATGCCTACTGGCTTACAGGCCCCTTGTCCGCGTTTGCCGATCTCGGGCACGTGCTTTACGTACTGCCCGTCCAAAGCATGACGGTGGCCAGCGCCACCACCCTTGAAGGAGCCGGGATGCAGCGTCAGCAATCGGGTGGACGCACACGCGCCATCATCTTTTTGGTGGGTTCCCTGCTCCTGGCCTTCGTGGCCGCCGCGATCGTCTTCAACGTCATCCGCAACTCGCAGAAGCAGATCAAGGAGGCGCAGAAGCCAAAGGAGACCGTCTCGGTCGTCGTGGCTGTCCGCGACCTCCACATGGGGCTCCCGATCGCGTCCGAGGATGTCGTGCTCCGCAACGTCATCCCGGAGATGGTCCCGCAAGACCAGATCTTCGGCGAGCTGGACAAGGTGCTCGGCCGCACCCCCCGCGAGCGCATCCTCGCGAACGAGGCCGTGCGCGACGAGCGGCTCGCCTCCGCCAACGCGGGCGTCGGCCTCAACGCCATCGTCACGCCCGGCAAGCGCGCCATGACGATCGCCACCGACACGGAAACCGCGGTCGCGGGCCTGCTGCAGGCCGGCAACTTCGTCGACGTGATCGTCACCATCAAGCCCGAGGATCCGCTCGCCGTCGGCGCGAAGTACGTCGCCGAGACCATCCTGCAGGAGATCAAGGTCCTCGCGGTGGGTTCGAGCCTCGGCGGCAACGCCGCCAAGGAGGCCGAGGCCAACGACACGAAGAAGAAGAAGGGCGAGAGCACCAAGAAGCTCAAGCCCTCCATCACCGTCGAGCTCACGCCCGACGAGGCCGAGAAGCTCGCGCTGGCCCAGAGCCGTGGCGAGATCCACGTCGTCCTGCGCAGCGACATCGACATCCTCCAGATCGATTCGCAAGGCGGCCTCAACACGATCGACAGGCTCATCGGCTTCGACCCGGTCGACGCCGCGGATCCCTCCCCGATCCGCCGCCGCAAGGATGTTCCCGTCGTCGCCGCCCCCCCCGTCGTTCCCAAGGCCGAAGTCATCTCCGGCGCCTCCAAGACCGAAGTGTCGTTCAACCCCGACGGCACGAGCGACGAGTCCACCGAGAAGAACAAGAGGAAGTAATGAGCTCCTTCCGACTCATCCGGGGCCTCGTCGGCGCCGGTGTCCTCACGCTGGCGCTCGCCACCGTGTCCCCCTCGACCCTCTGCTCCTCGGCCCTCGCCGCCGAGCCCGCCCAGAACCTCATCGATGTCGGCGTCGGCGAATCGGTCATCCAGCGCGACAGCCGCACCATCTCGCGCGTGCTCATCAGTGACCCCGCGGTCGCCGAGCTCCGCCTCCTCGAAGAGGGGCAGTACCAGGTGCGCGGGCTCGCGGTCGGCTCGACCGACCTCTGGGTGTGGTACCGCGACGACGTGTCGCGGCCCGTCACCTTCAAGGTGGTCGTGTCGGTCGATCTGACCGACATCGGCCGGCGCATCCGCGGCGCGGTCACCGGGCCGGCGCCCAAGATCTACCCGGTCAAGGATCGCCTCGTGGTCGAGGGCGCGGTGGAGGACCTCGAGACGCTCGAGCGTGTCTCCGCGATCGCCCGGATCTACGACGAAGACTTCGTGAACCTCATGACCGTGCGCGGGGACCACCAGGTCCAGCTCAAGGTCGTGTTCGCCGAGGTGAGCCGCACCGGCTTGCGCGAGCTCGGGCTCTCCGTGCTGTTCGACAACAACGCCGGGATCGGCGCCCAGCTGGCCGGCTTCGCGCCGGGCACGGACGTGATCCAGCTGCTCGGCAGCTTCTCCGGCGCGTTCGACGTGAGCGCGATCCTCGCGGTGCTCGAGCAGAACAAGCTCTCCCGCACCCTCGCCGAGCCCTCGCTCGTCGCGTTGTCGGGGCAGCAGGCCGAGTTCATGGCCGGCGGCGAGGTGCCCGTCCCTGTCGCCCAGAACGACGAGCGCATCACCATCGAGTTCAAGGAGTACGGCGTCAAGCTGGTGTTCGTCCCCACGGTCCTCTCCGGGAACGTGATCGACATGCACGCGTACGTCGAGGTGAGCGAGATCGATCCGAACACCACGATCCGCCTCGCGAACATCGAGGTTCCCGGCATGCTCGTCCGCAAGGGGGACAGCCATCTGCGCCTCCAGAGCGGCATGACCTTCGCCATGGCGGGCATGCTGCACGAGCGCACCACCTCCACGCGCGCCGCGATCCCGATCCTCGGCGACATCCCGCTGGTCGGGGCGCTCTTCCGCTACGTGAAGCACAAGCGCGAGGAGACCGAGCTGGTCATCTTCGTCACCCCCGAGCTGGTGCGCCCGATGGCGCCGGGCGAGGTGCCGACGGCGCCGGGCCGGACCGAGGGGTACAATCCGAGCGATTTCCAGCTGTTCATCATGGGGCAGCTGACCGTTCCCGGTTCTCGGACCGCGGAGCCCACCGGTGAATACGGCATGAAGCGTTAGAGGCGGACAATGAGGCAGGCGGGAAGTACGAGCAACGTCGCGTCGGTCGTGGTGATCGGTGTCGATCCTCGCGCGATGGGCCAGATCCGCGAGACGCTCGGTGCCGAGGCGGCCCTGCCCGCCCAGGCGACCAAGTACGACGAGGCGTTGGCGGTCATCCGCAAGCTCCGCCCGGACGTGGTGATCGCAGGATTCGACCAGGACTTCGAGGAGGCCATCCGGCTCGCGCCGCAGATCGTCGCCGAGAACGGGCGCTGTCAGCTGGTGGCGCTCGCGTCGCACGCCAACCCGGATCACATCCGCGCGGCCATGCGCGCGGGGTACCGCGAGTTCGTCGTGCTCCCGGACGACGCCGAGCTGCTTCGCCAGGCGGTGCACGAGGCGATCTACCAGGAAGGTGGGGACGAGGACCACGGCGAGGTCATCGCGGTCTGGGGCAGCAAGGGCGGCGCCGGGACCACGTTCCTCTCCGTCAACCTCGCCGCCGAGCTCTCGCCGGTGCACCGCGTGTGCGTGGTCGATCTCGACTTCTCCATGGGCGACGTGGCGGCGTTCCTCGACATCCAACCCCAGGTCACCATCACCGATCTCTTGCGGAACCTCCACAAGATCGACGAGCGCATGCTCGCCGGGCACGTGGTCGTCCATCCGAGCAAGGTGCACGCCGTGGCCCAGCCCACGGATCTCGAGCAGCGCGAAGAAGTGAAGGGGGATGCCGTCATGCGCATCCTCACCACCGTCGCGCGCAGCTACCAGTACTGCCTGGTCGATTGCGGGAGCCGCCTGGACGAGGCCACGCTCACCGCCGCCACCGTGGCGGACCGCATCCTCCTCATCGCCACGCCGGACGTGCCCGGCATCAAGAACACCTGGCGGCGCCTGCAGCTCATCGAGCGGCTCGGGATCGAGAAGTCGCGCGTCCACGTGGTGATCAACAGGTGGGACAAGCGGGATGCGCCGTTCGCCCTCGCGGACGTCGAGCAGAACATCCTGCGCAAGGTCGACGCCACCGTGGCGTTCGACAAGGCCGCGGCGCGGGCCGTGAACGAAGGAAAGCTGCTGAGGGATGTCGACAAGCGGTGCCCCGCCGCGCGCGACATCGAGGCGCTCGTCGGTCTGGTGACGGACGGCGAGGTGGCCGTCGAGAAGCCCGCCGGTGGGCCGATGGGGTGGTTTTCCCGCTTCTCAGGAGGGTAGCCCGTGTCTTCGCGACTGATCGACCGAGTCCGCGGCGCCCAACAGCGCTACAAGACGGGCACCCCGAGCGCGGACTCCGCGGAGTACGAACGCATCAAGAAGACGCTCCACGGCGAGCTCCTCGAGATGATCGACTTCGACCGGGTCGGCGCCACCCCCCGGGCCGAGCTTGCCGCCCGCCTGCGGGAAACGCTCACGGCCGAGGTCGAACAGCGTCAGCTGCCGCTGAACCGGATCGAGCGCGATCGCCTGGTCGACGAGATCCTCGACGACATCCTCGGCCTCGGCCCGCTCGAGCCGCTGCTGAAGGATCCGGACATCTCCGACATCCTCATCAACGGCTTCGACAAGGTCTGGATCGAGAAGAAGGGCCTGCTCCAGCGCATCGACGTGCGCTTCAACGACAACCGGCACCTGATGCAGGTCATCGAGCGCATCGTCAGCGCCGTGGGCCGTCGTGTGGATGAGACCAGCCCCATGGTCGACGCCCGCCTCGCCGACGGGAGCCGCTTCAACGCCATCATCCCGCCGCTCGCGCTCGACGGACCGATGGTCTCGATCCGTCGCTTCGGCACCCGCGCGATCACGCCCGACGATCTCGTCGCGTTCGGCGCGTGTCCGCGCCCCGTGATGGACGTGCTCCGCGGCTGCGTGAAGGCGAAGCTGAACATCATCATCTCCGGCGGCACGGGCTCCGGCAAGACGACGATGCTCAACGTGTTGTCCAGCTTCATCCCCGATGGCGAGCGCATCGTCACCATCGAGGACAGCGCCGAGCTCCAGCTCCAGCAGAACCACATCGTGCGGCTGGAGACCCGGCCGCCCAACGTGGAAGGCCGCGGCGAGGTCACGCAACGCGAGCTCGTCAAGAACTGCCTCCGCATGCGTCCCGACCGCATCATCCTCGGTGAGATCCGCGGTGGCGAGGCCATCGACATGCTCCAGGCGATGAACACCGGTCACGACGGTTCGCTCGCCACCGTGCACGCGAACACCACGCGGGACGCGATCGCGCGCTTCGAGACCATGGTCGGCATGGCCGTCCCCAACCTCTCGGACCGCAACATCCGCGAGATGATCGCCCGCGCGATCGACGTGATCATCCAGCTCGATCGCCTCCCCGACGGCTCGCGTCGCCTCATGGCGGTGACCGAGGTGGTCGGCATGGAAGGCCCGATCGTCACCACGCAGGACATCTTCACCTTCGAGCAACGCACGGTGGATGACGACGGGCGCGTCCGCGGCACCTTCCGCGCCACCGGCACGCGTCCGAAGTTCGCGAGCCGCCTCCAGCGCCACGGTGTCGAGCTGCCCGCCGAGCTCTTCCGCTTCGAGCAGGACGTCTGATGACCGCGGAGAACCTCATCCTGGTCCTCGGCGTCGCGATGGCGGTGGCGGCGCTCCTCCTTTTCGCGCAGTTCGCCTACTGGACTCTGCAGAGCCGGAACGAGCAGCAGCAGCGCGAGCTGTCGCGCCGGCTCGGCACGTTGGTGGAGAAGAACGCGGGCCCCGCGCTCCTCCGCGCGTCGGGCCCCGGCAGCAAGGGGTTCAGCGGCCAGCTCGAGGACATGATCCGGCAGGCCGGGAGCCCGTACACCCTCTCCACGCTCTACACGCGCATGGCGGCCGCGGCGGTCATCGGGATGCTGGTGCTGCTCGTCGCGTTCAAGAGCGCGATCGGCCTCGTGGGGCTCGCCGCCTTCTACATCCCGGTGATGCTCCTCTCGCGCACCGCCACGAACCGGTCGCAGCGCTTGACCGAGCAGCTCCCCGACGGGCTCGACCTGCTCGCGCGCTCGCTCCAGGCGGGGCACGGGCTCTCCGAGGCGCTCCGCAGCGTCGCCGAGGAGATGCCGATGCCGCTCGCCCAGGAGTTCGGCCGCATCTACGAGGAGCACAACCTCGGGCGTGACCTGCGGGAGTGCCTCCAGAACCTCACCCGCCGCAATCCCGGTAGCTTCGACCTCCAGATTTTCGTGGGCTCGGTGCTCCTCCAGCGGGACACCGGCGGCAATCTGGTCGAGATCCTCAACAGCATCTCAGGCACCATCCGCGGCCGGTTCATGTTCCACGGCAAGGTCGCGGCGCTCACCTCCGAGGCGCGCTTCACCGCCTACATCCTGGGCGGGCTCCCGTTCTTCGTCGTCGGCGTGCTGTTGTTCGTGTCGCCGCAGTACCTCACGCCCCTGGTGAACGACCCGCTCGGCAACCTGATGCTCCTCGGTTGTTTCCTCTCCTTCTCGTTCGGGGTCTTCGTCATGCGCGAAATCTCGAAGGTGGACCTCTGATGGACCCCTCCCTGCTCTACCTGGCCGTCGGGGCGACCGTGGTGGCGATCACCGGGGTCGGGTTCGCGCTCTACACCGTGCTGAACCCGCAGCGCACGGCCTCCGATCGCCTCGCCGAGATCGGCAACAGCCAGCCCGAGGCCGGCCCCACCGCCATCCGCTCCGCGCGGCTGCACGCCCTCACGTCGACCGCCGCCCGCCTCGCGGTCTCGGACGACGAGCAGGTCGCGGCGCTCCGCAAGCGGATGCTCCAGGCCGGCTTCCGCGACCGCAACGCCGTCGAGATCTACAGTGCGTGCCGCACCGTCGGCGCCCTGATCTTCGCGGTCATCGCGTTCGCCATCCTGCCGAAGGACAAGCCGATCTACATCGTCGGCAGCTCGCTCATCGGCGCGGCCGCCGGCTACTACCTGCCCCTCGTCTGGGTGCAGAACCTCCTCGATCGTCGCAAGACCGACCTGCTCAAGGCCTTCCCCGACGCGCTCGACCTGCTCGTGAGCTGCGTCGAGGCGGGCCTGGGGCTCGACGCCGCCTTCCGTCGCGTCGCGGACGAGATGGAGGCCGCCGCGCCCGACCTGTCCCGCGAGCTCCAGCTGGTCACCGCCGAGGTCAACGCCGGCGTGCCCCGCACCGAGGCGCTCCGCCACCTGTCCGACCGCACCGGAATCGACGACATCAACGCGCTGGTCAACGTGCTCGTCCAGGCCGAGCGCTTCGGCACCAGCGTCGCACGCGCCCTGCGCCTGCACAGCGAGCACGTGCGCGTGCGCCGCATGCAGCGCGCCGAGGAGAAGGCGGCGCAGGTGTCGCCCAAGCTCACCGTCGCGATGATCCTCTTCATCCTCCCGTGTCTCATCATGATCCTCATCGGCCCCGCGCTCATCAACGTGAAGAACATCCTCCTCCCCGCGATGGCGGGCTGATGGGACGCATCTGTGCCCGCTACGGGATCGGCGCCCTCGCGCTGGCCCTGCTGCTCACGGCCCCGCGCGCCGAGGCGGCCTCCAAGCAGGAGACCGTCGAGTCCTCCTCGCGCATCGACGCGCAGGTCGGTGTCCTCACGTCGCTCCTGGAGTCGGGGCTGCACGCCCAGGCGCTGCAGGTGCTCGCCGAGGTGCGGTCGCAGGGTGCGACCGACAAGCGGCTCGACGTGCTCCAGGCCCGCGCGTTGCACGCCACCGGCATGTCGGAGGAGGCCCGTGCGCTGCTCGAGGTCCACGTGAAGAAGGCGCCCCGCGACCCCTCGGGGTGGGCCGCCCTCGGCGTCGTCCTGGCCGACACCGGCGATCTGCCCGGCAGCCTCGCGGCGCTCGAGCGCGCCCGGCGCCTCTCCCCCGACGACCCCGTGGTGCTCAACAACCTCGGCTACGCGCGGCTCTCCGCGAACGACACCGAGGAGGCCATCCGGCTGTTCCGGGCCTCGCTCACCAAGGACCCCTCGCAGCCGCGCACGCGCAACAACCTCGGCTTCGCCCTGGCCCGCCTGGAACGTGACATGGAGGCCCTCCAGGCCTTCCGCGCCGCGAACTCCGAGGCGGACGCGCGCTACAACCTCGGCGTCGCCTGCGTGAACCGCGGGGATCGCGGCACCGCACTCGCTCAATTCAACGCCGCGTTGGAGGCCGCCCCCGGGCACCCCGCGGCTGCCGCAGCCCTCGACAAGCTGCTCTCGGAGGAGTCCCCATGATGACCCTTCTCTTGGCCCTCGCCTGCTCCCAGCCCCTGCACATGCAGTACGACTTCGCTCGCGCCTCGCGGGAGGCGTCCCAGCTGCAGGCCGATCTCTCGCGCGCGTCCGTCGCCGAGAGCGTGTACCCGCTGTCCGGAACCGAAGCGACGCTGCTCCGGCAGAACGTCGAGAAGAGCTCGACCGACGAGGAGTCGGGCGAGGTCGAGAGCACCCAGTGAGCACCACCCGCGCTTCCGCACCCAGGGCGCTGGGTTTCACGCTGCTCCTCCTGGCGGCTTGCGGGGGCCTGCCCGACGAGGTGCCCGACAAGCCGGGCACGATCACGGCGGAGGTGCTCCCCGACCTGCTGACCATCGGCTCGGTCGACCTCCCGTGGCTCCTCTGGCTCACGACGGTCCAGCTGGGCGAGGACGACTGGCGGGACTGCCCCGAGATCTACGAGCGGGACGACGGCGGGCTCACCCTCACCGGAAACGACTGCGTGGACTCCACCGGCGTCCAGTGGTTCGGGTCCGCGTCCGTGTCGGTGGATCCGACCAGCGGCCGGCAGGTGATCACGCTCCAGGACTTCGGCGCCAACGACAACGTGGGCGGGTGGACCGCGAAGGGCCAGCTGGCCGTCACGGACTCGGGCAACGGCTACCTGATGGACACCAAGGTGGCCGTCACGAGCTTGGCGACCGATCCGTCGGTGGTGCTCTGGGCCGACACGAGCTCGGCCTACGCCACGTACGAGGACGTGATCTACGCCGACCGTTCCGACGGCCAGGTGGGCGTCGAGGGCTGGGGAACCGCCGAGGTCACCGCCCGGCTCGTGCCCGTCTCGTTGCTCATCGACTGCGGCTGGGCTGCCTCGTCCGCGGGGACCATCGGGTTCGCCGGCACGAACGACGCCTCGGTGTCGTTCACCGTAGACGGCGTCGAGGCGCCCGCCGGCCCTCCCGCCGGCGATACTGCAGACACCGGCACGGCGGACACCGGCACCGGCGAGACCGGGACCGGCGAGACCGGCACCGGCGAGACCGGCGACACCGCGGAGGACACCGATCCGCCCGTGATCGACGAGGACGACGAGCCGGATGGCGTGTGCGGTACCTGTCGCGACGCTACCATCGACGGCGTGGCCCTGGAGGCGTGCGTCGAGCTGACGCGCACCCTCTCCTGGCCCTTCCCTGCGCCGTACTGACCTGTCCCCGACCGAGCACGCCGCCTCGCCCGCTCCTCCGCCGCCCCTCCAGAAGGTCGCCGTCCGCGGTCTCGTGACCGTCGGCAGCGTGCTCCTCCTGTTGGGGCTCGTCGTGTTCGCCGCCGCGTCGAGCGATCTGACGAAGGAGGCGGTGCTGGAGATCTGGCGCCGCGCCGATCCGCGCGCGCTCGTGCTCGCCGTCGTGTCGATGACCACCGGGATCTGCTTCCTGGCGATGCGCTGGCGCGCGATGATGACGGAGCGGGAGGGCGTCACCGTGCTCCCGCTCACCGGCCTGTTCATGGTCGGCACCCTGCTCAACTACGCGCTCCCGGGGCCGGTGGGTGAGTTCGCCGCCGCGGCGCTCGCGGGCCGCCGGTTCCGCATCCGCCCCGAGATGGCTTTTGCCGCCGGGGTGCACGCTCGCTTCATCGGCCTCGCCATGGCGGGCGTCTGCTCCGCCGTGTTGTTCGTGACCACCGACATGCCCGTGCCGGACGGGATGAACCGATGGATCGGCCTCGCCACGGCGTGTATCGCCGGGGGCGCCATCGCCCTCGGGGTGCTCTCCGCCTACCCGGCGCTGCTCCGGGAGGGTTCGGCGCGCACCATCGGGCGGATTCCGGCGCTGCGCGGCCTCCACGCCTCCGTAGAGCGGCTCGCGACCTCGCTCCAGGCCGTGGGCCGCCTCGGGCCCCGTCGGTATGCCTGGGGCGCGCTGTGGGCCCTCTGCGGGCACGCGTGCGTGATCGGCGGCATCGCGCTCGCGGCCCTCGGGCTCGGCGCGCACCCCGACCCCGCCGGCCTCGCGTTCACCTACACGGTGTCCACCGCCGGCGCGGTGGTCCTGTTCGCCTTCCCCGGCTCGCAGCTCGGCTGGGACGCGATGTTCGCCTCCCTCCTGGTGGCGACCGCGGGCCTGTCGCTGCCGGACGCGCTCGCGATTACCCTCCTGGTACGCGTGCAACAGCTGTTCACCGTCCTGCTCGGGGGGGTGGTGCTCCTGCGGGTGGCGTCGGGGCGCACGGATGATACCGGCCCGCTCATCGGTTAGACCGTCGACCCTGGAGACACGATGCATATCCGGCTGCTTGCCCCCCTCTTTGCCCTCCCGCTCCTGGTCGCTGCTTGCGGCAAGACGACGGCGGTGCCGCCCGCCGCCCCCGTGTCGGAGCCCGTCGCCGCCGCGCCCGCCGAGGTCGCCCCCCCGGTCGAGGAGGCCGCGCCCGCGCCGCCCCCGGTGGTGAAGAACGCCGACGTCGGCATCACCATCACCTACGCCGACGGCACGTCCAAGGCGGGCAAGGTGACCGGCATCGAGCGCACGGTCGATTTTCTGGGCGACGAGGGCTGGACCTCCGAGGACCGCAAGCTCACGCTCACGGTCGAGGCCGCCGGCACCGAGAAGCAGGTGGCCTGGAAGGACGTGAAGAGTGTCGCCGTCGCGGCGGGCAAGATCCCCGACGAGGTCGACTGCACCTACAGCTCGGACTTCTCGCCGTGGATGTACGAGTGCACGCTGCGCACGAGCGTCACCGCCACGATGAAGGACGGATCGAAGGGCACCGTCAGCAACCGCCACCGCTGGCGCTTCTCGTATGACGACGGCTCGCAGGTCGAGCTCTCGGTCTACAAGTACACCGTGCGCGAGCAGGACGACCGCAACATCGAGTTCGGTGACGAGGCGACGGAGAACTTCGCCCTCTACACCAAGCTGCAGGACAAGCTGCGCTCGGACGCCAAGACCGTGCTCGTCAAGACGATCGCCGTCCAGTAGGCGTCCGCCCCCCTCCGCTCGGAGGGGGGCATGACCCGCGACCCGGAGCTACGGGAGCTTCTGCGTGTTCGGCGGCGTCGGGATGGGATCCTGCGAGAGCCGCTTCGCCAGGGCGCCGGCGATGAGGTCGGCGTCCGAGATCGCGTCCCGCGTGAACCCGCCAGCGTTCGGCGAGTTCAAGAGCTGGATGCAGCCGTACGCCACGCCCTCGATCACGATCGGCAGGCACAACAACGAGCGCGTCCGGTAGCCGGTGAACGCGTCGATCTGCTTGAAGAAGCGGGGATCGGCGGAGGCGTCCCGCAGGCTCACGGCGATGTGGCGCTGCACGGAGAAGCCCGCCACGCCCACGGTCGGAGGGATGACGATGCCGGGGAGACGGTCGGCGCCGGGGCCGTACGCGCCCTCGAAGCCGAGCCACCCGTCGGTGTGGCGGCGGAGCACCGCGCCCGCCTCGGAGGGCGCGAGCTCGCGCAGGGCCCCGAGCGCGCGGCGCACGGCCTCGGCCCCATCGGGGGCGGCCTCGATGTCCTCCACGTAGTCTTCGAGCCCCACGGAGCCGTACACCGCGTCATCGGGGATGATGGCCAGCTCGGCTTCGCCCGTGGGCTCGTCCTGCTCGCCGAGCTCGGCGCCGATGGAGACCACCGAGTACCCGGCGCCACTCTTCGCGTCGCGCACGAGGATGTGGCCATTCGGCAGCGTCTCGCAGGCGATGCTGGAGAGATCCTGCACGAGGCCGAGCTTGCCGAGCCCGAGCCCGAGGGCGGTGAGCCAGTTTTCGGCCTCGACGTCGACACTACCGGCCTTCAAGGAGTGAACACGGAACCATTCCACGGGTGGCCTTTGCTTTGGCAAGCAGATTAGCTGCCGGCCGACGGGATGTAAACGTGGCCCTCTCTTCCCCCGCTCGTGTCGCGACGGGAGCGTTGCTCCTCCTGGCGCTCGCCCTCCGTCTGTGGGGGTTGGACTTCGGTCTTCCCATGGCCGAGGCCCGCCCGGACGAGCTCACGATCGCGTTCCAGGCCATGAAGTTCGGGCGCGGCGATCTGAACCCGCACTCCTTCAACTACCCGAGCTTGTTCAAGTACCTGATGTTCGCGCTGTTCGGCGCGTACTTCGCCGTCGGCAAGGTGGTCGGGCACTTCGGCGGGCAGGAGGACTTCCTTCGAACTTTTTTTGACGGAGCGGTGCCCTTCCGGCTTTTGATGCGGCTCTGGAGCGCCGCGATGGGCACCCTCGGCGTGGCGCTCCTGCTCCGCGCCCCGGGCGGCCGCTGGGGTGCGCTGCTGCTGGCCGTCGCGTTCCTGCACGTGCGCGACAGCCACTTCGGCGTCACCGATCTGACCATGGTCACGCTCGCCACCGCCGCGGTCCTGGCCTGTGACGCGCTGCGCCGCGACGGACGGATGCGGACCGCGCTCATCGCGGGCGTCCTCGCCGGGCTCGCCACGAGCACGAAGTACAACGCCGCCCTGCTGTGCGCGCCGCTCGCCGTCGCCGCGGTGCTGTCCCCCGGCGCATCGCTGCGCCTCCTCGGGGCCGGCGCCGCCGCGATGGTGGGCGCGTTCCTCGTCGGCACGCCCTTCGCGCTCCTCGATCCCTCCACGTTCCTCCACGACTTCCGCTACGAGCTCTCGCACCTCGCCACCGGCCACTACGTCGATGTGGGCAACGCGTGGGTGCACCACCTCACCGCCTCGTTGCGGTGGGGCCTGGGCGCGCCGCTGCTCGTCGGCGGGCTCTTCGGCATTGCGCTCGCCTTCGGCACCAATCGTCGGGAAGCGCTCGTGCTCTACAGCTTCCCCATCCTCTACTTCCTCGCCATCGGGCGCGGAGAGACCGCATTTTATCGGTACATCCTGCCCGTCGTCCCGTTCTTGTGCATCGCGGCGGGCACCCTCGTGGCGCGCACCGCCCGGGAGCGCGGCCTGGTCGTGGGCGGCGTACTCGCCCTCGCGCTCGCGGCGCCAACGGCGTACTCGACCGCGCGCGCGCTCCAGCTCCTCGCGGCGGGGGACACGCGTGACGCGATGGGCGCCTGGATCGAGGCGAACGTGCCGACCGGCGCCATCCTCGTTCACGCGGGCGCCTACACCGGCGCGCCGATGCTCCAGCGCAACGTCGCCAACCAGACCCGCGAGTACGTGGCGAAGCAGGGGCGCGCCGACAGCGCCGGGTTCCGCAAGCCCGACGAGCTGAAGTGGTACCGGCAGGATCGCCCGATGTACGACGTGCTGTTCGTCGAGAAGGAAGGGATCGACTTCGCGAGTCAGCGCTCGGTGGAGTCGCTCGAGGCCGACCCGCCGCCCTGGCTCCTGGTGGAGGACTATTTCCTCGTCCACTACAGTGCGGTCCCCGAGCGCGTTCGTGCGCTCGTCGCGGCGCGCTACGAGCGGGTCCACGTCGAGGCCGCGACCGACGGGCCGACCGACGGCCCCGTGTTCGATCAGCAGGACGCCTTCTACCTCCCCGTCGCCCGCTTCTCCGGATTCACCCGCATGGGCCCCACCCTCTCCCTCTACCGGCTCCGTGCCGCGGATGCCCAATGAGCGAAGCCCCCGCGGCCGACGCCACCCCCCAGAACCTCATCGTCCGCTTCCGAGTGTGGCTCGCCTGGGGCATCGCCCTCGCGGCGCTGCTGTACGTCGCGGGCTCGCTCTACGCGGGCATCGAGGAGGTGGGCACCGCCCTGGCGACCTTCCGGTGGGTGCTCTTTCTCCCCGTGCTCGGCCTCACGCTGGTCAACTACGGGCTGCGCTTCTGGAAGTGGCACTACCTCGTGGGCCGCGTCGGCGCGCGCATCGGACTGGCCGACAACGCCGTCATCTTCGCGTCCGGCTTCGCGATGGTGATCTCGCCGGGGCGGGCGGCCGAGCTGCTCAAGCCCTGGCTCGTCCGCGCCCGCACGGGCATCCCGATGGCCCAGACCATCCCCGCTCTCGTCACCGAGCGCCTCACCGACGGCATCGCGTGCCTCGCGCTCGCGGCGATCGGCGTGTCCACCTACGCGGGCGACCGCGCCGTCTACGTGTTCGTCCCCATCGCGCTCGTGGTGGGCGGCCTCGCCGTGCTCTCCCACAAGGGGCTCTCCCTGGCGATCCTCGGGGTGCTGCGGCGCCTCCCGCTGATCCACAAGATCGGCGACAAGCTCGAGGAGATGTACCTCGCCATGCGGACCTGCGTTGCGCCGGTGCCGCTCCTGCTCACCGTGCTCGCGAGCCTCGTCGCGTGGGGCGCCGAGTGTGTCGGCTACATGCTCGTGTTCCGCGGCTTCGGGATCGACGCGTCGCTGGACGTGTCGACCTTCCTCTACGCCTTCGCCACCGTCGCGGGCGGCGCGATGCCCGGCGGGCTCGGCGTGGCCGACGGCGCGCTGGTCGGCGGCGCGATGGAGCTCGTGCCCGGCGTGACCGAGGCCATCGCCGTGGCGTCGGCGCTGCTCATCCGCGTGGCGACGCTCTGGTTCGGCGTCGTCATCGGCGCCTTCGCGCTCCTCCGCGCGACGGTTCTCCTCGAACCGAGCGCGCCGGGGCAGCCCAAGGCCTGACGGGCCACCTCGACGGGCCCGACTACCCGGGCGCGCAGCCCGCGCAGCGCCCCGTGAAGCGCACCTCACCCGCGGCCGGCACCCCGTTCAACAGCAGGGTGACGGCGTCGGCGGGCACGTCTTCCATGCGCCCGCACACGTCGCAACAGCGATGGTGATGGGGGGTCATGTTGGGGTCGTAGCGCATCTCGCCGTCCGCGCCGCGCACCACGTGCACCGCGCCGACCTGCTCCAGCAGCGCCAGCGTGTTGTAGATGGTCGCGCGGCTCGACACCGGGCGCCTGCTCGGCGGGAGGGCGGCGGTGACGGCGTCGAAGATCCGGGCGGCCGACGGGTGGTCGAGGTTTCCGTCCAGAAAACGCAGCACGGCGCGGCGCTGGGGGGTGAGCGAGCAGCCTTGGTCGCGGAGCACCTTCTCGACCGCATGGACGTTCATCGAGAACCTCGCTTCGATGCCCTATCCGAGCGGGCGCCCCGCCGCTCCTCACCCTTCGAGCACCGCCAGCCCGACGACGACCGCCTGCACGCGCACGACCTCGTCCAGCTGCGGCTGTGTCGCGCCCGCCTCGATCGCCGAGCGCGCGTGCGCGGTCACGCAGGAGCGACAATTGGTGAGCACGCTGACGGCCGTACACACCAGCTCGACGGTGCTCTTGGCGAGCGGCGAGCTCACCAGCGGCGTGGCGCGGAGGTTCGCGTGGGAGTCCAGCCCCGGCCCGGGCACGTCCATGAGCGACTTGGCCCGGTAGTAGGCGTTGAGCGTGCGGCAGACCAGCGCCACCTCGATCGCCGAGCGGCGGTCGGTCGCGGGGATGCCATGGGCCTCCGCGAGCCCATCGAGCCAATGCGCGAGGTCCGGCGCGCCCGCCGCGGCCGCCACGCCGAGGCCCACCAGCAGGCGCTCGGCGCGGGCCAGCGGCGGGCGCTCGTGGAGGGTGCGCTCGAGGTTGAGCATCATGTCGCGGAACACCACGGGCGAGCCGGCGAGGCTGCGCAACGCCGCGGGGAGCGTGGCCGCGCCGAGCTTCTGGCGGGCGCGGGTGTAGAGCGCAGCCACCTCCTCGGTGGCATCGGCGTCTTCCACCCGCGGCAGGTGGGGCAGGCGAGGCGTGCTCATCGCGCGCTCACGCCGGGACGATGTTCTCGTCCCCCTCCCGCCAGCCACAGGCACACAAGCCGCCGCTCTGGAGCGCGTCGAGCACGCGGACCACCTCCTCGATGCTGCGCCCGATGTCGAGGTCGTAGATGGACGACCAGCGCAGCCGGCCCGTCGGATCGATGATGAACGTGCCGCGGAGCGCGATGCCCTGCTCGTCCAGCAGCACCCCGAAGTCGCGGGCGATGCGCTTGGTCACGTCCCCGATCAGCGGGAGCTTCAGGTCCTGCAGGCGGCCGTCGGACTTGATCCAGCCGAGGTGGCTGTCGACCGTATCGGTCGAGGCTCCGATCACCACCGCGTTGCGATCCGCGAAGTCCTCCAACAGGTCGTTGAACGCGACGATCTCCGTCGGGCACACGAACGTGAAGTCCTTCGGGTAGAAGAACAGGACCACCCACTTGCCCTGGTCCAGGTACTCCCGGAGCGAGATGGTCTTGAACTCGCGCCCCACGAGCGCGGGCGCCGAGAAGCTGGGCGCCGTCGATCCGACCTGGATGCTCATGCGTCGATCCCCGCACAGAGGGTAGGTCGGCGCGGGGGCGGGGCAAGCCGGGGCTCCCCATCGGGAGGCGGACTCCGCTATACTTGGCGCATGCTCCCATTGTTGCTGCTCTCCGGCTGCCTCATCAACCAGGCCCTCTACGACCAGCGCTACAAGGAGCTGACCGAGGGGTCGATCGAAGGCGAAGACACCGACGACACCGATGACACCGCATGCATCCCGGTGCCGGTCTGGGTCGACGCCGACGCTGACGGCTGGGGCACCGCCGACTACCCGGACACCCGCTGCGCGGACCTCGCCGGCTGGGCCACCCGCGACGGCGACTGTGACGACGGCGACAGCGCCATAAACCCCGACGCCGCCGAGCTCTGCGCGACCTCGGCCGACGACAATTGCGACGGCGCGGTCAACGAGGCGGGGGCTGAGGATGGCACGCCCTTGTACGCGGACGCGGACGGCGACGGCTTCGGCGACGCGTCGGCCCTCGCGACCGTGTGCGTCGGGGATGGGTGGGTGGCGGACGCCACCGACTGTGACGACGGCGACGACGCGGTGAACCCGGGCGCGACCGAGGTTTGCAACACGGGGGTGGATGAGGATTGTGATGGGGGGACGGGGTGTCGGTTGGAGGGGGAGGTCTACGTCGCAGACGCGGATGTGACCTGGGTGGTGGGTGGAGAGGCAGGCGGCATTCCGGTCGGCCTCGGCGACCAGACCGGAGACGGGAAGGACGACTTCGCGCTCATGACCACCGATGGACTCTACGTCTTGTCGGACCCCGGAGACGGGGACTGGGACCTCGCGGACGAGGCCCCCACCTTGACCAACACGTCCTCGCCAGAGTTCCGCTTTTTCCGCGCGACGGGGGGGGATTTCGATGGCGATGGCGTGCGCGATCTCGGGGTGAGCGCGATCACCGCTGGCGCGACAGGCGACTCCGCGGTGTTCATCTTCGACGGTCCGTTTCCGGCGGGGACAGCCGCCACCGAACCGCGCTCCACGCTGCTCGGGAACGGCACGGACGTCCTTGGATTCAGCATCGCCACCGGCTCGGACCTGAACGGCGACGGCATCGATGAACTCATCATGAGTGAGGTCGCGTTCGATGGTACGTCGGCGGTGTACGTGATGCAGGCCAGCTCAGGGATGGCCTCTACGGGGGACGCATGGGCGATCCTGTCGGGAGACCCGGGATTGGCGGGCGAGGCCTTTGGCTATGCCGTCGCGACCGGCGATGTAAACGACGATGGCCTCGACGACCTGATCGCCGCGACGCCGGGAGCGCAGGAGGAGCGAGGAATCCTCTACATCTTCAACGGACCAATCGCAGGAGCAGACCTGCTTGATGCCGACGGTCGGATTGCCGGCGTCAACGAGGGGGACCTCCTCGGCGTTTCCCTGGTCTTCGATCCCCTGGTCGATGCCGATGGCGACGGAGACTTGGACCTCTTGCTCGGAGCTTGGGGGGTATCAGACATCGCGGCGGGAGCCGGCGCCGCGTACCTGTTTGCGGGACCGATCGGCGCAAACCTCGACACCACGGACGCCGTGGGCGTCTACGCGGGCGCCCACGCGGAGGCGGGCATGGGGTACGCCGTGAGCGGAGCGCACGACATCGACGGGGATGGCCGTGGCGACATGATCATCGGCGCCAACCCGGCGAACAGCGGCGACACCACGGGTCGTACCTACCTGATGTACGGTCCCGGGACGGGGACCTACCTCGAGAGCGACCTGGACGTAACGTTCCGCCCCGAAGCGGGCGGCGAAGCCAACCGCCTCGGTTCCAGCGCCGTCGTGCCCGGCGACGTCGACGGGGACGGCCTAGACGACGTGCTCATGATGGATCCGTTCGCGGAGACACGTACCGGGGCCGCGTACCTGTTCAGGGGCAGCGGGTTGTAGAAAACGGCGTTGCTGCTACCGGCAAGATTGAGTGCGGGCGCTGGTGTTGTTGTCGCAGCCCACCACGACGCCGAGCACCTTGTCTTCGTCGCAGGAGGTGACATAGTTTCCTCCCACGCCGCAGCTCGGATTGGTTCCGCTCCAGCCCGGGTTCAGGTCACACGCGAAGGTGTCCCAGTTGCAGTCGCCGCTGACGGTGTACTGCTTCTCCTCCCCTGAGATGCAGTTGAAGTCGAAGCTACTGTCGCCGCGCGAAGTGGTCGAGTACGCCGTGGCCGACGTGTTCGCCGCCGAGTTGTAGTCGTAACAATCGGTGTTGGACGCCGCGGTGTAGTACCCGTCGTAGCTGCACTGACAGCGGGAGGCGACTGCGCTCGAACCGAAGCCGTCCCCGTCGTAGTCGTAATAGTAGGGGAAGCACCCGACCGCATCGCGCTCGTCGGCGGTGCCGTCGCAGTCGTCGTCGTAGCCGTTACAGCTCTCGGTGCCGCCCGGGTTGATCGTCGCGACCGCGTCGTTGCAGTCGCCCGCGGTCTCGCTGTAGCCGTCGCCGTCGTCGTCGTAGGCGCTGGTGCCCTCGTCGACGATGCCGTCGCAGTCGTTGTCCATCGTGTCCCCGAGCTCGGGCGCACCGGGGTAGCTCACCGCGGAGGCGTCGTTGCAGTCGCCCGCGATCTCGGCGAGACCGTCGCCGTCGTCGTCGTAGCACTCGGTGGTCTCGTCCACGATGCTGTCGCAGTCGTTGTCCACGCCGTCGCAGCTCTCGGGGGCGCCCTCGTAGGTGACGGGGCTCGCGTCGTTGCAGTCGCCGTCGAGCTCGGACTGGCCGTCCGCGTCGTCGTCGTAGCCGGGGGTGCCGTTGTCGACGATGCCGTCGCAATCGTCGTCGCGCTCGTTGTAGAACTCGGAGGCGTTCGGGTTCACCGAGCCGTCGCCGTCGTCACAGTCGCCCTGGTCTTCGGTCCAGCCGTCGCCGTCGTCATCCACCGAGCGCCCGGAGATGACGGTGAAGTAGTACTCCTCACGCGTCGTGAGCGCCTGGCTGTCGGTCACGGCGAAGGTGAGCCGGTGGTCGCCCGCGGTGAGGGACTGGTCACATTCGGCCACGCCGATGGCGTCGGGCGTGGGGGTGCAGAACACGCCGTCGACGTCGCTCTCGAAGCTCACGGTGAGCGTGGCGGGATCGTCCTGCTCGTCGCTGACCTGCACGACGAAGCCAAACAGCTCGCCTTCCTGGCCGCTCTCGCCGTTGCCCGGGTGCACCACGTTGATCTCGGGGGCGTCCGGCACGTCGACCACGGTGAGGACCATGGTGTACTCGGTGCGCTCGCCCGACTCGTCGGTCGCCGAGAGGGTGATTGCGTGGTTTCCCGCCGACAGGCTGCCCGTCGAGTAGAGCGCGAGCCCGGTGGTGTCGGCCGGGTCGGTCGTGGTCAACACGCCGTCGATGTCGCTCGACCAGCTGATCTGCAGCGCGGAGGACGCGGTCTGCGCGTCGGACACGAGCCCCTCGAACATCACGACCACGCCCTGATCGACGTTGGTGCCGTCGGGCGGGGAGGAGATGGAGACGACCGGAGCGGAGTTGTACACGCTGAGCTTCTGATCCCCGCACCCGACGGTGAGCAGGAGCAGGCTTGCGATCCCGGTGGCGTTCCGAACGGTCATGAGGCCCTCGTACATCCCCCAGGATAGCAGGAACCGAGCGCATGTACCTCGCTGCCTGTCTTCAGCTCCGCACGGGAGCCGACATCCCCTACAACCTCGACCGCGTCGAGGCCCTGGCGGAGCGTGCCGCGGGCACGGGCGCCGCGCTGATCGCCACGCCGGAGAACACCACGTTCCTCGGCTCGTCCGCGCAGAAGGTGGCGATCGCCGAGCCCCTCGACGGACGTACGCACCGCCGTCTCGCGACGCTTGCACGCCGCTTGCGCGTGCACCTGCTCGTCGGCTCGGTGGCCGAGCGCGTGGACCACCCCGGCTCCGAGACCCACTGCTACAACACGTCGTTGCTGTACGGCCCCACCGGCGACCTGCTGGCGCGGTATCGCAAGCTGCACCTGTTCGACATCGACATCCCCGGCGGCCCGACCTTCCGCGAGAGCGCCCACATCGTCCCCGGCGACGAGGTGGTCGTGGCCCGCACGCCGCTCGGCGTCATCGGCCTGTCGATCTGCTACGACCTGCGCTTCCCCGAGCTGTACCGCAAGCTGGTCGACGCCGGCGCCGAGATCCTCACCGTCCCGAGCGCGTTCACGCTCCAGACCGGCAAGGACCACTGGCACCCGCTGCTCCGCGCCCGCGCCATCGAGTGCCAGGCCTGGGTCCTCGCCCCCGCGCAGGAGGGCCGCCACGACGACGCCGGCCTGCGCCACTCCTATGGCCACGCGCTCATCGCCGATCCCTGGGGCACCGTGGTCGCCGAGTGTGGCGACGGCGAGGGGTTCTGCCTCGCCGAGATCGATCTCGGGCGCGTGCGCCGGGTGCGGACCGCGATCCCGGTCGATCAGCACCGGCGGCTGAAGTAGGGCCTCGGAGTCAGGGCACACGGACCGCGCCAGGGCGCGCGGCCGGTGCGGCGGCGGGGGCGGCGGGGCGAAGAAGCCGGAAGCGAGGCGGGAACTGGGAAGGCAGAAAGACAAGCAGGAAAGCAGGAAACAAGGAAGGCAGGAAGCCGGAGGAGGAGGAGGAGGAGGAGGAGGAGGAGGAGGAGGAGGAGGAGGAGGACCGGCGAGTAGAACCGGAAGCACGGAAG
>JAZKFH010000007.1:44059-87115 GCA_040386535.1 Myxococcota bacterium | reverse complement strand
TGTCCCGACTTCGGCGCCTTCAAGGCGGTGGAGATGCGATGTGATCAATGGTCAGTCCGGCGGAGGAGCGGTGTGTACGGGCCTGGCTGGGGGGCCCCTCGGCGCCACCGTACGGTTGACCGGGCTGCACGACCCTTCGGTGTGGGTCGACGGAGCAAAAAAAAGCGTAACCAATCCTTCTACCTCCGACCGGGTGGGTCGCTCGCGCTCGCGCCTGGCACCAAGGGGGCCGCGGTGGTGTGGGTCCGTGGGGTGGGCCTGGTGACCGATGCGCGGTGTTATTCGGACCCGACGGGCACCGTGATCGCGTTTCGTGACACGGAGTCGCGCCTGGCGGATTTTGCCATGGAATTCCGCGTGGTACAGGCCTCCGCCGGCGCGCTGCTCGGTCCGCCAGCGACACGCGTGGTGCTCCAACTGCGACACCGCCCCTCCCAGAGCTGGTTGGGCGTCGTCTACATTCCCCGCTCCATCGCGGTGGAGGACGTGCCCGAGAAGGGGATGGTGGCGCTGGCCGTCGCGGAGACGCGCCTCCACACAAGCCGGTTCGCCCGGCGGGAGGCGGTCGATCCCGCGGTGGTCAGGGCCCTCGCACGCGCGCTCGCCCCCGATTGGCACGACGACCCTCTCCTCGGCGGCGGCGAGTTGGTCGCGGAGTGGGAGCAGATCGCGCGGGCCTGCCCCGAGGGGTGGCCGGGGCTCTTGCGGGGGAAATGCCTGCCGTGAGGTGACTGGGGACGGGCGCCCTCACATGCCCGAGAGCTCCGCCGAGGCGACGGCGGCGAGGCTGTTGCCGTCTACGACCTGCAGGTGGAGCAGCAGCGCCGAGGCGGCCCCCTCGAGGGCGACGGAGAACGTCCTGGCGGTGTCGTCCGAAGGCGGCAGGGCCGCCTCACCCGCCTCGGCGAGGTCGGCGGGGAGCGTGGACACCAGGATGTCCTCCTCCCCGTAGTCGAGGTGCGTGTCGTCGTCCGAGAGCCCGAACACGGCGATGCCGGCGGACGATCCCGACGCGGCGAAGGTGGCGTCGGCGTCGGAGAAGCCGAGGGTGGTCGGGACGAGGAGGAACGTGCCGACGTACTCGCACTGGTCGAGCTCCGCGAGCTCCAGCTTGCGGACGGCCCCTGCGCCAAAACCCGCGGTCGTGGTGAGGCGCGTGAGCGAGGAGCCTGCGTACAACTCGTCATCCTGCCACGCCACGTCCCAGGCGCGGCCGTCGAGGGTGGCGACGGCGTCCTCCGCGGAGAACCCGAGGCTCGCGTCGTCGTTGGGAACCTCCACGCTGGAGACCACGGTGCACCTCACGACGGTGTCCCCTTCTTCACCGGTTTGGCCGCAGGCGACGAGGAGGGCCGGGAAGAGGAGCAGGGAGGTACGCATTCGGTCGTCCGAGGAGAACCGCATTGTCGCGCAGTGGCGCCGGGAGCGCTACAAATAAAGCGGGACGACGGAGGGCGGAGCCCGACCGCGGAAGACACCCGGCCCCGTCCGCGGGGGCGCGCCCGTTCGTGCCGGCGGGCGGACGTTCAGGCACTTGGCGCTCCAGGCTCGCCGCCCCGTAGCTCGCGGAGGCACCGCACGACACACCCCACGCCGTACACCGCGAACACCAACAGGAGCGGGTCGTAGGGCACGCGGTAGCGCACCTCGCCGGTGTAGGCGGCGGCCGCGAGCACCGCGGAGAGGAGGCAGACGGCCACGGTGGTCCGTGCCGTGCGTCGCTTCGAGGGGCGCGGGCTCCGGAAGGAGAGGAGGTGACACACCAGACCCAAGCACGACAAGGGGAGCAGCGCCGCTGTCACCACCCACGGCCATTGTGTCTGGAGCGCCTGGCGGAACCCCTCGGTGGCGCGGGTTCGTTCGGGCCACAGGGGGTTGCCGGCGAACAGGGAGGTGACGTTGCGGAGCACACGCGCGGCCAACGTGGTGGCGCTGGACGCCGCGATGACACGGTCGCGCTCGGCGAGCAGGGGCGTGGGATCACACCGGAGCCCGGTGTAGGTGTAGTCCGGCAGAAAATCGCGGGTGTTGCGCGAGGGCGGGTGGAAGCCGCGTTGGACGGGCACCGGCGCGCCGGGCGGCGGGGTCGCCTGGAGGCCGAGGTAGTCGGTCCAGGCGAAGAAGCTGGCGACGGCGCCGTTGTCGGAGATGAGGCCCCACCGGCCCGTGCGGTCGTGGTAGCGCGCCGCGCCGAGCAGGATGGCGAGCAACACCGGCGCGAGGACGGTGAACCGCCCGCGCCGGGAGCCGAGGCCGCGGAGGCACGACCACACAAAAAGCAGGACGAAGGCGAGGAGCGCGGTTGGGCGGATGAGGTAGGCGAGCCCCATGGCAACGCCTGGAACCACAGCACCGCGGCCCGTTTGTAACCACCGGACCCAACCCAGGACGCTCGCGAGCAACGCGACGGCGAAGGGGAGCTCAGAGGAGAAGTAGCCGCCGAACGTCACGAGCGGGTGCCAGATCGCGACCAGGCCGCCGACGACGGCGGCGGCGGCGACGGTCCCGGACACGCGGCGGGCGAGGAGCGCGGACAGGGGGGCGAGCGAGGCGCCCAACACGACGTGGACCCACCCCATGGCGCCGAGGCCGTCGGGGCCCCAGAGGGCCAATTGGGCGCCGTAGAACCAATGGGCGCCGGGCGGGAAACAGGTCTCGTCGTCCTGGCCCTGGAGCAGCGCCTGGGCGCGCGCGACGTAGCCGGCCATGTCGGAGAAGACACCGTCCGCGGGCCGCTGGTAGACGAGGAGCCACGTGGCACGCACGGCGAGTGCCACGACAAATGTGATGAATGACACGACAGTCGTCCGGTCGCGCGCGGTCCCGCGTCGCGGATCCGGCGTTCCAAAGGATGACGTTTCCACGGGGGGAACATGCTCCCGTGCCCCCCGAGCCGCCACCGCGGAATGGCACAAACCATGCCGCGCATCTGGGCGGGATTGTGCAGTCCTGCTGAGGGCCGCCACGGGCAGGCACCGCGGCCCGCCGATGACAAACCGCGCCAACCGGGCACGGCCGCGAGCCTAAACTTTGGGGAGGGGAGCCGCGCATGCCTGTCGATCCGTTGACCCAAGCGTTTGTCGACACCGTGGTGGCGGCGGGCGGGCCGCCGCTCTACACCTTGACGCCCGACGCGGCGCGGCGCGTGCTCGCGCAGGCGCAGGCGGGGAACGTACCCAAGCTGCCCGCGGACATCGAGGACGCCACGTTCCCGGTGGGGCCCACTGGGTCCGTGCGGGTGCGCCTGGTGCGCCCGCCGGGCGCGCGTGGAAAGTTGCCCGCGGTGGTGTACCTGCACGGCGGCGGCTGGATCCTGGGGGATCTCGAGACCCACGACCGGCTGGTCCGCGAGATCGCCAACGGGGCGGGGGTGACGGTGGTGATGGTCGACTACGAACGTTCGCCCGAGGCGCGGTATCCGGTGTCCGTGGAGCAGGCCTACGCGGTGACACGTTTCGTCGCGGAGCACGCGGATGTGTTGGCAATCGACCGCGCGCGCCTCGCCGTGGCCGGGGACAGCGCGGGCGGCCAGATGGCGACCGCCGTGGCCCTGCTCGCGAAGGAGAGGAAGGGCCCGAAGCTCGCGTTCCAAGTGCTCCTCTATCCGGTGACCGACGCCGACTTCGACACGCCCTCCTACCGCCAGTTCGCGGACGGGCCCTGGCTGACCCGGGAGGCGATGAAGTGGTTCTGGAACGCCTACTGTCCGGACGTGGCGCGCCGCGGCGAGCCCCTCGCCTCGCCGCTGCGTGCCTCGGCCGACCAACTGTCTGGGCTGCCGCCGACCCTCGTGATCACCGGTGAGAACGACGTGCTCCGCGACGAGGGGGAAGCGTTCGCGTCGAAGCTCGCCCAGGCTGGCGTTCGTGTCACGTCGGTCCGTTACAATGGCACCATTCACGACTTCCTGATGTTGGACGGCCTCCGTGACACACCCGCGGCCCGCGCGGCCATCGCGCTGACGAACGAGCTGTTGCGTCAGACGCTGGGGGCGTCGCAACCACAGGGCGCGAGGGTTCCCGAAGTCGAGAACGTGTAGGATCGCGCGGGGATTCGCGCGGGGCGCCGCGGACCGATAGTCCGCGCGGATGTTGCTGCTCCTCCTGCTTCCGCTCGCCTGGGCCCTCGACATCCCGACGCCCACCGCCGACGCGCGCGTGTACAAGGTGCCGACGCGGTGGAAGCTGCCGGTGCGGGCGGTCAGCGAGGCCGCCGGGCGTACGGAGCGAAAGGTGTGGGTGGTGGCCTACGAGAAGGTCATCGACGGCTCGATCGCGCCCGGCCGCGCCTCGGAGACGGAGGACGCGATCGAGCAGGTGTGGGCCAGCTGGGAGGCCCGTGAGGACGGAGTGTTTTCGCCCCAGCTCGACGCGCTGGTGCTCCTCGGGATGGACGACCGCGAGGTGCGCGTGCGCATGGGCTCGGAGTGGGACGCGCGGCTCGGGCTGCACAACGACCGCCTGCTGCCGCTCATCGACACCCATTTTCTGCCCCGCGCGGCGGCGAGCGACTACGACGGCGGCCTTGCCGCGCTGGTGACCGCGGTGGACCGCGCGGTGGGAGAGGGGCTCGCGGCCATCGAGAAGCGGGCGGCCGAGGAGGTTGCGGCGGCGGAGCAGCGGGCGTCGGCGCTGAAGGCGGAGGGCGAGGCCGCCGAGCGGCGCGCCGAGGCGAAGAAGGTCCGCGACGAGGAGGAGCGCATCGCGGACGAGGCGCGGGCGGCGCAGGTACGCGCGGCGGCGCCATGGGGCGGCGGGGGGCTGGTCGTGGTGGGGTTGGGCGCGGGCGCGGCGCTGCGGCGCCGGCGGGCGCGCGCGGCGGAGGCGTCGTTTCGTGCGGGCGTGGCCGAGCGCAGGGGGCGGCTCGACGGCGCGGAGACGACGTTCGCGTCGTTTCGGGTGGACACCGAGCTGCGCGATCGGATCGTGGAGCTGCGGCTGAAGGGCCCGGTGACGCTGGCGGCGTTCAAGGAGGTGTCGACGACGCTCGACCGCATCCAGGTGGGCCTCGCGGCGCTGCGTGAGCGCCTGGACACGCTGGAGCGCGGCGTGGTGGCGGGCCCCCTCGCGGCAGCGCCGTGGCTGGCGGCCGAGGCCGCGCTCGACGCACCGTTCGCGGTGGAGACCGGGCGGATCCAGCACCGCCTGTTCGCGAGCCCGTCGGAGACCGTGGAGATCGCCCCGCTCCCGTTCATGGAGGCGCTGGAGGCCGACTACACCCGCGCGCGCGCGGGCTGGGAGCGGCTCCTCGACGCCGTGGATGCCACGTTGCGGCGCGCCACCGACGACCTGACCGCCGAGCCGCTCGCCCTCCACCACGCCGCGCTCGACGCCGCGGGCCTGCCCCGCGCCTGGGCCGACGCGCACCCCCTCGCCGCCGACGCCGCGGCCGCCTGGGCCGCGCTCGAAGCGCTCCGCGCGGCCGATCCCGTGGCCTACCTGGACGCGCTCGACGCGGCCCTGGCCGGCGCTACCGAGGCCGCGGAGACCGTCGCCACCGTGCTCACCGGCAAGGCCGAGGCCGAGGCGGCCCGTGTCCTGGCGCTCGCCGTGCCGGACACCGCGGACACGGTGGTCGACGTTCCCCAACGCGATCCGGCGCTCGCGTTGGCGCTCGCCGAGGCGCTCCACGCGGCGCTCGGCCGCATGTTGCAGGCGCCCGGCGCCACGGAGGTCGAGGCGGCCGAGATCGCCGCCGACGCGACCGTGGCGGCGTGGGAGGACCTCGCGGACCGCAAGGCCACGCTCACCCGCACCGTCGCGAGCGTGGCGGGCGCGTGCACCGCCGCGGAGAAGCGCGTGGCGGACCTGCACGCGCGCTTTGCCGCCACGCAGGCGTCGGTCCACGGCCTCGCCGGGGAGCACGCGGCGCACACGATGGGCGGGGTGTGGCGCGAGGTGCAGGAGACGGCCACCGACCTGGCGGAGGCCGGCACCGCGCTGGGGACGGCGCGGGAGGCGCTCGCCGCGCGGCGCCACGTGGCCGCCGAGGTGGCCGTGGAGCGTGTGCTGGTGGAGCACGGCGAGGCGCTCGCCAACCTAGACCAGCTCGTCGGGGTGATGGGCCGCCTCGTCGCCGCCAAGGCCGACGTGCTCCGGCAGCTCGCGACGCTGGACGAGGCGCGCGCGGGCTTCGCGACCGAGCTCGCGAGCTACGGGAGCTACGGCCACCCGAGCGTGCTGGGCGGGGGCGACCACCTCCACACCACCCTCCGCGGCGAGCCCACGACCGGCCCCGTCGACTGGCAGGCCCGCGAGGAGCGGCTCCGCGCCGTGCTCGGCGCCTGGGCGGACGCCACCCGCTTGGCCGCGGCCGCATGGCGCGCGGAGCAGGAGCGCCTGCGTCGAATCCGCGAGGAGGAGGAGCGGCAGCGTAGGCTCGCGCGGGAGGCCGAGGAGCGCCGGCAGCGCGCGGCCCGGGCGGCGGCGAGCGCCGCGGCCGCGGCGGCGACGCGGAGCGCGTACCGGTCGTCGTCATCGTCGTCGGGGTTCAGCGGCGGGCGGAGCGGGGGGTCGAGCTTCGGCGGCGGTGGCGGGCGGAGCGGCGGGTCGAGTTTTGGCGGCGGCGGGGGAAGGAGCGGGGGGCGGAAGTTTTGATGGTGGGGTGAGGAGTGCTGGGGGGCTTCCTGGGGGTGGGCGTTGCCGTGGTGGGGGTGCCGCTGGTGGCGTTTTTCCTCCTCGGGCTGCCGACGAACGACGTGGACAACGCCGACGCCGAGCGTCGCGACGAGGAAGCGAAGCTCGCCCGGCCTTCACGGGGTCGTGTTGGGACCCGGCGCGTCGGCCTCGCTTGTGGGTACGCAGGGGTGGACTGTCAGGGTCCGCCCGGAAAGAATGTCCAGCACCGAGGGCGACCCGGGGCCGCGGCCGCAAGGAGCGAGGAGGGAGCGTGCCCGTAGGCATGTGACCGACGAGCGACGCCGCGGACGCGAGCCCAGGGGCTGGTCGGGGTGACGGGGGCTTGGGCGCTTCCGCTTGGTGCGACCGTCCGAGGTCGGGGGATGAGCGCGCATCTCCTCACTTGGGACGCCATTTCCGTCCAAGGTGGGGGGATGATGTCGCATCCATTCACTTCGGACGTTGGAGCGGTCACGGGCTCGCGCCCTGCCCCACTCACCCCTGCCCTGCTCACCCCAACGCGAACGGCCCGCCCTTCTCCAGCGCGCGCTGGTACGCGGGCCGCGCGTGGATCTTCTGCAGGAACGCCCACAGTTGGGGCCGGCTCTCGTCGAGGCCGGCGCGCGCGGCCGCGGCTTCGAGCGGGAAGCTCATCTGGATGTCGGCGGCGGTGAACTCCTGCCCGGCGAACCAGGGCGTCTTCGCGAGCTCGCCCTCCATGAAGTCGAGGTGGGTCTTCAACTGCGGATCGATGAAGGAGCTCTGCACCTTGGCCGAGATGGCACGCAAGACCGGGCGCAGGAAGAACGGCCCGGGCCCGTCGGCCATGCGGCCGAACACCAGCTTGAGGAGCAGCGGCGGCATGGCCGAGCCCTCGGCATAGTGCAACCAATAGGTGTAACGAAGGCGCTCGTCACTGTTCGGCAGCGGCGCCAGGCGCCCGCCGCCGTGGCGATTCACGATGTATTCGAGGATCGCGCCCGACTCCGCCACGGTGGCATCCTCGTCGGTGATGACCGGGGACTTGCCGAGCGGGTGTACCGCGCGCAGCGCGGGGGGTGCCAACATGGTCGCGGGGTCGCGCTCGTAGCGGACGATCTCGTAGTCGATCCCGAGCTCTTCGAGGAGCCAGAGGACCCGTTGGGAGCGGGAGTTGTTGAGGTGGTGGACGGTGATCATGGCGGGCCTGGGCGAGGTGGGGGGTTAACCGGCGCGTGCTGCGCGTTCATTCGGCCCCCAGCAGTCCGATCAGAAGACCGGCACCCCGATGCACACCAACACCTTTGGCGGCGAAGGCAGGAACTGCATAGGACGGGTGGGTACAGGGCAATTCCCAGCCCGAGCCCAAACATAGAAGGCGACCCGCCCGCGGGGTGGAAGGGGGCCGCCGTCGATGGAGATCGATGCCGTCCCGAATGTGGCGTGAGCGGGATGGACCAGGGCTATCCCCGCGACTGCCACGATTGCGGCGCGCAGGATGACTTCGGCCGCCCGACCGGGTCGGGCGTTCATGTACGTTCGCCTCAGCGGCAGGCGCGGGCTTCGCTGTCCACAGACCCGTGCAGGCGCGGCGGCGTGGCGGTCCAGGGTCATGCCTCCATGAACGCCGCTAAATCGAAGTCATGTGCCCTTGAACGCCTGTTTCGAGGGTTGCGACGCGCGCCGGCCACGGAGCAAGCAGCATTTTCAGTAGCCGGTACGGGCCACACGGCCCGAATTCGGGCGTTCGACGCGGCATGACTCCGTGCCGCGGGCGTTCACGGGGGGATGGCTCGCGGCCGGGAGGTCCGCCGCGGTTGGCAGACGTTTGCGAGTGCAGGGCCGCTCGCCGCCGGTGTGGCGAACGTTCACGGGTTGGGGTAGATACGGAAATGCTCTTGTTGATGGGGTGCAGTTCTGGAGTCCTGACTGCGCCCGATCCCGTGCAGGATGCTTGGTTCGTCATGATCGACAGCCACAAATCTGCATCTCCGTCCAGGCTGTACCACCGTGACGGACGCGGTCGACGTCGCCAGGTCCTGGTTACCGCACCATCCACACCTCCCGGCCGGCCGTCCCTGACGATTGTATTGGAACGTGATGTCGACCAGGACGGAAATGACGACGTGCTGGTCCACGAAACGGGGCCCGGCTTGCCGCCGGACAACTACTGGCTCGTTATTGCTGGCGAACCGGAGACGGTGCTTGGGCCTTTTGCCGACGCGCTCGACTTCATTCCCGACGCCACACCCTCGGCAAGTACAACGGGCGTTGATCAGTTCCAGTTCCGTTCGAGACCGCCAGGGCCACGCTCCAGGCGCCCGTCGCTCGAGAACTTTCAGCCAGTTGAGGAGGAAGTAGAACCAGAAGATCAGGGCGTCCTGCAGGACACCTGGTTTCGCCTCCTGAACGGAAGAATCGTAGAGGAAACGGTGTGGCATCCACCCGCACTACTATTGGATGATTCGACCACGCTCCCGCCGTCGCAATAGGCGGAGCAATGCCACGGCGCCTACGACGTCTAGCCCCCGGCCCGTCGCAACAACTTTCGGGAGCCAAGGTGTGCACGACGCGCGCGGATGTCCAGGGCGTCTCGGGCGCCAAGGCTGGCGGTTTCGAGCGCGCGCCGCGACTCGGCTGACAGAGCCGCCCCCGACCCAACACCCCCCGCGCGAGGCGCGCGCAGGGCGGCCGCGCAGCGGCCGGTCCGCCCGCCCGCCGTCCGCGGCGGGCGGGCGACCGAGGGCCTCCGGCCCGAGCCCGGAGCGGGCCGGCCCCGAGCGCAGCGAGGGGACGCGCCCAACCGACGATGGTGGCGCTATCATGCCGCTCCCGCCCCCCGGAGCCCGATGCGCCTCGCCGCCTTCCTCGTCCCGTTCGTGCTGCTCGCCGCGTGTGACGGGGCCGCGCCCGCCGACGACAAGGACGACACCGCCGTGGTCGTGGAGACGGACAGCCCCGAGGATGTCGACGGGGACGGGTTCACCGAGGCGGAGGGCGACTGCGCCGATGACGACGCGGCGGTGTTTCCGGGCGCCGCGGAGGCGTGCAACGGCGTGGATGACAACTGCGATGCGACGATCGACGAGGACCTGCCGGCCGGCGGGTGGTACGCCGACACCGACGGGGACGGGTTCGGCGATGCGGCGGCGGCCTCCGAGGACTGTGGAGAGCCGGGTGCCGGCTACGTCGTGGACGCGAGCGACTGTGACGACGGCGACCCCGCCGTGTACCCGGGCGCCGCCGAGGCGTGTGACGCGATCGATGCCGACTGTGACGGCGTGGCCGACGAGCTCGGCACCTGGTACGCCGATGCCGACGGGGACGGGTTCGGCGACGCCGAGGCGGCGAGCGAGGGGTGTGAGGCGCCCGACGGCGCGGTGGCCGACGCGAGCGATTGTGACGACACGACGGCCGCGGCGTATCCGGGCAACGCCGAGGTGTGCGACGAGCTCGACAACGACTGCGACGGCGCCGTGGACGAGGCGGTGACGACGACGTACTTCGCCGACACCGACGGCGACGGGTGGGGAACCGACACGCTCACGCAGGAGGGTTGCGACGTTCCGACGGGGTACGCGGACCGGACGGGCGACTGTGACGACGCGACGGACGCGGTCTCGCCCGACGCGATCGAGCGGTGTGACGGCGAGGACGACGACTGCGACGGCACGATCGACGAGGACGACGCGATCGACGCGACGACCTGGTACGTCGACGCCGACGGGGACGGGTACGGCGACGTTGGTACGTCTACGGCCGCGTGCGAGGCGCCCGACGATTTCGTGGCAAACGCCGACGATTGTGACGACGGAGACGCGGCCACGAGCCCGGCCACCGTGTGGTACCTCGACTACGACGAGGACGGCTACGGCGGCGCACGGGTGACCGCGGCGAGCTGCGAGCAACCCGCGGGGTACACGGCGACCGCGGAGGATTGTGACGACTTCGACGCCAACAACTCGCCGTCGGGGCTCGAGGTTTGTGACGGGGAGGACGACGACTGTGACGGAGAGGTCGACGAGGGGGACGCGATCGACGCGGTGACCTCCTACGGGGACGCCGACGGCGACGGGTGGGGAGACGCCTCCGTGCGCGCGATGGGATGCGACGCCCCCGAGGGGTACGTGTTCTTCGGCACCGACTGTGACGATACGTCCGCCGGAGTGTCACCGGGCGCCGACGAGACGTGCAACACGATGGACGACGACTGTGACGGGGCGGTCGACGAGGCGGACGCGGTCGACGCGGAGACATGGCATCGGGACGCGGACGGCGACGGGCTGGGCGACTTCGACGTGACGGCCCCGGGCTGCGAGGCGCCCAGCGGCTACGTCGCGAACGCCAGCGACTGCGACGACGCCGACGCGCGCGACACGGACGGCGACGGGACGCAGGACTGCGCGGACGAGGACCTGGACGGCGACGGCCTCCGCAACGCGTGGGACGGCGATCCGTACGATGCCGCGGTGATCCGCGGGCCGAACACGGGCCTCGGGACCGACGGGGACCTGACCGTGGCGGGCACGCAGACGCTGGACGAGTGGACGCTGCTCGACGGGGCGGCGAGCGCGGGCGCGACATCGCTCGTGGTCGACGACGCGGCGGCGTTGGTGGAGGGCGACGAGGTGCTCGTGCTCTCCCAACGCGGCACCGACGCGGGCCGGTACCAACTGGTGTACGTGGCGGGGGTGTCGGGGCGCACGGTCACGATCGAGCCCGCGCTGAGCGAGGCGTACTCGAGCAGCAGCGTGGTGCTCGTGCAGCGCGTGCCCCACTACGTCGACGTGGACGTGCCGGTCGGCGCGACGCTCACGGCGGAGGGGTGGGCGGGCGCGGGCGGCGGCGTCGTGGTGTTCCGCGCCACGGGCACGGTGACGGTGGCGGGCGCCATCGACGCGTCGGCCCTCGGCTACCGCGGCGGCGACGCGGTGCGCGGCAACAGCGTGAACCCGTACCAGGGCGAGTCCTACCGGAGCTTCGGCGCCCGCGGCACGACGGCGGCGAACGACGGCGGCGGCGGCTCCTACCCGCAACGCGAGGACAACGGAGACTCGGGCGCGGGGGGCGGCTTCGGCGTGGCCGGGAGCGCGGGGCGCAGCTCGGCGGGCACCGCGGTGACGACGGGCGGGATCGCCTACGGCAGCGCCACGCTGGCGAGCTGGTTCGTGGGGTCGGGCGGGGGCGCGGGCGCGCCGGACGACGACAGCGACGGCTCCAGCACCACCAACATCACCGGCGCCGGGGGCGACGGCGGGGGGCTCGTGGCGGTGTGGGCCGGGGTGGCGATCGACGTGAGCGGGGCGGTGCGCGCCGACGGCGGGGACGGCGGCGTGGCCGTGTCGGGCGCGGGTGGCGATCTGGGCGGCGGCGGCGGGGGGAGCGGCGGGCAGATCCTCCTCGCGGCGCCCGCGGTGGCGCTCGACGGGGTGGTCTCGGCAGTGGGCGGCGACGGATCGTCGGGCGCCGCCAACGATCTCACGACGTTCGACGCCTCGTATGGCGGCGCGGGCGGGGCGGGGCGCGTGCGCGTGGAGTACGACACCCTCGGCGGGGTTGCGTATCCGGGCGGCGACACGACGATCCCGGCGCCGGACGCGGGGTCGGCGGGGGCGTGGGAGGATTGAGACGGCGGATCGCGCATTCTCGCCCGCGCGCCGCTATCCTTGGGGCATGTGGCTCTTGTTCCTCCTGGCCTGTGGCGGGCCCCTCGGCGCTCCGGACGACACCGCGGTGGACGGGGGGTGCTTCTCCAACCCAGGCGCGGTCGAGGTCGGCGGCGGCTCGCTCACCTATGAGCCCGTGGCCGACGGCACCGACCTGACCATGGTGCACGGCCCCCAGGGCGGCTGGCACGTGCTCGCGGGCGCGCGGTTCACCGACGTGAGCCCCATCGTCGAGATCCACTACACGATCGAGGCCAGGTCCCCCGAGGGGGAGGTGGCGCTGGTGTCGGACAACTCCTACCGCGTGCAGATGGTGCAGGACGTGGAGTGTGGCGGGTTCTACCCCGGCATGTACGGCTACCTGAACGTGACGGCGCTGGTGGAGGGCGAGCGCGACACGCCGCCCGAGCTGATCGCGGGGCACGAGCTGGTGTTGACCATGGCGGTCACCGACCAGGAGGGGCGCACGGCGACGGACGCGCTCACCGGCATCGCGGCGCTCGATCCGATGGACGAGGACATGGAGGAGTGATCAGTCCTGTGCGTCGAACCGTACGCGGAGATCGAGCTCCTTCGGCGGCGTAGCGCCCTTGGGGACGTCCAGCTTGAGCTTCTTCGCGGTGGCGACGGCGGCCTCGGCGAGCGCGTCCACGCACCGGGTGGCGCGGGCCCTGGCGACCGACCCGTCGGCGGCGATGTCGAGGCGCACGAGGCACGTGCCGGCGCTGATGCCCGCGGTGGTGGCGGCCTTGGGGAGCTTGGGGCTCGTGGGCTTGCCCTTGAACACCGGGGCGGCGGTGCCCTCGTTGGCGAGCACGCCGAGGGGACGGAGCAGGTAGACCACGCGGTCGGGGGTGCTCACGGCCTTGGGCTCGGCGTCTTCGAACCCGAGCACGGTGAAGAGCACGGTGACGCTCTCCGTGCGGGCGGTGGAGGAGGGCTCCCAGCGCCATCCCTTCCCGAGCTCCCGCGCGGTGTCGACGAGGCCGCTGGGGCAGCCCTGCGCGACCGCCACGCTGCCCACGAGGCCGAGGCTGTCGATCTGGAGGGTGAGGGCGCACGGCCACGTGCCGGACTCGGGGAGCAGGTCGAGATCGGGGACCGTCGGCACCGGCGCGTCGAGCGTGGCGGTGAACATCGTGCCGGCGAAGGCGTTGGCGACGAGGGCGGAGGCGGCGAGGAGGAGGAGCATGGGCGGGCTCTATCCGCTGGGGCGCCTACGTGGCGCCGCCCAGATCCCCGCGAAGGTCACTCGTCCATCCCGTGCAGCGGCACGTCGGTCCACGTGAGCGGGTTCATCGCGAGGTGCGCACCCTCGGTGTCCTCGAAGGTGACGCCGTCGAACGTGACGGTGGCGAGCAGATCGCCGCTCGCGCCCTCGGTGACCGAGACGGTGACCGTCCCCGCCGTGGGCGTGTACGTCGTGAAGATCGTGGGGGTGCCGTCCACCCCGCACCATCCCACCTCGAGGTCGCAGCCCTCCTCGACAGAGAGGCGGACCGTGTCGTCGGGGAGGGTGTAGGTGGCGGCGGCGGCGCCGTCGGTCAGGGCGTCCGCGAACGCGGGGACGTCGAGCAGGAGCCGCAGATTGGTGCCCACGGCGGTGATGCGGTACTGGCAGCCCGAGGGCTCGAGCGTGCTCGCGAAGTCGGCGTCCAGGGCGCCGGCCCCCGCGCACCCGTCACTGCCCTCGGCAAAGTCGGACTCGACGCCGAGGGTGAACCCACAACCGAACAGGAGCGAGGGGAGGAGGAGGACCATGGGGAAACCCTACCACCAGTTTCTCGGAGGTCAGTCCTCGATTCCGTAGAGCAGCACGTCGGTCCAGGTGAGCGGATCCATGGCGAGGACCGTGCCGTCGTCGTTCTCGAAGGTGACGCCCTCGAAGGTGATGGTGGCGAGCACATCGCCGTTGAAGTCCTCGCCCGCGGACGCGGTGACGGTGCCGCCCGTGGCCGTGTAGGTGGTGAAGACAGAGGCGCTGCCGTCCGCCCCGCACCAGCCGGCGTCCAGGTCGCAGCCCTGCTCGACGGTCAGGCGCGCCTGGTCGTCCGGGAGGGTGTAGGTGGCGGTGGCGGCGCCGTCGGTGAGGGCGGCCCCGAACACGGGCGCGTCGAACACGAGCCGCAGCCCGTCCCCCATCCCGGCGACCCGGTACTGGCAGCCGTCGGGCCCGAGATCCTCGGCGAAGTCGGAGGGGATCTCCGACCAGTCCCCGCTGCAGCTGGAATCCCCGGTGTCGATGCCGTCCTCGCCGTGGCTGTCGCTACCGAGCACCGCACAGCCGACGAGAAGGGAGACGAGGAGGAAGCGCATGCCGGACTTTAGCACCGCTTTTTCACCGGACCTCGACCAACCGTGGGTCCGCCGCCAGCGCCGCCGGCGAGAGCACCACCTCCTGCAGCGGAGGGCGATCGCCGTAGCGGCCGCGCAGGGCCGTCGCGACAACCGGGTCGGCGAGGTCGAAGTCGACGAGCCGTTGGAGGGCGCCGAGCTCGACGGAGGCGGCCCGCGCATAGAGCTTGTGGACGAGCTCGGAGCAGTACAGCTGCTCGTCCGACCAGGCGAACGCGGCGTCGTAGGAGCGACCTTCCCACGTGGCGGCGAGCGCGGCCATACGGGCGAGCGTGGCGGGAACGAGCACGGCGTCGGCGTCGCGGAGGCGCTTGACCTGCAACGTGTCGGGGGCGCCGCGCGCGATCCACACGTCCACGGGGGCCCACCCCACTGGTTGCACCGCCTCGAACACCTGGAGGGTGCCCTCGTGCTCCAACACCACGCCCACGTGGGTGAGCGGGCTGTGGGTAGCGCGGGCGATGGCCTCGCTCTGGCGGCTCGTGGAGCGGTGGAACACGAGGTCGCCGGGCTGGAGCGCGGGCGCCGCGGGAGGGGCCGCGGTGGCGAGGCCGAGGAGGAGGAGGAGCATGGGAGATCGCTATCGGGTGGGCGGTGGGCGCGTGGTGCGCGGCAGGAGAACCCCGCAGAACCTGCACGGGCTCTGCACGAACCGCCCCTCGTCAGTCGTCGATCCCGAACAGCCGCACGTCCGTCCAGGTGATGGTGTCCATCGTGACCGAGGCGCCGTCCTCGTCTTCGAGCGTGACCCCCTCGAGCGTCAGGGTGGCGAGCGACTGGTAGCCGCCGTCGGGCGTGCCGCTCGCCTCGTCGCGCGTCACGGTAGCGGTGATGGTGCCCGCCGTCGGGGTGAACGTCTGGGTGATCGAGGGGCTGCCGCCCTCCGCGCACAACCGCTCGTCCATGTTGCAGCCGAGCTCGACGGTGAGCCGCACCACGTCGTCGGGGAGCGTGTAGGTGGCGGCGGCGGTGCCCTCGACCACGGCCTCGGCGAACGCGGGCACGTCGAGCGTGAGCCGGGCGTACTCGTCGAACGCGGTGAGGAGGTACTGGCAGCCCGAGGGCTCCAGGTCAGCCGCGAAGTCGCTCGCGGGCGCGCCGCCGGAGGGGCCGTCACAGGCCTCGTCGGGCGGCTCGTCGGGGGAAATCATGATGTTCGGGGCCGCACCGCAGCCGCCGAGGAGGAGGAGGACGAAGGCGAGCATCGACGAGCTTTATCCCAGCGCTCACCGCTGCGTGCCTCCGGGGCGTTGCGGGGGGGACCCCCGCCCCAAGACACCCAACCACGCAAAAACGCGGCGAGGCCCACCCCCTCGCGGAGATGGGCCTCGCTACGGGCCTGGGAGCCTGGGCGACGGGACCTACTTGATCTCGTCGCAGCTGTCCGTGAGCAGCACCACGCGGTCCGGGCCCGCTTCGGCGAAGCCGGCGCCGACCTGGAAGCGCAGCAGGCCCGCGGCGGTGCGCACCTTCACCACACCGGGCGCGAGCACGGTGAGGAAGGGGATGTGCCGCGGCAGCACGCCGAACTCGCCGAGCTCACCGGGCGCTTGCACGTCGAGCGCCGTGCCCTTCCAGGCGACCTTGCGCGGCGTGACGATCTCGACGTGGAGGTCGGTGGGGCTCGAGGAGGACATGGGCTAGCCCTCCGCCAGCTTGCGGGCCTTGGCGATGGCCTGGTCGATGTTGCCGACCAGGTAGAAGGCCTGCTCGGGCAGCGCGTCGTGCTTGCCGTCGAGGATCTCCTTGAAGCCGCGCACCGACTCGTCCTTCGTGACGTACTGGCCGTCGGCGCCCGTGAACTGCTTGGCGACGAAGAACGGCTGCGAGAGGAAGCGCTGGATCTTGCGGGCGCGCTCGACGGTGAGCTTGTCCTCGGCGGAGAGCTCGTCCATACCGAGGATGGCGATGATGTCCTGGAGCTCCTTGTAGCGCTGCAGCATCTTCTGCACGGCGCGGGCCACGGCGTAGTGCTCGTCGCCCACGACCTTGGGCTCGAGGATGCGGCTCGTGGAGTCGAGGGGATCCACCGCGGGGTAGATGCCGATCTCGGTGAGCTTGCGGGAGAGCACGGTGGTCGCGTCCAAGTGGGCGAACGCGGTGGCCGGCGCCGGGTCGGTCAAGTCGTCGGCGGGCACGTAGATGGCCTGCACCGAGGTGATCGAACCCTTGTTGGTCGTCGTGATGCGCTCCTGCAAGCCGCCCATCTCCGTGCCGAGGGTGGGCTGGTAGCCTACCGCCGAGGGGATGCGGCCGAGGAGCGCCGACACTTCCGAACCCGCCTGGGTGAAGCGGAAGATGTTGTCGATGAACAGGAGCACGTCCTGCCCTTCCTCGTCGCGGAAGTACTCGGCGCAGGTGAGCGCGGAGAGCGCGACGCGGGCGCGGGCGCCGGGGGGCTCGTTCATCTGGCCGAAGACGAGGGCGGTCTTCGAGAGCACGGACGTACCGTCCTCGAGCTGGGCCTCCTCCATCTCCTTCCAGAGGTCGTTGCCCTCGCGGGTGCGCTCGCCCACGCCGGCGAACACCGAGCATCCGCCGTGCTTGCGCGCGACGTTGTTGATGAGCTCCTGGATGAGCACGGTCTTGCCGACGCCGGCGCCGCCGAACAGGCCGATCTTGCCGCCGCGGGAGTACGGGGCGAGCAGGTCGATGACCTTGATGCCCGTCTCGAACATCTCGACCTGGGTCGACTGCTGCGTGAACGTTGGGGGCGCGCGGTGGATCGACCAGTAGCGCGTGGCGGGGACGGGGCCGCGCTCGTCGACCGGCTTGCCGATGACGTTGAGGATGCGGCCGAGCACCTCGGGGCCGACGGGCATCTGGATGGGCTGGCCCGAGTCCTTGACCTGGAAGCCGCGGCCCACGCCGTCGGTCACGTCCATCGCGATGCAACGGACGGTGTTCTCGCCGAGGTGCTGGGCAACCTCGAGGACCAGGTTGTCGTCTTCCGGCCCGATGAACGGGTTGGAGATGGACAGCGCGGTGTAGATCGCGGGCAGACGGCCCGGGGCGAACTCCACGTCGACGACGGGTCCCATGACCTGCTTGACCGTTCCGAGGTTCGCGAGGGTGGTGGCTTCCATGGATGCGGCTCCGAGGAGAGAGGGTCGGGAGATCAGAGGGCTTCGGCGCCCGACACGATCTCGATGAGTTCTTTGGTGATCGCGGCCTGGCGGCCACGGTTGTATTCGAGGGTCAAGGCGGAGATGAGGTCGGACGCGTTGCGCGTCGCGTTGTCCATCGCCGTCATCCGCGCGGCCTGCTCGCCCGCCTCGGTCTCCAGGAAGGCCTGGAGCAGCAGCGTGCGCAGGTACATCGGCAGGAGCGCCCCGAGGAGCGACTCCCCGCTGGGCTCGTAGACGTAGTCGGCTCCGCCGGCCTCAGCCGATGCGTCACCCGTCTCGATCGAGAGCGGCAACACGCGGTTGAACGTCGGCACCTGTGCGAGCACGGACTTGAACTGGTTGAACGCGATCCACGCCTCGTCGAAGCCGCCGGCCTCGAACTCGGCGGTGAGCTCACCGGCCAGCGTGGCGGCCTCGTCCGCGAACTGGGCGCGGACGAGATCGGTGCGGGAGATGGCGTTCGCGAAGCCGCGGTTCTTGAAGTAGTCCTTGGACTTGCGGCCGTACGTCCGCATCGCCACGTCGTGACCCGCCGCCCGCTGCTTCTTGATGAAGTCCTCGGTGCGGCGGTTGAGCGTGCCGTTGAAGCCGCCGCAGAGGCCGCGGTCGGAGGTGACCACGATCACGAGCACCTTCTTCACCACGTCGCGGGACGTGAGGAGGGGATGCTCGACCTCACCCGCGCCCGCCGCCACGCGGCGGAGGGTCAGGGTGAGGGTCTGCTGGTACGGACGCGCGGAGGTCGCCGACTCGGTGGCCCGGCGCAGCTTCGCCGCCGACACCATCTTCATGGCGTTGGTGATCTGCCGCGTGTTCTTGACCGACGCGATGCGTGTACGGATGTCGCGGAGGGTGGCCATGGGAGTCTCCTACCTGCCTTGTGCCCGAAGGCGACCTACTTCCAGGTGGACCGGAAGGACTTGACCGCGGCGAGCGAGCCCGCCTTCAGGTCATTGCCCTTGAACGTCAGCTTCTGCTTGAGCTCCTGGGCGACCGGATGCGACTCGAGGTGGGTCGCGAGGTCGGACAGGAACCGGCGCACGTCGGACACCTCGACATCGTCGAGTGCGCCTTCGTTGCCGGCCAGGATCTGGATGATCTGGATGTGCATCGCGACGGGCGAGTACTGGTCCTGCTTGAGGAGCTCGACGAGGCGGGCGCCGCGCGCGAGCTGCTTGCGGGTGGCCTCGTCGAGGTCGGACGCGAAGGCCGAGAAGGCCTGGAGCTCGCGGTACTGGGCGAGGGTCAGCTTGAGCTGGCCCGCGACCGCCTTCATCGCCGCGACCTGCGCCGAACCACCGACGCGCGACACCGAGAGACCCACGTTCACCGCGGGGCGGACGCCCGAGAAGAACAGGCTGGTCTCGAGGAAGATCTGGCCGTCGGTGATGGAGATCACGTTGGTGGGGATGTAGGCCGACACGTCGCCGGCCTGCGTCTCGATGATCGGGAGCGCCGTGAGCGAGCCCGCGCCCACGTCGTCCGACATCTTGGCGGAGCGCTCGAGGAGGCGGGAGTGCAGGTAGAACACGTCGCCGGGGTAGGCTTCGCGGCCGGGGGGGCGGCGGAGCAGGAGCGAGAGCTGGCGGTACGCGGCGGCCTGCTTGGACAGATCGTCGTACACGATCAGGCAGTGCATGCCGTTGTCGCGGTAGTACTCGCCCAGGGTCGCGCCGGTGTAGGGCGCGAGGAACTGGAGCGGCGCCGGGGAGGACGCGGGGGCGCTGATGACGGTGGTGTACTCCATCGCGCCGTGCTGCTTCAGCTTCTCGACGACCTGGGCCACGGTCGACTGCTTCTGGCCGATCGCGACGTAGATGCAGTGCATCTTGCGGACGGGATCGTTCAGGAACTGGCGCTGGTTGATGATCGCGTCGATCGCGACCGCGGTCTTGCCGGTCTGGCGGTCGCCGATGATGAGCTCGCGCTGGCCGCGGCCGACGGGGATCATGCCGTCGATGGCCTTGATGCCGGTCTCGACGGGCTCGTGCACCGACTTGCGCTTGACGATGCCGGGCGCCTTGATCTCGACCGGCTTGATCATGTCCTGCGGGAGCGCGGGGCCGCCGTCGATGGGGTTGCCGAGCGCGTCGAGGACGCGGCCGAGCGTCGCGGGGCCGACGGCCACGGAGACGATCTGGCCGGTGCGGCTGACGGTGTCGCCTTCCTTGACCGAGCGATCGTCGCCGAGGATGGCGACGCCGACGTTGTCCTCTTCGAGGTTGAGCACCATGCCCTTGAGGCCGCCCGGGAACTCGAGGAGCTCGCCCGCGAGGGCGTTCTCGAGGCCGTAGATGCGGGCGATACCGTCGCCTACGCTAAGGACCGTGCCGGTCTCGCTGATGGCGACGCGGGCGTCGTAATTCTTGATCTGCTGCTTGAGGATCTGGCTGATCTCTTCGGCGCGGATGTCCATGGGTTCCTCTCTGGCGGGCGGTACCCGCCTGGGGTCAGGCCTGGGAAGGGTTGACGAGGGTGAGCTGGAGGCGTTCGAGGCGGGTCCGCAGCGACGCGTCGTAGACGCGGCCACCGACCTGGGCCACCAGACCACCGAGCAGGGAGGGATCGACGCGGGACTCGAGGACCACCTTCTTGCCGGTGGTCTGCGCGAGCGCGCGGTTGACGGCTTCTCGCATCACCGGCGTGAGCTCGGTGGCGGTGGTGACCGTGGCGCGGACGCGGCCGGCCTCGGTGTCGGAGAGCGCGCGGTACTCGCGGACGATGCCCGTGAGCGCGGCGAAGCGGTCCTTGTCGAGCAGGAGCCGCAGGAAGTTGATCGTGATCGGGTGGAGCGCGAGCCCGGGGATGAACCGGTCGAGCACCGCGCGGCGCTCGGCCTGCGTGAACACCGGGTTCGACATCACGTTGGCGAGCTCGGGCGTGCCCTCGATGAGGCGGGAGAAGCGCTGCAGATCGTCGCCGAAGCGGTCGACCTGGCCTTCTTCACGGCCGATCTCGAGCATCGACTTCGCGTAGCGACGCGAGAGGGATCCCTCAACCATTGGGCGTCTCCTTCTCGACCGCCGCGAGGAACTCGCGGGCGAGCCGATCCTGGTCATCGGGGGTCACGGAGCGCTTCAGCGTCTCGCGGGCGAGCGCGACGGCGAGGCGGGCGGCCTCTCCGCGGAGCTCGTTGCGGGCGCGCGTCGACTCTTCGCGGATGGTGCGCTCGGCCGTGTCCTGGATGCGCACGGCATCGGCCTGGGCGCGCTCGGCGATCTTGGTCGCCTCACGGTCGGCTTCGGCCGCGGCCTCGGCCTTCATCTCCTCGACGCGGCGGTCGAGCGAGAGGAGGCGGGCCTCGATGTCGGCGTTCGTCGCGGCGGCGGCTGCCTTGAGGGTCGCGGAGTCCTCGAGCTGCTTGCGGACGGCGAGCGAGCGGTTCTTCAGGGCGTCCCGGACGGGGCCGCGGGCGAGCCACACGAGGAGGGCGCCGAAGATGAGGACGTTGACGGCCTGGAGCGTGATCAGGTCCCACGGGACGCCGTGGGCTTCGTGACCCGCCGCGGCGGCGCCGTGGGCGGCGGCGGGCTCGGAGGCCAGCGCCGGCGTGTGCAGAAGGAGAAGGTTCACGAGGAGCGAGTGCATCACGCCTCCAGCTGGGGGAGCGGGCGCCCGAGCACCTGGGTGGCGACCTCGCGGGACAGGGCGCGCGACGTGGCGTCGAGCTCCGTGCGGGCGGTGTCGGCCTCGGTGCGGATGACGGCGATGGCCTGGCCGATGTGTGCCTCGGCGGCGGCACGCGCGTCCGCCACGACCCGGGCGTACTGGCCCTGCGCGGCGGCGCGGCGGCCGGCACGGAACTCGGTGACCTCCAGGCGGGCCTTGGCGAGCGCGGCTTCCCACTCGGCGAGCCGGGCGGTGGCCTTGGCCTGGAGCGCCTCGGCCTCCTTGCGGGCGCCGACCGTCGCGTCCGCGCGGGCGTCCAGGTAGGCGAGCATGGGCTTGTAGAGGATGAAGTGGAGCCCGGTCACGAGGACCAGGAAAGGGATCATCAGCCAGATGACCAACCACAGATCCGGGATGATGTTCATCGCCTCGACCCTAAAGGGGCGCCCGACTATCGCAGCACGCGCGTTGGGGCAAGGCCCCCGAGCGTCGCCAGGCCCGCACCGCCTGAATGAAAGTGCAGCCCTGTTCGTGGTAGAAGGGCGCCCGAGGTTTCCATGCGCCTGTTCCGCACGTTCCTTCCGCTCGCCGCCGCCGCCGCCTTTCTCCTCGCGCTCCCTTCGGCGGATGCGCAGGAAGTGGCGACGCTGAAGATCGCCACGGTCGCGCCCGAAGGCACGCCCTGGGCGGACGGCCTCACCCAGCTCAAGACGCAGGTCGAAACCGAGGGCAACAAGCGGCTCGTGGTGCGCACCTTCCTCGGCGGCGTGCTGGGAGACGAGAACGAGTCCGTCCAGGCATGCCAGCGCGGCCAGATCCAGGGCGTCGGCGCGTCGACCGGCGCCATCGCCTCGATCGTGCCCGAGCTCGCGGTGCTCGAGCTCCCCTACCTGTTCAAGTCCGCCGAAGAGGCCGACTACGTGCTCGACAAGGTGATCCTCCCCACGGTGGAGAAGGCCTTCCGCGACAAGGGGCTCGTGTTCGGGTTCTGGAGCGAGAACGGCTACCGCGCGTTCGGCAGCAACTGGGGCCCGGTCAAGTCGCCGGCGGACCTGAAGGGCCACAAGATGCGGTCCCAGGAGCACGAGCTCCACCTCCAGATGTACCGCTCCTTCGGCGCCTCGCCCGTGCCGATCCCGGTCACCGAGGTGCTCACCTCGATGCAGACCGGCGTGATCGACGGCTGGGACAACACGCCGCTGTTCGCGTTCGCGGCCCAGTGGACCTCGGCCACCAAGTACCTGACGCTGACGAACCACATCTACCAGCCCGCCGCGATCGCCTTCAACAAGGCCTGGTTCGACGCGCTCCCCGCCGATCTCCAGGCGATCCTCCTCAAGTCGCGCACGGGCCTCGCGCCGAAGATGCGCAAGGAGATCCGCGCGCTCAACCCCATCCTCGTGCAGAACCTGTCCGAGATGAAGGTGACCGTCTACAAGCCCTCGGCCGCCGAGCTCGCCGCGTTCGAGGTGCCCGCCAAGGCCGCCCGTGACGCGTACATGGCGAAGGCGTCCGCCGGCGAGAAGGCGCTCCTGGCGCAGATCACGAAGGGCATCGAGGCCTACCGGGCAGGCGCACGGTGATCGAGCGCCTCGAGCGGCTGGACGACCTCATCGTCCGCGCGGAGCGCTTCGTCGTCGCCGCGCTCCTCTCGGTGATGGGCCTCGTCGTGTTCCTCGACGTGGCCCACCGCGTCAGCACGCGCACGGGCAGCCCGCTCAACAACCCCGTGGTCGTCACGATCCTGGGGGCCGTCGTCGCCACGCTGGCGTTCCGCACCCGCGGGGTGCCGCAGCCGCTCCCGAAGGGGCTGGGCGTGGGCGTGGGCCTCGCGATCGCGCAAGTCGCGTTCGTGTGGGTGCTGCCGAACGGCCTCGTCTGGTCGCAGACGCTCGCGCTCGCCCTGACCCTCTGGCTCGGCACGATGGGCGCCTCCCTCGCGGCCCACGCCCGGCGCCACCTCGCGCTCGACATCGGCAGCAAGCTCTGGCCCGCCTCGGTCGCGGGCAAGGTCGCCGCCGTGGGCCACCTGTGCACCGCCGCCTTCTGCGTCGGCATCCTGTTCCTGGCGGTGCGCTCCCTGGTCGGGTTCGACCTCGGCGGCTCGCACGTGCCCGGCCACCTGGACATCTGGCGCGACAGTGACGGCGCGGCCGGCACGCTCTCCGGCACCGGCCTCCCCAAGTGGATGGCGTTCGTGTCCATCCCCTACGGCATGGCGGTCCTCGCCTTCCGCTTCTCGCTCGAGGCGGCCCGCACGTGGACCGGCCGCGTGGCGGTCGGCGGCGACGACACCCTCCATCAGCTCGGCATCACCGAGGAGCCCTCGTGAGCTGGATCCTCCTCGTCGCGGTCATGCTGGGCCTCGCGCTGATCGGCGCGCGCCTGTTCGTGGTGGTGGGCGTCGCGACCGCGATGTGTTTCCTCCTCTTCACCGACGTGACCTCCGCCATCGACGGGCTGATCCAGCTGGATCGCATCGTGACGAAGATCGAGTCGTTGACGACGAAGAACGTGTTCCTCTCCATCCCGTTCTTCATCGCGTCCGGCTCGATCATGACCCGCGGAGGCATCGCCACGCGGCTCACCGATCTCGCGCGCGCGGCCGTGGGCTGGTTGCCCGGCGGGCTCGCGGTGGCGGCCGTCGTGGCGTGCATCGTGTTCGCCGCCATCAGCGGCTCGTCCCCGGTCACGCTCGTGGCCGTCGGCAGCGTCATGTTTCCCGCGCTCGTGAAGAGCGGCTACCCGAAGATGTTCTCGGTCGGCCTGCTCACCAGCGCCGGCAGCCTGGGCTGCATGATCCCGCCCGCCATCTCGATGTTGATCTACGCGATCAGCGTCCAGGGCTCCGCGGCGGTCGACCCGGCGGAGCTCTTCTTCGCGGGCATCGTCCCCGCGCTGTTCATCGCGGGCTCGCTCGCGTTGTACGCCGTGTGGGTGGGCCTCAAGGTGCCCGGGTCGCGCTCGCCGTTCGACGGCGCCGCGCTCTGGACCGCGCTCAAGGCCGCGGGCTGGGCGCTGACGCTCCCGGCGCTCGTGCTCGGCGGCATCTACGGCGGCGTGTTCACCCCCACCGAGGCCGGCGCCGTCGCGTTCGCGGCGAGCCTGCTCGTCACGTGCGGCATCCACGGCGACGTGCCGTGGAGCAAGGTCCCCGCCATCCTGGTCGAGGCCGCCACGCTCATCGGCAGCCTCATCCTCATCGTGGTCCTCGCGTTCGGGCTCAACGATTTCCTCGCCGAGATCGACGCCCCCGGCGTCATCCGCAACTGGGTGGAGAACGCGGATCTGAACGCCTGGCAGTTCATGCTGCTCGTCAATGTCGTGCTCGTCGTGCTCGGCGCCCTGATGGACAGCATCTCCGCCACGCTCGTGTTCGCGCCCATCCTCGCGCCGGTCGCCATCAACCACTACGGCATGGATCCGATTCACTTCGGCATCGTGTTCGTGGTCAACATGGAGATCGGGTACATCGCCCCTCCGGTCGCGACGAACCTGTTCGTGGCGGCGGCCATCTTCCGGCAGCCGTTCATCGACGTGGCAAAGGCCATCGTGCCGACGTTGTCGATCATCTGCGCGGCGCTGGTCGTCATCATGTACGTGCCGACGATCTCCAAGGGGCCGCTCAACCTGCGGGAGGGCGTGGCGTTCTACGAGCCGTTCCCGTGGGAGGGCAAGGCGGAGGCGCCCGTCGTCGAGACGCCCGCGATCGGCACGCCCACCCCCTCGGAGACGCCGGCGCCGTCGGGCCCGATGTCGATGGAGGAGATGATGCGCAAGGCGAAGGAGAACGCCGCCGCAACCCCGACGATCGAGGGTGCGGGAGACGCGCCGGCCCCTCCCATCGAGGCCACCCCTCCCGTCGAGGCCGCGCCGCTGGGCCGCCCGATGACGATGGAGGAGATGATGAAGAAGGCCAAGGAGAACGCGGCCCAGGAAGGGGCGACGGAGCCGACGCCGTAGTGTCTCGTGGACGGGTGGGCGCCGCCTCGGGCGGCCCCTACCGCACGAACTCGATGACCAACGCGGCCTCGCTCATCACGATGGTGGAGACGCGGATGCCGTCGTCGTCGCCCTCCTGGCCGCGGTAGCCCCGCACCAGCCAGCGCACGCCGAGGGCCACGGCGGGGCGGCCCTTCGCGTCGGGGAACAGGTACTCGGCCCCGAGGCCGCCCTGGGCGCCGAGCCCGCCGACCCGCGCGCGATCGGAGGCGGCGCCCTCGTCGGCGTCGGCCTGCTCCTGCTCGGTGTAGGCGGTGTCCGTGTTGGCGGCGTTGGGGATGATGCCGAAGGCGCCGACGTCACCGTACAGGTTGACCGCGCCCGGCTCGCGCGCCCACACGTAGCGCCGGTAGTCGGCGCCGAGGCGCACGCCGCCCACCGCGGAGAGGGCGTCGCTCGACGCGAAGCGGGCGGTGTCGATCTGCACCAGCGCGACGTTCCCGAGCACGGCGTCGTGCGCGCCGACCCAGCCGCCGTGGGCGGTGAGCGGCGGGCGCAGCAGGCCGTCGAACTCGCCGGCGAGCGTGCCGGAGAACTTCCCGGCGTCGTCCCAGGCGAAGCTGCCGATGCCGGCGGGGGACCACGCGCCTCCGAAGAGGACGGCGGCAGAGGCGGTGCCAGCGAGGAGGAGGAGCACGCCGCAGCGTATCTCCCCGTCACCGCGCGGGTCCCGCTGCTTGTCAACGTGCGCCCACGGCCCGGGTTAGGGCGCCGGATGCACATCGAGCGGATCGAAGTCGCGGGTTTTGGGGGATTGCGCCGCTTCGAGGCGTCGCTCGACCGGGCCGCGCGGTTCGACGGGCCGCCGCGCGCGCTCATGGCGCTGCAGGACGCGATCCACCTCGCCTTCGCGGCGTGGGACGCCGACGCGTTGCGCGCGTTGTTGGCGCGCTGGGGCTGCGTGAACCCCACGGTGCTGGGCGACGGCCTGCCCGAGGGGGCGCACTGGGAGTCGGCGCCCGGGCTCGGCGCCCTGCTCGACCGCGGCGCTGAGGGCCTCCTGACCGTGGGGCTCACCATCGTGCTCGATCCCCCGCAGTTCGGGAAGTTGCGTCGCCTCGCGGCGCGCGACGGGCGCCTGATCGACGCGCTCGCGGAGGGCGCGCAGCTCACCGTGCGGATCGGCGCGCGCTTCAGCCCGGCGCTCGACGCGATGGCGCTCGATCCGCTCGGCTTCATGATCGGCGCCGAGGCGTTTCCGATCGCCGGGGCCGACCGCCCCGTGTGGATGACCCCGTTCCTCCGGGGCCTCTCCGGGCGGCTCGCGCGCGGCCCCCTCTCCGGCACGGTCTGGGGGGATCGCGCACGCTCCTACCGGTTCGAAGATCAACGCGCGTTACGACGCGCCCTGGACGCGCTCGCCGCGCCCCCGGCCTCCCTCGGCGAGGCCGTGGCGCTGCCCGACGGCCCCGGCTTCTTCCAGGACGAGACGCTGGTCCCGGCGCGGCACCTCGGGTCCGCGGGGCTCGACGCCGCGGGCCTCGTGGGGGCCGTACACCTCGCCGGCGCCGAGATCCTGCTGGTCGATCGGCCGCCGCCGGAGTGGGTGGAGTGGCTCGCGCAGCAGGCCGAGGCGGACGCCTCCCCGCTCGAGCAGGTGATCCTCACGGGGGTTCCCGGAGGGCAGCCCGTTGGCTGACCACGCGGGAGGGGCAGGCTTCGCGATCTGCGCCCGGTGCGGCGCGGAGAAGGATCTGCCGCTGGGGCGGTGCCCCGGCTGCGCGCACGTGCCGTCCTCCGACGAGCGCGAGCTCGCCATCGTCTGCTCGACCCGCGTGCTCGACATCGCCGCCCTCCGCGGGGCTCAGGAGCGGATCCGACGCGGCGAGCCGGTGCGGCCCACGACCGCTCTGCGGGCCCAGGCCCGCGCCGTCCTGACGGGGCAGGCGCCCACCCTGGCGCGGTTCACCGCGCGGCAGATCGCCGCGCTCGTGCTCGCCAACCTCGTGCTCACGCCGCTCCTCGGATACGCCGTGTGGTTCCGCTACCGTACGAGGCCGGGCCCCGCCGCGCGCCAGGCCCTGTTCGCGACGGTGCCCGTGTCGGTGGTGTTGGTGGGGGTTGTGTTCGCGTGGCGGGTGTTGCTGATCCGGGCCTGGGGAGACGGGGGGTAGCCCCGCCCGGCGCCTACCCCGCCGTGCAGCTCACGCAGGTGAGCGCGAAAGGGAGCACGCGGAGGCGCGCCTCGCCCATGAAGCTGCCGCACCGGGCGCAGCTGCCGTAGCTGCCGTCGTCGACGCGATCGAGCGCGGTCTGGATGGCGCGGATCTCGGCGCGCGCGTCGGGATCGAGCCCGTCGAGCGCGGCCTCCTCGTTCAGCAGCGTCACGCGCTCCTCCCAGTCCTCGGGCAGGCCGTGGGCCTGGCGCAGGCGCGCGCTGACGCCCGCGTTGCGCGCGAGCACCTGCGAGAGGCGCTGGCGGAGCAAGGAGCGGAACGGGGTGAGGTCCATCGGGCGGGGCGCCCGGCTCGGGCCGCCGGCGTCGATCACGCGTGATCCAGCAGATCCCGGAGGCGGTCGGCGAGCACGTGCGCGCCGAACGGCTTCGAGAGGATCGGCAGGTTGAACAGGTCGGCGGCGCCGAGCAGATCGCTCGAATGCCCGCTGACCAGCAACACCGGCAGGCTCGGGACGCTGCGGCGCGCCTCGGCCGCGAGCTCGACCCCGCTCCGGCCCGGCAACACCGCGTCCGCCACGATGGCGACGATCTCGCTGATGTGCAGGCGGAACAACGCCGAGGCGGCCACGCCGTCCTCCGCCGCGAGCACGCGGAAGCCCGCGCGGCGCAGCACCGCGCCCATCATCGCGAGGGCCGACTCGTCATCGTCCACGATGAGGACCGTGCCGCAGCCCACGCCCGCGCCGAGGCCGCGCGCGAAGGCGGGGAGCTCCAAGGTCAACGAGGCGCCGGGATCGACGAGCACGCGGCCGCCCGCGCTGGTGACGAAGCGGCGCGCGGCGGCGATGGCGCCGCTGTAGGGGGAGGGGCCGCGGGCGTCCGCCCCGTCCAGGGAGGGCAACGTGCCGGTGTGCACGCGCAACCGCACGTAGTCGCCCCCGCGGAGCTCGACGCGCAGCGGCTCGCCTTCGGGGGCGAGCGCCGCGAGGTCTTCGAAGAGGCCCACGAGGATGGGGAACAGGCGCGCGCGGTCGACCTCGACGGTGTGATCCGCGTCGCCCGCCTCGACCTGGATCACGAGCGGGCGCAACGCCGCGGCCGCGTCCCGTACGAGCAGATCGAGGCACACGGGCACGCGCTGGTTGGCATTGCTGGCGCCGAGCGCGGCGACCTGCAGCCGGAGCGTGCGGAGCTCCTCCGCCGTGGCCAGGGTTTCCCGGAGGCAGCGCGCGACGGGCTCGGGCGGCTGCTCGAGCAGGCCGATCTGCGCGTTGGCCTCGAGCGAGGCCTCGACCCGCTCCAACCGGAGCGCGACGGCGGCGGTGACGGCGGCCACCACGCCGGGGCCCTCGACGTAGGAGCCGAGGGCCAACCAGCTCCCGTCGACCAGCGGGCTCATCACCAGGAAGCGCACCGCCTGGTCGGGGACGAGCAGCGTGCCGCGGGGCCCGTGGATGTCGACGCGGGCGCCGATGGCCGGCCCGGCCCACGCCTCGAAGGCGTCATTGTGGGCAACCACGATGCCGGATGCGTCGCACCAGGCCGCGGGCGCGGTGAATGCCGAGAGGAAGGTGTCGTGGGAAGCGGGCTCGCCCATGGGATCAGGGTACATCCATCCTGCTGAATCGCGCAATGGCAAACGTGAGTGACACGGCGACGAACACCGCGAGGGCGCCGAATTGTGCCGGGTTCCAGCCGTCCTGCCAACCCTCCCACGCGCCGAGGGCGTTCCCCAGGGTCCACGGGACGACCGCGGCGGCCTCTTCCACCCCGAGCATTCCGAGCAGCTGGAGCAGGCCGTAGAGCGCCAGATCGGCCATCAGGAGCAGCGCCACACCGACCACGGTGCCGCCGACCGACGGCACGACCAACGAGGCCGCCATCGCGATGCAGATCAGGCCCACGTCGGAGAGGAAGCTCGCCGCGTATCCGCCGAGCAGGGCCCCGGCGGTGGCGCTGCCCAGCGGCGCGCCCTCGACCGTGAGGCCGAACAGCGCGGTGCCGACGCCGAGGCTCGGCACCAGCGTCACGACCAGGGTGGCCGCGGAGAGCGCCGAGAGCGCGAGGAGCTTGGCGACGAGGATGCTCCAGCGCGGCACGGGGCGCACGACCAGCTCGCGGAGCGTGCGATCGGCGAGCTCGCCGCCGACGGCGGACGCCGACGCGAGCAGGAGGAACAAGGGCAGCACGAAGAAGTTGCGCGCCCAGAGCGCCTTGCCGGCGACCTCGATGCCGGAGGCCATCACGATCTGCGAGACGGGCGTGCCGTTGAACGACGGGCCGGTCTCGTCGAAGGACTGCACCCAGGCGTACCCGGCGACCGCGCCCAGGGCGACAACGAGCGCCAGGGTCAACGCCGCCATGGCGCTCCCCTGGGTGAACACCTTGCGCATCTCCGCGAGGACCATGCGGGGGAAGTGGCGGGGGATCATGCGCGCTCCTCCACGCCGGGCTCGGCGGAGGTGACGGAGAGGAACAGCTCTTCGAGGGAGCCGGTGCGGGGCAGGAGCTCCTGCACGCCGACGCCGGCGAGCACGAGCGCGCGGTTCAGGCCGGCGGCGTCGAGCGTGTCGAGGGCCACGCGGATGCGGCCGTCCGCGCCGTCGCCCACGATCTCGGCGCCCGGGATGCCGGCCAGCGCGCGCACGGCGTTGGCGCGATCGTCGACCGCGACCTCGACCTGCTTGCGGCCCGCGGCCATCGCGAGCAGCTCGTCCATGCGGCCCTCGGCCTTGAGCACGCCCTTGTCGATGATGCCGACGCGGTTGCACATCGCCTCGACCTCCGAGAGGAGATGGCTCGACACGAAAACGGTGAGCTTGTCGCGACGCGCCAGCTCGACCAGCAGGTCGCGCACCTCGCGCATGCCGCGCGGATCCAGGCCGTTCGTGGGCTCGTCCAGCACAAGGAGGCGGGGCTCGCCGACGAGCGCGCGGGCGATGCCGAGGCGCTGCTTCATGCCGAGCGAGTAGCCCTTGACCTTGTCGTTCTTGCGCGCGGCGAGGCCCACCCGCTCGAGCGCGCGGTCGATCTCGGCGCCGGTGCCGCGGCCCGCGTAGGCGCACGCCACCTCGAGGTTGGCGCGCCCGGAGAGCCACTCGTGGAACCGCGGCGTCTCCACCATCGCCCCGACGCCGACGCGCTGGGTGACCGGGTCCGCGTTGCCCAGGATCTCTACCGTACCGGCGTCACGTCGAATCAAGCCGAGGATGCAGCGGATCGCCGTCGTTTTCCCCGCGCCGTTGGGCCCGAGGAACCCGTACAGATCTCCGGGACGTACATCGAGATCCAGATTGTCGACGGCCGCCCGGCTACCATACCGGCGTGCGAGCCCTCGGACCCTGAGCGCAGAATCGTCGCTTGTCACCCGTTCCTCCGCCGTGTATGAGCGGCTCCCCGCCCGTTTCCGCCCGCCACCCATCGGGGGGCACGGCGGCACCTTCTACATCTTCGGAGGCGACATGCCAACCACCCGCCCGACATCGCTCGGCCGCCGCGCCGCCGTCCTCACCTTCCTGGCGCTCGGGGCCTGTCTGGACCCCAAGCCCTTGGACGACACGGGCACGGACGACACCGGTCCTGGCGCCGATGGGCCGACCGTCTTCGAAGTGAACGACGGCACCGTGCCCGAGGACACCGTCGTCACCCTCGAGGGGCTCGTCGTCACCTCGCCGCTCAACCGCGACGGGGACGGCTTCTTCGTCGCCGATCCCGCCGGCGGGCCCAACAGCGGCCTGTACATCTGGCGCCAGCTCGGGATGGACGGCGTGACCGTCGCCGTGGGCGACGAGGTGCGCATCACCGGCTCGCCCACCGAGTTCTACGGCTGGATGGAGTTCGTGATCGGCAGCGCCGACGCGGTCGAGATCACCGGCGAGGCCGATCTGCCCGCCCCGGTCGAGCTGGGTGACGGCGCCGGGGTGGACTGGGAGGACTACGAGAGCGTGGTCGTCTCGCTCTCCTCGCAGACCGTGACCGAGGTCGACGGCTTCAACACCGGCACCCTCTCCGCCGGCATCAAGCTCGACGACGGCTTCCAGTACCTCGACTACGACTGCCGCGGCTCGTTCGAGACGCTCACCGGCGTCGTGTTCTACGAGTACGAGGCGCACTCGCTCAACCCGCGCGCGGACACCGACCTCGGCGCGTACACCGCCCCGAGCGCCGAGCCCGCCACCATCGCCAGCATCCAGTCGGGCGACGTGTGCGGCCCCGTCACGGTCGAGGGCGTGGTCGCCACCTCTCCGGCCGCGGAGGATGACGGGTCGAGCACCTTCTTCGTGCAGGACGCCGGCGGCGGCTCCGGGCTCGCCGTCTACACGCCCGACGCGGTCGTCACCGTGAACGTGGGCGACGTGTTCACGCTCTCCGGCTCGGCCGAGGAGTTCTACGAGTTCACCCAGCTGCGCGTCGCCGACACCGATGCCGACATGCTCCTCACCGGCGCCGGCGTCGCAGTGGCGGAAACGCTCGTCAGCGCGCCGAGCGACTGGGAGCCCTACGAGGGCGCGCTCATCACGATCGCGGACGTCGAGGTCACCAGCGAGCCCGCCTACGGCGAGGTCGAGACGAGCTGGGGCATCAAGATCGACACGCTCTACTACGAGCACGACGCCGAGCTGGGCGCGCGTTTCACCACCGTCACCGGCGTGGTGTACTACAACTTCTCGGAGTGGAAGATCGAGCCGCGTGATGCGGCGGATCTCGTGCCCTAAGCGCCTCCTCGCCTTCTTGGGGCAGGGGGGCTCTGGCCCCCCCGCAACGCCCCCCCGGAGCCCCTGATGCGTCGATCCCTCTCCCCGACTCGTCGTGAGGCCCTGGTGGGGGCCGCCGCGTCCGTGGCCGCGTGCACGGGCCCCAAGGGGGACACCGGAGCCGGGACCCCGGCGCCCGAGGCCGCCACCATCGACACGATCGTCGTGCTGATGATGGAGAACCGGAGCTTCGACCACTACCTCGGCGCGCTCCGCCTCGTGGACGGCCGCACCGACGTGGACGGCCTCGACGCCGCCATGTCCAACCCGGGCTCCACCGGCGAGGAGCACCCCGTCGGGCCCACGACCATCGACTGTCCCGCCGACCCTCCGCACGGCTGGGACGCCTCCCACAACCAGTTCAACGACGGCGCCAATGACGGCTTCGTGCGCGCCTACGAGAGCCGCACCGATCTCGTCGACGAGGTCATGGGCTACCTCACGCGCGCCGAGCTGCCGGTCACCTACGCGCTCGCCGATGCGTACACCGTCTGCGACGCGTGGTTCTGCTCGGTGATGGGCCCCACCTGGCCCAACCGCTTCTACGCCCACGCCGGCACGAGCGAGGGCCAGAAGAACAACGACTTCCCCAGCGGCGGCGCGTTCACGTTCCCGACCTTGTGGACCAAGCTCGACGAGGCCGGCGTCCCCTGGCGCTACTACTACGTCGACCTGCCCTACATCGGCCTGTTCGAGGGCCACTTCCGCACGGAGACGGCGTCGCTGTTCGAGGACTTCCTCGAGGACGCCGAGCGCGGCGAGCTCCCGCCGGTGGTCTGGATCGATCCCGGCTTCGGCTACAACGACGATCACCCGCCGCACCACCCCGGCCTCGGCCAGGAGCTGATCGGGCTGATCTACGAGGCCCTCGCCAGGTCCCCGCAGTGGGGCCGGTGCCTGTTCGTCGTGTTGTACGACGAGCACGGTGGCTTCCACGATCACGTCGCGCCGCCCACCACGGAGGACGACCGCGCGTCCGAGGGCTTCGACCAGCTGGGCTTCCGCGTGCCGACGCTCCTGGTCGGCCCCTACGTGCGGCCGGGCGTCGAGCACACCACGTTCGACCACACCAGCTGGATCAAGTACGTGTGCGAGCGGCACGGCATCGACCCGTGGAACGCGCGGCTCCGCGCCGCCAACTCGATGGGCGTGGCGCTCGACACCGATCGCATGGCGATCTCCGACGCGGCCCCTCCGATCACGCTCCCGGCGTTCGACTTCGACGAGACGACGCTCGGCCCCGAGTGCAACTACGGGGGCAGCGCGGCCATGGCGCCTGAGCCGGAGCCCGAGATCGCGCAGTTCGTGCGGCGGTTCACACCGGAGCTGGACCGCTCGGCCGAGGTGGCGGAGATCTTCGCGCGGATCCGGGCGGCGCGGCGGGGGTAGGCGGATTCAGGGGCCGGGAAGGCGGACCCTCACCGATCGATCGACGCGTAGCTCCCGACGAGCACCCACGCGTAGCCGCCGCTGTCGCTCTCGTCGGACTCCCAGGCGGCGCGCACAGAGACCTCCCCCGCGCTCGAGGATCCGCCCACGGAGGCGTAGGTGCCGGTGACGCTGTAGGCCTCGTCCGAGCACTCGGTGGTGACGACGGTGCCGAGCGCCTCGCCGAGGTCGACCGAGGTCGCCTCGAGGTCCACGGTGTCGAAGGTGATGTCGGCGGGGCCCCAGAGCTCCAGGACCCCGGGCACGGTCGCCGTGAAACGATCGGACGCCAACGCCATCGTGGCCTCCACCCGGAGGAAGGTGCCGCTCCGCGCGCACGTTGCCTGGCTCGCGGTCCGCTCGACGAGCTCGGCCGGATCCTCCGGCACGGCCAGCGTCGCGACCAGGGAGTCCTCGCCCGGGCCCGCGAGGCTCGTGTCCTGCCACTGGGCGGTCCAGTCGTAGCGCGCGGGGAGGCCACTCACGATGCTCTCGGCGGAGTAGCCGGTGGCGCTCGTGTCGTTCCACGCGATGGTCGTCACCGTGTCCGCGCACGACGACGGGGCCAGATCCTGGGAGTCGCACCCGAGGAGCGAAAAAAGGAGGGTCGCAATCATGCGTTCTCCGGGGGTGGACGGCGCGTTCAGGGCGCGGTCGCCGGGAAGGTCAACACCCTCACGCTGTTCTGGTAGATCTCGTCCGAGGCCGGATCGTCCGTGCGCAGCGCCAGCGCCACACGCCCGTCAGCGACCGCGAGATCGAGCCCGTGCACCAGCCCGATCTCCCACCCGGTGAAGGGGCCGCGCCCGTCGATGGGCAGCGTCAGGCGCGTCTCGACCGACCCGTCGGTGTCCACCCGCACGACGTGGAGCAGGGTGTACGAGGCGTCCGACACGATCGTGCCGTCACAGCCGCTTGTGTCGCCGTCTCCGTCACCCTCGGACCAGGCGTACGTGATCTGCTGGTCGCGATGGAGCACCACGTACGCGACCCACACCGCCCCGTCCTCGGCGCGCGCGGCGGCGTACTCGGCGTCGAGTGGTCCGAGGCCCACCCCCGTGTCGTGGCAGGGCTCGGGGCACGGCTTGTCCCAATCGAGCGTGGTGCAGGTCGAGACGAGCAGCGCCGTGTCCGGAATGGGGAACGCGGTCGGCGCGGTGTCCACGGAGGAGTCCTGCACGAAGGAGACCTGGAGCCCCGCCGCGGGCATCGTGACGAGGGCCACGGGCGCGCCCGCGACGGCGCGGGCGGGCGGGAGCCGCGCCAGGCTCCAGTGGGTCAACGCGGTGGAGGGTACGATCGGCGAGATGGCGATCGGCTCCCCCGCGAGGAGGACGTTCACGACGTACTCGGCGTAGTCCACGCCCACGGCCACGGTCTCCCCGTTGGCGTCGAGGCTGAATTCGCCCCACTCGGTGTCCTCGGGCAGGTCGAGGTCGGTGGTGCGCCACCCGCCCGACGTGCGCGTCGCGACGGCCCGGTGACCGGGCGGGCTGGGATCGAGCCAGACCCGGGGCGTCCCGTCCGGCGCGATCTCGAGCCCGTACTCGTGGGACCGGCCCGCGACCTCTTCCAGGGTCCACGCGTCGTCGGTGGGACGACCATACTCGAGGCCAAGATCGTGGATGTCGTCGCCGGAGCCGTAGGCGAGGAGGTGGAGCGCGCCGTCGATGTCCTCGGCCACGAGCGTCTGCGCGCGGGTGAACCAGGCGGGGACGCCCGGACGCGCCGTCGCGCCCGTCGTGTCCACGTCGAACACGTAGGGCGCGTCCGCGCTGCTCGTGACGAGCCAGGCCCCCGCCTCCTCGACGCCCACGCGCACCCCAGGCGCGCCGAAGTCCGACCCGCCGCACCGGATCACCACGTCCAGGTCGCAGGCCGGGCACAGCCCGGTCGGGGCCGACTCGCACTCCGCGACCGACCCGGTCTCGGTGTCCGGCGTGTCCGTGTCCGTCGACCGCGGCGCGCAACTCGTGAACACCAACGCGGGGATCAGCAGCATGGTGGAGGGTACGCGGGTGGAGGGGCCACGCGCAAGGTCAACGAGGGCACCGCGGCAGGCGCCCGGAGAGCGGGCGGCTCGGCCGCCCGGCTCGGTGCCTCCGCACGCCGGGAGGCGGGAGGAGGCGCCAGCCGAGCGCGCAGCGCGAGCTCGGAGGGGGCCGACGGCGGCTCGGCCGCCGGGCCGCCCGGCTCTCCACGGTCGTCTTTGGGTTCCGGAGGCGTGACGTAGTGCACGAACGCTCGCCTCCGCGCCGGTGACGCGGTCATGCCCCTGTGAATGAAGCTTTCTCGGAGTCATGCCTCCGTGGATGCACGGCGGAGGCATCGGCCTGCGCCACCGGTACGGGCGAACGCCGGGAATCAAGTCGGTGGTGGAGGGACGGGCGGTCGGAGGGCCACAAAACGGTCATTCAATGGGACATGACCCGGGATTTCGGGCGTTCAGGGGGGCATGGGTGTGGAGCCGGTCCGAGGCCGGGCCACCGAGGCGGCCGTAGCGTGGGCCCGACGGGGGAGGGCGCACCGAGTCCGGAGACGGAGAATCAGGAAGGCAGGAATAGAGGAAGGCAGGAAGGAAGCAAGGAAGGGCAGGAACGGACAAGGCAGGAACGGACAAGGCAGGAACGGAACGCCGAACGGGACTCGTTCCCGGCCGGTCGATCGCTACCCTGCGCCGCCCGCGCCCGTCAGCAGGAGGCGGGAGGCGCGCTCGTCCGGCTCGGCGCCGTCGACCCAGGAGAGGCCCGCCTCGGTCCACCACGCGGCGGAGACCGACCAGTCGGCGCCGGCCCGCACCAGCGAGACGCCGTCGGGCGCGCCCAGCGCGTCGAGGAAGCGGCCGAGGGGCGCGTCCATGCCCAGGCCGTCGGTGGTGGTGCCCTGGAAGCCGGCGAAGGTGTAGATGCCGTCCGCGACGGCGCGGGCGTCGGCGACGCCGTCACGGTCGCTGTCGGCGAAGTACACGCCTACGTGGCTGTCCCAGGCGCAATACACCTGGGAGGTCGTGACGCCGGCGTACTCGGAGGCGTCGGTGTCGCAGTGTCCCGGGTCGCCGAGCGCCGCCGACACGTCGGCGTAGGTGGCGCCGACACACGCGCCGGCGGCACACCCCGTGGCGAGATCGATCCGTCCGTCGCCGGTGACAGGCTCGCCGCAGGGCAAGGTGGCGAGGACGTCGTCGACGGTGGGGGGCGCGCTGGACTTCTCGTAGCAGAGGCCGTCCGCGCCGAGGGTGGAGCCGTCGGCGCAGGTGACATCGGGGGCGCACGCGAGGAGGGCGAGCAGGAGCATGACGGTCCGGGCGAGGACCGCAGCCTACACGCGGCTGGCGGTGCCGCGCACGAGCTCCAGCACGCTCTCCTCGGCGGGGACGCCGATGCGCAGCGGGAAGCCGTAGTGGCCGTTCGCGCGGTGCACGTAGAGGCGGTTGTGGCGCTGGCCCCAGGCGCCGTGGTCGGGGAGGCCGGCGAGCGCGCGCACGGCGGTCCAGTCGAAGCCGAAGGACACGAGCCCTACGTGGCCGCCGTGGGTGTGGCCGGAGAGGACGAGATCCGCCGCGTCGTCGGGGAGGTGCTTGAAGGCGCCGGGGTCGTGCAGGAGCACGATGCGGAGGCCCTCGCCGTCGGGCCCGGAGCGGGGCCGCACGAGATCGACGAGCACGCCGCGCATGGTGCGCGCGCGGTCGCGCCAATGAAAATCCATCCCGACGATCTGCACCTTGCCGACGCGCGTGTTGACAGTGGTCGACTCGTCGACGAGGAGGCGGACACCGGCGGCGGCGAGGCCCTCGGCGACGGCGTCGGGACACTCCAGATCGTGGTTGCCGCGGCAGGCGTACACGTGCGGATGCGCACGCAGCGGGGCGAGCGCGCGGCCGAGCATGCCGCCGTCGGCGTGGGTGTCGCGCGTGAGGTAGTCGCCCGTGAGGAGGATGAGGTCGGGCTGCGCGGCCACCGCTCGCAGGCAGATACGCGCGAGCCGCGCCTCGCTCATGAAGGCGCCGAGGTGCGGGTCGGAGATCTGCACGACGCGCAGCCCGGCGTGCCCAGGCTTGGAGAGGCCGCGGCGGCGCTTGATCATCGCGGGCAGGCGCCCGAGCGCTTCCGGGGTGGGGACGGACAGATCGATGGTGACGGTTTCCCGGCGGGAGGTGAGGCTCCAGAGCACGCCCAGCGCGCCGATCACGAACGGCACCCACGCGCCGATGTCGGCGCCGGTGACGCTCCACGGCACCGCCAGGAACGTGCTGACCACGAACCACGACGCGGGCCAGCTCACGAACAACCGCCAGCCGATCGGCATGGGCTGTGCGCGCGCGAGCCCCACCACCATCGCGTAAACGGTGGCCTGGAGGTACCAGAACGCGGGCGCGAAGGGCCCGGCGAGCCGGTAGGCGCCGATCGCGAGCAGCGCCTGGAGCGAGAGCGCCACGGCCACGGGCACCGCGAACCGCACGCCGTTGCGCGCGCCCACGACGGCCGCGAACGAGAGGGTGGCGGCGATGCAGGCGAGCGAGAAGGCGAACATGGGGAGGTCCACCGGGGCGGACACAACGTAGGCACGAACGCGGCGAGGGATGTCGCGAGTGGTCACGGGCGCGCTCCGGGCGGAGCCGCTGCGCGGGATGTCCAAGGTGGAAACAATGAAAAGCCGACCTTGTCGGGCGGCCGGCGCTAGCTTGAGCGCTCCGCACCACGGCTGGCGCGGCGCTCGAGGACGAGCACGGAGAAAGCATGGGTGTGTTCGATACGATCAAGGAAGCGGCGGTGGGCGCGACGGGCCAGGGGAAGTTGTTCGCGGGGCTGCTCGACCTCGTGAACTCGCCGCAGATCGGCGGCGTTCAGGGGCTGATGAAGCGCTTCGAGCAGGCGGGGCTCGGCAACGTGGTGCAGTCGTGGCTGGGCACGGGCGCGAACCTGCCGATCACCGGCGAGCAGGTCACCCAGGCGTTGGGGGCCGCCAACGTCGAGATGGTGGCGAAGAAGGCCGGGCTGGCGACGCCCGCCGCGGCTGACGGGCTCGCGGGCATGCTGCCGAACGTGATCGACAAGCTCTCGCCGGGCGGCAACCTGCCGCAGGACGTGACGGGGCCGCTCGAGGGGCTGAAGAAGATGTTCGGGGGGTAGGCGTAGGATCGAGGCCTGAAACCGCGCCGCCCACGGTTGAATGGGAGTAGCTTTGTTCCATGCTCCTCCTCGCCGTTCAACTGGTCGTTCACTTCGCCTACGGCGCGGACCCCACGGCCTGCGTCATCCCGCTCGGCCTCTCGGACCCGCCCGCGGTGGCCGCCGGCGTGCCCCCGTTCGCGGATGGCGCCACGGTGCGCGTGCGCGGCTGCGGAATCGAGGCCGAACACGCCACCGTGAACACGGTCGCGGAGCGTGACCGCCTCTGGACCTCGTACGTCGCGTGGCTGGAGCGCATGGGGTTCACGGCCGCTCGAAGCGAGCACGAGGCGCCGTGGAACGAGGTTCGGTGGCAACGCTTCGAGCGTGACGGGAGGGCGGTCGAGCTCCAGGTCCGCCGCCCCGGTCACAGTGACAGCTGGATGGTCATGCTGGTCCCGAAGCAGACGGGCTCGCCCTGGTAGGGGTGTGAGGGACCGGCGGCGACGCCCGACCGTGCTCCAACCAGCATGTGTCCCCGCGCCAGGGGGGCCGTAGGGCGCGGCGGGCCACGCGGCGCTTCCACCGCGCACGCCAGCGTCGACCGCCCGCCGCGGTCGGCCCGCCCGCAGCGGGACGACGGAGGCGCTCGGCGCCGACCCCGGAGGACACCCGCCCGCCCGCGTCCGCGCGGGTGGGGGCGCCCGAAGCGCGCGACGGCCCTACGATCCCGATGCCTACAGCGTCTTCCCGCCCCGCTTCATCCGCTCGAGCGCCTCGCCGGCCTTGGCGGCGTCGGGGTGATCGGTGTCGGCGGCGGCGCGGCCGAGCACGTCCATGGCCTCTTCGCGGCGGCCGGTGACGCGGAGCAGGATGCCGAGGTGGTAGAGCGCGGCGGTGTCGTCGGGCTTCATGGTGAGGGCTTCGCGGTACTTGGCCTCGGCGGAGTCGACCTCGCCGGCGGCGAACAGGTCCTGGCCCTCGCGCACGCGCTCGGTGGCCTCGTGGATGAACTCGACCTCGATGAACGAGCGCATGCCGAGGTTGACGAGCAGGAACCGCAGCGGGCCGGCCAGCGCGAGCGAGAGCCCCTCGGCGGCCACGAGCGCGGCGAGCGGCACGTCCGGGAGGATGGGCTTGCCCTTGTACGAGAAGCGCACCTTGGTGTAGCGCCCCTGGTCGAACAGCTTCTTGAGCCGCTCGCGGAGCTGCTTGATCGAGTCGTCGATCGCGTTGGGATCGATCTCCCAGCGGAAACTGTCTTGGGCCATGGCTTCACCGGGGAGGGGGGATCTAGACGAGCGAGAGGCCACCGTCCGCGACGATCACCTGGCCGGTGATCCACGCCGCGCGCGGGTCGAGGAGGAGGGAGACGACGCGGGCGATATCGTCGGGCTCGCCGACGCGACGCATGGGCGTGAGCTTCTCGGCGGCGGCCAGCATCTGCTCGCCCTCGGGGAAGTAGCGGAGGGCGTCGGTCTTCACGAGGCCGCCGCACACGGTGTTGACGCGCACGCGCGGCGCGAGCTCGACGCCGAGCTGGCGGGTGAGGGCCTCCATGCCCGCTTTGGCCGCGCCGATGGCGGCGTAGCCCGGGGTGAACTGGCGGCTTCCGAGGCTGGTGATCCCGATCACGCTCGCTCCCTCGTTCAACGTAGCGAGCTTGGTGAGCAACCAGAAGGGCCGAAGCGAGCTCTCGAGGGTGAGATCCCACTGCGAGGTGCGGATCTTGTCCCACGGCTTCATCACGCCGACCGCGGCGTTGTGCACGAGCGCGTCGAGCGGACCGGCGGCCTCGGCGAGGCGCTTCAGATCGGGCTCGCTCCGCACGTCCCCCTGGACAATCACGGCCTCCGCGCCGAGCGCCGTCACCTCGGCCGCGACCTGGGCAGCGGCGGCCTCGTTCTGGAGGTAATTCAGCACGATGCGGTTGCCCGGCGCCGCGAGGATGCGCGCGATGGCCGCGCCGATGCCGCGCGAGCCGCCCGTGATCAGGATGTTCATCGCCTCAATCTCCGCAGGACCATCGCCCCTATCTCGCGCACCTCGCCCACGCCGAACCCCCACGCCGCGCCGAGGAACGAGGCGCCGCCCACGCCGCCGAGCACGACCACGCGGAACAGGGCGTCGAGCCGCGTCCATTCGGGCGTGCCGAGCGAGGGCCGGAGCGCGAGGCCGACCACGATGCCGACGCCGACGGCGGGGAGGACGCGGAGGAGGAAGTCGCCGAGACCGGGGCCCGCGCCGCCGATCTCGCGCTTGAGGATGGCCGAGAGCAGGAGCACGTAGACGGTCATGCCGACGCTCGACGCGACGGCGAGGCCGGGCGCACCCCAGAAGCGGGCGCCGAGCCAATAGAGGGGGAGGGCGGCGACCAGCACGGCGAAGCCGAGGCTCGTGGGAAGCCAGGTCTTGGCGCGGGCATAGAAGCCGCGTGCGAGGAGCGTCTGCGCGCTCCAGGCCGCGAGGCCGAGCGAGAAGGCCGCGAGGCACGCCCCGAGGACCTCCTGTTGGTCCGGCGTGATGCGGGCCGTGCCGAAGACCGCGGCGCCCAGGTCGGCCCCGGCCACCGTGAGCACCACCTGCGAGCCGAAGGCGAGGAACAACGTCAGCCGCGTGGCGCGCACGATGGTGTGCCACGCTTCGGACGTGTTCCCCTCGTCGCAGAGCCGCGCGAGCGTCGGGTAGGCGGCGTAGCCGGCGGCGGCTCCGAAGACACCGATGGGCACCATCGTGAGGCGCTTGGCATATTGGAGCGTGGAGACGGCGCCCTCGGGCAGCTCCGAGCCGAACCAGGTCCACGCGTAGTCGTCGAACCCGGTGATCGTGAACGCCAGCATGATCGGGAGGGCGCGCACGATGTAGGTGCGGAAGTCGACGTCGCGGAGCGAGAACCCGAGGCGCCAACGCAGCCCGCCCTGGAGAGCCGCGATCAGCGGGAGCAGGAACGGCCCGAGGAACGCGCCGACGAGCACCCCCCACGCGAACCCCTCGGCGCTGCCCGTGACGAGGCCGCCGGCGATGATCGTGCCGTTGTAGACCAGCGGCGCGATCGCGGGGATGGCGTGCTTGTCGCGGGAGAGCAGGGCCGCGGAGAGCAGGCCGGACAAGAGGTGGAAGATCTGCGCGGGCAGCACGATGCGGGAGAGGTGGACGACCAGCGCCTGGCGCTCGGCGTCGAACCCGGGGACCGCCCGCGCCACGAGCTCGGGCGCGAACCACCACATCAGCGGGACGACGATCGCCGACAAGACGAGGATGAAGTTGGCGACGAGGCTGAACGCCCGCCACGCGCGCTCGTCCTCCCCCTTCGCGAGGAAGTTCGTGAACATCGGGATGAACACGATGGAGAGCGCGCCGCCCGAGATGACGAGGGACACGAGGTCGGGGACGCGAAAGGCCGCTGCGTAGGCGTCCGCATCGGGCCCGACCCCAAGCATGCTGCCGAGCGCGGCGTCGCGCACGAGGCCCATCAGCCGCGATGCCAGGAGCGCCACGGTCCAGATGGCGCCGGCGACGGCGATCTTGCGGGTCACGGCGCGTCGCGTATCCCAGGGGCTCGCCGCGTGCCCGTGTGGCGCCGTCCCGCACGGAGCGGTTGTGCGCGCGCGTGCTTCCCCCCACGGTGCGCTCCGGATAAGGTGCGCCCCGGAGATTCTCCCCCATGATGTTCCTCGTCCTCCTCGAGCTCAACGGCCGCCCCGCCGATCAATACGGTGACCTCGAGCGCGCCATGAAGGCGCTCGGCAACTGGTCCAACCGCGTGCGCGGGCAGTGGATCGTGGAGAGCCGCTTCAACGCCTCGCAGATCCGCGACCTGTTGAAGCCGCACCTCGACAGCGGCAAGGACCGCATGTTCGTGGCCCGCATCTCCAAGAACTGGGCCGGCACCGGCATGGGCGACGGGTTCCAGGAGTGGATGAACCGCCGCAACTTCGACGCGCCGAAGGTCGGCTGATCGCGCGTTGGTGAGCGGGGGCGGCCGTCGTGGGGCGTGACCGCCCCCGAGCGGGCGGTCGGCCTCTTGCGGGGTCGGGGCGGAGCCCCTCCGTCCGGGTGCGTCGCCAGAGCGCGACGCACCCGGGACCGGCCGCGCGCGCCGAGCCGCGCGCGGCCGCCCTCCAGCGGCCTCACGCGGGGGTGCACGAAGGCTCCGGCGTAGCTTCGATCTGTCGAAGGTCGCGTGATCGTTCGTCGTTGAAGGCGGGCCCTGGGGACGGGCGGTCGGCAGACGCGCCCGAGTTCGGCGCGCTGGACGCGCCGAACGGACGGGATGTGCGGCCATCCCCCG
>JAZKFH010000007.1:0-43959 GCA_040386535.1 Myxococcota bacterium | reverse complement strand
CCCGAGTTCGGCGCGCTGGACGCGCCGAACGGACGGGATGTGCGGCCATCCCCCGAGTTCGGCGCGCTGGGCGCGCCGAACGGACGGGATGTTCGGCCATCCCCCGAGTTCGGCGCGCTGGACGCGCCGAACGGACGGGATGTGCGGCCATCCCCCGAGTTCGGCGCGCTGGGCGCGCCGAACGGACGGGATGTTCGGCCATCCCCCGAGTTCGGCCCGCTGGGTGTCCTGCGCAGCGTCACAGACACACCACCGAAAGGACCATCCCGCCGTAGTCCACGCCGAGGCCGGTGGTGGCGTCCATCGACAGCCAGACGCCGTCCTTGTCGGCGGTCTCGCCCCCGTCCACACATCCGTCGGCGGTGATCGACAGCGCGCGCCACGTGTATCCAGAGCTGGCGCCGTGCTCGAAGCCCGCGTCGCAGCGCTCGACCCCCGTGGGGAGCCCGTGCACCTGGGCCGCGCACATCGCCGCCGCGTGCGTGAGGTAGAGGTTGGGATCGCAGGCGGGGCCGGCCTCGCAGGTGTCGTCCAGCACGGGGAGGGCGTCCCCGTCGAGGCCGTAGCCGTACGTCTGCCGGCAGCACCGCAGCCCCTCCTCGACGCTCGCGCATCCGATCGAGCACGTCGCGACCGGGCACGACTCGGTCGCGTCTGCCTCGGTGAGGACGCAGGCCGCCACGGGCTCGGGCGCGCACCCCGACAGGAGGATCAGGAGGGTCGGTACGAACACGGGAGGCGTGTAAGGGAGCGCGCGGCTCGTCGCAAGCCACCCCCGCCCGCGCGAAGGATCCGGAGGGCGGACGGCGCCGCGCCGGCCGGTCCGCCCCGCCGCTCGGGGCGGGGCGACCGAGGCCAACGGCCGAGCCCGCAGGAGCCTGACCCCGGCCGCCGGGGTCGCGCCCAGACGCCCTACTCGACCACCCAAACGGTCACGCCGGTGCCGTCGTCGAAGTGGCGGTCCTCGACGATGTGGCCGGTGAAGGCGAGGCGGGCGAGCGCGATGCCCTCGGGGCCGTAGAGCACCTCGTCGATCGCGACGAAGCTCAAGCCGCGTTGCACGAGACGCCTGGCAGCGGCGGCGCGGCGCGGCGGCTCCTGCGTGGCGGACGGCGGGATGGGGCGCCCCTGCGTCTGGGGGATGGTGAGGTCGTCGAGGTCGCGGAGGAGCTTCTGTGTCTCCTGCTCGCGGGCCGTGCGGCGCTCCATGGTGCGCATGCCCTCGGGCACGTAGACGGTGGCGCGGCCGGTGGCGAGCTGGATCCAGAGCTGGTCGGCCGAGCGGATGGCGGGGTCGAGCCCGGCCCAGATGGGGATGTCTTCGCGTCGGGTCGCGATGGTGCTCGACCCGCGGATGGTGGGGAGCGCGAGCACGGCGCCGTCGGCCTCGTGGGTGAGGATGAAGTCGGCGAAGGCGGCCGTCGGGGCGGGGAAGACGGGCAAGGCGGCGCGGTAGCCCGTGAGCGCGAGGGTGTGGACGACGACCGAGACGGCCAACGGGATCGCGACCGCGACGCGCGGCCAGCCGCGGGGCAGGCGGGAGAGGCCGATGCCCGCGGCCGTCGCGAGCGCAAGGGCGCCCGGCACGAGCCAGCGGCGGGGGAAGCGCACCACGGGCACGGGCAGGGCCTCGTTCAGGGCGGCGACGGCATTTCCGACCTTGCCCGCCGTGGCGCCGTAGGTGCGGCCGAGCCAGGAGGCGTTCTCCTCGCTCGCGCCCATCGCGACCACGAAGCAGAGCACGGCGACGAGCACCCAGGGGAGCGCGCGTAGGGGCCGGAGCATCGCGAGCGCGAGGGCGCCCGCCACCGTGGCGAGCGGCACGAAGCCTGGCGCGAGGGTGTAGTCCCACGGCTTGTTGGTGGTGCCGGTCTCCCATTGGTACCAGACCGCCGCCTGCACCGCGTTGGTGCCGCGGCGCTGGTCCTCGACATCGCCGACCGGGAGCCCGACGTACGCCGCCACGAGCAAGGCGCCGCCGACGAGACCGGCGATGGCGAACACGAGCAGGTTCCGACGGGACATGCCCCACGCCACGATCGGCAGGAAGGGGAGGCCGAACACGGCGTGGTAGGGGCTGTCGAGCGCGACGACGCCCCAGAGGAGGCCCGCGGCGATGGGCATCCGGAGCGAGGTCGGGCCCGCGATCCCCGGCCGCGCCGCCGCCCACGTGGCGAGCAGCGCCGTCGGCAGCGGCCAGAGCGCGACGTACTCGGGCGTGCCGTCGGTGATCGCGAGCAGCAGCATCGGCTGGACCACGATCGTAGCGCCCGCCAGGAGCCCGGCCGCCGCGGAGCCGCTCACTGTCCGCACGAGCATGGCCGTGGCGAACCCGGACGCCCACACCAGCGCGAGCACCCAGGCGTCGTAGCCGGTGATGGGGCCGAGGAGCGCGTGGAGCGGCGCGCCGAGCAGGCTCGAGATCATCGGGAGCACGATGATCTTCACGCCCTCGGGGAAGCCCACCCGATCGGTCCAGAAGGGGAGGCCGGGGAGCGCGCGTGCCTGGTGGTCGAGGCCCCAGGCGGCGCGGATGACGTCGGTGCCGGGCGCCCCGAGGATGCCGCCGCTGGCGAACAGCGGCGCGTGCACCCACGCCACGAGCACGGCGAGCGCGAGCGCCACCCAGGTGGCGGGGGCGCGGAGCAGGGTGTGGAGGCGGTCGGCGAGGCGGTCGGACACCGCGGCCCTCGTATCGGGGTCGCGAGCGCCGCGCGCTTTCATCGCGGCGTCTCGCGGCGCGGGCGCGGACGACGGCGCCTCAGCGGGCGTAATAGTACGCCCGATCGGCGAACATCGACTCGTAGAGGATGCTGGTCGACCGGTCGTGCAGCTCGGCGAACGCCCAGGGGGTCCAGACGAAGGCGCCGTCGTACTCGTAGCCGAGGAGCAGCACGTCGTCGTAGGTGTAGCCGCTCCCGCCGTAGGCGTAGGTGGGCGCGAACGCGTAGGTCCAGTCGTCGCCCTCGAACATGTCCGCGGTGAGCCGCATGTTCGCGCAGCCATCCCCGGTCGCCGCGCCCGCGCCGAGCACCACGTCGAACGCGAAGCTGCACCCGGGGCAGAGCTCCGCCGAGGGGCCGCCCTCCACCACGTTGACGATGCGGCAGTGTTCGACGGCGCCGTCCGTCGAGGTGGCGACGTAGGCCTCCTCGCCCGCCCACGCCTCGGCGGAGAGCTCGGCCTCGCCCTCGGCGTAGACCAGCGCGAACCCGGTGTCGACCTTGGGATCGGTGTCGGTGTCGTCGGTGTCGTCGCTGTCTTCGGTGCCCGGGATCCCGGTGTCCGCGGTCGTGTCGTCGGCCGACGGCCCGGTGCAGCCGAAGAGGGCGAGGAGGAGCGCGAGCATGGGAGACCTGGAGGAACGCGCGATCCTACCTGTTGTGGGCGCGGATGTGCGCGCCATCGGGGCCGCCCGGCCCGGTCGAGCCGGCGTCGGGGAGGCGCTCGACGCCGAGGAACCGGGTGTCGCCGTGGCGGCCGCGGGCGCGGTTCATCCAGCGCCGCGCCACCGCGTAGGCGCGGAAGAACCGCGCCACGGCGCGCAGCTGGGCGTCGGTGGGGAGCGCGCCACAAACGAGCTTGTCGTCGACGGCGCCGTCGTCGCGAAAGCGGACCACCGCGTGCACGGGCACGTCCACTTCGGCGCCGAGGGCGAGGCGCGCCCCGAGGACGAGGGCGTCGAGCGGATCCCCGTCCGGCGCGAGGGTGTCGGGCACGGAGCCGTAGTTGAAGGGGCAGGGCAACGGAGAGACGAATTCGACTCCGTCGCCGCCGCGCTTCACGAAGCTGCCGCGGGGCACCTCGACCCGCACCCGCACCCACGCGGGGAGGCGTTCTCGGCCCGGCTCTCCGGTCGGCATGCGCACGCTCCCGCGATCATCTACACTGCTCGGCTCGATACTGCTCCGCTCGCTACTGCTCCGATCGATCCCGCTGGAGGCCGCATGTCCATCCTCGCGCTCACGTTCCTGGTCGGCTGCGGCCCCCAGGACACGGGGCTCACGAACGGCAACAACGACAACGACATCGTGAACGGCACCGGGCGGATGACGCTCAGCGTCACCGAACTCGTCATCGAGCACATCGTGCTCGGGTTCTCCCAGAGCGCGCAGTTCACCGTCGAGAGCGTGGGCGACGCGAACCTGCAGATCTACGAGATGCGCATCGTGGCCGACACGGACGACGTGTTCTTCTTCAATGAGCTCGAGAACCTCGAGATGGCTCCCGGGCAGAGCGAAAGCTACTCGGTGGTCGCCGACCTCACCGTGGACGCGCCCTCCTACGGCGAGCTCCGCCTGCGCACGAGCGATCCCGACGCCGCGGCGCTCATCCTCCCGCTGCACGCCTACCCCGAGGGCTACGTGCCCCCCGAGGACACCGACACCGAGGACACCGACACCGAGGACACCGACACCGCCGCGGACTCGGGCGGCGGCGCGTGAACGGACAGGTGGCGGTCGGCGCCACGCGCCTGACCACGCGGTTCGCGGTCCCCTCCGGACCGGTCGATCGGGTGCTCGAAGCGCTCGACGAGACCGCCCTCGGGCTCGCGCGGGCGCGGATCGCCGCCCGGCTCGGCAACCCTGACCCCTTCCACGTGCGCGCGGCCCTCGTGGACGGCGAGCCCGTCGCGGGCACCACCGGCGTCCCGCTCACGGCCGACGCGGCGGACGCCGTGCTGCTCGCCGCCGACCTCGGCAACGACACCCCCGATCCCGCCCTCGCGGGCCTCTTCGCGGGCCGCCCCCCGGGCCCCTGCGCCCGCGCCGTGCCGGTCGACGATCCGCGCCGCACCTGGCTCCGCTGGCAGTTCCGGCCCCCACGCAGCGCGCGCATCGGCGCCGTCTCCTCGTGGTCCACCACCGAGATCGGCGACACCGACGTCGCCACCGTACGCTGCGTCCTGGCGCTCCCCGGCGGCGGCGTGGCGCTGGGCTCCGACTACGGCCTCACCCTCTGGAAGAACGGCACCTTCACGCCTTTCCCGTGGCCCCTCGGCTCCCGCCGCGAGGCCCGCCGCGTCGAGTCGATGGCGGTGAACCACGGCCACCTCTACGTCGCGACCACGCAGACGCTCTACGTGTGGGACTTCGGCGCCAAGGTGACCTCCCGCCGGCACGGCCCCGACGAGGAAGACGGTTTCGACGACCTGAACGTGCTCCTCTCCCCCGGCGACCGCCTGTACGCCGGCTACCGCACCCGCTTCGAAGGCGGCGTCGGCCCCCCCGACACCCTCGCGCTGGCGGCCGATCCCTCGGGCGTCGTGTACGCCGGAACTCGCGACGGCGAGCTCCACGTCATCGACGGCGGCGGCCCCATCCGCACCTTCGCCGACGCAAAGCCGCGCCCCATCCGCCACCTCGCCTGGGCCGAAGGCTCCTTGTGGGCCGCGGCCCTCGGCACCCTCCACCGCTTCGACGGCGCCTCCTGGTCCGCCGCCGGCCCCGAGCCCACCGCCCTCACCGTCGACCCCGAAGGCCGCCTCTGGGCCCTCGCCGAAGGCCGCCTCCACGTCCTCACCGCCGGCGCCCTCAAGCCCCTCGACCTCCCCCTCGAACGCCCCTGGAGCCTCACCGCCACCCCCGGCGCCCTCTGGATCGGCGGCCGAGAGCGGGTGTGGCGGGTGGAGATTTAGGCCAATTCTTCCTTCTTCTTTTCCCCTGGTTGGAGGAGAGGTTGGCCGGGTTGACCAGGGCGCCCGACCGCCACCCCGCGGGCCGACACCGAACGCCACGACGGGCTCCGGGCGGCCGGCCGTGTGCGGCCCGGGTCCCGCGGTGGGGCCCTCCGGCCATGGAGGAGAGGTTGGCCGGGTTGACCAGGGCCTCCTGATCCCCGCCCCGCGACAACTGCACGCGGGGCGGAGGGTCGGCGATGTGCGGCAGGGTCCGGCGGTGGGGCCCCTTGGGGGGGACCGCCGGGGGCCCCTGCTGCGGTTCTCATCGCCGACCGTCCGCCCCCCTACGATGTGGTCGCGGTGAGGGGTTATCAGGGCGCCCATGATCAACCTGAGCCACCACCTCTCCTCCGACGAGGTCGCCTTCGGCGCCAGCGCCCTGACCAAGGTCGCCCGCGAGATGCAGGGCTCCCTCATCCTCGGCATCGCCGCCGAGGTGCGGGCCCTCGCCGCGTCCGGGTTGCCCATCTGCAACCTCACCGTCGGCGACTTCGACCCCAAGCAGTTCCCGGTGCCCCAGGAGCTGCGGGACGCCACGGTCGCGGCCATGGACAATTACCAGACGAACTACCCCCCGTCCGAGGGCATCCCCGAGCTGCGCAAGGCCGTGTGCGGCTGGTACCGCCGCGAGCTCGGCCTCGAAGTCTCGCCCGACTGGGTCGTGGTGGCGAGCGGCGCGCGTCCCGTCATGTACGCGACCTACCGCCTGTTCCTCGAGCCCGGCGACACGCTGATCTTCGCGGTTCCGAGCTGGAACAACGGCTACTACGGCCAGCTGACCGAGGCGAACGCGGTCCCGCTCGTCACGCGCGCGGAGGACGACTTCTTCCCCACCGTCGAGCTGCTCGCGCCGCACATCCGCACCGCGCGCCTGTTCACGCTCAACTCGCCGCTGAACCCCACGGGCACGGTCATCCCGCCCGAGCGGCTCGCCGCCCTCGCCCGCGCCATCGTCGCGGAGAACGCCCGCCGGGCGCCCCTCGGCGAGAAGCCCCTGATGTGGATGTGGGACCAGGTGTACTGGCGCCTCACGTTCGGCGGCGCCACCCACGCGCACCCCGCCGCGCTCGTCCCCGAGGTGACGCCCTACGTCGTCACCGTCGACGCGATCTCCAAGGCCTTCGCCGCCACCGGCCTCCGGGTGGGCTGGGCCGTGCTCCCGCCGTTCCTCGCCGAGCGCATGAAGGCCTTCATCGGGCATGTCGGCGCCTGGGCTCCCAAGCCCGAGCAGGTCGGCACCGCGGCCCTCCTCGACGACGACGCGGCGATGGCCCGCTTCGGCGATTCTTTCCGCGCGGCCCTCGCCGAGCGCCTCGGCATCCTCGACGACGGGCTCACCAAGCTCGGCGTGCAGCACCTCGTCCCGCAGGGCGCGATCTACCTCTCGGTGTGCTTCGACATGTTGTTCGGCCGCGCCGGGCTCGACGGCGCCCCGATGACCACCAACGAGGACATCCGGCGCTTCCTGCTGCACCGCGCGGGCGTCGCCGTCGTTCCGTTCCAGGCCTTCGATCTCGCGGGCGACAGCGGCTGGTTCCGCATGAGCGTGGGGGCGGTCTCGCCGGCCCAGCTCCACGCCGCGCTCGAGCGGCTCGCCAGCGCCCTCGGCTGACCCGCTCCGCGTGACCAGGGCCGCCGCGGAAGCAGGCGCGAGGCTACTCGCAGGGGTTGTCCACCGGGTAGCGCACGATGACCTCCGCCCCGAGCGGCGGGGCGCTGTCGAAGAGGACGGCGTTCATGCCGGGGTCGTAGCTCCACCCGGCCGCCAGGATGCCGTCGACCCAGACCTTGATCATGGACGGGATGCCGGGGGTGTCCCGCAACAGGAAGGAGCGCACGTAGAACGTGCTCTCGAACCCGATGCGCTCCATCGCGGGCGCGAGATCGCACGTGCAGATGCTCTCCTCGAAGCCCTCGTAGGCCTCGGCGAGGTCGAGGTACCGGTCGCCCGCGTCGGCGCTGGCCTCTTCGGTACCGCACCGGTTCGAGCAGCCATCCTCACGATCCCCGACGATTGCGGCGACGAAGATGTCGTCCCGCTCCTCCTTCAGGTCCTCCAGGAACCCGTCGTACGTAGCCACCTCCCACGGGGAGAAGTCGGGCTCGTCCGAGAGGAAGATGACGGCGAGCCGGGCGTCCTCCCGGTAGAAGCCCTCGTTGTGGCCCGAGAGCACGGGCTCCGTGAGCGCGAGCCGTACGGCCTCGAGCCCCGCCTCGTCGCCCATCTCGACATGGCCCACGTCGATGTTGCGCGCGAGGGTGCCCTGCGGATCGGGCGTGTCGGGCGTGACGAAGGTGGGGGTGCCGACGAGGTTGCCCATGTAGAGCGGGTTGACGATGTCGGTGGTGACGACGCCCATGTGGTAGTCGAGATCGAGGTCGATGAACCACTGGAAGAAGGTCTCGATTTCGCTCATCACTCGATCGCGCTCCTGGTACATGGAGCCCGAGTTGTCGATGACCCACAACACGTCGATGTTGTCGGGCTCCTGCTGAAACACGTCGAGGGTCCAGGTGGGATCGAAGCTCGCGCCCTCGATCGGCAGCACGAGGCGCGGCTCGTCGGGGTCGTCCGAGTTGATGACCACCTCGGCGACAGCGTCTCCGACGAGCCTGGGCTGGAACTGGAGCTGGATGATCTCGCTGTCACCGGGGCGAAGCGTGCCCCGGAGGACCTCGACCGAGAAGGCACCCGAGGTCTCGTCCACGACCTCGATCCCCGTCCCCTCCACGTCGAGCGGGCCCTCGCCCACGTTCGTGATGGTGACCGGGGCCCGGTTGTCGCACCCGACCGCGAGCGGATCGAACACCACCGCGCCCGGGTTCACCTGGATGTCGGGCTCCGAGTCGCGCGGACCGGGCAAAAGGAGAGTGAAGCCCTGGTCGGTGCACCCGAGCAGCCAGAAGACGAGCATGACGTGGCCCCCCGTTGAACCGCCCCCCGGCGGTCGTCTTGGTCGCCACTGAGATAAGCACCCTGGAGCTTGCCTGACCGGAACCGGAGCCCGAGTCGGACTTCGACGTCTCTCGGCAGAGCCCGGCTACGCGGCTGTCTACTCGCAGACCAACGCGGTGGGGTACCGGACGATCACCTCGGTTCCGTTGATCGGCGGCGTCGTGAACACGATCTCGTTGGTGGGGGGCACCCAGGTCCAGTCGGTGCTCGGCTCGCCGTCGACGTACACCGCGATGTTCTCGGGATCGGTCGGCACGTCGGACAGCGTGAAGCTGCGGATGTAGCGCGTGGTCTCCATGCCGATCTGGTCGAGCGTGGGGGCCAGGTCGCAGGTGCAGATGCTGCCGAACACGCCCGAGAAGGCGGTGACCACGTCGAGGTACTTGTCGCCGGGCTGGGCGTCCTGGGGCGAGTCGTCGCACACGTTGCTGCAGCCGGTCGTCAGGTCGCCGACGATGGCGGACACGAGGATGTCGGTGGGATCGGGCTTCAGCGTCTGGAGGAACGCGATGTAGTGCGCGGAGTCGGCCGCCGAGAACTCGGGCTCGTCGGACAAGAAGATGATGGCGAGGTTGGCGCCGGGGCGCATGAAGCCGGCGTTCTCGACGGACATCACCGGCTCCGACAACGCGAGCTCGACCGCGGCGAGCCCGGACTCGTCTCCCATGTCCTCGGTGCCGACCGCGATGGCCTCGGCGAGCTCGATCTCGGCGTTCGCTGTGGCACCGTCGATGTAGGCGGGCGTCCCGACCAGCCGACCCGAGTAGATCGGATTCACGACGTCGGTGGTGATGACGCCCATGTGGTAGTCGAGGTTCAGCGTGGTGAACCACGTGAAGAAGGACGTGATGGCGGCGGCCACGCGCGCCTGCTCCTGGGCCATGGAGCCCGAGTTGTCGATGACCCACAACACGTCGACCGGCGCGGCCTCCTGGATGAACCGATCCGAGGTGAGGCCCTCGGCGGCGCCCCGCCCTTCCGCGGACACGACGACCTCGGGCTCGTCCGGGTCATCCGAGTGCACGAGCACGTCGCCCATGATCTCGCCGGGGGTCGTCGGCGAGAAACGCACGGAGAACGTGATGCTCTCGTCGGGCTGGAGCGTGTCGGTGCGCATCTCCGCGGACCACGCGGCGTCCCCCTCGGCGTAGGTGCCGGCGAGGGTGAGCGGGCCGACGCCCACGTTGGTCACGGTGACCAGCTGGTCCTCCGCGCAGTTCAGCCCGAGCGTGGCCCACTCGAGCTGGGAGGGCTCGACCAGGATGTCCGGCTGCGGGATGCGCGGCTCGGGCTCGTGCTTCTCGAGCTCGTAGTCGGAACACGCGATGAGCCACGTGAGCAGCATGGGGGCCTCCGGCTCCCAGGATAGCAAGCTTCGTGCCGTGTCACGCACGGGTGACGATCAGCCGCGTAGCTGGTTCGCGCGCGGCCGCTGGCGGAGGCTGGGGCGCGCGCGTCCCAGGCGGCTCGCAGGGGGTGCGGCAGCGCCGCTACAGGCTGGACGTGTTGGCCGCGACGAGCGAGAGCTCCTCGAACCCGGCGGTGCGCGCGGTGTGGAGCACCCGCTTGAGCACACCCCACGGGATGCTGCGGTCGGCGTGCACCTCGATGCGCTTCTTGCCCCGCATCAGGAGCAGGGGGTCGTAGATCTCGCGGACGAGCAGCTCGGGCGGGAGGTAGCCGACGGCGATGACGCGGCGACCCTCGATGTAGATCGCCTCCTCCGACACGAGCACGACCACGGAGCCGCCCTCGCGCGCGGCCTCCGACACGGTGCCAGCGAGCTCGAAGCCACGTTCGGGCGGCATGGGCGCCGACTCGGTGGAGTAGGAGCGCAGCAGGAACACCAGCAGCAGCGTCATCATGTCGACGAGCGGCGCGAGGGCGCCCACGTCGAGGCCGTCCGACAGCGCGGTGGTGGGCGGCTTGAAGAGGCGGCGCCTCATCCGGTGCTCCCGGAGAGCGCGATCTTGGGGAACAGGGGCGTGTCGGTCGGGCCGTGGATCACGTCCATCACGGCGATGACGGTCTCGGCGGTGGCCGTGTCGTCGGGCTCGAAACGGGCGCGCTCCTGCGACGGGTCGATGTCGTGCACCTCCTGCAGCGCGGCGAGCAGCCCCGCGAGGTCCGGGCGCGCGCCCACCCCGGGGAGCACCCGCGCCGGCAGCTCGCGGGTGCGCTTCTCGACCGACGTGGACGATGACGAGATGTCGGTGGACTGGACCGTGTAGGTGAGGGTCAGGCCCTGCTCGCGCAGCGTGATCGCCACGTCCTTCACGAGGCCGGCGTGGGGAAGCGGCGCGAGGTCCGACGGCGAGCCCAGGCGCAGGTCGAGCACGCCGAGGCGCACGCCCGACGAGGTCGTGAGCAGGAAGAACAGGAGCAGGAACATGAGCGTCACCACCCCGAGCAGGGTGGGGCGCACGTCCGCCTCCGGCGTGGGGCCTCCGTTGAAGAGCCGCCGCCTCACGATTGGCGCGCCGCCTTCAGCGAGAGGATGAGGCGGGTGGCGACACGCTCGATGTTGCCGAGCAGCTCGCGGGCGTTGGCCTCGGCGAGCGCGTGCGCCGCGAGGGCCGGGATGGCGACGAGCAGGCCGAACGCGGTGGTCGCCATCGCGGTGGAGCTGCCTTCGGAGAGCTGGGCGGCGCGCTCGGCGGCGGCGACGTCCCCGAGGGCGCCGAACGCGAGGATGAGCCCGTAGACGGTGCCGAAGAGGCCCACCATCGTGGCGATGGAGGCCACCGTGGAGAGGTAGGCGATGCGACGGCGGACCTTGAGCTCGGCGTCGACCGAGGCGGCGGCCATGGCCTCCCAGGCGAGGTCGGGGTCGTGGTAGGCGAGGCCGGCGCGCACCACCGCCTCCATCGGCGTGTTCCCGAGGACGACCGTGGCGGTCTTTCCGCCGCGCACCGCGGCGTCGACCATCGCGATGACCGGCTCGGGATCGCAGCGGTAGCGGAGGAGCGTCACACTGCGTTCGATCACGACCGCGATCGCGAACGCCATCACGACGAGCAGCGCGTACATGAAGAACGCGGCGGGGCCGGAGAAGGCGGTGAGCAGGTAGGTCAGCATGGGATCATCTCTTGAGGAACGTGAGGCAGCGGTCACGGATGGAGGCGGTCCCGATGCTCTCGCAGAGGGCGATTCCGCGGGCGGGATCGAAGCGCTTGAGCTGGTGGGCCACGCCTTGTCGGCAGCTGTCCGCGTGGGCGGGCAGCTTGGAGCAGGCGGCGAGCGTCGCGTCGGGATCACGTTCGGCGGCGCCCCAGCCGACCCCGTGGAAGCAGTTGCTGCGCCACGCCTCGGTGGAGCGATCGCACGCGGAGGCGGCCTCGGCGAAGTCGCGCCGGGCGACGTACTTGCCGATCCCGTGCCAGCAGGTCTTGCGGGTGAGGGGATCACCCTCCTCCTTCGCACAGAACGCCACCGCCGGCTCGAGGCCCTCGAGCGCGACCTCGCCCACGACGTCGTGCCGGCAGAAGTCCCGGAAGGCCTCCGCCTTCTCGCAGCGGGCCAGGGCGTACTCGGGATCGATCTCGGCGAGGGCGAGGCCCATGCCGAAGTAGCACTGGCCGCGCCACTTCACGACGGGGATGGCGGCGCAGATCCGATCGGCGGCGTCGCGGTCGATGGGGGACACCGACTCGGCGACGTCGGCCTCACACTCCAGGCGCAGCTCGCTGTCCCCGATACGTTCGCACACCTGGAGCGCCCCGGCGGGGTCACGCGCGGCGGACTGTCGGGCGAGCGCCTGCAGGCACACGTCCCGCACGTCCTCGATCATGGCCTGGCAGGCTTCGAGCGTGAGGAGCGCGGCGCCGGCGCCCGTGCCGTCCTCCGAGGGGGGGCGCTCGGCGCCGTCGGGCTTCGGGGGGAGCGCCATGACCGCGTCGGGCGCGCTCGACGCCGCGACGGCGGCCGCCGCGCCCTGGGCGAACGGCTCGAGCCCGAACCGCGCCCCGAGGAGCGCGGCGAGGCAGGCTAGGAAGAGGAGATTGAAGGGAAGGGACGGCACGTCACTCGGTGTAGCCGAGATCCTGCATCCACTTCTCGTACTCGCCGCGCTGGATGTCCTCGTACTTCTGCTCGACGGGGACCACGACGGGCTCCGGCTCGGCCAGGAGGGACCAGTACGCGAAGGCGCTCGAGCCGGCGACGGCGACGAGGGCGAGTCCCAGGAGCAGGGTCTTCCGCATCCGCCCAATGTGCCATGAGGCCGCAAAGGAAGCAAACGTGCGCGCCGAACGTCAATCGACCGGTCCCGGTGATTGAGCTACACTGGGGCGCCCTCGTGTGCCCGTCGCTCGGGTATGCCCACGGCCTCGGAGTCCCATGCGCCGCATTCCCCTTCTGCTGATGCTCGCCGTCCTTCCTTTCGTGGCCTCGGCCGACAGCCCGCCGCGCGCGAAGATGGAGGTCAAGTACAAGCAGTACGACGTGAAGATGCGGGACTTCAACTTCCCTTCCGGCCTCCGCATCATCTTCCAGGAAGATCACAGCCAGCCCATCGTGTCGATCACCTCGGTCATCGACCGCGGGAGCACGTCCGACCCCGAGGGGCTCGAGGGCATCGCGCACGTCGCGGAGCACATGTGGTTCCGCTCGAAGCAGAAGGACGCCGAAGGCAAGCAGCTCCCCAAGGTGTGGGACCTGTTGCGCGAGATGGGAGGCAACCTCAACGCCTCCACGGCCGACGACTGGACCAACTACATGACGGTCGCGCCGGTCGACAAGATCATCCCGTTGCTCCGCCTCGAGTCGCTCCGCATGAAGAGCGCGTGGGAGGGCATCGAGAACGAGGTGCTCCTGACCGAGCGCGAGGTCGTCCGCAACGAGCTCCGCATGCGCTACGAGAACGCGGCCGGCGCGGCGTTCGGGTACATGATGGTCAAGTTGTTCCCGGCCAACCACGTGTATGGCCGCGCGGCCTACGCCGGCATCGGCAACAACGACTCGCTCAACGCGATCACGCTCCCCGACATCAAGAAGTTCTTCCAGGAGAACTACACCCCGGCGAACACCACGATCGTCGTGGTCGGTGACTTCAAGCTGGAAGACACCAGCAAGTTCCTCGACGAGTTCGCGCTCGACCAGCTGACCGATCCCGCCCACCCGACCGACGAGATCAAGCTCGTCGAGCCGAAGGTGCGCGTCTCCAAGGTCTCGGCCGAGCCGCCGCCGCCCCCCGCACCGCTGCTGGTCAAGGGCGACATCGCGGGCCTCACCACCGAGCACGGCGCGGTCGAGAAGCCCACGCTCGTCCTCGGATGGACGCTGCCCGGCGCCTACCGCGACTACGAGCCGATGATGCAGATGGCCGCCATCCAGCTGCAGATCGCCATCCGCCAGGAGATGCACCCGAGCTGGGACTACAAGCAGGACCACTCGGCCGTCGTGGACCTCGGCTGCTTCGTCCAGCCGGCGAAGGAAGCGTCGATGGCCTGGTGCTTCGTCGAGATCGGCGACGAGAAGGACGCGGCGCGCCTCGCCGAGAAGGCGCTCGACGGCCTGTACCGGGTGTGGAGCGCGGACGAGTACTACCGCGCCTTCCAGGAGTACCTGTTCTCGTACTCGAAGACCCAGCAGCTCGCCGCCGTCTTCCAGGGCGTCGACAACGTGTCCTCCATCGGCAGCGGCCGCGCCGCCGACACGGCGAACTTCGTGCACTACACGGGGGACCCCCTCTACTATTCGCGCCAGTTCGAGTGGATCAACAAGATCTCCGCCGACCAGTCCCGCAAGCTCGCCGAGAAGTACCTCAACCGCAACCGTGCGGCCGCGGTGCTGATGCTCCCCTACGAGGAAGGCGACCTCGCGATGGACACGGCGGACGCGCAGTACCGCGGCGCCCGTCGTGAGGACGTGCTCGACTCGATGATGACGGAGGCGCAGCTGACCCCCGCCTTCATCGAGAGCGCGGTCATCCCCCCGGACGTGACGAAGCTCAAGGAGACCACGCTCAAGAGCGGCGTGAAGCTCGTCTCCATGGCGCACTCCAACGCGCCCCTCGTGCAGGTCCGCCTCTCCTTCGGCGGCGGCCAGGACAGCACGGATGACGGCGCGGCGAGCTTCGCCTCGAGCATGTGGCGGAACGAGAGCGTGGTCGACGCGCTCCGGATCGTCGGCTTCGACAGCTTCTCGGTCGAGGCCCTCACCACCGATTTCGAGATCGCGGCCTCCGCCGGCAACCTCGAAGACGCGCTCTTCGTGATCCGCGACCGCCTGGACAACCTGAAGCCCTACACCGACGGCCGGATGGACTGGGTCAAGGACCGCAAGGGCGCCATCCTCTCCTGGATGAAGGACCCCGAGGAGTGGGCCACCCGCACGGCGCAGGAGCGGGTGCTCCCGAACCACCCGTACTCGCGGTGGTTCAACCACGGCGACTACGACGCGATGAACACGTGGACCACGTCGGTCTCCCAGGAGATGTACACCCACATCCTCCGCCCGCAGAACGCCACGCTCTTCATCGTCGGCAACGCGACGCAGGAAGAGGCGACCCGCGCCGCCGAGACCTACTTCGGCGCCTGGGAAGGCTGGGGCAAGCCCCCGACCGACGGCAAGACCCTCCGCACGTCCTACCCGGCCGCCACCGAGCCGCCGGCCCGCCAGATCCTGTTGTTCAACAAGGACAACTCGACCCAGACCAACGTGTCCTACACCTGCCAGCTCGGCGTGGTGGACGACAAGAACGTCGCCGCCGCCCAGATCCTCGGGGACGCCCTCTCGGAGGACACCTGGCTCGCCCTCCGCGAGCAGACCGGCTCCTCCTACGGCGCCTACGCCGGGGCCTCCTACCTGCGTGGTGGGGTCGCGTTCCTGAACATGGCGAGCCTCGTGCAGAACGACGCGGCGCCCCTCGCGACCAAGGTGTTCCTCGAGCTCGGTGAGAAGGCCAAGGCGGGCAACATCTCGCCCAAGACCCTCGCGGTCGTGAAGTACAACCGCGCCCAGGGCTACGTGGCCGGGCACCAGTCGACCGCGCAGATGATGGGCCGCATCGCCGGCACGTTCGACATGGGCTGGGGCACGGACTTCTTCAAGACCTACCCGAAGCAGCTCGCGAACGTCACGATCGACCAGATCAAGCCCCTGATGGAACGCTGCGTCGGCCACGAGATCGTCTCGGTTGTCGGCCCGGTCGACAACATCAAGCCGCTCTTCGACAAGGCCGGCCTGAAGTACGAGGTCTTCGACTGGAAGCAGGCGAAGCTCGACTACGCCACCAAGCACGGCCTCAAAGACGTGCTCAAGGCCGACGAGAAGAAGAAGAAGGAAGAGGCGAAGAAGAAGAAGTAGGCGGCTCTTGCCCGATCTGGTGAGGTCGTCGCGTCCGCGGTGACCTCGCCGTGACAGCGGAAGACTACGGTTGCAAGACCTACGGTCAGCCTACGATGCCGCTCTCCCGCCTCTCCAGTATTTTGCGCCTCACCGTGGGGGCCGCGTTCATGGCCGTCTCGGTGGCCGTGTTCGCGGCCCTCGTGCTGCTTTTCCTGCCGAGCCGCAGCCTGCGCATCAAGACCTGCAACGTGTTCGGGCACATCACCGGGCGCGTGTGCCTGTGGCTGGCCGGTGCGACCGTGCCGGATGGCATCACCGAGCAGGTGCGCACCACCCATCCGGCCATCTACATCTCGAACCACACGTCGATGCTCGACATCTTCATCGGCATCTGGCTCGCGCCGATCGGCACGGTGGGCGTCGCGAAGAAGCAGGTGGTGTACTACCCCTTCTTTGGCCAACTGTACGCGATCTCCGGGCACATCCTGCTCGATCGCAGCAACACCGCCTCCGCCATCGAGTCGCTCAAGAAGACCGGCGACATCCTCAAGAAGTACAACATCGGGACCTGGATCTGGCCCGAGGGCACCCGCGCGAAGGACGGCCGCCTGCGCCCGTTCAAGAAGGGCTTCGGGCACATGGCCATCGCCACGCGCCTGCCGATCGTGCCGGTGGTCGTGAGCGGCGCGCACCGGGCGATGCAGAAGAACTCGCTCCTGATCCGCCCGACCACGCTCGGAATGCGCGCCCTGCCCGCGATCCCCACCGACGACTGGACGCTCGAGAACCTCGACGAGAAGATCGCGATGGTCTACGCGGCGTTCGACGCGGCCTTGCCCGAGGACCAGAAGGCCTTGCCCCTCCAGGCCGCGGATCGCCGGACGGGTTCCTGATTGCGGGAGGGGGCTACCCCTCCCACTCCACCGCCAGGCTCGCCATCACGAACCCGCTCGCGGCCGCGGTCATGATGACCTTGCTGCCCGGGCGGATGCGGCCGTTGTCGAGCGCGTGGCGCAGGGCCAGCGGCACGGAGCTCTCGGCGCAGTTGCCGTAGAGGCTGTGCAGGGCCGGCATGATGACCGGATCGACCTCCAGGGCCCCGGCGATCGCGCGCAGGACGCTGTTCGAGGGCTGGTGGGTCACGAACAGGTCGACATCGCTCACGGCCCAGCCGACGCGGGCGCACAAGCGGTGCACGTGCGCGGGGATGTGGCGCGCGAGCGCGAAGATCGCGGGGCCGTCGCTCACGAAGTGCCCGTGGATGGCGGCGCGGCAGAGCTCGTGGTGTGCGGACATGCCCTCCGCGAGCATCCCGCGGATGCGCCCGCCGCCACCCGCGGGCTGGGTGCGCGTGACGACGATGGCCGTGGCCGCGTTGCCGAGCGTGAGGCCGGCGCCGAGCATCGCCACCTCGTCGGGGGTCTGGATGCCGTACTGGACGAACCCCGGGGGGGTCATCGACGAGGTGCACACCAGGCCGGTGCGCAGCTCGTCGTCGACGGCGGAGCGTGCCACGAAGTCCTGGACGGCGAGCAGGCTGCCAGCGCAGGCCGCGGTCACGTCGAGAGCCAGGGCGCGCTCGGCGCCCAGCATCCACGCCACTTCGGAGGCGGTGGAGGGCTCGAAGTATTCGCGGGCGAGCGAGCCGTAGAGGACGATGTCGAGATCGTCGGCGGTGAGGCCGGCCGCTTCGAGCGCGGCGCGCGCGGCCGTGGTGGCGTGCCCGGCCAGAGGGAGGGGGTTGGCCTCCCAATGGCGGCGATCCGTGCCGCAGGCGCGCAGGAGCGAGCGGATGCGGCGGTTCACCGGGCCCCACGCGTCTTCGGGGCCGCGGAACTCGGCGTGGACGAGCTTCAGCACGTCGTCGTTGGTGCGCACGATCTCGGGAAGGCGCACCGCCGGGGGGGACAGCCAGACCGGGGGCAGGCTCATTCGGCGCCACCCACCTGCACCACCGTGAGGAACGGCGGCGCGGGGTTCGCGCACACCGTCGTGCAGCGCAATGCCACGAGCCACAACGAGTCGGCGCCGAAGCCCGAGAACGCGACGCCCTCGGCGTTGGTGGCCATCGAGAGGTCGGCCTGGTAGTCGGCGACCTCGTACACGTCGGCGGTGTACAGCTCGTCGGCGATGAGCTCGATGTCGATGAAGTCGGCCTCCAGATCGTCGAGGGTGCGCCCGTCGTACCGCGCGATCATGAGCTGGTCGAGATCGACGAGATCGATCTCGCCGCCGTTGGCGTGGGTTTCGAGCCCCGACCAGTCGGCGACGTAGGTGGGCTGCTCCTCGTCCAAGGCAAACGACGTGAGGGACTGCAGATCCGCCGCGAAGTCGAGCGTGGCGCTGTCGGCGCCGAGGACGAACGTGTGGTTGGTGCTGTCGTCCGTCGGGCGCATGAAGCCGAGCATGCGGTTCTCCGCGACGCCGGTGGTGGCCCGCACGAGCCACGTTCCGGTGCCGTCGGTGAAGTCGACGACGGGATCGATGGCCGTGTCCGGCGGGAACACGAACTGGGACAACAACGCGCTCGTCACGTCGGCAGGATCGTTGTCGAACTGGATGTAGGGGCCCACGTCCTGCTGGAGCAGCGTGTCCGTCACGATCGCGGCGACGACCTGGTCCTCCGTGAGCGTGGGGAACTGCACCACCCACACCAGGTCGACGTCGGTGACGGGGTCGATCGCGTGGCCGAGCAGATCCGTCGTCAGGCCAGACCAGTCGAAGGTCACCTCGTTGCGGAGCTGGACCTCCTGCGCCTGGACGTTGAGTGCGCTCGTGTAGCTGTAGTTGTTCGCGTCGGTGAACCCGAACCGGCCGTCGAACGGGGCGGTGCCCGTGTCGTCCGCGCCCTTGTCGGTGCACCCGACCATCGTGCCGGCCAACAGGAGGAGCTTCATGATCCGCTGAGTCATCCGCAAGCTCACGGTGCGACGCCGCCGAGCGCGTCGATGTGGTGGGTGAACCCGATGGCCGACCCGATGCCGAGGCTCACCTGGAAGGCCATCTCGCCCGTGGGCGTGACCTCGGTGATCGTGCCGCCGCTGCCCCACGCGATCAGCGTGTTGCCGTTCTCGAGCCGCTCGACGTCTCCGAGGAGGTAGGACGAGATCTCCTGGCCATAGTCGTAGGACCACGTGGGCGTGTAGGTCTTCGCCTCCAGATCCATGCTGTACTCGACCGCCTCGGAGTAGGCGCCGCGGATGTCGACGTCGCCGTTGTCGAAGAGCAGGAACGAGTCTTCCCCCACGAGCTCGGGCGAGTGCTGCCCCACGAAGGTGCGCCCCTCGGTCTGCGTCCACTCGCTGCCGACGCCGCCGATCTGCCAGATCGTGTCGCCCGTGGCGCGCTCGACGTTGACGAACGCGTTCTCCTTGCGGACGGACAGGGCGTAGTGGCCGTTTTCCAGCTTGAGGCTGTTGCTGTGCGTCCAGTCGAGGCCCTGGGGGTAGAAGTCGTTGTCGACCGCGGGATCGACGTCCACGGCGAAGTGGTCCCACGTGCTCCAGATCCAGGTGGACGCCGACCCGTCTGTCGCGCCCTCGGGCACCTCTACGATCGAGTCCCCCACGACCTGGCGCTCGTGCCCCTCGTCGTCGATCCAGGGGCGGATGTCCGCCGCGATGTAGGCGTAGCCGCCGCCCTCGGGCAGGGGCACGAAATCGTGGTGGCCCCACTCGGTCCGGGTCTCGGAAAGGACCTCGCCGTCGAGGCGCACCTTGCGGATCATGCCGATGTCGTCGCCGAAGTTGAGGCTGGCGACGTTGTAGAGCACCGACGTGCCGTCGGGCGACATGCGCACCTGCGCGATGACGCTCTGCTCGGGGGCCTTCTGCCACCAGACGGGCTGGCCATCGGTGTCGTAGATGATGACCCACGACGGATCCCCGAGGGACGTGGTGAGCGTGTAGCCGGGCTGCGCCAGCGACGCGTCGTAGGTGGTGGTGTTGTCGACCTGCGGGAGCTCCTGGGGGGAAACCCCGGTCTCCAGCGCGCCGATCGCGCCCTCGAGCCTCTCCCCGGCCACCTCGGACACGGGGCGCCAGTACCAGGTCGACCGGGGGGTCAGGCCGGCGAGGAGCACGGCGTGGTCCGTGGTCTCCGTGGCGCTCGCGACCGTGGACCGACCGAGGTCGCGCGTTTTGCCGTACTCGACCCACGAGGTGCCCGGGGCGTCCGTTTCCCAGGTCACCCACGCGACGGTCGCGATGTCGTCCTCGAGGGTGGCCTGCGCCAACAGATCCACGCCTTCGGGGGCGCCGGAGTCCTTGCAGGCGAGAGCGAGCAACAGGAGCGGAGACATCGGGGCCTCTCGAGGAGACGCCTCGGGGTGAGGCGTCGGGGAGTGTACCCCGTCCTTCAGCCGCTCGGACGCCCGTGCGGGGCCCTGGTTTGCCCTGTTCCGTCAGGAGTTGGTTCGAGCGGACCGAGAACGACTACGTTGCGCCCATGCTGCTGGTTGCGACCGCCTGGGCCTGCGAGCGCGCGGTGCTCGATCAGATCCCCCTCCCGCCCGTCGCGAGCGAGCGGCCCGTGGTCGCGCGCGGCGCCGCCGAGTCCCACGGCGTGAAGCTCGCCGGGGCCCGGGTGACCTTCCGGAGCGCCCACCCCTTCGCGAAGTGGGTGCCCGTGATGGACCGCCCCGAGGACCAGGACGAGTGGGCGCCGAAGTCCCTCGGCACCCGGCGCGTGGAGCGGCTGGGGCCGAACGCGATCTTCCAGCAGCTCGACATCCGCGTCGTCTGGGGCGCCGTACACATCCGCCGGCAGGTGCTGGTCGCCCTCCGCTCGCTCGTGCGGAACGACCACGAGCTGCGGAATTGTTGGTCCGCGGTGGATCCCGCGCCGTACGCCGCGCAGATCGCCCCGTGGGTCGACGACACGCCGTTTCAGCTCCACGGGCAAGGCGGGTGGGATCTGTACGCGCTGCCCGACGGGGGCACCTACGTCAGCTACGCGCTCTGGGCCGACACCGGCGCGATGCCCGGGCCCGTGCAGTCCTGGGCGATGTCACGGACGTTGCCCGAGCTGATGGCCGCGTTCGAGGCGCACGTCGGGCGCTAGAGCGTGCCCATCATGTACCGCAGGTGGCCGATCCAGATCACGCCCATGAGCAACAGGAGCGTGGCGACGAGGAACAGCATCATCGCGGCGTTGGTCGACAGCTGATCGGTGGTCATGCGGGCCTCCTGCGAGCGAGCTCGCCCCCCTGTCGTGCGGGCGCCGACGCCCACGGGAAGCGGGGATCGGCGGCCCGGTGGGCGCGGCTACGCGGCGCGCCCGACTACACGGCGGGGACGGGGTCCGGGGCGGGGACGGGAGCGGTGAGGGCGGCGATGCGCGTGCCCAGCCCGGTGTCGTCGAGCGGATCCCAGCCGCGGCGGGAGGTGGCGAGCAGGTGCTCGATCACGACGGGGAGCAGCGGGTCGGCGTCGGGGCGGCGCGCCTCGGCGGCGAGGGCCGAAGCCTGGGCCACCGGGCGCAGCTCCTCGACCAGATCGCGGATGTGCGCGGCCGCGTCGGCCTCGGGGAGCGCGAGCAGCCGCTCCCAGCGGGCGCGCGCGTCGGCGAGGCGCGGGGTGATGGCGGTGTCGCTGCCGGCAAGGGCGGTGAGCGTGGCGAACATCGGCTCGTGCAGACGGAGCTTCTTCGCGTCGCGGAGCACCTGCGCGCACAACACGCCGTGGCCGCCCTCCCACTGCTCGAGCACGAGGCTGTCACGCAACAGGCGCGGCAACACGGAGAAGTCCTCGATCGCGCCGTTGCCGCCGAGCACCTCGATGGCGTCGCGCATGCCGGCGGGGCAGGTCTGCGCGGTCCAGATCTTGTTGAGGTTCACGAGCATGCGCCACGCCGGATCCGACAGCGCCGTGTCGGAGGTGGCGGCGAGGTGGAAGCTCACGCTCCGGGCGGCGTAGGCCTCGACCTTCAGCCGTGCGACCGTCCGCGCGATGGAGGGGAAGGCGAGGATGGGCTGCCCGAAGGCGACACGGGCCCGCGCGTAGCCGTCGGCCTCGCGCCAGGCCCGCTGGAGCAGGCCGGACGCGCAGATCGCGTTGTACAGGCGCGACGTGTTCAGCACGATCTCGACCGTGCGCCGGAAGTCGCCCACGGGCATCGCGACCGCGCCGCGGAAATCGACCTCGGCGGAGGCCATGGAGCGGGTGCCGAGCTTGTACTTGAGGCGCCGGATCTCGAAGTGGTTGACCCCGCCGCCGGGGAGCTGGCGCGGCACCACGAAGGTGCGCAGCCCGGGGGTGCCCGCGGCGGCGCCGTCGGGCCGGGCGGTCACGAGGAACAGGTGGGCGTCGATGACCGAGCAGAACCACTTCTCGCCGGTCACGGTCCACCCGGCGACGCCCTCGGTCGCGACGAGCGTGTTGGCGCCAACGTCGGAGCCGCCCTGCACCTCGGTGAGGAACTGGCTCGCGTGGAAATGGGTGTCGTAGTCGGGATCGTAGAGGCGCTCCAGCCACTCCGGGTGCGCACCGGAGGCCTGGAGGATCTTGATCATCCCCGCGGTGCACGCGAGCGGGCAGCAGTGGCCACCTTCGCCGTCCTGCGCGAGCAGGTAGACCAGGCCGAGCGTCTCGAGCTCACGACCCGGCGCCGCGTACCGGCTCATCACGCCGCTGCGGTACACCGCGCGCCCGATCGTGTGGTAGTCGGGGTGGAACACCACCTCTTCGATCCGGTTGCCGTGGCCGTCCCAGCGGCGGAGCGCGGGCAGGTGCTCGTCGCGGTTGGTCTCGATCGCGAGGCGGTCGATGAGCCCCGCGCTGACCGCCGCGAAGGCGCGGAGCGCGTCGACATCGGCGCCGTCGGGGCGGTGGTGGCGCAGGAGCGAGGCGAGGTGCGGATCGTCGTCCCACCAGGAGGTGAGGGCGGCGCGCCACGTGGCGAAGCTCTGGCGGGCGGAGGCGGGCGTGGCGGGGGTGACCATCGCCGTGACGTATCCACCTGGACGGCGGCCGGGCCCGATGCGGCGGGCCTCTTCCTTGCGGGCCCGGTTGATGGCATCCTCCGCCGCCATGCGCCCGTTCGACGCCGTCCTCATCCTGGGCAAGGAGCTCCGCCGCGACCCGGATCGCGCCCGACGGGAGCTGCGCGCCCGCGCCGCCGCCGCCTCCGCCGCGTGGCGTGCCGGCGCCCCCTTCGTCGCGACGCTGGAGGCCCGCCTGCGCGGCCAGGAGCGCTCCGGCAGCGCCATCGTCGCGGAGTACCTCGCGGAGCTGGGCGTGCCGGACAGCGCGATCGTCCGCATGGACGTGACCCGGTCCACCCGCGAGGAGGCGGTGGAGGGCGCCGCGCTCTTCGCCGCGCGGGGCGTACGGCGCGGGCTCGTCGTGACCGCGCGCTACCACGTGCCCCGCGCCCGCCGCCTGTTCACCGACGTGCGCGCGCCGGCCGCGGTCCACGCGCCCGAAGGCCTCTGGCGCTTCGCGAACGCCAAGGAGCGGGCCTGGATCGAGGCGGGCACCCCCGACGCCGCGGTGATGGCGGACGAATGCCGCATCGAGGCCCTGCTCTCGAACCTCGCGCGCGGCCTCGCCGTGCTCCCGGTGCCCGTGCGGTCACGGATGGAGATCGTGGCGGGCGCGTGGTTCCGCGGGGTCGCGGACGTGGTCGGGTAGTGCGCAGGGAGTGGAGAAGCCTCACTCCACCACGATCGGATCTCCCTCGTGCAGCACACCATCCGAGAGCACTTCTGCGCGGAGCCCACCCCGGTTCACCAGCCCACGCAACACACCGGGCCGCGTCATCGACTCGAGGTGGAGGCAGGGATCACAACGCTCGATCCCGCGCGCGCGCACCGCGCCGATGCGGAAGGTGCGGCCCACCAACGCGTTGAGGCGCACCCCGCGGGTGACGAGGTTGCGTCGCGACGCGCCCTCGGGGAGCGGCTCGCCCAGCTTCCGCGCGAGGGCGTCGAGCGCCTCGGCCTCGATGAGGGTGAGCTGGTTCTCCGGCGTGTGGTCGATCCCGAACAACGTGACGGGCGCCTGGTGGTGGTCGCCGTCCAGGCCGCGCCCGGCGACCGCGTTCGCGGCGGGGTGCCGCACGGGGGCGCCGCCCTTGATCGGGAGGAGGAAGATGGCTTCGACGTGGGCCATGGGGGCTCCGTGCGGGCGGAAATCTACGCGCGATCCTTCGCGTGGCGGATGGCGCCGAAGACCTCGTCGGGATCCTGCGGATCGGCGCCCATCCGCGCGGCGGCGGCGCGCACGGCGGGGGCGTCCCAGCGCAGGAAGGGGTTCGTGGCGAGCTCGTCGGCGAGGGGATGGCCCACGGTGGGCTCGCCGCGCGCACGTTGGGCCCGCGCCTGGGCGAGCCGCGCGGCGATGGCGGGCTCGGGCTCGCCGTTCTCCGCCGTGAGCGCCGCGGCGAACTCCAGGTTCTTGACCGTGTACTCGTGCCCGCACCACACCCGGAGCGCGGGGTCGAGCGCGCGGAGCTTCTCCAACGAGGCCCGCATCATCGGCATCGTGCCCTCGAACACGCGGCCGCAGCCGCCCGCGAACAACGTGTCGCCGGTGAACAGGTGGCCGCCGATCTCGATGGCGATGGCGCCGAGGGTGTGGCCGGGGACGAGGTGGATCCGCGCGGTGTGCCCGCCGAAGAACAGGACGGTGTCCTCGTCCGCGGCGACGGTCTGCCCGTCGATCCGCGCCTGGTCGAGGTCGTAGCGGCTCCCCACCACGGGGACGGCGGCCCGCGCGAGCAGATCGGGGAGCCCGCCGACGTGGTCCCAGTGGTGGTGGGTGAGCCAGAGGGCGCCGAGGGAGACGCCCTCCGCGTCGACCGCGGCGGCGACGGGGGGGCCCTCGGAGGGGTCGATGACCACGGCGCGCCCATCGTGTACGAGCAGATACGCGTAGTTGTCGGTGAGGCAGGAGACCGTGCGCACGTTCATCCCGCAGGGATAACGAGTCCAACGCCACGGACGAGGATGATCTTCGAGCGCCGCTCTCCGATGCCCTGCTCGCCCGAGGAGCTGTACGCGTGGCACAGCCGCGAGGGCGCGCTCCAGCGGCTGCTGCCGCCCTTCGACAACGCCGAGGTGGTCGAGGCGCGTGGCCCGTTCGAAGAGCGCCGCGTCACGATGCGCATCAACGTGCTCGGCCCCATCTGGCAGACCCTCGTGGCCCAGCACCAGAACGCCGTGCCCGGCAAGCGGTTCCAGGATGTACAGGTGCAGGGCCCGTTCACGTCCTGGGAGCACACGCACAGCTTCGAACAGGGGAGTGAGGGCGGCAGCACGCTCGTCGACCACATCGAGTACACGCTCCCGCTCGGCCCGCTCGGGCAGACCTTCGGCGGGGCGTTCGCCCGCTCCCGCATCGACCGCATGTTCGACTTTCGCCACCAACGCACCCGCGAAGACCTCGCGCGGCACACAGGATTCCCCATGAAGTCCCTCCGCGTCGCCGTCACCGGCGCCTCTGGCCTCATCGGCACGCAGCTCTGCGCGTTCCTCACCACCGGCGGCCACCGCGTCGATCGGCTCGTGCGTCGCGACGCTGGCGCCGGCGAGATCGCGTGGGACCCCGCCCGACGCACCATCGACACCCGCGCGCTCGAGGGCGTCGATGTCGTGGTGCACCTGGCCGGCGAGAACGTGGCCGGCGGCCGGTGGACCGACGCCCGCAAGACCGAGGTGATGAAGAGCCGCGTGGACGGCACGCACACGATCGCCACGGCGGTGGCGGCGCTCGACAAGAAGCCGCTGTTGATCTCGGCCTCCGCCGTCGGCTACTACGGCCACACGGGCGACACCGTGGTGGACGAGTCCGCGCCCAACGGCACGGGCTTCCTGGCCGAGGTGTGCAAGGCGTGGGAGGGCGCAGCCGCTCCGGCGCGGGCGGCGGGCGTTCGGGTGGTGCACCCGCGCATCGGCGTGGTGCTCTCGGGGAGCGGGGGCGCGCTCTCCGAGATGAAGACCCCCTTCCTGTTCGGCGTCGGCGGCCCCATCGGCGACGGCAAGCAGGGCTTCCCGTGGATCGCGATGGACGACACGATCGGCGCCCTGCACCACCTCATGGGCGCGGGGCTGGAGGGCCCGGTGAACCTCGTGGCGCCGCGCGTGACCAGCCAAGGGGAGTTCGCCAAGGCCCTCGGCCACGTGCTCGGGCGTCCCTCGTTCATGCCGCTGCCCGGCTTCGCCGTGCGCACGATCTTCGGCGAGATGGGCCAGGGCATCCTGTTGGAGGGCCAGCGCGTCGCGCCCAAGCGCCTCTTGGAGAGCGGCTACACGTTCGTGCGGCCGGACCTGGAAGCCGCGCTCCGGTTCGAGCTGGGGCGGTAGGGGTCACCGCTACCGCTCTCAACCCGTGGGGAGGCCCCGGCGGAGCGCCGCGAGCAGGACACCCGGCGCGTAGCCCTCGTCGGGCCGCGGCGGGCCCCAGCGGGCGCGCAACGTGTCGCCGTAGCTCGCGATCGCGTCGTTCGCGGCGTCGAGGCGCGCCGTGTCGGTGTCGACGAGCCGGAACACGCGCTCCACCACCAGCCCGCCGAGGCCGTGGCAGAGGCCCCACCACGCGCGGAAGCTGGGCCCGAACGCGGGATCCTCCAGGGGGACGATCCGCGCGAGGGAGCCGAGCGCCAGGAGCTGGCAGGTGGGCGACGCGCTCGACGGGGGGGCCGGCGGCGGCGCGGTGTCGTGGCGGGTCCCGAAGCCGAGGCGGAACCACCCGGGGTTCTCGGCGGAGAAGCGCACGTAGGCGCCCCCGATGCGGACGAGGCGCCCGTACGGCTCGTCGTCCCCGACCGCGGCCAGGCACGCGGCGTCGAGCGCGAGGAGGCCGCGCGCGCGCACTGCCTCGAGCAGGGCGTCCCGGCTGGGAAAGTGGCGGTAGAGCGCCGGCTGGGTCACGCCGATGCGAGACGCGAGGAGCCGGAGGTTGAGCGCGCCGATACCGCCCTCTTCGAGGATGGCCAGGGTTTCCCGCAGCAGCGCCTCGCGGAGCGCGGGGCCCCGTGGGGTCGAGGCGGCGGTCATGGCGGCGGTTGGTGGGGCGGCGGTTGGGGGGACGGCGGTTGTCGTGGCGGCAGCGCGTGTGTTATCAATGATAACTCTTTCGGAGGTGCCGTGTCCCAGCCCATCGTCCTGCGCTCCCCGCCTACCGGCGAGACGTTCCACTTCCACACCTCCGCGCGCGGCGGGGACGGGCGCTTCCGGTTCACGTGGACCCTCGCGCCCGGCCAGTCCGGGCCGAGCGAGCATACCCACACCCGCGAGACGGAGCACTTCCGGATGGTGTCGGGCGAGCTCCAGGTCTGGCTCGCGGGGGAGCGGAGCGCGCTGTACCCCGGGGACCAGCTCGCCATCCCGCCCGGCGTGCCCCACCGCTTCCACAACGCGGGGGCCACGCCCGCCGTGACCGAGTGCACGCTCGACGGCACCGCGTTGGAGGACCAGTTCGTGCCAATCGCGGTCCGCTTCCCCGACGGGGAGAAGTTCCCGGTCACGGGCGTCCCGGTCCTCATCGTCCACGGGTACGCGTCCATGCTCCAGGGCTCCGCCGTGCCGACCTCCCGGGCCGAACGCTCGGTCATCGGCGCGCTCGCCGCGCTCTTCCGGTTCTTCGGGCTGCGCGCCCTGCCTCCCGTGTCCGGGTGGGACGGCCGGGCGCCCGGGTAGGCCATGGGGCGGTCCGGCGAAGCTTCGGTGACGGCGTGACGCGGCGTGCGACGCGCGGTTAACGCTGGGAGACACCGGAGTCTCCATGGTCCTCCTCCTCGCGTCCATCGCGTCCGCAGTCACGCTCGATCCCGTGGGTAGCTGGTCCAGCGGCGTGTTCGCCGAGGGCGCCGCCGAGATCGCTGCCTTCGATCCGGCCACCGCGCGCCTGTTCGTGGTCAACGCGTCCATCTCCGGCCTCGATGTGCTCGATCTGTCCGACCCGACCGCCCCCACCTGGGTCGGCTTCATCGACATCGGCGCGCTGGGCGGCCAGGCCAACAGCGTTGCCCTTCACGACGGCGTGCTGGTCGCGGCCATCGAGGCCGACGTCAAGCAGGACCCGGGCGTGGTGGCCTTCTACGATGTGGACGGCGCCCTGCTCTCCGCGGTGACCGTCGGCGCGCTGCCGGACATGCTTCGCTTCACCCCCAACGGCGACTACCTGCTCGTCGCGAACGAGGGCGAGCCCAGCGACGACTACACGAACGACCCCGAGGGGTCGGTGAGCGTGATCGACCTGCGTGGTGGCATCGAGTCGCTGACCGACGCGGACGTGCGCACCGCCGACTTCGGCGGCTGGGCGGCGGAGGACCTCGATCCGAGCGTGCGCATCTACGGCCCCGGCGCCACGGTCGCCCAGGATCTCGAGCCCGAGTACATCACCGTCTCGCACGACTCGAAGACCGCCTGGGTGACGCTCCAGGAGAACAACGCCTTCGCCATCGTGGACATCAAGTCGGGCGAGGTGACCGACATCGTCGGGCTCGGCTTCAAGGACTGGTCGGCCTCGGCCCTCGACCCGAGTGATCGGGACAGCGCCATCGCCATCGCGCCGTGGCCGGTGCTCGGGATGTACCAGCCGGACTCGATCGGCTCGATCCACCACCGGGGCGACACCTTCCTCGTGACCGCCAACGAAGGCGACGCGCGCGCCTACACGGCGTTCAACGAGGAGGCCCGTGTCGGCGGCCTGGCGCTCGACCCGACCGCGTTCCCGAACGGCGCCTCGCTCAAGGCGAACGCCCGGCTCGGCCGCCTGCGCGTCACGAACGCCCTCGGCGACGACGACGGCGACGGCGACTTCGACGCCCTCTACGCCTTCGGCGCCCGCTCGCTCGCCGTGTGGTCCGACGCCGGGGAGCTGGTGTGGGACGGCGGGGACGAGCTGGAGCAGCTCATCGCGGACGCGGCACCGTCGAGGTTCAACGCCAACCACGAGGATCAGACCTTCGACGGCCGCAGCGACGACAAGGGCCCGGAGCCCGAGGGGCTCGACGTGGCGAAGTTGTGGGGCGACTGGTACGCCTTCCTTGGCCTCGAGCGCATCGGCGGCGTGGTCGTGTACGACCTGTCCGATCCTTCGGCGCCCGCGCTCGACAGCTACGTCAACACCCGCGACCCGGGCGGCGACCCCGAGGACGGCACCGCGGGCGACCTCGGCCCCGAGGGCGTGCTCGTCATCGACGCGGAGGATGCGCCGGACGGCGTGCCGCTCCTGGTCGTGAGCTACGAGATCAGCGGCTCGGTCGCGGTCTTCGAGATCCACCGATAGTCAAGCCAGCAGCGTGATCAGCTGGTCGAGCAGCGGCGCCTGGGCAGCCAGGATCTTCTGCCTCGCCTCGGCGATCCCGAACCAGGCCGCGCGGTCGACCTCCGGAAACGTGGCGAGCTTCCCCGACCGTGGCGGCCACTCCATCTCGAAGAGGTTGCTGCGGAGGGTGGCCGGGTCGAAGTCACCCGCCACCGCCCACGCGTACACGATCTTGCCGCTCCGCTGCCGCACCGGCGTGAGCGGCAGGAACGCGCCCTCGATCTCGGCGCCCAGCTCCTCACGAAACTCGCGCTTCGCCGCGGCGAGCGTGTCCTCTCCAGGGTCGACCTCTCCCTTCGGGACCGACCACGCGCCCAGGTCCTTGCGCGCCCAGAACGGCCCGCCCGGGTGGACGAGCAGCACCTGGAGATCGGCGCCGTGGCGGTAGAGGAGGATGCCGGCGCTGTTCTTCGGCATCGAGGCCTACGGCTCGCGCAGCAGGTCCAGCGCCGTGAAGTCGCGGTGCTCGGTCTGCTCGAAGCTCACGGGGTCGACGAAGGCGATGAACCCCGCCTCGTCGCGGTCGGTGACGTAGAACGCCTCGCTGTTTGCCATGGCGCCGAACAAGAAACGTTCGGTGCCGATGGAGCTGAGTGAGGCGCCTTCGACGAGCGTCATCAGGCCGTACGTCTCGACCCCGTCGATCGCGACCAGCGCCATGGGGCTTCCGCCCACGGTCATCAGGGCCGCCCAATCGAGCACGTCCTGGAGCGGCTGAAGCCAGGTGTCACCGGTGGCGAGGTCGAGCACCTTGGCGTGCCAGGCCTCGCCCTCGTAGCGCTGGAGCACGGCATGGTCGTCCCCGAACCAGATGCGGTTCTGCCCGCTGTCGACCCCGTCGGTGTGCAGGGCGACGGGGTCGGTCCAGAGCAGGTGCGTGCCGTCTCCGCCGTACAGGACCGCGCGATCCGCCTGCACCTCCATCATCGAGAACTCCACGCGGGCGTTCACGAGCGAGAAGGCGAGCGTCTCGGGGTCGAAGGTCGTCAGCCCGATGTTGTCGATGTGCGCGAACAGCGAGTCGCCCACGCGGAAGAGCCAGGGGGTCTGCTCGTTGCCGATCCGCTCGTCCTCCTCGCTGACGGGGGCCTTGGTGGGGAGCACGCTCCGCGCGGCGAGGCCGAGTCGGACCACGGTGGCGTCCATCTCGTCGGGCGCTCCGGAGACGAACCCATAAGCCTCGTCCGCCGAGATGACGCCCCAGTAGCCCCAGGCGCCGCTCGCGACGCCCTCGGCATCGAAGTCGTAGGCCTCTCCCGCGCTCTGCGTCAGCAGGTCGAGGGAGAGCGCGCCGCGGGTCCCCACCACCAACGCTCTCTCGTGGGCGACCGACACCGACTTTGGCACCAGACCGGTGGCCACGCGTGTTGCCACACCCAATTCGGTGTCGACCAACGTGACCTGCCCCACGTCGACGAGGAGCTCGGTGTGGGGATCGAGGGTGCCGTCGAACCAGAGGACGAGGTGGCGCCCATCGGGGGAGGCCGCCACGCGGTTGTTCTCCTGATCCGCGAACGCCATCACGATCGCGCCGTCCTCCACCAGCACGTGCTCGACGCCCGTGGCGCTCGACGTGAGCACCAGCAGGAACCGCCCGTCGGGAGTGGCCTCCGCCCAGAGCGGCACCCGCGCTCCGAGGTCGAGCGCCTCTACGCCCGCCGGGGTGGCGCGGACCATGTTCGGCACGTCGTCGTAGCGGATGTAGACCGCGTCGCCCGCGGGTGTGTAGTCGGGGTACTCGTCGGTCAGGACGAGGGTATCCGGCTCGCCGGGGCCCTCTCCATCGGGCGAGTCGGGACCCTCCCCATCGGGCGCTACACAGGCGAGAAGGCTGCCCCAGAGGAGAATCGTTTGCATGCGGCACTGTAGCACCGGGTCCGCGGTAGGACCGGGCGAATGGGCGCCGCAATTACCGCCCGGTGCCGCGCCGCACGACCGACTTGACCACCGCGAGGAGCTCGAGCGGCTCGACCGGCTTGGGAACGTGGTTGTCGAAGCCGGAGGTGAGCACGCGCAGCCGGTCGTTCGTGCTCACGTAGGCGGTCAGCGCGATCGCGGGGGTGAGCCCGCCGTCCGCGGCGTCGAGCGCGCGGATCCGGCGGATCAGGGCGTAGCCGTCCTGGTCAGGCATCCCGATGTCCGAGACGATCAGATCGGGTCGGATCCGGCGCAGCGCCGCGAACGCTTCCTCCGCCGTGGAGGCGAGGGTCACCTTTGCGTCGCATCCTTCGAAGAGCGTCTGCAGGAGATCGCGGGCGTCGCGGTCGTCGTCGACCACGAGGATCGAGAGCCCCTCGATTTGCGGGGGGCAGTCCATCGTCGGCGATGGGTCCCGCGACACCGCGGGCGTCCCCTCCCGGCGGTGGGTGACCGCGATCGGCAGGCGGGCGACGAAGGTCGCGCCCTTGCCCTCTCCGTCACTCGCAGCCGTGATCGTGCCGCCGTGCGCCTCGACCAGGTGCTTCACGATCGAGAGCCCGAGCCCGAGCCCGCCATGCCGGCGCATAGTGCCGCTGTCCGCCTGCCGAAAGCGCTCGAACACGAACGGGAGGAAGGCGGCGCCGATGCCGTTGCCGGTGTCGGCGACCGTGAGCTCGATCGCCGAGTGCCGGCGCTCGACGAGCACCTGGACCCGCCGCCCGCGCGGGCTGAACTTGATGGCGTTGGTCAGCAGGTTCCAGACGATCTGCTGCAGGCGGCCCGCGTCCCCCATGACGGTGCCGCCGGAGTCCATGGCCACCTGCAGGACGATCCCGCGGGCATCCGCGGCCGGACGCACGGATTCGACCGCCTGTTCGACGATCGGGCCAAGATCGATCGGCTCGATCTCGAGCTTCAGCTTGCCCGACAGGATCCGCGAGACGTCGAGCAGATCGTCGATGAGCTGCGCCTGCGCCCGGGCGTTGCGCTCGATGGTCTCGAGGCCGCGTTGGAACCGTTCGGGCGGGCCGCCGCCGCTCCGCAGGACCTGGACCCAGCCGAGCATCGCGCTGAGCGGCGTGCGCAGCTCGTGGGAGACGTTGGCGAGAAAATCGTCCTTCAGGCGGTTGGCCGCTTCGGCGCTGGCGCGGGCCTCGCTCTCGCGGAGGAGCAGGCGTTCACGTTCGAACTCGGACCGTTTACGGGCGGTGATGTCCTTGAACACCACCGCGACCTGGCGCAGCTCCGGCGCGCCCGTGCGGTTGGCGTACACGTCGAACCAGCGCTCCATCGCGGGCGCCTCGCTCTCGAACCGGAGCGGGGTCCCGGTGAGGGCGACGGCACCGTAGCGCTCGGCCCACGAGGGCTGGAGGTCGGGGACCATCTCGAGGGCGGTCCGGCCCACCGGAGCGACCAGGCCGGTGTGGCCCTCGAACGCGGCGTTGGCCTCGAGGAAGCGGTAGTCGAACGGGCGGCCGTCCGCGCCGAGCAGGATCTCGATGAGGCAGAACGCGTCATCGATCGACAGGAAGAGGGTCCGGTAGCGCTCTTCCGAGGTGCGTAGCGCCTGCTCGGCGGCTTCGCGCCGCTCCTGTTGCAGCCTGGCTTCGGACACGTCGTGGCCCTGGGCGAGGAGCCCGGTGACGCGGCCCTCGGCGTCGAGGATCGGCTGGTAGACCAGGTCTACGAAGGCCTGCTCGGCCGCGGCGCCGGGTCGGCGCTGGAGCTCGACCCCCATCCCACGGCCCACGAACGGCACGCCGGTGGTGAACACCTGGTCCAACAGCTCGAAGAAACCCTGGCCTTCGAGCTCCGGCAGCGCCTCCCGGACCGGCCTGCCGATGATGTCGCGGTGCCCGACGAGCTGGTAGTACGCCGGGTTCGCCAGCTCGAACACCATGTCGGGCCCGTGCAGGTAGCAGACGAAGCCCGGCGCCTGGTGGAGCAGCTCGAGGAGGTGGCGCCGCTCCGCTTCCAGCTGCCGATTGGTCGTCACCGAGGGGGACGAGTCTACGGGAGACGACATGTCGACGTCTTAGCGTCGGCCCCGTCGGCTCGCACACCCCAACGCGCGCGCAATGAGCGCGCTCTCAGGACGAGGAGGCATCCGCGGGCCCCAGGAGCTCGCGCACCGTCCGCAGGAGGTCCTCCTGCTCGAACGGCTTCGACAGGATCGCGTCGGCCCCGATCTGCTTCGCGATCTGCAGGTAGCTCTGGGCCTGGCTCACCTTTCCCCCGCCGGACACCGCGAGCACCTTGACGTTGGGGAACTCGCTCCGCAGCTGGAGGATGGTCTCGATCCCATCCTGGGCCGGCATGAACAGGTCGGTCACGACGAGGTCGGCCGGTTGGGCGCGCTGGGCCGCCATGCCGGCCTGCCCGTCGGCCGCGAGCTCGATGGTGTACCCGGCGCCCTCGAGCATCATTTGCATAAGCTCCCGCAGATCTTCGTTGTCATCGATGACGAGCACTCGAGCCATTACGTCTCCGCGCGAGCCGCGCCGGGAAGCCGGGATCCGCACCCATAACGTGTGACCCGGCGAACGTCTCGCAGTCCGTCGCCCCGCTGCCGACCGGGCGCAACACCCCGATCGGGGCCGCTGATTCCCGCCGGGCACGCGGTAATTCGTGAGACCGGGCTGTACGGCCAGCTGATCTATAGGTATAGATCAGCAATGCGGATCCCGCTCGACCCGACCAATGGCATCCCCCTGTACCTTCAGCTCGCCAACGGCCTGCGTGATGCCGTGGCCAGCGGCGAATTGGTCGAGGGGACCGAGGCGCCCTCGCTCCGTCGGCTGGCGGCCGAGCTGCGGGTGAACTACCACACGCTGGCCCGCGCCTACCACGCCCTCGAAGAGGACGGCACGTTGCTCCGACAGCGCGGTGGCGCCTATGTCGTGGGCCCCGTCGGCGACCTCGGCCAGCGCCTGCTCTGGGACGATGTCGCGGCGCTCTGGCGGCGCGCCGAGGCCATCGGTGTCGGGGAGGAGGCGTTGGTGGCGTTGGTGCGGCGCGCCGCCCGGGAGCGGCAATGCGGTTGACAGATGTGCGCGTACACGGCGTGCTCGAGGGTGTCGATCTGGACGTGGGTGCCGATGTGTGCCTCGGCGTGGTGGGGCTCAACGGCTCTGGCAAGAGCACGCTCCTGGCGGTGGCGGCTGGCGTGCTCCCGCCCAATTCCGGCACCGTCGAGGGTGGCCGCGCCGCGTACCTGCCCGAGGGCTGCCCGCTCGACCCGCGCATCCCCGTCTCCCGTTGGTTGCGCCTGGGCGCCCAACTCCCCGGCTGGGAGCCGAACGTGGCGGAGGAGATGATCCGTGAGTTCGATCTCCCACCGCGCGCCACCACGCTGTCCCAGGGCCAACGCGTGCGGTTGGGGCTGATCCTGACGCTCGCGCGGCGCGCCCCGGCCTACGTGCTCGACGATCCGTTCCTCGGGTTGGATCTTGTGGCGCGCGCGGCCGCCGAGCGTTGGATCTCCCACCGCTCCGCCGAGGCCCCCGTGCTCCTCGCCACGCAGGAGCTGGGCGCCCTGGAGCGCCTGTGCACCGATCTGGTGCTCCTCCTCAAGGGCCGGATCCGTTCGCGCGCCCCGGTCGACGACTGGCGCGCGCGGTATCGCGCCATCCGCGTGACAGGGAACGTCGACGTTCCGCGCGTGTTGGGCGGGCGGCTCCTCCAGCAGGACGGTGGCACCGTGCTCCTGGACGACCCGCGGGGCGACGCCGAGCTCGCGCTCCTTGCCGCCGGCGCGCGTGTCGATCCGCTCTCCCTGCCGCTCGAAGACGTGTTGCGCGTGTTGGTGGCGTCGTGAACGCGTGGACCACGTTCCGGCTCGCCGCGTGGCGCGAGTTGTGGGGCCGGTGGCCCTTGCATGTCGTGGCGCCCGTGCTGGGGGCGCTCGGGGCGCTCTTCCCGGATGACTTGCTCTTGAAAGGTTTCATCCTGTTGCTGCTGTTTGGAGTGGTCGGCGTCATCGCCTCCGGGGGCCGGGTGGCGGCGGACGCGTTCTGGCGCGGCCTCGGCGGCGCGGGGTGGGCGCGTGTCGCGGGCGCCATGGCCGTGCAGGTGCCACCCCTGGTGGTGGCCGTCGCTTTGCTACAGGGGCGCACGGCGGCGGGCATCCTGGCGGTCGTCTACACCTCGGTGCTCCTCGCGCGCACGCTCGGCGGCGGGCTCCTCCTCCTGTTCCTTCCGCTCGGCACGATGGTCGTGATCCTCGTGCTCTGGCTACTGTCGTTGTGGTTGCTCTTCCGGGGCGATGGCGTCTTTTTCGGGTGGACTGTCGCCGCGAGCCTGCTCGCCGTCGTGGGTGCGTTGTGCGCCGAGCAACGCGGCGAGGGCGCCCGGCGGGGCCCGCGGTGGGCGCGGTGGACCCGGATCGGCGCGGTGTCGGTGGCGACGCTCTGGATCGCCGCGATGGGCCTCTCCGCGGTGCCGTTCGGCGCCGTGCCGGTCTCGTCCTTCACGCCGAGCGCCTCCGGCGCCGTGCTCCTCCTGCCAATCGGAAAAATCGCGAGCCTCTACTCCCGTGCCACCCTGTGGGAGGCCGGGCAGCGCCGGTCCATCGGGCCGCGGGGCGCGTTGGGCGGCCACCTCGGCCCCGACGGCGCCGCGATCCTCCACATGTCACCGTCCATCAACGCCCAGCTGTTGGTCGCCCCCGACGGCGCCACCCAAGCCTGTGTCGTCCCCGCGCCCCGCGGCTCCCTGGAGTATTCCTGGCGCGCGGACGGGCGCGCCGTGTTCGTCGAAACCAAGTCAGGAATGTACGAGATCGCCATCGACACCGGCTGCGCCTTGCTCCCCGCCACCCTGGGCGGCTGGCTCGGCACCCAGCGCGTGTTGGTGACCGACAACGTCGTCCGCATCGATGGCGTCGAGCTCGCCCGCCCCGGCCCCGTCGCGAAGCTCGTCCAATCCGAGGGCCACGTCTACGCCCTGGCCGGTGCCATGTTGTACGAGGTCACCGCCGCCGGGCTCGATTTGCTCGCATCCCTCGACGCTCCGAGCCTCTACGCCGTCTCCCACGGTGTCTGCTCGTCCGGTGGAGATGGCTTCCGCTGTGTGCGCAACGGCAGCCGCGAGATCGTGAACCACGCGCACTGGCCCATCGACGTGAACGTCAGCTGGGACAGGGTCGAGCGGCGGTTGGTCGAACCTGTCACCGGGCGTGTGATCGCCGCGTTGGATTGGGACGGCTTCCACGGGGAGGCCGCCGTGAGTGATGACGGGACGGTGCGTTTCGCCCTGGACGACGGGTTGATGGAGATCGATTCGAGCGGGGGGATGGCGCTGCGGGCGTTTTGACGGGCGGGCGCCCCGGCTTCGCCGTCGGCGGCCTCCATGCTCGGCCTTCGGCCTCGGTCGCCCGCCGGGGGCGGGCGGACCGGCCGCGCGGACGCGGCCGCCTTGCGGTCGCCTGGCGCGGGGCGGTGAGAGGGGGCGCCCGTTCATGACCGGGTGGCGAGCCACGCCTCGGTCTCGCGATACGTGCCCAGCATCAGCGCGTCGAATTCATCCTGGTCGCCGCTCGGGCGAACACCCAGCACACGTAGCGCGTGGTTGATGGCGTGGTCGGACACCTCGGGGCCGAAGGTGACATGCCCCTGCTCCCAGACCACCGATGCTTGCGTGCCAGCGCCGCCGAAGAACTCGGCTTCGACATACGCGATCGGCGCGTCGATGGACTGGGACAGCGCCGCACAGAACGCAGCTAGCACAGTTGGTAGCCCAGCGTCCTCGTCCAAGAGTGGATGGTACGGCAGCCCGTGCTTGGCGCGGAGCTCGTCGACGAGGGGGATGATCGCCCGGCCATCCGGCAGCGCGCGCATCGTGAGGCCAAGTTGGAGTGCGGCCCCGATGTCGGTCACGAGCGCCTGGAGGGTGTAGCTCATGGCCCCACCACCCGGAACCCCTCCGGCCCCAACCCCTCGGGATCCTGATCCGGCCGAAACCCCACCAGGGCCAGCCCCAGCTCCAGCACGATCTCGTACATGTGATCCACGTCCGCGTCCTTGCCGCCCTCCCGCGCCTGCTCCGCGGCGCAGCGGGCGGTGATCGCGGGCAACTCGGCCGGCGCGGGGCCGGTCACCACGGGGGTGGAGATGCCGTCGGTCGAGCCGTCGTAGAGCACGGACCAGCGCTCCCTGCCGCCCGAGTAGGCCGCGATCATGGCGTTCATCGACGTGTCCTCCTGGGAGAGCAGGATCGTCTCCCCGAGGTGGCTCACGTGCGCGGCCAGCTCGTCCGTGACCTTTCCCATGCCGTCCCACCCCGATCCCACCAGCACGGTCCAACCGTTCGGCAGCGCGACGGCGTACACCCCGGTCTCGATGAACGCGGCCCGCTCGCCGCTGTCGGACCAACCGACCCGCGTCAACACGCTCTCCAGGCTTGCGTTCTTGACCGCGACCGCCGCCACGTGAAAGCCCATGCTCACCTCGACCAGCCACTGCTATCACCCCTGGCAGCGGAGCGGTTGAACCCCGCGCTCCCGCTCGTTACACGTTTGCCACCGCGGAGGATCGTGCCGACAAACCGAACATCCTCTGTGCCCGGCCTCTCGGTCGCGCTCGCCGTGGTGCTCGGTTTCGCCGTGGTGCTCGGTTTCGCCGGGGCTGCCTGCGGGCGCCCGGACCCTGGCAAAACGGCGTCCGGGCCGGAGCCAGAGCGAACAATCCGGTTGCGTGCGCAACGGGACGCCCAACCGAGCGTCCGGACGAGTGGGCGCAAGGCCTGGACGCCGACTGCGCTCCTCGGCGTCGACGCGCCGCGCCTGGATGTCGAGCGCTGGTTTCAGGGCGAGGGGAGCTACGCCGGCCGCATGACCCTCGTCGTGTTCTGCGAGATCTGGGCGCCGATCTGCAAGACGGAGCTCCCCAAGCTCGCGGCCAGGGAGCACGAATTCACGGACGTTGGTTTCGGTGTCATCGGGCTGACACGCGTGACCAAGTCGGCGAGCGACGAGGCGGTGATGACGTTCCTGGCGGACAACGGGATAGGCTTTCCGTTCGGGAAGGTGCGATTTCCATTGGATCCGGGCACGGACATGCGCGTCTGGGGCGCGCTCCACACGGATCGAGCGGGTGTAGCCGTGCTCGTTGCGTACGGGAAGATCGTTTGGGCGGGGCGCCTCACGAACATTCCCTATCCGGCGGTCGGGTCGAGCGTGAACGTCGGCCGATAGCCGCGGAGGGGGGGCGCCCCCGCGCGGACGCGGGGCAGGTCGGCTGCGGGCGCGCGGCAAAGCCGCTTGGTCGGCCGGGCGAAGCGGCAAGTCCGTGGGGTGAGCCCCCTCCACCGCCCGGCCGGACCAGCCGCCGGGGGCGGCTGCCCTCCGCGCCCTTGGCGCGGGGCGGCGGAGGCCGCCGGTAGGCGTCCGGGGAGCGCGGACGCGTGCTCCTGCCCCGCCCGATTTGGGCGCCGCGACCCGACAGAATGGGCGTCACTGCCGGCAGTGAGGCGGTTTCTGTCGGGTCCTCGCGGTTGACGTCGGTGCGCGCGGGCACGGTGGTCACCCGCACGAAGGGGCCAACGCCGGCTTTTTGGCTTCGCGCCCGCGGCCCCCTTCGCGAGGGCGCCCCGATCGCCCGATTTGGGCGCCGCGACCCGACAGAATGGGCGTCACTGCCGGCAGTGAGGCGGTTTCTGTCGGGTCTTCGTGGTTGACGTCGGTGCGCACGAGCACGGTGGTTACCCGCACGAACGGGCCAACGCCGACTTGTTGGTAGGGCGGCCGTGCTCCACACGCCCGACCGCGCCCCGATCGCCCGATCGGGGCGCCGCGACCCGACAGAACGGGCGTCACTGCCGGCAGTGAGGCAGTTTCTGTCGGGTCTTCGTGGTGCATGTCGGTGCGCACGAGCACGGCGGCCCCCTGCGCGAACGGGACAACGCCGGATTTTGGGCGGGCGGCCGCCGTCCCCCTTCGCGAGGGCGCCCGGGTCGCCCGATTTGGGCGCCGCGACCCGACAGAATGGGCGTCACTGCCGGCAGTGACGCGGTTTCTGTCGGGTCTTCGCGGTGCAAGTCGGTGCGCGCGGGCACGGAGAGTGCGCTGGCGCCCAATTGGGCGCCACCACCCGACAGGACGGGCCTCCCCGCGGCAGTGCCACGTTCCTTGTCAGGCGCCAAGGTCACACTCGACGCGCCGAGCTCACTCCAGCCGCCACACCACCACGCCGCCCTCGCGGACCACCCCTCCGTAGAGCGACAGGAGTGCGTCCGCGAATGATCGCGCGGTCTCGCTGGAGAGCAGGTCCCGCGCGGCGTCGAGCTTGCTCCTCGTGTCGGCGGGGTCCGGGTCGATCCACTCGTTCTCCTCCTGCCAGCCGGTACAGAGGTGGTAGTGAAGCGCGAGCCCGGTCCACCCCTCGGCCGATGGGGGCACGAGGGCCATCAACTCGTCGAAGTAGCCCGTCCAGGCACGCACGGTGGCCTTGCGCGCGCGGGCCACCCTGAGTTCCACGATCAGCTCGGGCTCGCCCTCGAAGCCCTGGTAGAAGTTGTGGTCGGTCGCCATTGGCACGACATATCCGGTCGAGACCCCCCCAGCGCCAGGGCGGCCGCCGTCCGCGGCGGCCGGTCCCGCCCGGGCCGCCCGGGCGGACCCCGGGGCCCGCCCCTCGACACCGTCCACATTCGGCCGCCCCTGGGCTCGCGTCCGCCGCGTCGCTCGTCGGTCACAGGCCGAAGCGCATACACGCCCCCGCGCCAGGAAGCGCGCCCGGGCGGACCCGGAGTCCCGCCCCTCGACACCGTCCACATCCGGCCGGGCTCGCGTCCGCGGCGTCGCTCATGGGTCCCAGGCCGAAGCGCATACACACCCCCGCGCCAGGGAGGCCGGAGGGCGGCCGCCGTCCGCGGCGGCCGGTCCCGCCCGGCGCCTCGCCGGGCGGACCAAGCGCAACGCGCGCGCCCGCAGGACACCCGCCGCCGCCGTCCGCGGCGGCGGGGCGCCCGATCGCCCTCCCGGAGCCCCTCCCCACCCCGTCCCCATCGCCCCCGCCGGGATAACCGCCGCCGATGAAGTGGTACGCCGTCGCTCATCCCGGCCTGGAGCCCGTTGTCGCGCGGGAGCTCGAGTCTCTCGGCGTTGCTGTCGTCCTGCACCCGGGGGGCGCGCGGTTCGAGGCTTCGTTGGAGGCCGCCGCCGCGCTGGTCCCGATGTTGCGCACGCCCTCGCGGGTGCTGCTCGAGCTCGTGGAGGGCCCGGTCAACGCCAACGATCAGCTCGTGTCGCTCACGCGGCGCGTGCAGTGGAAACAATACCTGCCTCCCGACGCGACCATCGAGGTGCAGGCGTCGGTGAAGACCTCGCGGATCCACTTTCGCGAGGCGGCCGAGAAGAAGGTGCTCCACCACGTGCGCGAGGCGCTCAAGGGCCCGCGGGTGGTCGAGCGCGAGCGGCGCCCGACGGTGACGCAGCGGATCGCGCTCCGCATCGAGGACGACAAGGCCACGCTCTCGCTCGACGCGGGCGGCGGCGATCTGTTGCACTTCCGTGGGTGGCGCACCGAGCAGGGGCCGGCGTCGCTGCGCGAGAACCTCGCGGCCGCCATGCTCTACGCGGCGGGCTGGGTGGGGGACGAGCCGCTGGTCGACCCGTTCTGCGGCTCGGGCACCATCCCCATCGAGGCGGCGCTGCTCGCGTCGGGGCGCTCGCCGTACGTGCGGCGCACGTTCGCGATGGCGGAGTGGCCGGCGCTCAAGAAGCTCAAGCTCACACCCAAGCCGCCGGTGGCCATCACCGTGCCGATCCTCGGCTACGATCGCGATGGGCGCGTGCTCACCGCGGCTGTGTCCAACGCGCGGCGCGCGGGGGTGTCCGTCGCGTTCGCCCAACGCGAGGTCATCGATCTCGGGCCGCCCGGCCCGCGCGGCCTCGTCATCGCCAACCCCCCCTACGGCAAGCGCCTGGGCGAGGGCTCCGAGGGCCGCGCCTACGCGGAGTTCGGCGAGGCGCTCCGCGGCCGGTTCGAAGGCTGGCGGGTGTTGTTCCTCTCGCCGGATCCGGGGCTGGCGGCAAAGGTGCATCGCGACGCCGAGCGCCTGCTGTTCTTCAGCAACGGCGGCGTGCGCGTGGGGATGTACGCGCTCGAAGTGCGGTAGGCCGGCAAACGGCGCGGGCGCACGCTAACCTTCGGCGCATGCGTTTCCTCTCTGCCCTCGGCCTCCTCGCCCTCGTCCTCGCCTGCTCCGGCGGGAAGGATGACGGCGCCGTCGACCCCGACGACACCGATGTCGACGAGGTGCCCGAGTACGAAGGCGATGACGCCGGCGAGTGTGACGACGCCGCCGACAACGACCGCGACGGGGACTTCGACTGCGAAGACTCGGACTGCCGCGACGCCCCCGGCTGCGAGGAGGAGGAGCCGGAGAACGTCGTCTACGAGGGGTCGGTCGTCGGCGATACGAGCGACGGGACCGACGGGTTGTCCTGCGAGGGGAGCTTCTGGATCGAGGTGCAGCCGAACGGCACGGCGCTCGGCGACGCGGACTGCCTGTTCGACGCGGGCTTCGAGTTCGACGGGGCGGTAGACGGCGAGGTAGACGGCACGCGGTTCACCGGGGTGTGGGACACCCCGATGTTCGGCGCCATCGAGCTCGAAGGCGACGCGACCGGGAGCGTGTTCCGCGTCGACTTCGAGGCGGTCGTGGAGAGCGGACGGTTCTCCGGCACGTTCGAGGGGCGCCCGTAGCAGCGCTCGGCGCTCGCGACGCGTTCGGGCTAAACGGGGAATAGTCGGCCCGGGTCGTGCCTTCTTCCAGGGAGGGCCACGCATGGGCTTATGGGCTTGGGACATCTCCGCCCGCTTCTACCGGCGGACGTACGGACCACTCGCGCACGGGCTCGACGAGCAGCTCTTCGCCTGGTTGGGAAACCTGGACGGAAAGGTGGTGGCCGACGTCGGATGCGGGCCGGGTATCGTGGCCCGCAAGTTCGTGGCCCGCGGGGCAGCGCGTGTCTACGCGATCGACGTGAGCGCGGCCATGCTCGCCCAGGTGGGGGACGACCCGCGCATCGTCCCTGTGGAGGGCCGCGTCGAGGACGGCGTGCTGGAGCGCATTCACGACGAGCGCGAGCCCGACGGCTTCGACGTGGTGCTGTTCAAACGCAGCCTGTACCTCCCGCGCCCCGCCGCCGTCGAGGCCCTCCGCGCCGCCCGCCGCTGCCTGAAGCCGGGCGGCCGCGTGTGTGTCGTCCACCCCGAGGCGAAGCTCCTGACCTACGCGTTCGGACGCCCGCCGCGGCTGCGCGCCCACACGCCGTACCACCTCTTCAACCGCGGCATCAGCACGCTCGGCGTGCTCGCGGGCGGCGAGGATTACGCCGTCTACACACGCGACGAGCTGCTCGCGCTCGCGCGGGAGTCCGCGGACGGCGCGCCGGTCGAGGCCCTCGACGGAGGGCTCTCCGCGGCGTTCAACCTCGTTGCCATCCACGGGCCGGCCGCGGGCGCCGGTGCGAGGGAGGGCGCCGGTGCGCGGGAGGGCGCCGCGCCGGCGGAGGCCTCGGTGGAGGTCGACGCGTGACCGCCGGGCGGCCCTCGGTCGAAGGGCCGCTCCGGGCGGGGCTCGTCATCAACCCGCACGCGTGGTCCAACCGCCGTCGGCCGGCCCAGCGGCGCGGGCTCGGCGCGGCGTTCGCGCCCCTCGGCGAGGTGGTCGAGACGGGCGACGTGGCCCAGCTCCCCGCGCTGCTGGGGCGCTGGAGTGCCGAGGGCGTGCGGCTCGTGGCGGTCTCGGGCGGCGATGGCACCGTGCACGCCGTGATCAACACGCTCCTCGCGGTGTGGGTGGGCCCGCTGCCGCGCCTGCTGCTGCTTCACGGCGGCACCATGGGCGTGGCGGCGCACGCCGTCTGCACCGGCGCGCCGATCCGCCAGGTGACCGCGGTCCAGCGGGCCACCGCGCGCGGTGATCCGCTCCCCGTGCGGCCCGTGGAGACCCTCCGCGTCGGCGGGCAGGTCGCGTTCAACTTCGGCCTCGGCCTGTTCGCGGCGCTCCCGGCCGAGCTCGAGCGCAGCGGCGTTCGCGGCCCCGCCGCCATCCGCGGCCTCGGCGCGGGCGTGCTCGCCAGCGCGCTCGTGGGCGGCAGCCTCGCGACGCGCGCGCTCCGCGGCTGGTCTGGACACGTGCGTCGCGACGGCGAACCCCTCGGCCAGGGCCACCTCGCCGGCCTCTACGCCACCACGCTCGACGGCGCGGCGCTGCTCCACCTCCGCGGCTTCGAAACGTCGGCGCGCCCCGCGGGCCACCTCCGCGTCCTCTTCGTCGACGCGACGCGCCAGGAGCTCGTTCGCAGCTTCGTCCCGTTCGCCCTCGGCTGGCCCGGCGGCGTCACGCCCGGCGTGTGCGTGGCCCCGGTCCGCGTCCTGGAGCTCGAGCCCTCCGAGGCCGCCCGTTACGCCCTGGACGGCGAGCTCCACACCTGGGAGGGCCCGCTCACGATCGAGGCGGGGCCGACGTTGGAGGTGGTGGTCGTGTAGCGCGGCGACCGTACGCGAGTCGCGCGGGCGCGACCCCCGAGGCGGGGGTCGGTGTCCTGCGGGCTCGCCGTTCCGGCTCGGTCGTCCGGCAGGGCCGGCCGGACCGCGGCGCCCGGAGCGGCGCCGCGCCCTCCGGCCCCCTCGCGCGGGGGGCGTGGGCGGTTCGGATCGCGGTTGGCGCGCTCTCCAGGCGTTGTGGCGCCGCGCCGGAGCGGCCGTTGTGGCGTACCCGCGGCGCCCGCCGCCGCAGCGGCCGCCGCTCTGGGCGCCGCAGCGGCCGCCGCACCGGGCGCCGCACCGGGCGCCGCACCGGGCGCCGCACCGGGCGCCGCACCGGGCGCCGCA
>JAZKFH010000006.1:35979-108426 GCA_040386535.1 Myxococcota bacterium | reverse complement strand
CCGAACTGCCCGGATGAGCGGCCATCCCCCGCGTTCGGCGCGCGGCGCGCGCCGAACTGCCCCGTTGCGTCACACTCGACATGACCGAGAGGTTCCGCGCGATCGCCGCGTTCGACCCCGCGTTGCGCCTGTCGCCCCCGCGACGCCCAACGGAGACCTCCCGGTGGTCCCTACTTCCCGCCGGGGTGGTCCCTGGTTCGTGGCCGGCGGCCACCTCGGCGGGGTGGTCCCCAGATCTTGGCCCGGGGGCGTCGCTTGGGGTGGCCCTCGACACCCGATCCCGACCCGAGCATTCGACCTCCCTGCCGCGCTCGCCCTCCGGGAGCGATCCCTAGCGAGCCCTGGCGATCCCCAGTGGTCCCCCACACGACCAACACGCCCGCGCCAGGCGCGCCGCAGGGCGCCGCCCGCTCGGGGGCGGCGGCTCGGCCGGCCCGCGCGCGGGCCCCGCCAGCCAAGGCGCGCCGCGCCGCGCCCGGAGGAGCCCCACCGACGCCGGCGCCCGGCGTCGGGGCGCCCAAAGCCCCACCTCCGCGCCAAGCGCACCCCCAAGAATCACCGCGGCATCGGCTCCGACGCCTTCCCCGGCGGCGGCTGGCTCGGCACCCCGGGCTTCTGCTGGCCCGGCGGCGCGGGTGGGGGCGCGGTCGGATCACCCGGCGCGGGCGAGGCGGGCTGGCCCGGCATGGGCGTGCCGGGAGGCGCCGGGGTGGGCTCGCCGGGAATGCCCGACGGCATCGGCACCGCGCCGACGCCCGCACCCACGGGAGCGCCGGGTGCGCCCGGCTCGGCGGCGCCGGAGGTAGCGCGCAGGCGCGTAGCGGCTTCGAGCGCGGTGGGGAGCGCGGGCTCGAGGAGCACCATGTAGAGGACCACCTCGCGGCGTGCGTTGGGGAAGTGGGCGCCGGCGAGCTCGGCGGGCTCCTCGGACCAGAGGCCGCCGATGTTGAGGTGGTCCTCGTCGGGGTTGAACGTGGGCTTGCTCAACATGCCGAAGTCGCCCGCGTAGTAGATCGTGCCGACGAGGGCGCGGAAGTCGCCCGGGTTCGCGTACGGATCGAGGCGGTGGCGCAACAGGAAGGTGGCGTCGGCGAACAGGGCCTCCTGCGTGGGTGTGAGCGTGCGCAGGAAGGGCTGCTGGGCGTCGAGCAGGGTGCGCACGGAGCGCGCGCGCAGGTCGAGCAGGTCGGCCTCGCGCAGGCGGGTGGCGTCGAGCTTCTCGCCGATGGCCGCGAGCTGGTCGTCGGTGGCGTTGGCGAGCAGGCCGTCCCAGATCTCGTCATACACGGCGGCGACGGCGGGCTCGTGCTCGTCCACGATCTCGCGCGCGATGCGCTCGACGTCCTGGCGCTCGCGCTCGGTCCGCGCCGCGAGCTCGGAGAGCAGGCCGAGCTGGTAGCGGTTGAACGCCATGTGTTGGAGCCAGATCAACAGGCGCACGCGCTGCTCGCGCTCCTGCACGTGGGGCAGGAACGCGTAGTCGTAGAGCTTCCGGTAGAGCGGCGGCTGCGCGGAGCGGTCGAGCGCGGCCGCGGTCTCCGCGGGCAGCGGCATGGGCTCCGGCGCGCAGGCGAGGAGCAGGACGAGGAGCGCCAACATGGGGCGCACTATACCCGCACGCGCTCTGCTACCCTCCGCGCGTGCGCATCGCCCTGGTCGTCACCGCCCTCGTCGCCGTGGTGGTCACGTGGCCGCTCGCCCTCGATCCGGGCGGATCGATCTCGGGCCATCCGGGCAACGACGTCTGGAACCACATCTGGGGCTACTGGTGGGTGGCCGACGAGCTCGCGCACGGGCGCCTGCCGCTGCGCACCGATCTGCAGCACTTCCCGCAGTCCAGCCGCCTGTTCTTCATCGACAGCTTCGGCGCCGTGCTGACGCTGCCGCTCCAGTGGCTCGCGGGGCCGGTCGCCGCGATGAACGTGGTCGTGATGGGCAGCTTCTGGGCCGCGGGCATGGCCGCGTGGGCGCTCGCGCGACACGTGCGCGCCGAGCTCTTCGGGGCCGGCCCCGACGCCGACCGCGACGCGCTCGTGGCCGCCGTGGCCTACGCCACCGCGCCACACCTCGTGGCCCAGGCCTACAACGGCATCACGGAGACCCTCTTCGCGTTCGGGCTCCCCCTCGCCACGCTCGGGGTGCTGCGCCTGCTCCTGCGCCCCACGATCACCAACGCGCTGCTCGCGGCCGGCGCGATGGCGCTCTGCACCCTCGCCAACTGGTACTACGGCCTCTTTGCGATCGTCGGCAGCGCGATCCTGCTCGTGGTGCTCGCCGCCACGCGGCGGGAGCGCATCCGGTGGGCGGCGCTCCCCAAGACGCTGGCCCTGGCCGCGATCGTGTCCGCGGCGGCCGTCGCGCCGGTGCTCGCCGGGTTCGCGTCCACGCTCGACGGGCCGGACGCGATCGTCCAGCGTGACCCCGAGTTCGTGTGGACCTCGCTCGTCACGCACAACATCACGGACGTCGTGAGCTCGTTCGTGCCCGGCAAGGTCTACAGCCCCGATCTGAAGGCGCTCCACGGCGAGGAGCTGCTCATCGTGACCTACCTCGGCTGGGCGCTGCTCGTGCTCGCCGGCGTGGGGCTCGTCCGCATGCGGCGCTGGCGCGATCGGCTGCCGTGGGTCGTGTGGATCGGCGTGTTCGCGCTCTTGATGCTCGGGCCGTACCTGTACGTGAACGGCGCCTACGTCACCGTGACCGATCGCCGCCTGCCGATGCCGTTCCTCGCGCTGTTCGAGGTCCTGCCGCTGTTCGGGCGCATCTCGCACCCCTTCCGCTTCGTCATGGCCGTCACGCTCGGCCTCGGCGTGCTCGCCAGCGTCGGCATCGGCGCGCTCGTTCAGCGGGCCGGCGCCAACCGCGCCCACGCCGTCCGCCTCGCCGTCCTCGCCCTCGTCGCCGCCGAGGCCCTCCTCGTCTCCCCCGCGCCCTGGCCCCTCCCGCGCTCCGACGCCCGCCTGCCCGACAGCGTCGCCATCCTCGCGGCCGATCCGGAGCCCGGCGCCGTCCTCGACCTCCCCATCTCGGTGCCGAACCTCGAACGCGCCGTGTACCTGTACTGGCAGACCGGGCATGGCCGCCCGAGCCCCTACGCGCTCAACGAGCCGCTGCCCGGCGTGCTCGACCGCTCCCACCTCGCCCGCGCGCTGCTCGTCGCGGAGGCCGGACGCCTGGATCACCTGCCGCCGATGGTCGGCGAGCTCGATCTGGTGGTCGCCGGGCGCGCCCTGGCCCGCCTCGGCGTACGCTGGGTGGTCATGCACGCCCCGCTCTACCCGCCGGAACGGCGCGACCAGACCCTCATCCTCCTGCGCGCCGCGCTCGGCCCAGAGACCGTGACCACCGCCGACGACCGCTACCTCTGGCAGCTCCCCACGGAAGCCGACGCCGTGGAGCCCCGCGGATGAGGCTCGACGGGCGCCCCCGCGAGGCCGCCGGGCTGCTGCTCGCGGCGCTGTTGTCCGTCGGCGCCGCCGTCGCGGTCACGTGGCCGATGGTGAAGTACCTCGACGTCGTGGTGCTCGGCGGCGGCGAGCTCGGCGGCTGGTTGTGGCGCTACGACTGGCACTTCCGCTCGCTCGAAGGCATCAGCGACGCCGGGCTGGGCCCGCTCGCGTTGTGGCGGGACTTCGTGAGCCTCGGCCGGCACCCGGAGACCGGCAACATCCTCGACGTGCTCGCGTTCTCCTACCCGCTCGACCAGCTCTTCGGCTTTCCCGCCAGCTACAACCTGAAGATCCTGCTGCTCCTCGCCGGAAACGGGCTGTGCGCCTATGCGCTGGGCCGGTACTTCTCCGGGAGCGTGTCCGCCGCGCTCGGCGCGTGCGCCGTGGCCGTGGTCAACCCCCTGTGCCTGCTCGAAGTCCAGGCCTCCGGGCTGCGGCAGGCGCTGCTCTGGTGGGTGCTGCTGTACCCGCCGCTGCTCGATCGTGCGCTCCGCCGGCGCTCGGTGGGCGCGGGCGTCGTCGCGGGCCTCTGCCTGGGCCTCGCGGGCGCGTTCTACTGGTTCTACGGCCTCTTCACCGCCATCTTCAGCCTCGTGTGGTTCGTCAAGCACGTGGTCGTCGAGCGCGCGCGGCTCGACTGGCGGGGCATGGCGCGCGCGGGCGCCGGGGTGGCGCTCGGGACGGCGCTCGCGGCGGGGCCGTTCATCCTCCCGTACGCACTGCCGGAGGACGGCGCGCCGAAGAACACCTCCACGAACGTGACGAGCGCCGTGGCCTCGGCGCTGCCGGAGATGACCTTCTTCCTGCCGTTCCCGGCCTACGACACGATCTCGCACGCGCCGATGCGCCCGCAGACCTACGCCGAGAACGTGCACGCCTCGATCAACCGCACGATCGGCTCGTCGTGGAGCGCCACCTACCCGTTCGACCCCACGCTCAACGAGGCCCTCCCGCTCGTCGTCATCGGCATCGGCGTGCTCCCCGCGATCCTGCGCCGCCGCTCCTGGGGCTGGCTCGCGGTCTGGTTGTTCTTCTACCTCGGCACGCTCGGGCCCTTCCTGCGTGTCGGCGCGGGCGACAACACCAACGTCACCCGCCTGTTCGACGACTACGTGCTCCGCCTGCCGTTCGTGTGGATGTTCCAGTTCATCCCGGGCATGTCGCGCATGTTCGCGCCTTACCGGCTCGCGTCGTTCGTCGTCGTGTCCAGCGTGGCGCTTGTCGCGATCGGGCTCGCCCGCCTGCCGTTCCGCTCCTACATCTGGCCGCTCGTGTTCCTCGCGACGGTGGCCCAGCCGATGTACCGCTTCGGCAAGGGCGCGGTGAACGAGGGCGACGCCGACAGCCGCGAGTTCCGCTCGCCGATCAAGGCCAACCGCATCCGCATCCCCGAGGCGTACACGGCGTTCGACCCGACGAAGCTCGAGGGCATCGTGGAGCTGCCGCTCGATCAGCAGCAGGACCTGGTCTGCTACTACCAGCTCGTCCACAAGCAGAAGGTGTACCGGTCGTGGGCGTCGCCCTCCGCGGTCCCGCCGGCGCTCCGTCGGCCGGGCGCGGGCGGGCTCATCGGGGAGCGCCTGCGCTTCTGGGCCCGCGCCGACGTGGTCAGCGGGCCGGTGCCCGACGTGTGGCAGGGCATGTCGCGTGATCCCGAGAACACCGACCTGTCCGCGCTCGGCACCGACGCGCTCGCCGCGTTCGCGAAGACCGGCAGCTACACGCGCCTCATCGTGCACGAGCGCGGCTACTTCCTGGTCGATCCGACCCGCGGCACGACCTTGTACCTCGCGGCCGTGCGGCGCCTCGGCGAGGCCCTGGGCGTCGCGCCGGTGGAGCACGTCGAGCTCGCCAAGGGTGACCCCGCGAACCCCGAGTTCGGCGTCCCCATCGTGGGCGACCTCGTCCCGTGGACCTCCCAGCCCGCCGAGCTCCCCCCGGAGCGCGCTCCCGCCCGCTACCGCATGGCGGTGATCGATCTGCCCCTCACGCCCGTCGCTACGCCGGCCCCCGCGCCCGACGCCGCCCCGGTCGGTGCGGGCGCCACCCTCGCGGTGCCCCTTGACAGCGCACCTGCCGACGTGGATTGATACGGGCCGATGCGTCCGCTCTTGCCGTTGACCCTCCTCGCGCTGTTCGGCGCCTCCGGCTGCGCGGCGCGCGCCACCTACTTCGTGATCGACGCGGAGCGGAAGTTCCAGACCGCGGTCGAGGCCGGCGGCGACGAGCGCGCCGTCTACGAGACCACCCTGGCGCGCGAGTACCTGTGGAAGGCCAAGGAGGAGATCAACTCCTCCGACTACGGCGCCGTCGAGCAGCTCTGCAAGAAGTCGATCGCGTGGTCGGCCGAGGCCTACGAGAAGTCGGCGGACGACGGCCCGAACCTCGACAAGAACGACGAGTTCGTCCCCGAAGAGAAGCCCGAAGAAGAGAAGAAGCCGGGGGACGACAACACCCTGGACGACATCGATCTGGACGACCTGTGATGCGCTTGTTGACCGCCCTCCTCCTCCTGCCGCTCGCGACGGGATGTGCCAGCCAGGCGCTCCTCGCGAGTGACTTCGCGGCGCTCCAGACCGAGATCGCCGCCGCGCACCAGACCACCAACTGCGCGCCGAAGGATCTCGCCATCGCCGACGCGAACCTCGAGTTCGTGAAGATCGAGTTCGAGCAGGGCGACACCCGGCGCGCCGCCGAGCACGTCCGCATCGGGCGCGACCACGCCAAGATCGCCGCCGCGTGCAGCTCCGCGCCGCCCCCGAAGGTCGCGACCGTCAAGCCGCGCGTCGAGCCGGACGAGATCACCACCGCCCTCGAGCCAACCCCCTGGGTCGACCCGGGGAGCCCCGATCGCGACCGCGACGGCGTGGCCGACACCGAAGACGTGTGCGCCAACGATCCCGAGGATCTCGACGGCTACAAGGACGCCGACGGCTGCCCCGACCTCGACGACGACGGGGACGGCATCCCCGACAGCGTCGACAAGTGCCCCCGCGTGGCCGAGGATCGCGACAACGTCGACGACGCCGACGGCTGCCCCGATCTCGACAACGATCGCGACGGCGTGCCCGACGCGCAGGACCAGTGCGTCAACGAGCCCGGCGATCCCCCCACCGGCTGCGCCTCCCGCGATCGCGACGGTGACGGCGTCGGTGACGCCACGGACACCTGCCCCGACCAGTCCGAGACGCTCAACGGCTACAACGACAACGACGGCTGCCCCGACAGCAAGCCCCAGCGTGTCGAGGTCACGAGCGACCAGATCGTCATCAAGCAGCGCATCAACTTCGCCACGGGCAAGTTCACGATCCTGGCGGACAGCTTCGTCGTCCTGGACGACGTGGCGACAGCCATGAAGGACTACCCGAAGCTCCAGGTCGAGATCGGCGGCCACACCGACAACGTCGGCGACGACGAGCTCAACCAGCGCCTCTCCAAGGGCCGCGCGGACGCCGTGTTCGAGTACCTCCTCGCCAAGGGCGTGCCCGCGGTGCGCATGCGCACGGTCGGCTACGGCGAGACCCGCCCGGTCGACACGAACATGACGGAGACCGGCCGCCTCAACAACCGCCGCGTCGAGTTCCTCATCCAGAAGTAGGTCTGGGCGTGCCCGGGCGCGGACGCCCGGTCGGCCCCTTCCGGGCTCGGCCTCCGGCCTCGGTCGGGCGCGCCCCGAGCGGCGCGCCCGGACCGGCCGCGCGGAGCCGCGGCCGCCCTACAGGCGCCTCACGCCCCCCTCTTCGGAGCATCCATGAGCACGTACACCGGCACGGGCACCGCAGCCGACCCCTGGCAGCTCACCACTCCCCCGGGCACTTCCGCGTACGAGGCGTGGCGCGCGCCCGACGCGACCCCGCCGGCGCTGGTGGTGCGCGTCGGCAAGACCGAGCTGCGCTACCACCTGCGCTGCATCGAGGATCTCCACGCCATGCTCGTGGCCCACGGCGACTGGCTTCCGCTCGGCGGCACGGACGAGCAGAAAGACGCCCCCGCGGGCTCCGTGGAGGCGTGGGGGCGCGCGGCTGACAACCCGGCCGGCGGCTGGTACGGCCTCAAGAAGGGCCTGCGCGGGCGCTTCGGCGTGTACGTGCCCCCCGTGCTCGAAGCGCTGGGCCTCGGCGAGGTGGAGCACCTGCCGCGCAACAACCGGATGCGGGCGGTGGGGTAGGGCGTCGGCCGCGCGGCGCACGACCCGGCCATCCGTGAACCGGGTAAGGAGGCGGAATGCTCGACCAGGTTCACTTCGAAGAGATCAAGTCGCTTCGCGACGTGACCATCGACCTCGCGCGCTTCACCGTCCTCGTCGGGCCGAACGGGGCGGGCAAGAGCACGGTCCTCGATCAGATTGCGCGGTTGTGTGAGCTGTCGGTGCCGGATCCCGCGGATCCCCTGGTGACCGGGACATTCGTTCGCGTGCTTCAGCACGTCGACCCGGAACGTCGTCGCGGAAGCGATGGAACGATGGTGTGGTCGGGGCGTGCCAAGACCAACTCGCTCCGCGTGTCCTTCGAGAGCGGGCCGGCTCCGTACTACGACCGGGCGCGAATCCGGGCGACGACCCTCGGCAAGGACACCACCCTGGACAGCAAGGAGACGGTCAATCGGCGGCCGCTCGAGACCTCGCTGGCCGAGTCCTTCTCGTGGCGCTCGTTGCGGCTGCGCCTGCTTCCAGGACCGCTCGCGCAGCCCTCTCCGTTGCTGGTGGGCCCGGTAGAATTGCAGGCAAATGGATACGGACTCGCGTCGCTCCTCGCCCTGATCCAGTTGAACGACTCGAAGCGTCTCGAGGCCATCGAGACCGACTTGCGGGCGGTGGTTCCCCATTTCGAGCGGCTGCATTTTCGGCCGACGAAGGTGGATGTGGTGCTTCCAGAGGCGCCGTCGAGGGTCGTCTCGCAGGGCGGGTACGCCTTGGACCTCTCGTTCCGGGGCGTGGGGCGAATCCCCGCGCACCAGGTGAGCGACGGCACCCTGCTTGCGCTCGGGTTGCTCGGCGCCGCCCACTGGCACGAGCTCCCCGACATCATCCTCCTCGACGACATCGATCACGGCCTGCACCTGTCGGCCCAGTACAACCTCATCAAGGCGATTCGGCGCGTGCTCGACGCCCGCCCCGAGCTCCAGATCGTCTGCACCACCCACGCTCCCGTCCTGCTCGACAGCTTCGAGGTCGACGAGGTGCGGGTGCTCGCGCTCGACAAGGACGGCGCCACACGCGTGAAGCCGCTCTCGGCGCACCCGGACCTGGAGCGCTGGCGCGGCGCGATGGGCACGGGCGAGCTCTGGGCCAACCTCGGAGAGGACTGGGTGCTCTCCGATGCGTGACACCCGCCTCCGGGTGGGGATCGCGGGAGAGGACTCGGCGCACCGCCTGTTGATCCGGTGGCTCGCCGACGGAGCGACCCGCCACCGCCTCCACTCCACGCACGCGACATGGCCCGAGCCCGACGGGCTGGACGACGCCCGGATCTTCGTGGGGTTGGAGCCGGACACCGACTTCTTCGACACGAGCGACGCCACGGCGCGGGTGAGGGCGCTCGCCGTACCGAGCGGCCGCCCGTTCTACCGAAGTCGTCGCCTGGGGGGTGCACCGATGGAGGACGCCGCGGTGTTCTCCGACACGCTCCTGCTCTTTCAATGGGCGAAACAGCCGGTGGACGCGCTGATCGTCCTCGCGGACGCGGACGCCGATCCGGGCCGAAGGGACGCGGCGGAGCGCGCGATGGCTGTGGCCACCCCGGACGCGATCGTGGCCATTTTCGGGGTGTGTGGTCCGATCGCCGAGGCGTGGCTCGTCGCGCTCGTGGGAGCGGGTGCCGCCTACCGGCCGCGGCGAACCCAGTTGAAGGCGCAGCTCCGCTTTGACCCCGTGACCGAGCCCGACCGCCTCACCGGGCAGCCCCGCACGGCTGCGCACCACGCCAAGCGTGCGCTCGCGTTCTTGTTGGACGAGTCGTACGACGAGGTGTTGCGCTATCCCGCCGACACGCCGCCCCAGGCGGTCACCGCTCCCGCGTTGGCCGCAGCCCGCTTCGACGTGGCGCAGCTGTCCAGCCTCGACGGCACGGGGCTGGCCCAGTTCTCCGGCGTGCTCCTCGCGCGGTACGCGCCCGCGGTCACCTCGGGGCCTCAGCCCCGATGAGCGGCGAGCACAGGATGCGGTCGTGACCCCCTTGCTCCTCCTCCTTGCATGCACCCTCGGCCCCCACGCGCTCGACGAGTGGAAGGCCGAGGTCTGGACCGACAGCCGGATCCGACACGACCCGGACTTCGATCGGCCGGACATCGCGAAGGGCCGCGGCGGCCGCGTCCTCGTCCTCACCGCCGACTGGGGCAAGCTCCCCATCATCACCGACACCCAGGAGTACCTGAACGTCGTGATCGCCCTTCCACGCGAGCTCGACGCGGGGACGAGCTTCTCCGCGGCGAACCGGTCCGGCTTCCTCCGCATGGGCGGCATGTCGGTGGGCTACGAGTCGCGGGAGATCGAGGGCACGATCCACGTGGTCGAGGTCACCGCGGAGGGCGTGGTCTTCGACCTCGACCTGGTCGCCCGCTCCCCGGTCATCGATCGCCACGCGCGCGGCGAGAAGCGCGTCAAGGGCCGGGTGTCGACGGTCTTCCGCGCGGGCCCCGTCTACTGAAGGTCCGCGGCGGCCGCGGCCCTGCTACACTCCAGGTCGGAGGCGTCATGCGCCGCGGCCAGAGCACCACCGAGTACATGCTGACCATCTCGTTCATCTGCATCGCCATCGCGGCGGTGATGCTCGTGTTCTACAACACGGTGGCGAGCGAGACCGCGTCCACCGGGCGCAGCATGGCCCAGTCGCTCACGACGGGCGGAGCGCAATAGGGCGCCCAATCCCCCGAGTTCGGACGGACACACCGTCCGAACTGACAGGATGGGCCCGCATCCCCCGAGTTCGGACGGAAATACCGTCCGAACTGACAGGATGGGCCCGCATCCCCCGAGTTCGGACGGAAATACCGTCCGAACTGACAGGGTGGGCCCGCATCCCCCGAGTTCGGACGGTCGTGCTGGTCCTCCCCTTCCAGGGCTGCGCGGCGCCCGCGGCCCGCGTGTCCGACCACGCCGTCCGGGCTGCACCGAGGCAACGCGCTGGTTCTCGGAGCATAGGACCCGCAGCTGGCGAGCACCGCGCTGTGGGAAGTGCACAGGCACCGAGGGTGACGGGGGCCCGTTCGGCGAGTGCGCCATCCCTCGGCGTGGCGGCTACGCCCGGGGGTGCTGCCAGCTCTTGTAGACCGCCTCGAGGCTGTAGCCGTCGGGATCCAGGACGTTCGCCGCGTAGTAGCGCGGGTCGTAGCAGAGGCGCGCCGAAGGGGGGCCGTTGTCGGTCGCCCCCGCGGCCATGGCGGCTGCGTGGAAAGCGTTCACCTCGGCCTCGCTCCGGGCGACGAAGCCCACATGGGCCGCGCGCGCATCGGCGCTGCCCTGCCGCAGCCAGAAGAACACGCGCCCGTCGCGGCCGAAGCCGAAGAGGTCGGGGTGGCCTTCCGGGCCGTCCTTGCCGTCGTAGTCCACGGCGTGGGTGATCCCGAGCGGCGAGAGCGCGGCCTCGTAGAAGGTGACGGCGCGCGCCACGTCGCTCACCGTGATGAACACGTGGTCGAGCATCAGGCCTTCGAGGTGAAGCTCCGCTCGAAGAGCGCCTCGATCGCCGCCTTGCCGACGGGGGAGAGGTAGCGCGTGCCGGTGCCGCAGATGGAGGCCGCGTCGATGATGGGCGTGCCTTCCACCCAGTCCTCGCCGTTCCACCGGTACCAGCCGTCCTTCTCCTGGTCGAACACCCAGAGGCGCTTGTTCCACATCCGGGCGAGCTCGACGCTCCAGCCGGTGCCGCCCGTGACCGTGCCGTCCTCCTGGATGGCGCCGACCACGTAGACGACCTGCGCCGCGCCTACCTGGTGCCACAGGCTCTGGAGCACGCGACGGATCATCGTGCCCTCGCCGTAGCCACGGCGGAGGCGCCGGCTGACGTAGGCCAGCGACACCTCACCGGCGGCGAGCTCCTGCTCGGTGAGCGGGTGGGCGCCGCGCGTGCGGGCCTGCACGTGCCCGTCGAACGTGAAGTTGACCTCGCGCACGCCCCACCGCTCGGCGGCCTCGCCGAACGCGGCCTCGGAGCCGTGGGCGCCGCCGCTGTAGATGGTGCACTCGCTGGCCTTGACCCGCGTTGCGGGGCTGGGGAGCGGAGCGTCCTCCTCCCGGGCCACGAAGGTGGGCGACTCGAGCCGGATGGGCGGGAGCGCGGCGGTGCCGCTGTCACGCCCCTTGCGGACGTGGAGCCACACGACGGCCCGCTCGGGGACCATCTCGAGCGAGACGTTGTAGTTCGTGTCGACCACGGCCTGCGGTGGGGTGAACGCACACCACACCGAGAGCCCGCGGCGCGCCGCGAGGTCCCGCAGGGCCAGGATCTCGTCGGGGGTGGGCTCGAGGCCGTCCATCACGACGAGGCGGGGAGCGAAGTCCATCGCGTCGGCGAGGGACTGGAGCAGCGTGTCGATCCCCGCCGCGAGCGGGACGCGCCCGCGGGTGCAGTGGATGACGCGGTGCCGCTCGACGGAGAGGAGCGCCTCCGCGCGGTCGAGCGGCTTCTGCGCGTGATGCAGGCCGGTGAAGATGCTCTCGTAGGCATCCCGCACCGACTCGACGCCGCCCTGCACGGCGACGTGCAGGACGGCTTCGCCCCGGAGCAGACGTTCGAGCGCGAGGTGCACGAGCAGCGAGCTCTTGCCGACGCCGGCCCGCGCGTGGATCGCGCCGACCTCGCCGGGACGGAGCCCGCCGCCGAGTGCACCCTGGATGGCCCGCAAGGGACCGCGATCGCCTGACTCGGGGCCTGCCAATTCGTTAACCTGCCTTCTTCTCGGCCTGGTACTTCTTGACGAGCTCGTCGGTCACGTTGTTCGGCGCCACGGAATAGCGCGCGAACTCCATGGAGAACTCCGCCTTGCCCTGGGTCGCCGACCGCAGGGTGGTGGAGTACCCGAACATCTCGGCGAGGGGCACCTCGGCCTCGAGCTGGGAGAAACCGTCACCTTCGGACGACCCGATGATGATGCCGCGGCGCTGCATGATGGTACCGACCATCTGGCCGTGGAACTCGGCGGGACCTTCGATCCCGACCTTCATGATGGGCTCGAGCACGACCGGCTTGGACTTGGGGTAGGCCTCGCGGAACGCGCCCATCGCGGCGAGCTGGAAGGCGATGTCCGACGAGTCGACCGCGTGGGACGAACCGTCGTTGATGCCGCAGCGCACGTTGACGACGGGGGCGCCGATGAGCTCCCCCTTCTCGAGCATCTTCTTGAAGCCCTTGTCGCAGGAGCTGATGAACTCGCGGGGGATGGAGCCACCGACGATGTCGTCCACGAACTCGTAGTTCTTGCCCTCGACGGGCTCCAACCAACCCGCGACGCGGCCGTACTGGCCCGAGCCACCGGTCTGCTTCTTGTGGGTGTAGTTGAAGTCCGAACGCTGCGAGATGGTCTCGCGGTAGGCGACGCGGGGGGGCGAGGTGATGACCTCGGCCTGGTACTCGCGCTTCATGCGCTCGACGTACACCTCGAGGTGCAGCTCGCCCATGCCGCTGATGATGGTCTCACCCGTCTCCGGGTCGGAGCTCACGCGGAAGGTCGGGTCTTCCTTCGAGAAGCGGCGGAGCGCCTTCGACATGTTCGACGTGGCCGACTGGTTCTTCGGCTTGATCGTCAGATCGATGACGGCCGCGGGGACGTGCATCGAGGACATGGCGATGTCGAGCGAGCCGTCGTGGAACGTGTCGCCGGAGAAGCAATCCACGCCGAAGAGGCCGATGATGTCGCCCGCGCAGGCGTCTTCGATGTCCTGCATCTCGTTGGAGTGCATGCGCACGAGGCGACCGACCTTCAACTTCTGGCCGGAGCGCGCGTTGACGATGGTGTCACCGCGGCGGAGCTGGCCGGAGTAGAGGCGGAGGTAGGTGAGCTGGCCGTAGCGCCCGTCTTCCAGCTTGAACGCCAGCGCGAGCATCTTGCCGTTCGGATCGCAGGGGATCACGAGCTTCGCTTCGTCGTGCGCGAGATCGACCGCTTCGTTGACGACGTCCGTGGGCGTGGGCAGGTAGGCGAGCACGCCGTCGAGCAGGCGCTGCACGCCCTTGTTCTTGTAGGCGGAGCCCACGAACACGGGCACGAGCTTGAGCGCGATGGTGGCGCGGCGGATGGCCTCGACCAGCGTGGCTTCCTGGACGTTCTCCTCGAGGATCTGCTCGGTGAGGTCGTCGCTGAACATCGACACGTTGTCGAGCAGCTCATCGCGGTAGATCTTGGCGTCGTCCGCCATGTCTTCCGGGATGTCGGAGATGGTGATGGTCTCGCCGTTGTCGCCGGAGAAGGTGAACGCCTTCATCTTGACGAGGTCGACGTGGCCCTGGTGCTTCTCTTCGAGGCCGATGGGCAGCTGGAGCATGACGGCGTTGTGGCCGAGCTTCTCCTTGAGCTGCTGACGGACGCGGAGGGGGTTGGCGCCCTGACGGTCACACTTGTTGACGAACGCGAGGCGCGGCACGTTGTACCGGCGCATCTGGCGGTCGACGGTGAGCGACTGCGACTGCACGCCGGCCACCGCGCAGAGCACGAGGATGGCGCCGTCGAGCACGCGCAGGGCGCGCTCGACTTCGATCGTGAAGTCGACGTGGCCCGGCGTGTCGATGATGTTGATGTAGTACTCGGGCCCGTCGGGGTCCTGCGTGCTCTTCCACTGGGCGTGGGTCGCGGCGGACTGGATGGTGATCCCGCGCTCACGCTCGAGGTCCATCGAGTCCATGGTGGCGCCCACGCCGTCCTTGCCCTTCACCTCGTGAATGGCGTGGATGCGGCCGGTATAGAAGAGGATGCGCTCGGTGAGCGTCGTCTTGCCGGAATCGATGTGAGCGCTGATGCCGATGTTGCGGATCAGATTGAGGTCGGAAATCACGTGGCCTCCAGAAGCCCTGGACCGCGGCTTGCGGTCGGAGAGCGGGCGCGGGCGATGGCACCGCCTTCCGCGGCCGGCGAACTATTCGGATCCAGGGTTCTCGGCAAGCCCCGCGCGCATCTCGTGCCTTGAAAGTGACGGGCCCGTGCGCTACGCTCGGACCACCTTGTCTCCCGCGCCCGGCGTTCTATCGTGACGCCCACGCCTGCACCACTGGCTGGAAACCGTAGAGGTACCATGAAGATTCGCCTGCTCCCCGTCCTTTCCCTCGCGCTCGGCTTCACCCTCGCCTGCGGTGGCGGCACGGAAACGACGGTCACGCCTCCTCCCCCCCCCGTGCCCGTCGCGGCCGACGGGTCGATCGGCGTCCCCGAATGTGACGACTACATCAAGAAGATGGAAGCGTGCATCTCCTCCGCCGACCCCGCCACCAAGGCGGCGATGGAGAGCGGCTTCAAGAGCACGCGTGACGCGTGGGCCCAGGCCGCCGCGATCCCCGAGACCAAGGCCACCCTCGCGAGCTCCTGCTCGGCGATGCTCGCCTCGGTCGCCACCAACTGCGGCGGCGTCGCCGGCACGGCCCCGGTGCCGGTCGTCACGGGCACCAACCCCGACGGCACGCCCATCATCGCGCCGACCACCACGACCACGACCACCACCACGGTCGTGACCACCACGGACGACACGAAGAAGACCGAGGAGATCCCCAAGGCCTCCTCCACCGGCGCCAAGGCGCCCGCGCGTGACACGCGCCCGCCGGCCGACCTGAGCCGTACCCGTGACGGCGCCAAGAGCGGCGACACCAAGAGCGGCAGCGGCAGCAGCGGCAGCGGCTCGGGCATGAGCCGCAGCCGCGACGACAAGAAATAGCCCGCCGGGACCGTACGGAAGGGTCGCCTTCGGGCGGCCCTTTCTCGTTTTGTGCCAAACGCGCCGTCGCGATGTGCTACGGCTTCGGGATACGGACGCGGGATGCGCATCCTCTCCTTGATCCTGCTCTCCGCGTGCCTGGCCGAGCCCCCGGCCGACACCGGCCCCGCCGACGAGGCGTGCACCCTCGCCGAGGCCGACGGCACCGAGGCCTGCCCCGTCGATTCCTGCGCGGACGGCTGCGCTTCGGTGGAGGAGGGCGTGGCGTGCTGCGTGGCGGCGCATGGCCACGGCGACCCCGGCGAGGTGACGCTGGAGCGCACGATGTACTGCGGCACGCCAGAGACCTACGACCCGTCCGACTACTTGAGCGAGGCGGCCGCGCGGTGCGCCGCCCAGGTCTACGGCCTGCCCGCCGGGGTGGGCGACTGCTACGCGACGCTCGTGGTCTGCGACGGCGGAGCCCGCGCCGACTGGTACGTCCAGAGTGTGCGGGAGCAGCGGTGCGGCTCCGCCACCCACGACGGCCTGGCGGTCGATGCCCGGCTCGGCACGGTCGAGAGCGGGTACATCGAGTACCTGGACGGGATCTGCAAGGAGTAGGGGCGCGAGGGATCCGGCGGGCGCGCGGCGGGCCGCGCGGTTCCGTGCGTCCGGCGCGGGCGCCGGGGAGCCCGAACGGAGCGGCTTTGCCGCGACCCCGCGAGGAGCCCGGCCCGGGCGTCCGCGCCCGGGTCGCGCCCAGACGGGCCGGCGAGCGATTGCGCTTGTGGTCGCCGCGCGGCGCGGCTAGCCTGCGAGATGCCCCACCCGACCTGGTCCACCGCGCTCGTCCTCGTCGCTCTCGTCTCGACCCTGCCCGCGCTCGGCGGCTGTTCGGGAGGCGACGCGCCCGCCCGCTTCGGAGGCGGCACCGTGTCCATGGAGCTCGACTCGGCGGAGGGCGAGCTCGGGATCGAGGCGACGGGAACGGCCGCGGGATCGGATCCGGCGAACACCGCGTTCGGGGGCGCCGGCGGCTACGTCGAGCGCGACGAGGAGGGCGGGCAACGCGGCGATGCGTGCGTGCCGCTCGACCGGGAGCCGGACGCGTTCTGCGGTGCGGACACGTTGTGTGTCGAGTGGGCCTCCACCAGTGGCGACGCCGCGACCGTCACGCCCTACCTGGACGACGCCAACGGCGGCCGGCGCACCGGAACCCAGGGCGAAAGCTCGACCTACAGCGCGGACGGGGCGGCCGGGAGCCTCACCGTCGAGCGCGTGGAGTGGGACGACGGGGACGACGCGTGCGGCATCAGTGCGATCTCGGTCGAGTGGGACTTCGACGAGGCCGCTCCCTACAAGCTCTGAGGCCTACCCGGCGGCCAGCGCGAGCAGCCCGCGCCGCGTGAACACGCTCGCCATCTGGCGGCGCCACGCCGGGTCGCCGTGCACGGCCGCCTGCGGACGCGTCTGCTTGTGGACGAGGTCTGCGATCGCGGCGGCGCGGGCCTCGTCGAGGGGCTGACCGAGGAAGACCTCGAGGCCGCGGATCGGCTTGGGCTGCGGGTTCGCGGCGCCGATGACGATCTCGAGCGTGGTGGGCACCGGCCCGTCGAACGTGCCGACGATCGCGACGCCGAGCTGCGGATAGTCGATGGAGTCGCGCGTGCGGAGCTTCTGGTAGCTGCCGCGGAAGCCGGCCGCGGGCTTCGGCACCACGATGGTGGTGAGCAGCTCGCCCTTCTGGATGGCGAGGTGATCCATGCCGTTGAACCGGTACAGATCGCGGATGGCGAGCGTGCGCGCGCCCTCGGGGCCGATGAAGCGGAGCGACGCGTCGAGCGCGAGCAGCACGGGCACGGTGTCGGAGGACTGGGCCGCCACGCAGGTCTTCGGGCCGTTGATGACGTGGCACCAGGTGCCGTCGGCCTTGAGGCAGTGGCCGAGCGCGCCCCGCCAGAACGCGGTCTGGTTGTAGAAGAGGCAGCGGGTGTCGAGCAGCACGTTGCCGCCGAGCGTCCCCATCGCGCGGATCTGCGGCCCGGCGACAAGGCCGGCGGCCCGGGCGAGCGGCGGAAGCAGCGTGCGGATGAGGTCGTTCGTCGCGAGCACGTTCAGCTTGGTGGCCGCGCCGATCACGATCGTGTCGGCCTCCTCGGTGATGCCGCCCGGGATCTCGCCCAGGCTCACGAGCGTGCGTGGGCTCACGATTCCGTGCTTGAGGTTCGGCAGCAGATCGGTGCCGCCGGCGACGTACATCGGCGCCTCGGCCGCCATCCAGAGCGCGAGCGCGTCCTCGTAGGTGCGCGCGGGCTTGAAGGTGAAGGGCTCCATCCTCAGCATGCGGCACCCTGGTCGTTGGCGGCGGCGCCCGCAGCGGCTTCGGGAGCACCGGAGGCGGCGGCGTCCCGCTCGCGGATGGCCGCGAGCACGCGGTCGGGCGTGAACGGCAGGCGGCGGAGGCGGATCCCCACCGCGTCGTAGATCGCGTTGGCGATGGCGGGGATGATGGGGTGGAGGGGGCCCTCGCCGGCCTCCTTGGCGCCGTAGGGGCCGCCCGGATCGATGGTCTCGATGATCTTCGCGAAGAAGTCGGGGCACTCCGCGCTGGTCGGGATGCGGTAGTCGAGCAGGTTCGGCCCGGAGTGGAGGCCGCGCTCGTCGAACGTGTGGGCCTCCATCAGCGCCTCGGCGTAGCCCATGTACACGCTGCCCTCGATCTGGCCCTCGACCATCGTGGGGTTGAGCGCGCGCCCGCAGTCGTGCGCCGCCCACACCTTCTCGACCCGGACGATGCCGGTCTCCTCGTCGACCGTGACCTCGCACACGTGCGCGGTGGTCGAGTACGCGGGGGAGGCGCCGATCGTGCCGCCGCGGTACTCGCCGCCCACCTTGCGGGTGCGGTAGCCGCCGGTCTCCACCAGGGGCACGCCCGCCGCGGCCTCGGCGAGGATCAGCGCCTCGCGTGCCTTGACCATGCGGCCCGGGTCGGCCTTGTCGTGGTAGCTGCCGAGCGCCACGAGCACCTGATCCTCGGGGATCGCGAGCTTGACGGCCACGGCCGCGACCATCCGCTTGCGCATGTTGCGCGCCGCTTCCTGCGCGGCGATGCCGCACATGTAGGTCACGCGCGAGGAGTAGGCGCCGAGGTCGACCGGGACCAGATCCGTGTCCGCGCTCACGACGGTGATGTCGTCGGGGGGCACGCCCGTCTCCTCGGCGACGATGTAGGCGAGCATGCCGTCGCTGCCCTGGCCGATGTCGTTGGCGCCGCAGAAGACGGTGATCTTGCCGCCACGATCGCCGCGAAGCATCACGCCGGACTGGGGCATCTCGTTGGGGTAGACCGGGTACGCCGTGCCCGAGATGTACATCGAGCAGGCCACGCCGAGGCCGCGGCCGCGCGGGAGCTTGCCGTGCCGCTCGGTCCAGCTGGACGGGCCGGCCACCGCGTCCAGGCAGGCGCCGAGGCCCGTGGAGGGCACCAGCTGGCCGTTGATCGTGCGGTCGCCCGGCTTCATCGCGTTGCGACGGCGGATCTCGATCGGATCGATGTTGAGCTTCTCCGCGACCTCGTCCAGCGCGGTCTCGAAGGCGAACCGCGGCTGCACGCTGCCGTGCCCGCGCTTGGGGCCACAACACGGCTTGTTCGTGTAGACGCGGCGGCTCTTGAAGCGGTAGCTGCCGAACGCGGTCGGCCCCGCGAGCAGCTGCCCGGCGTAGTAGGCGGTGACCAGGCCGAAGCTGTGGTAGGCGCCGCCGTCGAGCGTGATGTCGCTCTCCACGGCGGTGATCTTGCCGGTCGCGTCGCAACCGACCTTGAACCGCATGTCCGCCGGGTGGCGGCCGCGGTGGCTGTAGAAGACCTCCTCGCGCGTGTAGAGGATCTTGACCGGGCGGCCCGCCTTCTTCGCGAGCGCAGCCACGCAGAACTCCAGATCGAACGGCTCGGACTTGCCGCCGAACGCGCCGCCGAGCACGGGCTGGATGACGCGGATCTTCTCGGTGGGGATGCGGAGCACGTGCGCGAGCTCGCGGTGCAGGTAGTGCGTCACTTGCGACGCGGACCACATCGTGAGCTGCCCGTCGGGCGACCACGTGGCGAGCGCGCAGTGCGGCTCGATCGGCGCGTGGGTCGAGCCCTCGTAGAACCACTGCCCCTCGGTGATCGCGGCGGCGGCGGCAAAACCCGCGTCCACCTCGCCGAAGGAGAGATCGACCTCCTTGCAGACGTTGTTCTCCCAGGGGCGGCCCTTCCAGTCGACCTCGTGCACCAGCGGGGCGCCGGGCGCGAGGGCCGCGGCAGGCTCGATCACGGCGGGGAGCGGCTCGTAGACGACCTTGATGGCGGCGCACGCGGCGTTCGCGGTGTCCTCGTCGACCGCGGCCACGGCGGCCACGCCCTCGCCGACGTAGCGCACCTTGCCGATGGCGAGGGCGGTCTCGTCGGGGGTCCACGGGATGACGCAGAAGGGCGTGGGGAGCTCGCTGCCGACGAGCACGGCGAACACGCCGGGCATCGCGCTGGCGGCGGACGTGTCGATGGAGAGGATGCGCGCGTGGGCGTGCGGCGAGCGGAGGATCTTGCCGTGCGCCATGCGGGGGAGCACGATGTCGTCAGCGTAGACGGCCTCGCCGGTGGCCTTGGCGATCGAGTCCGCCTTGCGACCACGGGCGCCGAGCACGAGGAACCCCTCGGCCGGGGGGCCCGACAGGAGCGGCGCGTGGCGGGGGAACCCCTTGGCCGCGAGGCGCACGGCCTCGAAGATCTTGGTGTAGCCGGTGCACCGACAGAGGTTGCCGGAGAGGGCCTCGCGCAGCTCGGCGTCCGACGGGTCCGGCGAGCGGGCGAGCAGCGCCTTGGCCGAGAGGATCATGCCGGGCTGGCAGAACCCGCACTGGAGCGCGCCCGACACGTCGAACGCGCGCTGGACCGGATCCGGGCCCTCGGGTGTGGCGAGGCCCTCGATCGTGGTGATCGCGTGGCCCTCGGCGGCGCGCGCGAGCATGCAGCACGACAGGACGGGCTGGCCGTCGGAGAGCACGGTGCACGCACCACAATCGCCCTTGTCGCAGCCCTGCTTCGTGCCGGTGAGGCCGAGCTCGTAGCGCAGGGCCTCGAGGAGGGTCCAATGGTCGGGCACGGCGAGCTGTACCGGCTCGCCGTTGACCTGCAGCCGGAGGAGCGACTTCATGCGCGCTCCTAACCGCTGCGGCGCGGTCGGCGATGAGGTCGCCTGGGCGCTACCAGGAGGACACCGCCTACCAGGCCTGGACCCGCTCCACGATCCGCGCCGCGACGGCGTCCACGTCGACCGCGCGCCCGAGCACCCGGGCCATCGACGTCATGATCGTCGCGTCGAAGCCGCACGGGTTGATGCGCGCGAAATAGCCGAGATCGGGGTCGACGTTGAGCGCGAGCCCGTGCCACGTGACCCAGCGGCGGCACGCGATGCCGACGCTGCCGATCTTGTGGGACACGCCCGCGTCGTTGGGGACCCACGCGCCCGTGTTGCGCTGGTCGCGGCCCGCCGCGATGCCGAAGTCGGCACACACGTCGATCATCAGCTCTTCCAGGCGGTGCATGTGCGCGTGCAGATCGCGCTTCTCGCCCTCCAGCAGCACGATCGGGTACACGACGACCTGGCCCGGCCCGTGCCACGTCACGTCGCCGCCGCGCTCGACCTCGACCACCGGCACGTCCCCCGCGGCGAGCACGTTCGCCATCGCGTCGCGCCGCCGGCCCACGGTGTAGACGGGATCGTGCTCGCAGACGATCACCGTGTCTTCGATCTCGCCGCGGGCCCGCTGGTCGACCAGCTCCTTCTGGAGCGCCCACGCGTCGGTGTAGGCGATCCGGCCGGGGCGGATCACCGCGGCCATGGGCCCTCGGGGAACGCGGCGGCGGTGACACGCGCGGCCACGTCGTCGGGCGTTCCTGCCGCGTCGATCCTGGCGATGCGCCACGTCGGCACGCGAAGGAGAGCGGCCTCGTAGCCCGCGGCGATCTCCTCGAGCCGAGCCAAGGTCTCGAAGCGCTCCTTGGCCGCCCCGCGCGCGTCGATGCGGGCGAGGCATTCGGCGGGGGGGAGGTCGAGCAGCACGGTCAGGTCGGGCGCGGGGAAGTCGGCGTTGAGCGCCGCGACCTTGTCGAGGCCGAGGGCGAGCGACTGGTACGCGAGCGAGGAGAGCGCGTACCGGTCGGAGATCACGACGGCGCCGCGCGCGAGGGCGGGGAGCACGACGCGGTCGAGGTGATCGCGGCGGTCGGCGGCGAAGAGGTAGGGCAGCACGCCCTCGCCGATGGTCACGTCCGCCAGGGCTTGCCGCAGCAGGCGCCCGACCGGCCCGGGCGACGGCTCGCGCGTACACACGACCTCTCGTTCCGGGGCGCGGCGGGCCCACTCCGCGCGCAGGCGCTCGACCTGGGTGGTGCCGCCGGATCCGTCGAGGCCTTCGATGGTGATGAACACGGGGCTGGCCTATCCTGACGGGGGCGGGGGAGGGCGGACTCGGGAACGCAGGAGAGAGAACCGGAAGAGGACGCAGGAAGGGGAACCGGAAAATCAGGAAGGCAGGAAACAAGGAAGGCGGGAAGGGGAACAGGAGGGGGACGCAGGAACCGGAAGGGAGAAGCAGGAAGGGGAACCGGAAGGGAGAAGCAGGGAGGCAGGAAACTAGGAAGGCAGGAAGGGAAAAGGAAGCGGGCGGAGGAGGGGGGCAGGAACGGGGACTGTGGCCGGGGCTCTGCTCCGGCCTCGCCTCCCGCCTCTCTTCCTGCCTTCCTGCCCCTTCCTGCCTTCCTGCCCCCTCCGGCCTTCCTGCCCCTTCCTGCCTTCCTGCCCCTTCCTGCCTTCCTGCCCCTTCCTGCTTTCCTGCCCCTGCCTTCCTGCCCCTTCCTGCCTTCCCGCCCCCTCCGGCCTTCCTGCCCCCTCCCGCCTCCCTGCCCCCCGTTCCTGCCGCCCCCGCACGCACCTCCCCGCCACTCTCCCGTTTCGTCATCTCCACCAGGAATTGACCCCGACCCGCCCGCGAACGAGCCACACTGCCGCGCCTGAGGTCCGAATGCTCCTCCTCGTCGCCGCCGTGCTCGCCGCTCCTGGGGGCGCCGCTCCCGGGTCCCCCTCCCCCGCGGGCCACGTCACGCCCACGTCGGCGCGTGCGCTGATGGCCGCCGTCGAGGACCACCTCTCCCACGAGGGGCCCGATTCCTGCCTCACGCCGCTGGTGAACGAGCTCAAGCTCCGTGCCGACGAGCTCACCCCCGCCGAGCGCGCGTGGGCCACCTCCGCGCTCATGCCGTGGAAGTCCGACCTGCTCGCGCCCGTCGCGCCCCTCCGCAGCACGCCGCCGCCCCCCGCGGCCTTCGCGTCCGAGCCGTGCTTCAGCCTGGGCGAGAACCGCATCACCAGCGCCCACTTCGCCGTCGAGTGGGACACCGGCACGATCTCCGAGGGCACCGCCGAGGACTTCCTCGCGGCGCTCGAGGAGGGCTACACCGTCGAGGTCGACGAGCTCGGCTGGAAGGCGCCCCTCCAGAACGACGACTACCTCGTGCTCGCCTACGTCCAGGACGGAAACTACCAGGGCGCGTACACGACGGTCGAGAGCTGCGGCCGCGGGTTCGTGCCCTACATGGTCGCCTACGCGGGCTCGTTCTCGAACCGGTCCTGGGCCGAGACCATGGCCGTTCACGAGCTGAATCACGCGCTCCAGTTCGGCTACGGGTTCGCCTGGGAGTTCTGGTGGTGGGAGGCCACGGCCACCTACATCGGCGGCGTGGTGTACCCGAACGCCGACTGGTGGGCCTACTACGCGTCCGGCTACAGCAACAATCCGCACCTGGCGTTCAACGCCTCGGATCAGGAAGACCAGGACATCTTCTGGCACATGTACGGCATGGGCATCTGGGGCGCGTACCTCGACGAGTACGTGGGCGGCCCCGAGACCATCCTCGCCACGTGGGAGGCCGGCGAGGGCGCTGGCGGCACCTACACCTACGGCATGGCCGACGCCTTCCGCGACCTCGATCTCGACTTCGACGTCGCCTACACCGACTTCATCGTGCGCAACACGGTGATGGACTACGCCGACCAGGACGCCATCCCCAACGTGGACGAGCGCGCCGCCATCGACAACCTCCCCGACAGCGACGAGGTCGACGGCAGCTCGCGCCCCCAGGGCTACGGCCAGACCTACATCCGCTTCGAGCAGGAGGCCGGCGAGGGCGACCTGGTCGTGACGTTCGAGGGGGACGAGGACGTGCCCTGGTCCGTCCAGCTGGTCGAGGTCACGCGCGACGAGATCCTGCGCGTCGTGGTGGCCGACATCGTCGACGGCGTCGGCACCGTCACCCTCCCCGACTTCGGCGCCGAGGACGTGGTGCTCGTGGCCTCCCCGCTGAAGGACGGCGACACCAAGTACGGCTTCACCTGGTCGGCCGAGCTGGTCGAGCCCGTGGTCGTGGAGGAGGACCCCGAGGGCACCGACGGGACCGAGACCGTGGGGGGCAAGGACGATGACGACGTGGAGGTGCACGCCGCGTGCAGCACGAGCGGATCGGGCGTGGGGATGGGGATGAGCGTGCTCGTCGGCCTCGCCGGGTTGATTCGGCGCAGGAAGTAGGGTCTCGAGCAGGCGCTCGCCGCGGTTCCCGGCGCCCGGGGCGGCGCCGACCGCGGCGGGTGAGCCTTGTCAGGTTCTCTGGGCGGGCGCGCGCCGCCGAACAGGGCTGCGACGGTGGCGTCCGATCTACCGGGTCGTCTGGTGCCCCGGCCGTCTGGATCCGGCCCCCCTTGGCCTTGCCCATGACTTGTTCGCGTTCCTGGCGCGTGGGAGCGTCGGGCGGCGCCGACGGCAACCACGCGGGGGCTCGATGTCGAGACGCCGCGTGGGTGCTACCGGTAGACCCCCGGGTAGTGGCCGTCGCGGCACCCCGACGGAGAGGTCGCGCCCAGCTGGGCGCCCACTCGAGGAGCGCGCGCCCATGCCGCCGCCGGCCCGCGCCGCGGATGTCGTCGGGACGACGACCACCGGGGGGTGATCGGTTCCAGTCGGGGGGCCTTGCGCGCAGAGGCCCCCTTGCACTTCGCTCAGCCCTCGAGGCGATCGCGTCGAGGGCGGGGTCATGCCCCCTTCAACGCCGCTAAATCGAAGTCATGCCACCATGAACGCCGCTAAATCAAGTCGATGCCCCTCAAGTCAGGGCTGCCTACGGCTGGCACCACGGAACCAAGGGCGTTTTTCGGCAGTCCGCGGAGCGTCGCAGCCTGGATCCGAGCGTTCAACCCGGCATGACTCCGTGCCGCGCGCATTCATGGGGACATGACCTATGACCCTGCGGTCGGGCCCTCACGGCGGCCCGCGATCGGGGCGAAAGCGACCACGCCTCCGGTGTGCGCGTCGTCATAGGGAGGGCGGATGACCCCCGGCCCCTCCCTCCCCCACCTCCCCGCCCTGCTCTTCGACCTCGACGGCACCCTGGTCGACTCGGTGGAGCTGATCCTCAGCGCGGGAAGGCACGCGTTCGTCGACTTCGTAGGTAGGCCGCCGACCGACGACGAGTGGCGGGCGGGGATCGGCCGGCCACTGCGGGCCATGTTCCGCGACCACACGGGCGACGAGACCGAGGTGGAGCGGCTGGTGGCTCGGTACCGCGAGTTCCAGACGATCCACCACGACCGGCTGGTGACGGCCTACGAGGGCGTGGTCGAGACGGTCCTGGCGCTCGCCCGCGCGGGCCACGCGATGGCGCTCGTCACCAGCAAGGGCGAGGTCATGGCCATCCGCGCGCTCGAGCTGGTGGGGCTCGCCGAGGCATTCCCCGTCATCGTGGGCATGGAGAGCTGCGAACGCCACAAGCCGCATCCCGAGCCCGTTCAGCGGGCGCTGGCCCTCCTCGGCGCCGCCCCCGAGGAGGCGCTCTTCATCGGCGACTCCAACCACGACGTAGAGTGCGGTCGCGCCGCGGGGGTGTACACGGTCGGCGTCACGTGGGGCGCCCTCCGCCGGGAGGAAATGGAGCGGTGTGGTGCGGATGCCGTGATCCATCACATGGCGGAGCTTCCGGGCGTGATCCAGGGGTTCCGGCGCGCCTCCTGAGCTGGCGGCGGCAGGGCATCGGCGGGCGGGGAGTCGGAGCGGAGGAGCAGGAAGGCAGGAATAGAGGAAGGCAGGAATAGGAAGGGAGAAAGCCGGGAAGGGAGGGCGCCGCCCGGCGCGCCGGTTCAGACCCGCGCCGCCCGCTGGCCCACCAGCCAGTCCTCCAGGGCGGACTCCGCGTCTACGGGAGGCGCCGGGGGCACGGTCGCCGCGGCGACGGCGGTGTCGAGCGTGACGAAGGCGCGGTCCATCTCGACGCAGGCGCGGGTGTAGGCGGCGTCGGTGAGGGCCTGCTTCTCCGCGTGCGACTTGGCCGCGAGGAGCTCGGTGACGTCGAAGTCGTAGACGGGGGCGAGCGCGGTCACGTCGGTGACGAGCTGGCCCGTACGGAGGAGGTGCGTGCCGGTGAGCGTCGTGCGCAGGACGTAGAGCACCTTCTTGGCGCGGTGCGTCTTGTCGGCCTCGAGGCGCTGGTTGTGCGCGAAGCCGCGGTAGTGGCGGTGCACACGCTGCGACACGCTGGCCTGGACGAGCGGCTGGAGCTCCGCGAGCGCGGGCGAGGTCACGACGAGCAGGTGCCCGAGGATGCGCTCGATGAAGTTGCCGTTGCCCTTGAGCACGCCCGCGAGGACCATGCCGAGCTCGTGCGAGCTGTAGTCGAGCTCGACACCCTCGACGATCTCGGTGCGCTCGATGGGCGCCGACACCGGCCGCAGCCCGAGCAGCCGCCGCGTCGGGTCGATGTGGATCGCCTTGAGATCCAGGTCGCTGTCGGGCGAAGGAAAGCCGTAGGCGTGCGCCCCGGAGAGCGCGACGACGACGGTCTCGCGGAGACGGACCTGCTCGGCGAGCCAGCGGTCGGAGACGGTCTTCTGGAGAGGGGTCATGGGAGCTCCAACGAATGGCGCGCCAGGGATCCGGAGGGCGCGCGGCCCGCCCTGGGGACGCGCGGTTCCGGGGCCGGCGTCGCGCCGGGACCGAACCGAGGCGCCTCGCGCCGAGCCCGGAGAGAGCCCGGCCCCGGGCGTCCGCGCCCGGGGAGGCGCCCGGCCGGCCGCCCCGGAACGTCGTGACCGGTTAGCCGTTCATGATGTGGACGGCCTCGCCGAGCGCGGCCTTGGCGGCCTCCATGATGCCCTCGCCCATCGTGGGGTGCGGGTGGATGGAGAGCGCCACGTCCATCAGCTCGCAGTCCATCTCGACGGCGAGGACACACTCGGAGATCAGATCGCTGGCGTGCGCGCCGACGATGGTGACGCCGAGGATGCGGTTGTCGGCGGCGTCGGCGATGACCTTGATGAAGCCGTCGGGCTCGTTCGTCGTGAGCGCGCGGCCGATCGCGGCGTAGGGCACCTTGCCGACTTTGAGCGTGTAGCCCTTGGCCTTGGCCTCGTGCTCCATGAGGCCGGCGGTGGCGATCTCGGGATCGGTGAAGACCACGGCCGGGACGGTCTTCGCGTCGTTGTACGCGTCGTGACCCGCGATCACCTCGGCGACGACCTCGCCGTCGTGAGTCGCCTTGTGCGCGAGCATCAGGCCGGTCGTGCAGTCGCCGATGGCGTAGACGCCGGGCACGGAGGTCTTGAGCTGCTTGTCGGTCTTGATGAAGCGGCCCTCCATCTCCAGGCCGACGCTCTCGAGTCCGATCGCGTCGGTGTTCGGGCGGCGGCCGACCGTGACGAGGATGTAGTCGGCCTCGAGGGTCTTGTCGCCGTCGGGCGTCTTGTAGCGGAGCAGCGCGCCGGTGCCGGTGTCCTCCCAGCCCTGGGCCTGGGCCTTGAGCTGGACGTCGACGCCGCCCTTGCGGAGCTTGCGGTCGATGAGCTTGACCACGTCGGGGTCGAAGCCGGGGAGCAGCTGGTCGGCCATCTCGATGACGGTGACCTTGGTGCCGAGCTTGGCGTAGACGCTGCCGAGCTCGAGGCCGATGTAGCCGCCGCCGATGACGGCGAGGCGCTTGGGGATCTCGGGGAGGGCGAGGCCCTTGGTCGAGTCGAGGATGCGCGCGTCCGCGAAGCTGAAGCCCGGGATCTCGATGGGGCGGCTGCCCGTGGCGATCACGATGTGATCGGCCTCGTAGCGGGTCACCGTGCCGTCGGGGCCGGTGAGCTCGAGCGCCTTGGGGCCGACGAACTTCGCCGTGCCGGTCGCCATGTCGACCTTGTTGCCCTTCAGAAGGGTGCGGACGCCGCCGGTGAGGCGGTTGACGACCGTGCCCTTCCAGGCTTGCAACTTGGTCATGTTCATCGACGCCGCGCCCGCGACCTCGATGCCCATGGCGTCGGCGTGCTGGATCTCTTCGAGGCGCTTGGCCGCGGTGATGAGCGCCTTGGACGGGATGCAGCCCACGTTGAGGCACACGCCGCCCCAGTACTCGCGCTCGATCACGAGCGTCTTGACGCCGAGCTGCCCGAGGCGGATGCCCGCGGGGTAGCCGCCGGGGCCCGCGCCGAGCACGATGGCGGTGTACTTGATGGTCTCCATGGGGACTCCGGGTAGCCGACCGGTCTAACGCGGGGGCGGCGGGAGCGGGGGGCTCGAGCAGCGTCCCCCGCGGTGCCCGGCGCCCGAGCGCGCCGACCGCGGGGCTGGGGCGGGGGCGCCTTCGCGTGGGGCCGGCGGGGGAGCGCGTAGGCCCGGCAGGATTTACAGCGTGTGGCCATGCGGCGCGTGCGGGCCCGGCTGCGCGCTGCGGCAGGTGACGGCCTTCTCGGGGCATGCGATCACCTGTGTCTTACGCGTGCGCGGTACGGGGTTGGCGGCCGGGGCGACTCGGCGCTCCTCCTTGTGATCGGAAGGCGCCGCCGCCGCCGCCTGCCCGACCCGACAGAATTCGCCTCACGACCGGCAGTGACGCCCGTTCTGTCGGGTCCTGGCGGCCGGTCGGGGTTGGATCCGGGCGCCGTTGGTGGGGGGAACCGTCTGCGGCACCAAATAGTGGGCGTTGTCCCGTCGGCGTCGGCGGTCAGGCTGGTCGTGCCCCCGGGAGTGGAGCGTGTGGACCCGACAGAATCCGCCTCACGACCGGCAGTGACGCCCGTTCTGTCGGGTCGCGCCGACGCCGAGATCAACGCGCGTAGGACGGATCGGTCGGGCACCCGCGGATCGCTTCGGGACCGAGCAACGTGGCGCCCGTCCGCGCGGACACCCGCCCGTCCCACGGCGAGAACCAGCCCCCGGGCAGCACGATCGCGGTCCAACCGTCGTCACGGGCCGGGCCGGTCGCGATGACCGGCGTCCCGGGCGCGGCGCTCCCGAGGACCGTGACCGCGCCACCCACCTCGACGGCGAGCGGTATGGCCGCGTCGCAACGTGCCACGTCCGCGTATGCGAGCCCCAGCGGTCCCGCCTGCGGCCGCAGGCCCTGGCCGACGCCGATCTCGACGGGCTCGGTGTCGACGGCGTCGAACCAGCCGTAGACCGCGAACCCGGCGCCGAGATCGACGGTCGCGCGCACGCTGTCACCGCGGCGGGCGTCCACGACGCCGAACATCTCGCCGGGCAGCGTGCCGAGCACGGCGCCGCGGGGCTTCCGCCGCAGGACGAGGGCGTCCCCGCGTGCGTCCAGCCGTTGGACCGCTTCCCCCGGGCCGGACCACGAGGAGGCCCCCGAGGCGCTCGAGAGCGTGAGGTCACGGCAGCGCACCGGGGCGCCGGGGCTCCGCTCACCCACGAAGACCGTCGGGCCGACCGCGTCGCCGACCACCGGCGGCGCCACCCGCACGGCGCCGCCGTCCTTCGACGCGACGAGATCCGCCTCGGGCGCGACCAGGAGATACCCGTCGAAGCGGCCCGCCTCTCGGAGGTGGACGGGGACAGCGGACTCGACCTCCACCTCGACGACGACACCGCCCCCGCCGAGCTCGGCGGCGAAGCGCCCGCCCGCGCCGATCCGCACGCTCGCCTCCGGCACCTCTCCGGCGTAGGCGAAGGCGGGCCCTCCGGGGACGTACAACGCGCCGAGCCCGATGACGGCGACGCCCAGGACGGTGCATGGCATTCCACGTCCTCCGCGGGGGTGGTATCCCGGCCATGCGTTCACCAGGGGCGGCAGCCCTCGTCGAGCGCGTAGGACAGCTCGTCGCTCTCGGTGGCCGCGGGGTCGGCGGCTCAGCCGCTCACGGGCACCCGAGATCGGTACAGTCCGCGTGCCCATCCTCCGTGCACGAGCAGGTGTTGGCACAGTCGCCCGCGTCCCAGGTCTCGCCCACCGCGCGGACCACGCCGGCGTCGTCCACGCAGGTGACGACGGCGGCGGAGTCTGCGGTGTCGGAGGAGGCGCCCGTGCAGGCGGCGGCGAAGAGGGCCAGGAGGATGAGGCGCACGGAGGCTCCGTTCGACGCAGGGTAGCGCCGCCCGGGCCGGTCCGCGCGGGACACCCGAGGCCGCGAACGCCGATCATGCACCCGCGCGAGCCCTCCGGAAGGCGCGGCGGCGCCAGCCGACGCGGTCCGGCCGCGCCCCGCCCCGGGGGAGCGGCCGACCGAGGCCGTGAGGCCGAGCCTGCAGGAGGGTGCGTCCAGCACGAACAACCATCAGGAGGTGAAAGTCCATACCCGGGGCCCGTCGGAGGGAACCCGAAGCCGAGGAGACAAGGGCCCGAGGGCGACCGAGGGTCTGGTGGAAGTCGTAGGTACAGGACCGTTTCGAGCGAAAGCGAAGCGCCGTAAGGCGCCTGCGTCGGGTGAGCTGGCCCTCAGCAGCGAAGCCCTATTTCCGTCGGTGGCGCAGGCGTATTGGCGACGGGATGGTCTGAAGATGGTTGTTCTTACCTGGAGAGATCTGCTGGGTCCCGGTCGAGAGGCCGGTACTCGCGAGGACGAAGAGGACGGACGAGGATGGCCCAGCAGAAGTCGGAAGGACGCGTAGTACCGGAAGGCGGCCGAAAGGTCGTCCAAAGCGGGGAAACCCGTGGAGGGAAGGCGTCCTCGGTCAACCAACAGGCAGCGCAGCTCGGACTGCCCTTCGCAACAGCCGACAACCCGACGGGCTCGCCCGTGGGGGCCACGGGCACCGGCGGCGTGGACCTGTCCACGTCGTCCGCGCACCGGGCGCCGAAGGCGAGGGACACGGAAGAAGAGGCGCCGCCGGCGACGATGATGGAGGAAGTGACGGAGCGATTGGAGACCGCCTTCGAGAAGGTGGCATCGAACAAGGGCGCCGCAGGTCCCGACCGGCAGAACGTCGACCAGGTGCGCGAGCACCTGCCGACGCTGCTACCGGCGTTGCGCGCCGCGCTGCTCGACGGGAACTACACCCCCGGAGACATCCGACGGGTGTGGATCCCCAAGAGCAATGGCGGGCAGCGAGGGCTCGGCATTCCCAACGTGGTCGATCGGATGGTGCAGGAGGCGCTCAGGGCGGTTCTCGAACCGTTGTGGGAGCCGACGTTCCATGCGTCGAGTCACGGCTTTCGACCTGGACGAAGCTGTCAGACGGCGATCGCCGAGGCGCAGCGGTACGTGGCAGAGGGCTACGAGTACGTGGTGGACATCGACCTGGAGAAGTTCTTCGACACGGTCAACCACCAACGGCTGATGGCGCGCGTGGCGACACGCGTGCCCGACCGCCGTGTACTCCATCTCTTGAGTCGCATGCTGAAGGCGTCGGTGGTCATGCCCGACGGCGTGAAGGTGAGCACGGACGAGGGGGTCCCGCAAGGCGGCCCGCTCTCCCCGTTGCTCAGCAACATCGTGCTCGACGAGCTCGACAACGAGCTGGCCGCGCGCGGGCTTCGGTTCGTCCGCTATGCCGACGACTGCAACATCTACGTGCGGTCGCCGCGAGCGGGGGAACGGGTGATGGCGAGCTTGGTCGAGTTCATCGCGACGCGCTTGCGCCTCAAGGTGAACGCGGCGAAGAGCGCCGTCGCCCGTCCCGAAGAACGCCACTTTCTCGGCTTCCGGCTGGGGAAGGACGCGAAGACCGGCAAGGTGGAGGTCTACCTGTCGGCGCGCTCCTTGGAGCGCATACGCGAGAACATCCGCAACCGGACGCCGAGGAACACCGGGCGCGCCATCGAGGTGTGCATCAAGGACCTCAACGTCTACCTGCGCGGGTGGTTCGGCTTCTTCCGGATCTGCACCGGCGAGGAGCGATCGATGAAGGCCCTCGACGCCCACATCCGACGGCGGATGCGGGCAATCCTACTCAAGCAGTGGAAGGCGAAGGTCACGATTGTTCGGCACTTCATCCGAGGAGGCGTACGAGAGAAGACAGCGTGGGCCACCGTCTACGAAGGACGGCGGAGCATCTGGAATCTCAGCCACCGACCTGCGATGGAGCGGACGGTCCCGAACCGGTGGTTCACCGGCAAGGGCCTCTACTCCTTGCGGGGCGCGTGGACCGAGCTGCACACGCTCGTCAAACCGCCCCCGGTCATCGAAGCCCTGGTAGGACAGCTCTCGCTGTTCTCAGGATGGTGGAGGTCGTGAACCGACCGGCGCTGCGGGGAGCACCCGCGAAACGCAGCGTCCCGAAGAGCCGTATGTGAACAGCACAAGTACGGTTCTGTGAGAGGGGCCCCTGGGCGACTGGGGGTCCCTACTCGACGCGACCCCGCGGCAGCGGGGGCGCGCCCGGATCCGCTACGCCTTGCCCGAGAGCCGTGCCTCGATCAACGTCGGGCCCTCGGCGGCGGCCACGGCGTCGCGGACGGCGGCGGCGTCGGTAGCGTCGACCACCACGGCAGTGAGGCCGAGCGCGGCGGCGAGCACCGAGGGGGCGACCGCGAGCGGGGGCGCGAAGGGGCCGGCGTTGGTGTACCAGGTCACGACGAACGTGACCGGCGCGCGGTGCACGGCGGCGAGCTGGAGGGCCTCGTGGAACGCGCCGTAGCCGGCGGTGCCGGTGCCGACGAAGACCACCGCGGGATCGCCCGCGAGCGCGAGGCCCACGGCGTAGAGGGTGCGGGCGGCGGGGCTGTCGCCGGGGGGGACGACGCGGAAGGGCCGCGCCTGGTCGAGGCGATCGGCGCCGCAGCCGCGCACCAGAGCGCACGCGCGCTCACGACGGCCGGGGAGGAGCCACGCCTTGCGCGGGGCGCCGACGGCCACGCCGGCGATGAGGGCCTCGAGGCCGCGCCCGCTCACGACGGCGGGATCGGCCGCGCAGTAGGTGCGGACGGCAACGAGCGCCTCGGCGAGGGCGTCGACAGCGGGCTCGGAGGAGGGGGCGACGACGGACTCCACGGCGCTCACCGCAGATCCAGGAGCAGCGCCTCGGGCTGCTCGAGGAGGCGCTTGAGCGCGCTGACGAAGCGGGCGGCCACGGCGCCGTCGATGACGCGGTGGTCGAAGCTCGGCGAGAGGTACATCATGGGGCGGATCTCGACCTTGCCGTCAATGGCGACGGGGCGATCGTGGATCTGGTTGACGCCGAGGATGGCGACCTCGGGGTGGTTCAGGATGGGCGTGGCGAAGCGCCCGCCGATGTTGCCGACCGACGTGACGGTGAACGTGCCGCCGCCGAGCTCGTCGATGCGGGCCTTGCCCTCGCGCGTGCGCTTGGTGAGGTCGGCCATCTCGAGCGCGATCTCGATGAGGCTCTTGCGGTCGACGTTCTTGATGACCGGCACGTAGAGGCCGGCGTCGGTGTCGGTCGCGATGCCGATGTTCACGTCCTTGCGGACGACGAGGGTGAACTCGTCCTCGTCCATCACGGCGTTGACCGTGGGGAACTCGCGGAAAGTGATGGCGAGCGCCTTGAAGATGAACGGGAGGTACGAGAGCTTGGCGCCGCGCGCGGTGGCCTGCGTGTTGAGCGAGGCGCGCAGGGCCACGAGCTTGCTGCAGTCCACCTCGTCCACGTAGGTGAAGTGCGGGGCGGTGCGGTAGGCCTGCACCATCTTCTCCGCGATCTTGCGGCGGAGGCCGATGATCTTGATGCGCTCGTCGCCTTCGCGGGCGCCCGGCGCCTGGAAGGACTGGAGCGCGGGGGGCGCGCGGAGCGCCGACTCGGTGTTCGCACCGCCGGCGAAGCCCTCGATGTCGGCGCGGGTGACGCGGCCGTCCTTGCCGGAGCCAGGGACCGCGTTCACGTCGAGCCCGGCGGAGCGGGCGGCGTGGCGCACGGCGGGGGAGGCGAGCGCCTTGTCGCCGGGGGCGGGTGGCATGCGGGCGGCGATGGCGGCGGGGATGGCGCCGTGGCCGTTGGGCGGGGCGACGGCGAGGCCGGCGGCGGGGGCGGGCGCAGTGACCGGGGCCGGGCGGGCGGCGATGGGCGCGGCGGCCGGGGGTGCCTTCGGAGGGGCGGCGGCGGCGGGCGCGGCGGCCTTGGGCGCGTGCGCGGCGGGGCTGGCGGCGGCGCCCCCGCCGAGATCGATCTCGACGAGGGGAGCGTGCACCTTGATCACGTCGCCGGGGCTGCCGTGCGTGCGGGCCACGCGGCCGCTCTTGGGCGAGGAGATCTCGACCGTGGCCTTGTCGGTCATGATCTCGCAGAGCGGCTGGTCGGTCGCGACGTCGTCACCGGCTTTGACGAGCCAGCGGACGATCTCGCCCTCGACGACACCTTCTCCGATCTCCGGAAGGGGGAACACGTACATGGGGGGGCTCCGGGGGCGGCGGGGTCAGGAGGAAGCGGGCGAGCGAACTAGTAGGAGATGGCGGCGCGGAGCGCGGCGGCGATCTGCGCGGCCGAGGCGTCGGCGGGCAGCGCGGCGAGCGGCGCTTCGAGAGAGAGGAACGCCTCGTCCAACGCGACGGTGAGGCCCTCGGGGACGCCCACCATGACGGCGCGGCCGCTCTTGCGCACGCTCGCGCCGATGGTCGCGCGATCGAGCGGGGCGAGGGCGCGCAGGTCGACGACCTCGACCTCGCCGGTGCCGTCGTCGTAGAGCGCGTCGGCCGCGTCGAAGGCGGCGTCCACCGCGGGACCGACGGCGAAGACGGTGGCAGCGTAGCCCTCGCGGAGGGTGACCGCGGTGCCGAGGGCCGGCACGCTGGTGCCGGTGCCGGTGTCGGCGTGCGCGGACGCGGCTTCGAGCAGCACGACCGGCTCGTTGCCGTCGAGGGCGAGGGCGAGCATCCCGACGAGATCGTCGGCCGTGGCGGCGACGACGACGCGCAGCCCGGCGGGCGCGGTGAAGGGCGCGAACGGCGCGCGGACCACGATGGGCGCGGACCAGGCCCCGTTGGTGCGGGCGCGCAGGGACGCGAGCTCGCCGAGCACCTCGGCGGCCCGGCCGAGCCCGGCCGGATCGACGAGCTCGACCACGACCTTCTTGCCGGCGAGCGCGAACCCGGCGGCGACACCCACGGCAGCGCCCTCGGAGAGCGGCGTGCGGACGAGCCCGGGCCCGGCGGCGAAGCCCTCGGTCACGCCGTGTACACCCACGGCCTCGCCCACGAGCACGCCCCCGCTCGCGACGTGGCGCTCGAGCGCCGCCCGAAGGAGATCCCGACCCGAACGTGTCATGTGTGCTCCGTGGTGCCGGCGGCGGCCGCGGTCTGGTGCGCCGCGCGCGACCGCAGGTGCTGGGCGATGAAGAACTCGCCCGCTTTGTAAGAGGACCGTACCAGCGGCCCGCTGGCGACGTACTGGAACCCCATCGCCGTGCCCGCGACCTCGAGCCGCGCGAACACCTCGGGGGTGACGTACTCGACGACCGGCAGGTGCGTCATCGAGGGGCGCAGGTACTGGCCGATGGTGAGGAAATCGACGTCGAACGTGCGGAGGAGCGCCATCGCCTCGAGGAGCTCGGCCTCGGTCTCCCCGTGGCCGACCTGGAGGCTGGTCTTGGTGAGCTGGGCCCCGTTCCTGCCCGAGCCCGCGCCGCGCGCCTTCGCGCCCTGGAGGATCGCCACGGACTGAGCCCAATTCGCACGCGGATCGCGCACCTGCGCCTGGAGACGCGGCACACACTCGACGTTGTGGGCGAGCACGTCGGGCCCGGCGTCGAGGATGATGTCGAGCAGGCCGAGATCCCCGCGCATGTCGGGGATGAGGACCTCGACCAGCGTGTGGGGGTTGCGCGCCCGGATCTCCCGAATGCACGCGGCGAAGTGGCCCGCGCCCTGGTCGGGCTGATCGTCCCGGTTGACCGAGGTGACGACCACGTAGTCGAGCCCCATCTCGGCGATGGCGTTGGCGACGTTGACCGGCTCCATCGGATCGAGCGGCGCGGGGTTGCGGGAGGTGGCGACCGCGCAGAAGCGGCAACCTCGCGTACACGTGTCCCCCATCACCATGAACGTGGCCGTGCCGCTGCTCCAGCACTCCCCGATGTTGGGGCACTGGGCCTCCTCGCACACCGTGTGGAGCTTCAGCTCGCGCGCCCGCGCCTTGATCGCGGTGTAGCGCTCGCCGCTCGGCATGCGCACCTTGAGCCACTCCGGCTTCGGCGCCCTGGCGTTCTTGACCACCCGTTCTCCGCGCATTCGACCTCCGGGGCCCCGACGAAGACAGTTGCCCGACCGCCCGCGGGAAGGATCCCTCGCGAGAGGGACCGCCGTGCCCCACCGCGTTCGAGGCACCGCGCGGGGGCGCTCCTCTACCCCGGACCCGCGTCCCGATCAACGCGGCCGTTGTTGACCCCCACCTGCTTGCCCCGTACGCTTCGGGTCATGCGCGGTTTGGGGGAGGACACGCAACGGACGGCACCGGGCGTAGCGGCGTTCGTACGCCGCTGGCAGGACGTGCTCGAACGCACGCCGGTTCCTGGCGTGGTCGTCTCGTTCCCCGACGAATTCGTGCACTTCGTCAACCTCGCGGGCCTGCGCGCCGGTTGTACGGCGCAGACCCTCGAGGCGATCGTCCCGTCGGCCGACGTGCGGCGGCGGATGCGCGAGGCCTGCCAGTCGGACGGGTTCTGGGAGGGGGACGTGGGGCTCGCCGGGCGCGCCACGGCGGTGCCGATCCACGGCGAGGGGAGCGGGATGGAGGGCATGTACTTCGAAGCCGGCGGGGGCCCGGTGCCGGCGGAGATGGCGGGCCTCGTGGTGCGCCTGCGCGCCGCGGACCGCGAGGTGCGGCAGCTGCGGCAGGCCGCCCGTTTCGGGGACGTGCGCCAGGCGGTGGCGATGGCGGTCGGCCGCGGGGTGGGCCTCTCGGAGCTCGCGATCTTCGTGCTGGAGCGCCTGGAGCGGGTGATGCCGATCCGCGAGGCGCGCGTGACGTTGCTGGAGGACGACACGCTGCGCGTGTACGTCTGCCGTCGCGATGGCGAGCCGGCGAACACCGAGCCGCGGGTGCTCGTGGCGGCCTCGCCCGCCGGCCTCTCCCGGGCGCGCCGCGCAGCGGTGCAGGTGGTGGTGGGCCCTTCCGTCGATCTGTACCCGGCGCTGCGCCCGCACGCGGCGAACGGCGTCCGCTGCGCGCTCTACGCCCCGCTCGAGGCCTCTGAGGCGGTGTTCGGTTTCGTCGAGCTGTACGGGGACGAGCGCGAGGTGTTCCTGGTGGACGAGGTCGCGCTGGCGACCGACGTGGCCCGCATGCTCGCCACCGCGCACGTGCGCGAGCGCGTGATGGACCAGATGGCGCGGCAGGCGCACGCGATGGAGCTGCGCGCGGCGCTCGGGCGCGAGGAGCTCGACCGCACGCAGGAGCAGCTCATCCAGGCCGCCAAGCTCTCCAGCATCGGCGAGCTCGCCGCCGGCCTCGTGCACGAGCTCAACCAGCCGCTCAACGTGCTCGGCGGCTACGTCGAGCTGCTGCGCGAGGGCGCCCTGGCGCCGCCCGCCCAGAACCGCGCGCTCGACGTGATGACGCGGGCGGTCGAGCGCATGACCAGCATGGTCGACAACCTGCGCAACTTCGCGCGGAGCGGCGGCCCCACGATGTCCCCGGTGGACGTGGGCGCGGTCGTCACCATGGCGCGCGAGCTCACCGTGGGCGCGCTCGCCCGCGGCGTCGAGGCCTCGTGCCCGAGCGGCCTCGTGGTGCTGGGAGACAGCAACCGCCTCGAGCAGGTCTTCGTGAACCTGCTCGCCAACGCGTTGCAGACCGGCGGAGATCCCGTGACGGTCGAGGTCGTGGCGCTCGATGCGGACCGCGTGGCGGTCGAGGTGCGCGACCGCGGCCCCGGGGTGCCCGAGGTGATCCGCAGTCGCATCTTCGAGCCGTTCTTCACCACGAAGCCGGCCAGCCAGGGAACCGGCCTCGGGCTCTCCGTGAGCGCGCGCATCGTGCAGGACCACGGCGGCCGCATCGAGGTGCGGGACAACCCGGGCGGCGGCGCGTTGTTCTGCGTCATCCTCCCGCGCGTGCGGGGCATCACGGCCTGACGACGGGGGGAGCTGGAGCGCGGCTACGTGCCGTCCAGCGCCCCGTCCCACGCGCCCCACGTGTACCGGCACCTGGCGCCCTCCAGCAGCGGCCCCAGCGCCGCCTTGGACGCCTTGGGAACGTAGGGGGCGACGATGTCGCAGGGGGTGGCCGCCCCGTCGTGCCGCTCGAACGCCTCAATCCAGGGGCGGAGCGCCGGGGAGAACACCAGGGTGTCGCCTTCCGCGCGTACCAGCCGCCCGCTCGCGATCCAGCGGCCCATCTGCGCCGCCAGGTCCACGTCGAGGTCCGCCTTGGTGAACAGGCGCGCGGGGACCGGCGGGCAGGCGCGTGCCGCGCAGCCGAGCGCGGCGACGGCGAGCGGCTCCTCGAAGATGGCCAGGACGCGGTCGGACAGGTAGCGGTCGGCGCGCACCACCTCGTCGTCGATGGCGAACCGGAGCGTGGCGAAGGGGCGGCGGTCCGTGGGGCGCTCGGCGCCCTCCACCACCGCCCACAACGTGAGGGCGTTGAGCACGTTGAGCGAGTATGCGAGACGACGGTTGTCGTCGGTGAGGCGCCACTTGTCGGCCTCGGGGCCGTGGCGGGCCGCCCAGCCCACGAAGTCCCGGAGCGCCTTCGGATCGGCGCGGAGCGAGGCGTAGTCCACCAGCCCCTGCGGCGACACCACCTGCCCGAGGCGGACGTTCCACGCCTGGCCCGGGTCGACGACCGTGGGCGGCGGCGGCGTCGGAAGTGAGGGGCCACACGCCGCGAGCGAGAGGCTCCCGAGGAGTGCTGGGAGGCTCCCGAGGAGCGCGGGGTGGGTGCGGGGACGCGGCACGACTGCGACTCTAACCGGGGACTCCGACCGGGGGCCGGCATCGCGAGGGCCGGGGCGGAACCGGCGCCATAGGACGTCGCGAGCGCACGGCGCGCGCCCGCCTCGCCCCCCGCCCCTCGACCCCGGTGCCCGTCCGAATGCTCCTCGCCCTGCTCCCGCTCGCCGTCGCCCGCCCGTCCTTCGCGCCCGACATCCAGCGGTACCGCTTCGAGGCCACGGACCACTGTTTCGCGAGCGGGCTGCGCATGGTGGTCGCCGAGGACCGGCGGCAGGCGACGGTGACCGTGACCCTCGTGGTCGACGGGGGGCGCGCGTCCGATCCGCCGCGGAAGGAGGGCGTGGCCGAGCTCCTCCACGACGTGGCGACCCTGGCCGGCGAGGGGCTGGGCGCCCTCCAAGGGGGCGGCGCGCATCCGGACGTGACGACGTTCGTGACGCTCGCGCCGGCCGCCGACCTCGAGCGCGTGCTCGCGTTGCAGGGCCAGCGCCTCGTCGATCCGCTGGCCGGGCTCACGCCCACGTCCCTGGAGGCCGCGCGGGTGGGGCTGGAGGACGCGTTGTGGGCCCGGCTCGGCACCGCGCCCGCGGTGGTCGGCCCGCTGTACACCGCGCTCTTCCCGAAGGAGCACCCCTACCACCGCGCCTTCCCCTCGCGCGACGCCATCGCCGAGCTCACCGCCGAGGACCTCCGCGCCGCGGCGGCGCGTTGGTACCACCCCGCGAACGCCACCCTCCACGTGACCGGCGACGTGGACGACGCCACGGCCCACGCGCTCGCCGCCCGCGTCCTGCCCGCGGCCGTGACGAGCGTCCCGGAGGGCGCCCCGCCGGTGGCGTGCGCCAGCCGTCTCCCGCACCGGCTCGCGCCGCCACCTGCGCGGCCGTCGACGGCGACGCCGCGCGAGGTGCCCCGGATCGTGGCGGCGGTGGCCTCGCCCACGAAGGTGTACGCGTGGTCGCTCCCGGCCGGCTGGGGGGAGGACGACGTGCTGGGCGAGCTCGCGGTGGAGGCGTTGCGGATCGACGGGAGGCGGCCGCGGACGTGCGGGCGCATCCGGGGACGCCTCGCGTCGATGCTGTGGTGCGTCGAGCCGCTCGGCGAGGAGCCGCCTGCGAACTGGGTGCCGGCCAACTGGGTGCCGGCGGAGAGCGGGGTCGCGCAGGCCCGCGCCCTGGCGGAGCCGCGGGTCCTCGCGGCCGCGTCGGTGTCGCTCCTGCGGCGGGTGCTCTGGGAGGCCGAGCTCTCCGGGCACCCCTTCGAAGAAGACGGTGCCGGCGCCGCCCTGGCCGCCCACCTCGCCGGCGCGCCCACCCACGCCGGCGCGTTGCTCGACGCCCTCGGCAAGGTGGATCCACGCCGGGTCACGGCGTTCGCCGAGAATTGGCTCACCCCCGAGCGGTCCGCGGGCGTCGTGCTGGTTCCCGCCACGCGGCCTGGGCTGGTCCGTCCCGCGGCCGCGCTTGCCGCCGCGCCCGTCGTCGCCGCGCCCGTCGTAACCGCGCCCCCCGACCTCGCGGGCGCCGACCTCGCGCGCCCCGACCTCGCGGCCGTCCGCTCCTTCGTGCTGCCCACGGGTCTGCGCGTCGTCGTCTGGCCGTTCGGTCAGCTCCCGCGCGTCCACGTGCGGATGGACTTCCGCGGCGGCGCGCTCCACGAGACCACGCCGGGCATCTCCGCGCTGCTCGCGGAGATGGAGATCTTCGCGCCGCGGAACATCGGGTTCGGCGTGACGGAGGCGCTAGGCTCGATGGGCGCGCGCCAGGAGCCGTACGCGATGGATCTTCATGCCGGGCTCACGTACGAGGCCTTCGCGGGCAACCTCGACGCCGTCCTCTTCTTCCTGCGCCTGCGGCTGGACGGCGTGGAGCTCGCCTGGCAGGACCGCGGCGACTTCGTGGAGAACCAGGCGCGTCGGCTCCACGAGGCGCGGCAGTCCGCGCAATGGTGGGCGGCCGCTCTCTCGTCCGACCGGCTGTTCCCCGGGCACCCGGTGTCCCTCCGCGCGCTCGACGATGATCGCCTGCTGGTCGCGCGCGCCACGACGGACGCCCAGGTCGCCGCGTGGCGGGACCGCGTGCGCCACCCCGCGAACGCGACGCTCCACGTCGTCGGAAACGTAGACCCCGCCGCGGTCGAGGCCCTCGTCGCCCGCCGCCTGGGCGGCTGGAAGGGCCGCGGTCGTGCCCCCACGCCGCTCCCGACGCTGGCCCCGCCACCCCCGCCCCCGGCCCGACAAGTCCTGCTCCTCGGCGACGCCGGCAAGGCCTTCTCCACGGTGCGCGCGACCTGCCAGGTGGACGGCACCAGCACCCCGGAGACGCTGGACGTGGTGGACCTGCTGGTGTCCGAGCGGGTGGCGGGCGCCTGGCGTCGGAGCGGGTGGTCGCACGATGCGGACGCCGTCGTCACCACCTGGGAAGGGGGCGCGGCGGGCCTCCGCCTCCGGGGCATGTTCGCGCACGACCGCGTAGGCGACGCGCTCCTCGCGGCACGCGCGCTCCTCGACGGGCTCGCCACGCTGGCCGCCGACGACCCCGACGTCCGCCGCCACCTGGCCGCGCGCACCAGGACCGAGCTCCTCGTGCGGTTCACCGGCGTCCAGGCGCTCAACTGGCTCACTGCGGCGTGGCGGGCGGGGTGGCCGGAGTCGGCCTCCGCGCAACCGGCGCGCCTCGCGGCCGTCACCGGCACGAGCGTCGCGCGCGCGCTCGCCCCGTGTGTCGGACACGAGGTGTTCGTGGTGTCGGGGCCCTACACCACGCCCGCCGAGCGGGCCGCGCTGGACGAGCAGGCGAGCCGGATCGGCGTCCCCGTCGAGGTGTACGACTGGCGCGGCGAGACCGAGCGCCGCTGGGTGGCGCTGGATCCGGACGGGGCGAACCGGGCGCGTTGAGCCGGGGGGGCGCCGCGAGGGTCAGGTGGGCGCGAGGCCGTCGACGCTGTCGTAGCTGAACGACACGATGGTGTCGCCGCTCTTGGCGGCGATGAAGAGGGGGGTCACGCCCTCGGTGCCGAGTGACCAGCTGGTGCCGGTCCCCACGCTGGCCTTGATCTCGAGGCCCTTCGCGGCGCTCCAGCCCACCTGCCCGCCCAAACAGAGCTCGACCGCCATCGCCGACTGTCCCGCGAAGCTCGGATGGGTGGCGGCCTCCCGCAGGCTGGTGCCGAACACCGTGTACTTCAGCGCCTCGGGGCCGACCGCGATGGACGAGAGGAGGCTCGTTGCCTGGGCGACGCTCTGCTCCTGCTTGCCTGCCATGGCGATCATGTTCGCCATCCCGTTGACGAGATCCTGGCCCCAGTCGGCGCCGACCAGCACGAGCTGGTTCAGCTTCGTCAGGGTGAGCTCCTTGGCGCCGGAGAGGCTGAAGTACCATTGGGAGAGCTGGCCCCCCTCGAACACGAAGGTGAGACCGGGGGTGGTCTTCATTTCGAGCTTCTTGAGTTCGAGCTCGCCTTTGAAGGTGAGGGAGGTTCGGGTGCTGACCTCCACGTCGTCGTCGCGAACGGTGTTGCTGATGGTGGTGGCATACTCGAGGTCCGCGGAGCCCTTCGCATTCCCGACCGGCGTCTTAGCACCCGCTTCAACCCCCACGCCGACCGCAAGCGTCACGCCGTCCTCCGTATCCATCCCCTTCGCGGTCTGCTTCTGTTTCTCCGGCGTCATTACGCTGTCGACGATCGCCGTCCTCAGCTCGTCCTCGGCCTCCATCGCCTCGCAGGCTCGATCTACGGCCATCCGTAACGTGAGCATGAATGGTTGAAGACCTCAGCGGCGTTGTCTGCCACGATCTTGATGGAGCCTTTCACGTAAGCCTTCAGATAGGCGAGGAGGGTCGACCACCACGTGTCACCCGACGCTCCGGCTTCGGCCTTCAGACCGAGGACGAGCTCGATGGTGGCCTCCAACTTGCCCTTGGCGGTGCGGGCGGCCTGAAGCAGGAGCGAGGGCTCGAAGAAGACTGTCATCGCTCCCACCGAGTAGATGGGAAAGTGACCGACGATGGTCAGGTTGGCGAACGACCCGGGACCCGGCACGAGCGCGTCGAGCGCGGCGCTCGCTACCTTCGCAAACCGGGTGCCACTGTCCACGGAGCCGACGTCGAGAGGCGGCGCCGTTCCGTTCGTCCCACCCGCTAACTTGTCGAGCGCCGCGCTCGCTGAGCGAGACCTCCCCTGGCCTTGGACGCCTGCTTCACTCCCAGTGTCCCGGCTGGTCTGGTTGGCGGCCTGTACGCCCGAGTCGACACTTTGAAAGGACATTGAACCCATGGGTTCGGCTCCGTGCGGTCAGGGGGTAGTTGGGTACGCGGTGCGTGGCAGGGGATGCACGCGCACGAGGTCCGCATCTCCGTCAACGCGGCCGCTCTGATCCACGCGAGTGCCTGCGGTGTCTCCGACTACGCGCACGCCAACGCCCGAGTGGGGGTCGATGCACCCAGCGGTCTCCCCGATCCAGCACAGCCGCCCGTCGCCTGTCCAACGGATCTGACTCGCGCGCACCCCCTGGAGCGATGGAGCTCCGTTCAACCAGACGGAGCCAGCGTGGATGGTCGCGAGTTCGCCGCCCGGGCTGATGTCCGCCCGGTAGCCGGTCCATTCCAGTTCGGTCCAGACGCCGTCCTTGGCGCCGTTGGGGTAAAGGAGCGCCGGGCCGTCCACGCCCGTAGCGATCAGTCCCTCGGGGCTCCATACCAGCTCGCCAATGCTTGTCTGGAGCGTGCCAACATCGAGGACGACGCGCGCGTTCATGTCGATGACCCACACCTTGTCCGCGTCGCTGGCGATACCCAGGAGGGAGCCATCCGGAGACCAACGAGCCGCAGAGATCCTGCTGTAGCCGAGGTCGATCTGTTCTATCGCGGGCCCTTCGAGCATCCAGAAACCCGAGCTGTGACCAGCGATCGCCGCGATGCCGGTCGTAGGTGACACCGCGAGCGCTCCCGCCATTTGCTCCAACGGGAATGTCGACTCCAACAGGCCTGTCCGGACGTCCCAAACCCGAAGCGAGGGTGTCAGGTCGGACGTGTAGAGCTTGCCGGCCGCGAGCGCGATGGCACGCAAATCTTTCACCTCGACCCGCTGCCCCCCTCCAGGCCACAACAGTTGGACGGCGTCGGTGGTGTAGAACGCGGCGTCCGCCCCGTTGACCGCCACCCCCATCCAAACCGGCCTCCCAAGTACGACGCCGCGGTCGACATGCAGCGATCCGTCGCGGGTGACGGTCGCATGGCTGCCCACGGGATCGAGGATGTTCTCTCCCTCCGGCAGGAGCCTGCTGGGTAGCCCCCACCCGTCGCCGAGGCGCGGCCACACGGTGTTCTTGAGCCGTAGGCGGCCGTCCTCTGCCAGCTGAACGGTGTCCCTCGGGAAGTACTGTACGCCGAGCTGCCGGGCCACCTCGTCGGGCAGCGCTGTCTCCTTGGGTTGGTCCGGCGCACCGTCTACCTCCCAGGTGAGCAGGGCGGGCGTCGGGAGGCGCACCAGCACTTGCACGGTCCGACAGTCGGCCGACCAGGAGAGCTCCTGGAGCGACCGCGCAAGCCCTGCCTGGCCGGCGGAGACCAGGCTCTTGGTGCGCTCCAGGCCCTGCCAGAGGTCGACCGAGCCGTCGCTGTAGCCGAGCGCGAGGTGGTCGCCGCAGCTCGACACCTGCGCGAACTCGCGCGGTGCCACCTCCCCCAAGCCCTCCTCGGTCGGGGTAGGCCGCGCGGGGCCCATGGCGGCTACCGGCAACGCGACCTCCCGTCCCGCCGCCGGATCGTGAAGGACATTCATCGTCGCGACGAACAGGCGGTCTCCGACGAAGACCGGACGGACCCTGTTGGCCGACAGGTCGATCGGGAACACCTCTTCCCGCCCGTCGGCGTGGAAGCGCACCGCGCCCGTTGCCGTGACGATGGCCGCGGAGGCCCCCGACGGCGCCAGCGCCGCCGCGTTGATGATCCGCTCGGACACGTGTTCGGCGACCATCACCGGCCGCTCCCCGCCGCGGGCCCAGAGCTGCGCCGTGTACTCCTGGGTGAGGACCAGGGCGTTCGCCCCCACGATGAGGTCTGGGCGGGTGCTGCCTTCGCCGTTGTTGGGAAGCGCCGCCCGCTGCACCAGGATCCGGGGCGGCGCCGCGGGCGCCTCGGGCACCGAGATGGGCGCCGGTTTGGGACACCCGCCCACGAGCAGCAGCGCGACGAGCAGCGCGCGGCTCATCGGCCCGACTCGTGCAGCCACGTGGTTGTCAGCCCCCACTGGACCCTCGGCGTGTGCTGTTGCATCACGCTCAGCAGGCGCCAGGACTCCGACCGGCGGAGCGCCGAGCCCGCGGGCGCCTGTTCGAGCACCTCGTGGGCCTTGTGCGGACCCTCGGCGAGGGCCGCGAGGATCTGGGCCTGCTGTGGGACCAGCTCGACGGTGAACAGGAGCGGCCGGTCGAGCCGAAACGCGCCCCCGAAGATCGGCCCGCAGATGTCCGCGCGGCACCCAAACCGCCCCGCTTGTTGGATGTCGGCCCAGAGGAGTTCGCCGCCCGTGAACTCCAGGCGCACGCCGTACACGCCGTTCCCGCCCGCGTCGATGACGAACGTGACGGGGTGGAACGGCACGTCGGCGAAGAACGGGTCGGGGCTGGGATGGCGAAGCAGTGGCAAGGCTCTCGCTCCGGGTGGTTGCGACGTTGACGAGGGTACCGGACCGGCGGGGATGGTTTCAATGCCGAGCCTGAAAGGGGTCGAACAATCAGCCCATGCATCGAATGGGTCGCGACCATCACAGCCGGGCGATCGGAGATGCAACCGTTCACCACGCTCGCGCGCGCGCTTGGGACCCCCTCTGCCCTCGTGTCCCGGCGCGGGTCGCTCAGCATTCACCAGGACATGACCTTGGCGAGGCCCGAACGAGCGCCGTGCCGCGAGCGATCGGAAATGGCGTGTGGGTCGCACCGACAAAAAACCTGGGCCTTCACGGTTCCCTGGCGGGCGACGGCCATGAACCGCGGCGCGCGTCCCTCGGTTCTCTGGCAGGGCCGCGGTGGAGCGCGCGGCCTGATCACCGGGCGGCGGCCGCCCCCGCAACGCCGCGTCGGCGCCACCGCACGATCGCCACCACGATGACCGCCGCCACCCCATCCACCGCGAGGTCGAACACCTCGGGCCCGGCGAGGGGGCGCACGCCGAGCACCTGGGCGAGCTCCTGCACGAGGCCGAGGCCGAGCACCGTCGGCACCACCCAACGCAGGGGGAGGCGCCGACTACACAGCCACGCCAGCGCACCGTACAACGTCGCGTGCGCAACTACGTGCACCGGCTCGGACGCGATCAACGTGCCCAGGAACGGGAGGTGCTGCTGCGGCCGCGCGAAGCGGATCCACAACGCACCGGCGGTGATCGAGAGGCCCCAGGCGAGGAAGGTGAGCGAGCGCATGGAGGCAATGTAGGCGGCGCCGCGGCGTGGGGGGCGGTTTGCACGACATTGGCACGAGGTCTGCGGGGGCCGCGCATGTTCACGGCGGCGGTCGCGGCGACCGTCCCCAACGACGACGCCCAGCGAGTCGTGGTGGAGGCGACGTTCCCAGAGACGACGCCCAGCGAGTCGTGGTGGAGGCGAAGTCCCCAGACACGACGCCCCCGCCGCGTCATCTTGGCCCCCAGATAGAGTATCTCCCCTCCAAGATGACGCGTGTGGGGCCCAAAACGCGTCATCTCGGGCCCCAGATACGGGTATCTCCCCCCCAGGATGACGCCGGCGAGCCCAAAACGCGTCATCTCGGGCCTCAGATAAAGTATCTACCCCCCAAGATGACGCGAGCGGTGGGGAGCCGCGTCCTTGCCCGCCGGAGGGTTACCCTCCCCACCTCTGCCGGGATGACCATGGCTGCGCTCGACGACGACATTGCGGAACTCTCAGGGAGCGTCCCGGGCCTTCCGATGAAGTACGTGGAGTTGCTGCGTTCGTTCCCGACCCTGGGAGACTCCCGCTTGTTTCGTGAGCGGGATGGATCGACCTCCGAACTGATATTTTGGCAACCGCGAGAGGTGCTGGAACGACTGCGCGCGTCTCCCGTGAGCCTTACGGAGGGCCTGCTCGCGGTCGGACGGGTCAGTGGGGAGGTCTACGTGCTCTCGCTGGTTGGAAGAGGGGTATTCCGCTGGACGCCAGAAATGAAGTGGGGCGCGACGCCCGACGAGATGGAGCTCATCGACCCGGATCTGGACGCGTTCCTGGCGAGGCTCTGGTTACCGCCACCGGAGCTTGTGGTTCCGGAGTTGGAGCTTGCCCGGCACGGAAACCCAGCCGAGATCGACGCCTGGATGCTACGATACGGAGTCGATGCGCCGACCTCTGCGCAGAGCGCCACCCTTCCGGAGCTGCTCGCGAAGGCGGGGAGAACGGACCTCGTGGCAGAGGCGATTGCGCGAGGGTGTCGGACGACCAGGTTGGTCGGGATGGCGGTGCGTGGGGGAAGCCTGCCTACGGTGCAATATCTGTTGGAGGCTGCCCGGCTGCCGTACACGGCCACCGTCCTCGACGAGGCCCTGTCGACCCCTGATGTCATCACCTACGTGGGCGGTCGCCGCCGGCCGGGCGGAGGGTGATCTCCATGCGCCGCATCATGTACATCGAAGAAAAAGGCGGGGAAGGCGAACCCCGTATCGGATGGGTGGAGATGACCCGGACGTCACGCTCCTACCGATACGGCGGCCACCTCTTCACCAAGGTGTCCGACGGCTACAAGTACAACTGTGTCAACGAGGCGGGCGAAACGTGCTGGATCAGCGGGCCCCAGCGCGACGGCACGGACACTCTCTACGGCGCGGTGGTCGCCATCGACGAGGACGCCCGCGAGGCCTACTGGCGTGACATCCGCGCGCGGCCTGGATGTATGGACGCGAGCTTCCGGTCCGGCGCCGGGACCCGAACGGGAGCGACGGTGCGCCTCCCCCGCAGCGGGAGCGCGACGAGGCGCTGACGCCCACAAGCACGCCAACGCGCCAACGCGCCCCCCCCGCGCCAGGTGCCCGCAAGTCGGCCGCCCGCCTCGGGCGGCCGGTCCCCGCCGCCTCGGCGGGACCGAGCGGCCCCGCCGCTCGACTGGAGGGGACCGACGCGGCCGCGTCCGCGCGGACCCGGGGCGCCCTACCGAACCACGCGATCGTGCCCTCCCCGTCGCATCCATCGCTTGACAGCCCCGACCGCACCCGAGTACACGGGCCGGGCTCTTTCCCAGCTCAACGACGTCCAGGTGCCCCGCGAGGGGTGAAACGGGAAGTCCGGTGTAGACCGGCACGGCCCCCGCCACTGTAACCGAGGACGCTCCTCCGCAAATCGCCACTGCTCCCCGCCGTCAGGAGGGGGTGGGAAGGCGCGGAGGGGCGGTCGATCCGGGAAGTCAGGAGACCGGCCTGTACGTCACGCACGCCGTCTTTCGGGGATGAAGGGCTCGGCGTACGTTCTTTTTCGTTGAGATTGGGCGTGCGTTCGCTCCTCCCCCCGTTGACGGGAGGCCCGAACTGCTCCTATTCCCCGCCACCACCGCCCTCCTCGTCGCCCTCACCGGCGTCGTGCCCGCCGCCGTGGCGGGTGAGGAGCTGACCGTGGCGCCGTCGCGTGGGCCGCAGCCGGGCAGCACGGCCGCGTCGCTCACGGTATTGCCGCTGGGACCGGAGCTTGCGCCGGGGCAGGACCTCGCGTCGGTGGTCGACACGGCGTCGGGGACCACGGTGCGGCGGCTGGGCGGCCTGGGGGACTTCGCGGCGGTGAGCCTGCGGGGATCGACGTTCCGGCAGGTCGAGATCTACCTGGACGGCGTGCCGCTCAACCCCGACGGGGCGGCCGCGGTGAACCTCTCCGAGCTGCCGGTCAGCGCGTTCTCGCGGGTCGATCTGTACCGCGGGCTCGCGCCGGTCGCGTTCGGCTCGGGCGCGATCGGCGGGGTGCTCAACCTCGTGACGCCCACCGGCGACGTGCCGACGTCCGGCGGCGTGCGCTTCGGATCGTTCGGCACGGTCGGGGTCTCCGCGACGGTGGCGCCGCGGGTCGGGGAAGGGAGCGGCGCGGTGGACACGCTCCTCGCGGTCGACCAGCTCCACACCGAAGGCGACTTCCGCTACTTCGACGACCAGGGCACCGAGTACAACCTGCTCGACGACCGCACGCTCACCCGCGTGAACAACGCGATCGACCGCGCGAGTTTGCTCGGCCGCGTGCGCTTCGGCCCGCCGAACGCCCGCTTCACGCTGTTGGACAGCTTCGTGGGCAGCCACCAGGAGCTGCCGGGGCCGATCTCGTCGGGCGCCACCCAGGCGAACATCGGGGGGCTGCGCAATCTGCTCACCGCGACGGCGGATCTGACGCCGGGGCCGACGGTGCGCGTGATCCCGCAAGCGTGGTGGCTGGCGCGGCAGGAGACGTTGGACGACCGCGCGGGTGAGATCGGGACCGGGAGCCAACACACGCGCGACCAGTCGCACACCGTGGGGGCCCAGACGAGTTTTGTCTGGGGGCCGGCGCCGTGGGTGACGGGCACGGCGGTCCTGCGCGCCCGGCACGAGCGCTACGCGCCTTACGACCTTCTGTTGGACCAGGGCGACGGCGAGCGGCTCCGAAACGGAGGGCTGGCCGCTGTCGGCGCGGACGTGCGGCTGTGGCGCGACCGGATCACGCTCTCGCCGGCGCTCCAGGCCGAGGTGCTCGACGATCGCGCGCTCGGAACGATGCCGTGGGAGGGCGTGCCCGTGCCCGACGCCACGGTGAAGGCGTGGCCCACCCCGCGCATCGGCGCGCTCGTGCGCCCGTGGCCCTGGTTGGCGCTCAAGGGCACCGCGGGGATGTACCTGCGCGCGCCCGATTTGACCGAGCTGTTCGGCGACCACGGCACGCTCAAGGGCAACCACGAGCTGGCCGCGGAGACCGGCGAGGCCTGGGAGTTCGGCCTCCGCGCCGAGGCGCCCTGGGAGGGGCTCGTGCAGGGCTCGGTCGATCTGGCGTACTCGCGCCGCCGGGTGCACAACCTCATCGCGTGGGTGCAGAACTCCCAATTCACGTCCATCGCGGTCAACGTGGGCGAGGCCTACGTGCGCAGCACCGAGGGCGCGCTGGCGCTGTCGGTGGGGCCGTGGGTCAGCTCGCGTAGCAACGTCACGTGGACGTTGACACGAAATCTGCTCCCCGACGAGGCGTACGCAAACAAGGCGCTGCCCGGCATCCCCGACGTCGAGCTGAACCAGGAGACGACGGTGCGCCTGCCCGGGCGCGGCGGCACCTCGCTCGTGGGCCTGTCCCACACGTGGTCCTACACCGGCCTCACCTACACCGACACCGCCAACATCGGCTTCACCGCGCCACGGGACCTGCACTCCTTCGCGGTGGATGTCACCCCCGTGCCCGGCCTCCCCACCGTGCGCGCCGAGCTGCTCAACGCGTTCGACGTGCGCGGCACCGCTGTGGACCGCAACCCCCTCTCGGACGACGACGACACCACGATCGTCCGCCCCCTGACCGACTTTGCCGGCTACCCCCTGCCCGGGCGCACCGTGATGATCGCGGTGACCTGGACCGACCGAACCAAATCTGCCACGACCGATTCTGGCACCCTACGGAGCACCCCATGACCCTCATTGCCCTGTTCCTCCTCGCGTGTGAGCCCAAGGTCGACGACGCCGGCGGGGACACCGCCGCCGACGCGGACACCGACACCGACACGGATACCGACACGGACACGGATTCCGACACCGACACGGATACGGACACCGACACCGACGTGCCCCGCGACTACACCCTCGTGGTCGCCACCGTCGCGTCCGACTACTCGACCGGGCAGCTGGCCGCGGTGAGCGCCGCCGGCGTCGCGACCGACGCGATCCTGCCCACCTCGTCCGACCCCGTCGTCGAGAGCGACGGCGACTACGTGTTCCTGCTCGACCGCTCGTCCGAGAACACGATCCGCATGTACGCGGCGGGCGACTGGTCGGCGCCGCTCGTCGAGTTCAGCACCGGGGACAGCACCAACCCTCAGGACGCGGCCCTCTGCGGCGACGTGATCGTCGTCTCCACGCTCGCGACCGACTCGCTGGGCCTCTGGGACGCGGGCACCGGCCTCGCGCGGGGCACCATCGACCTGTCCGCCTGGAGCGACGCCGACGGCTCGCCCGAGGCCGACGCGATCCTGCGCGGAATCGACGGGGACCTGTTCGTGACGCTCAACCAGCTCGACACGTCCAACTACCCGTGGACCAGCGCGGACGGCACCGGCACGGTGGTGCGCGTGAGCTGTGACACGCTCGAGGTGGTCGGGGAGTGGACCACGGGCCCCAACCCCGGGCTGATGCCGCACCCCGTGGAGCCGGGCAAGTACCTGCTCCGCACCGGCGACTACTACAACGCCGACTACAGCGCCAAGCTCGACGGGGCCGTGTACACCTTCGATCCCGCCACGGACACCATCTCCGCGCCGCACCTGACCGAGGAGGCGTTCGGCTACAACATCGGCACGATCGCCGGTGGCGCCGGTGGCAAGGCCATCCTCGTCGGGGACAACGCGTACTCGTGGGGCATCTACTGCCTCGATCTCACGACGTGGACGGCCACCCCGACCGACGTGGTGGACTCGTTCATCGGCGACGCGGTGACGACGCCCGACGGCAAGGTGTGGGTGAGCTACCGCGCCGGGTACGCGGGCAACGGCGATCCCGTCGTGGAGGGCCTCGTGGCGTGGGATCCGGCCACGTGCACGTCGACCGCGCCGGTCGCGACGGCGTTCCCTCCGTACTCGCTGGCCGTCTCGCCGTGAGCCGCGCCGCCCTCCTCGTGCTCCTCTTCGCCCTGCTCCCCGGCGGTTGCACCGCGCCCGACGTCTGCGCCGAGATGTGCAGCTCGGCGCGCGATCGTTTCGAGGGGTGCCTGGAGGAGGGCGGCCTCACGTGGGGGGCGTCGGTCGGCTACGAGAGCGCGGCCGACTACGACAACTGGTGCGACACCTTCTCGTGGGAGCTCCGCGAGCTCGGCCAGGCCGACACCTGCGCCGACCGGCGGGCCCTCGTCGAGGGGGGCACCTGCTCGGATTATTACGACGCATGGGCGGTGGAATGACGTTGACCCTGCTGTTCTTTTTTGCCTGTGCGCCGGCCCCGGTGTCCACGGGCGAGGTGCACTTCGTCCGCGGCGGCGTCGTGAAGGACGGTGTGTTCGAAGCGAAGGCGTGGCGCCCGGGCGAGACGGTCCACCAGACGGTGGCGCCGCTGTTGCCCGAGTGTGTCCCGTTGTTCCACGTGGAGCTCGAGGACATGGACCGCCTCGCGGCGATGGGCGCGCCGGCCCCCGTCGCGGCGCTCGCCTTCTCGCCCGACGGCGCGTGGCTCGCCATCGGCAGCGACGCCGGCTCGATCCGCGTGGTGAATGGCGCCACCGGGGCCGTGCGGGCCGAGCGGAAGTTGGCCGAGGGCGCGGTGAAGCAGGTGGCGTGGAGCCCCGACGGCGGCACGCTCTACGTGGGCGAACAGTCGCCCGACGCGAACCTGTACGCGCTCGACTCCGCCACGCTCACCACGCGCTGGGCCGCCCGTTTCGCCGACGAGCTGGAGACCAGCGCGTTGCCCCCCGGGGACGACGTCTACGGCCTCTACTCGCTCCCCGCGGTGTTCGCGCTGCGGCTCCTCGCCGGCGGCGATCTGCTCGTCACCGCCTCGCACGGGTGGACCCCGGCCGACGGTGTGCGTCGCAACCGCGGCCGCATCTACCGCTACGCCCCCGACGGCACCCGGCGCGGCGCCTTCCCCGCCGCGGGCCCAGCCGACGCGATCCTGCTCCACCCCGCGGTCAACGGCGATCGCGCGCTCGTGAGCGTGAGCCGCTCTGCGGACGGCCCCGACCCCGCCGATCTGCCCGTGGGCGGCGTGATCGCCCTCGACCTGACCACGCTCACGCCCCTGTGGGAGGCGCGGTTCCCGGTCCTCGCGCCGCTGTTCACCGACGTGTTCTTGTGGGAGGCGGCCGGCATCTCGCCCACGCTCGCGTTCGCGGGCCTGGGTGACGGGCGGGCGTTCCTCTTCGACGGCGCCGGCGCCCCGCTCCACACCCTCACGCCCGGCGTGCCCGTGCTCTCCCAGGGCGTCCCCATCGCGTCCGGCGTGGGCTTCGGCACCGTGGTGGACGACACCGCCTACTTCCTCACCACCTCCACCAACATCCCCTGGGGCAGCGCCGATCCGATGGCCCGCCCCCCCGCCGCGCACCCCGCGCAGCACACCCTGCACGCGGTCGGCGCGGACGGCGTGACCAAGTGGTCGTGGTCGGGCGAACACGCGGTCCAGGGCGTGGTGCCCAGCCCCGACGGTGGCACGTTGCTCGTGGCGGCGGCCGAACGCTCGACCGACAGCCGCACGGACCTGTACGGCGCGCTGCTGTTCGACCGGGCTACCGGCGCGCTGGTCACCAGCTGCGCCACCGAGGGCCCCGCGTACTTCCGCCCCGTCTGGGGCCCCGACGGCCGCGTCGCCGTGGCCGAGTCCGCGTACGGCGCGGACGGCCAGGTGAAGGGCGCGTACCGCGTCACCGTCTTCCGGTGAGGAGGGGGTCTGACCTTACGACTTATCACCTGGAACGGGCGAACGCCGAGAATCCAGTAGTGGGGTCTGACCTTACGACTTGTCACCCGGCGGGAGGGCGCCCCCGCGCGGACGGACGGCGAAGCCGTCGCGGAGGGGCCGGCGCGAGCGCTGCGAGCGCACCCGGCGGCAAGCCGGGTAGGCCCCAAAGCCCGCCCCCGGAGCCGAGCGCAAAGCGAGGCGTGAGGGGGGGGCGGGTCCGCTCCGGGCTCGCGGCGGAGCCGCTCGGTCGGCCGGGCGGAGCGGCACCCGGGCCGCGTTTGGAGCGCCCGGCCGCCCGGCCGGACCAGCCGCCCGAGGCGGCTGCCCTCCGCGCCCCTGGCGCGGGCGGAGCGCTGGAGGTGGGCGGTGTGCGGGAGGTGTACGGTGTGCCGGAGGTGGGCGGTGGCGCGGAGGTGGGTGCCGGCGGGCGACCCTGCGTCCACCCGCCCCACACGCGCTCCCCGCCTCACGGACCGGAGTCCGCCGATGCCCCCGCATCGGCCGACTCCCGTCCTCCCCCGCGGACCGGAGTCCGCCGATGCCCCCGCATCGCCCCACTGCGGTCCTCCCCAACGGACCGCAGTCGCCCGATGGTCCCGCATCGGTCGACCGCGGTCCGCCCGACCCTCGCCCTCCTCCTCCTCGCCGCCTGCGCCCCCCAACCCCCCCTCACCGTCACCGCCGCCCCCACCCCCTCGGGCGTCCGCGTCGAGGCCTCCGCGCCCATCTCCCGCGTCGAGGTCCGCTCCGCCGCCGGCGTCCCGCTCGTTCGCCGCACCCCGCCCGCGCCCACCGCCACCCTCGACGTGCTCGCCCCGCTCGACCCCGGCGCCTACACCGTCGTCGTGACCGTGGGCGACACGGACACCACCGCCCCGTTCACCGTCGCGCCCCGCCGCCCCGTCACCGTCGAGGTCCAGCCCCAGCCCGGCGCCGCCTGGGTCGCCGCCACGGGCACGCTCGCCGTGCCGCTCGTGGAGGGCGGCAGCGCCGAAGTGCTCGTGGGCGTGACCGGGGGTCCCGGAAAACCCGACGGCGTCGGCTTCGACGTGCACGCGGCCCCCACCAGAACCAGCGCCCTCACCGGTGCCTCCGCCGGCGCCGTCCCCCTCACCCCCGACACCCTGCCCCTCCCCACCCTCGGCGCCCGCGTCATCCGCGCCGTCCGCGTACGCGACACCCCGGTCACCGTCACCGTCGGCGACGCCACCTTCACCCTCGTCCCCGCGCCCGTGTCGCTCGCGACGCTCGCCGCCACGATCACCCTCGCCGGCGAGGCCTTCCCCGCCGAGATCGACGGCACCCCCGATCTCGGCCGCCCCGCCTCGCGTGTCAGCCTGCCCTCGCCCGCGTGGGAGCGCGTCATCCGCGCGGTCGGCCTCGGCGGGCGCCGCCGCGACGAGGTGGCCCCGTGGGCGTGGTGGGGCGTGACCCTGCGCAATGACGGCGACACCCCGGTCGATCTCCAGGTGTCCCTCACCCTCCACGACCCCGCCGCGCCCGACCCCGCTGGCACCGCCCCCGCCTTCCGCCCCCGCCTGCGCGCCGGCGACGGCGACACCGGCACCGTCGCCGCCCTGCTCCGCGTGCCCGCCCACGGCACCGCGCGCGCCGCGCTCCCCGTGTTCGTCGACACCGCCGTCGTCACCCCCGGCGCCTACGACGCCCGCCTCACCGTGACCCCCATCGGCGGCGACACCCCGCTCCACGCCACCACCCGCCCGCTCTACGTGCGCCGCGGCGACGCCGTCGCGAGCGTCGGCTTCGCCCTGTCGCTCGGCGCTTTTGTCGGCGGGGCCGGCCTCACCATCCGGCGCCTGCGCGGCTGGCTCGACGCCGCCGCCACCAGCGAGCTGATGACCATCGCGCTGTTCGGCAGCGCCCTGTTCCTCGTCGGCACCGCCGCGGATCTCATCGCCATGGGCGTCGGCGCCCTGCTCGGCCCGCTCTCGTCGCTGGTCACCGGCCTGCTCTCCGACCTCGGCCGCTACACGCTCCTCGCCACCCTGATCACGCTCCTGCCGCGTGTCGGCACGCTCACCCTCGCCGTCCTCACCGGCTGGTTCCTGCGCGGGTTCACCACCGGCTCGTTCGCGCCCGTCGATCTGCTCTACACCGGCACCGCCATCGGCATCGGCGAGGCGTTCGCATGGCTCGCCGGGCTGACCCGCGGCGGCCTCCTCGGCGGCCCCGGCGGCGTCTCCGGCAGAAAAGACTGGCGCGACGGCACCCCCACCGCGCGCTGGGCCCGGCTCTCGTTCGGGTTCGCCGGCGCCGCGGTGTGCACGACCCTGTGCGGGTTGTGGATGCACATCATCCTGTTCCGCCTGTTCTTCGCGCCCTGGTACATGGCGATGCAGGTGCTCGTGCCCGGCCTCCTCTACACCGTCCTCGCCTGCCGCGTCGCGACGGGGTTCGCCGCGTCGTTGCGCCGGGTGGAAGCGTGATTCATCTCGCCGGCGCCAGCTACCGCTACCCCGCGGGTGTGTCGGTCGGCCCGATCGATCTGGTCGTCGCGCCGGGCGAGCTCGTGCTGCTCACGGGGCCCACCGGCTGCGGCAAGTCGACCGTGCTCCGGCTCGCGGCGGGCCTGCTCCAACGGCACGGCCACGGGCGCGTGGGCGGCACCGTCACCGTCGGCGGGCACGATCCCGCCACGCTCGTCGCGGCCCAGCGTGTCGCCACGCTCGGGTTCGTGGGGCAGGATCCCGACGACGCCGTGGTCGCCGGCACCTGCGCCGCCGAGCTCGCGTTCGGCCTGGAGAGCGCCGGCTTTGCGCCCGAATGTATCACCGCCCGTGTATCAGAACTGCTCACCCAGCTCGGCCTCACCGAGCGCGCCGAACGCTCCCCGTTCGCGCTCTCGGGCGGGCAGCGCCAGAAGCTGGTGATCGGGGCGGCTCTCGCCGCGGGCGCGCGCGCCCTCCTGTTGGACGAGCCCCTCTCCCAGCTCGACCCGTCGGGTGCTCGGGCGGTGATGACCCTCCTGCGCGGCCTCGCCGACGAGGGCGTCGCCGTCCTGTGTATCGAGCACCGCCTCGAGATCGCCATGCCGCTCGCGACACGCACCGTGCTGATGGACCAGGGCCGTGTCGTCGCCGATCCGCTCACCTCCGCCGGCCCGCTGCGTGCGCTCGGCCTCCACGGCCCCGCGCTCGACGAGCTCGCGGAGCACACCGGCACGCGTATCTGGCGGCGGCGCGCATCCATCCTCGCGCCCACCGATCCCCCTGCCGAGCCCCCCGTTCCACGTGAAACATCCGTGATACATGTATCGGATGTATCGTTCGCATGGCCGGGCGAACCTGCATGTATCAGCGATGTATCACTGTGTATCAGTAGCGGAGAGCGCGTCGCGATCGTAGGCGCCAACGGCGCCGGCAAGAGCACGCTGCTGGGCCTCGTGTCGGGCCGCCTGCGTCCGCTCCGCGGCCGGGTGACGCGCGCCGGGCGCCTCGTCGAGGTGCCCCAGAACCCCGACCTCTCCCTCTTCAACGAGACCGTCCAGGCGGAGCTCGCCTACGGCCCCGTCGAGGCGCGCCTGCATCGCCTCGAGGTCGCCACGCGGGTGGCCGGCGCGGCCCTCGCCCTCTCCATCGCGGACCTGCTCGACCGCCCGCCCCAGGCCCTCTCGCGCGGCCAGCGCCTCCGCACCGCCGTCGCCGCGGCGCTCGCGTGCGCTCCCCGCCTCCTCGTCCTCGACGAGCCCACCAGCGGCCAGGATCGCGACCAGGTCGACCGCATGCTCGCGGGGCTGCCGGTGGCGCTGGGGGGCGCATCCGGCGCCACTCCGCACAGCGCGCTCCTGTTCGCGAGCCACGACCTCGACGTCGTCTTGCGGCACGCCACGCGCGTGATCGTGCTCGACCGCGGCCGCATCGTCGGGGACGGCCCCCCGCTCGCCACCCTCCGCGCCGCCGAGGCCAACGGCTTGCCGCTCCCGCTCCCGCCGCTCGCGCGCGTCTGCGCCGATCTCGGCGTGCCCTACGGCGATCCCGCCGCCCTCCTCGCCTGGGTGGAGGCCGCGTGACCGACCCTCGCGCCCGCCTCGGCGTGCTCTTCTGCCTCGGCCTGCTCGTGCTCTGCCTCGAGGGCGCGCTGCCCCTCGGCCTGCTCGCCGCCACCACGTCGCTCGCCGCCATGCTCCATCCGCGCGCCGTCGGCTGGCGCCTGCGGTTCGTCGCCGGGGTCGTGCTGCTCGCGTGGTCCACGGCGCTCTCCCAGGGCCTCTTCTGGGCGGACTGGCCGCGCACGCCGCTGCTCGTCCTCTCGCGCGAGCCGTCGATCGTCCTGTGTCGCGAGGGCGTCGTGCACGGCCTCGTCCAGTCGCTGCGGTTCCTCGCGCTGACCGCGGCGGGGTTGTGGGTGGCGCTCTCCACCGCGCCCGATCGGCTCGTGGCGGGCCTCCTGGCGATGCGCGTGCCCTTCGGCATCGCGCTCATGGGCGCCACCGCGCTGCGTTTCGTCCCGCTCGTCGGCGAGGAGCTGCTCGCCGTCCGCCACGCCCGCGCCCACCGCGGCCGCCCGCTCTGGCAGCGCACCCCCTGGGCGTGGCTCACCCTCGAAGCGGCGCTCTTGCGTCCGGTCGTCGCCCGCGCCCTCCGCCGCGCGCGCGCCCTCGCCGAGTCGCTCGAGACCCGCGGCTTCCACCCCACCGCCCCCCGCGCCGTGCGCGAGCCGCTGCGTTTCGGCTGGGCGGACGGCGTCGGGCTCGGCCTCGCCGTGCTGGTGACGGCGATCGCCACGGGCGCCCGCGGCCTCTACGTGCTCTACGGCGCCGAGCTGTACTACGCGCCGGGGTTGCGGCCGTTGTACGCGTTCGTCCGGGGGTGGATGTAGGGGGTTCGCAGCGTTTCTTGAAAACCTCCTGGGGCGCGCCCCCCGCCGATGCGGCGGCGGTCGGCGTCCTGCGGGGTCGGCCTCCGGCCTCCGTCGCCCGCTGCCGGCGGGCGGACCGTCGCGGGGCGTGGACTCCTCGGTGGCCTCCGGCCGGAGCTCCCGGGAGCCCCGCGCCGCCCTCCGGATGCCTCGCGCGGCGCGGTCGGTCGGCGGCGACGCGGCGGAGGACGGCGGCGTGCCCGCGATCGAGCGGGATCTGCCCCCGTGTTCGACAGGTCCCCCGCCTTTGTCCGCCACACGGTCGAACTCGGCCCCCCTGTTCGACAGGTCCCCCGTCTCCGTCCGCCACACGGTCGAAGTCCGCCCACCTGTTCGAAAGGTCCCTCGACTTCGTCCGCCACACGGTCGAAGTCGGCCTACCTGTTCGACAGGTCCCCCGACTTCGTCCAATACACGGTCGAAGTCGCCGCTCGCTCGCCGCCCACTCACGCCGCCGCTCCCGCCACCCATCGTCACCCCCCCGCACGAGGCGCCGTGCCTACCTTCTCCCCCTGGAGGCCCCATGCCGAAGAAGTCCACCCTCGACCGCGCCCGCGCCGACAAGGACGAGGGCAAGTCGCCCTCCACGCAGGCGGGCGAGTTCGTGCGCGAGGAGATGGAGAAGTTCAAGGCGGGCGACCCCGACATCAAGTCGCGGGAGCAGGCCGTCGCCATCGGGCTCTCGAAGGCGCGCCGCGCGGGCACCGACCTGCCGCCGCCCGAGCCCGGCGAGGCCAAGGAGGAGACCATCCGCAAGGCCGAGCGCGACTACGAGAAGGGCCAGGCCGAGGGCCCGCTCGCTGACGACGACGAGTAGCGCGACCCCCGCCGAGGCGGCGGCGGTCGGTGGCCTGCGGGGTCGGCCTTCGGCCTCCGTCGCCCGCCGCGCGCGGGCGGACCACCGCGGGGCAGTGAACACGGCGGTGCCTCCGGCCCGGGCCCGGGCGTGCCCCGCGCTGCCCTCCGGCCCCCTCGCGCGGGCATCATCAGCAGCCATGCCCCCATGAACGCCGCGATTCCGAAGTCATGCCCCCGTGAGTGCACGAACTCGAGCCTCCAGCGGCTGGCGTGGTCCGAGCGCCAACGGTCGAACGCCGAGAGTTCGCCGGACCGCACGCACTGAGGTGCATTCACTCGGGCATGACTCGGGAAAACGTGCACTCGCAGGGGCATGACCCCGCCGCGCGCGGGCGGACCACCCCCGCCACCCCCGCCCCGCCACCCCCGCCACCCCCGCCCGCCCCGCCACCCCGGCCGCCGCAGCGGCGGCCGTCCGCGGCCGTCCGTCTGCCCGTGCCTCTACTCACACGCCGCCAAGGCACCGCAGGCGCCGTGCTAAGCCCCCCCCGATGCGTGGTGCGCGAGCGATCGGGGCCCAGCTGCTCCAGGCGACGGGGTTCATCCGGCCGGAGGTGATCATCTTCGACGTGACGCACCGTTGCACGAGCCGGTGCGCCGGGTGCGCTTTTCGTGACCCGGAACCGGGCGAGCTCCCGGTGTCGAGGTGGATCGAGCTGGCGCGGGAGGCGCGTGCGCTCGGGTTCGCGGAGATCGTGCTGACCGGAGGCGAGCCGCTGGCGCACCCGGACATCGGGGAGCTCCTGCCGGCCCTCGCGCGAGAGCTGCCCGTCTCGTTGATCACCAACGGGCTGGCGCTCCGCAAACACGCCGCGCTCGTTCGTTCGCACGCCGCGCGGGTCTTCGTCTCCTGGGATGCCGCCACCGAGGAGACCTACGAGCGCCTGCGCGGCGTGCGCGGGCTGACCGCCGTGCGGGAAGGCGTCCGCGCGCTCGGCGGGCACCACGCGCACGCGCGGGTCACCGTGTGGGCCGAGAACATCCCCGAGCTCGGCGCGATCCGGGAGGCCGCGCGGGAGGCGGGGTGCACGGAGATGAGCCTCCTCGCGGCCGATACGAGCAGCGGCGGCTTCGGCGAGCGGGGATCGGAGCGCGGCCGGCGGCCTGGGCCCGACCAGGTGGCGCTCCTACGGGCGTTCCTGGCGGCCGTGCGCGACGATCCGTTCGTCGTGATGTCGACGTACGCCAAGGAGCGGCTCGTGCTGCTCTCCGAGGGGCGGACCGACCCCGCGAAGTGCTCGGCGCCGTGGACCTCGGGCGTCGTCGATCCGACGGGAGGATGGCGGCATTGTTTCTTCCTCGAGTCCTCCGCCGGGACCGCGGACGGCGTGCGCGCGGCGATGCGGGCGGCCCGCCCCGAGCGCCGCGCGCTGGAGGTGGCGAGCAACCCGGTGTGCGCGCGCTGCGTTTGTTGGCGGGGGTGAAGCGGGGGGGATGGCCGAGATAGGGCGCGAGACCACGGAGGCGAGCATGAGAGTCGAGGGTGGTTGTTACTGCGGCGCGTTGCGGTACGTGGCCGAGGGCGAGCCGTTGATGAAGGCGCAATGCCACTGCCGCGAGTGCCAGTACCTCACCGGCGGGGCGCCCAACCTCTTCCTGGCCATGCCGATCGCCGGGTTCGCCTACACGAAGGGGGAGCCCAAGCGGTTCAGCCGTAGCGACCTGGATCGGCCCGTGACGCGCGAGTTCTGCGCCGATTGTGGCACCCACATCGTCACCCGGCGTCCGCGGTTCCCGGCGGTCATCCTCAAGGTCGGGACGCTCGACGACCCGTCCGTCTTTCAGCCCGCCATCGCGATCTACACCATCGACGCGCAAGCCTTCCACCACATCCCGGACGGAATGCCCGGTTTCGAGCGGCTTCCGGGGTAGCGCGCGCGGGCGCTCACCGTCGACGCCGGCGGGGGCGCGACCTACGTCTCCATCGCCGACGCGATCACCGACGCTGCGGATGGGGACACCATCGAGGTCGCCGCCGGGAGCTACTGGAACTGCCTCGACACGGACGGCAAGGACCTCACGATCGTGGGCGTGGACGGCAGCGCCGCGACCGAGATCGGCGTGGGCGGCTTCTGCGAGAACGCCATCAACATCGTTCAGGGCGAGAGCGTGACGATGATGGGCTTCACGGTGACGAACGCGGGCTTCAACGGCATCTACGTCGAGGGCTCGACAGCGGCGTTCGAGGACATGATCGTGACCGGGGCCGGAGGCGTCGGGACGGACGCGCGGTTCCTGGGCTCGACGGTCTCGTTCGTGGACAGCGTGTTCACCGAGGCGAGCGGGGTGTCGATCCTGGACGGCGCGCACCTGTCACTCACGCGCACCGAGGTGAACGAGGAATCGTGGCTGTCCGCCCGCGGTGAGACCGAGGCGGTGACGCTCGACCTCGACGCGTGCACGATCAGCGGCCCCGAGCGGGGCCTCTCCGCGCAATACGCCACGATCAACTACCGGGACACCCGTTGGGCGGACCACGTCGGCGCGGTCGCGGTCGGGATGTACCTCTCCGACGTGTCGTTCACGGCCGTGGGCGACGTGTTCGAGAACAACCGAAAGACATCGTCCTCCAGCTCGGGCTCGAGCGGCACCATCGTCGCGACGGGAAGCAGCGCGATCGTGCTCGAAGACGTGGCCTTCACCGACAACTACGCCTTCGAGGGTGGGGCCCTGCAGGTGGACCGAGAGGTGACGCTCACCGTGATCCGGGGAACGTTCACGGACAACCTGGGGGAGAGGAAAGGCGGCGCCATCTACTCCGAGGGCGCCACCGTCACGATCACCGACTCCGTGTTCGACTCCAACGCCGCGGACGACCGTGGCGGCGCCATCTACGCCGACGGCGGCACCCTCTCCGTGACCGGAAGCACGTTCGACGACCAGGAGTCGATGTACGGCGGCGCGATCTACGCGGTCGACATGGACTCGGTCACGCTCTCCGACTCCACCTTTCGGCGGAACGCCAGCGCGCTCGCCGGCGGTGCCGTCCACCTGGAGCCCGACAGCGCCTCCGTGGCATCGTGCACCTTCGAGGACAACGAGGGTGAGAACGGCGGCGCGCTCGCGATCCTGGACGCGGGCACCGTCTCGGTGCTCGACTCGACCTTCACCGGAAACCAAGCGAGCGCCTACCAGAGTGGTGGCGGGCTGTACGTCTACAGCGCCGACGACGCGACGCTCCACGACCTCGTGTTCGTGGGCAACGTCGCGGGCGATCTCGGCGGCGCGCTGTTCCTGAGCGGCACGGTCGCGGACCTCCGGCGCGCCACGTTCACGGACAATTCGACGGAGAACAACGGCGGGGGCGCGTACGTGCGGGTCGGCACGCTCGACGTCGCCGACGTGTCCTTCGACGGCAATGTCGCGGACGCCAACGGCGGCGGGTTGTACAGCGAGAGCATCACGTTGAGGATGTCCCGAGCGCGGTTCGTGGAGAACAGCGCGGGGTTCAACGCGGGGGAGGGTGGAGGCGCGGTCTACACCACGTCGTCGACGACCACGTCGGTCGACAACTCCCGGTTCTGCGGAAACCTCGCGTACGCGGGCGGTGCGGTCTACGACGAGGACAGCGGCGCCGCCGCCTGGACCAACAACGTCTTCCAGGAGAACGTGGCGAACGGGAACGGCGGGGCGTTCTACGTGACCACGACCGACGCCTGGAGCCTCACGAACAACACGCTCGTCGGAAACGACGCCGGTGCGTCGGGCGGCGGGTTGTACTTCGCCTCGGCCGAGGGCGACCTGATCAACAACATCTTCGCCTACACCCAGGACGGCGGCGCACTGCACGCCTCCGACGCCACGTCCGGGGCGTATGTACGCGCCTCGTACGACAACTTCTACGACAACACCTCGGCCGACAGCTCGGGCACGTTCACGTTCTCCACGAGCTCCTTCGGCAACACGACGGTCGATCCCGGCCTCGCCGACTACACCCTCGACGGCGACTGCGACAACGACTCGCTGCTCCTCGCGGCCGACTCCCTCCTCGTCGACGCCGGGACCCCCGAGTGGACGGACGTGGACGGCACCCGCAGCGACATCGGCGCCTACGGCGGCGCGGGCGCCGCCTACACGGACGACGACGCGGACGGCTGGGCGAGCGACGCGGACTGCGACGAGGGCGATCCCACCATCCACCCCGGCGCGACGGAGACGTGCGACGGGCGCGACGAGGACTGTGACGGGGGGGTGGACGACGCCGCCGTCGGCGCCGTGACCTGGTACCGCGACGCCGACGGGGACGGCTACGGCAACGCCAGCGCCGACGTCGACGCCTGCGATGCGCCCGCCGGCTACGTCGCCAACGCGGACGACTGCGACGATGCCGACGCCACGCGGGCCCTGCCCACGATCGAGATCGCGTACGACGGCATCGACCAGGACTGCGACGGCACCGATCTCGTGGACGAGGACGGCTCCGTGGCGGCCGAGGCCGGTGGCCCCGATTGTGACGACACGCGCGCGGACGTGTCGCCGGGCGCGGCCGAGACCTGGTACGACGGCGTGGACCAGGACTGCGACGGGGCCTCCGACGACGACCAGGACGGCGACAGCCACGACGCCCTGGCCAGCGGCGGCGATGACTGCGAGGACACGGACGACACCGTGCACCCCACCGCCACCGACGTCCCGGACGACGGCATCGACCAGGACTGCGACGGGGCCGACGCCGCCGAAGGTGGGAACCCCGACGAGGTAGACGACGAGGGGGGTTGCGGCTGCACGAGCGCCGCCGGACCGGGTGGCTATGGGCCCGCGGCGTTGTTGCTCGTGGCGGCGTTGGGGATGCGGCGGCGCCGGGGCTGAGCCGCGCGCTTCCCGCCCACCCCTGGACCCCCGGATTCTCGGCCCCCGCGTTACCTCCCCACGGTACAATCCGCGCTTCCCGCGCACCGAGGACCGGCGTCCATGCAACGAGCCCTGACCCGCGATCAAGCCGCTTCGAACGCCCAGGAAACGGCGCGTCGTCGTCAGTCGGCGCGGCCGTCCGGCGCCCAGGGCGCCCTCGACACCGCCCTCCCGCTGTGGAGCGAGGTGCAGGCGGCGCTCGGGAACGAGGCGGCCGAGGGCCTGCGGGAAGGCCGGGCCGAGAGCGGGGATCAGCTCTACCTGCTCGATCTGATGCGCGCCTCCGCGGAGACGGGGCACGACTTCCGGGCCTACCTGCCCTGGCACGCCAGCCTGACGTGGAACACGTTCGCGCGCGCGTGGTACCGCGTGATCTGGACCGAGCGGGAGCGCCTGGGCCCCGCGCCGTCGACCGGGGCCGCGCTGGATCTCGATACGTCCGTCGAATCGTCCGTCACGAACAGCGCCCTCGAGGCCGAGCTGGACGCCGGCTGGCTCGATGCCGCCCTGCTCGACGGGGGCTTCGCCAACACCTCGTTTCGCGACGTTTCGTTCCCCGACGCGGGTGCCGGCACCTTCGACACCAGCGTCCTCGACACGCTCACGGGCGGCTTCGCCGGCGGGTCCGAGGGCGGGGTGGAGTCGGGCCTGGACAGCGACCTGGACGAGGGCCAGATCGCCGCCGCGACCGCGCGCTCGGGCGCGCCCAACATGACCGATCCCGGAGACATGGACCGCTGGACCGCCCAGCTGCGCGCCTCCAGCGGCGCCGGCCGCCCCCTCGACGGGGACGAGCGCGCCTTCCTCGCCGAGGTCTTCGGCCGCCCCGCGCCCGACGCGCGCCTGCACGAGGGCAGCGTCGCCCGGCAGGCCTCGGGCGAGATCAACGCCCGCGCCTTCACCATCGGCGACCACGTGTGGTTCGCGGAGTCGCCCGCGCTCACGTCGCCGGCGGGCGCCGAGCTGCTCGCGCACGAGATCACGCACGTCATCCAGAACAGCCTCGGCAAGGACGCGCAGCAGACGGACGCGGTCTCCTCGCCGGGGCAACCGCTGGAGATCGAGGCCGAGAACCGCGGGCGTGAGGCGCGGCGCGTGCAGTCGGAGTGGCGGGTCGAGGCCCCGGGCGCGGTGGATGGCGCCGGCCGTTTCCTGGTCGGGCGTTTGGAGGCGCAGCTCCCCGCCGAGGTGACCGCGGCCCCGGCCACGCTCGTCCGCGAGGGGCTTCGCCAGCTGCTCGCCGGGCGGGCCAACGGCTGGATCGCCGACCACGCCGCCCGCCTCGACGAGCTCGCCGCCGCCGGCGGATCCGCCGCCGCGGTCGATCTCGCCCGCACCCTGCTCGAGGAGGCGCGCGCCGCGCTTTCCGGCGGCGCAACCGCAGAGACGCTCGCGACGCTCGTGCGCCTCGGCGGGGTGCCCTCCGCGGAGGAGCTCGCGAGCTTCGCCGACACGTTCGCGCCGTACCCGGACTTCGCCGCGCAGGCCGCCGGGCTCCTCGCCGAGCTCCCGGCCCACGAAGACGCAGGCCGCGCCACCCCGCTCGGCGCCGCCCTCGACGAGGACGCCGACCGCACCGCGCTCACCCGCCAGCTGGTGAACCAGCTCGTCGCGACGTTGCGCCTCCCCGCCGGCGGCGTGGCCGTCCACACCGACGCCGACGCCGCCGACAAGCTCGCCGGGCTCGGCACCCGCGGCCTCGCCGAGGGCAGCGACGTGTACCTCGATCCCGCCGCGTACGACCCCACGTCGGTCGACGGTCGGGAGCTGCTCGCGCACGAGGTCGTCCACGTCGCCCAGGCCGATCTGCCCGCGTTCGACGCGGCGAACGCCGGCGCCTTCGCCGAGGCCGAGGCGCACCTCGCCGCCGATCGGTTCGCCGCGGGCGGGGCCATGCAGCCGCTCGAGATGGGCCTCCCCGAGGGGCACGTCGCGGCGGAAGGCGACGTGAGCGGCGCGGATCTGAAGGCGCTCCTGGCGCAACACAAGGCGATGAACGAGCAGCGCGGCGGCGGCTTCGTCCCCGCGACCGGCTCGGCGAGCAAGCCCAAGGCCGACGGCACCGAAGACCACGGCAAGAAGGTCGACCAGTACGAGGACGGCGTCGACGGCATCGCGGGCCTCATCGAGGACCTCTCTGCCTTCGACGAGCTCTGTGACGCGGTGGACGACGAGGAGGAGAGCAAGGCCGCCACCGCGCTGTCCCGCGTGAAGCAGTCGGAGCCCTACCAGCAGCTCTGCCAGATGTGGCAGGGCGCCAAGGAGGGCGGGCAGGACGAAGGGGCGATGAAGGCCCGCTTCGAGGAGGAGTTCAACAACCGCGGGTTCTGGGGCTCGACCGAGGAGGCCTTCCGGCGGGTGCGGGACGGCGCCAAGCGGGACGCGAAGCCCGACGCCGCGGCCGCGCAGGCCAAGGCCGACATGGCCGCCGCGGCCAACAAGACCGCGCCCGAAGGGACCACCACCGAAGGCGACGACAAGGGCGGCAAGAACGGCGACGCGAAGACGGACGGCACGGGCCGCGGCAACGCGGATGGCGCGGGCGGCGCCTTCGCGGGCATGTCGGTCGACCAGATGGCGCCGACGCTGCCGGCGTTCGAGGAGCTCAAGGCCCTCGGCGACGACCCGCTCGCGCAGGCCGTGTACGAGCGCAACCACCAGATGGGGCTCTCGCAGTCGGTGGCGTCCGGGCAGACCGAGTACGGCCGCACCGGGCAGATCCTCAGCGAGCTCGGCAACGGCTTCGGCGGCTCCTTCATCAAGGGCTTCACCGACCAGGCGATCGACACCCTGGTGCTCGACACCCTCGGGAACCTCGCCGACAAGGGCCTCACCGTCGCGTCGAAGGGCGCGTTCAAGACGCCGTTCGTCGGCCCGCTGATCGGCCTCGTCCAGAACAACCCGCTCTCGGACGAGTACTGGTCGGGCCTGTTCGGGTCGGAGCCCGGCAAGGAAGGCAAGTTCGTAAAGGGCTGGGACGGTTTTGCGAGCGCGTTCGACTGGTCGCAGTTCGAGGGCCTCTCCGGCTCGGACTGGGTCGGCGTCTTCTGCGCGAAGCTCGCCGACTTCTTCGGTGGCCTGCGCGACACGCTCGACGGCATCGCGCAGCTGTGCGGCACGCTCTCGGCCGTCTCCTACGTGGCCGGCGGCATCCTCATCGCGGTCGGTCTCGCGCTCGTGTGGTTCTTCGGCGTGGGCGCCCCGCTCATCTCGATCGGCGGGTGGCTCGTCCGCGCGGGCGGCATCCTCGCGCGCATCAACACGGCGCTCGGCATGGTCGTGATGGCGCTCTCGCTCCTGACCACCGTGTTCCGCACGGCGGCGGCGTTCCTCGTGCCCGCCGAGCTCTACGCCCAGCAGCTCGCGGGCGTGGGCGACGCGGCGAGCAACTACGGCGAGAAGGTCGGCGCGAAGATGGCCGACAACGGCGCGAACGCGCTCAAGGACAAGGCCGGCACCGCCTACGACAACCACAAGGCCAAGGCCGACGCCAAGGACGGCGACGGGCAGGGCGCGGGCAAGACGCAGGGCGACAAGGCGGTCCAGGACATCAAGGACAACAACGACACGCTCGACAAGCAGAACAAGGATCTGCAGGACCTGAACGCGGACGCGAAGAAGGACGCGGCGAAGAAGGCCGAAGAGGACGCCGCGAAGAAGAAGGACGATCCCGACGCGAAGAAGGACGACGGCGCCAAGGCCAAGGCCAAGGCGGTCGCGAAGGTGTTGTTCAAGGACGTGTTCGCGCCGGTCAAGGGCATCAAGGAGACCGTCGCCGGGCTCCGCGAGATGAAGGGCCTCCTCACGAAGCCCAAGACCGCCGCCGCCGAGGGCGCCCGCGCCACGCACGAGGCGCTCGAGTCGGCCCTCCAGAAGCGGCTGACCAAGGCCAAGGCGCACGCGGCCGAGCTCACCTCGACGCTCAACGACCTGACGAAGAACGCGGAGCGTCTCAAGGACGATCCGGAGACGATGGCCGAGTTCAAGAAGGTCATCGACGAGACCGACGCCGACCTGAAGAAGGTGCAGAAGGACGTCGACGAGTGGGATCGCGAGTACAAGAAGTACCGCGAGAGCGTCTCCAAGACGAAGAACGCCGACGCCGTCGACGCGCAGAAGAAGGCGAACGAGCACGACGATCCCGAGGCCGCCAAGGCGGAGCGCGACAAGAAGAAGAAGGAGCTCAAGGAGCTCGAGGCGCAGAAGAAGAGCCTCGATGCGTCCGTGCGTCGCGACAAGGAGGAGCTCTCCGCGGCCCGGCTGAAGGCGGACGCCGACGCGAAGGCCAAGCAGGAGACCGACGGCTCGCTCTCCAAGGAGAAGGAGCACCTCGACGGCTTCAAGAAGGCCAACGAGGCCCAGAGCGAGACCAAGCGGCTCGAAGAGCAGCAGAAGACGCTCAAGTCCGAGGCGGAGGCGCTCAAGAAGGAGGCCGACCACATCGAGACCAAGGCGAAGCTCGAAAAAGAGGTGCAGACCCTGGACGAGCAGCTCAACTTCGATCGGAAGATGAACGAGCTGCACATGAGCACGCTCGACCGGTGGGTCGGGCGTCGTACCGACGTAGACACCGGCAACGGGCGCTTCCGCGCCGAGATCACCAAGGTCGACGCCGACGGGGTCACGGTCGACGGGCCGAACGGCCCGGTGAAGGTCCCCTACGCGCAGGTCAAGGACAAGTACGTCCGCGAGACCGGCGCCAAGATGGCGAAGGCGCGCGCCGACATCCAGGCCAAGGAGACCCGCCAGCGGGAGGCGGGGCTCTCGCTCCAGTACGACTACGACACGGTGAAGCCGGGCGATCCGGCGAAGCTCCGCGAGACCGCCACCGCCAAGGTGAAGCAGGCCGACGAGCTCGAGCCGCAGATCGAGACCACGCGCAAGAAGGGCACGTACAACGGCTCCAAGGAGACCGAGGCGACCCACGCCGACCGCGCGACGAATCTGGAGGCCACCGCGAAGAAGCGCCAGGAGAGCGCGACGAAGTCGACCGACGAGGTCACGCGGCTGGAGAAATCGCTCGCGCAACACGACGCCGAGCAGAAGGCCAAGGTGCAGACGATCGCCGACACCAAGGCGAAGATCGACGAGCTGCAGAAGTCCCAGGATCTCAAGACGCAGGAGGGCTACGGCGAGACCACCGGCAAGATGCGCGGGGCGAGCTCCGGCAACGCCACGGGCGGCGTCGGCTCCTCGTGGGGGGACGTGTTCAAGGGCACGTGGGAGGCGCTCTCGAAGGCGCGCGCGGCCTCGCGTCTGAAGGCCGAAGGCAAGCCGGTGCCGGCCGACCTCGAAGCGCCCAGCACGAGCGCGGGCGACGCGCTCCAGAAGATGACGGGCATCCGCCAGAGCACCGAGGAAGAAGCGAAGAAGATCGGCTCCAAGCAGGCCCAGCTCGAAGGGCTCATGGGCCTCTCCCTCACGGTCGACATCCCCGCGATGATGGAGGCCAAGGAAAAGGCGGTCGCCGCGGCCAAGGTGCACGCCGAGAAGCACGCGTGGGCGTACGCGTGTTTCCACGCCGAGCAGCAGGTGGGCCTGCTCGCCACCGAAACCGAGACCCTCGCCAAGGCCGGCGCCCCGGTGAAGAAGATCTCCGTCGGCCAGAAGCCAGGGATCGACAAGGCGAAGGCCGACGAGTCGCAGCGCGCCCAGACGCTCTCGGGCGCCAAGGGGGACGTGCAGAAGCCCGACTCGGCGCTCACCGGCATCGTGGTCGACCTGGTCAAGGCCATCTCCAAACACGGCGACCGCTTCGACGACAAGCCGGACGGCGGCTCCTCCGACGCAGGCGCCACCGCGACCAAGGCCCAGGACACCGCGAGCACGCAGGCGAAGGACCAGAAGGCGGCGTCGACCGGCGCCTCCGATGAGCAGAAGGCCGCGCTCGAGACGGCGCTCCAGCTCCGCGCCAAGCAGGAGGGCAAGCTCACCACGGACATCGCGTCGCTCGACCAGAAGCACGCCGACGAGCTGGTCATCAAGGGCGAGATCCAGCAGATCAAGGGCAAGGCCATCTCCGAGCGCGAGGCCGCGAAGACGGAGACCGAGACCAACGCCGCGAAGTACAACGCCGACTACAAGACGTTCACCGCGTGGGCGACCGACTACAAGGCCAAGCGGGAGAAGCTCGGCGGATGAGCACCGAACCCCGCGCCCGCCGCGTCCTCGACGCGCTGGGTGGAACCTCCCCCGAAGCCCTGCGCGCCGCCGCGCGCGTGAGCCCCGCGCCCATCCAGACGATGCTGGAGGCGGTCGCGGACGCGCTGGACAGCGCGGACCCCGAGGCCGCGCTCGGCGCGGTGATGCAGGGCAGCGCCGCCGACACCACCGAGGCGCAGAAGCTGCTCGGGGCGCTCTCGGCCCTGCTCGGCACCCAGCTCGACACGATCACCGCCACCGCCGTCGCCGCGGAGGAGCCGCTCGCCCAGGTCGAGGCCGCGCGGCGCGCGCTGCTCGCGGCGAAGGTCCCGACCCCTCCGGAAGGCGCGCCCGAGGCCGACGTCGCCCTTGCCGCGCTGCTGGCGCGCGCCCTCGACATCGCGGGGGACGAGGCGCCCGTGCGCGCCGTGCGGAGCGCGCTCGCGGAGTCGCGGTCGCTCGCGGCCATCGCCAAGGACGTGCTCGACGGCGCGCGCCGCGATCCGGAGCGCGCCGCCCATGCCGCGGCCACCCTCGAAGCACGGGTGCGCGGGCTGGAGCGGGCCCTGGCCGACGCCGAGACCGCCGCCGCCGGGCTCGCCCGGGTGCCCGCCCTGGTCGCGGAGTTCCGCGCCCTCGCGGAGGCGCGCGGGGAGCTCGGCGCCGTCGCGGAGCTCGCGCTGGTCGAGGCCGGCCTGCAGGAGCGCCTCCACGGCCTCGGCGACACCGGTGTGCAGGCGCGCTGGCAGGCCACGTTCGACGCGGCGGTGCGCGCCGGGCAGGTGCCGCTCGCCCGTGCCGCGGCGCAGCGCCTGCAGATGGTCGCGATCGAGCGCGGCGACATCGCGCGTGTCGCGGTGCTCGCCCACCGCACCGCCGATCTCGCGCGCGACCACGGCGACGTGCGCGCCGAGGTCTTCGCACGGCTCGAAGAGGTCATGGCGCTCGCCCGCCTGCCCGAGCATCGGGATGACGCGAAGATGCTGGTCGCCGAGGTGATCACACGCGCCGAGGCCAGCGGCGAAGCCCTGCTCGCGGCCCGCGCGCGCCTGACCCGCGGCCAGCTCCTCGAGCACCTCGGGGACGCCGCCGGGGCCCGCGCCGCGTACCGCGCCCTGCTCGCGGCCGCGAAGGCGGACAGCTCCTACCCGCGCGAGGTCGGCCGCGCCGCCTTGCACCTCGGCCGGCTGGAGCTCGCCGATCAGCCCGCCCGCGCGCGCAAGGACCTCGGCCTGGCGCAGGTGCTGGGCCGGCGCATGGGCGAGTGGCTCCTGTACGGCCCCGCGGTCGTGGCGCTCATCGAGCACTACACGGAACACGACGATCGCGCCCCGGTCGGCCCGCTGCTGCGCGAGCTCGCGGTCGAGGCGCCCCGGATCGGCGGCGCCGACGGGCAGCGCGCGTTCGAACACGTCGTGGGCGAGCTCGTCAAGCGCTGGGGCCGGCCCGCGGTCGACGCCGTGCTCGCGGGCTGATGCACGCGCCGATGCGGCTGGAGCTCGACGATCGCGCCTACACGGGCGGCGAAGCGGTGCGGGCGCGGGTCTTCGGCGAGGGCGCCTTCCGGTGGGCGCTCACCTGGCGCGCGCGCGGCCCGCAGCCCGCGACCGACGCCGACACCGTCGTGGCCGAGGGGCGCGGCGTCGCGGTCGAGGCGGGGACCCCGATCGAGGCCCGCCTCCCCGACGGACCCGCGCCGTCGTACGCCGGGGCGCTGGTCGAGGTGGTGTGGCGCCTCGACGTGTGGGCGGGCGCGGGGGGACAGCCCGTGCGCACCGAGATCCTCGTGGTGGCGGGGCCCGCGCCACGGCGGCTCGACCCGTGGATTGCCCGCTGGCGTGGCTGGAAGCGCCGGCGCGCCGGGGGGCTGGCCGCCGCGAGCGTGTTCGTCCTCGGGATCGGCGTCGCCGTGATCCTGGCGGCGGGCTTCCTCGCGGTGGGCGCGTTGTTCCTCCCGCCGCTCCAGGCCGTCGCGATCGCGGTCTTCCTCGCGCTCGCCGGGATCGGCGCCTTTGCCACGGTGCGCGAGTCGGCTTGGATCGCCCGGATCGTGCGTGGGCGCGCTCGGATGCGCGTGACGCCCGGCCCCGTCGCGCTCCTCGGGGGCGAGATCGACGTGGCCGTGCGCACCGACGCCCGCCGCGCCATGGCCGCGGGCGGCCTCGCCTGGACCCTCCGCTGTGTCGAGCGCGCCGCCACCCGCATCAGCTGGTCGGACCGCGGCCAGACGCGCGAGCGCTACGAGTGGGCCGTCCGCGTCGTCACCGAGGCGACGGGGACGCTCGCCGGGCCACCCTACGGCGATCGCCGCTTCACCGTCCCCATCCCGCGCGAGGCCCCGCCCACCCTCACCGGCGAGCACCGCGAGATCCGGTGGGAGATCGCGGTGCGGTGCGGCGAGGATGGGGTGGAGGAGCAGGTTTTCGTGGCGCCGTTCGGGGGGTAGGTGGGGGCGTTCGCGGGCGGCTTGGTTGTGCGTGCCGGCGTGCCTCTCCGGACAAGCGGGAAGTAGGAAGGCGGCGCTCGGACTGATTCCCCCGGAGCCCGGAGTCCGGACAAGCAGGAAGGCAGGAAAACAAGGCAGGAAGTAGGAGGGCGGAGGTCGGAACGGAGTTCTTTCTCCTCCTTCCTGCTTTCCTCTATTCCTGCTTTCCTGATTCCCCCGGAGCCCGGAGTCCGGACAAGCAGGAAGGCAGGAAAACAAGGCA
>JAZKFH010000006.1:8575-35879 GCA_040386535.1 Myxococcota bacterium | reverse complement strand
AACGGAGTTCTTTCTCCTCCTTCCTGCTTTCCTCTATTCCTGCTTTCCTGATTCCTCCGGAGTCCGGCGTCCGAGTTCTTTCTCCTTATTCCTGCTCTCTGGCTTTCCGAGCCTCCGGATCCCCAAGCCCGGCGCCGCTCGCTCCTGATCCGAACGGTACGGTGTTAGTCCACCCGCGGGGGATCTTCCGTGCGCCTACGCCGATTCGTCCGCTGGATGAGCCGCGGGAGCACCACGCCCTCGCTGTTCGTCGCGCAGGACGGCCGCGAGTGGGTGGTCAAGCCGTGCGGGCGGACCTTCCGCGACGGGCTGGTCGAGGTGGTGTCGTCGCGGCTGGCCGTGCAGTTCGGCATCGCGACACCCCCCACCGATCTGTTCGACGTGAGCGAGGGCCTGCTCGCCGCGATGGGCGCGGTGGACGACGATCTGCGCGCGCTCGCCCAGGCCTTCGAGCGCGGCGGCCGGATGGCGTTCGGCTCGCTCCTGTGCCCCGGGGTGGACTGGGTTTCGGGGCAGCACCTCGCCGGGGGCGAGCGCGAGAAGCTCGGGAACATGTGGATCTTCGACCAGTGGATCGCCAACGCCGACCGCCGGCCCGACAACCCCAACCTCATCCTGTCCGACCGCCGGCTGCTCGCGATCGACCACGCCCAGGGCCTCCCGTGGCTCAACGCCGAGGCGCCCCGGCCCGCGCCCCACGTGCGCGACGCGCTCGGGATCGACCCCGAGGTGCTCCGCGCCGAGGCCGCCGGTCGCGCCGCGCTCCTCCCGTTCGCCGACGTGAGCCGCGTACGCGCCGCGATGGGTGATGTCCCCGCCGCCTGGGCCCACCCCGACGAGCTCGACACCCTCGCCGACGTGCTCGCCGCGCGCGCCCGCGCCCTCGCCATGGAGCCGATCGGATGAGCGACGGGTACTTGTGGGCTCCCCTGTTGCGACGCGAGCGGCCCCCGGGCATCGGCGAGCACAGCATCGGCATCGTGCTCGTGCCGCTCGGCGGCGCGCCGCGGGTGCGGGTGCTGCCCGGGAACGAGGACCTCGCCTGGGCGATCGACTGGATTCACGCCGAGCTTCGCGAACAGGACCCCGATCCGCACCGCGTCGCGGCGTGGTGGCGGCAACGGTCGACCTTCACCGAAGATCCCGTGCGCCTCGGCCCGCCCGCGCCCGGGAGCGCCGCGGATCCCGACGCCGAGATCGACGCCATCTACGCGGACCTCGTGGCACGGAGCCCGTGGGCGCGCGGGTGAGACGCGACCTCGGGAGCGAACGCCGCGCTTCCTCGACACGAGCGTGTTCTCCGCGCGGGTGGACACGGGCACGCCCGCGGAGGGCACCGTGGCGCTGGCGCTCGATCGCGTGGCGGTCGGCGAGCTGACTTGGGTGAACGCGGGGCCGGTCGTGCGCGGCGCCTCCGTGTACGTCGTCTCCGAGGACACCGGCGCGCCCGAGCTCCCGCGAGTCGACCCCGCCACCGGACGCGTGACGGCGCGCATCCCGGTGCCGATGGGCGCCGTCCTGCTGGGTGGCGACATGGAGCCGCTCGTCGTCGTGGCCGGCGAGGCGACCCAGGCCTGGGCCCTGGTCGGTGACACGCTGGTCGAGCGCTCGGCCTTCCCCGCGATGGACTGGGTGGGCGGCGGCGTGGTGGTCGGCGGCGTGGCGTTCGTCGTGGGGCGCGACCCCGACGAGGACGACGCGCGGCTGGTGCGGGTGGACCTCACCACCGGCGAGGCCGACACCATCGAGGTCCCGGCGGGGATCGACGTGTGGAGGAGTCCCCCCGCGCGGGTGGGCGCGCCGAGCGCCACACGGCGACGGTGGAGCGGGTGCTGTGCGCCGCTACCCAGTCGTCTCGGGCGAGGTGTTCCCGCGCGGTGGCGCCCCTTCTGGTCCCGAGTTGGGCGCCCCCCGCCCCCAGGACGGGGCGGGTCGGTCCCCTCTCGGCTCGCGGCAGAGCCGCTCGGTCCGCCGCGCCGTCGCCGCTGCCGCGTCGCCGTCCCGCCGGGACCGCCCGCCGAGCGGGCGCCGGCCGGGCACCTGGCGCGCCGCACGTCCCGTCGAGCAGGTTGGCGCGAGCCGCCCGCGTCGCCTACCGCGGAGAGGGCCAACGCCCGGTTCTCGCCGGCGCCCCCGCCGCGGCCGGCCCCGCGCCCGGCGGGCCCCGGGACCCGACAGTACGGGCGTCAGTGCGGGTCGTGACGCGAGAACTGTCGGGTTTCTCCCACTCTCCCGGCGCGCGTGACCGGCGTGATCGCCCGCCGTGACGGGCCAACGCCCGGTTCTCGCCAGCGCCCCCGCCGCCGGGGCCGCGCCCCGCGCCCGGCGGGCCCCGCGACCCGACAGAACGGGCGTCAGTGCCGGTCGTGACGCGAGATCTGTCGGGTTGCTTCCTCTCTCCCGGCACGCGTGACCAGAGCGATCGCCCGCCGCCCCGCCCGGCGCCTCCGGCCAGGCAACCGGGGGCCCGCCCCTACCCCCACCGCGCCACGCGGCAATTCTGGAGCATCGTCGCATCCTTGGTGATCAGCGGGAGATCGTCCGCGAGCGCGTGCGCCGCGATCAGGCGGTCGAACGGATCCCGTGTCCAACGGAGCGTGGTCGCGAGCGCCGCGACGCGGTCGAAGCCGCTCTCCGCGGCGCCGAGGTCGGCCACGTCGCGCAGGGCGCCGAGGATCTCCTCCGGGTCGACGGTCAACCGACCGATCTCCTGGAGGAACCCGAGCTCGAGCCGCACCATGGGGGACACGAGGGGGCGGCGCGTGGCGAGCAGATCTTGCACGGGCGAGGGGAACGCGGCGACACGGCCCTGGTAGAGCCAGACGACGACGTGGGTGTCGAGGTGGATCACAGGGCTCCCGGCTCCCAGTGGCTGGCCCAGTCGAGGGAGACGAGCTCCTCGGGGTCCCCGACCACCACCCCCTCCCGCACCGGGAGGCGATCCACCCAGCTGCCCGCGCGCGCGGCGACGATGCGCAGCAGCTGGCCGCCGCGCTCGATCTCGATGGGCTCGCCCGTCTCCAACACCCGATCGAGCAGGTTGTAGACGTCCGCACGGAGCTGGGACGCGGTGACACGCATGGAAGTTCCCTCTGGAGTACGGTAAGCAGGTGACGTACGTGCGTCCATGCGCTAACGTACGTCCGTCGCGCGCGGCTGGGCCGCGCGCCCTCGCGTGGAGCCCGTCCGCGGGCGTACGCCCAGCTCCTGCTTCTGCGGCCCTGGTTCCCGCGCGTCGTTCCGTGCGACCATGTTTCCCTTCCGGAGCGTTCCATGCCCAGTCGCCGTAGCTTTCTCCACGGTGCCGCTGTCGGCGCGGTTGTCGTCGCACCCGCCGTCGTACCCGCCCGGGCGCTCGCCCGCACCGAGAGCGGCGGCGCCGGCCACATTCACGCGCGCCTGCACGCGCTGCGCGACCAGGAGAACGTGATCCGCCAGGAGTACCTGGACTCGGTCTACGATGACCGCCCCGCCGCCGCCGACCGCGACGTGAAGCCGCACATCCACGCGCTCGCCGACGGGCTCGCGGCGCTCTCGACGGTCAAGGACATCGAGCTGATGCCGATCGAGGACCAGGTGCACCCCGGCGTGCAGCACGCCATCCGGAACGCCGCCGCCGCCGTGGGCTTCGCGACGGTGCGCTGCCGCGAGCTGCTCGAAGTGTTCCTGACGGACGACAGCCCCGAGCGCGAGACCCACCTGCGCGCCGGGCTGCGCGGCGTCCGCATGAGCGTGCGCGACTGGCCGACCACGCGCGGCCGGCGCCACACGCTGGAACAGACGCTGGCCGAGGTGGAGACGGAGACCGACAGCGGCGCGTTGCTCCGCCGCGCCCGGCGGAGCGTGGCGCGCATCCGCAAGGCCGAGCGGCTGGCCGCCGAGCTCGAAGCGCGCGGCGAGGTGGCGGTCGAGATCCGGGACCGCGAGGTGCTGCGGCAGATCGAGGTGGGCCGGGCACGCTGGGAGACTGAGCCCGCGGAGGGCGAGGTGGAGTACCCGGAGGACCAGGGCGGCGGCATGACCCGCGGCACCGCGATCGCGCTCGGGATCGTCATCCTCGCGGTCGGATGCGTGATCGGCGGGATCCTGGTGCTCGTCGGCACCTGCGTGTTGCTCTGCGGGTCGCCCGGGGGCGTGTTCGTGCTGCTCGCGGGCATGGCGATCCTGGGCCTCTCGATCTGGGGCGGCGTGACGCTGATCCGCAAGGGGCGCAGCATGCCGCGGCAGGCGGCGCTCGAGGACGACGGTCCGGCGGGCGCACGCGTCGTCAAGGCGGAGGTGCACGTGCCCGTGTTGGGGGCGGACGGATGGGTGGAGACGGGGATCGCCCGCGCGGAGGGGACCACCGTGGTCGTGCGCGGCACGGGGCTCGTGCGGTTCCCGGCGCGCTGGGTGGCGGACGCGGACGGCAACGGCGAGACCGCGGGTTTCGGCGCGTTCGTGCCCGCGGCGCCGCTGGGCGCGCTGGTGGGGCGCGTCGGGAGTGACGTGTTCTTCCTCGGCTCGGAGGGCGTGGTGCCGTCGGGGGCGCCCGGCCGCCTGGAGCTCGCGGTGAACCAGGCCGCAACCTACGTCTCCGTGTCTTCGGTGTCCGCGAACGCGCCCAAGGGACACTTCGCCGCGCACGTGACCCTGTTTGGTTGATCGTTCGGATGACACGCTGCTTGCCACGAACCTGCGCGCCGCATTCGAACGCGACGGCTGGGTGGTGGCGGCGCCGTTCCTGACCCCGGCGGAGATCGACGCGCTCCGCGCGGGCTTCGAGGAGGTGGTGGACCACGCCGTGCGCACCGCCCGCTACCCCTCGCGCGAAGTCTGTTTGCGCCTGATCCAACTTTGGCACGATCCGTGGCGGGTTTCCCCGGTGTACGGTCAGCTGCTCGCGCGCCCCGAGTTGGTGGCGCTCGCGCGGGCTTGTCTCGGGTGTGAGGACGTGCGGTTCCTGTCCCAACGCCTCATCGTCAAGCCGCCCGAGGGCCGCACGCCGCTGCCGTGGCACCAGGACTTCGGCCACAGCCCGCTCGCCGAGCCGCGCGGCGCCCTGCTGTGGATCGCGCTGGACGACGTGGACGGCAGCACCGGCGGCCTGCGCTACCTCTCCGGGAGCCACCTTGGGGACGAGCCCCCGCTGGGCACCGACGCCGTGGGCCCGCGGGTGCCGGAGGGCCATGTGTTGGTGCACCACCCCCAGGTGTGGCACGCGGCGTCGTCCAACCGCTCGTCGAGTTGGCGCCGGGCCTGCCTCGTGACCGTGGCGGACGCGCGCACGCCCCGCCGCGGGGGAGAGTGGGACCCGGCGCGGTCGCCGTTGTTGCCGTGGGCGGCGCCGACGCTGGGGTAGCGGCGCCAGGGGCCGAGTAGCCGGCCCCCCCCCATCACGCGCGTCGATACCGCGTCGTCATGAAGTGGGTCCACGTGCCGTCGGCGTTCTCGTAGGAGGCGCGCAGGACACGCTCGTTGTCGCTGACGATCTCGATCTCGTCGCGGTATCGGGCGAGCGTGCCGTCGTCGGCGAAGCTCGGGCCCGTGGAGTCGAGCGAGAGCCGGGTGCCGCTCGCGTCGAGCTGCCCGTCGTACACCCACAGGTGCGCCATCATCGCGCCGAGCCACGTGCCGTTGAAGCGGCCGGTGCGCGTGTCGAAGCCGAGCGTCATCTGGCTGATCTGGCCGTCCGCGCCGCCGATGCCCTGCACCCACAGCGGGCCGATGGGGCGGAAGGTCTCGGTGCCGGTCATCACGGGGTGGTCGTGGCCGGGGACGGCCTCGGTCATCCAGGTCCACTCGCCGAGGAGCCGCGCGAGCCAGAGGTGTTGGGGGGCGGGATCGGGGACGTTCATCAGGTACCTCCTCTCGCCGAGCTAACGAATCAGCTCCGCGCCCGCTCCCAGAACCGCGCGTTGGGCTCGATGCCGAGGCCGTCGACCGACATCTCGGGGCGCAGGCCCACCACGTAGAACATCTCGACCAGGCCCTTGTTCTTGGCCGCCACCTGCCCGCGCGGCTGGATGACGAACAGGTCCGCGACCTTGGCCGCGGTGGTCTCGGAGATGTTGACACAACCCGGCGACCCCGACGACTCCATCCGGCTCGCCATGTTCACCGTGTCGCCCCACACGTCGTAGGCGAAACGGGTCTGCCCGACGATGCCGGCCACGAGCGGCCCCGTGTGCAGGCCCACGCGCACGTCCCAGCTCGGGCGGCCGTTCGCGACCCGCGCCGCGCTGTGGACGGTGATGGCGCGCACGATGTCGAGCGCGGCGAGCACGGCGTCGGCGGCGTGGGTGCGCCGCGCCACGGGCACCCCGGCGGCGGCCATGTACGAGTCGCCGATGGTCTTGAGGCGCTCCAGGCCGCGCCGCGCCACGATCGCGTCGAACGACGAGAAACACGCGTCGAGGTCGGCCACGAGCTCCTCGGCGCTGACCTGCTCGGCGATGGTGGTGAACCCGACGAAGTCGGTGAACAACACCGTGACCTCGTTGTGGTGCCGCGGCTCCACGCGGTCGTTGGCCTTGAGCTCGGTCACGATCGAGGCGGGCAGGAGGTTGTGGAGCAACACGTCGATCCGCGCCTTGTCGCCCGCGAGCTCGTGGCGCTGCCGCTCGATCTCGACGGTCTTCTCCCAGCTGCGGCGCCGCACCCGGTCGAGGAAGTGGACGAGGAAGGGCACGCCGAGGCCCACCGCCACGAGATCGGTGAGCGTGTAGCGGAGGGCCGGCCGCGTCAGGTCCGTGCCCATGACGGCGTTGGTGACGAGGAACGTGAGCAGCGACAGGATCAGCGAGCCCATCGCGTAGCGACGCGCGAGCGGGAGCGCGGGCAGGATCATCAGGATGACGAGGTACCCGCCGATGTGGGACGCGTCGCCGCCGACCAGCCCGGCGGCGAGCCCCGCCGCGACCTGCATGTAGCCGATGAGCAGGAGCAGCTTGAGCTGCGGCCGCAGGAGCGAGCGCCCGAGCAGGTGCAGGGCGAGCACCACGAGGCTCACGACGGTCAGGCCGACGCGGATCCACGGGAGCACCGGCACCTCGGCGTGGAGCGCCTGGTCCGGGAGGATGAACGGGAGCCACAACACCGCGGTGGAGAGCGCGCCGGGCAGGAGCATCCGCGCGGACTGCTGATCGAGCTCGTCGTCGAACGACGACCCGCGCGCCGCGGGCGTGGTGAGGCCGACCAGACGCAGGTCGGGGAGCGGCTCGTTGAGCGCTCCGGGGGACTTCTGCGGGCTCTGGGACGAGATGGCGCCCTCCGTACGGGTAGGCGCCCCGCTATCCGGAAACCACGCCCCCGGTGTGCGGCCCTTGCCCGGCGCGCCCGCGGATCGGCGAGAGGTGCGATGATGGCGCCGGAGGAGGCCCCTTGCGACGGTTCCTGAAGATCTTCGGCGCGGTGTTCCTGGTGCTCGTGCTGGTGGTGGTCGGCGTGGGGGTCGCGAGCTTCGCCGGCATGCCGCCGGTGATCGACGGCGTCGAGGTCGGCAGCGTGGGGAGCGGCACTCTGGGGAGCGGCACTCTGGGGAGCGGCAGCGTGGGGCGCCTCGTGAAGGACGGCTACGTGGCCGCCTACGTCCTGGACATCGGCGGTGGCAAGGTGGCCCTGGTCGACGCGGGCAACGACGCCGCCGCCACCGCGCTCCTGGCCGAGCTCGCCCGCCGCGGCCTGGACGCCTCCGCCGTCACCGACATCCTCCTCACCCACGGCCACCCCGACCACATCGCCGGCGTGAACCGCTTCCCCAACGCCGTGGTGCACGCGCTCGGCGCCGAGGTGCCGCTCGTCGAGCGCCGCGTCGGCGCCAGGGGCCCCGTGACGCGCTGGTTCGGCCCCCAGGACACCGGCGTGCGCGTGGGCGACCCGCTGATGGACGGCGCGCGCGTGCCCATCGGGAGCCGCGTGGCCGAGGTCTACGCCGTGCCGGGGCACACCACGGGCAGCGCGGTCTGGCTGGTCGACGGCGTGTTGTTCTTCGGAGACAGCGCCGACGCCACCACCCGCGGCGGGATGGTCGGCGCCAAGTGGATGTTCACCGACGACGCGGGCCAGAACCACACGTCCCTGCGCGCCCTGGCCGCCCGCCTCGCGCCGCGCCGCAGCGAGGTCCGCGCGCTGGCGTTCGCGCATTCCGGCGTGCTGGACTCGGGCGACGCCTTCTTCCGGTTCGAGTAGGGCCCGTTTCGCACAGGGGTCCCGCTTCGAGTAGGGCCGCCTCCCGACGCTCCGCGACAAAAAGCAGCGGATGGTCGCCGGGGCCCACAAACCGTGGCGGCTGGTGTCCCGGGCGCCGCCGAAACGCGGGCTACCTCTCCAGCAAGAGGTACGGATGCCGAACGACGACGACGACAAGAAGAAGCACTACGCGGTGGTGCCCGAGAAGGTGACCGTGCCCGACCACAAGCCGCTGCTCACCCCGACAAAGGAGGAGCCGCCCCTGGCGAATCCGGACCTGGGGACGAGCGTGCCGGACGAGCTGCCGAAGGCGCCGTAGCGCCGTCGAAGCCCCCGACCCGCCGCCGCTCCCGAAGCCACCCCCGCCTCCGCGGCGGCCGCGCTCGGGCGGACGGCTGCCCCGCCCTACGCCCTGACCCCTACGCCTGCCCCCACCGCATGCGCCCGCGAATCACCGTCGCGAGCGCCGGGCCCGCGTCGTGGCGGAACAGGAGCGCGTCGACCAGCCGCGCGAGGTCGGGCGTGGCCGGGGCTTCGATCGCGACGAGGTCGGCGTCGTAGCCGGGGGCGAGGCAGCCCACCGCGTCGCCGGCGCCGAGGGCGACCGCGCCGCCGCGGGTGGCGAGCCACAGGAGGGCCTCGGGGGCCACGGGCGCGCCCACGACGAGCGACGCGTCGTACGCGCTGGCGGCGACGCGACGGAGCGAGAAGGTGCGGCCCGCGCCCACGTCGGTGCCGAGCGCGACGCGGACTCCCTCCGAGAGCGCGCGGGCGAGGGGCATGCAGCCGCTGCCGAGGAAGAAGTTGCTGTCGGGGCAGTGCGCGACCACGGCGCCCTGCGCGGCGAGGCGCCCCCACTCGCTGTCGGACAGGTGGATGCAGTGCGCGAGGATGCTGCGGTCGTGCACGAGCCCCACGTCCTCGTAGATGTCGAGGTAGTCGTGCGCGCCGGGGAACGCCTCGGCGGTGAACTTCAGCTCGTCGGGGTTCTCGGAGAGGTGGGTCTGCACCCAGAGCCCGTGGCGCTCGGCCAGCTCGCCGGCGGCGCGCAACATCTCGGCGTCACAGCTCAAGGCGAAGCGCGGCGTGACGGCCACGCGCAGGCGCCCGTCGTGACCGTGCCAGCGCTCGACCAGCGCCTCGGTGGCGGCGACGGCCTCGGCGGTGCCGCGGAGCAGCGCGTCGGGCGCGCCGCGGTTCATCCAGGTGACGCCGGTGAGGGCGCGCATGCCGCGGTGATCGAGCTCCTCGAACAGGACCTCGGTCGCGACGGGATGACTGGAGCTGTAGATGCCGGCCAGGGTGGTGCCCTGGCGGAGCATGGCGCTGCAGAACGTGGCGGCGACGTGCTCGGCGTAGGCGCGCTCGCCGAAGCGGCTCTCCTCGGGGAACACGGACGTCTGGAGCCACGGGAGCAGCGGCCCGCTCGCGCTGCCGAGGATCTCGGTCTGGGGAAAGTGGAGGTGCGCGTCCACGAATCCCGGCAGGATGACGGCGCCGGGCCAGGTCTCGGGGACGGTGCAGTCGGGCGGCGCGGGCGCGACCGAGGTGAAACGCCCCGCCTCGTCGATGTGGACGAGCGCATCGGGCACGAGCGTGAAGCTCGGCTTCGTGGGGTGGGGCTGGAGCAGGCGGCCGCGCACGACGCGGAGGGCGGATTCGGACATCGGCCGCATCTAACGCGGGTTCGCCGGGGGAGGCCTACCCGTCCATACACCCCATGAACACGTAGGTGTCGTAGGGCGTGGTCTCGCAGGTGGTGACCTCGACCTCCTCGGGCCAGCTCCGGCACTTCTGGACCTCGGCCTCGCCCCAGGCCCACCACGTGCCCGCCTCGACCTCGAAGTCGGCACAGCCGTCGGCGCCGGTCACGGTCTCGATGGCGTCCGCGCCCTTGGCGTCGGTGCCGATCCACGCCTTGACGCCGGGCAGGGGTGCTTCGTCGCCCTCTTCCATCCACACGCACACGCGGAGGGTGCCCGTGGTGGCGGTGCAGGTCTCCGCGGCGGTGTCGTCCTTGGTGCCGGTGCAAGCGAGCAGGAGCGCGAGGGTGAACATGCGGGAGCGTACCCCGCTCGGTCAGGCCGCGAGCGCGCCCCGGAACCGCGGCGGCACGGGCGGCCCCCAGGGGACGCAGCCGGTGGAGCCGTCGTAGTCGGGGCCGTAGGTGCAGTAGTTGGCGGCGTCGGTGCCCTCGCCGTGGGCCTCCGCGCACCACTCGGCGCGCTCGGTGCAGCACGCGCCCCACGCCTCGCTGTCGCCCATGTCGATCGCGGTGCAGTCGGGGCTGCCGTCGGTGTCGGTGTCCACGGTGTCCGTGTCGGCGGCGGTGTCGACGCTGGCGGTGTCCGCCGTGTCGGCGCTCGGGGTGGGGCAGGCGGCGAGGGTGGCCGCGAGCACGACGCTGCTGGCGGCGAGGAGCGCCTTGCGGCGGAGTTCGGTTCGGTCCATGGGAGCCTCCGGGTGGGTGGGGTCGGGTGAGGGCGGGGTCGGATGCGGGCGAGGTCAGGCTTCGAAGATGTGGGCGGTCTCGAGGCGGGCGCGTTGCCAGGCCACCGCGGCGGCGAGGCCCGCGTTCTCGAGGCCGGGGACGATGATGGTCTCGATCGTGTCGACGAACAGCTCGCGCGCGAAGCCGCCGTCGCACACGCCGGCCTCGGCCAGCTCGGAGCGGCGGCCGGCCACGACGGGCAGCTTGGGCACCTCGTACGTGACCTGGTGGACGAACGCGTCGACGAGGTAGGCCGAGAGCCGCGCACGGGCGGCGTCGTCCAGGCGGGGGGCGAGCATCCCGAGCACGGTCCAGCCGAAGCGGGCGTGTTTGATCTCGTCGGCGAGGATGGTGCCGAGCAGATCGCCGAGGGGGCCGCCCTCGAGCTCGGCCTGCTCGGCGCGGATGATGGAGACCGCGATCGTCTCGGACATGCAGCCCACGCTGATCACGTTGCGCAGCGCCGCTTCGAGCGGGCCCACGTCGGCGTGTTCGGGGAGCGGCGCGATCTCGGGGAGCGGCGCGACCGCCTCGCCGCCGAGGGCGATGACGACGCCGGCGCATTGTTCGGCGTGGCGCAGCTCGTCGGCCGCGGCGGCGGGCAGCGACGTGAGCAGCTCCGGCGGCACCGCCGCGCGCATGAGCTGCGGCACCAGCGACGCCCACACCTGCGCGGAGAGGTGCTCGTTGACCATGCGGCCGCGCCACGTGCGGATCGCGGTCTGGCGCTCGGCCTCGGTGAGGGCCGGGAGGGCGCTAAGATCGGGGCGGCGAGCGGCGCCGGCGCGACGCATATCGAGCAGCGGCTGGCCGTTCGCGTCGTGGTTGAAGCGGGACTCCATGTCGACCTCCGCATCTACCGTACCGCCACCCAGTGTCCGGGGTGTTGGTCATTGCCGGATCCGATTGTTCGGTAGGCGCGGACAACGACGCTCCTCTGGGCCCCGTCCTATCTGCGCGGCCGCCCGTCCCCGCCCGCGAGCGTCGTCGCGAGGTTCTGGAGGTAGGCGCCCACGAGCCGGTCGATCTCGCGCGCCACGATCGCCTCGACCGCGGGGCGTAGCGGGCGCGGGAAGGGCGTGGCGACGGCGAAGCGGGCTTCCATCGTGATGCGGGTGTGCATGGCTCCCGCGGCGTTCGCGTTCGGCGTGAGCACCCACCGGCCGGACACCCGCGTGTTGCCTATGTCGGGCACCGCGTCCCACGCCACCGTCCGCGCGGCCGGATCGACGTGGTAGCGCGACGCGTAGTGCACCTGGAACTGGATCGGGCCCGCGCCGAGGCGCCGGAGCCGCCACACCCACGTGTCGCCATGCGGCACGACGGACTCCACGTCCGGGAAGTGGGCGATGGAGCGGGGCACGTCCGCGAGCAGGGCGTAGGCCGCGTCGAGGCCGACCGCGGTGTCGACGCCGCGGCGCACGTCGGAGGAGATGTCCATGGGTCCGGGGGTAACCACGCGGGGGCGGGGTTGGAGCTCCCTGGCGCTCAGGCGTTCACGCCCGCAACAAGCCCCGGCCGGCCTCGGCGAGGGCGGCGCGATCGAGCGCGGGGAGCCACGGCATGCGGCGGACGGCTACCGGACCGAGCAGGTGCGTGAGCTCCGCGTGGTTGTCCATGACGCCGCCGTCGGCCGGGCCGGTGAGCACGACGCCCGCCACGACCAGCCCCGCGCGCTGCACCGCCGCCACGGTCAGGAGCGTGTGGTTGAGCACGCCGAGGCGGTCGGCCGCGACCACGAGCACGGGCCAGCCGAGCGCCACGCCGAGGTGCGACACGCGCCAATCCGCCGCGAACGGCACCTCCCAGCCCCCGGCGCCTTCGACCAGCGTGACGTCGCCCGCGTGGGCGTGCACCCAGGCCAGGATCGCGGCGGGATCGATGGTCACGCCGTCGAGCGCGGCGGCCCGGTGGGGGGAGACCGGTGTGCGCAGGCGGTGCAACGACAAGGGCGGGTGCCCCGCGGCGGCGCCGAGCAGCGCGGCGTCCTCACCGGGATCGCCCTCCGCGACGCCCGAGGCGACAGGCTTGAGCGCCCGCACGGCCACGCCGCTCTCGGCGAGCGCCGCCGCGAGCGCCGCGGTCACGACGGTCTTGCCGACGCCCGTGTCGGTGCCGGTCACCAGCAGGCCACGATCAAGCCGCACCGGGGCCCCCCTCTTCGTCCGACTCGGCCACGTCGGACTCGGCCGGGGACGGCGCCCCGTCCTTCGGCCTGCGCGGCGCCACCACGTCGAGCACGCCCTCGGCCACCTTCGCGAGCCCGCCGCCCAGGTTCTTCAGGCCCGCCGCGAGCGGTGTCCAGCCCGGGTCGGCCTCCACAACGTCCTCCGCGGACGCGCGCGCGGTGCGCAACGCCTGCGACGGATCCATCGGGTGCGCCTTGAGGCCCTCCCCCGTCGCGTGGAGGAAGCGCCCGAGGTCGGCCCCCACCTTCTCGATCGCGGCGTCTGCCTCGGGGGAGATCGACGAGCCGGGCGGCAGCTCCTCGCGCCCGATCGCCTTGGGCCCGAGCAGCCTCCCGGTGACGCCGGTGAACGCGCGCCCGAGGCTCTGGAGGCCCCGCTCCAGCTCGGACTTGTCCCGCTCCGACATGATTCCGCTCCCGGGCGACAAGCCCGCGCCTCCCTAACCCGGGCGCCGGGGACCCTGGCGACGCGCCTGCCCGCGACTGGTCCCTACGCCGCGACCTCGCCCCTACGTCGCGACCGCAAAGGTGCCGTCCGCTCGCGCGACGACGCGCCCGCGCTCGATCAACCACGTGAGGTGCGTGCGCACCTGGATGGCGGCGAGGCCGAGGTGCACCCCGGGCACTCCCGCGTAGACGACGGCCGCGATCCCCTCGGGGTCGAGCGGGCCGCCGCCGAGCGCCGCGGCGATCTGCGTGGTGCGGGCGTGGCGGTGGGCGATGTACTGGGCGAGCACGGCAGGGCCGTCGTCCAGGGCGGGGCCGTGCGCGGGCAACAGGCGACGCGCGAGCGGCACGAGGCGCTCGAGGCTCGCGAGGTAGGTCGCGAGGTGGCCTTCGGGCTCGATGAGCACGATGGTGCCGAACCCGGCGACCATGTCGCCCGCCACGACGTCGCCCGTCTCGTCGTGGCGGAAGCAGAGGTGCCCGTCGGCGTGCCCCGGCGTGTACACACACCGCAGCGTGGCGACACCGGTGTCGACCACGTCCCCGTCCTGGAGGCGCCCGTCGACCGTGAACGGAACACGCGCGTCGGCATGCGCATACACCTTGGCGCCCGTGCGCGCCACGAGGTCGGCCACCCCGCCCACGTGATCGTGGTGGTGGTGCGTCAGCAGGATCGTGTCGACCTCACCCGCCCACGCCGCGAGCCGCGCCTGCTCGTCCGCGTAGGGCGACGCGGGGTCGATCACCGTGCGCCCGAACCTGTAACAATTCGTGTGGGTGGCGGGCGGCACGGTCGGGGTGCGCACCGGGAGGACGTCGATCATGTGGGCTTTGTAGCCGTTCTGTGGGGGCGGTGCGTGCACGGGTGTGCGCGGGCGGGGGCGGTGCCGACGCGAGCCCCGGGCGCCCCCGCGCGGACGCGGGGCAGGTCGGCTGCGGGCGCGCGGCGAAGCCGCTTGGTCGTCCGGGCGGAGTGGCACCGGAGCAGCGTTGGGAGCCCCCGTCCGCCCGGCCGGACCAGCCGCCCGAGGCGGCTGCCCTCCGCGCCCTTGGCGCGGGGATGATGCTGGCGGTGGGCGGCGGCGGGGTGGCTCGGTGGCCGCTGGGCGACCACGGAGGGGGTACGTGCTCGACAGGGGGTGGCTCGGTGGCCGCTGGGCGGCGCCACATCGCGGGGCGGCGCCAGGATCGGCCACATCGCGGGGCGGCGCAGGTCCCCGGGCCTGTTCGCCCGAGACAAGCTCACGCGCGCGTGGCTTTCTGGCACCCGGTGCGGGGAATACGTCCCGATGCCCGCCGACCCGGGCCTGACGCCCTTGCTCCGTCGCGCCGCCGCGCGTCCGCGTGCCGACTCCAGGGCGAGGTCGTGCCCGCGTTGGCCGAGGTCGACCCCGAGGACCTCGTCGGGACGCCGACCATGGGAGGCTCGGTGCGCGGGGCGACGCGTCAGCAAGGGCGGCATCTTCTTGGCGACAGTGGCGAACGAACCCGAGTATCCGCCAGTCGCGGAACCTCGACGGGAAGGTGCCCGCTCCGCGCCCATTCAGCGCGCCCGCCCACGCCCCCCGGACTTCGCACGCGTCATCCCTTGGGGTAGGGACCGGAAGGGACCGCTACCGCGCGAGCGGGGGTGCGGCGCGCCAGGTGCCCGGCCGGCGCCCGCTCGGCGGGCGGTCCCGGCGGGACGGCGACGCGGCAGCGGCGACGGCGCGGCGGACCGAGCGGCTCTGCCGCGAGCCGAGAGGGGACCGACCCGCCCCGTCCTGGGGGCGGGGGGCGCCCAACTCGGGACCGAGGGATGGTCAACTTGGGGCTCGTCAGCGGGTGGCTCGGTGGCCGCTGGGCGGCCACGACACACTCGAGTCGGGCGGCACCGCCGTGCGGACGGACGAGCCCACGCCCGCGGGCAAGCTCCCGCGGCCAGTGAGCTCGGCGAAGCTCCATACTCCCCGGTTCCGGGGGGCGTTGCGGGGGGCCCGCCCCCCGCCCCAAAGTGGAGAGCACGACCGCCCCCCCCGGCGCCTTCTGCACCCGCTCCTCCTGCTCGCGCTCGTGGCGCCCATGGAGCCCGGTCCCGCGCCGCCGTCAGGTTCGGCTGCGTGGCTCGCTGCTCGTCGAGCACGGCGGCGTGCGGCTCCGGGACCGTCCGAAGTGAGGGGATGAACCTGCATCCCCCGACCTTGGACGGACATACCGTCCAAGGTGAGGGGATAGGCGCGCATCCCCCGATCTCGGACGGACATACCGTCCGGAGTGAGGGGATAGGCTTGCATCCCCCGACCTCGGACGGTCGCGCCCGCCCTCCCAGAGCCGCGCCGCTTATCGCCGGCGGGCCCCTCCGCCGCTACCCCCCCGAGAACCGCCACACGAGCACGATCGCGGTCACCAGCACGAACATCCCGATCGCGCCGATCACCCACTGGTCGGGCACCGGGTCCTCCACCGGCGGAGTGGCCGGGCGGAACGGGAGCCTCCCGTCCGCGCCCGGATCGATCGAGGGGGCGCCCGCCACGTCCGAGGCGCTGGAGAGCCCCTCGTCCGGCCACGCCTCGGCTCCGACGGCCGCCTCGGCCGGCATCACGAACGGGTTCCCGGACAGGCCGGGGCGGTACATCTCGGTCGGCTGCGCGTCGGCCGCGGCGGCGAGGGCCTGGCGGTGCGAAGGCCCGTCGTCGGTGTTGGAGAACGGCCGGTCCTCGACGGTGGTGGCGTCGGGATCCTCGTCGAACAGCGGTGGCAGGAGCAGCGCCTCCCCCAACGTGCGGAGCGCGGGGCCGCTCGACGTGGGTGCGCTCACCGCCGCCACGCTCACCGCGGGCGGGCTCACCGCCGCCACGCTCGGCCCGAGCTGGATCGTCGGCGCGCTCACCGCCGCCACGCTCGCCGCCGCCACGCTCGGCCCGAGCTGGATCGTCGGCGCGCTCACCGCCGCCACGCTCGCCGCGCCCCCGCGCTCCGCCCGAGCGCTCGCCGCGGTCCCGCTCACCGCCGCCACGCTCGGCCCAACTCGGACCGCAGGCCCCAGCCGAAGCGTCGGCCCGCTCGACACGGGCGTCGCGGGGCGGACCTGCAAGGCCGCTGCAGGAGGATCGACGGCGGGCGGCGAGCGGTCGTTCGACCGGCGCGGCTTGAACGGGAGCGGGGTCTCCTCGGTGTAGGCCACCACCTCCTCCATGCCCGGCGGCTCGAAGAAGTGCAGCACCTCGGGCGCCGATTCGACCTCCACCACCGGGGCTGTCGAGGGGTGGGGGGCCCGGGCCGTCGTCACCACCGGCGCCGCCAGGGGCCGGGGCGGGGGCCGCGCGGCGGTCTCCTCACGCCGCCGCACCAAGGTCGCCATCGGCATCGGCGGGGCGTCGGCGCCGCCGATCGACGACGCGAGCTGGATCGTGCGCGCGCCGACCTCCGCGCGACGGGACACGCCGCCGAGGTGCCGGGAGAGCGCCAACAGGTCCTTGATCAGCCGCTCCTCGGCGTCGTAGCGGTTGGCCGGCGCCTCGGCGAGCATGCGCGCGAGCACCCGCGTGGCGGCGGGCCAACGCGCCTGGAGCAGGCCGTAGGCCACCTCGATCGGGGCGCCGCGGGCCTCCTGGAGCACCTCGGGCGCGTGGCGCAACAGCTCGATGCCGAGCGCCCCGAGGAGCCACTGGTCGGTGCGCGGGTCCTGCGTGCCCTGCTGCTGCTCGGGCGCGAGCGGCCGCGGGTGGGAGGGCTCGGGATCGCCCATGCCGAGCAGCATCACCTTGCCCTCGGCGGTGAGCAGCACGACCTCGGGCGCGAGCGCGCCGTGCACGATGCGGCCCTCTTCGCGCACGATCGCGTGGGCGTGGCGCAGGGCGTAGGCGAGCTCGACGAGGATGTCCATCGACGTGGCCGCGTCCAGATCGATGCGGCCGGCCTCGACGAGAGTCAACGTGTCCCGCAGCGTGCCGCCGGTCACCCACGCCTTCGCCGAGGCGCCGTGGCCGCCGTAGAGCGCCACCACCGTCGGGATGCGCTCGTCCTCGAGCACCCGGAGCGTCTCGTACTCGGCCCGCACGGCGCCGAACGCCTCGGGGTCCGGCCCCGCGGCCCCGCCGGCGGCCACACGGAGCACCACCTCGCGCGGCGGCCGAGACGACCCGTCCGCACGGAGGCCCCGGTACAAATTGGACACCGCGCCCCGCTCGAGCAGCTCGATGATCTCGAAGGGGCCGATGCGATCGCCGATCTCCGCCACGGGTACGCTCCAGGCCGGGCACTATAGCACCGGCCGATCGGCCATCCCGGCATGCGACGGGCGCCCAGCCGATCATTTGGACGCCCACCACTTGCGGCTCCCGACGCTCCGGACGTAGGCTGTGGCGCCGGAGCTCCACCATGACGCGCCTATTGTCCGCCATCTTCGTCCTCTTCGTCGGCTGCGCGCCCGCCGTCAGCCCCCAGTGCGGCGCCGCCCCGGCGGAGGACGACTGCACCTACGAAAGGTGCATGGCCTGCACGGCCCACTGCGGCGACGACTGCGTGGCGGAGGAGTCGAATCCCCCAAATTTCTCGTGCCCCGACGGGGAGTCCTTCGACGAATGCCCGGGCTGAAGCGAGAAAGTGGCTTCTGGGCGCGACCCGCGCGGACGCGGGCCGGTCCCCGCCGGGCTTCGCGGCAGAGCCGCTCGGTTGGCCGGCCGAGCCCGGCCGAACCGGCCGCGCGGCGCGGCCGCCCTCTGGGCACCTCGCGCCCGGAGGGTGGGCTCCGCCCAACGCGCCTCGTGGTCGCCGGGGCCGCTACACGTAGGCGACGGCCCCCTGGTGACCGCGGCGCTCGGAGCCTGACCGTATTTCCCGGACCGAGCCCGCTGAGGCGCATCCGGAGGGCGGCTGCGTTCTGGCCGAGGGCGCAGGCCCGAGGCCTGTAATCGAGGCCGGGGCGCGGCCGGCGCCGGAGGCCGTGGGTCGGCGTGGAGGCTGGCGTGTTGGCGGGCTGACACTGACGCCGAGGCGGGGGCTTGGATGTGCCCGACACGCCGAATTCCCTTGGCCCTCGAGTACGGGGGCGCCGCGGTCCGAGGTCATGCCCCCTTCAACGCCGCTAAATCGGAGTCATGCCCCCGTGAACGCCGAATTCGAGGCTCGCTCCACGCGCCCTCTACGGAGCAAGCGGCATTTTCCGCGCTGGGGCGAGCGCTTGCAGCCTGGATCCGAGCATTCAACCAGGCATGACTCCGTGCCGCGTGCATTCATGGGGACATGACCCTGCGGTTTGGCGGCCTCGGCGGCCGCCGCGATTGGGGGAGTCGGCCGTGGGCTCCGGAGACCTGGGCCCGATGCCAAGACCGTGCTTGCAGCGAACCGTCACGTTGGCAAGGCCTGTATCTCGTATCGATAGGTCCCGTCGGAGCTCGAGAACACCCGGACACACGTCCCACCTTCCCGTGCGAAGTATGTCACGCGAAGGCCTGGTACCAACGCTTCGCGTTCAGCGCGCGTGAGTCTCCACTCCGGGCGAAGCTCGTGCATCGCGAGCATGCAGCTTCGAAAGTCCGTAGCGGACTCCGCCAGCGCATCGCGAAGCTCCTCCAGCGTGCGCGCCCGCCGCACCGCCGCAAACGGGTTCAGCCGCCGCGGTAACCGGAATGACGTTCTCGAGGGCTGTCCCCCCGGTGAGATCGCTACCGAGTCGAGTGGGGGCAGCCCCTGGCGGAGCGTATCGGCTGAATGGAGGTCGATCCGCCTCTCGGACAGCGACACGAGGTATGCCCAATCAAAGGCCCACAGTGCGTCCGCAGGTGTCGCGAGCCGTGAGAATTCCAAGTCGACGTGGGGCTCCACCGGCCACTCGCGCCAACACGGTTTCGCCAGGAAGGACGTTGTCAAGTCATCGAGAGCGAATGATTTCCTGGAGATCGCGCGCAGGATTCGTTTGCCGAGCACCGCTGGCCCGGCGTCTAAAAGTTGCCATGCGTCTTCACCCTCGCGGACGGGTATCCGACGTGCGAGGAACGTTCCACTGGGCCCCGCGCACACGGACCTTGGCTCTTGATCCCGTGGAGGCGCGCCCTTCGGATCTTGACCGAGCAAAGCAAGCTGTGGACGCTTGCGTCCGTCGGCACTACAGTCGGCCGATGACGCTGCTCCTCGCGATCGTGGCCTGCAACGATCCGTCGGTGCCGCCGGAGCACACCGGCACGGCGCCGGAGCCCGAGGAGACGGGCGACACGGGCGACACGGGCGACACGGGCGACACGGGGGACTCCGTCGCTCCCTGGTTCTCCGACTCGCTCTCCTACGCGCCCTTCGGCGGGGGCTCGGGCGTTTCGCGCGTGTGCGAGCAGACCGACCGCGACCCCGAGGCCGGGTGCCCGGGGTGCGGCCTGGACCTCGACGCGACGCTGCGTTGTGACACGACCTCGCTCTGGGAGCCGAGTGTCGGCCCCACGGCCGACGGCGCGTGGTTCGTCAACTGCAAGCCGGCCTTCTACCACACGCTGAAGGCCGGTGAGGCGTTGGTCTCCTCCAGCCGCTACATCCAGTGGAAGGGCCAGGAGTGCGACGTGCTCGTGCACCCGGACGGCACGACGGGCCTGCTGGTCAACGAGACCGTGACGGACGCGGAGTGGGAGGGCGGGCTCGCGTACGACGGCGGCTCGGGCCGTGAGCCCATCATCGAGCGTGGCACCTATTTCGTGGAGCCCCTCGGGATCGCCCTCGTCGGCGGCGTCCCCACGGTGTGGTACGAGCGCGACGGGTCGCCGGCGGCGGCGGCGCGCGGGGTGGACGGGGCCTGGGCGAGCGTCGCCACCGACCTCCCCGGCGAGGTCGACTGGCGGCGTGTGACCGTCGGCCCGGACGGCGTCCCCGTCGGCTTCGGCGACCGTGACGGAGAGCTCGTGGCGTTGATCCAGGGGACCGAGTATGCCCTCGGCGAGGGGCGCTACCCCTACGAGTGGGACGTGGCCCGGCCCCCGCCGGAGGGGCTCCCGGCGGGCGCTGCGGACGCTGTCCTCGTGCGCCTCGCGGACGCGGGACTCGCCGTCGGATTCGTCCGTCCCGAGGGCGTGGTGGAGCACACGTTGGCCGACACGGCGCGCGCGGTGTCCAACTGCGACGCCGACACGTGCAGCGGCTCCTGCCACGAGGTGTACACGGGCCTCGAGGGGGAGGGCACCTTCGCCACGGCGCGCGCGACGGACGGCGGCGCGTGGGTGGTGTGGCTCTCGACCTCGTTCGATCGAATGGTGGCGTACGAGCGCGCGTACATCGAGTACGTCGGCCACGAGTGTGTAGTCACCGTCTCGGATGACGTGAGCGCCGCGACGCTGAAGCTCGTCCACGTCGCGGAGAACGGGGCGGTGACCGAGCGCTTCGCCATGGCGGTACCGCGCCCGGCCCCCGCCGGCATGGCCTTCGACTACGTGCACGTGGCCACGGGCTTCGGCCGGGTCGCCATCGGGTACCTGGAGTTTGCGGGCCAGGTGCGTGTGATCGCGCTCCCGGAGTGACCCTCCTCGACGTCGCCGCGGCGGCCGCGCCTCGCGGTCCGTCCGCCCCGATTCGAAGCCCCAAGCGCCCCTACAAGTTCCGCCGGTAGGCCCCGCCCACCTCGTACAACGTCTTGGTGATCTGCCCGAGGCTCGCAACCCGCACGACGCGCATCAGCTCGGCGAACAGGTTGTCCCCCGCCAGCGCCGCGACGCGGAGGCGTTCGAGGGCCTCGGGGGCCTCGGCGGCGTGGGCGTTCTGGAAGGCGCGCACCGCGTCGATCTGGGCCTGCTTCTCGGCGTTGGTGGCGCGGCGGAGCTCGACAGGGGCGGGCTCCCAATCGTCGCCGAGGGTGGTGGGGTCCTGGTAGGTGTTGATGCCGACGATGGGGAGCGAGCCGTCGTGCTTCTTCTCCTCGTAGTACAGCGACTCTTCCTGGATTTTGCCGCGTTGGTACTGCGTTTCCATCGCGCCGAGCACGCCGCCGCGGGCGTCGATGCGCGCGAATTCGCCGAGCACGGCGTCCTCCACGAGATCCGTCAGCTCGTCGACGAAGAAGCTGCCTTGGAGCGGGTTCTCATTCCGAGCCCAGCCGAGCTCCTTGTTGATGATCATCTGGATCGCCATCGCGCGGCGCACCGACTCTTCGGTGGGCGTGGTGATGGCCTCGTCGTAGGCGTTGGTGTGCAGGGAATTGCAGTTGTCGAACAGCGCGAGCAGCGCCTGCAGGGTCGTGCGGATGTCGTTGAATTGGATCTCGCGCGCGTGGAGCGAGCGGCCCGAGGTCTGCACGTGGTACTTGAGCTTCTGGCTGCGGTCGTCGGCGCCGTACTTCTCACGCATGACGACGGACCAGATGCGGCGGGCCACCCGGCCGATGACCGTGTACTCGGGATCCAGGCCGTTGCTGAAGAAGAAGGAGAGGTTGGGCGCGAAGTCGTCGATCTTCATGCCACGGGCGAGGTAGTACTCCACGAACGTAAAGCCGTTCGCCAGGGTGAACGCCAACTGTGAGATGGGGTTCGCGCCCGCCTCGGCGATGTGGTAGCCGCTGATCGACACCGAGTAGTAGTTCCGCACGTCGTTGCGGACGAAGTACTCCTGGATGTCCCCCATGAGCTTCAGGGCGAACTCGGTGGAAAAGATGCAGGTGTTCTGCGCCTGGTCCTCCTTGAGGATGTCGGCCTGCACGGTGCCACGCACGGTGGAGAGCGTCCTCGCTGCGATTACGCCGTGCTCCTCGGCCGTGGGCGCGCGGCCGTTCGTGGTGGTGAAACGGTCGACCTGCTGATCGATGGCGGTGTTGAAGAACATCGCGAGCAGGATCGGGGCCGGCCCGTTGATGGTCATCGACACGGACGTGGTCGGATCACACAGGTCGAAGCCGCCGTAGAGGATCTTCATGTCGTCGAGCGTCGGCACCGACACGCCCGACTCGCCCACCTTGCCGAAGATGTCGGGCCGCTCGTGCGGGTCCTCGCCGTAGAGCGTGACGCTGTCGAATGCCGTGGAGAGCCGCTTTGCAGGCTCGCCCTGACACAAATAATGGAACCGGGAGTTGGTCCGCGCGGGGCCGCCCTCGCCGGCGAACATCCGCTTGGGATCCTCGCCCTGGCGCTTGAGCGGGAACACGCCCGCCGTGTAGGGGAAGTGCCCGGGGAAGTTCTCCAGGCCGCACCAGCGCACGATCTCGCCGTGATCCTCGAAGCGGGGCACGCTGATGCGCGGGATCTGGAGCTTGGAGAGGCTCTCGGTGCGCAGGGGCTGGCGGATCTCCTTGCCACGCACGGTGTAGACGAAGTTCTCGCCCGAGAACGCCGCCTTGTGTGTGGGCCAGGCCGCGACGACGCGGGTGGTCTCCGGGTCGAGTTGGATCGTGTCACGCGCGGTGGTGATGGCGGCCTTCGCGCCCTGATCTGCCACGGCCTCGGCTGCGGCGCCCAACTGCCAACGACGGCGCGCCTTGACCGCCTGATCCTCTACCTTCACGCGGTACTTCTTCGACGTGTCGACGATCTCGCCGAGGTAGCGCGTGCGGTCCGGCGGGAGGATGCGCCGCATCGGGGGGCTGGCCTTGGTGCCCGGGTCTGGCACGCGGCTGTCGTGCCCGCCCAGGCCGTCGAGCCACGTGAGCAGGTGGCGATACACGGCGTTGACGCCGGGATCGTTGAACTGGCTCGCGATGGTGCCGAACACGGGGAGCTGCTCGTCGGGCGTGGTGAACAGCTCGCGGTTGCGCTTGACCTGCTTGCGCACGTCCCGCAGGGCGTCTTCCGCGCCACGGCGCTCGAACTTGTTGAGCACGACCACGTCGGCGTTGTCGAGCATGTCGATCTTCTCGAGCTGGCTCGCCGCGCCGTACTCGGGCGTCATCACGTAGAGCGACACGTCCGCGAGCTCGACGATGCCCATGTCGCCCTGGCCGATGCCGGAGGTCTCGACGATGACGAGATCGTAGCCGGCGGCGGCGCAGAGGCGCACGGCCCCGGCGGTGGCCGCGGAGAGCTCGCCCTTCTCGGCGCGCGTCGCCAGCGAGCGCATGAACACGCCCGAATCGAGGGCGTTCATCCGGATACGATCGCCGAGGAGCGCCCCGCCCGTGCGGCGCCGCGTCGGGTCGATCGAGAGCACCGCCACCTTGCGGTCGGGAAAGTCGAAGCGGAAGCGCCGTACCAGCTCGTCGGTGAGCGAGGACTTGCCGGCGCCGCCGGTGCCGGTGATGCCGAGCACGGGCGACTTCTGGTGCGGGCCCTCGATGAGGGTGCGCAAATCTTCGGGGAGCACGCCCTCGGCCGCGCGCTCCTTCTCGAGCCAAGTGATGGCGCGGGCCAGGGCCACCACGTCGCCGCCCACCACGCGTCGCGCGATCTCGGGCTCCGCGCCGTCCGTGGCGGTCACGTCGTAGTCGGCGCGGCGCAGCAGATCGTTGATGATCCCCTGGAGCCCGAGCCGGCGCCCGTCCTCCGGGGAGTAGACGCGCTCGACCACACCTTCGGCCTGGAGCGTGCGGATCTCCTCGGGGACGATGACGCCGCCGCCGCCGCCGTAGATCTGGACGTGCCGGGCGCCGCGCTCGTCGAGCAGCTGCCGCATGTAGCGGAAGTACTCCATGTGCCCGCCCTGGTAGGACGAGATCGCGATGGCCTGCGCGTCCTCCTGGATGGCGGCGTCGACCACGTCGGACACCGAGCGGTTGTGCCCGAGATGGATGACCTCGGCGCCGCCCGCCTGCAACACGCGCCGCATGATGTTGATCGAGGCGTCATGCCCGTCGAAGAGCGACGCCGCGGTGACGATGCGGACCTTGTGGGTCGGAATGAAACGCGCGGTCTCCACGGGGGGCTCCGGGGTGGGCGGGGGATCTAACGCGGGGGACCCGCTGTCCCACCTGGAGGCGCGGGTCGCGGTTGGCGCCGCCGAGCCGTCGATGGGCCCTTGCGCGGTGCGGCGCCCGGGGGCCAAGGGTGACGCGGGCCGAGATGACGCGGTTTGGGCCGCGCGAACTCCGAGAGCCAGTGCGCTGCCTTTGGTGCAAGCCCCGGACGGCGTCGTGGATACGCGGGCGGCCGGCGACGCTCCGGAAGCGGAGGACCGGCGCGACCGTCCGAGGTCGGGGGATGCACGCCCATCCCGTCACTTCGGACGGTATATCCGTCCGAACTCGGGGGATGCGCGCCCATCCCGTCACTTCGGGTGGTATATCCGTCCGAGGTCGGGGGATGCACGCCCATCCCGTCACTTCGGATGGTATATCGGTCCGAACTCGGGGGGTGCGCGCCCATCCCGTCACTTCGGGCGGTAGGCCGTTGAATGCCCGTGGATCGCCCTCAGCACGGTAGACCTCCAGCGCCGAGCGCACGCTGCGGGCAACCTCCTCCGCGCCGCGGCGAAGGCCAGGACGGCGTCACGGCGGTCGGCTCCTCCATCATGCGCGAGTCGCTGGGCGGGACGCCCGTTTCCGCGTCAAAGGTGGCTGCAACTTCGTGTCCCCGTCGACGACGTCGACCCTCATCGGCCGCACGCCCCGGGAGTCCGCCGAGCCTTCGCCAGACGGAGGGCGCCTGCAGCCTCCCTTCAATCAGCGAAGCCCGAACTCGCGCCCGAAGGAGCGGCATGCCTCTTCAGCGGGCTCCGGCATCCTCCCCGGCAGGGCGACCGTGCGCGCCCGGAGGGGGGCCTTACGCGGGTTCGGCCGACCCCGGGGACCGGGGTTATGACCGGCAGATGGACCATTCGCCCGAGGCCCGCGCCCGCCGAGCCGCTCGCCGCCGGGAGACGTGGACGATCGTACGCGGGGAACAGGGCTCGCCGTCGGTCGAGGGCGCCGCCGAGCGCGTGGCGGCGGTGCTGGAGCTGAGCCGGGACGCGTGGTTGTTCTCCGGACAGCCCTGGCCCGACTATCCGCGCGCGGAGATGCCGATCACGGTGACGCGGTGGGTGCGGTGAGGTGGGAGCTGAACGAGGACTTCTACGATTTTCTCGTGGCGTTGCAGGAGACGGGCGCGGAGTTCGTGATCGTCGGAGCGCACGCGTTGGCCGCGCACGGCGTGGTACGCGCGACGGGCGACCTGGACATTCTATTCCGCGAAACAACAGAAAACGCGGAGCGCGTGTTCGCCGCGCTCACCCGTTTCGGAGCTCCGGTCCGCGCACACGGCATCACGCCGGCGGGCCTGGCCGAACCGTACGCGATCTACCAGATGGGCCTTCCCCCCCGGCGGATCGACTTGCTGAACCGCGTGGACGGGCCGACCTTCGACGAGATCTGGGCCCACCGGCTCGAGCTCGATCTATTCGGCCTGCGCCTCCCCTTCATCGGCCGCGCCGAGCTGATCGCCAACAAACGCGCCGCGGGGAGGCCGAAGGATCTGCTCGACGTCGACCTGCTCCTGGCGCGGGGTGAGCGGCCCTGACGGCCCGGGCGGGCGCACGGCTCACGTTCGAACGCGCGTAGAATCCCCGCGCCCACTTTCGCGGGCCGGAGGCCCCGTGTTCTTCTCGCTCGCCGTCCTCGCTGCCTGCTCCGCGGGCCCTTCCGACTCCGGCCCCGCCGACTCCGGAGACGACGTGGTCGCCGAGCTACCCGTGCTCGCGCCGCCGCCCGCCGGTGAGGGGTTCCAGATCTCGATGTTCGGGACCGCACCCGCGAACACGGAGGTGTGGCTCTGCGAGGTCTACGATCTGCCCACCACCGAGCTCCAAGCGGTGCACGCCGTGCAGTACTTGCAGAACGAGGGGACGCACCACATGACCCTCTCCACCACCGCGCTCGCGACCGAGCCGCTGGCGCCGGGGTCCTACGACTGCAACGCCCTCTACGCGGACAGCACGGTCATGCAGGACGCCGTGATGATGTTCGGCAGCCAGGGGGACGCCGAGGGCACGTTGACCCTGCCCGACGGCGTGGCGGCAAACCTGCCGGCCGGCATCCAGGTGCTCCAGGAGATCCACTTCGTGAACACCACGTCCACCGACGTGGCGCTCTACTCCTACCTGAACGGCTGGACGATCCCCCAGGAAGACGTGGTGTCCGGCATCTGGGGCGGGAGCGTCCGCGACGAGACGATCACGCTGCCGCCGCAGCAGGAGACCACCGAGTGGTCGCGCTGCGTGATGAACGAGGATGTCGAGGTGCAATTCCTCGCCTCGCACACTCACGCGACGGCCACGAAGTTCACGATCGCGCCGTTCGACGGCGTCACCACCGGCGAGGTGTTCTACACCAACACCGACTGGCACGATCCCAAGATCGAGCAGTACAACCCGCCGCGCATCGTACCCGCGGGGCAGGGCTTCGAGTTCGCGTGCACGTGGTTCAACGGCACCGACGAGACCGTGAGCTACGGCCTCGCCTCCACCGACGAGATGTGCAACCTCGCGCTCGTGTTCACGCCGTTCAGCATGACCGCGGCGTGCGAGGTGGTCGAGACGAGCGACGGGGTGCTCTGGCAGGATTGAGGGCCTCGGAATTCCGGAGCCGGACATCAGGAATAGAGGAAGGGGAAGCCGGAATTCCGGAGCCGGAAAATCAGGAAGGCAGGAATAGAGGAAGGCAGGAAGGGGAGGCCGGAACCTTGTGTCCTGTTTTCTGGTTCCTTACTCCTGCTTTCCTTGTTTCCTGCTTTCCTGACTCTCCGGAGTTCCGGAGCCGGAAAATCAGGAAGGCAGGAATAGAGGAAGGCAGGAAGGGGAGGCCGGAACCTTGTGTCCTGTTTTCTGGTTCCTTATTCCTGCTTTCCTTGTTTCCTGCTTTCCTGACTCTCCGGAATTCCGGAGCCGGAGAAGCAGGAAGGGCAGGAATAAAGGAAGGCAGGAACGGGGATCCGGAAAGTGAAGGCAGGAAGGGGAGGTCGGAACCTTGTGTCCTCTTGTTCCTTACTCCTGCTTTCCTTGTTTCCTGCATTCCTGATTCTCCGGAATTCCGGAGCCGGAGAAGCAGGAAGGGCAGGAATACAGGAAGGCAGCAACGGGGATCCGGAAAGTGAAGGCAGGGGGAGGCCGGAACCTTGTGTCCTCTTGTTCCTTACTCCTGCTTTCCTTGTTTCCTGCATTCC
>JAZKFH010000006.1:0-8475 GCA_040386535.1 Myxococcota bacterium | reverse complement strand
TGATTCTCCGGAATTCCGGAGTCGGAAAAGCAGGAAGGCAGGAATAAAGGAAGGCAGGAAGGGGGATCCGGAAAGTGAAGGCAGGAACGAGGATCCGGAAAGTGAAGGCAGGAAGGGGAGGTCGGAACCTTGTGTCCTGCTTTCTGGTTCCTTATTCCTGCTTTCCTTGTTTCCTGCATTCCTGATTCTCCGGAATTCCGGATTTCTGATTCTCCGGGATTCCCGAGCACCTACCTCCGCCGCCGCACCCGCTCGGCCGACGCCGCGATGGTCTCGGCGACAGAGGTGAGCGCGTAGGGGAACCCCGCCGATTCCAACATCGACGCACGTTCCAGCAGCACCGCGCGGCCCGGCGGAAACGGCGCGCCCCGGCCCGCGAACACGATCTTGTTCTGCCGGTCCGCGGTCTCCACCACGGCGAGGCCGCCGCCGAACGCATCACGGATGCGACGGACGTAGCCGCCGTACCCGGTGGCGTCGGCGTTCAGGTTCACGACGAGGACCCCGTCGCGTCCCAGCCGCGCCGCGCACGCCGCGTAGAAGGCCGCGCCACACAAGGAGGGCGGCTGGCCGGCGCCGTCGAAGCCGTCGACGAGCAGCACGTCGAGCGGGGGGCCGGGCGCGGCGACATAGGCGGCGCCGTCGTCGTGGAGGACGCGGAAGCGGGGGCCGTCGGGAGGGACGCCGAACACGTCGCGCAGGGCGATGACCTCGGCCGAGAGCTCGATCGTGGTGAAGTCGGCGTCTGGCAGCTCGCGGCGGCACGCCTTGGCCAACGAGCCGCCGCCGAGGCCGATCATCGCGATGCGGGCGGGCGCGGGCGCGAGGAGCACGAAGCCCATCATCGTGCGCGTGTAGTCGAGCACGAGGTGGTCCGGATCGACGCGGCTCATGCGGCTCTGCACGCTGGCGCGGTCGAAGTGGAGCGAGAGCTCGTCCCCGGCCTCGACGAGGGTGGGGGAGCTGGGATCGGGGGGCGGGGCGTCCATCGCGGGGCGAACCTACCCTCGCCGCCCCGCAGCGGCCGCGCGTCCGCGCGCGGTCCGTCTGCCCAACCTCCGCTGGTTCGCCGCCCGATTCACAGCTTCGAAGCGGCTCTCCGAAACAGACTACTCCTCCGGGGCCGCCCCGCCGGCGCACACCGCCAACGCGCGCACACGCCCGGTCTGGGCGAGCCGGACGGTCTCGGTGCCGTCGATCGGGGAGCGGCCCACGACCGCGCCGTCGCCGCCCGCGAAGGGGTTCTCGGCGAGCCACACGGTGCCCTCGGCGATGCCGATGCCCGCGGGGGAGTCGGACAGGGGCCACTCCTGCAACGCCGCGCCCTCGAACAACGAGAACACCGACACGAAGGGCGCGCCGCCGGAGTTGATGTTCGCGAACCAGGCCGTCACGGAGAACGGGTCGAAGAACGCGGCGTTTTGGCGCACGCCCGAGGCCGAGTCGTCGAGGGAGAGGCCCGCCGACGCAAAATCGGTGATGGTCACGGCCTCGACGCCGCCGTCGGCGTTGACCGAGCCGTCGCCGTTGCTGGTGGAGCGCAGGTGCACGTGGAGCTTGTCGCCGCCGAGCAACATCTTGCCGCTGGGGTAGCGGCCCGCGAGGTCGACCGTGCGCGTGACGGTGCTCGTGGTGGTGTCGATCTCGAGCACGCGGGCGCCGGCGTAGGTGCCCTCCGCGGGGTTCTGGCGCGCCACGGTGACGAACACGAGCGGAGGGGCGTTGTACAGGCCGTTTGCCTCGGGGATGCCGTCCGCATCGGCCTGAGCGGCGAGATCGATGGCGGCGCCGGCCACCCCGCCCGCGTTGAACGTGAGCAGGCGGGGCTTGCCCCAGGCGGCCACCCAGTAGCCGTCGCCCACCGCCGCGATGTCGCGGGGCTGGAAGTTGCTGCCGAGCACCCACTCGGCGGAGGTCGCGTCGATGGGGTTGACGCGCACGATGCGGTCGTCCGCGCTGTCGCCGCCGCGCGCTTCGAGCACGAAGATCGAGTCGCCCGCGCAGTCGAGGATCGCGTCGGCGCGCACGGTGAGGCTCGCGACGGACAGGGTGGTGCCGGTGACGGGGTCGAAGACGACGACGCTGGAGGGCTCGGTGCCGGTGCCGCTGGCGCCGTCGACGAGGGCGACCACGCGGGTGGGGCCGCGGTAGCCCGCGTCGATGAGCACGGGGGGCGTGTCGGTGTCGGTGTCGGTGTCCGTGTCGGTGTCGGTGTCGGCGTCCGTGTCCGTGTCCGTGTCGCTGTCGGTGTCCGCGTCGCTCTCAGCGGCGGTGTCGGCGTCCTTGACGGGCGCGTCGGTGTCGCCGGTGCAGGCCGCGAGGGAGAGGAGGAGGGTGAGCATGGGGGCCTCGGGAGCGATGGTAAGGGCGCCGTAAGCGCGATGCGCAGGTGTACCCCGACAGGGCCGCGAACCGCCATCGCTACACGCGCCCCACGGGGAGCGCCGCCCCGATGCGCCGCCCGGTTATCCACGGCCGCCTCCCGGAACGCGCCGTGCCCGCTGACCCTCCCGTGCCCGCTCCCGCCTCCACGGGCGCCCCACGCCCCCGCGACGCCCACCGCGCCCTGCTCGAGAAGTGGCGGAAGACCATGGACCTGGTGGGCCCCGGCCCGGTGGACCCCCACTTCGACGACGCGGAGGCCGCGGTGGGGTGGTTGGGGGCCACCGGCGCGTGGGCCGACCTCGGGTCTGGCGCGGGGTTCCCGGGGATCATGCTGGCGGAGACCTCGCCCGGGGCCTCGGTCACGCTGGTGGAACGGCGCCAGAAACGCTGCGCGTTCCTCGAAGCGGTGGTCGCGGCCGCCAAGCTGCCGAATGTCACCGTGGCGTGCGCGGACACCGCGGCGCTTCCGGTCGCGCATTACGACGGAATCGTGAGCCGCGCGTACAAGGCGCCCGACGAGATGTTGGACGAAGGACGCCGACTGTTGAAGCCATCCGGCCTCCTCGTATTGCTCCTGGCACGCGAGGAGGCACCCGTCGCGCCCGACTTCGAGCTGTTCCACGTGGAACGGTACACGGTCGAGGGGCGTCCGCGCGCCGCAGTCGCCTTGCGGTTCCGCCCCGGAGGCTGATCGTTCGCGTGTTCGGGCGGTGACAGCGGGGCTCGGGTCGGATACCATTGACCCGGCAAGGGCTCCCTTGTGCCCCCGCATCGAGCTCCCCCGCCTCCCCCCGGCGCGCCGCGCACCCCTCCCCGGGGTCCAGCCCGCCAACCCGCCCTGCAATCCCCCGCCTCGGAACGCCCCAATGACTCGCATCATCGCGATCTCCAACCAGAAGGGCGGTGTCGGCAAGACGACGACCGCCGTCAACCTCGCCGCGGCCCTGGCTCGCGCGGGGCGCCCCACGCTGCTGGTCGATCTCGACCCGCAAGGAAACGCGTCGAGCGGCCTCGGTTTTCCGCGGGACACGGTCGAGTCGGGCATCGCCGAGGCCATGCTGGGGCTCCAGCCCATCCGTCAGGGGATCGTCAAGTCGGCGCAGGAGGGCCTCGACCTGTGCCCCGCCACCCCGGCGCTGGTGGGGGTCGAGGTCGAGCTTGTCGCGCTGGCGAACCGTGACCGTCGCCTCGCGTTCGCGCTGGCCGACCTGCCGAAGCCCTACGAATACGTCCTCATCGACTGCCCGCCGTCCCTCGGCCTCCTGACGCTCAACGCGCTTGTCGCGGCGGACAGCGTGCTCGTGCCGCTCCAGGCCGAGTACTACGCGATGGAGGGCCTGGGCGAGCTCATCCGCACCGTGAGCGCCGTGCGCCGCGGCCCGAATCCGCGCCTCGTGCGCGAGGGCATCGTGCTCACCATGCACGACTCGCGCACCAACCTGTGCCGCGAGGTCGAGCAGCAGGCCCGCGAGGTGTTCGGCGCCGAGGTGTTCGAGACCGTCGTGCCCCGCGCCGTGCGCCTGGCCGAGGCCCCGAGCTACGGCAAGACCATCTTCGCGTACGATCCGACCTCCAAGGCCGCCGTGGCGTACGGCGCCCTCGCCGGCGAGCTCGCCCGCCGCGTGGCCTCCGGGCGCGCCGAGGCCCTCGGATGACCCCCGAGTCGCCGCGCCGCGGCCTCGGTCGGGGCCTCGCCGCGCTCATCAGCAGCGACTCGAACGAAGCCGCTCCCGGCGGCCACCCCGCCGACACCCTGGTGCAGCTCCCGCTCGACGCGCTGCGCGCCAACCCCGAGCAGCCCCGCGAGACCTTCGCGGCCGCGCCGCTCGAGGGCCTCGCGGTGTCCTTGCGCGAGCACGGCGTGCTCACCCCGCTCGTGGCCCGTCGCGACGGCTCCGGTGGCTACATCCTCATCGCCGGCGAGCGGCGCTGGCGGGCGGCCCGGATGGCCGGCCTCGAACGGGTGCCTGTCTACGTGCGCGGCGCGCCGCCGAGCCCCGTCGAGCAGCTCGAGCTCGCCCTCATCGAGAACCTCCAGCGTGAGGACCTCGATCCGGTCGAGGCCGCGCTCGGCTACCAGCGCCTCGTGCAGCAGTACGGGCACACCCAGGAACAGGTCGCCACTCGCGTCGGCAAGGACCGCGCGACCGTCGCGAACGCGCTGCGCTTGCTCAAGCTGCCGGACGCCGGCTTGCGCGCGCTCAAGGAGCACCGCATCAGCGCCGGCCACGCCCGCGCGTTGTTGCCGGTAGAGGACGCCGAGGCGTTCGCCGTGGCGCTCGCGACCGTGGTCACCCGCGAGCTCTCCGTGCGCGCCACCGAGCAGCTCGTGCGGAGCCTCAAGAAGGCGCCGCCGCCCTCGAAGAAGCCCGATCGCGGCGTGACGCGCCTCGGGGACCAGCTCACCCGCTCGCTCGGCAGCCGCGTGGTCCTCAAGCCGCGCGCCGCGGGCGGCGGCCGCATCGTGATCGACTACACGGACGCCGACGAGCTCGACCGTCTCGTGGGTAAACTGCGGGGATGAAGAAGGCCCCCGAGCGCCCCCTGGCTGCCCTCCTCGGGCGTGGTGCCCAGTTCGGGGGCGATCTGTCCTTCGAGGGCCGCGTGCGGGTAGACGGCACGTTCAAGGGCAAGATCTTCACCGAGGACACGCTGGAGATCGGCGAGCCCGGCGTCATCGACGGCGAGATCGACGCCGCGGTGCTCATCGTGTCGGGCCTCGCCTCGGGCAACATCCGCGCGCGGGACCGCCTGGTCCTCGAAGCCACGGGCATGCTCAAGGGCACGGTGGAGACCCCGTCGCTCGAGGTGCACGCCGGCGGCCGCGTCGACGCCACGGTCCGCGTGCTCCCCGCGCGCGAGCTGCCCTGATGGGCCGGCCCTTCGTCGTCGGCATCGCGGGCGGCACCGCGTCCGGCAAGACCACGCTGGCCGAGCTCGTGGCCGCGCGCACCGGCGCCGCGCTCGTGACGCACGACCGCTACTACCACGACGCGGACGCCTCCACGAACTTCGACCACCCCGAGAGCCTCGACACCGCGCGGCTCGTAGACGATCTCGACCGCCTGCGGGCGGGCGCCGCGGTCGACCTGCCGACCTACGATTTTCCGACGCACAGGCGCCTCGCGACGACCGACCGCCTCGCGCCCGGGGCCCTGCTCGTCGTCGAGGGCATCCTGGTGCTCGCCGAGCCGGCCCTGCGCGCGCGGTTCGACCTGTGCGTGTTCGTGCACGCCGCGGCCGACGTGCGGCTCATCCGCCGCGTGCGCCGCGACATCCTGGAGCGCGGCCGGAGCCTGGAGAGCGTGCTCGTGCAGTACCTGGCGACCGTGCGCCCGATGCACGAGGCCTTCGTGGAGCCCTCGGCGGCGCACGCGACGCTCACGTTGGACGGTGAGCGCGACATCGAGGGCGAAGTGGCGCGGCTGTTGGCGGCGTTGCCGATCTGACAGCGTGATCGGCTACTTCTTGGCCGCCGGCGCCTTGCTCCCCGGCGTCACGGTCAGCGGGAACACGAACTTGGCCCAGGCCTCGCCGTCCTCGACGAACACCGCCACGGTGTAGGTCCCGCCGGGCTCGTCCGCGGTGCCGGTGTAGGCGAGCTTGCCCTTCGGCGAGAGGCTCATGCCGGCGGGCGCGCCTTCGAGCCGCCAGGTCAGCGGGTCACCGTCGGCGTCGGACGCGGTGAAGGTGAAGCCGTCCACACGCTTCATGTCGGCGGCGCCGGTGGTGAACAGCGGCGCGGTGTTGAGGACCACCACGGGCTCGCTCAAGAAGGCGACCTCGTTGGCGCCGTCGTCCGCGGTCACGCGCACGCGGATCTTGTCGCCCTTCGCGTGGCGCCCCGCGGCGAGGCGCTCGCCGGAGACCTCGAGCACGCGGACGTCGTTGATCAGCCACTCGTAGTCGAGATCGAGGCGGGCGCCCTCGGCGTCGACCGCGACGACGCTGGCCCGGAGCGGGTCGGCCACGCGCACCTCGGTGGGGGCGATCGTGACGGCGTTGATCGCGGGCGGCAGGTCACGGGGCGGGCGCGCGGGCGCGGCAGGGGCGTCGGGGACCGGCGCGGCTTCGACGGCGGGTTCGGGGGGCGGCGCCGCGGGCGGCGGGGGGACGGGGGGCGTCGAACAGGCGGAAACCAACAATACAACCCACATCAACACGCTCCCGGAGGGTCCAGAATGGACTCGCGCCGAACGGTGAGTATACGTCCTCCGGAGACCGTGGATGGACCTCAAGTTGACGTTCCTCGGCCGCTCGGCGGGCCGCTGGCGGGTGCGGGTGGATCTTCCGCCCGGGCTCGTTCCACGCGGGCTCACGGTCGGCCTGTGGGGCGAGGACGACAAGCCCCTCGGCCCCGCCGTGGTCGCCCCCGCGGGCACGATCGGCGCGTGGGAGGCCGAAGTTGCGGGCCCCGTGCCCCTTCCGCCGGGCACGCTCGTCCGCTGCATGGCCGACCTGGACGATCACGCCTCCTGCGTCTACTGGCTCGGTGTCGACCGTCGCCGCGGCCTCCACGCGTTCCTGCATGCCGACGGTCGCCTCCCCGTCGAATCCGACTGCGCCGGCGCCGCCCTCGGCCTCAAGGAGATCGCCCGGCTGGCGCGCGCCTTCCCCTGGGTGCGCCCCGAGCCGCCCGCCGTCGTCGGCTGCGGCGCCAAGCGCACCGTCGCCCAGGCGCTCGCGGAGGACCTCGGCGAGGACACCCTCTCGCCCGAGCTGCGCGACCTGTTGAAGGACGAGTTCGGCGTGGATGTGGACGCCGAGGATGATGAGCTGATGGACTTCATCAAGAGTTGAGGGGCGTTGGCCTGCGTAGCTTGGGGCGCCTCCGCGCGGGCGCGGGGCGGGCGGGCTGCGGGCGCGCGGCGCCACCGGAAGGGGGCGAAAGCGTAGGTCTGCCGCAAGGGGACGGAGGGGCGTACGGTGCTGCGAGCCAACCCCGGCGGTGGGGCGGGTAGGGCTCGGTAGGGGCGCCCCGTGCGTGGGGGCCTCCGCTTGTGGGCGCCCCCGCCCGGGCGCGGGGCAGGTCGGCTGCGGGCGCGCGGCGGAGCCGCTTGGTCGGCCGGGCGAAGCGGCATCGGACGAGCGTTGGGGCGCGCCCGCCCGCCCGGCCGGACCAGCCGCCCGAGGCGGCTGCCCTCCGCGCCCTTGGCGCGGGGGGACTTCGAGCGGAGTCATGCCCCTGCGAACGCCGCAATTTCGAGCCCATGCCCCCCTGAATGCACGGATCCGACCCCTCGGGCGCCCGCGCGGCCCGAACGCGCACGGGCAAACGCCGAGAGTTCGCCGGGCCGACCGCCCGGACGTGCATCCACCAGGGCATGATTCCGGAAAAGACGCGCTCGCGGGGGCATGACCCCTTTCGCCGCCCGGTGCGGGCAACCGCGACGCTCACGTCCCCACCGCGAACGGTGATCGGCAAGGGCCCCCTGCGTCGAGCACCCGGAAGCCGAAGTCATTCCCCTGCGAACGCCGCAATTTTGAGCCCATGCTCCCCTGAATGCACGGATCGGACCCCTCCAGCGCCCGCGCGGCCCGAACGCGCACGGGCAAACGACGAGAGTTCGCCGGGCCGACCGGCTGGACGTGCATCCACCAGGGCATGATTCGGCCGGGCGAAGCGGCTTCGGACGAGCGTTGGGGCGCGCCCGCCCGCCCGGCCGGACCAGCCGCCCGAGGCGGCTGCCCTCCGCGCCCTTGGCGCGGGGGGACTTCGAGCGGAGTCATGCCCCTGCGAACGCCGCAATTTCGAGCCCATGCCCCCCTGAATGCACGGATCCGACCCCTCGGGCGCCCGCGCGGCCCGAACGCGCACGGGCAAACGCCGAGAGTTCGCCGGGCCGACCGCCCGGACGTGCATCCACCAGGGCATGATTCCGGAAAAGACGCGCTCGCGGGGGCATGACCCCTTTCGCCGCCCGGTGCGGGCAACCGCGACGCTCACGTCCCCACCGCGAACGGTGATCGGCAAGGGCCCCCTGCGTCGAGCACCCGGAAGCCGAAGTCATTCCCCTGCGAACGCCGCAATTTTGAGCCCATGCTCCCCTGAATGCACGGATCGGACCCCTCCAGCGCCCGCGCGGCCCG
>JAZKFH010000005.1:158297-311364 GCA_040386535.1 Myxococcota bacterium | reverse complement strand
GTACTGCAGCGGCAACGCTGTGGGAGAGTAGGTAACTGCCGGCCGCCTTATACAAATAGCCCTCATCAGCTGACGCTGATGAGGGCTGTTTCGTTTTTGCCCTGGGTCGTGAATTGCCAAATTTGGCCACCCCCCTTGACGCTTCGCCGCTGACGAACGTCCGTCACCGGGCTGACAGTCGTCAACTGGGAACGTCTCGTGGTGGCGCAATTTCAGCCACTTACGGCTGGCACGCATCGTGAACAGGGCCCGTTCGACTGGAGAACGGGCACATGCCGAGCGTAGTGTACGGAGCGACCCTGGCGGGGGTGGACGCGGTGCGGGTGGGGGTTGAGGTCGACCTGCTGCGGCGCCTTCCGCAAGTGGTGATGGTGGGGCTCCCGGCCCCGTCTGTTCGCGAAAGTGCTGATCGGGTGCGCTCCGCCATCGTTGCGAGCGGGTTCGAGTTTCCGCGGCAGAGGGTCGTGGTGGCTCTCGCCCCCGCGGACCTGCGCAAAGACGGGACGGCCTTCGATCTTCCGATTGCCGTGGGAATCCTGGTCGAAGCCCGGCAGGTGAAGTCCAGCCGAGCCGCTCGTTACCTTTTCGTCGGCGAGCTCTCGCTCTCCGGCGAACTCCGCCCGGTCCGAGGGACGTTGGCCTTCGCCTGGCTGGCGCGGGCGGAGGGGTTCGCGGGCGTGATCGTTCCCGCGGCGTGCGGCCCAGAGGCGGCGCTTGTCGAGGGCATCGAGGTGCGTGCGGCGAGCACGTTGGCGGAGGTGGCCGCGTTCCTCGACGAGAAGGGCGAGTTGCCGATCGCGGTTCCCCGCGAATGTGGTCCGCCCGCCTTCGCGGCGGACTTGCGCGACCTCCGAGGACAGGCCGGAGCGCGCGAGGCGCTGGAGGTGGCGGCCGCCGGCGGCCACAACCTCTTCCTCGAGGGCCCGCCCGGCTGTGGCAAGACGATGTTGGCCGCTCGACTCCCTACCATCCTGCCGCGCATGACCCTCGTGGAGGCGTTGGAGTGCACGCGCATCCATTCCGTCGCTGGGCTCCATGCGCCCGATGCCGGCGCGTTGACGGTGCGACCCTTTCGGGCGCCGCACCATTCCATCTCCGCCGCGGGGCTGGTTGGCGGGGCCAGCCTGAGGCCCGGTGAGGTGACTCTGGCGCACAACGGCGTCCTGTTCCTCGACGAGTTCCCGGAATTTCCGCGCGGGGCCCGGGAGGTCCTGCGTGGGCCGCTCGAAGACCGCCGCGTCGTGCTCGCGCGAGCGAGCGGGCGGGTTGTTCTACCCGCTGCCTTCTCGTTGATCGCCGCTGCCAACCCGTGCCCGTGTGGCAACCACGGTCATCCGACCCGTCCGTGCGTGTGCCCGGAAGCCGCGCGAGAGCGCTATCGCGCCCGCCTCTCCGGCCCACTCATCGATCGAATCGATCTGCGCATCGAGCTGCTCCCGATCCGCCCTGCGGACCTTCTCGGGGACGCAGAGGGCGAGACCAGCGCGGCCGTGCGTGAACGGGTGGAGCGTGCGCGGGAGCGCCAGCGCGCACGATACGGCGACACCGCCACCTGCAACGCCGAGGTTCGTGCGGAGCAGGTCCAGGAGGCGGCGCAAGCGGAGTCGTCTGCGCTTGCCCTGTTGCAGACTCACCTCGAGGTGGGCTCGGGCAGCGCGCGGGTCGGGCGCCGCCTGCTCAAGGTTGCCCGCACGCTCGCGGATCTCGAGGGCGACCCCCGGGTGCGTATCCGTCATGTGGCGCGGGCGATCGGCTTGCGGTGCGACGTGGACGAGCGAGGTGCCTCGTGATCCTCACGCTCTTCTCCCTCGGCACCGTCGTCACGATCGACCGGATCGAGGGCCCCTATGCAGTGCTGGAATGGAACGATGTCCAGCTGACCGAGATCCCCGTGAACGCCCTTCCTCCCAACGCAGCGGAGGGCGATCGGTTCGTCGTCCGCGCGCGAACCCTTCCCCGATCTTCCGTGGCCCACGTCCCGAGACGGAGGCCGCATGGTGCGGCCCGAGCTCGTGGGGTGCGCTCGGATTGCTCCAGCCGCAAGTCTGGAGTCTGCACAGGAGTAGTCGATGTTGATCCCCAATGACACCAACCGCCAGGCCGCGCTGAACGCCGCCCTCGTCGCGATCGAGAAGCAACACGGAAAGGGCTCGGTCATGCGCCTCGATGGGCCGGCCGAGCCCGTGGCGGTCACCCCAACCGGCTCCCTGGGCCTCGACCTCGCCCTCGGTATCGGTGGCTATCCTCGTGGCCGCATCATCGAGATCTACGGGCCCGAGGCGAGCGGCAAGACGACGCTCACCCTGCATGCGATGGCGGAGATGCAGGCCGCTGGTGGGACTACGGCCTTCATCGACGCCGAACACGCGCTCGATCCGACCTACGCAGCGGCGCTGGGTGTCCGGCTCCCGGAGCTCATCCTGTCGCAACCGGACAACGGGGAGCAGGCCCTCGACATCGTCGAGACCCTCATCCGCTCAGGCACCATCGATCTCATCGTGGTCGACTCGGTCGCGGCGCTCGTCCCCAAGGACGAGATCGAAGGCAACATGGGAGATCTGCAGGTCGGCCTCCAGGCCCGCATGATGTCCAAGGCGATGCGGAAGCTCACGAACGTCGTGAGCAAGAGCAACACCACGCTCATCTTCATCAACCAGATCCGACAGAAGATCGGCGTGATGTTCGGCCCCTCCGAGGTCACCACCGGCGGGAACGCCCTCAAGTACTACGCGTCCGTGCGGCTGGACGTCCGGCGCATCGGCTCGGTGAAGAAGGGCGAGGAGGCCATCGGCAACCGCACGAAGGTGAAGGTGGTGAAGAACAAGCTCGCGCCGCCGTTCCGCCAGGTCGAGTTCGACATCCTCTTCGGGCGCGGCGTGAACCGCTGCGGCGAGATCGTCGAGATGGCGGAGTCCCAGGGGGCGATCACGCGCTCCGGATCCTGGTACTCGTTCGGCGACGTGAAGCTCGGGCAGGGCCGGGAGAAGGTCATCGAGCACCTGGAGGCCAACCCCTCCATGCTGCGGCAACTCGAGCGGGCCCTGTCGCCCACGCGGGTCAATTGGAGCGTCGTGGCGGAGGCGTAAAGAACCACGAGTTTGCGCTCGGAGCTCCGGATTACTCGTCGGGGCGTGCGGCCGGGACCAGTCCGGGCGGGACGTTCGTCCCGCTCGGCTCCACCGGGGCTTCGGGCGCGGCGGGAGGGGGGTGAGCCCCCTCTCGCACTCGTGTGTCCCTACCGGGCGTCCCCAGGGCGGACGAGAGAGCCACGCACGTCGTCGTCCACGATGCGGCCGCGCTGGGCCACGAGCCGACCGCCTACATACACTTGCTCGGGCTTCAAACCGACCTTCTGGCCGACGAACGGGCTCCATCCGACACGCGTGAGGAGATCGGTGGCCGCGAGCTTCACGAGGTCGACTTCGGTGAAGAGGGCGAAGTCCGCGTCGTACCCGGCCTTGACCCACCCCTTCCGGTGGAAGCCGAAGATCTGCGCGGGGGCCTCGGCGCAGAGCTGCACCATTCGCTCGATCGAGAGGCGGCCCTGGCGGATGGCGGCGATCAGGAGCGGGAACGTGGTCTCGACGCCGGGGATGCCGGAGGGGGCGTCCCAGTAGGGGAGTAGCTTTTCCTCGCGCGTGTGCGGCGCGTGGTCGCTGCCGATGGTGTCGATCCGGTTGCGCCGCACCGCGGTCCACAGCGCGCGCCGGTCCACCTCGTCCCGAATCGGCGGGTTGCACTTCGTGAAGTTGCCCTGCCCAGACTCGGTGGAGAGCCACAGATGGTGGGGCGAGGCTTCGGTGGTGATGGGCACGATCCCGCGCACGTCCTCGAGCACCGCAAGCTCCGCGGAGGTCGAGACGTGGCACACGTGGACAGGCCGCTTGTGGGCGCGCGAGAGCTCGACCAGCCGTTTCACGGCGGCGGCGGCGGCGGCGGGCGGGCGCACCTCGTTGTGCTCGGGGGTCGGATTTCCGGCGAAGCGCTCGCGTGCGCCGACGAGCAGCGCTTCGTCTTCCGCGTGTACGCCCAGAAGGCCCCTGGTCTCGGCGAAGACACGGAGGAGCGTCGCGTCGTCCACCAGCAGGGGGCCGGTGGAGGCGCCCATGAACACCTTGATGCCGCAGGCGTCACCGCTGTCCATGAGCTCATTGAGCTCATCGAAGTTGTCGGCCGCCGCGCCCACCCACAAGCCGTAGTTCGCCCGAGAGGCCGCCATGGCCAAGGCGCGCTTCTGCTCCCAGAGGGCCCGCGACAGCGTCGGAGGCGACGTGTTGGGCATGTCGCACACGGTGGTGACCCCGCCGGACACGGCCGCGCGTGTTCCGGACTCCCAATCTTCTTTGTGCGGATGCCCCGGAGACCGGAAGTGGACGTGCGTGTCGATGATCCCCGGGATCAAGAACTTGCCGATGGCGGGGGTTTTTCGACGCGCCGGCCCAGCTGGGCGAGGCCCGACGTAGACGATCCGCCCGTCTTCCACGCATACATCAGCCACCGCGCGCCCACTCGAGCTCACAACGGTAGCGTCTTCAACGATCAGGTCATACACGCCTGGACCCAGCCACGATCCACGGCACCTAATGCACCTCCCCCGCTTCGACCACGTTCCGCCTTCTTCCCTCGCCTCGGTGCGGCCTTGACGAGCCCCCTCCGTGTAGGCGGCACACCGTCCGTCCTGTTCTACTCGGGCCCCCCGTTCGGCCTCGAGCTCTACGAACATGTGCTCGAGCGGCTCGGACATGGCGAGGCCCACTCGGTCATCGACAGCCACGCGTCCGGCCACGGGTGGGCCGAGCGCGCACAGGTGATCGCCGAGCAGCTGCAACGCGCGCCCACGGTGCTCGTCGGGCACGGCCTCGCGGTCCCCGCCGCGATCGCCGCAGCGCTGATGACCCCGCCGGCTGCGTTGGTGCTCTCGAACGGGCCTGTCCGCCGCCTGGACCCCTTCGCACGGGCCTTGGCGGGCCTCTGCGCGACGCGGGGCGGGGCCGCGGTGGCCCAGCGCTCGGTGCTCCTGCCGCGCCCCTGGCTGGGGTGGTTGGCGTCCTCGGCCGGCCTCCGCCGGGCCGCGGTGAACCCCTACGTCATGGACCGCGACACCGTCGCCGCGCTTTGCGGCCCGCTTGTGGCCAGCGGGGCGGGGCGGGCGGCCGTCGCGAGCTATCTCGGGAGCCTCCGCACGCTTCCCGACGCCACGGCCCTGAAGTGTCCCGTGCTGCTCTTGTGGGGGGACGCAGATCCTCTCTATCCAGCGGAAGAAGCGGCGTTCCTGGAGGCCGCGCTGCCCGGCGCGGAGCATCGATCGGTGCCCGGCGGCCAGCACGTTCACCCCGAAGAGCGGCCGTGGGAGATGGCCGACCGGCTCGCTGCCTGGCTGGCCGAGAAGGGCCTGGCGCCGGCCGCCGCGACACGCATGTCCTGAACCTGGTCGCTCGGCCCTCGTTCGAGACCCGTCAGCGGTCCCAAGTGCCTGTGTACAGTACAGTTTGACCCGGTCCGGGCATTTCTGGCCCGGAACTTGCTTCTCAAGTTGCCGGAGACGCGACGGCCCGAGGCTGGCGAGTACCCCCCGCCCTCCTCACCGCGAGCAGGCGCCCGGACCCCCGGGCGCCTCGCTTCTTTTTGGGCCGCGCCTCCCATTTCGACCTGTCGGCCGTGACCCACGACCTCGTTCGGATAGAACGCCGCCGTGAATTTGGACCGCCTTCGCAGCGTCGTGGCCGTCTCGGTGGATGCCGCCGAGCGCATCGCCCATGCGCGAGACCTCTGGCCGCGCGGCACGCTCGCGCTCGCCGGCGCGGGCCCGTTGCCGCCCTCGCCCGAGGCCGTGGCGTGGCCGCGGAACGCGGAGGAGATCGCGGCGTGCCTCGCCTGGGCCGAGGCGGAGGGCGTCGCGATCGTGCCCTACGGCGCGGGGAGTGGCGTGTGCGGGGCGGCGGCTGGCCGCTCGGGCTCCCTGGTGGTCGACCTGAAGCGGATGAACCGCATCGGGGCCATCGAAGGCGACACCGTCATTTGCCAGCCGGGCGTCCTCGGGCAACACCTCGAGGACACCCTCGAGCGCGCGGGCCGGGCTACCCGCCACAGCCCGTCGTCCATCTGGTGTTCCACCGTCGGAGGCTGGGCGGCTTCGCGCTCCGCGGGTCAGTTCTCGAGCAAGTACGGGAAGTTCGAGGACATGGTCCTCGGGATGCAGGTGGTGGCTCCGGCGGGGCGCTTCGGCACCGGTGTGTGGGCGCAGGGAGAGGACCTGGGGCCCTGGGTGATGGGGGCCGAGGGCAGCCTCGGCATCATCAGCGAGCTCCTGGTGCGCACGGTGCCGGTGCCGACCGCGCGACGCTTCGCCGCGTGGCGCTTTCCGACGGTGGAGGCCGCCTGGGAGGCGATGCGCGCGCTCCTGCAGGCAGACCTGCATCCCGCGGTGCTTCGCCTCTACGATCCGGTGGATACGCGGATCGCGGGGAAGGGGAGCGCGACGAAGGCCAAGGCGGGGGCGGGGTGGCTGCACGAGATCCGGAAGGCGGCCGAGTCGGTGCCAGCGCTACGCTCGCACCTGTTGAGCCTTCCGCTCGCCTTGCCGCGGCTCTTGAACGCGCTCGCGCAGGGCATCTCGTCCGGTTGCGTGCTGATCGCCGGGTGGGAGGGCCAGCGTGATGTGATCGATGTGCTGGCCGCCCACGGCGCCGCGCTGCTCTCCGCCGGGGAGCCGCTCGGAGAGGAGCTTGGAGAGCACTGGTACGCCCACCGGCACGAGGTCAGCTACAAATCGGCGCCCATCTTCGAGCGGGGAGGCTTCGCCGACACCATGGAGGTCGCGACGACCTGGTCGCGCCTGCCCGCGCTCTACGACGGCGTGCGGGCGGCCCTCGGTCGCCATACGCTCGTGATGGCTCATTTTTCGCACGTGTACCGCGAGGGATGCAGCATCTACTTCAGCTTCGCGGGCGTCGGGCGCCTCGAGGTCTACGACGCGACCTGGCGCGACGCGCTGGCCGCGGCCGCGGAGGCCGGCGGAACCGTGGCGCACCATCATGGTGTCGGCCAGCTCAAGATGGCGGCCGCGGCGCGAGAACTCGCCGGGATCTCCCCTCGCTTCCACGCGCTCAAGGCCCGGCTCGATCCCGCGGGCATCTTGAATCCGGGCCGGCTCTTTCCGGTCGTCGAGGTGCCGGAGCCCGCCGCGCCGCCGCTTGGAGTCGATCCGATCTCCCAGATCGCCACCCTCGACGCGCAACAGCCGGCCGCCGCACGCGACGCGTGGCTCGCGGCCGAAGGGTGGGAGCTCCGGTTTCCATCCCCCGCGTCGCTCGCGGCGAGCGTCGGTGCGCCCCGCCGGCCGTGGGAGTCGCGCGTCCTCGGTGCCAGCGCACGGCTCGACGGGCGACGCGCCGTCTTCGTCGCAGTGCCGCGGAGCAGCGCCGGGCCCGACCCACGCGAGGCGCTGCCGCCCGACACCTACGAGACGCTCACGGTCCCCGTGGTCCGTCGGGACGAGCTGGTGTGTCGCGTCCAGGTGCCGGCGAACGTGTGTCTCGCGGCGGACCTTCGGCCCGCACGTGATCTCGGCGCAACGGTCGAGTTTCGCGGCCCGGCGGCGGCCGATCTGGCGTCCCTCGCCCTTCGGCTCGTCGAGGGTTCGTCGGATCTCGCGGGTGTCCGCACGTGAACGCAGCCGACTTCACCACCTGTGCCTACTGCCCGCGCCTGTGTCGTCACGTGTGCCCCGTGGCCGTCGCCACGGGCGCTGAGGCCGCCACGGCCGCCTCGATGATGGGGGTGCCGCTCCTGCGGGAGCAGGGCGCGCTCTCTCCCGCCGATGCCCTGGCGGGGACATCGCTGTGCCTCGGATGTGGCGCCTGCACGGCCCATTGCAAGGTGCACGTCCCCGTCAGCGAGCGCCTGGCCGGCTGGCGTGCGCCGCAGCTTTCGCCGCCGGCGCCCAGCGTCCTCGCGCCCATCGAGGGCAGCGCGTTGAGCGTCTGCGTCCTGACCGGGACCGGGGACTGGTCGGCCTGGTGGAGCGAGAGCGTCGGCGCGCCGGTGGCGGTGGTCCGCACGAAGGACAGCCTCGGGCATGCCGCCTGGCGCCTCGGGCACCCGGGCGTGCTCGAAGCCGTCGCAGCGCACTTTGCCGGTCGCGAGCTGGTCACCGCGTCTGGCGCGGTCGAAGAGGTCGCGCGCACAGCGGGCCTCCGTGTCCGTCGCGTCCCGCCGCCGGAAGCGGGTGTGGTGTTTCATCCCTGTCATCCCGGGCCGATGCCGGGACCGGGCCAGCTCGCCTGTTGCGGCCGGCGCGAAGGATTTCCGGACCGCGAACCCGAAGCGGCGCGGAGCGTCGCCGAGGAGAACGTTCGCCTGTTCGCCGGTGTCCTCATGAGCTGCGCGGACGAAGAGTGCGCCTGCTGGCTGCGCGCCCACGGTGCGCGGATGGTCGGCCCCACCGATTTCCTCGGATGTACGGATGTCTGACACTCCCTCCTCCTCGGACTCCTCCGGCAGCCAGAACCGAGGCGAGCGGCTGATCGTCATCGCCAATCCACGGGCGGGCGGCGGCCGAGCAGGCGCGAACCGCGACCTCGTGGAGCGAGCGGCGGACCGCGCGTTTGCGCAGGTCGAAGTTCGCTGGACCGAGGGGCCGGGCCACGCGGCCGAGCTCGCGGCCGCCGCGGCGGGGGAGGCCGACATCGTCGCCGCGCTCGGAGGGGACGGCACCTGCAGCGAGGTCGTCAACGGGCTCGTTCCCGGCGGCGTGCCGGTGAAGCCGAAGCTCGTGTTCGGCGTCATCCCGTTCGGCACCGGCGGGGATCTCGTGCGCAGTCTCGAGGTGCCGCGGGCCGTCGATCGGGCGTACTGGATGCTCGGCACGGGCATGACGCTCCCCCTCGACGTCGGCCTCTACACGTGGGACGACGGTTCAACCCGCGCGTTTGTCAATGTGGCCGGCATCGGCGCGAACGCGGATGTCTGCCGTCGCGCCAACGCATCGAGCAAGCGCTTCGGGGGAACGATCACCTTCCTGGGCGCCGTGCTCGGCGCGCTCGCGGGGTTCGAGGCGCGGCGCGTGGCGTGGTCCTGGGACGGCCCGGACGGCCCGGGGGAGGCCGAGCTCGACACGTTCGCGGCGTTCTGCGCGAACGGGCACTACTGCGGCGCGGGCATGTGGGTCGGCAAGGGCGGCTCGATGGCGGACGGCGTCTTCGAGCTGACCATCATTCCGCCCTTCGGCCTTGCCAAGTCGGTCCGGCTCCTGCCCTTCGTCTACAACGGGCGTCTCGGCGAGCACCCCGAAGTTCGCCGGATACGCGTCACGTCCGTGCGGGTGGGAACGGAGATCCCGCTGGAGGGAGACGGGGAGAGCCTCCCCGTGGGACCGGTGCGGATCACCTCGGTGCCGCGGGCTCTCCAGATGCGCGGCGGCTGGCTCAACCCGCCTCGGGGCGGGGCCTCCTCGGCTCGGTGACGGTCGGCCGGCGCCTCCTTCGCTCGGCTTCCCAGCGGATGCCGACGGACCAATGGGCGCTATCGTGGCTTGTCCGCCGAGGATGAGCCCCCTTCGACGCTGCTCTCGCCGCTGTTGCAGTCGCAGGCCGAGCGCAACGTGGAGACGTCGCGCGCGCTCCTGGAGAATATGGGAATTTTGGATTCGTCTACAAAGTGAAAAAACGGGGCTTTCGTCGTTGGCGACTTTAGGGTCTTCCGGCTATTTATTGTGCGCCGGGAAGGGAAGTCCTCTCTGACCTTTCCGGGGCCGCGGGCGGGGGTGCCCGAGTGGCCTGAAGCAGAAGCTGAAGAGTGCCGATCTTCGAGATTCTCAACAATTACATGTTCTCACCCCCGAGAAAGGAGTTCTCCGTGAACAAGGCAGACCTTACCGAGCAGCTCTCCGTCAAGGCAGGCATCCCCAAGATCCGCGCCGCCCTGTACGTGAACATCATCATGGACACCGTCCAGGACGCCCTCACCAAGGGCGAGAAGGTGACCATCTCCGACTTCGGCACCTTCACGGTGTCGCAGCGCCGCCAGTTCAAGGGTCACAACCCCAAGAACGGCGCCGAGATCCAGGTTCCGTCCCGTCGGATCCCGGTGTTCCGCGCGGGCAAGGGCCTCAAGGAAGCGCTCAACAACTAAGCGTCTCTGCGCGGCCCCCGCTTCGGTTCATCCGGGGCGGGGGCCATCGCGTTTTTGCTGCGTTGGCTTCGCACGGTAGCCTGCGTCACGCCCCCCCGAGCACGGCGTTGGGCGGAGGTTGACGGGGGAGGGGCCGTCGGTTCAGTTTGTGTCCTATTGGCCGGACGACGATCCGGAGCGGCACATCTCGTGGCCGTCGGCGCCCGGCGCCGAGAAGGGAAATACCCACGGGGCTGCCTCCGGCAGTCCAGGAGGCGCAATGGATAGCGCGGCTCGTCACACCCCTCGGGTCGCCCCGGCCTCCCGTCCGCTCGTTCACTTCGCGGCCGAGGCCCGGCTGCCGAGCCGGTATGGAGATTTCCGCGTCCTGGCGTTCGAGTGTGCCACCGACGGGAACGACTACGGCGTGATGGCGAGAGGCGAGCTCGACGGTGCCGAGGACGTGCCCGTGCGTCTCCACTCGGAGTGCTTCACGGGCGACGTGATGGGGAGTTGGAAGTGCGACTGCCGCGACCAGCTCGAGGCCGCGTTGACGTACGTGGGCGCCGCCGAGCGGGGCGCCGTGTTGTACCTGCCCCAGGAAGGCCGTGGCATCGGCCTCGCCAACAAGATCCGTGCGTACGCCCTTCAGGACGCCGGGATGGACACGGTCGAGGCCAACCTCGCGCTGGGCTTTCCCGACGACTTGCGGCGGTACGACATCGCCGCGGAGGTCATCCGGCAGCTCGGGATCCGCTCGGTCCGTCTCTTGACCAACAACCCGGCCAAGCTGGCGGGGCTGCGCCGCGCCGGCATTCCGGTGTCGGGGCACATCCCCCTCCTCACCGAGGCGAACACGCACAACCTCGGCTACCTCGCGACGAAGCGGGACAAGAGCGGGCACCTGCTCTAGCGCGCAGCACGTGCGTCCGGATCCACGACACGGCCGTTGCAGATCTTGATGATTCGTTGACACCCGTGTGGAGCCCCGGCTACCCTTCGCAGGCGCTGCTCGTTCATTGGGGCAACGTCTCTTCTCGATCGCGACGCTCTCCCGGAGTCGGAATGTCCAAGTCGGTGCTGCTCGCTCTCACCCTTCCGCTCGGAATGCTGACCGGTTGCACGTCGAACGGTCCGGAGTACCTGGAGTTCAAGTACCCGATCATGACCCTCGGCCAGGCGTCGATGGAGTTCGGCTCGGCCGAATGGGGCGGTAGCGTCGAGCGGACCATCCTCCTCGGGAACGAGGGCGGCATGACGATGGGCGTCGGTGCGGTCTACATCGGGGAGCGCGGCAAGGAGATCCCCGAGCTTGATTCGCCCTACACCGTGGCGTACGACATCGAGGGCATCGAGTGTGCGGGCGACGTCGAGGACGTCGAGGCGGATACGGACGCGGAGGCTGGCGCCAAGGGCGTCGATCTCGACACCGGCGGGCCGGTCGACACCGACATCGAAGAACCGGACGAGGAGGTCCTCGAGGGCGCGCTGTTCCTGCTCGAGCCGGGCTGCCAGATCCCCCTCACGGTCACCTACACCCCCACGGCCCAGGGGGACGCGTACGACGCGCTCATCGTGGAGAGCGTGGGCACCGCGCTAACCGAGAAGGAAGAGGACGAGGGCCAGTACCTCCCCGACTTCACGGAGGACAAGGTCCACACGAGCCAGGTGGTCTACCTGCACGGCGAGTCCGAGTTCCAGCAGGGGGCCCTCGTCGTCCGGCCCCGTTCCTTCGACTTCGGCTTCGTCCACCCGGACGCCGCGGATGAGGAGTCGCCGGCCCGCATCGAGATCGCGAACGTGGGCGACGGGGACGTGACCGTGCTCGGCGTGCAGCCCTCCGACTCGTGCGACCTCGCCGTGTTCGACGTGCAGGCCACCTTCGGCGCCGACCTGTTGCTCGAGGGCGGGGACACCACGCTGGTCGAGGTGACCTTCCTCCCGACCGACACGGACGCCGAGTTCTGCTCGCTCACCGTCTACACCGACGACCCCGCCAACCCCGAGGTCACCGTCTCGATCCGGGGCAACTCCGGCGACGATCCGCAGAACGTGCCCCCGACCGTGTTCGTGCGATCGCCGGAGAACGGCTACCGCTACTCCACCATCCGCCCGCTCATGCTCGAGCTCAACATCTTCGACGAGAACCAGCCGGCAACGTCGCTGGTCTGCAAAGTCAAGAGCCTGCTCGCCGAGGCGTCGGTCGCCAACTGCGCCGCGAGCGACGACTCCGGCCACGTCTACGTCGAGATCCCGGCCGATGACCTCCAGGCCGGCGTCGACACCCTCACCGTCACGGTCACCGACGGCAGCGACACCAGCGCGTACGCGTCTGTCTCGCTGGTCGTCAATTCCGACTACCCGGCGGACGACGACGATGGAGACGGCTACGGCGTCGCCTCCGAGCCGGCCGACTGTGACGACGCGAACATCCTCTCCTACCCCAACGCGGCGGAGGTGTTCGACGGCGAGGACAACGACTGCGACGGCGACATCGACGAAGGCACCGACGGCTCCGACGACGATGAGGACGGCTTCTCCGAGGCAGACGGGGACTGCAACGACTACACCGACGAGGTCTTCCCGCTCGCCCCCGAGCGCGGAGACGGCATGGACAACGACTGTGACGGCACCATCGACGAAGGCACCGACCTGTCCGACGACGACGGGGACGGCTACGCCGAGGTCAACGGCGATTGTGACGACGAGGATGTCACGATCAACCCCACCGCCGTCGAGATCTGCGACCGCGAAGACAACGACTGCGACGGTCTCTACGACAGCGCGGACGGCTGCGAGTCCACCGAGTCGGTCCCGGTCATCGTCGGCAACGTCATCCGCATGGAGCAGAGCGCCTGCCACGAGTTCGAAGTCGTCACGATGGACGTGACGGTGTTCGACGCGGACCAGGACACGATCACCTTCGAATGGAGCCTCGAAGATGGTGGCGGCACGATCGACAACAAGTACGCGCAGGTCGTGAACTACACGGCGCCCGAGATCACGGGCGACACCGCCGGCTCCGGCCGGAAGTACAAGATCTACGCCGTCATCTACGACGAGGACGCGAACCAGGACTGGGCGTTCGGCGGCATCTCGGTGTGGGACGAGAACACCGAGATCTACGACCCGTTCACCAAGGCCATCATCAACGCGGGCGGCTGCTCGTCCACCGGCGGGGGCCCCACGGGGGCCCTCATGCTCGCAGGCGCCGCGCTCGCGCTCGCCTTCCGGCGCCGGGAGTAGCCGGTGTCGGTGCGCCGCATCGGAGCCCCGGTGCGGCGCGCCTGCCGCGGACGGAGCGGGGCAACGGCGCCCCACTCTGACCTACCATCCGCCCCAGAGGCGGATCGCGCGCCCGGCACGCGCTGTGCAAGGGAGGCGAGCGGAGGCGCGATGATGTCCCGCCGCGGCCAGAGCACGGTCGAGTTCGCGATCATGATCCCGGTCATCTTCGCGGCTTTGTTCCTCATCGTGGAACTCGCGTTCCTGTTCGGGAGCACGCACTACGTGAACTACGCTGCCTTTGCGGCCGCCCGCGCGCAGCAGGTGGGCGAGTCGGCCACGGACGCCGCTGATCTCCTGCTCGACGGCAACGTCACCAAGAACGCCACCGTGCGTGCAAACACCGGGGCGGGCTCGGTGAAGATCGAGCTGCCGTGGGAGATGGACCTGCCGTTCACCTCGGGGTTCGCCGACTTCGACTACGACGTCACCGTGGTCGCGGGGCCGGAGGAGGCCCGGTACGAGGGCACGACCGGGAACGGGAACAAGGCGAACCGCTACGGCGACAACCAGTGCGGGTCGGGTTGTTGATGCGCACCGTCTCCACCACGCGTCGTGGCCAGGCGGCCGTGCTCATGGCCCTGTCCATCTTCGCGATGTTGCTCCTCCTGGCGATGGCCACGAACGTCGGCACCGTCGTGAACGACAAGATCCGCATGCAGACCACGGTGGACGCCGCCACGTACGCGGCGGCCTACTCGGAGGCGGCCTCCCTCAACGAGCTGGTCGAGCTCAACAAGGGCATCGTCGACGCGGTGCACATGTGCCGGCAGACCATGGAGGTCGGGCCCATGTTGGGGATGTGGCCCGAGACCGTGCCCTGCGGGTGTGTCCCCCAGAGCCAGATCGCCGAGATCGCGATGACTGCGTGCAAGGTGGCGGTCGACGTCCAGATCGGCCGCTTCGTGGCGCGCGCGCCCTACACCCGCACCGTTCGGCCGGCGATCCAGGCGGGCGAGGCCACCGCGGAAGCGAACTTCTCCGGCGTCGACGTGACCTTCTTCCAGGGGTTCCCCGGATCGCCCACGTTTCCGGGCGCGCGGAACCTCTACGCTGGGCTGAACATGGGCGGCTCGGTGGTGATGCCGTCGGTGGCGGACATCCGCCAGGTGACCGACACCGCGATGAACTACCTGGTGTTCGTCACCTGCCCGACCCCCGCGGGGGCCTGTGTCCCGGTGCCGCCCCAGCTCGGCCCGACCACCTACCTGAAGTCCTGGTTCTACAAGGAGGACCGCGATCCCGACGTGTGGGTTGCCGGTCGCGTGAGCGGCACTCCCGAGAAGCAGTTCCTCGACACCGCCTACAGCAGCGGTAGCAGCGACGGGGGCTACTTCGGCGCTTCGTCCACCGGCGGGTCCGACGAGATCTTCGCCTACTCGGTGGCCAAGCCCTACGACGGCTCCATCGGCCCCAGCGAGCTGAACGGCAACCAGAAGAACGGCAACATGCAGTGGCCGACCGGGGTGTACCGCTCGCGCGGCACGACCTACCCCGAGCTGTCCATGTACGACGAGTACCGCGCGCGCCTCGCCGGCGTGAACGAGAACCTCGAGGGCACCGTCACCCCCCGCGACCTCGTCCAGCTCGACGGCCTCCGCAACGGGAAGATCTGGGACATGAGCAAGGTGAAGCACTGATGCGCGCCCCCACGCTTCGCCGCCGCCTCGGTCAGTCCGCCGTCGAGACGATGCTGCTCATGCCGGTGCTCGTGCTCGTGATGGTCGCGATGTATTACCTGTGGAGCATCGCCTGGGCCTCGCAGAACGCGCACATCCGGGCCCGCGAGTACGCGCTCCATGGCGACGCGTACCTGGGCGGCCGTGGCCACAACGAGACCGGGAGCGCCCCGTTCTCGGCCAACAACTACACACGCGCGGACAGCACCAGCTTCCGGTTCACCGGGCGCAGCCAGGACCGCTCCATGCCGGGCGTGGGCGCGAGCGGCGAGACGATCGACGTCACCGTCGTCATCACGAGCGACTGAATCTCCCGAACGCTCCTAACCCTCCCAGAGCCGCGCCAGCGCCGCTCCCACCGCGCTCGGGGTGCGCAGCACGAAGGGGCCGAGCCCCAGGGGCGCGAAGCCCGACGTCGTGAGCGCCTCGCTCTCGTCCGGGCTCCAGCCGCCCTCGGGGCCGATCGCGACGGCGGCGGCGCCGTTGTCGCTGTCGACAGTCACGGGGCCTCCGGCGCCCGGCGGCCCTCCAGGAGTGCCGAGCCATCGGGCCAGGGGGAGGGTGGGGTCACGGAGGGCCTCGGCGAGGCTCCAGGGGCCGTCCAGACGCGGGACGTCGGCGCGCCCGCACTGGGTGACCGCCGTGCGGAGCACACGATCGAGGCGATCCACGCGCGGCTCGCCCGGCGGGCTGTAGCGCGCACGCACGAAGACGAAGCGGGTCGCCCCCCCTTCGGTGCCGAGGATGAGCGCCTCCTCGAGGAGCGCGGGCTTTGGGAGGCCGAGGAGCACGACGCGCGGCGGCGGCGGCGGCGCGACGAGACGCTCCACCACCAGGAAACGGGCACATCCCCCGTCGTCCGCGCCCTCGAGCACCGCCACGGCCGCGACCGAGCTTCCGTCGACGAGTCGGACGCGCTCGCCGGGACGCGCCCGGATGACGTGGAGCAGGTGATGGCTTTCGCGCGCGGCCGCGGTGCAACGCTCGCCCGCCTCGGGGACGTGGGCGACGACGAGGCGCCTCACAGCACGCTCTTCCGGAGCACGCTCTTCCGGAGCACGCTCTTCCGGAGCACGCTCATCCGGCTCACCCGACGGGTCCGGCGTACCAGAGGGACACCCAGCCCTCCTCGGTGCGGTCCTCGAGGACGCGGCGCCCCGCGAACGCGGCCCGCACCGTGTCGGCGCGGTCAGCGAGGATGCCGGCCAGCGCGATGGGCCCGCTCGAGACCCGCAGCAGCTCGGGCGAGAGCGCCACGAGCACCTCGGCGAAGAGGTTGGCGACCACGAGATCGTAGGTGCCCTCCACGTCGGCGATGGGGGTGGTGTCGAACGCCACGTCGAGGCCGTTCGCGCGCGCGGCGTCGAGCGCGGCGGTGACGGCGTCCGGATCGATGTCCACGCCGCGGGCCCGCATCCCCAGCTTGGCGCCGGCGAGGGCGAGGATGCCGGAGCCACAGCCCACGTCGAGCACGGTCGCGTCGGGACAGGCGAAGTGGTCGACCGCGCGCAGGCAGGCCCGCGTGGTCGGGTGCTCCCCGGTGCCGAAGGCGTTGCCCGGCTCGATGACGAGCGCACCGGGCACCGCGTGCCAGGGCGCGGCCACGACGAGCCGCTCGGAGACGTGCACCGGCTGGAAGTTGCGCTTCCAATCCTCCGCCCAGTCCTCTTCGGCCTGGACGATCCACTCCGGATCTTCGGCCGCCCATCCGGCGAGCACGCCCGTCATCGCGGCGTCGTCCGGGCGCACGTCGAACCACGCGCGGAGCCGCACCTTCTTCGGGGCGCGCGGCACGGGCCCGGTGTCCCAGGGCTGGCGATACTTCACGGTGACGCCGGCCGGGAGATCCTCCTGGAGCCCGGTGGCGCCGAGCCCGACGAGCCCTCGACCGACGGCGGCCACCGCCGGACGCGGGAGGGTCACGGCGTAGGCAAACCAGGCCCGCGCCACCTTAGTGCTCGGCGTGCGGCGGCGGGGCCGGCAGGGGCTGCCCGGCGCGCGCGGCGGCGAGGACGGCGTTGATGCCTTCCTTGCCCGCGTTCAGCCGCACCCACTGATCCCCGAAGGCGCCCTTCAGGAAGATCGACGGCGTTCCCTCGACGCCGGCCACGCCGCCCGCGGCGACGTCCTGCTTGACGGCCTCGGCCGTGGCCGGGTCGGCCATGCAGGCCTCGAACGCCGGAATGTCCAGCTGCTGCTGCTCGGCCATGAACCGGATGTCGGCCTTGCCGAGGAATTCCTGGTTCTTGAACATCTGGCGGGAGAGCTCCCAGAAGCGGCCCTGGAGCCTGGCGCACTCCGACGCCGCGGCGGCGTTGCACGCGTTCACGTGGCGCTCGCCCTGGACGAAGGAATTGCACCGGTCGCTGATCGGGTAGTGCTTGAAGTAGAGCTTCACGTCCTTGTTCTCGTCGAGGATCTCCTTGAGCTCCGCCGACATGATCCCGCAGTGCGGGCACTCGAAGTCGGCCCACTCGACCATCGTGAAGCGCGCGTTCGTGTCCCCGATGACGGGCTCGGTGCCGTCGAGCTCGATGCGACCGGTGACCTGCTCGTAGTACTGCGACAGGTCCACCGCGCCGTTGCCCGCGCCGCCGGTCTCGCCGGGCTTCGCGCTCGAGTCGCGCGACGCCATGGCGCCCACGACCAGGGTGAGCAGGCCCACGACGGCGACGCTGCCCAGCTCGCCCTTGATCCCGTCGAGCAGGGAGGTGGCCGGCTGGCTGGAGCGCCACAGCAGCGCAGCGCCGACCAGCAGCACCACGTTCAGCGCCCACGAGGCCACGCACAGCGGGCAGAAGGCGCCGATCTGGGAGGAGGCCCAGCCGAGGTACAGATCGAAGACGATCGCCAGCCCGGCGAGCACCGTCATCATCGCGGGCGCCTTGGTGGCGCCGCCCGAAGCGTTGCGGAGCGAGAGCCAGGCCATCACGGCGTAGAAGGCCACGCCGAGGAGGGCGACGGGCACGGTGCCGACCTTGGCGTACTCGCTGCGGTTGACCGAGTCGCAGCTCCACACGTCGCTCACGTTGCACACGGAGGCGGCGGTGCCCCCGTGCTGGGCGGTGAGGTAGCCGGCGATCACGATGCCCGCGAGCGATCCGGCGGCCACGCCCCACACGCGCGTGCGCGGCATCCCGACGAGCACGGCGCACACGAACACAACCGCGGCGGCCGCGCCGATGACCAGGCTCGCGGAGCCTCCGGTAGCGGCCGCGGCCGGCAGCGGGGCAAGCAGCAAACCGAGGAGCAAGAGCTTTCTGGACATACGTGCTCCGAAGAGAGGGGCAGCGCCTATCACGGCGGGCCTGCCATCGCCCCCGAGGGAGGACCTTCAGCGCCCGCGGATCGCCCGCTTGGCCTCGCGATCGTCTTCTTTCTCGCGGATGGAGGCGCGCTTGTCGTGCAGCTTCTTGCCGCGACCAACGGCAAACTCCACTTTGATCCACGGGCCGATGAAGTACATCTGCGTCGGAACGAGGGTCAGGCCCTTCTCCCGGACGCGCTGCCGGAGGCGACGGACCTCTTCCCGGTGCATGAGCATCGGGCGGGGGCGCGTGGGCTCGTGGTTCTGCAGGTTGGCCTGCACGTAGTGGGCGATGTGGGCGTTCATCAGCAGGGGGTGCCCTTGGGGATCGAAGCCCACGTAGGCGTCCTCCAGGTTGCCCTTGCCGCTGCGTAGGCTCTTCACTTCGGAGCCGACGAGCATGAGCCCGGCCTCGAAGGTCTCGAAGAGCTCGTACTCGAACTTCGCACGGCGGTTCGTGCAGACGTTGCGGCGGGTGCGGGCGGGGTCCTTGCTCACGACGCACGTCTATCGCGGCCGGGCCAAACGGGACCCCGGGGGCCCCACGGTCCTCCACCGTCACCCACTTTTCCTCCACAAAAATCCACCAACGAAGTTAGAGGGTTGGGGCGCCAACCGATCCTTTCGCTTCTTTTTTGGGGTGACCGGTGGTTGGATGTGGAAGTCAGCGGAAGGCCTTCGTTGACTGAGCCCCCCACCGGGAGAGAGCTCGACCGATGCTCGACGTGCGCCTCAACACGCCACTCACCGTGGATCCGAAGGGTCGGATCACGCTGCCGGTGCGTCTGAAGGTTCAGCTCGATCACGTCGGCACCAACGTCCTCGTTTGCATCGTGCACCGCGACCACCTGCGGGCGTACACGAAGGAGGACTTCAAGAAGAACGTCGAGGCCCCGCTCCTCGCGCTGGACTCGTTCGATCCCGAGGTGGAGCGCATGCAGCGCCTGCGCCTCGGCTTCGCCGTCGAGGTCGACATCGACAAGCAGGGCCGCGTCAACCTCCCCGCCAACCTCCGCGCCTTCGCCGGCATCGATCGCGACGCGGTGCTGGTCTCCCTGGCCGATCGCGTCGAAATCTGGGACGAGACGCGGCTCGGCGCCTGGATGGCGGCCGAGTTCGCACGGGGAGGGGCCAGTGCATGACGCGGGTCCACACGGTCATCGGCCGGTGCTGCTCGACGACGCCGTCGAGCTCTGCGCACCGCGCGCGGATGCGCTCGTCGTCGACGGGACGCTCGGCCGTGGCGGCCACGCGGCAGCGCTGCTCGCGCACGGCGTCCATCTCGTGGGTCTCGACCGGGATCCCGAGGCCATCGCGGCCGTTCGCGCGCGCCTCGGCGAGCCGTTCGGCGAACACCTCGAGCTCCACCACGCGCCGTTCTCCCGCATCCCCGAGGTGCTCGCCGGGCGCCGTGCGGACGCGGTGTTGCTCGACCTCGGCGTCTCCTCGCCGCAGCTCGACACGCCCTCGCGCGGCTTCTCCTTCCGGAACGACGGCCCGCTGGACATGCGGATGGACCCCTCGTCGGGGGAGCCCGTCTCCGCGTGGCTCGATCACACGGACGAGGCCACCTTCGTCGACGTGTTGTTCCGCCTCGGCGAGGAGCGGCAAGCCCGCCGCATCGCCCGCGCCGTGCTGGCCGCGCGCCCGCTGCGCACGACCGGCGAGCTCGCCGATGTCGTGGCCCGCACCGTGGGCCGTGGTGACGGCCGGATCCACCCGGCCACGCGTACGTTCCAGGCCCTCCGCATGGTGGTCAACGACGAGCTCGGCCAGCTCGCCGCCGTCCTCCAGGCGGTGCCCGAGTGCCTCGCGCCCGGCGGGAGGTTCGTCGTGATCGCGTTCCACTCCCTCGAGGACCGCCTGGTCAAGCAGGCCTTCCGCACCCTCGCGGGGGACGGCGCGCCCACCGACATGCGCGGCCACCCCCTCGTGACCCCGCGCTTCCGCCTCGTCGAGCGCCGCGCCCGCAAGGGCGAGGACCGCGACCCCACGAATCCCCGCGCCCGATCCGCCCGCCTTCGCGCCCTGGAGCGACTCCCATGAGCACCCTCTCTGTCGACACCCAGCGCGCCGAGGCTCGCCACGTCGCGACCGCTACTGCGTTGGAGGCGGATCCCGCCGAGCTGCGGCTCATGTTCCGTTGGCTCGTCGCCATGCTGCTCATTGCGGCGGCCCTCGCCGCCTGCGTGTGGACGCGCATGGCCGTCCGCGCCACGGCGCTGGAGCTCGACTCGGCGCGCAGCTCGCTCGCCCGCGCCGAGATCCTGCACGAGCGCCTCCTGGTCGAGCGCGCGCTCCTCCGCGACCCGGGCCGCCTCGCCGAGACCGCCGCCTCGCTCTCCCTCGTGGCGCCCGTCGCCACGGTCAACGTGAACGAGGTCGGCATCCGGTGAAGCAGAAGTCGCCCATCCGCTACCGCCAGCCGTCCCTCGGGGGCGCCCCGCGTCCGCGTCGGCCGACCCCGGCGGAGGTGGACGCGAACATGCTCGCCGAGACCCGGTGGCGTGGCCGCATCGCGCTGGCCGGGATCGCCGCGGCGCTGTTCGCCATCGCGATCCGGTCGTCCTGGCTCATGGTGGTGCCCGACGCGCGGCTCGAAGAGCGCGGCCGGGACCAGTTCCAGTCCGCGGTGGAGATGCGCGGCAAGCGCGGCGCCCTGCTCGACCGCAACGATCGCGTGCTCGCCTACACCGTGAGCCTGCCCGCGCTCTACGCGAACCCGGCGAAGCTCTCCAACGAGCAGGCCCAGGAGCGCGTGACCGCGATCTCGAGCGCCACGGGCCGCACCGAGGCGTGGGTCGCGGGCCGGCTCGCCGCCACGAACGCGCAGGGGCGCACCCTCCAGGAGGTCCGCCTCGGCGGCGGCCTCGACCCGGCCACCGCGCGCGCGCTGGTCGCCGGGCTGCCGCGCGACGTGATGTGGCTCGAAGAGGAGCCGATGCGGATGTACCCGGGCAAGTCGCTCGCGGCGCCGCTCATCGGCTACACCGACGCGAAGGACGACGGCGCAGCGGGCCTCGAGAAGGTGCTGCAGAACGAGCTCGCGGGCGACACGTACCGCATCCTCCAGGCGCGAGACCGCAAGGGCCGCACCATCGACGCGGGCGTGGACGAGGCGCGGCTGCGTCGTGGCGGCCGCTCCGTTCGTCTCACGATCGACGCGGCGATCCAGCGCGCCACGGAAGACGCCCTCGACGAGGCGATGCTCCTGTCCAAGCCCGAGGCGGCGATGGCGGTGGTCATGGACGTCGACACCGGCGCCGTGCTCGCGCTCGCCACCCGCCCTGCCGGGAACCCGAACGACGGGAGCTCGCGCGCGCGCCAGGAGGACTTCAAGAACCGCCCGGCGATGGACCAGATCGAGCCCGGCTCGGTCATGAAGCCCTTCGTCGCCGCCGCCGCGCTCGAAGAGGGGCTGGTCACGGCCTCCACCATCATCGACTGCGAGCTCGGCGCCTGGTCGATCGGCGGCCGGACCATCCACGACGACCATCCGAAGGGCGCGATCTCCGTCAGCGACGTGATCAAGTACTCGTCCAACATCGGCTCGGCGAAGCTCGGCTTCATGCTCGGGCCGGTCAAGGTGTTCGACTACCTGAAGGCCTTCGGGTTCGGCCGCTCCACGTCGCTCGGCCTGCCGGGCGAGGTGTCCGGCCAGATGCGGACCGCCGCGAACGTGCGCACCATCGAGCTCGCCACCACCTCGTTCGGGCAGGGCATCACCGCCTCGCCCGTGCAGCTGGCCGCGGCGTTGGCGACCATCGCGAACGGCGGCGTCCGCATGGCGCCGATGCTGGTCGACGCCGTGCTCGACGGGGACGGCGCCGTGGAGACCCAGCGCGAGCCCCGCACCGATCGCCGCGTGTTGTCCGAGGACACCGCGCGCACCATCACCGCGATGATGGAGACCGTCATCGACGAGGGCGGCACCGGAACGCGCGCGCGGGTCGAGGGCTACCGCGTCGCCGGCAAGACCGGCACCGCGCAGAAGGTCGAGAACGGCGTCTACAGCCCCACCAAGCGCATCGGCTCCTTCACCGGGTTCCTGCCGGCGGACCGCCCCGAGGTCGCCATCGTGGTGATCGTCGACACGCCGACCGTGGGCTCCAAGTACGGCGGCATCGTCGCCGGCCCGGCCTTCGCGAGCATCGCGACGTTCACGATGCGGTACCTCGGCATCCAGCCCGATCCGCCGCAGCCCAAGCAGATCGTCACCAAGGGTCCGGACGGCGAGCCGCTCCCGCCCGTGATCCTCCCGCCGCTGCCCCCGGTCGACCCCGAAGACGCCCTCCTCGCCCGCGCGAGCGCGACAGCGATGCCCCTCGAGCTCGTGGCGGACGGCAAGGGGCGCTGGATCCTGCCCGATCTGCACGGCCGCACCCTGCGGGACGCCCTCACCGGCCTTGGTCCCGCCGGGCTCGATCTGCAGGTCGCCGGCTACGGCCGCGTCGCCGAGCAGGCCCCCGCGCCCGGCACGGCGGTCTCGCCGGGCGAGCCGGTCCGGATCCGCCTCAACTAGCTATATCGCCTCTTCTTTTCCATCTTCGTTTCCGTCTCCGAGACAGGACCACGCAAAAATGCGGGTCGGGTCCACCCTCCCCGGGTGTTCCTCCGGCCTCGTCGCCCGCGCTCTCCCCACCTGGGGTGCGACCTCCCCCACCTGGCCGCCATTCCCCCGCCGCCAGGCACCCCACGCGCGTTCGACCGCCACCCCGCAGCCGTGCTCCTCCCCCTCCGTGCTGAATTGCCGGTCCTGTCTCGGAGACGCCCCCTCCCTCTCGCCCGCCACGCCTCCCGCCCCCTCCGCCCCCCGCCGCGCCCGCCCATGCTCCTCTCCTCCCTCCTCGGTCGGATTGCCGTCCTCGCCGTCGCGGGGCCGATCGATCGGCCCGTGGGCAGGGTCACGGACGTCGACGCCGAGGTCGGCCCGGGCGACGTGTTCGTGGCGATCAAGGGCGGACGTTTCGATGGGCACGATCGGCTCGACCGGATGGCCCACGCGGCCACGGTCGTCGTCGATCAGGACCGCGTGGTGCCCCCCGGTCCGACGGTCGTGCGCGTGGCCGACACCCGCGTGGCCCTCGCCCCGCTCTGTGCCGCGCGGCTGGGGGACCCCGGCGCGTCCATGCCCGTCGTCGCCGTCACCGGCACGAACGGCAAGACCAGCACGACCTTCCTCCTCGCCGCGATGGCGCGCGCGGCCGGCCTCCGCGTCGGGATCATCGGCACGACCGGCGTCTACATCGACGACGAGAAGATGCCCGCCTCCCACACGACCCCGGGGGCGCCGGCGCTCCAGGCCCTGCTCGCGCGCATGCGCGACGCCGGCTGTGGCTTCGTGGCGGTCGAGGCCTCGAGCATCGGGTTGGCCGCCCATCGCATCGACGCCATCCCGTTCCGCGCCGCCATCTTCACGAACCTCACGCGTGATCACCTCGACTGGCACGGCACGATGGAGGCCTACGCCGCGTCGAAGGCCCGCCTGTTCCGTGAGCTCCTGGCCGGCACCGCGATCCTGAACGCGGCCGACCCCGCCTCGGCGGACATGGCGCCCGTCGGCCGCCCCACCTGGTGGTTCAACGACGCTGATCTGCGCGCCGAGAACGTCGTGAGCACCGCGAACGGGACCCAGGCGCGGTGGGTCACCCCGATGGGCAGCTTCGAGGGGAGCATGCGCCTGGTGGGCGCCCACAACGTCGACAATGCGCTCGGCGCGCTCGGAGGCGCCCTCGCCGCGGGGGTGCCGCTCGAGGCGTGTCGGGCGGGCCTCGCGGCGCTCCCGTTCATCCCGGGCCGACTCCAGCCGGTCGAGAACGCGCTTGGTTTTGGCGTGCTCGTAGACTACGCACACACCGATGATGCCCTCGCCCGCGTGCTCGTAGCCCTCCGCGCCCTCTCGCCACGTCGTATCCTCACCGTGTTTGGATGCGGCGGTGACCGGGACCGCGGCAAGCGCCCGCTCATGGGCCGCGCCGCGGCCGACGGCAGCGATCTGGTGTTCGTCACCTCCGACAACCCGCGCTCGGAGGACCCGATGGCGATCATCGCCGCGATCCTGCCGGGCATCGGCGACCGTCCCCACGTCGTCCAGCCCGACCGTCGCCTCGCCATCGCCACCGCCCTCGAAGCGGCGCGCCCCGGCGACATCGTGCTGATCGCCGGGAAGGGCCACGAGGCCACCCAGGAGACCGGCGCGGTCACCGCTCCGTTCGATGACGCCGCGGTCGCCGCCGACCTGCTCCGCACGCTCGCGCACGGCAGCGGGTCCCCCAGGAACGAGGCCCCCGAATGTTGACCTTCCTCCTCCAGTCCCTCGATGGGCCGATGAACGTGTTCCGGTACGTGACGTTCCGGTCCGCGTCGGCCTTCGTGACGGCGCTGGTCGTCTGCTACGTCGCGTATCCGGCGTTCATCGGGTGGCTCCGCACCAAGCGGATGGAGCAGATCATCCGCGCCGACGGGCCGCAGGAGCACATCGAGAACAAGGTCGGCACCCCGACGATGGGCGGCGTCGTCATGCTGGCCGGGATCACCCTCGCGGCCCTCCTCTGGGGCCGCATCGACGAGCCGCGCTTGTGGATGGTGCTGATCGTGACCCTCGGGTACGGCGCCATCGGGTTCTACGACGACTGGAAGAAGGTGATGGAGCGCACGGCCGACGGCCTCGCCGGGCGGTGGAAGCTCTTCTGGCAGACCGCGATCGGGTTCGCCGTGTTCGGCGTCGCCTACGTCACCGGCGTGATGGACGCCCAGCTCCATCTCCCGTTCTTCAAGCACGCCATCATCGACTTCGCGGAGCTCTGGCCCGGCGCCCCCGACGTGCTCGGCTGGATCTACGTGCTCATCGGCGTGTTCGTGCTCGTCGGCGCGTCCAACGCCGTGAACCTCACGGACGGGCTGGACGGCCTCGCCATCGGCTCCACCATCACCAGCGCGGGTACGTTCGCCGTGCTCGCCTACGTGGCGGGACACGCCGAGTTTTCGGCCTACCTCGGCATCCCCCAGATCGCGGGCGCCGGGGAGTTGTCCGTGTTCTCCCTCGCGATCGTGGGCGCCGGCCTCGGGTTCCTCTGGTACAACTGCTACCCCGCCCAGATCTTCATGGGCGACGTGGGCTCGCTCGCCCTCGGCGGCGCGCTCGGCGCCCTCGCGGTCATCACCAAGCACGAGATGCTCCTGGCCCTCGTCGGCGGCATCTTCGTGATGGAGACCCTCTCCGTCATCGCCCAGGTCTTCTGGTTCAAGCGCACGGGCAAGCGCCTGCTGAAGATGGCGCCGATCCACCACCACTTCGAGAAGGTGGGCTGGAGCGAGCCGAAGATCATCGTGCGGTTCTGGATCATCTCCGCGCTGCTCGCGGTCGTGGCCCTCTCCACGCTGAAGCTGCGATGAGCTCGCCCGCCGCCGCCACCGCCGCCATCGTGGGCGCCGCGCCGCACGGCCCCGATCTGCGCGGCCTGCGCGTGCTCGTCGTCGGCATGGCCCGCTCCGGCGTGGCCGCGGCCGAGCTCGCCGTGCGGCGGGGCGCCAAGGTGACGTGCACCGACCTGCGGGCAGACGCCCCGGTCGTCGTCGGCACCGAGCCCGTGTACGGTGCGCATCGCCGCGAGGACTTCGTCGGCGCCGATCTCGTCGTGGTCTCGCCCGGCGTGCCCGCCCGCCAGCCCGACCTCGTCGCCGCGATCGCGTCGGGCGTCGAGGTCGTCGGCGAGCTCGCGTTCGCGGCGGCGTTCCTCTCCGCCCCCATCCTGGCGGTCAGCGGCACCAACGGCAAGAGCACCACCACGCACCTGCTCGGCCAGCTCTGCGAGCGCGCCGGCCTCCGCACGTTCACCGGCGGAAACCTCGGCCAGCCGCTCTCCCTCGCGGTCGGCCAGGACCTCGAGATGTGCGTCGTCGAGGTGTCCAGCTACCAGATGGAGCTGGCCGGCGGCGGCAAGCGGATCCCCGGCTTCCGCCCGCGCGCGGCCGCGATCCTGAACCTCACGCCCGATCACCTCGAGCGCCACGGCACCATGGACGCGTACGGCGAGGCCAAGTGCCGCCTGTTCGCGAAGATGGGGCCGGCCGACTTCGCGCTGGTGCCGTTCGACGACGCGCGGCTCATCCGCCTGTCCGCCCTGCTCCCGGGCCGTCGCCTGTGGCTCGGCGGTAGCCCGGGCGTCCGCGTGATGGCCGACCGCCTCGTGCTCGACGGCGTCCACGATCCGGGCGACGTGTCGCTCGACGGCTTCGACCTTCCCGGCGCCCACAACCGCGAGAACGTCGCGTGCGCCGTGCTGCTCGCCCTCTGTGGCGGCCTGTGGCGCCAGGATCTGCGGCTGGCCGGCCTGGAAGGGCTGCCCCACCGCATGGAGCGCGTGGCGGTGCGGCGCGGCGTCACCTGGATTGACGACTCCAAGGCCACGAACGTCGAGGCCGCGCTCGCGGCGGTGCGCGGCATCGGCCCGGGAACCTGGGTGCTCCTCGGCGGGCGCGGCAAGGAGGGCGCCGCCTACGAGGCGCTCGCCGAGCCGCTCCGCAAGGTGCGCGGCGTGGTCTGCTTCGGCGAGGCGGGCCCGCGCATCGCGACGGTGCTCGAGGCCTCCGGGCTGCGGCCGCAGCGCGTCCCCGGTCTCGACGACGCCGTGGCGTTGCTCGCCACCGCTGCCCGTGACGGCGACACGGTCCTGCTCTCGCCCGCTTGTGCGTCGTTCGACGCGTTCACCGATTTCGAGCACCGCGGGCGGCACTTCCGCGCGCTGGTGCGGGGGCTGCCCGCATGAAGCGCCGCTACGATCTTCCGCTCCTGTTCCTCACGCTCACGCTCGTCGCGTTCGGGCTGGCGATGGTGTACTCGGCGAGCGCGTTCATCGCCGCCGAACAGTACAAGAACGCGATGCACCACGTGACCCGCCAGGGGTTCGCGGCGCTGCTCGGCTTCGTGTTCATGGCGGTGCTCGCGCGGCTCCCGTACAAGCGGCTCCGGGCGTGGGCGCCTACGCTCTACGTGCTCACGACGTTGTCGCTGTTCCTCGTGTGGGTCCCCGGGATCGGGCACGCGGCCAACGGCTCGGCGCGCTGGTTCGGCGTCGGCGGCATCCACTTCCAGCCCGCCGAGTTCCTCAAGGTGGTCCTGCTGGTGTGCCTCGCGACGTGGCTCCACCGCAACCGCACCGACATCCACGGCCAGCGCGTCCTGCTCGGCGCGGCCGGCATGCTGGCGTTCCCGCTCACACTCGTGGCGCTCCAGCCCGACTTCGGCTCGACCGCGATCATCACGGTGCTCGCCGGGCTCATGTTCTTCTTCGCCGGGCTGCGCTGGGCGTGGATCGCGGGCGGCGGAGCGGCGATGGTGGGCGGCCTGGGCCTGCTGATGGTGGCCGAGCCCTACCGCATCAAGCGGCTGATGAGCTTCATGGACCCGTTCGCCGACTGCTCGGGTGACGGCTACCAGGTGTGCCAGTCGCTGCTCGCGATGCACCACGGCGGCCTGTTCGGGCAGGGCCCCGGCGAGGGCTCGGCAAAGCTGCTGTACCTGCCGGAGCCGTACAACGACTTCATCGCGGCCGTGCTCGGCGAGGAGCTCGGGCTCGTCGGCATGTGCCTCCTCCTGATGCTCTACGGCCTCTTCGCGGCGCGCGGCTTCTCCATCGCCCGGCGCGCGGCGGATCCGTTCGGGGCGCTGCTCGCCAGCACCTTCACCGCGATGATCGTGGCGCAGGCGTGCCTGAACCTCGGCGTCGTCACCAGCCTCGTGCCGCCCAAGGGCCTCGTGCTCCCGTTCATCAGCTACGGCGCGAGCGCGATGATGGTCAACCTCGCGGCCGTCGGGGTCCTGCTGTCGGTGTCCGCCGAGGCGCGCGAGACCGACGCCGTGCCCGCGCCGAACGGTGCCCCGGAGCCGACGCCGCGCGTCGGTGCGCGCGTCGCCTCCATGTTCTCGCGAGGCGCCTGATGTTCCGCGGCAAGTTCGGCAAGGTGCACTTCATCGGGATCGGCGGCAGCGGCATGTCCGGCATCGCCGAGGTGCTCACGAACATGGGGTTCGCGGTGAGCGGCTCCGACCAGAAGGAGAGCGCCGTCGTGGCGCGCCTCCGCGGTCTCGGCGCGCGCGTGTTCATCGGCCACGACCCGGGCAACATCGCCGGCGTCGACGTCGTCGTGCGGTCCACCGCGGTCTCCGACACCAACCCCGAGGTCGTGGCGGCCAACCAGGCGAAGATCCCGGTCATCCCGCGCGCCGAGATGCTCGGCGAGCTGATGCGCATGAAGTACGGGCTCGCGGTCGCCGGCACCCACGGCAAGACCACGACCACGTCCATGCTCGCGACGTGCCTGCACCGCTCCGGCCTCGATCCCACCGTCGTCATCGGCGGGCGGCTCGACGCGCTCGGCAGCAACGCGCGGCTCGGGCGGGGCGACTACCTCGTGGCCGAGGCCGACGAGTCGGACGGCTCGTTCCTCCTCCTCGATCCCACCGTCGCGGTCATCACCAACATCGATCCCGAGCACATGGAGCACTGGGGCAGCTTCGACGCGCTGATCGACGGGTTCGTCTCCTTCGCCAACCGCGTGCCCTTCTACGGCTTCTCGGTGGTGTGCCTCGATCACCCCGTCGTCCAGCGGATCCTCCCGCGCCTGCGCCGCCGCCACCTGACCTACGGGTTCGGCGCCCAGGCCGAGGTCCGCGCCGACCGCGTGCGCCAGGTGGGCCGCAGCATCGAGTTCCGCGTGTGGCGCCGCGACGAGGTGCTCGGCGACGTGCGGCTCGACGTGCCCGGCCGCCACAACGTGCTCAACGCGCTGGCCGCCACGACCGTGGCGCTCGAGCTCGACATCCCGTTCGCCCAGATCCAGGAGGCGCTGCACGGCTTCGGCGGGGTCGACCGCCGCTTCTCCGAGCGCGCCGATGTAGATGGCGTGCTGATCGTAGACGACTACGGCCACCACCCCGTCGAGATCCAGGCCACCCTCGCCGCCGCGTCCGAGGGCTTCGAGGGGCGCCGCATCGTCGCGGTGTTCCAGCCCCATCGCTACAGCCGCGTGGCCGACCTCTGGGAGGAGTTCTGCGCGTCGTTCAACGCCGCCGCGCACGTCGTCGTCTGCCCCGTGTACGCGGCGGGCGAGAACCCCATCGAAGGCGTCGACGCCGCGCGGATCGTGCGCGGGCTCGCCGACCATGGGCACCGCAGCGTGGTCGGTGTGTCCGATCTCGACGGCGCGGTCGAGCACCTCGCCGGGTTCGTGCGCGCGGGCGACATCGTCATCACGCTCGGCGCCGGTGACGTGAACCGCGTGTGTGGGGGCCTGGCCGACCGGTTGCGGGGGCGCACGGAAGCATGAGCGTGCCCGAGCCGATTGCCGTCGCCGAGGGGGAGGGGACCACGCCGGAGCCCGCCCCCCTCGCGACCGCCGTCGAGCCGAAGGCCGAGCGCCCGCCCCGCCTCCTCGGCGGGGTGACCGCGCACGAGGAGGAGCCCATCGGGCGGCACCTCCCGCTCCGCACCGGCGGCACGTTCGAGCTGTGGGTCCAGGTGGATGACGAGGCCGCGCTCCTCGCGGTCGTCAAGGCGGCGCGGGCCGAGAAGCTGGCGTTGCGCCCGCTCCCGCCCTTCTGCGACGCGATGCCGCCAGAAGGGGGCCTCACCGGCGTGGGGTTGCGCCTCGGCGTCGGCTTCGAGTTCATCCGCGACGACGAAGCGGGCGTCTGGATCGGGGCCGCCACGCCGCTCGCCCTGCTCGGCCTCCGCACGGGTTTCGCCGCCTACGCCCGCGTGCCCGGCACCCTCGCCGACGCCTGGGAGGACGGCTGGATCCTGCCCGCCGTCGTCCGCCTCCGTCGCTTCCGCTCCCGCGGCATCGACGAGATCGAGCCCACCCCCGGCATGGCGCCCGACGCGAAGTCGCTCGTGGTGGCCGCGCTCCTCCGCCCGGGCGTCAAGCTCCATCCGCCGCCGGCCGGGCGCGCCTTTCGCGACCACAAGCGTCGCAACCTGCCCGCGCTGCCGGAGCTCCTCCGCAACCTCGGCCTCGGCGGGCTCCGCCTCGGCGGCGCAATCCTCGCCGAGGAGGATCCCACGGTGCTCGCCAACCGCGGCGACGGCTCCGCCCGCCAGCTCCGGCTCCTCCTCCAGGCCGTCCGGGAGCGGGTCCACACCGCCACCGGCCTCGAGCTGGACGACCGCATGGCGCCCCCCGGCCGCGGCGGCAAACTGTAGTTCTGATGTAAGGATCCGGGAACTTGGACCGGACTCTCTCGAAGTCGAGATCTTTGTCGTCTTGCCTTGTCAATGGCGTGCCCCTCCGGTACAACGGTCGGTACGCTTCTGGGATCCGCTTGTCCCTGCTCCGCGCCGCCCTCACCGTCGTGTCCGTGTCCGCCCTCGTGGGTGGGCTGGGCTGGCTCGCCTTGGGCAGCGAGGCGATGCGCTTCCGCACGCTGCGGGTGGTGGGGAACGACCATGCGTCGGTCGCGCAACTGCGGCACCTCGCCGATCTCACGCCCGGCGCCCCCCTCCTCACCCTCGATCTCGACGCCGCGATGGCCGGGGTGGCCCGCCATCCGTGGGTGGCCGAGGCCGAGGCGCGTCGCGTGTTTCCGGATACCGTCGTGATTCAGGTGCGCGAACGCCAGGTTCGGGCGCTGCTGCTGCTGGACGGGCTCTACCTGGTCGACACCGAGGGCACCCCGTTTCGGCGCGCCGATCCGGACCAGCTCGACCATCCGATCCTGACCGGGATCCCCCCCGCGCTGGCCGATTCGGATCCGGCCCTCGCCCGCCGGATCGTGCACGATGCACTTGGCATCCTCGACGCGGCGCCGGGGCGCGCGGGTTTGCGTGAAGTCGACATCTCCGAGGTGCGTTTTGACGCAGAATCGGGATATACGCTCGCGCTCCGGAATGGCGGAGAGGTCCTGCTGGGCTTCCCCGGCACGGGCCACGCGGAGCCCGGCTCCGGCACCGCCTCCGCGTTCTCCCGCCTCGACGAGCTGGCCTCTCGCGGCGTCGATCTCTCCCGCCCCCTTCGCATCGACCTCGGCTACCCCAAGATGGCCGTCGTCTCCCCCCTCTGAATCCCCCAGCTTCCCCAGCTCCCACCCTCCTCTTCCTGTCCCGGCAGACAGGAATCCCCCCCGAGGTCGCCATGATCGAGATCGTAGACAACGAGCACAGCGGCGCGCGCATCAAGGTCATCGGCGTCGGTGGCGGCGGCGGCAACGCCATCAACAACATGGTCCGGTCCGGCCTCACCGGGGTCGAGTTCATCGCGATCAACACCGACGGGCAGGACCTCAAGCGGTCCCTCGCCCCGCGCCGCTTCCAGCTCGGCGCCCAGCTCACCAAGGGCCTCGGCGCCGGCGCCGACCCCGAAGTGGGCCGTGAAGCCGCGCTCGAGGATCGCGATCGGCTCGCCGAGCTCATCGCCGGCGCGGACATGGTCTTCGTCACCGCCGGCATGGGCGGCGGCACCGGCACCGGCGCGGCCCCCGTGGTGTGCGAAGTCGCGCGCGAGCTCGGCTGCCTCACCGTGGGCGTCGTCACCCGCCCGTTCCCCTTCGAGGGCAAGCGTCGGCGTCGTCAGGCGGAAGAGGGCATCGAGAACATGATGTCCCACGTCGACACGCTGATCACCATCCCGAACCAGCGCCTCCTGACCATGGCGTCGGAGAAGACGTTGATGGCCGAGGCCTTCGGCATGGCCGACGACGTGCTGCTCCAGGCCGTCAAGGGCATCGCCGACCTCATCAACTACCAGGGCATCATCAACATCGATTTTGCCGACGTGCGCACGATCATGAAGGACAAGGGCCTCGCGCTCATGGGCGTGGGTCTCGGCAGCGGCCAGCACCGCACGGTCGACGCGGCGCAGCGCGCCATCTCGTCGCCCCTCCTGGATGACGTGTCCATCAGCGGCGCCACCAGCGTGCTCCTGAACTTCACCGGTTCGTCCAGCCTCACGCTCTACGAGGTGAACGAGGCCGCGCACATGGTGGGCGAGGAGACCGCGGAAGACGTGAACGTGATCTTCGGCCTCGTCGTAGACGAGTCGATGGGTGACACCGTCCGCGTGACCGTGGTGGCGACCGGCTTTCAGGAGGCCATCCGCCAGAACGTCCGCACCCCGCCCGCCGAGGTCCGCCTCCAGAAGGCGGTCAACGCCGGCATGTCCCCCCGCGGCCCCTCCCGCGGCGGCGTCGTGAGCGGGTTCGACACGCTCCGCGGCGATGACTACGACATCCCCACGTTCTACCGCGGGAAGGACTAGTCCTTCGGGCCGCCTCCTCCAAGGAGGGGGCCACGGAGAGCCCTCGCCTCGGCGGGGGCTTTCTTCGTTTTGGGAGCGCGTCGCCGGGAGCCAGGGCGCGCCCCCGCCCCGAGCGGCGGGGTCGGGCCGCCGGGCGTCCCTCGCGCGCGTGCTCGTGCTACCTTCGCGCGTCGTCATGCCCACCCCCTCCGCGCAGCGCCGCCGCCTCGAACGGCGCCTCCGTGGCTGGTGGGCCGAGGTCGCCTTCTTCGCGCGGGCCATGCGGGTGCTGGTGCGGCCGCTCGGCGCCCTGTTCATCGCGTTCGTCATCGGCACGGTGGTCGAGCGCTTCTGGGGCGCCCCGCCCGGCGGCCCGCAGCCGCGGTGGGACGAGGCGATGTTCACCGCCTACTGCCTGCTCATGGGCGAGATCGGGGCGCCGCTGCCCGCGGTGCCGTGGGCGCAGGCCGTGCTCTACCTGATGCCGCTCGTCGGCATCGTGTTCGTGGCGGAAGGGGTCCTCAAGCTCGGGTTCACGGTGTTCAACAAGCAGCAGAACGCCGAGGAGTGGATACGCATCATGGCGGACAAGAGTCGCGGTCACGTGGTCGTGTGCGGGCTCGGCACCGTCGGGTTCCGCGTGGTGGAGGAGCTCGTGGCGCTCGGCGAGCAGGTGTTCGTGATCGAGCGCAACGGCGACGGCGAGTTCATCCCCCGCGCGCGTGAGCTCGGGGTCGAGGTGCTCGTGGGAGACGCGCGCACGGAGAACTACATGCGCTCGCTCAACATCGCGACCGCGCGCGCGGTCATCATCGTCACCGACGACGACCTGGCCAACCTCGAGATCGCGATGGACGTGCGCGAAATCCGTGCCGACGTGCCCATCATCGTGCGCCTGTTCGACCAGCGGCTCGCGCAGAAGGTGCGCCAGACGATGGGCATCCAGGTGAGCCTCTCCACGTCGATGGTGGCGGCCCCGCTGTTCGCCTCGGCCGCGCTCGACGCGCACGTGGTCGGCACCCACCGCGTCGGCGGCAAGCTCCTCCTCGTGGTCGAGCTCGCCGTCGGCCCGCGCCTCGCCGGCGGCACCACCGTCACGTTGACGCGGGACCACGGGCTCACCTTCGTGGCGCTCGCGCGCAACGGGGCGTGGCGCACGGAGCTCGCGGCCGAGGAGCCCTTCGTGACCGGCGACCGGCTCCAGGTCATGGTGCCCAGCCACCGCGTCGAGGCGGCGCGGGCGCTCGAGAACTGAGCGCTCGCAACGCGGTCAACCCGTCAGCGCTGGCCCGCGAACCCGTCGCGGCGCTCCTTCAGCGTCGCGACGCGGCCGCTCTCCCACGCGAGGCGCGTCGCGAGCGCCACGCCCGAGTCGTAGGCGTGGAACGACTTGGTCCGCACGTTCTCCACCTTCTTGGCGATCTCCGCCCGGTAGATCGTGGCCTGCGCGTCGTCGAGGCGCTTCGGCGGCGGGCTCGCGCCGAGATCCGCCGCGAGGCGGCCGTAGCTGTCGCCGAGCGAGATGAGGCTCGCCAGCACCCACTCGGGCTCCTGGAGCGCGGCGAGCGCGATGATCTGCTGCTCCGCGGCCTTGATGCGCAGGGCGCGCCCTTCGAGGCGCTTGACCACGCGGCGCTCGGCCCCGTCGAGCGAGAGGGCGTCGGCCTCTTCGAGCAGGGCGCGCGCGAGGTGGTAGCGGGCCTTCGCGCGCAGGTAGCCGTGGGTGGTGGCGCCCTCGGTGGCGGCGAGCGACTTCTGGATGCGACGGATCCCGCGCGCGCGTTTGCCGGTGAGCAGCTCGGAGATGCCGCGCTGGAGCGCCACGGTCAGCTCGTCCTCCGCGGAGAGCCCGCGCACACGATCGAGCGCGAGCACCTCCAGCAGGGCCGCGTCGTGCAGGCCGAGCTCTTCGAGCACCAGCGCGCGGCGGAAGTGGGCGTCGAGCGCCACGCCGCCGTCGGCAGACGCGGGCTCGCTCGCCGCGAGGGCGATCACCTGCTCGTAGAACGCCCGGGCCTTCTCGGGCTCGCCGTCGAGCTCCTCGCACAGGCCGCGCTGGTAGAGGTAGGTGGGCAGGCTCTCGGCGGGCACCCGGGTCTCGAGCGCGATGAGCAAGGCGCGCGCCCCGTCGACATCGCCGCGCTGGCGGAGCGTGATCGCCTCGACGATGGACTCGTCCACCGTGCGGCCGAAGGCGGGGGCCTCGGTGGGCGCCGACGGATCGAGCGGGGCGGCCGCGGGCGCGTCCAGCGGCGCGGGGGAGGGGACGGGATCGGCGGCGAGCGCGAGGCCGAGGAGCAGCAACATCCCGTCTCAGTATCCGTCGGGCGGCGCGGGTTCCCCTTTCTCGCGCTCCCCCTGCTCGCGCACCAGGGATTGGCCCCCGTAGAGCGCAAGCCACGCCCACGCCGCGCGGGACACCTCCAGATCGCCGAGCACGTCCTGCGTGAGCGCGCCCACCAGGACCCCGGCGAGCCCGGCGGCGGGGCCGAGCGCGCCGTGTCGCAGCGCGAGCAGGGCGAGGCCCAGCGTCGCGACGAGCCCGGCGGGGCCGAGCACGGCGAGCAGCTGGATGCCGCTGTCGTGGGCGTGGTTGGGGAACCAGAAGCCCGGCGCAATCACGTCGTACACGGGCGCGGACGCCAACGCGTAGCCCCCCGGCCCCGTCGCGCCGGCGGCCGCCACGGTGAGCCCCCCGGTCCACAGGACGGCGCGCTGGCGCAGCTCCTCCGGGTCGGCGGCCCCGAGCAGCACGATGGTAGCGACGGCACCGGCCAGGAGCGCAGCGCCGGGCCGCCGTGTCTGCGTCGCGACAACGGTGACCACCAGGGACACCAGCGCCCCCTCGCTCCCCGTGGCGACGATGCCGCCCGCGAGGAGCGCGGCGTGGGCCCACCGTCGCGACACCAGCGCCACGCCGAGCGCGGGGAGCAACGCGTAGGCGAGGCTGAGGTGATGGGAGAGGCCCGCGGTCCCGACCGCGCCGGCCACCCGCTGCCCGATGGCCCACACCGCCGCGGCCACGGCGGCGGCGAGCCCGAATCGTTCGATCCGGGCGCGATCCTCGGCGCGGACGAGCGCGGGCACGACGAGCAGCGGCGCCAGGACCCACGCGTGGCCCAGCCCCTCGCGCAGGTTCCCGCTCGCACCCACGAGCAGCACCCAGACCACGGCCGCCGCGAGCGCCGCGCGGCCCCACGGCTCCTCCCCCAGACGCGCGCGAGTCGGGCGTGTCGCGGCGTAGAGGAGGGCGGCGCCGAGCGCGATCTCCTGCACCGCGACGGAGAGCGGCAGGGCCACGAAGAACCCCACGAGCAGGGCCAGGCCGAGGCGCTCGTGTACGGCTGGCGTCATGATGGGCCAGGCCTCACGCGCGGGCGGAGGCGCGTCGCGACCGCGCGCGTTCGTACACGCGCCGGGTGGCCGTCACGACCGCGTCCCACCCGAAGTTCGTCTCGACCCGCGCACATCCCTCCGCGCCGATCGCCTTCAGACGGTCCGTCGTGCTCGCCTCGACCGCGTGGAGCGCCGCGCCCCAGGCGTCGGCGTCCCCGACCGGAAGGCGCCACCCCCCGATCGATCCGAGCACTTCGAGGTTCGGCGGGATGTCGCTCGCCAGGGTGGGCAGGCCCGCGGCCATCGCCTCGAGGAGCGCGATCGGCAGGCCCTCGACGCGGCTCGGGAACAGGAAGGAGCGCGCGTGCGTGAGCAGCATCGCCTTCTCCATGCCGAAGCGCGGCCCGGTGAAGATCACCCCCGGCGGCGCGTCGCGATGCAGCTGTGACACGTACTCGTCGGTGTAGCTGCCGCCGCCGGTGATCACGACCGGGAGCCTCGGCGCGGCGCGCGCCACCGCGCGCAGTAGCGTGCCGATCTCCTTCTCCGGCACGAGGCGCCCGAGGAACAGGTGGTAGCCGCCGGGCGTGAGCTCGGGGAACACCCCGGGGCTCCAGGGCACGGCCTCGTGCGGGGACACGCCGTTGGGGATGTGCGTGACCGGCGCGGGGTAGTTCTCCTCGCACCAGAGCTGGAGCCCGCGCGACACCGTGATGATCTCGGTCGAGGCGTGCCCCGCCATCCAGGCGCCGGACCGGAGGAAGATCCGGGCCGCGGGGCCCCACTTGTCGCGCTCCCAGTCCTTGCCGTGCAACGTGACGACCACGGGCCGCCGCATCAGCGCCGGCACCCCGGAGAACAAGGCGGGGCCGCACGCGTGGAGGTGCACCACGTCGGCGGAGAAGGCGGCGCGCGGGGCCGCGAGGCCGGTGTGCACGAACGCTTCGAGGCTGCGCCGGTACACGGTCGGCGTGTCGACGAGCCGCACGCCCGCGTAGGCGCCGCTCCCGTGCCGGTTGTAGCGCCCGCGGCAGTACACGGTCACGTCGACGCCGGTGGCGGCGAGGCGCGGGGCCAGCTCGCCGACGGCCTGCTCCACCCCCCCCTCCGTGCCCCAGGGGGCGCGCAGCCCGAGCATCGCCACGCGGAGGCGGCTCAAGGGGTGACGCCCGACGCGACGCAGCGGCGCACGTACTCGGCCAGCACATAGGCCTGGAAGTCGTGCAGGTGGTTGGTGGCGACCTCGGGGCGGCGCTTGAACCGCTGGCTCCGGGTGCCCTCGGGGAGCCAGCTGTACTTGCGGTTCCAGTAGCCGTCCCACACGGAGAAGGAGGCGCGGTCGAGCGTGTGCGCGACCGGACGGGTCACGCCCTCGATCAGGCGGGTCGGCGCGAAGGGCGGGTGGGTCGGGGCGTGGCTCGCGCGCTCGCGGCTCCACTCGAAGCCGGGCACGTGGTCGGCCGCCCACTCGCGGTTCGCGTCGAGCAGCGCCACACACCACGCGGCCCCGTGTACGGGCACTGCGGTCGCGAGCTCCATCGCGGTGAACATGTTGCGCTCATCGAGCGCGAGCCGATCGGTGGCGAGCAGGTAGTTCGTGCAGAAGTTCTCGCGGATCCCCTCGGGGAGCGCGCGGCGGAACGCCTGGAGCGCCGATTTCGCCGTCCACACGCTGCCGGGCTCGATGAGGAGCAGGAAGTCCACGTCTCCGTCGGCATCGGCGCTCTGCTTGGAGAGCCCCCCGGTGATGAGCACGGCGCGCACCCAGGGGAACATCGCGAGCAGCCGCCCTGCCCGCCGGGCCGCGGGCCAGCGCCGCTCCGCCGCCACGGTCCGCGCCACGCGCCGCTCGACCTGGCTCGCCCGGCCCACCGCGCACACGTGCCCGAACGCCCGCTCGACCCGGCCCTCCGCCACGAGCCGGTCGACCGCGGCGCCGGGATCGAATCCGACGAGCCGCCCCAGCTCCGCCTCGGTCAACGGATGGCGAAATACGTCGTAATAGCAGACCATGCGCAGCACGAACGTGGCGGGATCCACCGGGGAGTCCCGTCGGATCGGACCCCCTGGGGCGGCGGCGGGGTGCGGATCGCGGCGGTCGTTCATGCGGTGACGTTCATCTCGAGCTGACGCGTTGCAGCCACCCTCGCGGGGGGTGGCCTATCATGACCCGGTTTCCGAGCCGCGCGGGGGGCGGATCGCGGGCGGCGCAATCATCGCCACCGCCACGGTGGTCTACCACCCGGATCGCCCTCGCGTCGTTGCGCCGCCGGTCGCGCCGCGTAAATGGGCGGTCGGCATGCCGTCGGCCTTCCTCGCGCTGTACCTCACGCTGATGGGCCTGTGCGCTGTTCACGGGGTCCATCGCCTCGTGCTGCTCGGCCTGTACCTCGCCCGTCGCGAGCGCGGATCGTTGGCACCCGCGCTGCCGTCGGTGCTCCCGTCGACCGTCCCGATGGTCACCGTGCAGCTCCCCGTCTACGACGAGCGGGACGTCGTGGCGCGCCTCGTCGACGCCGTCGCCGCGCTCGACTGGCCCCCCGATCGCCTCCAGATCCAGCTCCTCGACGACTCCACGGACGACACGGCCCTCCGCGCCGCGGACGCGTTGGCGAGGGCCCGCGCGCGCGGGATCGACGCGGTCTGCCTTCACCGCAGCAACCGCACCGGCTTCAAGGCCGGCGCGCTCGCCGCGGGCCTTCGGAGCGCGCGGGGCGAGCTCGTCGCCATCTTCGACGCGGACTTCGTCCCGGCCCCCGACTTCCTCCGGCGCGTGGTGCCCCCCTTCGCCGACCCGGGCGTGGGGATGGTCCAGGCGCGCTGGGATCATCTCAACGCGGATGTGTCGGCGCTCACCGCCGCGCAGGCCACCCTGCTCGACGGGCACTTCGTCATCGAGCACACCGCCCGTGACCGGTCGGGCCGCTGGTTCAACTTCAACGGCACCGCCGGCATCTGGCGCCGCAGCTGCATCGACGCCGCGGGCGGGTGGCAGCACGACACGCTCACCGAGGATCTGGACCTCTCCTACCGCGCGCAGCTCGCCGGGTGGCGCTTCGTGTACCTGCTCGAGCACGCCGTCCCCGCCGAGATCCCCGAGTCCCTCGCCGCGTTCCGTACGCAGCAGCGGCGCTGGGCGAAGGGCTCGGTCGAGGTCGCCCGCAAGCTCACCGGGCGCATCCTGAACGCCGGGGTGCCGGTCGCCACGCGGGTCGAGGCGCTCCTGCACCTCTGGGCGAACCTCGCGTGGCCGGTCGCGCTGGCGCTGGCCCTGGTGTTTCCGCCGCTCGTGCTGCTCCGGGGGGACGTGTCGGGCAACGCCTGGGTCTACCTGCCGCTGTTCCTCCTCTCCACCGGGAGCAACCTGCTCTTCTACGCGGTCGCCGCCCCCCGGCGCCTCGCGGCGCTCCCCGCGGCGACCTTCCTCGGCATCGGCATGGCGGTCAACCAGACCTTCGCCGTGTTCGAGGCGCTCGCCGGCCACCGCACGGGGTTCGTACGCACGCCCAAGAGCGGCGGCGGCCCCGGCAGCTACAAGATCTCGGCGACAGCGGCCGTCCCCTTCGAGCTCCTCCTCGCCGCCCTGCATCTCGGCACCGCCGCGTGGGCGGTCCGTGCGGGCGATTGGGGGAGCGTCCCGTTCCTCCTGCTCTTCGGCGGAGGCTTCGCGTGGACGGGCCTCGCCGGCCTGCGGGAGGCCCTCGCCCCCGTCCGTCCGCTCGACGCGGCCGTCTCCCTCGCGCAATCGGCCGTCGAGTCGCCGGTCACCGGAAAATAGATGGACGTCACTCGCGAGATCACCGAGGGCTACAAGGTCTGGATCGCGCTCGCGGGCGTGTCGCTGGCGGTGGCGTGGCGGTTCCTGCCGCTCCGCGCCGCGTGGGGCCTGCTCCTCGCGCTCACCGTCGTGTCGGGCCTGAACTACTCGCGGTGGGGCCCCGCGGTGCCCTTCCAGAAGGTCGACACCTACGATCTGCTCCACTACTACGTGAACGCGAAGTACTTCGACGAGCTGGGCTACTACGACCTGTACCCGGCGTTGGTCCTCGCCGATCACGAGGCGAACGGGCCCTACTACGACGAGGGCAGCAAGTACATGGCGCAGGACCCCTCGGGGCACGCCATGCGCTCGATCGACCACGCGGTCGCGCGGGGCACGGTCGTCCGGCGCGAGAAGTTCACGGCGGAGTCGTGGGCGAGCTTCAGCAAGGACGCGCTCTACGTCCAGCGGAACATCAAGGGCCTCAACGACGAGCTCTGGCGCCAGCTCCTCCAGGACCACGGCTTCAACGGCACGACCGTCTGGACGATGATCGCCAAGCCGATCGCGTCGGTGGTGCCGGTGGAGTGGATCAAGCTCCTCTGTCAGATCGATGTCGTGCTGCTCGTAGCGGGCCTGGGCGCCGTGGGGTGGGCGTACGGCGGGAGCACCGCGCTCTGGGGCGCGTTCTTCCTGTTCGTGACCTACTCGGGGCGGTGGCCCACGTATTCCTGGGCGTTCCTCCGCTATGACTACATCGCGGCGCTGCTGTTCGCGATGGCGCTCCTCCGCAAGGGCCACCCGTTCTGGGCGGGCGTGATGACCGCGTGGTCCGGCACCCTCCGCCTCTTCCCGGCGATGTGGATGTACGGGCCTGGCGCCAAGGGCTTCGCGGGGTTGTTCGAGCGCAAGGTGCACAAGCCCCTGCTCGTGATGCTCGGCGGCTTCCTCGTCGGCGCGGCGGTGCTCCAGGGCGCCGCCATCCTCACGCTCGGCCTCGAGCCCGCGCGCGTGCACTTCGAGAACATGGAGGACCACAATCGCTCCGAGCAGCTCTCCTCCCGCCGCATCGGGCTCGCCCTGGCGCTGCCGTACCGCGGGGATTTGCTCCCAAAGAACATCGCCAAGGCCACAAAGGACGTGATCGAGGACCAGAAGCCGCTCCGCTACGGCATCGCCGCGGTCATGCTGCTCACGCTCGGCTGGGGCCTGCGCCGCTCGCGGGACGACGAGGCCTTCGCCTTCGGATTCCTCCCGTTCTTCCTGCTCACCACCGCGAGCTACTACTACTACGTCGCGCGCATCACGCTCATCGTGCTCCACGCCTCCGATCTGCGGAAGCCCAAACACATCTTCGGGCTCGCGTGGCTCCTCGGCCTCGAGGTGTTCTGCAACTGGGCGGAGACCGCGTACGCCGGCCACCGCGTGTTCCTCGTCGGCTGGTTGGCGTGGGGGCTGGCGATCTACGGCGTCGTGATGGCGGTATGGTACGCCGTGGACGCCCGGAAGGCCGCGGTCGCACCTCCACTCGAGGCGGCGGCGGCGTGAAGGAGCGGCGTCCGGGTTCCTCCTGGGGCAGGGGGGCAAGCCCCCCCGCAACGCCCCCCGCACCGCCGCCGCTGCCCACACCGGCATCCAGGTTGGCCTCGCTGGCCACCCGAGGGGAGATCAAGGACTTCGCCGCCGAGGTCGAGCGGGACGACGCGCTGCGCGCCGAGCTGTTCGCGCTCGCGACGTCCCGGGGCCTCGACGTCGAGCCCGACGCCTCCGCGAAGCGCCTCGTGCGGGCCCTGCTCGCCCGCGCGGACGCCGCGCAGGTGCGCAAGAACCCGATCCACCGCGACGAGGGCTTCACCTGCGCTCACTGTGGCGCGGCGGTGGCGCCGGGCGGCGCGCCCGTGCGGGATCACTGCCCGATCTGCCTCCGCGGCCGGCACGTGGACGTGGTGCCGGGCGATCGCGCGGCAACCTGCGGCGGCGTGCTCGACCCGATCGCCTTCGAGCGCCGCCCCGAGGTGGTCATCCGGTATCGGTGCCGCCTGTGTGCCCACACGTTCGTGGTGCGCGCGCATCCCGACGACAAGGTGCCGCCCTCGTTGTGCCCCTCCGACGTCCAGGGGCCCCGGTAGGGTCAGGGGCCCCGGTAGCGCGGGATCCGCGCGAACGGATCGGTCACGACCAGGGCGTCGCGCGGCGCGAGCGCGCTCGCGGGGGCCGAGGTGGCGTCGATGCCGCACGCGCGGAGGGGCGCCGGATCGCGCACGCCGGTCACGACGAGCGGATGGCGCCGCAACGTCGCGGCGATCATCACGGCGCGCTGGGTGCCGGCGCCCACGGGCGCGGCGCCGTCGAGCAGTGCGCCCCACGGGGCCCGCCCCGCCGCCAACACCGCCGCGAAGGCCCGCTCGCCGTCGCCCTCGCCCATGCCTTCGGGGCAGGCGGCCTCGAGGTAGAGCGTGGCTCCCGGGACCAGCGGCGGATCGTCGGAGAGCCCGAGGTACGTGGCGGCGCGGCTCGCCTGGTAGAAGTTGGCGGCCTTCCTCGGGGGCACGCGCAGGATCGCGGCGGGATGCCGCCGGGGAACGTCCTCCCAGCACGCGAGCGAGGCGGCGGCGGCCGCGAGGGTGGCCCGGGGCTCGCCGGCGAACCAGCGCCCGCCCGCCTGGAGCAGCACCCAGCGACATCCGGCGGCCTCGCCGAGCGCGTCCACGGCGGCGCGGAAGGGGTTCCCATCCAGCCGGCCGAGGCGCACGCCCGGGGCGGTCACGCGGTCGCGGTGGTGCAGCGCGTCGAGCGTGGCGCGCGCGCCGAGGCCCACCGCCACGGCCTTGTGGCCGCCCGAGAAGCCGGCGTACTGGTGCAGCTCGACGATGCCGACCCCGAGGAGCACGTCCGCGTCCGCGACGGCGCGCGCGATGCCGCCGGGGATCCCGTCCACGATCGCGGTGGGGACGGTGTCGTCGGGGTCGTGTTGCAGCAGCGGGAAGGGGCTCCGGGGCAGCTCGTCCGCGCGCATCGGGCGGTGCAGGCCCAGGCCGACCACGGCGCGCACGTCGCCCGAGAGCCACGGGCGGAGCGCCGCGAGCGCCACCTCGACGTCGAGGGGGCGGGTGCCGTCGGGGACGGCGATGCGCACGCGCGCGCCGCTGCGGGGCGGCGAGGCGGCGAGCACGTCTGCGAGGGCCTCGGGGACCGCGGCGGGGAGGGACATGTGGGCTCCTATGCGGCCGTCGCGGGCCCGGCGCGCACGAGCCGGCCCCACGCCTCCTCGATCAGCGCCCCGTAGAAGGGCGCGTATACGACGATCCGCGTGGCGGCCCACTCCGTCCACGTCGAGGTCGTCGCATCGTAGGTGGACAGCACGATGTAGGAGCCCGGCACCGTCACGGCGAGCACCACCCACGCGCGTGATCCGTTGAGGAGCGCGGCGGCGAGCGGCCAGAGGACGTACCAGGGGTGCACGGTGGGCGAGAGCACCACGAACGCCCCCGTGGCCCAGAGCGCCACCCGCGCCGGATCCCGGCTCCGCAGCAGGATCCCCGCGACGACCGCCACCCCGACGAGCTGCAGGGCGGGGCGCGCGACCGGCCCGAAGGCGAGCTCGGCGAGCGGGAACACCGACCCGTTGAACGCCCACGAGGCGCGGTAGGTCTCGAAGCCCTCGGCGCGCACGAACGGGAGCGCCACGAGCACGGTCAGGGCCGCCCATCCCAGCCACGCGCGGGGCCGCTCGAGCACGAGGAGCACCCCCGGCAACAGCTTCACCATCGCCCCGATCCACGCCCAGGCGCCGCGCCGCGTGGCGATGGCGAGCACCAGGAAGAGCACGCCGATCCCCTCGAGGTGGCCGCTGACGGCGCTCTCGATCGCGGGGAGGGGGAGCAGGGCCCAGAGCCATCCTGCGCGCGGTCGCGCCCGCGCGAGCACCCACGCGGTCCCGACGTCACACGCCGCCGAGACGAGCCGCCACGCGAGCACGCCGCCTCCCGCGAGCGCGACGAAGAGGAGCTGCGCGAACGGAGGGTAGATGCTCGGGACCTGCCGGTGGTTCACGTTGGCCCACACCGCGTCGCGCAGGTGCACCAAGGCGGGCGCGTCGGGGGCGTGCACGAAGGGGTTCTCACCGGCCCGCCACACCTGCCCCTCCCACACGTAGCGCCAGACGTCGTCGGAGAGCGTCGGCGCGACCGCGAAGAGGGGCAGCCGCACCAGCACGGCCGCGAGGGCCACCCGCGCGGGGCCGGGCAGATCGGGCGCGAGGAGCGCCGCCGCCGCGCCCCAGGCGAGCACGATCGCCACGAACGCGATCGCGTGCTCGCGCGGATCTCCGAGCGCCAGCACCGCCATCGCACCGGCGAAGGAGACCGCCAGCGCGACGAGAAAGGGGGGTGGCCTGGGCACGGCGGCGCCATAGCCTGCCTCGTCGAGCACCGGGCACACGTTGACAGACACCCGGCGAGGCCCTAAGGAGCGCCGCTCGGGGAGCCCATGTTTCCTGGCCACCGTAGCTGCCGGCCGAGTGTGCGACTCGCCTCGATCCTCCTCCTTCCCTTGTTGGCCGTCGGCTGCCCGCCGAAGAAGCCCCTGGACGAGACCGACGGGGGGGGAGATCTGAACCCGCCGACCGTGCGACTCCAGGTCGCGGCCATCGATCCCGACCTGGCCCCCGCCGATCGCGCGCTGGACGCGGAGGTCTTCGGGAGCGGCTTCGAAGAGGGAGCCCGCGTGACCTTCAACGGGGCGGCCGCCACGAACGTGCGCTTCGGGGACGAGAACTCGCTTCGCGTCAGTGTCCCCGCGATGCCGATGGGGGCGTACGACGTCGTGGTGACCAACCCCGACGGCACGAAGGCCACGCTCCGCAAGGGCCTCACCCTCACGGAAGGTGCGCCCTCCACGGCGGGTTGTGCGTCCACGACGGTGCGGTTCGACTTCGACAGCTCAGTGCTCGCCGCGGGCACCCGCTCGGAGCTCGACGTGCTGGCCCCGTGCCTGCGCCAGGGCAACGCCACGGTGCGCATCGAGGGCCACGCGGACGAGCAGGGCACCACCGATTACAACATCGCCCTCGGGCAGCGCCGCGCGGACGCCGTGCAGCGCTACCTCGTGGGCCTCGGCGTCTCGCCGGCGCGCCTGCGCACCGTGTCCTACGGCGAGGAGCGCCCGGTCGACCGCTCCGGGGGCGCCGCGGCGGACGCCGCCAATCGCCGCGCCGAGATCCTCGTCCGGGAGTAGCCGTGATCCTCGCCCCCTTCCTCCTCTCTGGGCTGCTCGCCTGCGTCATCGACCGCACGGGCCAGTCCGCGACCGACCAGATGCACCGCGAGCTCGCCGACCACGGCCGGCGCGTGCGGGAGCTCGAGGTCGTGTCCGAAGACATGTCGCGGCGTGTCGGCCAGATGGAGGAGGTCACGCGGGCGCGCGGGCAGGAGGAGATCCTCAAGATGGAGACGATGGAGCAGCTCCGTCAGGAGGTCGCCCGCATCCGGGGGGACTTCGAGGTGCTCCAGCACGACTACGGCACCTACGAGCAGGCGGGCGTCGGCTTCCAGCAGGACTCCGACTACCGCATGTCCTACGTGGAGAGCCGTGTCGGCCAGCTCGAGAAGTCCCTGGGCGTCAAGGCGCCGGCGCCGCCCACGCGGGACCCTTCCACCGGCGCGATCACGACGCCGGACCCCGCGGCACCGACCGACCCCGCCGTCGTCGGCCCGGCGGTGACGCCCGAGGTCGACGTGCCCGTCTCGGCCACGCCCGAGGAGCTGTTCTCGCTCATCGGGAAGAACCTGGAGGAGGGGAACGGCGGCGTGGCGCGGGCCATCGCCAAACGTTTCATCCAGGACAACCCCAAGAGCGATCGGGTGGCCGAGGCGTACTACCGCATCGCCGAGTCGTGGCAGAACGAGGCCGACTACAAGACCGCGGCCGCCGCGTTCCAGCTCGTGTCCGACAAGTACGCGCAGAGCACGTGGGCGTCGTGGTCCGTCCTCCGGGTCGGCGAGTGTTTTGCCGCGCTGGGCGACAAGGAGAACGCCAGGCTCTTCTGGTCCGACGTCGTGCAGCGTTTTCCGAAGAGCAAGGCAGCGAAAGAAGCCAAGGCTCTGCTGGCGAAGTAGCCGCCTTCCGACGGGGAGGGGGGAGCGTTCCGGACGTCCCGCGTCGTGCCGCAGGTGCGTCACGGACGGTCAGCCCGCTTGCGCCGGGGCCGCCGGACGATTATCCACAGCGTCCCAAACCTCCGTTCCATGGAGCGTCCCCCCGGGCGCTCTTTTTTTTGGGCCACGACCCCTCCCTGAAGGTTCGTGCACCCCTCTCCGGGCTTCGTTCCCTCTGGGCTCCGCACCGCCATGACCCACATCCGTTCGCTCATCGACTCGCTTCGCGCGCTGGCCGAGCCCGTGGCCGAGCGCCAGGGCTGCGATCTCGTGGCGATCGAGCTCGTCGGCGGTCCGAACGGAAAGCGCGTGCTCCGGGTCTCGCTCGACAAGGTCGGCGGCGCCTCGATCGCGGACTGCGCGAAGGTGTCGCGGGGGCTCTCGCCCGCGCTCGACGCCGAGGATCTCATCGCCAGCGCGTACGACCTCGAGGTGTCGACCCCCGGCATGGAGCGCCCGCTCCAGCGCGAGAAGGACTTTGCGTACTTCGCGGGGTGCGAGGCGCGCATCAAGCTGTACGGGATGGATGGTCGCCGCCGTCTGAAGGTGCGCCTGCTCGGCGCCGCGGACGGTCAGGTGCGGGTGCACGTCGATGACGAGGGCGAGCGGATCATCCCGCTGTCCGACATCGAGCGCGCCAACCTCGTCCTCGATTTGGAACAGTTCGCCCGCCTCGGGCAGGGCCTGCATCCCGTGTCTTCTGCAAATGCCGAAGGAGAAACGCCATGATCAGCGAACTTGCACGCGACCTCGAAGCGGTCGCCCGCGAGAAGAACATCCCCCGGGACTCCCTCATCGAGGTCCTCGAGCAGGCGATGGTGGCGGCCGGCCGCAAGAAGTACGGCATGCAGAAGGACTTCGAGGCCCAATGGAACGACGAGCTCGGTGAAGTCGAGCTCTTCGAATTCCGCACGGTCTCCGAGGAGGTCGAGGACGACGACATCGAGATCGATCTCGCGGGCGCGCGCAAGCTCGACCCCGAGTGCGAGATCGGCGACAGCCTCGGCATCAAGCTCGACATCGAGGGTCTGGGCCGCATCGCCGCACAGACGGCGAAGCAGGTGATCATCCAGAAGATCCGCGACGCCGAGCGCGAGATGACGTTCTCCGAGTTCAAGGACCGGAAGGGCGAGATCATCACGGGCATCGTCCGGCGCTTCGAGAAGGGCAACATCATCGTCGACCTCGGCCGCGCCGAGGCGATGCTGCCCAAGCGCGAGCAGGTGGCCACCGAGACGTACCGCCAGGGTGACCGCATCCAGGCCTACGTGGTCGACATCACGCGCGCCACGAAGACCCCCCAGGTCGTGCTCTCCCGCACGCATCCCGGGCTCCTCATGAAGCTCTTCGAGCTCGAGGTCCCGGAGGTGGCGGAAGGCATCGTCCGCATCGAGGCGTGCGCCCGCGAGCCCGGCTTCCGCGCGAAGATCGCGGTCAGCTCGGTCGACGGGGACGTGGATCCCGTCGGCGCGTGTGTCGGCATGAAGGGCAGCCGCGTCCAGGCGGTCGTGGGTGAGCTCCGTGGCGAAGCCATCGACATCATCCCCTACCACCCCGATCCGGCGCGCTTCATCGTGCACGCCATCGCCCCGGCGAGCGTGTCGCGCGTCTACATCGACGAGCATGCGCACGCGATGGAGCTCGTCGTCCCGGACGACCAGCTCTCCAAGGCCATCGGCCGCCGCGGGCAGAACGTGCGCCTCGCCGCCCAGCTGACCGGCTGGCGGATCGACATCTTCAGTGACTCCAAGCACTCGGAGATGAACGACCAGGCCCGCGAAGAGCTCGCCCGTGTAGACGCCCTCACCCCCGAGCAGGTCGAGACGCTCATCCGTCACGGCTTCCGGAGCTGCCGTGAGGTGGCGGACGCCGAGCCCTACGAGCTCGCCGGCATCCTCGGTCTCGAGGACGCCGAAGCCGACACCGTCATCGCGGCGGGCGAGCGCGCGCTCGAGTCCCTGATCCTCGAGGAAGCCGATCGGCGCAAAGCCGCGGCGGAGCTGCCCCCGAGTGCGGACGAAGTCTAAACGTCCCCCCCCGCCCCCGGGGGAGGGACCGGTTCGCACGTGCGTCGTGACCCGCGAGTCGGGTCCGCCGGACGCGCTCGTGCGGGTGGTCCTCGGGCCTGACGGCACGGTCGAGGTCGATTATCGCGCCCGCCTCGGCGGGCGCGGCGCCTGGCTGCTGCCCCGTCGGGACGTGATCGCCACGGCGGAAGCGAAGCCGGGCCTCCTCGCGCGCATGCTTCACGTCGAGACCTGCAACACGGCGGGCCTGCTCGACCGCGTCCGCGCGGCGAACGAACGCACCGTCGGAGAGCTGCTCTCCTTGTCGGCGCGCTCGGGTGCGCTCGCGAGCGGCGGCGACCAGGCCACCTCGGCCGTCCGCGCCGGGGATGCCCTCGGCCTCGCCGTGGCGAGCGATGCCGCGCAGACCAGCATCGATGCGGCGCGTGGAGATCGGGACCTGACGGTCTGGACACTCCCCTGGGATCGAGAAGCCCTCGGGCATCGGATCGGCAAGGGTCCTCGCGCGATCGTGGCTTTGCGGGTGGCCGTGGTCACGCGGGCACTCGCCGAACAGTTGCGGAGGATGCAGGACTTGCGTTAGTGGCCCCGGCGGGGGCCGGCTGCGGGTCGGAACCCTTCGAGCGAGGCGGCGCGCGCGCCCCGCAGCGGCGGTCGGAGCTTCTCTCCGACCAGGATTCTCCGGTCAAAACGGGATGCGTGCGTATCCTCTGCGGGTTGCGAGCCCGTTCCTACAAGGTACTGAATGTCGACGAAAGATCTGATGGATCGCCTCGAGAGAACGGGCCCCGGCGCGAAGCCGGCGCAGCCGCGTGCCCCGGAGCAGCAGCCGCAGAAGGCCACGGACCCGAAGGCGAACGAGACGAAGCGCGTGGGGGATGGTGTCGTGCGCCGACGTGCGCCGACCACCCCCGAGCCGCCGCCTCCGCCCGCGCGCACGGTCATTCGTCGTCCCGGGCCGGCTCATGTCGAGCCTCCCGCTCGTGCGCAGGCCCCTGTGCAACAGCAGCAGCATCCTCAGCAGATCTCGCCGCGTCCGCAGGTGACTGCGCCCGCTCCGGCGCAGCAGGCTTCGGTGGCGCGTCCGTCCGCCCCGAGCGGCCTGCCGCCCCGCGGCACCCCGGTGCCCCTGCCGAACCGCGCCCCGCTTGCGGCCCCTGTCGCCGCGGCGCCGATCGCGGCCGCTCCGGTCGAGGCGGCCCCGCCCGAGGCAGCGTCCGCGCCCGTGTCCGCCGCACCGGAGTCTCCGGCGGTGGAATCCGCGGCGCCGGTGTCGGCCCCCGCGGTGGAGCACGCGCCGGTCCAGGCCGTCGCTCATGCCGACGCACCGGCCGAACAGCCCGCTCACCGCGAGCCCGCCGCCGAGTCCGTGTCCGCTCCGGCGGAACACGTGGCCGCCGTCGAGGCCCCGGTCGAAGCCGCGCCGCCCCCGCCGCCTCCCCGTGCCGAGCCCACGCTCGAGCGCGCCGTCATCATCGACCGGCCGGGTGGCTACGGCCGGTTGCCGTCCATGGCGCCGGCGGGTGCCCGCGCGGCACCGGCTCGCCTGAACGACACGCCGATCCTCCCCGGGCTCGGCCGCGCGGTCGTCTCGTTGCCCGCGGGCTACGACCCGACCGATCCGACCGGCGCGCGTCGCCGCGCTCGTGAGCAGGCTTCGCAGACCACGCGCTGGGGCCCTGGCGCCGATCGCCGTCCGGGCGCCCCTGGTCCCGGTCGCGTCGATGCCGGCGCTCCCGCGCCCGCCTCGGACGATCGCCGTCCGAAGAAGGGCCCGAACGCCCGCCGCAGCGAGCATGTGCCCGCTCCCGACTCCCGCTCCCGCAAGCCGAAGGGCCGCGGCGGCAAAGACATGCGCGCGGTCCGCCCGGTGCAGACCGTCAAGCATCGCGTCCGGATCGAGGGCGAGATCACCGTCGCGAACCTCGCCCACGAGATGGGCGTGAAGGCCGCGGAGCTCATCAAGCTGCTCATGTCGATGGGCCAGCCCGCCACCGTCAACCAGACGATCGACTTCGACACCGCCTCGCTGCTCGCGTCGGAGCTCGGCCACGAGGTCGTCAACGTCGCGTTCGACGAGGCGGAGCATCTGTACGACGTGGAAGAGGAGGGCTCCGACCTCCCCACCCGCGCGCCGGTCGTGACCATCATGGGCCACGTCGACCACGGCAAGACCACCCTGCTCGACACCATCCGCAAGGCGAAGGTGGCCGCAGGCGAGGCCGGTGGCATCACCCAGCACATCGGCGCGTACACGGTGAAGCGTGGCGACAGCCCGATCACCTTCATCGACACCCCGGGCCACGCCGCGTTCAGCGCGATGCGTGCCCGCGGCGCCAAGGCGACGGACATCATCATCCTCGTCGTCGCCGCCGACGACGGCGTGATGCCCCAGACCATCGAGGCCATCAACCACGCCAAGGCGGCGGGTGTTCCGATCCTGGTCGCGGTCAACAAGATGGACAAGCCGGGCGTCCAGCCCGAGCGCGTCACCCGTCAGCTCATGGAGCACGGGCTCGTCTCCGAAGAGTACGGTGGCGATGTCATCTTCGTGCCGGTGTCGGCCCTCAAGGGCACGGGCGTCAACGACCTGCTCGACAACATCCTCGTCGTCGCCGAAGTCGCGGACCTCCGCGCCAACCCGGATCGTCACGCCGAAGGTGTGGTCATCGAGTCCCGTCTCGAGGTCGGCCGCGGTGCCGTGGCCTCGTTGCTCGTCCAGACCGGTACCCTCAAGCAGGGCGACACCATCGTCATCGGCTCGACCTGGGGCCGCGTGCGCGCCATGTCGGACGATCGCGGTCAGAAGCTCAAGGAAGCGGGTCCCTCCACGCCGGTCGAGATCTTTGGCCTGCAGGACGTGCCGAACGCGGGCGACGAGTTCGCGGTCGTCGAGTCCGAGAAGGACGCGCGCGCCCTCGTGGACCACCGGTCCGCGATCAAGAGCGCCGGTGCGCACAACCAGCGCGCCAAGATGACCCTCGAGGACCTCTACAAGAACGGCGGCGAGGCCCCGGAGGTCATGAAGATCGTCCTCAAGGCCGACGTGAGCGGCTCCCTCGAGGCGCTTCGCGGTGCCCTCGAAGGGCTGGTCGTCGCGGGCACGACGCTTAAGATCCTCCACTCGGCGATCGGCCCGGTCAACGAGTCGGACGTGAACCTCGCCGCGCCCGATCAGGCCCTGATCATCGCGTTCGACGTGAAGTCCGACGCGAAGGCCCGCCAGGCAGCCGACCAGTACGGCGTAGAGATCAAGAAGTTCGAGATCATCTACAACGTCCTGGACGAGGTCAAGGCGCGTATGCAGGGCCTGCTGGCCCCGATCTACGAAGAGCAGAAGGTCGGCGAAGCCGAAGTCCGCGCGCTCTTCAAGATCCCCAAGCTCGGGTTCATCGCGGGCTGCATGGTCATGGACGGCAAGGTCAACCGCGCCGCCGCGGCCAAGGTCTTCCGCGCCGGCAAGCAGATCGCCGAGGGCAAGGTCACGAGCCTCAAGCGCTTCAAGGAAGACGTGCGCGAGGTCGAGAAGGGCTTCGAGTGCGGTATCGGCATCGACGGCGCCAACGACATCCAGGAAGGCGACAAGATCGTCCTGTACCACCGGGTCCAGGTCGCTCGCCCCGAGTAGGTGTTGTACCTGCCCGCGCCAGACGAGGCCCTGTTCGTGGGCCTCCTCCGCATGGTGCTGCGCATCCCCGGCAGCCGGTCCCTCAAGGATCGGCGTCGGGTGGTCTCCTCGCTGCGTGACCGCGTCCAGGTGCGGCATCACGCGGCGTTCGCCGAGGTGGGGCACCTCGAGGCGCACGAGGCCGCCGTGGTCGCGATCACGGTGGTCGGGAACGACGCGCGCCAGCTGCGCTCCCGGTTGGACACCATCCGGGCGGACGCCGAGGCCACGCTCGAGGCGCACGTCACCGACGTGAATGTCCGGATCCTCACGATGAACGGGCACGTCGATCCCGGCGCAGGCTCTTGACCCGTCCAGAGCGGGCCCGTTCGGGATAGCATCGGGGCCATGGAACATACCCGCCCCGCGGGGCCCAACCCGGCGGGCCCCAACCAGCTGCCCCTGACGCGCAACCACCTCTACGCGCTCGGGGCGTTGTCGCTCGCGCTCGCGGTGCTGTCGTTCTTCGTGGGCTTCCAGACGGGTCGCGGCCAGGTCGTGGCGCCGCCCGCGCCCGCGGTCGCGCGCTTCGTGCGGGAAGAGGTAGCGGATGGTGATCTCGAGGTGCTCCTGGGGCGGGTGGAGCAGGCCACGGTCGGGGAGACGCCGCTGGGCTTTCCGGCCGAGCTGCCGCGCGCCGAGCCGGTGCCGGTCGCCCCGCCCCCGCTCGCGGAAGGGGAGGTCGCGGCGCCGCCCGCGGTCGCGCCGCCGCCGGTGAACCCGTTCCCCGCGGAAGCGCGCCCGGGTTCCGCGTCGCTGGCTGGAGGTGCCGCGGTGACAGCGCCGTCCTTGGGGGACATCCCGGCGGGCGGCTGGGCCATCCAGGTCGGCGAACACCTCGCCGAGCCGGACGCTATTCGCCAGGTGGAGACGCTTCAGGCCGCGGGGCTCGCCGCCTACAAGGTGGTGGCCCTGGTGGACGGCGCGACGGTCTCGCGGGTTCGCATCGGTGGGTACTCCAGCAAGGAGACAGCGACAGCCGCGTTGCCCGCCGTGTCGAGCAAGGCCGGCGCCGCCAAGGCCACGGTGACGCGGGCGCCTTGATCGGCGTTGCTCCGGGGGGACCCCACCGGGGGCTTGACAGGGGAGCCCGCGCGGCGGATCCTCGTGGCGCTGTGGAGCGCGGATGCTGGTCGGGTGGTTCAGCCTTGTGATGGCGACGGCGGCGGCCCAGGAGGGCATGGTCGCCATGGGCGAGGGGACGCCCGACTTCTACCTGATCCAGGATGGCGACACCCTCTGGGACATCTCCACCCGGTTCCTCGGGGACCCGTACGTGTGGCCCGAGCTCTGGTCGGTGAACGAGTACATCACCAACCCGCACTGGATCTACCCGGGCAACCGCGTGTACTTCCGCCTGGGAGACGCGCTCAACCCGCCCTCGGCCGGCGTGAACGACAACGGCACCCTGGCCGACGGCTACACGCCGCCCGCCCGTGTCGAGGAGTCCGCCGCCGCGGCGTGTGATTTTCCGCCCCTGTACGACCGCCCCTACGCGGGCGTGACCCTCTCGGCGCCCGGCGTGCTGGGAGACGACGATCTGCTCGAGATCCGCGGGGACGTGTACGGCTCCGACATCCCCGGCATCGAGATCGGCGAGGGCTCGATCGTCTACCTCGACCTCAGTGACACCGGCGACGTGGAGTGCGGCAGCCTCCTGGCCATCTACCGGCGCCAGGGCCGCAAGGTGCGCGGCGAGGACGGCCCCCTCGGGCACGTGTACCGCGTGTTGGGCGTCACCCAGGTGCTGCGCGTGGATGACGACATCGTCACCGCCGTGGTGCGTGACAGCTACTCCGAGATCGAGCGCGGCGACCTCGTCGGCTCGCCCATCCCGGTCGAGCTCGAGGTCGACATCACGGCTCCCGAGGGGGACGCGGAGGCCACCATCATCGCGCGCCTCACCACGGAGCAGCGCCTCGCCTCGACCGGCGAGACGGTGTTCCTGGATCGTGGCACCAACGACGGCGTGGATGTCGGCACCTCCCTGTTCCTCGTGGAGCGCCGGGACGGCCAGCACTCCGACGACAAGGAAGACCCGCGGCTCCCCGAACGTGTGGTCGGCCGCGTGGTCGTCGTGCGCGCCGAGCCCTCCGTCGCCACCGGCGTCGTGGTCGACGCCGCGCGTGACGTGCAGGTGGGGCTGCGCGCGGTCACCACGCCCAACGCCGAATAGGCCTTCGTAGAGGCTCGCAGCGGGGGTCTGCAGAGCGGCGCTCGAAGACAGCGATCTCGGAGTTGCCGTGGCCCGGCGCCGTGCCTACTTGTGGGCGCGACCCCGGCCGCACCTCCCGTTTGGGAGTTCGAGGTCATGACATCATTGGAATCCCCCTGGCCGGGGCTGGCCGTGGCATCGCCGCGGCGGGACCTGTGGCCAATCCTTCACGCGTTGGCGCGGGTCGCGCCGGGTGGCGCGGGTGGAGCCGACATCGGCCGCCTCCGCGAGGCCGGCATGTCCGTGCCGGATGTGCTCCGCGCCGCTGGCGTCGCGACCTGGCACGTCCGCCGGCCGGGGGTACGGTTCATCCATGTCGGCCAACCAGAGTGGCCCGCCGCGCTGACCGACCTTCCCTTCGGGCCCGTGGCCCTCTCGGTGGAGGGGAACATCGCGTTGTTGGCGGAGCCCACGGTGGCGGTGGTGGGCGCGCGCGCGTGCACGCCGTACGGTCGCGAATGGGCGGCGCGGATCGCCACGGCCGTGGTCTCCGCGGGCGCGGTGGTGGTGTCCGGGCTGGCCGCCGGTATCGACATGGCGGCGCACAACGCGGCAGGCGGCGCGACCATCGCCGTGTTGGGCCAGGGGATCGACGCGCCGATGCCCGCCTGGCAGCGCCGCGTCCGGGACACGCTCCTCGCCAAGGGGGGCTGCGTCGTGTCGGAGCTGCCCCCCGACGGGCGCGCGACCCCGTTCACCTTCCCCATCCGCAACCGCATCATCGCCGGCCTCGCGTCCGCCGTCGCGGTCATCGAGGCCGGGGAGCGCAGCGGCGCCCGGAACACGGCGTCGCACGCGCTCCGGTACGGCCGGGAGGTGCTGGCGCTGCCCGGCCCGCTCGGGGCGTCCGCGTCGTTCGGCTGCCTGGACCTCATCGAGCAAGGCGCGACCGTGATCCGCGGGGCCCACACCGTCATCGAGGTCGCCGGGCTCGTGCCGAAGGCGGGGCCGGAGACAGAGGTGCCGGTGGGGGAGGCGGGGATCCTCCGCTTCATCGCCACGGCCGCCACGCCGGAGGATCTGGCCGCGCGCACGGGCCTTCCGTACGCGGAGGTGATGGCCCACCTGGGGCTGCTGGAATTGACGGGCCGGGCGATCCGGTTACCGGGGCGTCGCTACCTGGCCCGAACTACATGAGCCGCTCGCCTATCCAACACCTCGAGCTCGATCCCCGCGCGGGGGACTTCCTGGAGATGCTCCGTGACCTCGGGCACCTCGACGAGCCCGCGGTGGAGCGCCTCACCGAGCAGCTCGTCGCGCAGCCGCGCCCCGGGCGCGTGGTGACCTACGAGGAGCTGCGGCGGGCCGCCGCGATCCTCTTGTTCGACGCGGAGACCAACATGCGCGCCGAGTCCAAGGAGCTGCTCACCCAGGAATGGGCGCGCTTGTTCAGCTAGCGGCTCCAGGGCCTCCCGCGACGCGCAGAGCGGCCGCGGGAGGCCCGGCCCGCACTACGTCGGGAGCAGCTCGGCGACACGCTGGATGGCGCGGATGGTGCCGTCCGGGTGCCGCATGGGGACCCGCGCGGCTGCCTCGGCTGCGGCCGCCGCGATGTCCAGCGCCAACAGCGCGTAGCTCCGGGGGCCCTGGTCCGTGTCCACGAGGACGAGGAAGGCGGTGCCCAGGGTGGAGGATTCGGCCGCCGGGCGCGTGGGCGCGAACGGCAGCACGCGATTCTCGGTGCGGGTGAGGGGCTCGGGGGCGGCGACAGGCGTGGGATCGGCCGCGCGCACCCGCTTGGCGCGCACGGGCGCATCGACCGGCGGGGTGACACGGGCGGCGACGGACGCCACGCTCACCGTGGGTGCGGGCGAGGGGGTGACCGGCGCGGCCTCTTCCAGCGCGTCGCCCGCTTGCCACGCGGGCGCGATGAGGCGCCGCTGGCGGTAGGTGCGAACGTTCTCGGCCGTCACGCCGGCGAGGCGCGCGATCTCGGAGTCCGGCACGGTCCCCAGCTGCTGGCGGAACGGGTCGAGGGCCGACCGACGGCCGCGGAACGGGCGGTCATCGAGGGGGGGGACCACGGCCTTGGCCGCGGGCACGACGCCCTTGTGGCCCTGGTACGCGGGGATGCCCAGCTTCTTTCGGTAGTTCACGACGAGCGTGCGGGACACTCCCGCTTGATCGGCGATTTTCTGGTCTGGGACCTTTCCTAGACGGTTGCGATGGGCAGCAAGGACGGATTTGTCGGGCACGGTGACCTCTATCGGCGCCGCGAGCCTAACTCAGGCACCCTCCGAAGTGGGGCCCGAAATGCCATACCCGAAACCAAAGAGCCGAGCTTTCGTCGTCGTGCCCGTCCGTACGACGGTCGGTACGGGAAACTGACGTTGAACGATGCGAGTGAACCTATGCGTCGTTTGCGCCATGGACGGCGAGCAACGAGCATGCGAGGCCGGTGACTAGCGGGTGAACCCGTACATCGAACACGTTCATTGCCAATCCCCACTCGGGCCCGACGCTGACAACCACCAGGTCGTAGCGCCCGGACGCGGCGAGCAGCGCCAGGATGGCAGCCTCACTCGGGCCCTGGTCGAATTTCACCAGTTCAACCGCCGGATCCCGCGCGATGCGCTCGGCGATGCCACGCGCTGCTTCCGCGTGGTCACCACCCTGGAGAAGCAACACGCGCGCGGGTCGCACGAAGCCCGTGTCATGAAACATGCAGACGGTCTGGCGGGCCCGCTGCGTGATCTCGAGCAGGGGGCCCCCGAGCCACGCGGTGCCCATCAATGGACGATGAAGGCCCAACAAGACGATGTCGGCCTCCTTCAGCGCGGCCACGGCCACGATGTCTCGGGCCGGCGCGGACGAGCGGAATCCAAACGCCTCCACCGGCGCGCCCAGTCGCCGCGCCTCCTCCGCAAGCAGGTCGGCGGCGCTCTCCCCGGCGGCGTCCGGCTCGGCCATCGTCCCCTCGGGAAACATCGTCGCCTGGTCGTCGATTGGGATGAGGCGGAGCGCCCAGCCCCGCGCCCCGGTGCCCCGGCACAACGCCGCGGTGATGCGGCCCAACCCGACCGCGCTCTCCGGATGGGCGACACAGGCCAGCACGGCGTTTGGCTGTGGTGAGGCCTCCGCGGTCTGGGCGAGCACGCGCTCGGGGGGCTGCAACCAACCGATGATCGGGGAGGTGACAACCGTGGTCACCACCGCCATGATCACCAGGATGGTGAACAGGGTGGGAGAGAGCACGCCGAGGTCCCGCCCGATGTTGAGGATCACGAGCTCCATCAGGCCGCGGGTGTTCATGAGCACCCCGACCGTTGCGCTCTCGCGCCACGACAGGCCACCCAGCCGCGCGGGGATGGCGGTGCCCGCGAGCTTCCCCACCGTCGCCACCACGACCACCAGCGCGCACCACCCCCAGAGGTTCGCGCCGGACAGGAGGCCGATCTCGGTGCGCAGCCCGGTGAACGCGAAGAACAGCGGCAGGAAGAGGACCACCACCACGTCCTCGATGCGCTCCACCAGCCCCCGCACCACCTGCCCCTGCCGCGGCACGACCACGCCGAACAGGAAGGCTCCGAACAGCGCATGGATCCCGATGGCCTCGGCCACCGTCGCGCACACGAGGAGCGCCAGGAGGATGGCGGCCACGGCGGTCTGCCCCATGTCCTCGAGGGTGCCGTAGCGCGACGCCACGCGCGCCAGGAGCGGCCGGAGCGCACCGACCATCAGGGCGACGAAGCCGAGGGCGAGCGTGGTGGTCACGAGCCCCATCCCCAGGCTGCCCGCGCGCACGATCGCGATGGTGACCGCGAGCAGGCACCACGCGGTGACGTCGCCCACCGCCGCGCACGTCAGCGTGAGCGCGCCGATCGGCGTGCGCATCAGCCCCCGCTCCGAGAGGATGCGGGCCAGGACCGGGAAGGCGGTGACGCTCATCGAGGCGCCCAGGAACATCCCGAAGGCGACGAACGGGACGCCGGGGTCCGCGAACACCGGGTACAGGCCGATCGCGAGCAGGCCCCCGAGCAGGAACGGCACGATCATGCCGTACTGGCTGATGACCAGCGCCAGCGGGCCGCGGCTCTTCACGAGCCCGAAGTCGAACTCGAGCCCCACCACGAACATGAAGAGCACGAGCCCGAGCTGGCTGACCGCCGAGAGGGCGTCCATGCCCTCGGGCGGGAACACGGCCAGGAGCACGTCCGGCGCGATGGCGCCGAGCCCCGACGGGCCGAGGAGGATCCCCGCCACGATCTCGGCCACCACGAGCGGCTGGCCGATGCGGCGGAAGCCGATCCCGGTCAGCCGGGACACGGCGAGGATCACCGCCATCTGCACGAGCAAGAGGGCGAGGGCGGAGAGGTGCAGGGCGCCGGTGTCCGGGGCCGCCATCTGCGCGATGGCGGCCGCGGGGTACAGGTCAGCCCCGAACTGGAGCACGCCCCACGACACCGCCAAAAGCAGGAACAGCCCGATCGCCAGACGGACGGGGCTGTTCATGGGCTGGGGTACCTTCCTTCACGCCGGTTTAATCCCGACGGATCGGCGCGCTGGCGGGAGCGCCAGCGGCGCGCTCAGAGATCCGTGACGATCCCGTCCGGCCACTCGATCTCGGCGAAGGGCGCGTACAGATCCTCGTCATTCACGTTCCGGGTGTCGGTCCACTCCAACAGGCCGCCGATGTAGATGTTCATCGTGACGTCGTTGTTGCCGTTGTACACGGAGCCCGGGTAGTCGTGCACGTACACCGTGAAGGTGCCGTCCTGCGGGTCGTCGATGTTGATGTTCTCGGGGCCGGTGCCGGGGATGTCGTCGATGTCGAGGACCGGGTCGTCATCCGGATCTCCGCGCACGCCCCAGTCCAGGCTGGAGAAGCTGCCGGCGCAGTTGCCGTAGTAGCAGTCCCCATTGCCCACCAGCGAGCCGCCCGGCTTGAGCAGGTGGAGATCCATGTCGTCGCCGCTGTGGGTCCAGAAGATCTCGATCCACAGGTCACCGCCGGGGATGGCCTCGAGCGTCGCGGTGCAGGGCTCCGAGCGATCCCCGAGCTCGTTCGTCACGACCAGCTCGGCCTCGTAGGTGCCGGCGAGATCGGGGACGAAGCGGGGGCGGTTGGCGTCGCCTGCGTCTCCCGGCATCCGGGCGGACGAGCCGCTCGGGGTCGAGGTCAGGGTCCAGGTGTAGTCGGTGATCCGGTAGCCAGCGGGATCGTAGGAGTCGTTCCCGTACCAGGTCGCGTCCTCGTGGATCGCCTCGATGGTGTCGGGATTCGCGTAGCAGACGGCGATCGGCTGGTCACCCGCGCCCGACGCGTCGAGCGTGGCGAACTTCATGCCGGCGGGGTCGTTGCTGCCGACCTGGAGCTGGCCGGACCAGACCTCGCTCGCGTCGGGCTCGAAGGTGACGGTGACGGTCTTGTCGTCGCCCGGCTCGATCTGGAAGGGGAGCTCGTCGGAGATCGTGTAGGTGAACACGGACTCGGTGAGGCTCAGCGCCGTGATCTCGAGCGTGGTGCCGCCGACGTTGCGGAGCGCGAACTCGGTCGAGGCGCTCTCGCCCACGGCGACGTAGCCGTAGTCGTACGCGTCGGGGTCGATCACGAGCTCGGGCACGAGCCCGCCGCCGTTGAGGGTGACGGTGTGCGGGGAGTCCAGGTCGTCGCTGAAGACCTGGGCGGTGCCGAAGTCCTCCTCACCCGTGGCGGTGTAGGTGACGACCACGTCCATCGACTCGTCGACCTCGAGGCGGCCGGCGGAGAAGCTGGTCACCGCGAACTCGGCGCCGTCGATCACGACCTCGGTGATGGAGGCGGTGGTGGAGCCGATGCTCGTGATGGTGAAGGTCTGCGCGATCTCGTCACCCGCCGCGCCGGTGCCAAAGAAGAGATCTGTGGGATCCACTTCGATCTGGGGGCCGCCATCTTCGTCGGGCTTGACAGCGCCGATGTCGTAGTCGGGCGTGCAAGCCAGGACAAACAGGGGGACGAACAGGATCGAGCGACGCATCCAAGCCTCCGGAGCGAGCGACGGAAAGGGGAGCTCCCACCGCGCCGCGCAGCGTAGCATGAGATGTGTCGAGGGGAGCTGGGAATCAAGCCCCTGGACGACCTTTTTGCGCTGAGGCAAGCGTGCCCCGGTGGGGCATCCATGCCCCACTCTGGGAGGTCGGCGCGCCCACGGCGGAGGCCCTGGACCGCGCGGTGCTACCATGCGGCCGACGTCGAGGTGGCCACATGTTCCGCTCCTCCCCCAAGCTCCTTCCGCTCCTGCTCGTGGCATGCGCGAGCGACATCGGCATCACCAAACAGGCCCAGTGCGACGGTGTCCTCCAGCAGCAGGAGGACACGGTCGACGCCCCCTTCGACGTCGACCAGGACGGCGCGTTCGACGGCACCAACCCAGACTGCGCCGCCACCTACGCCGCGGTCGACCTGGACTGCGACGACGCGGACCCTGCCATCCGCCCCGGCGTCGCCGAGGTGGGCTGCAACGGGCTGGACGACGATTGCGACGACGCGACGCCCGACGGCGACGACGTGGACGAGGATGGCTTCTCGGCGTGCGAAGACTGCGCGGACGGCGAGCCCGATGTGAACCCGGGCAAGCTCGAGGTCGCCTGCAACACCATCGACGACGACTGTGACCCGGCCACGCTCGACGGGGTGGACGCGGACGAGGACGGCGCCACCGCTTGCGACGACTGCAACGAGGGGGATCCCGCGGTGGGCCCGGGTGTCACCGAGACGGCCTGTAACGGCGTGGACGACGATTGTGACGTTGCCACGTTGGATGGTTCGGACCTCGACGCCGACGGTTGGACGCAGTGTGACGACTGTGACGACACCGACGTGAGCGCGTTCCCCGGCGGCACCGAAGTGTGTGACAACGCGGTGGACGACGACTGTGACGGCGATGTGGACGAGGGCTGCGTGTCCGACTACACCGACACCTGGAACCTGGACGACACGATCGCCTATTCGTGCACCTTCGGGGTGGTCACCATCAACTTCGACCGCGTGCTCATCACCGATTCGTCACCGGACATCGTGGTCAACGTGCTCGGCAGCGGCGCCCAGCCCGGAGAAATGAATGGCACGTTCACGTCGAGCACCAGTTTCGAAGCCGAACAGGTGGTGCGCGGGAGCTGCACCGAGGTCTACACGTTCTCGGGCACGTTCACGTCGATGACGACGTTCGCGGGGACCTTCTCGGCCGACTTCGTGGGGAGCGGCTGCTTCGATTGTGCCAACCAGAGCTGGACTGTGACGGGGTCTCGATAATGCGTCAGGTGAGTGTGGAAGAGGCGAAGGCGCTGTTGGAGAGCGAGACACCGCCGCTGCTGGTGGACTGCCGGCAAGGATGGGAGCACGAGCTCTGCCACCTGCCGGGGGACGTGCTGCTGCCCCTCGACGAGGTGGTGGAGCGTGCCCATGAGCTCGAGCGGGGCCGGCCGGTGCTGGTCTACTGCCATGCCGGGGTCCGCTCGATCAACGCGGCGGTGCTGCTCGAGCGCGAGGGGTTCGAGACCATGAGCATGCGCGGAGGGATCGAGGCGTGGAGCCTCCGGATCGATCCCACGGTGCCGCGGTATTGAGCCCGATCGCACGGCGAGGGCGGTCGGACGGGGGCGCGCGCCACGGCCGCGCGGGTGCGACCCACTCGTGACCGACCCCGATGTGGAGGCGGCCGTGCTGGCTGCGCTGCGGCCGCCCGGCCTGCGCGAGCGCGTGCGCCTCGCGATGGGCGGTGGCTACACCGCGCTGCAGGTGTGGGACAGGTTGAGCCCCGCGGCCCGCGCCGCGCTCGCCCCCGGCGGAGCAGATCCCACGGTCGCGGCGCGACATGCGGTGGAGCGTGTGCAACGGGTACTGATGACGCTCGCGGCGAGCGGGCGGGCGCGACACCGGCGGGCGGGGATGTCGGTGGTGCTCAACACCAAGGGGCCCCGCGACGTGCTCGTCGACGTGTTCCGCGCGACATAGGTCTTGATTGTGCGCGTATTCGTGTAATGGTGGGCGCGGAGAGCTCATGCACCCACTCGCCGAGGCGCAGGCTGTCGCGCTGCTGCTACAGCACCCAACCGGCTGGATCCACATTTTCTGTGACGGGTCCTCGCGTTGGTCGACCGCTCCGCCCGATGCCGCGTCCTATTGGGACCCAACGGATGTGCCCGAGCCCGTCGTGTGTCAGCGTCGCACCTACCAACAAGCGCGTGGCGCGTTCTCGGCCGCGCTCAAGCGCTTGCGGGCGCGGGGCGTCCCCGTCGGTTGATCGTCAGCGAAAGCACGGAATCGGCGCGCCATCCGCGCCCGGTTGGGGCGTACACCCCTCCGAATAGCGTACGCGTACCTTGGCCGCGTTGCGCTCGACGCCCGCGTACAGCCCGGTCATGGACGACCGGGTGTAGCTGTCGACCGCCCCGTCGGGGATCGCACCCCCGAGCGTCGCGCGCGCCTGGTACACGGCGAGCGTGTCTCCGTCCTCGAGCGGAACGAGCAGCCAGCCGCCCTCGTTGACGGTCACGGTCTCCGCGGCGTCGAAGCGGTCGGCTTCGGTGCGGGCCCGCGCGTCGGCGAGCAGGTCGGTCCGGAGTGTCCATGCCCGCTCCCACACCCCCGAGGCTGCCGCGAGCCGCGCATTGTTTGTCAGCGCGATGACCCAATGGCGGTCATTGAGAGGCCAGGGGAGATCCAGGCGTTGGTAGAGGCGCTTGGGAGCCGCCCAGGCGCCCTGCAACGCGACCTCGGTGAGGCTCTCGATCTCGGCCGAGAGCCGATCGTCGGTGATCGAGAGCCAGGCCTCCTCCCGTGTCATGTCGAGCACGCCCACGCCGAGCACGGTCGCGGGCTCGCCGGGGAACGTGCGGCGGGCCACCTTGCCCGACGCGACCTCCTCCCAGACCTTCGCGTCCAGGGGAGGGGGGGCAAAGGTGGCTTGGGTCGCGACGGAGGGTGCCAGCGAGGCCCAGAGCGCGGCGAGCGCGGCCGCCGTCATCGCGGACAACGGGGGTGCGAAGGGGCGGCCAGGAGGTCCTCGGGAACGGGTTCTCCTAGCACGTTCCGGAACGCACGCCCCGGAACGCACGCCCCGGAAAGCAGAGGGCCCCGCGCCGCCGGCATGCCGACGGGCGGGGCCCTGGTCTCTCGTGGCGCCCAGAAGGCGCTTCAGTCGCGGTTCAGGCCATCGTCCTCGCGGGCCTGCGGGCGGTTGTCCTGCCGGGACTCCCCGACATCCAGCCCGTAGGTGTCGTACATCGTCGTGATGGAGATCCCGTTCTCCCCGCGTCCCCACGTGGTCGGCTCGACGCCCACCACGAAGCCGTCGACCGGCAGGGAACCCAGCACGTCACCGGTGTCGACCGAGAAGGCGAAGGCCTCCGAACCGAGGTTCTGGAAGTCGTAGCCCGTCACCACCAGCAACCCGGGGGCCCCCTCCGTGCCGGGCACGTAGGTCAACGGGCCGCCCACCAGGTCCGCCACGTCCCGGTCCTGGTCCATGTCTCCCCGATCGTCGCGCGACTGTTGGGCGGCGTCCTTGAGCGAGCCCTCCCAGATCGGCTCGCCGTTCATGCCATCGACCACGCGCACGTCGCCGTTCGCGGTGGTGTACGCCAGATCGGCCATCCGATCGCCGTTCACGTCGTCGATCTCGTACCCGAACAGCGATCCGGCGAAGGCCCCGAACGGCGAGTCCTCCATCTCCGGGACCTCGTCGCCCGCACTGCCGGCGTCCATCCGCCAGCGCTCCTGGCCGTCCTGCGCATCGAGGACGGTCACGTGCCCATCCTCCTGGTCGCTGCGCCCGCCGAAGGCCACACCCCCGTCGATGATCTCGATCCAGACGGCGTCGTCACCCTCCGACGTGATGTCCCACCGGACCTCTCCCTCGCCGTCGAGGAGCGCCAGGTGGTACGGCGCGTTGCGCCCGAGGTCGCCGTACGCGATCTCGTCGATGCCGTCGCCGTCGCTGTCACCCACCGCGATCTGGCTGATGTCACAGTCGGCCATGTCCTTCTGCCAGAGCAGGTTGCCGTCGAGGTCGTACGCGAGCACCCCGCAGGCCTGATCGCCCATCGGCTGCTGGCGCGGCTCCTCGCGCTGGTCGTCCTGCGAGCCTTGCCGGCCCTGCTGACCCTGACCCTGGCCCTGACCCCGGCCCTGACCCTGCTGATCGCGCAGCGTCTCCTGCTCCTGACCCACACGGAACCCGAAGTAGGGGACGACGATCTCCTGCTGCCCGTCCCCATCCAGGTCCGCGAACTTCGCCTCGGCCAGGCCGTTGGGCGTGGTCACCGAGAACAGGGTGTTCCCCTGGTCGTCGAAGGCCTGGAGCACCCCAGCGTCCTCGCCGCGCCACGAGAAGCCGCTCACCACGAACATCCCGGCCTTGCCGTCCTCGTTCTTCGCCACCTCGATGCCCGTGATGACGGCCGGGCCGTCGCTCTCGAGCCGCGTCTCGAACAGACGATCGCCGTCCTGGCCGATCGCCGTGACGTTCCCGAACACGTCGCCGTTGATGACCTCCGCGATCCCGTCCCCGTCCAGGTCTCCCGCGCCCATGGCGTGGTTCATGCTGCCGGCGGACATGGTCTCGAGGGTCTCGCCGGTCGCGGGCGACACGAGGTGGATCTGGGCGTCGCCGCTGGCGATGAGCAGCTCGTTCTCCCCCATCCGGCCCTCGCCCTCCTGCTCCCCCTCGATGGCGACGAACGCCCGCGCGGGCACCAGCGTCTCGACGCGCCAGAGCTCCTCGGGGCCGTTCGGGCCGAGGGTCCACGCCACCGTCGGCGCGTTCCCCATCTTCGCGCGATCCTGTTCCGTGCCGTAGCCGAGGGCCGTGATCAGCTCGTTGGTGCCGTCGTCGTCGAGGTCGATGGCCTCGATCGTGTACGCCCGCGCCCCCAGCGGGGCGTTCCACAGCTCCTCGCCGTCCTGGCCAAACCCGTAGACCGTGGACTGGTCCTGGTCGTACGCGTGCACGATCAGGTCGTCCTGGTCGTCGTTGTCGAGATCCTGGGCGAGGATCCCCTCCACCTTGCCGTCGACCGCGAACTCCTGGACCACCTGCCCCTGCGAGTCGAGCATCAACACGTTGTCGCGCAGGCCGATGATCGCCTCGCCACGCCGGTCGCCGTCGAGATCGTGGATGAAGGCGGTGTAGATCTCGCCCTGCGGCACGTTGCCCGTGAAGAGGGTCTTGCCCGTGGCATCGACGGCCACGATCCCGTTCTGCATCTCGTCCCGGCCCTCATCCCGGCCCTCATCCCGGCCCTCGTCGCGACCGCTCCCTTGCGCGGGGCGCTGGTAGGGAGACGACTCCGTGTCGCTCGGCCGCGGGGCGCTGTCCATGCCCGGCTGCCGCTTCCCGACCCGTTCGCCACCCTCCTGTTCGGCACCCTCCTTGGTGCCCTCGTGCATCGCCTCGAGCGCGTTCTTCTCGGCGGGGCAGATGTTGTAGTCCTGCTTCTCCCCTGACGATTCGGGGTTTCCGATCAGCAGGAGCTCACGCCCCCGCTTCGTGTCCAGGTTGCCAGACTTGACGATCGACGGCGTGAAGTCGATGTCCGCGTCCCAGAGCTTCTCGCCGGTCGCACCGGAGTAGGCGGACGTGCCGCCGCTCGGGAAGAAGTCGGGGACGTCGTCCCCATCGGCGTCGAGGAGCGCGAAGTCGCAGGCGTTGTTGTTGCCTTCGAGCTCGACCGTGTAGAGCAGCTCTCCCGTCTTGGCGTCGAGCCGGTGAACGCGGTTGGCGCTGTCGAGCACCAACAACGTGCCCTCGGAGGTGCGCAGCTCGCGGACATGCACGCCCATGAACCGGAGCTTCTCCGCGTATTTCTGCTCCTTCTTCTCCGCGTCGTACTTCTCCTGGTCCGATTTCTCCTGATCGGAAGAGGAGTCGGCCATGCGGGGATCGTCGCCCAGCCTTCCCTCGTCCCGCTTCCGATCGTCGAGCTTGTCCTGGTCGATCCCTCCGTGGTCGTACGCCTGCTCTCCCTCGACGGCCGGGAGCTCGAACGTCCAGAGCGGCTCGTCGTCCTCCCCGACCGCGACGACGCCCTTGCCTCCGTACAGGAGCTCCTTGGTGCCGTTTGCGTCGAGGTCCACCGTGCGGATCGTCCACGCGGCGCCATAGCCGTGCTTCACGAACCGCTCTTCGAAGACGCCCGTGGCCTTCGACGGCTCCGCGTTCGGATCCATGGGCTCCCGCTCGTCGCCCGTCCTCGTGTCACCGGTCCGACCGGATCCGGCCGGACTCCCGGTCGCTTGGGGGGCTCCCCACGGCATGTCGTACCCGCAGGCGGTCAGGCCCCCGAGCAGGACAAGCCATCCCCACCGCGGGGTCGGTTGGCACCTCGTCGACATCCTACGCATCGCGTTCCTCCCATCAGGACCCCTTCGACCCTCGGGGGACGACGACGATTCCGAGCATTTCAACCGGTGTATTTCGCTTCCGACGGGGGCTCCGCGATCGAGCGCCCGTCTTTACAAGGTGGTGTCCGGTCGATAAAGGCCCGCCCCCGCGATCCCGCCGGTACCGCACCTGGCGGTCCGGCTCGCGGCACCGGAGCACCATGGCGACCCTGACCCTCCCCGAGATCCCCAAGGACTACGACGCGCCCTCGATCGAGGCGCGCTGCCGCACCCTCTGGGAGGAGAGCGGCATCTACCGCTACGACCCCGACGCCCCCGGGGAGATCTTCTCGGTCGACACGCCGCCGCCCTACGTCTCGGCCGCGCACCTGCACGTCGGGCACGCGATGTCCTACACGCAGGCCGAGATCATCATCCGCTACCAACGGATGAAGGGCCGCAAGGTGTTCTACCCGATGGGGTTCGACGACAACGGGCTCCCCACCGAGCGGTTCGTCGAGAAGACCTACAACATCAACAAGCGCGTCACCACGCGCGCGGCGTTCCGCGTTCTCTGCCTGGAGGAGACCCGGAAGGGCGCCGCCCAGTACGAGGAGCTCTGGCGCGGGCTCGGGCTCTCCGTCGATTGGACGCTCCGCTACTCGACCATCGACGACCACTGTCGTCGCACCGCCCAGAAGTCGTTCCTCGACTTGTTCGGCAAGGGCCGCGTGTACCGCTCCAACGAGCCCGTGTTGTGGGACGTCCACTACGAGACCGCCCTGGCCCAGGCCGACCTCGACACGATGGCGCGCAAGGGCAAGCTCCACGACATCGCGTTCACCGCGTCCGCGGACGGATCGCCGCTCGTCATCTCGACCACGCGGCCCGAGCTCATCCCGGCGTGTGTGGGGCTGTACCACCACCCCGAGGACGAGCGGTACGCCCACTTGAAGGGCACCACCGCGGTCGTGCCGTTGTTCGGCCACGCGGTCCCCATCCTCACGGACGAGGCCGTCGATCCCGCCTTCGGCACCGGCCTGATGATGGTGTGTACCTTCGGCGACGGCGAGGACGTGCGCAAGTGGAAGCGCGACAAGCTCGAGACGCGCCTCGTCATCGGGCCGGACGGAAAGATGTTGCCCGCCGCCGGCCAGTTCGCGGGGATGACCGCGGAGCTCGCCCGCAACGCCATCGTGAGCGCGTTGGCAGAGGGTGGGTTCCACCGCAAGTCGATCACCGTCGAGCAGAACGTTTCGATCGCCGAACGGTCGGGCGTGCCGGTCGAATTCAACATGGCCCCCCAGTGGTTCATCCGCGTGCTCGACATCAAGCCGCAGATGTTGGCCCGTAGCGCCGAGTTGAATTGGAACCCGCCGTGGATGAAGGTGCGCCTCGATCATTGGATCGAGGGCCTCAAGTACGATTGGAACATCTCCCGCCAGCGGTTCTACGGCGTGCCGTTCCCGCTCTGGTACTGCCAGGGCTGTAACGAGCCGATCCTCGCGGACGTGGCGTCTCTCCCCGTGGATCCGGTCGAGGAGCCCTGCCCGGTGGACAAGTGCCCGCATTGTGGCAGCACCGAATTCCGCGGCGAGTCGGACGTGATGGACACGTGGATGACGTCGTCCCTCACCCCGCTCCTCAATGCCAATTGGGCGGAGACCCCGGGCCGCAAGGGCGACATGTCGCTCCACCCGATGACCGTGCGCGTGCAGGCGTTCGAGATCATCCGGACGTGGCTGTTCTACACGCTCATCAAGAGCGACGCCCACCTCGACACGTTGCCCTGGAAGGACGTGATGATCTCGGGTTGGGGCCTGAACGAGAACGGCAAGAAGATCAGCAAGACCGATCTGGAGAAGTTCACCGACAAGGACGGCTACAACCGCTACGAGCCGTTCGGTGTCATCCACAAGTTCGGGGCGGACGCGCTGCGGTACTGGGCGGCGGGCAGCCACCTCGGCCACGACATGAAGTTCAACGAGAAGGACGTGAAGGACGGCCGCAAGCTCGCGGTCAAGCTCTGGAACGCCGCGCGCTTCGTGCTCATGCAGATCGAGGGCTTCGATCCCGAGGCGCCGCGCCCCAGCTTCGCCGAGCGGCAGCCCGAGGATCGCTGGCTCCTCACCGAGCTCAACAAGATCGTGCCCGTGGTGTCCGAGGGGTTCGAGACCTACAACTACGCTGTCGCGCGCGAGTCGGTCGACCGTTTCTTCTGGGCCACCTTCTGCGACGACTACCTCGAGATGGTGAAGCACCGCTTCTGGAAGCCGGAGCTCTACTCCGAGGAGGCCCGGGTCTCCGCGCGGGCCACGCTCTGGGAGGCGCTCCGCGTGATCCTGGGGTTGTACGCGCCGTTCGTGCCGTTCACCACCGAGGATCTCTACCAGGCGATCTACCGCCCGGTCGAGGGCACGGTGTCGCTGCACGTGACGCGGTTTCCCGAGTTCGACGCCGACCGCACCGCCGAGGTGCCCGAGATGCTCGTGGTGGGCGGCATCCTCCGCGCGGTGCGCCAGCTCCGCACCGAGGCGCGCCTCTCCCAGACCCGGGCGCTCGAAGCTGTCGTGGTCGATCTCTCCGTCGCCCCCGCGGAACTCCAGCAGGTGGTCCACGCCATGAAGGCGTCGATCCAGGCCGTGTCGCGCGCCGGCGAGGTGCGGTTCGACACCGCGACCTACGCCACCGAGGTCGAGGGGCTGACCGTCGGCATCGTCGCGGGGGAGCTGCCCGAGAAGGTCCCGGCGCCGAGCGCCTCGTAGGGGCTCAGATCCGGCCGATGTAGATCACGTGTCGGGGGCCCTTGCCCTCGGCGCGCGCCCGCACGCGGTGGGACTCGGGGCGGAAGCCGGCCTTCTGCAGGCGCTTTGGGAACTCGGGCGACTCGTAGGCCGACCACACCGCGAGGACACCGCCGCGCCGCAACGCCATGCGGGCGCGTTGGAGCCCCGCGATCGTGTAGATCGCGTCGTTCTCGGGCTGGGTGAACGCGTCGGGGCCGTTGTCCACGTCGAGCAGGATGCTGTCCCACGTGTCCGGCGTTGTGCGCAACACCTCGCGGATGTCCTCGATCCGCAGCACGGCGCGTGGATCGTCGAGGGGGTGCCCCGCCAGCGGGCCCAGCGGGCCGCGGTTCCAGTCGACCACCGCGGGGACCAGCTCGGCGACCGTGCACATGCCACCGGCCGGGAGGACGCCGAGGGCCGCGCGGAGGGTGAACCCCATGCCGAGGCCCCCCACGAGGATCCGCGCGTTCGGACGGTCGGCAGGCTTGGCGAGCGCGGCCATCGCCTCTTCCGAGCCGTGCATCCGGCTCGACATAAGGTCCTTCCCGCCCGCGCGGATCACCAGCTCGGTGCCCCGCTGGTCGAGGGTGAGCGGCGTGCCGTCGGGGGTGGCGGAGGTGGCGAGGTTGACCCAGGGGAGCATGTCGGCTCGGTGCGGCGGGGCGCCTATCCTGGCGGGGGCGGGCGGGTGCGGGCGGAGGCGTGCGGGAAACGAGCGGGGACGCGGTCCCTCGCGGAGCAGCGGGCCGGTCAGCGCGCGGGGAGGCCCATCTGTCGACGCACGCGGCTGGGCCAGACGGTGATCTGCGCCAGGAGCGTCGAGCGCGCCGCGAGCACCTCGGCGGTGCTGTAGGGGCGCCGCAGATCCTCCTCGACGATGGGCTCCGACAGATCCCAGACGCCCAGGGCCCAGGACTCGAGATCCATCGCCTCGTAGGCGAGCACGGCCTCGGCGGTGTGTTCGTAGAGCGCGGTGACACAGTCCTCGTCGTCCAGGCAGCCCTCTGCCACGTTGCCGGTCACGGCGTTCCAAACCATGCCTGTGTCCCAACTCTCGTCCATGCCCCAGGGAGCAAAGTCGAACCGGGCGTCTCCCACGTCGCGATACACGAAGTAGTCGTTGAGGTTGTAGGGGTAGCCGTCCTCGTTGCCGATCGCGATGCTGTAGGCCCAGAAGTCGAGGAACGAGTCCATGTCGATGACCGCGTCGGCCTCCTCCAGGAACGCGTCGGCGGGCGCGCCGTTGAGGGTCTGCTTCACCGTCTCGAGCGCGTCGTAGTCGCCGACGCCCGACACCAGCTCGAAGTGGGACAGGCCCCGACGCGAGAAGTCGGCCGAGTCGTTTCCCTCCCAGAGGTCGCCCGAGCCGTCGCCGTAGTGGCGCTCCAGCAGGTGGTCGTCCATCGCTTCGAGGTTGGTGTAGAGCCCCTGGAGCTCGCCGTTCAGCGACACGCGCGCGTAGCTCACCCGCGGCACCAGCATGCCCTGCGCGGTCCAGAGCGCGTACCCGATCATCTCCTTGGATTGGGTGGGGTCGCCGACCATGTTGTTCAACGTGACACGTTCGAGCCCCGCGTATTTCTGGCCGGGAACGTAGTTGTTGAGCTTGATCTTGAACGCCGGCTTGCCGTCGAAGTCCTGGTAGCTCGAGCTCCCCTTGAGCCGGATCCCCACCGTGTCGAATCGCTCGCCGTTGATCGTGACGCCGCCCTCGACGTACGTGAACGGATCCCGTCGCAAGTCCTGCATCGCGTCCCGCGACAGCTCCAGCTCGATCACCTGCACCACGGCGGGATCGTAGAAGGCCTGGTACTTCGCCTCCGTCTCCTCGTCGCTGGTGGTGTCTTCGGTGTCGGCCGTGTCCCGGCCCGAGGTGTCCTCGTTGTCCGGCACGGTCTCCGTGTCCGTCTCGACCGCCACTTCGCCCGTGTCTTCGGGGCGCTCCAACAGCTCGATGACATCGGGGTCACAGGCAAACAAGAGCGCGAGGAGCATCGGCGATCCGGAGGGACGCTCATGCTACCCGCTCAGCGTGGCGGATGCCCGCTCGTCGAGAGGCGGGCCCCGACCGGGCCGGGACCCGCGTCGCCGTTCTACTTGTCCTTGTCTTCTCCACCCTCGGCGCGCTTTCCCGCCTCGATCAGCTCACGGACGCGTTGTCCGCCCTTGTGCCCGATCTCCGCGTAGCCCTCCGAACCCAGCTCCTCGCGCCGCTTCTCGCCGCCCATGCGTCCGGCTTCCCGGACGGTCATCGAGCCACGGTCTTCGTCGCTCTTCGGGGCGCTGGCGCCTTTGTCCTGATCTTTTGGCATGATCTCCTCCAACGTGGTTGCGGGCCCGTCGACGAGACGGCTGGGGGTTGGGAGGGCCTCGGGCCCCCCCGCGCCGCGTCAGCGTTCCTCGTCGCTCCCGGAGCCCTTGTTGCGGCGCCCCTCGGCCTCCTTGCCCTCTTCGATGAGCTCGCGGACGCGTTGACCGCCCTTGTGGCCGATCTCGGCGTAGCCTTCCGAGCCGAGCTGCTCCTTGCGCGCCTCGCCGCCCATGCGGCCGATCTCGGCGTAGCCCTCGTGGCCGAGCTGCTCCTTGCGGGTCTCCCCGCCCTTCTTTCCAATCTCGGAGAAGAACTCCGAGCCGCGCTCCCGCGCCACGGTCTCGCCGCCCTTCCTCCCGATCTCGGCGTAGCCTTCGGAGCCAAGCTCCTCCCTGCGTTTCTCTCCACCCAAACGCCCGGCTTCACGGACCGTCATGTCCCCTTCGCCGCGCCCCTTCTTGTCCTGTGGCATCGCTCCTCCCCTCCGGCCAGCCATCCAGCGGCACGGCCTCTTCGTGTTCCTTGGGTAGTCATGAGCGCGGGGTGTTCAACGTCGATGCCAGCCGTGTGGCACAGTTCGTGACAGTGGGGCGGCTACTCACTGCCCGCCGCGTGCCCACGTTGCCGGCTACACTCGCGTCGGAGGTGCCGATGGTGCTCGTCATGTTGTTGGTCGGCTGTCCTGGCGGCGTGGACGACACCGGTTCTGAGGATACCTCGGTGCCCGAGGACACCGGCGTGCTCCCGGGCCCCGCCGGCCCCTCCCGCATCCAGTCCGACTGCGCCCCCGACGACGGCCCCGCCGTGCGCCTCATCGTCGGCCTGGAGGAGGCCACCTGCGACGCCTCGTTCGACGGCGTGCCCCATGTTCGCATCACCCTCTGGGAGGGCGCCGTCTTCCCGCTGGCGCCCGGCACCTACCCCTTCGAGGCCGGCTCCGGCACCGCCTGGTACGCGCCCTCAGGCGGCGGCGTCGAGCAGTACGGCACCGCGGGAGAGGTCGTGGTGACCGCGTCCGAGGGCGGCGTGGTCACGGGCACCTACCGGATCGAGCTCGACAGCGGCGATGTCGTGGGCGGCGCCTTCTCCGCGGACGCGTGCGAGAGCGGCGTGCTGTGCGGGTAGATGTGCAGGCCGGGGAGGGGATCCCCTTGACGATCGGACGCCGCGGGAGCACGTTAGGCTCGGACACGGCGCCGTGGAACACACGGTGCTCTTTCCCTACCGGGGGCGTACCGGTTTCGACGGGGTTCTGGACAGCCGAAGGGCGTGGCAAGGTGCGGGTCGCCTCTATCGATCCAAATGTAAGCTGCCAACAACAGCAACCACTTCAGCGAGGCCCTCGCGGCTTAGTTGAGGTCCCAGAGGCATAGCGACCCCTGGGTGTCCGGTTGAGCGTGATCGAACTCTTCTGGGCATATTTCAGATCCGCAGCAGACCCGGGGCCGAGCACCCGCCGGGCGAGCGAAGACTCAACAGGGGGCTCTGACGGTGATCAAAGATCACGACACTCGCCGATGAGTTTTCGGCAGGCCACGTATCTCTGACTCTTGAAGGGGCTTCGGACGCGGGTTCGACTCCCGCCGCCTCCACCATTCCTGCAACGCCCGCCCGGTGAAAACCAGGCGGGCGTTGTGCTTTTTCGGGGTGGCGGAGGGTTCGAGGGGCAGCGGCGAGGGGGCTTGCTGCCCTGCTGCTGCCCCGGCAGGGGACCTCCGCCTGCTACCCCACCTCCCTCAACTCGCCCTTCTTCGTGCAGCCGAACTTGCCGAGCGCGCGCAGGGCGGTTGACGGGTCCGCTCGATCGAGGTCGATTTCCCCGAGCTGCGCCCGCTCGAGGTCGAGGAGCAGCGCGACTCGCTCAACGTCCTCGCCGCGGGGCCCCGTCTCCGTGAAGGTGCCCCGGCATCGGACCCGCTGTACTGTCGGGAGGACCCGGAGGGTTTCGTACGCGAGCCGAAGCGCGATGCCACGCCGCAGGTCCTCGTAGATGCTCACGCGGTCCTTCGCAGCGATCTTCTTGCGGCTCAACTTCCCGGAAGCGAGGACGTTGGGGCGGTCCTCCGGCACGTCGTCCAGTTCGGGAAGCGTGACCTCAATCTCGACGATGGTGAGCCCGTCGAACTCGGCCTCGGCGACGACGGGAACCGGAAAGTCCTCGTTCAGGAGCTCGACGTGTAGGAGCTCGGCCAGCGCCTGCGGATCGCCGCTGTCCAACGCAGCGCGCAGGCGACCTCTTGCCCCTTCTTCAGCGGCGTGCTCCTGACCCTTGTGCGCCTGTTCCTTGTCGTGCTGCGCCCGACGGTCCGTCTCTGCCTGCTCGAACACCGCACGATCTTCGATTTCGAGACGCGCCCGCTCGGCCTTCTGCCGTGTGAACTGCGAGACCGCGCCCGCGCTCGCCGTCGCAAGGACGGCGCTAATCCCCCCGAGCATCCATGCGCCGTCGAGCTGGACGGCCGCAGCGGGCAGGCCGAGCAGCGCCATCGGGAGCCATGCTCGCGCAGGGAAGGCGCGGGCTCGTCGCTCAGAAAGAGGTTCGAGAGGCGGCGGAGCGGAGGGCCGCGGCCAGATCGACGAGCAGGACCCGCATCCGCGGCGTGCCTCTGGGGCTGACGCTGGACGGTGTCGTCGTGGACGCCGATCCGCTCGCGCCGGACGGGCACGGAGACTACCCGCCTGCCGCGTACGAGCCGATCACGGATCATGATCTCGCGGAAGCTCTGAAACGGGTGGAATGGTCGGGGAGGTCCTTCCGTCACGTCCGCGTTGACTGAAGCGGGCTACCGTCCGGAGACCGTCCGGTTCCGTGGGGTTGGCAGGATCGTCGAGGCCGAGCGGGAGACCTTTGCCGATTCTGCCCTGCACTGTGTGCGGGTCGAAGGTGCCGTGGTGTGGCGCCACGTGCTCGGCACGCCCAAGGAGGTCACGCGGCGGGAGGGGCGCCACGGCGAGCGAAAGGAGGTTGTGCTCGAACCGGTGCGGCGATGGCTCGTACACGCCGTGGGTGATGCCGCCTTCCGGCTGGTGGAACAGAATCTGCGGGACCTCACTGGGCTCGACCTCGAAGCCTGGCGCGAACAGGCGCGGAATGCCGACGTTCACGTCATCGCCGAGGAAGACGCCGCCCGCTGGCTCTCGACGATCACGGGGCCCTTCGACGTCGCGCAGTTGATCGCCGAGATCGAACAGCGTCTGCCCGCCGCAGGCCCCCACGACCGCGCCGTGGTACCGTTCACCCTTCGGAAGGCCCTGGTCGAGCACGGGTACGACGTTCTGGGCGTGGTCTTCCTTCCTTCTTTCTGAACAACCCACAAAAGCAAACCAAAGCCACAAAGCTTGGTTTACTCGCGCCCCATCAAGGCGCTTGCCGTGCTCTCCTCGGAGGGCCGCCTCCCCGTCGCCCACCGTCAGGTGCGCGCCGGAGACGCGAGCGGCTCCTGCTGGTTCGCCGGCAGTATTCTTGGGAGCGGAGCCCGAGGTGACGAGCCTCGACGCCGCTCACATACGGGACAGGGGTGGGTCGGGCCCGGTGCCTCGCGTAAGCGGCGCATCGGGACCATTTTTCAAACCGACCCTACGACCGGCCGTCGCTCAGCAGCCTCCTGATCTCCTCCCGGTCCCCGAGAAAACTCCCCGGCGAGAGCCGGACCAGAGGCGCGTACCCCTCCAGCTGGTAGTTCATCGCCTCGGACTGCCGGTTGTCTGCGTCCCGGCCCGCAGCCCGAAGATGTGTGAGGTAGCCCCCGTGCTCGATCCCGTAGTAGGCGCTCACGACCCAAGGTGGTTCGAGCAAGCTGGTGACCACGAGGCGGTGGCGACCTTCGCGCATCGCCTCGACGAAGGGCTTGACGAACGCGCGGCGCACCGCCGCCCAAAGGTGCAGGCCCTCGCCCCCCTCCGCCCAGGGGCGTTGCCGGCAAAGGTCCCGCCATGCACGTAGCCGGGCGCGTGGGTCGAGGTCGGGGAAGCCCATCGCGACGGCGGCGTAGAGGAGCTCGTCGGCGTCTCGCACGTCCGCAGGATGCGACGTGGCGAGCGTGCTCTTGCCGAGCCCCGACAGCGCATACACGAGCACCGGCCCGCCAGGACACGCCGGCAGCAGTTCGGGTGTCCGCAGGCAGCCGGCTCGCGCGTCTGACATCAGCGAGTGGCCTCACGGTCGTCCCGACCGCGCGTCATCTCGGAAAAGCGCTCAACTTGCATCAATAGTGAGACTCGACGACCTGCAAACCTTGGTAAACGGACCGGCATGCGGAGTGCATTGTTGCTCGGGAGACGGAGGTTCAGATGGAAAGCTGGAGTAATCACGCCAACCGCCGCAGCGCTCAGCGCAGCGTGCCCATCGATCATATCGAGCTCGCCCTGCAGTGGGGACACGAGATCCGCCAAGGCGGCGGACGCATCGCGTACCACCTCGGCCGCCGGGAGGCGCGTGACGCCCGAACCACAGGGGTCGGCATCCCCGAGCGCGCGGTCGGCCTCGCGGTCGTCATCGCCCGGGACGGCACCGTCGTGACGGTGGTTCGGAGCCCCGACCGCGAGCGGCTGCGGGCGCACGGCCGCTGCGCTCCGCATCGCCGCATCGCCGCGAGCCGTCGTTGAATCCGTGTCCCACGGAACCGAATTCCGGCCCCGCCGGGCTCCTGATCGCGCTGGAGGGTCTGGACGGTGTCGGGAAGTCGACGCTGGCCGCGGCGCTCACGGCCGAGTTGTCGGCCGAGGCCCTCGCCATGCCGGGCCTCCCCCGCTCCGTGGCGCACAGCGTGTTCGCGGGGCTCGGCGACGACCCGACTTCCCGCTGCCTGTTCCACGCGGCGTGCGCCCGCGCGCTCGGAGTGAAGGCGCGGGAGCTCACCGCTGCGGGCCGGCACGTCATCATCGACCGATACTGGCTGTCGTCGGTGGCCTACGCCCGCGCCCGCGGGGTCACCCTGGATCTGGACGCAGTCGAACGGGCAGTTCCCTCGCCGGACGTGTCGGTTCTCGTGTCGCTCGATGAGCCGGAGCGCCGGCTGCGTCTCGAAGTCCGCGGGCCGACCGCGGTCGATCGCGAGACGATGGCCCCGGGGTTCGCGCAGTTGGTCCACGCGGAGCTCACGCGCGCGGATCGCGGTGCGGCCTTTGGTGGACAGCTACTTCTCGACGTGTCGGGCCAGTCCCCCGCCCTCGCGCTCGCAACCACGCTCGCTCTCCTCCGCGAGGGGGGCTTCCTTCCACCGCACCGAGGATCCGTGATGGGACCGTCACCTGCCCTTTCGTTGGGGAATCCCGGCTCAGCGGCGGCGCTCGAGGCCCGGGAGGCGATCGCCGTCGAGGGCGTCGCCGTCCTCAAGAACGTGGTCGCGCCGCCGGTGCTCGCCGCGCTGCGCGAGGCGGTCGCCGCCAACCGCGCCAACCATCGCCCGATGAGCCGCCAGGTGCTCTACACGCACGGGCCGACGCCGCGGAATCGGCCGCCTCTCACGGCGCTCATGGACCAGTGGCTCAGCCCGTTCCTGTACGCTGGGCCCGGCTCGACCCGGGCCGTCACCGACGCGCTGCGCCCGCTCGCGGCCGAGCTGCTCGGCGAGCCGGGCGTGCTGTTCCAGGACCTTCTCTTGGTGAAGCGCGAGGGCCAGAAGGAGTTTCCGTGGCATCAGGACTTCGGGTACTGGCCGGTGGATCGCCCGCTCGGCGTGGTGCTCTGGGTGCCCCTTCAGCCCTCCGACGGCCTGTCCGGCGCGGTCCGCTTCGCCGTCGGGAGCCATCGGCTCGGCCCGCGGCCGGTGGTCGACCTCCACAACGGCGCGCCCCAGGACCACGGCGCGGACCTCGCTTTCGACCCGGACGCTTGGCCGGCGCTCGCCCCGACGTACGCCGCCGGGGACGCCGTGGCGTTCACGCCGGTCACCTTCCATGCTTCGCCCGCGATGCGCCGGCCTGGGGAACGCGCAGCCTGGTCCTGCATCTTCCTCTCCCCGCGAGCGCGGTGGAGCCACGCGAACGCGCCGAACCACCCCCTCTGCAAGATCGTGCCCGACGGCGCCCTCGTCACGGAGCTCTCCCATGCCTGAGATCACCCCGCAGCAGCGCGCCCTGTTCGAGGAACAGGGCCACCTACCCGTGCGGGCGCTCGTCCCCCTGGACCAAGTTGCACGCCTGCGCCGCGCCTTCGAGGAGCAGACGGCCGCGTGGGCCAAGGACATCGACACCCCGCTCGACGAGTACCTCGCCGTCGTGTCCCAGTGGACGAACGTGTGGGAGCACAACGCGATGTTCCGGGCGCAGCTCCACCACCAGCGAGCCGCGGCCATCGCCGCCGAGCTCATCGGATGCGAGCGGGTGCGCGTGTTTCACGACCACCTGATCGTGAAGCCTCCGCAGGGCGGCGGCACCATCCCCTGGCACCGCGACCTCGCCAACTGGCCTGTGGGTGAACCCCGGGCCGTCTCTTGCTGGCTCGCCCTGGATGATGTGACCGTGGAGTCCGGAGCGATGCGCTTCATGCCGGGCGGCCACAAGGAGCCGATCACCCGCTCCATCGACTTCCTCAACGAGGAGAAGGTGTGGGGGGAGCGCGAATCCGAGGTGGTGGCGGTGCCGGTGCCAGCGGGATCGGCGATCTTCCACCATTGCCTGTCGTGGCACTCGAGCCCGCCAAATGTCACGGCGGGCTGGCGGCGCGCCTACATCACCATCTACCTCGACGCGACCTGCACGTTCGACCCCGAACGCGCCGGCTGGCACCCGATGTCGAGCCGCGTCACCGTACCACCGGGCACCGTGTTCAACGAGAACGCCTTCCCGACGTTGGGCGGCCGTGGGAGCGCGGCATGAACCGCATCCAGATGTACGCGAGCTCGACGCACCTCAAGCACGGGCTGCACCGCGTTCTCGCCGTCGCCCACGCGCTCACCCACCCCATGAAGCCCGGCGAAGAGGTGGCGTGGTGGACGATGCTGGAGGCCGACGACCAGGAGCGCGCCCGCGCCCACGCGTTGCCGACGCAGGCGCTCGCCCGCGCCTACAACTGTGACGGCGTGCGGAACGTAGTGGACGCCGCTCGCGGGACGCTTGGGCTGCCCGCCCTCGACCACGCGGCGGTCCAGGTCGCCTTTCGCGTCGCCATCATCAGTGGCAAGGCGTACCGCGCCCACATGGGACGCGACGTGTACGGTGGCAGCAACAAGGGCTTGTGGGACCTCGTGTGCGCCGACTTCGGCCGGGCGGTCACCGAACGCTACGGCCTCGCCCTCGGCGACGACCCGGTGGCGATGTCGGAGAGCAGGCCCACGGACGAAACGCTCGATGTGCTGCGGACGCTCACCGCCTTCGACACGAGCCCCACCGGCACCGAGCATGATGCGTGCGTGGAGTGGCTCACGACCCGCCTGGGGATTCTCGGCTTCCGCGTCGAGCTGATCGGGCAGGAGCACGGCCGTTCCCTCGTCGTGGCTCACCGTGAGGCTTGCGGGCTGAACGGACATGTCGTGCTGTACGGCCATTACGACGTGACGCCCTATGGTCGCGAGGAGAAGTGGGCGCACCCGCCACGCGAACTCACCGAGGCCGGCGGAAGGCTGTTCGCACGAGGTGTGGCGGACAACAAGGGGCCGCTCGCGTGTCGCCTGGCCGCGCTTGCCGCGCTTCCGTCCACCCCTGCGATCACCTGGTTGATCCAGGGCGAGGAGGAGACCGGATCGCCAGTCGCGCATGCGCTGCTTCCCGGCGTCATGCGCCACCTTTGGCCGACCCTCTGGCTCGACGAGACGGGCTACCACGACCACGAAGATGGCACACTGCGCCTCCTCGCCCGCACGATGGGCGCGGGCGACACCAGCCTTCCCCCCGACTCGGCGTTCGAGGATCTCCTCCGCGCACTGTGCGGCCTCGCCTCGCGGTGGGGCGTCGCCGCCCGCCATGAGTGCCGGGGCCTCAACAAGAACGTGGTCGAGGGAGGCTGCCCGTTCAACCACAGCCTCCCGGTGGGGGCACGCTACCTCGCCGTGGGTGTGAACGACTCCGGGGCGCGCATCCACGGGCTCAACGAGTCGCTCCCGGCGTGGACGTTTCCCCTCCACGCAGCAGAGCTCGACGTCGTCTTTCGGTGGGTCGACGCTGCTGCCCGGGGGACTTCGTGAGGCTTCCGACGCTCGACTCCGACAGGGTGGACGCGTATCTGGCCCGCCTCGGCGCTCCCGGGGTGCGCCACGACCGCGCGGGGCTCGCCGCCTTGCAGGCGGCACACCTCATGGCTGTGCCCTTCCACAACCTGCTGCTCCTCGCGAACGACGGGCGGTCGTGGGGCCTCACGGCGCTGGAGAAAGTCGTGGACGAGGCCATCGCCGGTGTCGGCGGCAACTGCGACCGCACCACGCCTCCGTTCGCCGCGCTGCTCCAGTCGCTGGGCTTCGATGCCCGGCTCGCGGCGGCCACCGTGCGCGAGCCCGGCGATCACTTCGTCTGTCTCGCGCAGGCCGACGGGTGCCGCTTCCTGTGCGACGTGGGGAACGGGCACCCCTACCTGCGCCCGTGGGACCTCGATGGCCCCGTGCAGGAGCAGTCCTTCCACGGATGGCGCTTCCGCTTCGACCCGCGCGCCCCCGCCGGCCCGACGTTGACGCGCCACCTCGGCGACGGGGGCACCAAGACCGTCTACATCCTCGATCCGACCCCCCGCGCGTACGACGAGTTCACGCCGATGGTGCGCGCCCACTACACCCAGGCCGGGTTCGGGCCGTTCCTGTCGAGCCTGCGTGCCGTGCGCATCCAGCCCGACGTCGTGCTCACCCTGCGGGACGGCGAGTACGCGCGAGACACCCCCTTTGGGCGCTCGGTCCGTCGGGTCGTCGGTCGCGAGGCGGTCAGCGCGCTGCTGGTCGAGCGGTTCGGGCTCCCGCGGAGGCTGGTGGAGGACGCCATCGCTGTGCTTGCGCGCCGCCGGCCGGAGCTGTTCGGCGACGAGCCGCGCTGGCTCGCGCTGGGGCGCGGGCACATCGAGGAGAGCGCGCACGTCGAGCCGCCGACCCGATCGGAGGTGCCCGACGTCCTCGTCTCCCTCCCAACGGTCGGACGTGGCGCATCCGTGCGTCGCCTGCTGGACACGCTGGCCGAGGAGGTGCGCGCGTCCGGCTACCCGGGTCACGTCGGGGTCCTGCTCGTGGAGAACCACCCGCCCGACGCGACGGCGACCGTCGAGGAGCGCCCGAATCTGCCGGTCCACCGCGTCCCCATCGCTTCGCTCCGGCCGGCGCTGGAACGCGCCGCCCGGGTCGGTGTACTCCCGGCGCTCGACGAGCGGCTACCCGTCCCCATCGGCGCGGCTCGTGAGGCTCAGCTCGCGGCGATCCGCGCACACCTCGACGCTCCCGTCGCTGGGCTGCCACACCCGGCGCGCCACCCGATGGTGGTGTGGATGGTGGACGACGATCTCGCATTCCAGCAGCTTGGAGAGGACGGTGTGATCCGCCGCCGCACCCATCTGCTCTTTCGAGTGGCCCGGTACTGGTCCACCCTGCCGCACCGGGCCGTCGTCATCGGCACCTTTACCGGGGATCCGCCGGTGCCGGGGCTCGACAGCCTCGGGGGGCAGCTTCACGACCTCGCGGCGAACGTCGCGCGGATGGCTACCCTCGGCCCCGACGCGGCCTGGGAGCCGCCGCCGGCGCCGCCGCCGCTCTTTGACGCCTACTACGACCTCACCGACGCGCCAGTGGAGAAGGCCGAGGCCGTGTGGCCCTATGCACCCAACCTCGTTGAACGCCCGGTACGAGACGTTGCCCTCGCGCTGCTCGATGATCTGCCCCGGCTCCTCGACGGACAGCAGCTCACCCGGGCGCTGGCGTGGGACGGCCGAGACACGCCGCCGCGTCCTTCGCTTCGGCGGGGAGGGAACACGCTGTTCCTCGACATCGACGCGCTCTTCCGCTGGCCGACCCCCGTACTCGCCTGCGCCGACGGCGTGACGACGCGGCGGGGCGACACGATTTGGGCGACGCTCGCCCACTCAGAGCAGCCGGGGGCGGTCGTCGAGGCGACGCTGCCGCTCCTGCATGGTCGGGAGGGCCAGGCGCCGCGGGCAACAAGAGCCACCGCGGCCCACGATGGCGCTGCCGAGACGACCGCGCAGGTTCGCGGCGTGGTGCTCGCCAGGGCCCTCTCTGAAGGTCGGCCCGTTGCGGACGAGCTTCGGGCGCGGGAGGCGCGGGTCGCGAGCCAGCGACGGGAGCTTCGGGAGCGCATCGCGGGCCTGCGTGACACGCTCCTCGGACTCGCTGCCTGGGGGGACGCCGGCATCGACGAGGCGGTGGACCACGGACTCGACGCACTGGAGGCGCTGGACCGCCTTGCGGCGGCGGGCGCCCCGATCCCCGGCGATGCGGACGAGCTCGAGGCGTTCCTCTCCCGCCTGCCCGACGCGGTCCGCGCGTGGCGAGGTGCGTGGTGAAGGTGCTTGTGACCGGCGGCTACTACGACGAGGGTGGGGACGGCGTGGTCTGGCTCGTGGACCTTGCCGCCGAGCGAGCGGAGGTCCTCGTGCGGTGGTCCCCGCCGCCCCACCTGCACGTCGCGACCAGGGGCCTCGCGGGCGGAAGCTTCGCTTCCGACGGGATGCTCTACGTCGCGGCGCACGCGGCCGTTGTCCGGATCGACCCTCGGCGCGCGTCTGTCACCGGGATGCTCCACCAGCCCTGCATGAACGACCTGCACCACGTCGCCGTTCGAGGTGACCGCCTCTACGCCTCGAACACGGGCCTCGGGGCCGTGGACGTGCTCGGGCTCGACGGGACCTTCCACGGCAGCCATGCAGTGCTTCCTGCTTGGGCCAACGCCCGCCGGATCGGCGGCGAGGACCTTCCGCCGGAGTCGTCGCCGTGGCGTCCGGGCTGGGCGGGCGCGCCCCCCGCCGCCTGGCCCGATGACCCGCCGGACGACGGCTACCACACGTCGAATCGGCGGTCGGGCCCCTTCCACCAGCTCAAGGTGCCCGACCCTCTGCACGTCAACCACGTGGCCTTCGTGGGCGACCGCCTGCTCGCCACGTGCTTCGCCGACGGCACCCTGCGGGACCTTCGGACCTTCGAGATCGCCGCCCGACTTCCCGGGGCCTTCCTCCACGATGGAGACGTGCATGGCGACTCGCTCTGGCTCACGGCCATCGACGGCGCCGTCATCGAGCTCGATGCGGCGACGCTCGGCGAACGGCGACGGTTCGAGGCGTTCGACACGGGCCACTACGGCTGGTGCCGCGGCCTCGCGATCAGCGATCAACATCTCCTCGTCGGGCTGACCGAGGTCCGGCGAGGGCGGCTGCCGCGCCATCGCTGGGCCGAACGCGACCCGGAAGGGAGCGAGACGAGCGTGCTGCTGCTCGATCGGGCGGATGGTCGGCTCCTCGCCCGCGTGGCGCTCACCGATTCGGAGCGGCACAGCAAGCTCTACAGCGTCCTCCCAATCGACGGGGTGATCGGATGAAGAACAAGGCCACCCTGGTGCTGGTGCGTCCTGACCCCAAGCGGGCCGATAGCAACCACGCCTCCGACGTCCGGGTAGCCCAGGAAGCCGCGAACCACCCTCCCTGCTGGGTGGTGCTCCTCGGCAAGGGGCGGGAGAAGCGGCGGGAGTCGATGAGCCAGCTGCTTGGCCTCGACGGGATCACGAAGAACGGGGTGAATCTGTTCGCGCCCGTCGAGATCTGTGCGGACACCTGGAACTCGGACAGCGATGCCTCCCTCCCTGACGGCCTCGCCCACTACCTCGCCGAGCTCGGGTTCCGGATGCCGCTCCGACAGAGTTCAGTGCTGGAAGTCCTGCTCGCGGCTGACTTCCCGCCGTCGTTGCTGGCTGCGGTCGTCGAGGCCGTAGCCGTCTATCCGAGAGTGAACCTTCGCCTCGGCGACGCGGAACTTCGCTCCAGCCTTCGCTGGGAGCATCGGCGCGACAAGTTCCGAGCGCCGCCGCCGGACGATCTCACGGCGGATCTCAACGGAGAGTCGGTGGGGATCTTGAGGGTTCGGGAGCAGGTGGCTCGCTACGCGGACCGGCCGTTCCCGGTGTTGGTCCTCGGAGAGACGGGCACCGGCAAGGAGGTCGTCGCGACCATGCTCCATGAGCAGTCCGCGCGGACCGGCCGCCTGATGACGCAGAACGCGGCGCAGTTGCCCGCCCCGCTCGCTGAGAGCTTGCTGTTCGGACACGTCAAGGGCGCGTTCACCGGTGCCGACGAGGATCGACCTGGGCGCATCCGTGAGGCGAACGGCGGCACCTTCTTCCTCGACGAGGTGTTCAACCTCGAGCCCGCGGTGCAAGGCAAGCTGCTGCGGGCGCTCAATCGGGTAGAAGAGGGCATCCTCCTCGTGGAGCGGCTCGGATCCACCCGTCCCGCCGACGAGATCCACGCGCGGCTCGTCGTGGCGGCCCTCGACGACCCCCGTCGCCACCCGGCGATGAACGGCGGTTCCTCCATGCGGGAGGACCTCTACTACCGGGTCGCCGCCGGTCTGATTCGCCTGCCGCCGCTCCGCGAGTGCCTCGACGACCTGCCGGTCCTTTGTCGCCGGTTGCTCGGCAACATCGCCAAGGACGTCGCGGTGGAGTCGGACGGCATCGCCGCGCTCCGTGAGCATCGTTGGCCGGGCAACGTCCGTGAGCTTCGCTTGGTGTTGCTCCGCGCCGTGATGGACGGGCCTCCCAACGCATCCAAACTGGGCGCGGACGTGTTGCGCGAGGCGCTGCGGACGGCGGCGCTCCCGTCCGGGGCCACTTCGCTCGCGCTGCCCTGTGACCTCGCGGCCGAGATGAAGCGCATCGAGGTCGAGACGATGCGGGCGGCGCTCCGGGCGGCCGGCTCCAAGCACGCCGCTGCCGGGCGGATGATCGGCATGGGCGACCACGCCAGGAACTTCAAGCGGAAACTGGAGGATGCGGAAGCTCGCCTCCACGAGACGGAGACCTCCGATGCAGAGTGAACGTGTGGCCGTTGCGCTGGTTTCCCATCTCGTCGACCCCGCGCGGGTGACCGTGGTGGTGCTCGGCCTCGGCTACGTCGGCTGGCCCGTCGCCACCGCCTACGCGGAAGCCGGCTTCCGTGTCACTGGCATCGACGTGGACGCCCGCCGTGTCGCAAGCCTACAGAGCGGCCACGAGTCCGCGTCCTTCGCGCTCGTCAGCGCACTCCGGGTTGGCCGGCTCAGCCTGACCGCGGACGCGGACGCCCTCGCTGCGGCGGACGTGGTGTTCATCTGTGTCCCGACGCCCATGGAGGACGGTGAGGCCCGACACGAGGCGGTTCGCGCCTGTGCCTCGGCGTTCGCCCGCCACGGTCGCCCCGATGCCCTGGTCATCCTCGAGTCCACGGTGCGGCCCGGCTTCGTGGAGGAGCTTCGGCCGCAGCTCGGCCATGACGGGCGCGTGGCGCTCGCCTACGCGCCCGAGCGCATCGACCCGCAGCTCAACCAGGCCGGCTGGCGCCTGCGCGACATTCCCCGCCTCGTCGCCGGAGTGGACGATGATGCTCAGGCTCGCGCCCTCGCCGTGCTGCGCGCTGTCGGGGTCGCGGTCCATTCCGTGTCGCTGCGGGTCGCCGAGTACGCCAAGTTGTTGGAGAACTCCTACCGCCTCCTCAACGTCGCTTTCATCGACGAGTTTGCCACTCTTTGTCGCTCGGAAGGCGTGGACCCCCGAGCCATCGTCGCCGCGGCCGCCACCAAACCATACGGCTACCAGGCGTTCTGGCCGGGGGTCGGCGCGGGTGGGCACTGTGTCGCGGTCGATCCTGCCTTCCTCGTTCACCGCGGCCGGTCCCGGGGTGCACCGCTCGCGCTTCTGGAAGGCGCGCTCCTGTCCAACGCCCGCCGTCCTCACGCCGTTGCCGCCAGCGTTGCCGCGCAGACCGACCCGGGCGAGACCGTTCTGGTCGTGGGGCTCACCTACAAGCCCGGTGTCCCCGACACGCGGGAATCGGCGGCGCTCTCCGCCGCACGCGCGCTCTCCGGCATGAACCGGCGCGTGCTGGCCTATGACGCGCTGGTGGAGTCGCCCGGCGATCTCGAGGGGGTCGGCTTCTCTGATGGACTCGCTCGGGCCACATCCGCGGTTCTGCTCGTCCCGCAGGGTGACGCCATCCTGGCGGCGCTCGTGGCATCGGGGCTCAACCTGTTCGACGCGACCGGCACGCTCGCCGGCGCGGTGGGGGTCTGATGCGCGTCCTCGTCACCGGAGCTGCCGGCTTCATCGGCTCCCACGTCACCCGCGCCCTGCTCGCCGACGGGCACGAGGTCATCGGCCTCGACGACCTCTCCACCGGTCACGCCCGGAACCTCCCGACGGCGTCGCGCTGGGCGTTCCTCCACGGCGACATCCGCGACCCGGCGACCTGCGCGGAGGCCATGCGCGGAGCACAGGCGGTCGTCCACCTCGCGGGCCGCAACTCGGTCCCTCGCTCGCTCGTCGACCCCCGTTCCGCGATGGAGGTCAACGTCATGGGAGGCTTCAACCTGTTGGAGGCCGCGCGCGCCGTTGAGGTCGGTCGCTTCGTGTACGCGTCATCGAGCAGCGTTTACGGTGACGACCCCGCGCTCCCGAAAGTGGAGACGCAGCTTCGTCGACCGCTCTCTCCCTACGCCGCGAGCAAGGCGTCGTTCGAGCACTTCGCCCGCGCCTGGACCGCCGCGTGGGGCGTTCACACGGTGGGGCTCCGCTTCTTCAATGTCTTCGGCCCGCGGCAGGACCCCGGGGGGGCGTACGCCGCCGTCGTCCCGCGCTTTGCGGAGGCCGCGCTGAACCGGGAGTGCCCCGTGATCCACGGGGACGGTTCGTTCAGCCGGGACTTCACCTACGTGGACAACGTCGTGCATGCGGTACGGCTGTCATTGAATGCCCCCGCTGAGGCAGCCGGCTCGGTGCTCAACATCGCGTGTGGCGGTAGGGTCAGCGTGCTCGAACTCTGGAGGGCCATCGCCTGCGAAGCTGGGTTCGACGCCGATCCGCAGTTCGGCCCGGAGCGTACGGGGGACATGCCGCACAGCCATGCCGACATCGGTGCGGCGCGGCGCTTGTTGGGCTTCGAGCCGGTCGTCGCGTTCGACGAGGGCATCCGGCGTACGGTGGCGTGGTTCCGTGACGAGCGCCAGGAGGTGGCCATTGCAGGTTGAGGATGGGGTGTCCCCGACCGTCCACATCGTCGGGATTGGACCGGGCGGGGACGACCGCTACCTCACCAAGGGTGCCCGAACCGCGTTGCATGAAGCCGAGCTGGTCATCTTTCCCGGAACGCAGATCGCGGACTCCATCCGCTCGCTCGTTCGCGGAGAGTTGGTGTGGGGCCGTTGGTTCAGCGACGCGGAAATCCGGGGCTGGGTACGGACGGCCATCGGCGAGCGCAAGCGTGTCGCGTGGCTCTGCTCGGGGGATCCCTCGTTCTACTCGGGAGAGCCTGGGCACTTCAGTTCACTTTCGGGCAACGCCGCATGGCTGCGTGCGGAGAACGTCGACTTCGAGGTGCATCCCGGCGTGACCAGCCTCCAGGCGCTCCTCGCGCGCATGGGGATGGAGCACGCGCGCCCCGAATCCGGGTGTCCGCTCGCGATCTATGCGCCCGGCCGGGACCCGGCGCACGTCGCTCGTAGCCGCATGGAAGCCCTGGCGGCGCTCGGCATTCCGCTCGCCCTCTTCCTTGCGGATCGGTCGCTTGCGGAGGTGGTCGAGATTGGCACGCGGCACTTCGGGCCGGGCGGGCGTGTCGTGATCGGGCACCGGATTGGCTGGCCCGACGAGCGCATCATCGACTCCACCCTCGCCGAAGTACTCACCATCACCGACGGGAGGGACGTGCCGTACCACACGCTCGTCCTCCTCGGCCCCTGGCACGGATAGCGCATGACGAACGAATCGAATCGACGCTTTGTCGCGGCGGTGGTGGGCGCGAACTCCGCGTCCGAGGAGATCCTGCTGGCTGCCGAGGCCATCGGACGCGGGCTCGTGGACGCGGGCCTCCGCGTGGCGACCGGCGGCCTCGGCGGCGTCATGACGGCGGCTTCGCGCGGTGGGCGGCATGCCGACGGATGGCTTGACGGCAGCGTCATCGGCGTCCTGCCGGGGCTCGTCGCGGCTGAGGCCAATCCGTTCGTGGATCTCGTGATCCCCACCGGCATGAACTACGCTCGCAACACGATTCTCGTCGCGATGGCGGATGTGGTGGTGGCCGTCGGTGGCGGGTCGGGCACGCTGAGTGAGATTGCGCTCGCCTGGCAGCACGGCAAGCCCATCGTCACGCTGGACCTCGGCGAAGGGTGGAGCGCCCGGCTGGCCGGGGAGCGCCTGGACCACCGCCGCGACGACTTGCTGCACCGGGCCGCGAACGCGGACGAGGCCGTGCGCCTCGCTGTCTCTCTGGTTGGGACTCGGGAGGGCAGCCGTGGGTTCTGAGCCGGACGAGTTGGATCTCCCCGAGCGCCTCCAATGGACGCTCGCCTGGCAGTCTCGAAAGCTGATGCCGCGCCTGGCACAGCCCGACGCCGAACAGCGCCTTCGCGCGTACTGGACGGAGGCACGTCGGATGGACGAGGTTCTGGCGCGCGTGAGCCTGACTCCGAGCTCCCTCTCCGTCGATGTCGGGGGCGGGCTGACCACCCCCCTTCGCTGGCTCCCTGGTCGCCGCCTGTGTATCGATCCGCTTGCCGAGCACTACGGTGCGCGGTTCGACCTGCCTCACGACCGCGTGAGCTACGCGCTCGGCCACGGCGAGTGCCTGCCCCTCGCGGGCGGGACGGTGGATCTCGTCGTCTGCACGAACTGCATCGACCACACCGACGACCCCTGGGCCGTCGTTCGGGAGATCTGGCGGGTCCTACGTCCCGGCGGTTGGCTGTGGTTCTCATGCGAGGTCAATCCGCCGGACCAGGAGAGAAACGCCGGTCATCCCCACGCCCTCGACCGAGGCGCGCTCGAGAGGCTGGTGGCGGCGTTCGAGGTCGTGCTGGTTTGGGAGGAGCCGTGGCGAGGCGCTTATCGATTCCTCATGAACGAAGAGCCCTTTCCGGCCGTGGAGCTGGGCTTCCTCCTGAGGAAGGGGAGGGGGCGCGATGCCGAGTAGTCTGCGTCAGACGGGGACCCGCATTCTGATGTTTCACCGGGTACTGCCGGCCGAGCCGGCAGCGTTCGGACTCCCCAACTGCTACCGGATGCGCGGAACGGCGCTCACCGTCGCCGAGCTCGAGCGCGTGCTCGACGAGGCGGGGCCGATCGTGCCCCTGGCGGCGGTCGAAGGGGCGCTGGTCGCGCGCGAAGAACCTCCCACGGGCTCCGTCCTCACCTTCGATGACGGCTACCGCGAGCACCTCGACGTGGTCGCCCCGATGCTCGCGGCGCGCGGTGCGACAGCCACCTTTTACGTCGCCACGGGGCTCCGGGGCAACGGGAGCGCTGTGGGCGTGGTGGACGCCTGGTACTGGCTCCTCGACCACGCCGAGCGCGGTTCCGCTACAGTCGGGATGCCGGATGGCGGTACCTTCCGCGGGCGGATCGACACGGCCGAGGAAAAGGCGGCCTGGGTCGGGGGGCCGCCGAAGGTCGCCCTCCTTGCTGCAACGCCCGCGGAGCAGCGACGGATGCTCCACGCGCTCGCCGAGAGCACTGGGACGACCATGCCGCCCGACCTCGCGAGGCGGCTCTACCTAGCCTCCGAGGACTGGCTGGCCCTGGTCCAAATCGGGATGCGCGTCGGCGCGCACAGCGTCGGGCATCCGAGGCTTACGCAGCTGAGCGACGAGGAGCTCGACCGCGAGGTGGGTGAGTCCATTGCGACCATCGCCGCGACGTCGGCTCCTGTGGCCTTCGCCTACCCGGACGGGGCGTTCAACGAGCGGGTAGTGGGGCGAGTGCGAGCCGCAGGGGCCTCGTCCGCGGTGACCTGTGAGATCGGGGTGGCGGGAGGCGGTGTAGAGGTGCTGCGACTCCCGCGATTGTTCGTGGCACCCTCGTCCGGATCGTTGATCGTCGGGGCCTCGGCCTGAGGCGGCTGGGCGTGCATCCGCGCATGGCTTCGCCGTCAAAGACCCTTGCACATGTTGTGCGCCTTCGCGAACGACTTCCACAACCTCGGCGGCCGCTGCCTCGTCGTGGGGATGGCCGAGGATGACGGGCAGCCCGTGCTCCCTCCGGTCGGCCTCGCCGCCGAGAGCCTCGACCGCATCCAGAAGGAAATCCTGAACCTCGGGCAGAGCGCGATCCAGCCGCCGTACCATCCGAACGTCGTCCCCTACGTGATCGACGGCCGGCACATTCTCGTGCTGTGGGCGCCCGGGGGCAGAGCCGACCCTATCGCGCACGCAAGTCCCTCATGAGGAAAGTGCGGAATACACTTGGTTCATCCGAAAGGGCGAGCATGGTGAAAGCCCGGGGCGTAGACGAGACCGAGCTGCTCTCGCTCGCCGCCACCGTGCCGTTCGACGACCGGATCAACAAGTAGGCGCGGGTGGCCGACCTATCTCGCCCGCTGATGCAGGCGTTCGTCGACGCGGTTGGCAGCGATCTGGCCGCCATTGCGGCAACGTTGCCAGTCGAGGAGCGCGGCCGGCAGATGTGCCCCGGCCTCTGCGTCGTCCGGACCCATGCCAGTGTGCCCTCCACCACGCGCTGCCACCGCACGAGCACCTCCGACGCCCTGTGCAGCCAGTCCTCTCGCGACGTTCATCGACACCCCTCTCCCAGCCATCAAGCTCGATCTCCTCCAACGTGGCTAGCTGGGGCGCTCGCCGCCTTCGATGCGGCCCTGTGCGTGCTTTGTCCCGGCATCTGTCGCGACGTTTCCGCGCGGATGCGATAAGGCGGCTGGCCCCGGAGACTCGCGTGCCAGCCCATCGCAACCACGCCAAGCGCCGGCTGTGGCGACTCATTTTTGCAGATGTGGCGCAGTGCGCTCAGGTCATCCTCAACTCGCTGCGGCACGATCTCCTGCTCGCCGAGTACCTCGGAGTGGGGGGCGGCCCCGACTACGGGGCCAATGAGGCGCGCAAAGTGCGCCCCACCCTTGACGCGCTCCTGGCCCAGACAGAACAGGTGTGCGCAGAGGCGAGCCGCCTGGCCGCGGCGCCGCCGGCTGACGAGAAGGCGTTCTTCGAAGCGCGGGAGGAACTCGGGCGGCAGATCGCGGAGCTGCTCCACAAGGGCGGGGTCGTACACCACCAGCTTCGCGCCTTCATCGACACGTCCGCGCCCGACATGATCACACACTGGACACGGCTCGAGACCGGGGACAGCCACGGGGCGGCGACCGTGCGCACGCTGGCCGAGGCGTGCGCGCGCGCCCTTGCGGAGTGGTCGCGCGCTCGTGGCTTCGCCGGGCCGCCGGAGAGCGACGTGGTCATCGACTTTGCGCACGACTCCGACGTGCGCAACGACGCGCGTACCCAGTCGGGGCGCCTCACCCACCACCTGACCACCCCATACTGGATGATGCACCTGTTCCGGTACATCACCGTGGTAGCGCACGAGGTTAGCCACCCCTTTGTCGATCGCGACGAGCTGTTCGTGGCGGAACGCATCGAGGCACGCGAGCTGGTGGTCGATCTCTTCGACGACCTGCGCATCGCCGACACCTTCGGCCGCCCGCTCCGCCTGGAAATTGTGGAGGGCTTCGCGGCGCGCGTATTGTCCGAGACGCTGGCGGACGCGGTCGCGCTGCACCTCGTGGGGCCGAGCTACGTCGCAGCGCTCGGCTGCTACCTCTTGGGCACCCACGAGTGGCTCAATCGCACGGGCGCACGTCTCTCGGTCCCCACGTACGTACGCCTGCGCACGCTCGTCGAGCGCGTGCGCGCCTCGGCAGACCCGGGCGACAGCCAGTTGGCGGACCTCGTCGCGGCGGTTGACGAGGCGGCCGAGGCCCGGGTGCTCCGCCTTGAAGAGCCGGGCGGGAACGAGGTCGATCGGCTCTCGGCCCGCCTGCAGCGCGGGCTGCAGAAGATCACGGCCAGCTTCGTCGGGCGCGTCCTGGAGCACGGGGTACCCGACCGTCCGGTCGGACCCGCCGCCGTGATCCTGGCTGAAATCGAGCAGCTCTGGAAGAGCGCCGCGCGCGCGTCCTTCGCCATGCCGCTCGACAGAACGACTGCGCCGTACGCCTTGGACGCCGTGCGCGTGCTGGCGGACCTTCCGGAGGGCAAGCGGCTGGTGGAGTGTGCGATCGCCCGGCAGGGCGTCTCGGTGAAGCTGGGCGAAGTGTGGGCGCTTCTTCCGATGTACCTCCGCGCCGGCCAGGGCAGCCCTGCCGAGTCCGACGATCTGCTGGCCAGCCTGGATCGCTTCGTTCGACCGGATGGATCCGAGGCCGTCGGCATCGCCGCCCTCGTGCTCGGGCCGTGCGACGCCCTCGTCCTGCGCAGGGGCGCGCGCGTTCGCCGGCCCGATCAGCTGGACCACGACGCACTCGGCGGTGTCCGCGCCTACGTCAAGCGGAGGTTGCTCCTTGAGGTGGAGCGGGTGGCCCCGATGGGCGCCGGGCGCGCCACGTGGCGCGCTGACCCGGACGCCCTCCTGCATGCCTGCGCCTTGACGGAGCTCCAGGTGGAAGATAGCGAATGGTGCGCTTTCTTACTCGATCTTACTCGCAAGGTGCGCCGCTTGAAGGGAGTCCGGCCCGTGGCAATCTTCCGGGGAATGGGATGGGCGAACCTGGTCATTGCGTGGTCAATCGAGTCCTCAGCCGGCTTGATGTCGTTACACAGCCACATTCTGTCAACGTCGGACACGCGCTTACACCGCTCTATTACACAGATCTTGACGAAGACGCTCGCCCTTGGCGCGTCTACTCCTGCTCGCAACTGGGACGATGTGAAGTGGGGCAAGCGAGCGGACCTCCGGATCGTCGCGAGCGTCCGTACCAATGGGGCGACCCGGATCGGCGCGCTTCCTAAGGATCTCGAGACCCTCCGCCGCGGCGAAACGGTCGAGGCGCGCTGCCTCCCGGTGTTCGGACTGTACGACGCATTCGTGGAGTTCGTCCCCCGATCCGGCCGGGCGATGACCGAGGCGGGGGACCTCGTGTGGAGAGCCGTCGCCCAGGGCACACTCCGGCGCTCCAATACCATGCTAAGGTTCGCGAACCCTTCCACCAGGGCGTAGAGATGGACAAGAAAGAACGAACCCTGAACGCCAAAAATCGGCCGGAGGCATCCGCAGTGCTATCCCGCTCGGCGGTCGCATCCGCCCTTTTCGACACCGGCATCGGCACTCCGGACGGCAAAACTTCTCGCGCGGACGAGCGATTCGTGACGGCTGAAGTGGCGGGCGCCTCGGGCGGCACCAGCTCCTCCTGGAGCCCGCCCTTCACGCGCATCACCCCGCCAGCGTACACGGCGCCGCGTTTCCGGACTCTGCGCGCGCTCGTAGTGCCCTTCGGGCCGGACGAGAAGGTGGCGGAGCGGTTGAAGCCGCACGACCTCCGCAAATTTGACGTGCTCGCCGTCCGCCTGAAGGGGGGAGAACACCTCTCCGCGGCCGTCGAGGTGGCCGCAAGGTCGGCGGGCGAGTGCGATCCGATGGTGATCGTGGACGCGGATCTGCCAGTGGCGGCGCGCCAGGATGTGGATGCTAGTCGCCTGAGGCGGTTCGCGGTGAGCGTCGTCCCCGACAAGCACGCCAGCTTCGTTAAGTACACGCTCATCGAAGCATAGAGTTCCGATGCCCCACCGCCTTCACGCGCCCATGCCGGCGGCGCACCGCGTATGGCCGACGCAGGGCTCCCCGCCGCCCTGGCTGGACATCTCGCACAGCCGGCCGCAGAGCGTGCGCGACCAGATGGTCCGCGCACAGACCGTAGTCGAGCTCGCGTTTCACGAGAAGCTTGTCGGGCGGGCGCCCGACAAGCAACTCGTAGTGATCGGCGCAGGCGTTGCGGGCATAACCGCCGCGCTCACCGCGATCCGGCGCGGCGTACGCACGCTACTGCTGCACGACCACGACGAAGAGTTCGCGTGCTTCGGTCTCCAGCGCTCAACCCGCCGCTACCTCGACCCGACCGTGTACGATTGGCCCGCGGACCATTGGGCACGGCCCGACTGGGGCCGGAACGCGGTTTTGGGGTGGAGCGCGGGCGACGCGGACGACATCGTGCGCACGCAGTGGATGCCCATTTGGAGGGCCCACCGCGACAGGGCGCGCCAAGCGGGGCACCTCCGCATCCAGGGGAAATCCCGCGTGGACGACCTGTCGTTCGACGATCGCGGGCGCCTTCGCATGCCTGATCCCGCCCACCCCGGGCGCACGTGCGTCGAGCCTGCGGGACTCGTGATCGAGTGCATCGGCCCGGGGAAGGAACGGGTGTGGGGAGGAGCCGCCGCCGCCCCGCCGGTCGACGGCTTCCGCTCGTTCGACTACTGGGACGGACAGGACCCCGTGGCCGATCCGGCGTTCCGCCTCGGTGACAAGACCGCGATCGTGTCCGGCGGTGGGGACGGCGCGCTGCAGGAGTTCCTCTGGCTCGCGACGGGCATGACTGGCCGTGAGCTCGCCGCCCACCTGCGCATGGACATCCTCGAAGATCTCGCTCATGTGCTCGAGAACCGGTACCAGCGGCAATACGTCTGGCTATCGGCGGACAATTTCAGCGAGCGCGACCACGCGGTGCTCGCGCGGTGGCACGCGGACTGGGTGAGCACCCTAGAACGAGCTCTGCGAGACAGCGACCTCGAGCGCCGCGTCACGCGCCGTCTGCATCAGTGCATGCCCAGCTTACCAAAGGTACGGCTAGCGCATGGCTGCGACCACTTCCACTACTGCTTCGCCCTGAACAGGGTGATGACGCTGCTCGTGGACCACTTCACCCGGCACACCTTCGGCCAGTCGCTTCTGCTCCCGGGCCTGGCGGTCGAGGCCGTCAACGGGGCGCGGGGCCACACCTGCGGGAGCGGACCCGCCGGATGCTTCGGCAGGCGGCACGAGGTCACGCTGGCTGCGCCGAAGGGCACCTGCGGTTCCGCCCACCGGCGCGTGGAGCACGCGGACATCGTCGTCATCCGCCACGGGATCGTTTCGAACCAGTTCCGCGCAAGCCGCCCCATCCCACGCCAGATGGTGGCCTTCGAGCCGTTGGGAACATGAGGCCGGAGCCCGCCGAGGTCGGCCCGGCGGTGTCCCCGCCCAGCTCCTGGGTCGAACCTCGAACCCTTGATTGTCAGTGTTCGTCCGGCCGGCGGGGGACCCTCTGAATCGTCTCCGCGCTGCGTAGACAATCCCACTGGGGAGCACGCGTTGCGTGCACATGTTCCCCGTGGAGGCGCCCCGATTATCGGTCCCTCGGATGCAGCGTCGCCCAGCTCCATGCAGGTTACGTCCCGATCCCGCTCTCCGGCCCCACCGCCGACGCCCGGAACCATCCCAGCCGTCTTGATGTCGCAGGACGAGTCTCGCGTAGGGCCGGCGCGCAAAGCGACATCTTCGCCGGCGTGTGGCGTCGACTCGGTGCCCTGGGAGTCCCCCGCGACGGCCACCCTCAGTCGCGTTGCCACCCCCTCGGCCTGCCGCACCGCGTGCCCCAGCATGGGCTCCCCGCCCGATTGCAGGCGCTGCCGGAGATGATCGACGGCGGCACCTGCGAGGGCGCGATGCGTGGCGGAAAGGTCTGCTCCGTCGCACGCCAAGGCGGCGTCGAGGGCGGCGAGCAGCCGGGACGCCCTTACCCGGAGCTCCTCGGGGTCACACGGCCGCATGGCCGACGGGGCGGCCCCTAGCCGGCCGGATCCGAACCGAGGCGGCAGAGCCAGCGCCGGCCGCGCGTCCCCCAGGGTGCCCGGCACCGCCATCGCCACCGGCTCCGGCACGACAACCTCGACCAGCGCCGCGACGGGCTCGACCTCGACCTCGGGCTCCGCGAACCGCACCGGGCTCAGTGCCGCCGCCCACATGCGCTCCTCCACCAGCTCGACGAGGACCTCCGCAACCTCCAATTCCAATAGGTTTCCCTTCCGAATTCGCCGAACCGCCGCCTCAACCTCCGCGATGTCACTCCCGAAGGCTACCGCCCGCTCCCGCACCCCCTCCCACCACGCCAACACCGCCACCCCACGCTCCCGCGCACCCGCGGCCTCCCGCTCCAACTCAAGCCGCTCGCGCTCCTGCCGGTCATCCGCCAGCGGCTTCGCCAGCTCTGCCGCCCTCACCACCGCGTTCCGCACGATCAGCGGAGTCCATCCTCCCCGATTCGACGGCAGCGCCTCCGACAATCGCACAGCAACGCTCGACGGCACGTCCTGCACCCTCTCGATGCCGATGCTGTCCCACCCCGGGTACCACTCATCGAGCGTCGCTCCGACAACCTCCACGAGCGAAGCTTGCTTTCCGCGGATCAGCACCCAATACCGATCAACCAGAGAAATTGATCTCTGATCAGGATCATCTTCAACCCCGGAAGAGGCCCGCGCATGAGTGCTCACCCCGGGGTGAGCACCGGACTCGGCCTTGTGGACAACCTCGGGGACAACCTCGTCCTGGCACCGCCCGCGCGTCTGCGCCGGGAAGCGGAGTAGCGGCCGCTCCCACCCCTCAACCACATCGGGGGCCAGCGTCTCGATGCCCGCAGGCGCCCCGCCCCCGTCGGCGTCCACCCAGCGCGTGGGGTGGGCGATCTGGTACCTCCACGCGTTCCGCCTCACCCCATCCACCCGCCGGACCAGCACGCCCTTCGCCAGCAGCTCCACGACGCCCGCGTGCACGCCCGAAGGCGCCCGATTCACCGCGGCGGCGATCCCCCGCTCGGCGACCGGCACGCCGACCAGGCGGTACCGCTCGTCCACGCCGAACAGCGAGAGCCCGATCTGGCGTAGGACGTCGTTCGCCTTACGCGACAGCCCGAGGCGCGCGACCGCCACCTCCACGAGGCGAGGCCACCGCGCGAAGTAAGATTGGGCTGGACGCGCGAACCGCTCAGCCGAAGCCATGACGGCCCCGCGGGGGAGGGCCGAAGCCCTCCCCCTGGGCGCTTCCCGAGTGCCGCAGCCGTGCCGCGAACACCGGGAAACAACCCCGGCCACCGGCAATCACGAGAACAAAGGGGAGGGGCGAAAGCCCACGTCCTACGGGGCAGACCGCCGCGACAACCTTGGTTTTGGTTGACCGCGAAGACGTCTTCGACTCCCGCCGCCTCCACCATTCCTGCAACGCCCGCCCGGTGAAAACCAGGCGGGCGTTGTGCTTTTTCGGGGTGGCGAAGGGTTCGAGGGGCAGCGGAGCGAGGGGTTCCTGACGCGATGCTGCCGCCCGTACGCGTGCATAGGCGCGTCTTGCACCACTTCACCGCGGTGATCTTGTGCCCGCGCCGAAGACGCCGAAGCTGACCATCCCCGAATACGGCGGACCCCCAGCGCTACCGCAGCGGCACTGCCCCTGAAGTCGCCTCGGGACACAGCGCCAGCGAGGCCGCGAGAGCCGCCTGCATCAACGCGTCGACGCGCTCGCCATCGGTGATCCGCTCCTTGGCCCACGCGACGAGCGCCCCTTCCTTCAGGGTGATGGCGCAGCCGGTGCGGGTGAGCTCGAGGATGTGCGCGCGCGCGGCGGGCGTGAGGGCGGCGCGGACGAACGACTCGGGGGCGCCCCTGACCACGAACGCGGCGTCGAAGGCGGGGTCGCCGAGGACGACGTCCTGCCCGCGGAACAGCTTCGCGAAGAAGCCGTCGCCGTCCTGGCGCGCAAGCGACAGCTCGCAGCCGGCAGGCACCGGAACCGCGATCGCGACGATCGTAGTGAACGCGCCCTCGTAGTCTCCGAGGCAGACCTGCATCGGCCGGCCGCCAACCGTCCCCGTCATCATGCCGCGTCGAACGTCGAGTGTCAGCCCCCATCCCTGCGCGAGCGCGGGCCAACTCTGGGCGATCTCGATCTCCCACGGCGGAGGGTTGTTTGCCCGCCGCGCGAGGATGATTTGCGCGGCCCATGCGAAGAGCTCGAAGGCCGCCCGATAGCGCTCGGGAGCCGCCTCGTAGTGACCCCAGCTCCCGCGGATCCCGCCGTCGCCGATGGAGGCCGCGAACATCCCGAGGCCCTTCGCGGAGGCTTCGAAGTCGGCCGATAGCCGCGGGTCCACGAGCTCCGTCCACAGCTCGGCGCTCTCGAGGACCTGGACGCCCAGCGGAGGATCGAAGGGCATCCCCACGTCCGTGCGGTGAAGCATCGTCCCGTACTTGTCGTGGCGACTGGAGAAGTACGCGTTGACACTCATCCCTTGCCAGAGGCCGGACATCACGCCCCCGGAATCCACCGTGAGGCCGAGGACCGAAGGGATCTCGTCCCATCGAGACTTTCCGAAGTGCAACCCTGCCATGCTGATGCTCCTCCCAGGATTACGCGGCCGTTCCTACTTCGCCGGGGGCGTCTCGACCGCTTCCTTCTCCTGCGCGAGATCGGGCGCGGCGGAGGAAGCGGAGCTGGCCTCGAGCTTCTCGAGCACCCTTCCGACGGCGCCAGCGCAGAAGGAGGCGAGGAGAAAGAGTCCGACGACGATGAGGGATCTACCGAGGCTGCCCATCGGCTTCTTCGACCGGGGACTCCCATGCGCGGGCGGCGGCAGGTATCCGGGCTGAGGGGGCGGTCGGTAGGCTCCAGGATCGCTCGGCGGCTGCGGCATCATCGTCCTCGATTCAGGTGAAGAGCGAAGCGCCCCGAACGCGAGCCTAACAAGTCCGAAGCTTGGGCGACCACGAGGGGCGCGGTGCCCCGGCGCCCAGGGCGGCGCCGCCCGCGCCCGGTGAGCCCGCGCGCGGACGAGCGGCTGCAAGGGGCTGCAAGTGCCTCCGCCAAGGTGACCATGCCACAACGCCTCGGACGCGAGGGCGCCGCTCCCCGGTAGACACCGGACCGACGGCCGCCCCGCGCACACCGGAGCTCCCTTGACCCGCACGCCTCGCCTCCAGAACCTCCTCGTCCTCCTCGCCCTCGGCACGGGCACGGCCCAGGCGGCCTCCCCGACCACCGGCCTCGTCCACCAGTGGAACGCCAACGGCAACCCGAGCGACGCGGTCGGCGGCGCGACGGCCACGCTCGGCGCGGCCACCACCTACGGGCCCGGCATCCAGGGCCAGGCCTTCGTCATCAACGGCACCCAGAGCGGGATCGTCACCCTTCCCGTGAACATCGGCCCGGACCGCTACGCCTCCATGACCGTCGGGATGTGGATCAAGCTCACCGCGAGCACGAACGACCTCGGCTACGCCATCGGGCACGACGACAACGGCTTCGACCGCGCGATCAACCTCACCGACTTTCGCTACGGCTACGGTGTAGCCGGCGGCACTGGGCTGAACCCCCACGTCTCCACCCTGGCGAAGCCGCGGGAGCGCCTCAACGAGTGGATCTGTGTCGCGGCCGCCTACACCAGCGCCACAGGGACCGCGACCTTCTACTCCTACGTCGACGGAGCGGCCGCGAGCACGGTCCAGACGGTGGCGTCCATCCCCGGCTCCGGGCGCACCAGCGCCACCCTCGGCGGCCTCGCCCAGTTCTCCGGGCACACGATGGTGGGGCTGATCGACGGCACCTTCATCTACAGCCGGACGCTCGGCCAGTCGGAGATCGACGGCGCCTGCGCCTACGCGGCCGGGCGGGACGCGGACGCCGACGGGGTGTCGACGGGCCAGGACAACTGCCCGGCGGTGTCGAACGCCACCCAGGCGGACACGGACGGTGACGGGGTCGGGGATGTCTGTGAGGACAGCGACGCTGACGGCCGGATCGACAGCGCCGACAACTGCTCGAGCGTCGCGAACGCCGACCAGGCCGACTTCGACCGTGACGCCGCGGGCGACGTTTGCGACACCGACGACGACAACGACGGCTTCGCGGACAGCGTGGACAACTGTCCCTTCCTGTCCGCCACCAGCCAGGCCAACCTGGACGGCGACCTCGCGGGCGACGTTTGCGACGCGGACGACGACAACGACGGCGTCGCCGACGAGTCCGACAACTGTGCCACCGTCGCCAACCCCGCCCCCCAGGCCGACCTGGACGGCGACTTCTACGGCGACGCGTGCGACGCCGACGACGACGGGGACGGGGCCTCGGACGCCACCGATAACTGCTGGGGCGTACCGAACGCGAGCCAGGCCGACACCGACGGGACGGGCGGCGGCGACGCCTGTGACGGTGACGACGACGAGGACGGCGCCCTCGACGACGAGGACAACTGCCCGTTCGACTACAACGCCGACCAGAGCGACCAGGACGAGGACGGCGACGGCGCCGCCTGCGACCTGGACGACGACGGTGACCTCGTGGACGACGACGTGGACAACTGCCCCGCCGATCCGAACGGGGACCAGGACAACGGCGACGGGGACCTCGTCGGCGACGCTTGCGACGACGACGACGACAACGACGGCGTGGACGACCTCTTCGACAACTGCGCCTACGACGGGAACGCCGACCAGGCGAACCTCGACGGCGACCTGGACGGCGACCTCTGCGACGACGACGACGACGGCGACGACGCGGCCGACGACCTCGACAACTGCCCGGCGACCGCGAACGCCGCCCAGGCGGACCTCGATGGCGACGGCCTGGGCGACGCCTGCGACCTCGACGACGACGGCGACACGTTGACGGACGCCGCGGACAACTGCCCGATCGTCGCGAACAGCCCGCAGTCCGACAGCGACCTCGACGGCGCGGGCGACGACTGCGACGCGGACGACGACAACGACGGGGTCTCCGACGACGACGACAACTGCGCCTACGACGTCAACGGCGACCAGTCCGACCTCGACCTGGACGGCGACGGCGACACCTGCGACGAGGACGACGACGACGACATGGTCGCCGACGAGGACGACGTCTGCCCGGTGGTGGCCGACGAGGACCAGGAGGACTACGACGGCGACGGCCTCGGTGACGCCTGCGACTGGGACGTCGACGGCGACGCGATCGCCGATGTCGAGGACAACTGCCCCGACGTCTCGAACGTCGCCCAGACCGACGTGGACGGCGACGGCGACGGCACGGCCTGCGACCCGGACGACGACGGCGACGACGTGGTGGACACCGAGGATGCCTGCGTGGGGCTCTACGATCCCGAGCAGTACGACGACGACATGGACGGCTTCGGCGACGAGTGTGACGCCGACGACGACAACGACGGCGTGGGCGACCTCGACGACAACTGCGCCTTCGACGTGAACGACGGGCAGCTCGACACCGACCGCGACGGGGAAGGGGACACCTGCGACGCCGACGACGACGGAGACGGCGTCGCCGACGGGGCCGACAACTGCGCCCTGATCACGAATGGGACGCAGTCCGACACCGACGCCGATCACTCCGGGGACGCCTGCGACGCCGACGACGACGGCGACGGGCTCACCGACATCGCGGACCTGTGCGCGCTCGACGCCGCGGACAGCACCGACCTGTTCGGGGATGGCTGCCCCGACGAGGTCTGCGACGTGGCCGACTACGTCGCCAGCCTGAGCTCCACGGACGCGACGTGGCCCTGGGCGAAGAGCCTCCTCTCCAAGGCGAACAACGCCTGCGCCTCCGAGCGCGCGGGGAACCACGCCGACGCGGCGAGCAAGCTCGGCGCCCTGGTGAGCGAGGCGGAGGCCCAGCGCGGGAAGAAGCTCTCGACCCGCGCCGCGGCGTCGCTCAAGGCCGCGATCGCGTTCATCCTCGGGTAGGTCCGGTCGAAGGCAGGGCCGCGTGGGGGCCGGGCGTTCGCGGCCGGTCCCCTACTTCTTGCGGTCCATCACCACCAACCCGACCCCGCCGACCAGCGCGACGATTCCGATGAGGGGAGAGATGGGGACGCTCTTTTTCTTGTCGACGGAGATCTGGAGGGGGCCGGCGTCGACCACCTTGTCCGGGTAGACGAACGAGAACCCCCCGTAGATGAGGCCGAGGATCCCGAGGACGATGAGGACGAAGCCGGCGATTTTCATTCGGGTTCGTATGATGGAGGGGCAGGGGAGCCAGCCCAATTCATGGATGGTGACATATCGCCGGCTTCCGCATTACCGCCGTACAGCAGGTGACGGGTACCCAGCCGAGAGAATGAGTAGGTTTGGGATGTGGATGGTTGGTGTGTCACCGATGTCCGCATCCCCCACCCCGCCGGACAACCGGCAAACGGAGACTCGAATGGGAAACAACTCGGATCGTGCTGAAGGCGCCGCGGAAGAGCTCGGTGGCAAGCTCAAGAAGAACGTCGGCAAGCTCATCGGCAACGAGCAGATGGAGCTCGAGGGAAAGGCCAAGGAGCTCAAGGGCCAGGCGCGCCAGGAGGTCGCCAAGGCCAGCGAGCGCACCAAGGGTGTCGTTGAAGAAGTGGTGGGCGCGGTGAAGAACCGGGTCGGCGCCGTCATCGACAACGAGCAGATGCAGGCCGAGGGCAAGATCAAGGAGCTCACGGGCAAGGCCCGCCAGGACGCGAACAAGTAGTGGACGAGGGGCCGGCCCGCGCTCTCTCTGGGCGCGATCAGCCGGCCCCCGACCTCGTCATCCGGCGAGGAACGAACGGATCAGCCCCGCGACGACCGCCGGGCGGCTGTAGTGCACCGCGTGTGCCCCGTCCGAAACGAGGGCAAAGCGGCCGAGCGGGAGCAGGCTGGCCACCCGTCTGGCCCAGGGCACGGTGACGATGCGGTCGCGTGCGCCCTGGATGACGAGGGCGGGGACGTGCAGGTGCGGCAAACGCCGCGTGATGTCGTCCGCAAGCGCGTGGCGGCTCGTCGCGTTGAAGCGCGGGATGCCGAACCGCACATAGTCGACCAACAGGATTGGGAACAGTGACAGCGGCTCGCACACCGCCGCACGGAACAGTGAACGCCAGAAGTGATTTTTCGTGGCAGGATCGAGCGTCGGCGCGATGAACACCAACGACCCGGTCCGGCCGGGGCTCCGCTCGGCCAGGGCGGCGATCACCTGGCAACCGAGCGAGTTGGCGACCAGGGTGACGTTGTCCGCGGCGAGGCCGAGGCTGTCGAGGAACGTGGCGAGCGCGTCCGCGAGGCCCGGCACATCGAGCGCTTCGGGGGGCCCGGGGCACTTGCCGTAGCCCGGCAGATCGGGCGCGACACAGCGATAGCTGCCCGCCAGCTCCTGCATCAGTGGAACGAAGTAGCGGCCGGAGACGGCAATGCCGTGCACGAACACGAGGACCGGCCCGCTGCCCATCTCGCGGAAGGGCAGCCCGGTCCCGTCCGCGACGAGAGCGGGCTGCACCGAGGCGCGGGCGCCCATTTCAGCGCGTATTGGCCGCGTCGCGGGACACCGGCGCGGCACGCACCTTCCACACGTCGCGGCAGTACTCCCGGATGGACCGATCGGACGAGAAGCCGCCCATCCGTGCCACGTTCAGGATGCACGCGCGGGTCCAGGCCGTGCGGTCACCCCAGGCGGCCGACACCGCTTCCTGGCTCTGGATGTAGGAGCGGTAATCCGCCAGGACCAGGAATCGGTCACGGTGCAGGAGCGTGTCGAGGAGCGGGTTCAGCACGCCGGGCTCGGTGGGGGTGCAGTCCGCGAGGATCTGGAGCGCGCGTTGCAGCTCGGGGTCCCGGCCGATGGTGTCACTGGGCGAGGTGTTCCAGGCGCCCACCTCCTCGACCGTCATGCCGAACAAGAAGAAGTTCTCGGCGCCGACGGCGTCGCGGATCTCGACGTTGGCGCCGTCCAGCGTGCCGATGGTCAGCGCGCCGTTGAGCGAGAACTTCATGTTGCCGGTGCCGCTGGCCTCGAGGCCGGCGGTGGAGACCTGCTCGGAGAGGTCGGCCGCGGGGTACACCCGCTCGCCCACCTTGACGTTGAAGTCGGGCACGAAGACGATTCGCAGCACGTCACGCGAGACGGGATCGCGCTGCAGGGTGTCCGCGAGGCCGTGGATGGCGCGGATGATCAGGCGTGCGAGGAAGTAGCCGGGGGCGGCCTTGCCGCCGAACACGAACGTGCGGGGCACGATGTCGCGCGCGCCGTTGCGGAGCCGATCGTAGAGCGTGGCGACGTGCAGCAGGTTGAGGTGCTGGCGCTTGTACTCGTGGATGCGCTTGACCTGCACGTCGAACAGCGAATCCGGGTTCAGCTTGAACCCGTGGTTGAGGTGCAGGTGTTCGGAGAGGTGCGCCTTGTTCGCCCACTTCACGTCATCCCACTTCTCGCGGAACCCGGCGTCCTCGGCGAGGGGCTCGAGCTCGGCGAGGCGCTCGAGATCGCGCTCCCAACCGCTGCCGATGGCATCCGTGATGAGGGTCGAGAGGCGGGGATTCGCCAGCGCCATGAACCGGCGCGGCGTGACGCCGTTCGTCACGTTGCAGAAGCGCTCCGGGTACATCTCGGCGAAGTCGCGCATCACCGTGTCGCGGAGCAGGCGCGAATGCAGCGCGGCGACGCCGTTCACGCGGCCACTCCCGACGGTCGCGAGGTGGGCCATGCGGATCGAGCGCCCGCCGGTCTCGTCGATGATCGACATGCGGCGCACACGATCCTCGTCGCCGGGAAACCGCGCGCGGACGTCGTCGAGGAAGCGGCGGTTGATCTCGCCCACGATCTCGAGGTGGCGGGGCAGGAGTCGGCCGAACAGCGAGTGGGACCACTTCTCCAGCGCTTCGGGCAGGAGGGTGTGGTTGGTGTAGTTGAACGTGCGCCGCGTGATGTCCCAGGCGGCGTCCCAATCGAGCTCGTGCACGTCGACGAGCAGCCGCATGAGCTCGGGGACCGCCACCGCGGGGTGGGTGTCGTTGAGCTGGACCGCGAACTTCTCGGGGAAGCGCGAGAGCGGCGCGTTGCTGCGCTGGAGGTGGATGCGCAGCATGTCCTGGAGCGAGCAGGACACGAAGAAATACTGCTGCTCGAGGCGGAGCTCCTTGCCGGCGATCGCGTCGTCGTTGGGGTACAACACCTTGGTGATGGTCTCGGACTTCACCTTCTCGAGGACCGCGCCGATGTACTCCCCGGCGTTGAAGGCCTGGAAATCGAACGACTCTCCCGCCGAGGCCTGCCAGAGGCGCAGCAGGTTGGCGTTCTCCGTGCCAAAACCCAGCACCGGGCTGTCGTACGGCGTGCCGCGCACGACGCGCGCCGGCTTCCATTGCACCCGGTACCGCCCGGCCTGGTCCAGGCTGCCCTCGCAGGTGCCGCCCAGGCCCACGTCGTAGCCGACCTCCAGGCGGGGGATCTCCCAGGGGTTGCCGAGCCGGAGCCACTTGTCCGCCCGCTCGACCTGCCACCCGTCGCGGATGATCTGGTCGAAGATGCCGAACTCGTAGCGGATGCCGTACCCGATGGCGGGGATGTCGAGCGTGGCGAGGGAGTCCATGAAGCAGGCGGCGAGGCGGCCGAGGCCCCCGTTGCCGAGCCCCGGCTCCTCCTCGTGCTCGAGCAGCGCGTCGAGATCCAAGCCGAGCTGGAACATCGCATCGCGTACCTGGGCGGTGATGCCGAGGTTCAGCAGGGTGTTCCCGAGCTGAGGGCCGAGCAGGTACTCGGCGGAGAGGTATACGACAGTGCGGCTCTCCTGCTCGAAATAGCTCTTCGCCGAGTGGATCCAGCGGTCGAGCAGCCGATCCCGGACCACGTGCGCCAGCGCGAGGTAGCAGTCGTTCCGTGTGGCGACCTCCGGAAACCGGGCCTGCTGGTGGTACAGCTTGGCGACGAAGTCACGTCGGATGGAGTCGGCGTCGATGCCGGGGCGGACGTCGTCGGTGACACGGGGGACGGGGGGCGAGGTGGTCATCTGGGAATTCCTACGGCTCATCGTTGAGCTCCTCCACCAGGGAGGGACAGTCTGCGTAACAGTAGAGGTCGCCGGTGCCGGAGAGGTCACGACACTCGAGGCCGCGCGGGCATTGTTCGGGATCGTCGACGACGAGGCACGGCATCAGGCAATAGTCGCCGCCCTCGTTCTCGAGGTCGAAGTCGACACACGCGCCGGGCTCGCACTCGGTGCTGCCCGGACCGCTGCACGTGTCGCATGCGGGCGCGTCGAAGCAGGTCCCGGTGGGGATGTCGCATTGTTGACCAATGGCACAGTCGAGGGCGGTCGAGCGGCATCCGTAGGCCGTGCACTCCCGCGTGTCGGCGGCGCAGGTCTCGCCGGCGAGGCAGTCGTCATTGTCGACACAGCCGGTCGCGCAGGTGTACGCCGCCTCGTCACAATATTGGTCGATGCCACAGTCGACAGACTGCGTACACTCCACCGAGAGGCACGTGCCGAGATCGCAGATCTCCAGGGCGGCACAATCGCCCATGTCGACACACTCGCTCTTCGGGCCGCAGCCGACGAGGAGCAGCAGCGCGACGGCGAACAGGCCCGCCCTCACGAGTCGCTCCCGCAGAAGGACTCGAGGTTGCCGTCGCCATAGAGGTAGCGGATGGACAGGATGGACCCCGGCGGTGGCAGGTGTTCCCGGGCGAACACGATCGCCGGGGTGTCGATCTCGTAGACGGTGGTGCGTTGGTACACCCAGGTCCCGTCTTCGCAGGGCAGGTCGGTCTCGACACCGTCGACCTCGAGGGTCACCGTGAGGGTCTCGGCGTCCGGCTCGTGCGAGAGGGGGTAGGTGTCGGTGATGCGGCTGTTGGCGAGCGCGAGGTCATCCACGATCTGGGTGAAGTCGGAGCCGCACAGGTTGCCGGTCAGGCCGTGGGTCTGCGCGGCCGCGTCAACGTAGCGGGTGCCGGGCGAGCTGAACGCCGCGAGCTCTTCCGTGCAGAGCGTCTCGTCGGTGACGGTGAGCGCGGAGATGTTGAACGCGTCGCGGTCGCGTTGGCCCTTGAGCTCGAAGAACGCGTTGACGTAGTCGTTCACGGGCCACGGCGAGCTGTCCTCCTCGTCGCTCACGAAGACGATCGACAGGCTCGCGTCCGGGCGCAGGAAGGCCGTGATCTGGTCGCCGAGGCGCGCGGTGTCCGTGAGCGCGAGGTGCGCGGTCTTCAGGCCCGTCTCGAGGCCCGAGCCGCTGATGCCCACGTTGACCTCTTGCTGAAACAGGTCCCCGGCGGTGTCGAGGTCCATCCCGGACGTGATGATCGGCCCGACGAACGCGCCACGCGCCGGGTCGGTGACGGAGGAATCGTTGCCGTCGTCGGTGGTGGTGACGGCGATCTGGTAGTCGACGTTGCCAGCGACGAACCAGGAGATGAACGCCTGGAAGTTGGAGCCGAGCTGGTACTGGTACGACTCCATGGACGAGGAGTTGTCCACCACCATCAGCACGTCGATCTTCTCGACCGGCTGCTGTTGGTAGACGTCGATGCCACCTTGGCGGATCGCCTGGTAGTCGCTGCATCCCGCCGCGAACGGAAGGATCAGAACGGCCAACGCCGCCCGGTAGGAACTAGGTGCAGCTCACGGTGCACTCGTCGTACGCCTCTTCGCAGGTCGTGACGCAGTCGGTGTCACAGGCCGTGTCCTCGTCGTCACCCGCGTTGACACATTCGGTCTCGCAGGTCTCCTCACACTCGGCCTTGGTCTCGTCACAGGTGCTGGTGCACTCGAGGTCGGCGTCGACCTCTCCGGAGAAGGAGCAGCCGCCGAGCATGAAGAGGACGAGCAGTGCGAACTTCATTTTGGTCTCCATCACCCGGCCCTGTATGAGCCGCGCGTGATTGGCAGGTACATCGCGCTTGGGAGCGGGGCCATGGGTTGGATGGTCCCTCTACCAATGACACTGACCCGCAACGGACCGGCACAGGGGTAGGCGAATTCGTTACAGCGCGCAGCATCGGGTGGCACGGCCTCTCGCGCGAGGAGCGCGCAGGGCGGCCGGCGGCGGCGGCCGGTCCCGCCGCGTCAGCGGCGGACCAAGCGGCTCCGCCGCGCGCCCGGAGCGGTCCGGCCCCGCCGCGAAGCCGCGGGGACGCGCCCAGGTGTCAATAACGCCGCGCTTTCACCCCGCTTGGATCCACGGGAGTTGGATCCACCGGAGCGCCGATCGGCAATTTCACGCCGCTTTCAGGGCGAGCAGCGGAGTCCCGGCAGCGTCAGGCTTGCGCGCCGGCCAGCCAGGCCCCGAGCGCGGAGGCGATCATCTGCGTGGTCTCGAGGTCCTTGGGGCCGAAGCCGTCGACCGAATTGAGGAGCTCGAGGCAGCCGTAAACCGGACCGTCGGCCGAGCGGACGGGAACGGCGAGCAGCGAGTGGGTCGCGTAGCCGGACGAGCGGTCGGTGCCGGCGGAGAAACGGGCGTCGGTGTGAACGTCCTCGACGATGAGGCCCATCGGAAAGTCGAAGATGAAGCCCGCGATCCCGTGATTCACAGGCAGGGTCGAGTCGACGACCTTCTGCGCCTGCGGTCCGAACGCGGCGACGAAGCGCAGCTTCGAATTGTCGCGCGTGATCATCAGCACAGCCCCGGCGTTCGCCGGGACGAATTCCTGGACGATGTCGAGCGCCGTGGCGCAGGCCGCCCGCACGTTCGTGGCGGCGGAGATCTCGCCGCAGCGATCGAACAGGTCGACCACGCTGTCCTCCAGCGCGGGGGCGCGGCGCGCGGGCGAACGGGTGTCGGACGGGGCGGCGCCATCCCCCGCGAGGAGGGACGAGGAGATGGGAAACGCCGATGCTCTCGAATGTTCCTGCGCGGCGGGCGTGACACGCAAGCGTACGTTCACTTGGGGCTCGTGCACCTCTACGCTCCCGTCCGCGTTCATGACGCAGACGAAGCGGTCCATGTGGCGGGGAGAGAGCTGGAACTGGGGGAGCGCCAGCGCCAAGGCCTCGAGCCACCCCGTAGATTCTACGGACACCGACGAATTTTCCGAGGTGACGTTCCAAACCTGCATGCGGCCCTCTTTCCTGCCGAATTACGCCGTCGCCGCGGGTCTGTCCAGCCGTGGCAGGGGCCCCCAATCGCTTTTTAATGCAGTGAATAGTCGACGGCCCAGCTTGGCCTACTTACTGAGAAAAGTGCCAGAATGGACCCCTGCGAGAAAGCGGGCTTTCCATCAAGGTCGGGAGCACAAATGTCCGTCTCATCGAAGCGCAAGAGCCGCCGTCAGCAGCTGAACTCGCTGGTGCCGTTGATCTCCGCGACGTTCCTCCCCGCGTGCCTGGTCGATGGTGCCGATGCCCCCTCGGGCCCCAAGTCGCCCACCCTCCGTGATCACGAAACCGTGGCGGATCCCCCGGAGGACCATCACGCCCACCCGAGCTTCGCCTCCCTCGACTCGTCGCACCTCCAGGAGGTCGGCGACGACGAGGAGGACGACTTCTACCCCGAGTACGAGCCCGAGGGGGAGACCGAGGGTGAGGGCGAAGCCGAAGGCGACGCCGAGGTCGAGGTCGAGGTCGAGGCCGGCTCCGGCTCCGGCTCCGGCTCGCACGACGATTCCGAGGGTGGTGGTTCGGACGACGATTCCGAGGGCGAGGACGCCGAGGTCGACCCCACCGTGGGGCCGCTCGAGGGCTACTCCCTGTTCCTCGAGCGGGATTCGCACCCCGCCCGCCAGGCCGACGAGTGGCGGTCGTCCGACCCCGACGGCGCCGCCGTGATGGACCGGATGGCCGAGCAGCCGACCGCCACCTGGGTCGGCGACTGGGACGCCGATGTCGCGCGCACGGTCGACAACGCGGTGAACGCCGGCGGCGACGACCTCCGTGTGTTCGTGGTCTACAACATCCCCAACCGCGATTGCGGCTTCTGGTCCTCGGGGGGCGCCGCGGACGCGGAAAGTTACGCGGCGTTCATCGACGACGTGGCCCGTGGGCTGGACGGCCGGCTCGCCGTCGTCGTCCTCGAGCCGGACGCGCTCGCGCTGACCACGTGCCTGAGCGCCGCGCAGGCGGTCGAGCGGCAGGAGATGATCGCGGCCGCGGTCGACACGCTCACGGAAGCCGGCGCGCGCGTCTACATCGACGCGGGCGACTCCGCCTGGATCTCCGCCACGGAGATGGCGGCCCGGCTCGTCGCGGGGGGCGTCCACAACGCCGCCGGGTTCGCGCTGAACGTGGCGCACACCGAGTCCACCCCGGACACCATCGGGTACGCCGACGAGCTGCGTGCGATCCTCGGGGACACCGTGCACTACGTGGCCGACACCGGTCGCAACGGCATCGGCCCCGACGAGGAGCACACCTGGTGCAACCCCCTCGGGCGCGCGGTCGGCACGAATCCGACCCTGATCACCGGGGTGGTCGGTCTCGATGCCATGTTGTGGATCAAGCCGCCGGGTGAGTCCGACGGCGACTGCAACGGCGGCCCCTCCGCCGGCGCCTGGTGGCCCGAGTACGCGCGCGACATGGTCGAGCGCGCCACCTGATCCGCTGATTCGCTGACGCGAAGAGGGGGCCCGCCGTCGGGTCCCCTCTCTTGTTTTTGTAGGTGTGCCGCGGGCCCGTCCCCGCGGGTCGTGATCAGAACGACTTGTAGACCGACGCGCCCAAACTCGGTTGGAGCGCGGCGGACGCGCCCGGTTGGATCTCGCGACCCAGCCCCCCATGCAGGGTGAGCGAGGTCGACGCGCCGGGGAACGAGAGCTCGCCGAAGAGCCCGCCGGCCACGCCGCGGGATTGGTCGTTCCCGTAGAGCGTCGCGTCGACGCCCATGGAGAACGCGGTGATGGCCATCCCGGTCTTCGGCAGGAGCTGGCGCTTGGCGAGCACGCGGGACCAGAGGTAGTGCTGCGCGAAGCCGTAGGACACGCTGCCGGCAAGCGCGGTCTTCGCGTTCGCCTGGAAGTACACGTCGCCGCTGATGCTCACGCCGTGGTCGGCGCGCGCCCGGGGAGCCCCGATGGTGGGCCGGGTCTGCACGTAGCGGGCCTCGTAGCCGGCGACCAACGTGAGCGAGAGCCGCTCGGGGCGCCAGCGCGCGCCGACGCCGAACGCGAGCCCGGGGGAGAGCACCCGCGCCTCGCCGCCGTAGTCGGGGAAGCGGTAATACAGGTAGCTCGCGGTCAGCCGGGCCACGGGCATGACCTTGCGGTCCACGCTCGGCGACATCACGCTCGCGAACGCGTAGCCCGAGCGCAGGGTGCCCTCGAAGGCGCCCATGACTTCGGGCGCGGGAAACGCGCCGGCGGTGGCGGGGCTCGAGAAGAGGAGGCCGAGGAGGAGGGCAATCATACGGGCACCGGGAGCTTCATCACGAGGGTCCAGCAGTTGGTGTCATCCGGCAACCTCTGGTAGGCGAACGCGTGGAGCCCGCGTTTCGCCAACGCGAGGCCCATTCCGCCCTCCGCGAGCTGCTCGGGGTCGAACGCGCCGTCCGCGACGCCGCGGTAGGGGATGCCGGCGTCGGTGAAGCGGGCCTCGACCAGCCGCTCGGCGAGGCTGAGCGCGAAGTCGAACGATCCCGCCTCGGAGTAGCGGATGATGTTCGCCGCGACCTCGGCCACCGCGGTGGCCAGGCCGTGCTTCAGGTTTGGTGGTACCGCGAGGCCCCGGCTCGACTCGACGGCGCTCCAGAACCGATCCAACATCGCGTGGACGGTCTCGAGCGCCTCGGGCAAGGCCGGCAGGGTGCGGCTCTCATTCGTAGCGGGCAAGAGCTTCTTCCACGGTCTTGTGGCAGACGAGCACGCGGTCCAACATGGAGATCTCGAGCACGTAGCGGACCTGCTCGCCGGGGCGCGCGATGCGCAGATCGCCGCCCGCGATGCGGGTGGCCTTGAGTGCGCCGATGAGCGCGCCGAGCCCAGAGCTGTCGATGAACGGCACGTCATGAAGGTCGACCACCAGGCGATGCAGCCCTGTCGCGACGGCGTCTTGGAGCTGGCGCTTCACCTCGGACGCGGTCAGCAGATCGAGGCGACCGTTGACGACCGCCACAGCCGTGCGCGGGCCACGTTCTTCTACGGATACACTCATGAAACACTCCCAGGTTTGGTCGAGGGGGCTGCCGGCTGCCACTTCGCGGCGTTGAGTACGACACTCAGCATCACGATTCCGTACACCGCCCAGATGATGTTGATGACGATGGGAAATGCGGAGTCCGCGTTTCCCTGGGTGAGCTTGAAGAGGCCGACGACGATCGACACGGCGAGCACCACGGTCATCGCGAGCTGTGGGCGCACGAGCGACCAATGCACCCCGCCCTGACGTGTCTTGGGTGTCACGACGAACGCGAGGCGGGAGCCGAAGTACACGTTGCGGAAGGCGGTGACGACCGCGTTGATCCAGAGCGGGAACAGGGCGAGGCTGTACTGTTGGCCGCGCCAGGTGGGCATGCCGTAGCCGATCAGGGCGAACAGGAGCTGGTTGACCACGAGGCACGGCACCAGGAAGCAGAGGAACTGCCACGTGAGCGCCTTGACCGGGAGCCAGCCGAAGAGGAGGTACAACGCGGGCGCGAGCAGGTAGATGACCCCCGCGAAGCCGGAGAGGTAGGTCCACATCGTCGAGAAGTACATCAGGCGCTGCGGCCACGTGAGCCCGCGCTGGAACAGGGGGTTCTCGCGGAACAGCACCTGCATGGTGCCCTGGGCCCAGCGGAGGCGCTGCTGGAGGACCGAGCGCAGGTCGTCCGGAGCGAGGCCGACCGCGAGGATCTCGTGATGGTAGACCGACTTGAACCCGAGGCCGTGCAGGCGCATGGCGGTAGCCATGTCCTCGGTGATCGAGATGGTGGCGAGGGGCTGCACCGGCTCGGCCTGATCGGAGCGGTCCACGTCGATGTCGGCGAGGAGCTGCCGTACCTCGTCGATGGCCGCGAGCGGGGAGGCGGCCTTGCCGGAGAGGTACGCGGTCGGTACCGCGCTCTCCCCGAACCCGGTGAGCATGGACGGCGTCACGCCGGGGGTGTCCGCGAGATCGGCGTAGATGCTCTGCACATCCTTGGCGACGAGCTCCCGGGACACGCCCTCGAGGGTCCGCTGGAAGTCCCAGGTGACCTCCTGGAGCGGCATCCCGGCGTTCAGCTGCATGCGTGCCTGGCGGCCCGCCTTGCGCACGGCGCGCAGGGCGCCACGGGCTTCTGTCGCCGCGGGCGCGAGGGCCGCGGCGGCCTTCCGGAGGCTACGATCGGCGTCCTTGAGCGCGCCCCGCACGCGGGCCTCCATCTCCCTGGCGTAGGAGACGATGCCGGAGTACATCAGCGCGTCGCGTCGAAGCACGGCGTTGGACCCGCAGAAGAAGGCCGAGTTCCAACCGTCCTTGCCCTGTTGGATCGGCCCGTAGAACAAAGGCGAGTCCACGCCGAAGGGGTCTCCCTCGGGCACGTTGCTGAACCACTGGGGGGTCTGCACCAGGGCGACCTTCGGATCGTCGAAGTACCCGAGCGTGCGCGCGAGGATCTCCGGCTTCGGGACCTGATCCGCGTCGAGGATCAGCAGGAACTGCCCGTCGGTCTGGAAGAGCGCGTTGATGAGGTTGCCGGCCTTGGCGTGGCGGTCCTTGCCCTTCCAGGCGGCGCCGCGGGTGATGTACCCGACACCTTCCTCCTCGGCCATCGCGCGCATCGCGGCGCTGTCACCGTCGTCCAGCACCCAGGTCTTGTGCGGGTGGTGGATGTCCCGCGCGGCCCTCGCGGTGCCACGCACCAGGTCGACCGGCTCGTTGTAGCAGGTGATGAACACGTCGACCGTGGCTTCGGTGGGCGGCGCCGGCGGCTCCCCGCGGACGCGCATCTTCCACATGCCGAGGCCGAACAGCAGCGTGTCGACGTAGCTGAAGAGCTCTGCGCCGAGCAACGCGAGGGAGACCGGCCACAACATCCAATTGATGGTGAACAGCCCACGCCAGGCGATGTAGCAGGTGACGAGCGTCACGTTCAGCACGATGAGGAGCTGGATCGTGCGGATCTTGAATGCGACGCGCGTCGCGGGGTCCGACCCGGCGAGGCGGCCCATCCAACGGGGGATGCCCTGTTCGGAGAGCTCCGTGACGGCTGACATCAGCGGGTGGGCGCGGGCCCGCAGGGGGAACGCTGCTCGGCGCGGAGTTGGCACCGGTCCTTGGCCTGCGTCCCTTCGGTCGCCGCCCACGACGAGTCCTTGCCCTTGGCCTCGCCGAAGCGGAGGAGCTTGCCTTGGACCTTGTACAACAGGGTCTCGAGGATGATCCCGTTGGTGTTCGCGGTGAAGGTGTTGATGTTGGCGCCGGTGTGCTCGTACACGCCCTCGTAGTAGCCACGGTCCGGGTCGAACTTGCTCACCATCGTGGTGAACAGGAGCTGGGAGTACGGCGTGTCCCAAAGCGCCCAGAGGCTGAAGGAGGCCTTCGTGGAGATCGCGGCCGAGGCGGGGAGGTACTTCCCGTCGTCCGTGATGGTGTTCCACCGGTAGCCGTCGGAATAAATCGTGTCGTAGACGAACCACGGGGCCGCGTCGAGCTGGTGCTCCGTCCGCGCGGTGAGGATCCCGGTGGCCTTGTTGCGCTCTTCCTGGACCTTGTAGATACGCCCGGCGAAGTCCGCTGCGGTCTTGTCGCTGTGCTTCATGTCGTCGGTCGAACGGTCGTCCGCCTGGTCCCAATTCATCTCGATACCGTCGAGCGCGTAGCTCTCCGTCACGACGTAATTGTGGGCGGTGAGCAGACGGGGATCGCGCGCGTCGAACGGGATGTCGATGCCGTAGATGCGGTCGAACTCCATCGGCTCGAGCGCGGACGACTCCTTGGTGTCGAACCCCCAGAGCTGGAAGCCCTTGGCCGCGTATTCCTCGTAGCCGAGACGGCCTTCCTGGAGGGCCACGACCTTGCCGTCCTGCGGGATCGCGCCGTACATCGTACCGCACGAGTCGAGCAGGTTGCAGAAGCTCCAGCGCGCCACGATCGCGTCGACCGCGGGGATGTAGTGCGGCTGGCGCTCCTTGAGGATCTTGAGCCAGATGAGCAGGCGGCCGATATCCAGCGCGGAGTAGCCGATCTCGCCGGGCTCGTTGGCGTAGTTCACCATCGCGCCGGTCTGGGTGTTGTACGCCTTGTTCGGGAGCTCTCCCTTGAAGAGCTCGATCTTCCCCAGCGTGATGAGCATGCACCGCACGCGCACGTGGAAGTCGTCCTCCGGCAGGATGCCGAGCTCGAAGGCGGAGACGGTGGCGCCGAGCGTGCTCCCGACGTCCCACAGCGTGGTGTTCGGGTAGTTGTCGACCGCGTTCACCAGGCAGGTCTCTTCCTGGTAGTTGTTCTCGAAATATTTCCAGGCGATTGTCGCCATCTGGCGCTGGTTCTCGGTCAGCGAGCCGTTACGGCCCGGATGAGCGGACGGCTTCGGGGTGCGGGCACCGCCGAGCATGGGCACGATCAGCGCGAGGAGGATGGCGGTCTTGAGCGAGGGTCTCATGCAGTGGGCTCCACCTGCTGGTCGTTTGGGGCCCGGGGGGCGGCCGCGATGGGCCGTCTGATAACTGCTCGGGTCGACGTCCCCGTGCGGGCCTCGGCGAAAGTCGGGAGTCTGCACAATTTCCCGTGACCCGTGACCGTTCGGAACAGAGGGACACCAACCGCGCCACCAAAGGCGTCGCCATCCACGCGCGTGTCGAGGTACAGGTGGGCGATGACGTTGCTCCTCTTGTCCCTCCTGGGTTGCCAAACGGACTCGTCCAAACCCGACGACAGCGCCGGCGACTCCGACTCCGACACCGACACGGATGTCGACACCGACGCGCCCACGGGCGATCCGACCCTGGTGTGCAACGTAGCCGTCCAATGTGACGGCAATATTCTCAATGACCCGAAGGTCCCCTGCCAGATGCAGGTGGTGAGCGGAGATGGCGTTCCGCTGTACGACGGGCCCGCCGGGTTGGAGCTTCGTGGGCGCACGTCGCTCACGTTCCCGAAGCCCCAATATTCGGCGGAGCTGCGACAACACAGCGAGCTGCCCGTGTGGCCCGGCTTCGTTTGGCACTACGTCGACGACGGCTCGAACCTGGGAACCGCGTGGCGCGAGCCGGCGTACGACGACGCTTCGTGGTCGCAAGGCGCGGCGCCGCTGGGCTACGGCGGCGACTACCTCAACACGATCGTCTCGTCGGGCCCCGACCCGGACGCTCCGGCCATCACGACGTACTACCGGTACACCTTCAGCGTCGGCTCGCTCGCGGACATCACCAAGTTGTCGGTTGGCATCCTCCGTAACGACGGCGCCGCGGTGTACCTCAACGGCACCGAGATCCTGCGGGACAACCTCCCCGCGGACGCGACGTACGACACCCCGGCGTCCGCCCCCATCTCGGCGGCGGACGAGATCCTCTGGGTAACCGCCAAGGTCAGCCCCGCCCTGCTGGTCGCCGGCACGAACGTCATCGCGGTCGAGCTGCACCAGAGCGACACCAGCCTGGACCTCGCACGCGCCGCCCCCGACACCGACTCCGGTGACACGGGCCCAACTGACACGGGATCGGGGGACACGAGCTCCACCGACACCGGCTCCACCGACACCGGCCCCACCGACACCGGCTCCTCCGACACGGCCGACACCTCCGACACGGACACGGTCGACACGGGCGCCGTCGACACCGGCACCGTCGACACGGGCGCGGTCGACACCGGATCGGTCGACACCGACACCGCGGACACCGACACCGTGGACACCGACGGCCCCGATCCGCGCGGGAGCGCCCGCTTCGACCTGTTCCTCGAAGCCACGGGCGACGACGTGTCGGTCGACCTGCTCGGCATGGGCAGCGACAGCGACTGGATCCTCAACGGGCAGTACCTCGATCGGGTGTTGTTCCGCAATCGCCTCGTCTATGACTTGTTCCAGTCCTTCGGCGGTACCGAACGGTACGCGACCGAGAGCGTGTTCTGCGAGCTGACGCTCGATGGGGAGTACCAGGGCGTCTACACCCTCGGCGAGAAGATCGAGCGCGAGGACACCCGCCTCGACATCGGCAAGGACGACTCGTCCAGCACGAGCTTCATCGTGAAGCTCGACGACGTGGACGGTTTTCACGACAACGCGGTCGGCTACGGCACGTGGCAGATGGTGTATCCGGACGAGACCCCCGAGAGCGTGACGGAAGTGTCCGCGTGGCTCGTCGCGTGGGAGAACGCGATTCACGGCTCCGATCCCACGGATCCGGAGACGGGCATCTTTGCGTACGTCGACATGGACAGCGCGATCGACTTCATCCTGATCCAGGAGTTCGCCAAGAACATCGACGCATACCAGCTCAGCGTGCACCTGTGGAAGGACACCGCCGGCAAGATGTTCTTCGCCCCGTGGGACATCGATCTGTCGTTCGGCTACCCCTTCTACGATTGTGGCGCCGAGGGGTGGGTCGTCCGCGCCGAGTTCGTGGACGCGATGGCGGCCGATCCGGCGTTCCATGCCGCGCTGGTGGCGCGCTGGGCGGAGCTCCGCTCGGGCCCGATGGCCGAGTCCGCGATCCTGGCGCGCATCGCCGGGTACGACGCGACGCTGGGGGACGCGGTCGCGCGCAACGCGGCCCGGTGGCCGATCGAGGACATCGCCTACCAGACCGACACCGTCGAGGATTGGCTCTGCCCGGTCTCGACGTACGAGGAGGAGCACGCCCGCGTGCTCACCTTCATCTCGGCGCGGCTCGCCTGGATGGACGCCAACATCGATTCGTTCTGACGCACGCCTCGTCCGGTCGAACGGTGTTCGTCACGAACGCCTGGTTCTGACGAACGGCGAACCGCACGATTGGGCGCCCCTCGTTCTGGCGCCCCTCGTCGTCGCGCTTACGCGTTCGGGGGAGCGGCCGCCGGAGGGGGCGGGCTCCCGGCCTGTTGCAACACCCGCCCGAGATCGTCGACGGTGTACGGCTTGGTGATGGCGCCGGTGAAGCCATAGTCGGCGAAGGCGGTCAGCAGCGGGTCGTCGGTGTAGCCGGTCACGGCTACGGCGCGCACGCCGGCGTCGATCTGCTGGAGCTGCAGGAGGGTTTCGAGGCCTCCCATGCCGCCCTGCACCGTCAGGTCGAGGAAGACCAGCTGGTACGGCAGGTGATCCCGCAACGCGGCGCGGTAGGTCTCGACGGCCTGGGTGCCGTGCACCGCGAGGGTGACCTGGTAGCCGAGGCGAACCAACGAGAGGTAGGCGACAGCCCGCACCTGGGCATCATCGTCCATCACCAGCAGGCGGCCGCGGCCGCGGGGAAGGGTGGCCGCGGCACGGACGAGCACCGGGGGAACCGATCGCGCCGCCGGCGCCGCGATCGGCGCGCCCGCGGGCAGGTAGAACGTGAACGTGGAGCCGTCGGGCTGGGAGGCGGCGAGCAGATGCCCGCCGTGGCGCCGGATGATGGCGTGCGCGATGGGCAGCGCGATCCCGGAGCGGGTCTTGGCGCTGTGGACCAGGTCGAACACGCGCGGGAGGTTCTCGGGGGAGATGCCCCGGCCCCGATCGGTCACCGAGACCATGACGTACGGCCCGGGCGCGAACGGGAGCCCGCCGGCGGCGCCGATCTGGATCGCCGACGCGCGGACCACGAGCACTCCGTGCCCGTCCATCGCCTCCGCGCCGCTCCGCACGAGGTTCTGCACCGCCTGGCCGAGCTGCACCGCGTCGGCGTCCACGCCGGGCAGGTTCTCCGCGAGGTTGAACTCGCAGCGGACGCCGAGGCCCTGCAACGCGAAGTCCGCGGACTCCCGGAGCAGGCCGGGCAGCCACACGGGGGCGCGGACGGGCTCCTTGTCGCGGGCGAACGTGAGGAGCTGCCGGGCGAGCTCTTGCGCCTTGGTGCCGGCCTGGGCGGCGTCCTGGAGGCGGCGCACGGTCTCTTCGTCCCGCTGGGCCGACATGCGGGCGAGCGCGATGTTGCCGAGCACGCCGGTGAGCAGGTCGTTGAAGTCGTGCGCGATGCCACCCGCGACGAGCGAGATCGACTCGAGGCGGCTCACGCGCTCGAGCTCCTGCTCCACGTGCCGCTTCTCGGTGATGTCGAGGTTGATGCCGACCCAGCCGGTGACCGCCCGTGACTCGTCGAGCAGGGGCATGCCCCGCATCAGGACGGTGTGGTAGTCGCCGGCCTCGTCGCGCACGCGGTATTCGAGGGTGAACATCGCGGGGGTCGACACGAGCCGGGGCCAGGCGGCGGCGAACCGTTCGACGTCGTCGGGGTGCACCAGATCGGCCCAGCCGTGCTCCTGGCAGCTCGCCAGCGTGCGGCCGACGAGCTGGAGGAACGCCGGGGCGAGGTGGACCACGCGGCCGGCGGGGTCGCACTCCCAGGCGCCGAAGGGGAGCGCCGCGCCGATGGCGCCGGAACGGGCCTCCGATCGGGCGAGCGCGGTGTCGGCGGCGCGCCGGGCCGTCAGGTCGATCGTGGTGCCGTAGAAGGCCGCGGGGACGCCGGCGCGGTTGAGCAACGTGCGGCCCGCCGCCCGTACCCACCGCTCCGTGCCGTCCGGACCGCGCGTGCGGTAGTCGATGTCGAGGACGTGGCTGTGCCCGAGCGCGTCGTCCATCGCTGCCTGGGTTCGCGCCCGATCGTCGGGGTGGACGAGGGAGTAGAACAGGTTGATGTCGATCGGCGCGTTGTCTTCGGGGTTCAGGCCGATGTGACGATGGTACGCGCGGTTTCCGACGATCTCGGAGGGAGGCAGGTCGAAGTACCAGGTGCCGGCGTCCGCCACGCGGAGCACGAGATCGAGGCGGTCTTGGCTCGCCCGCAGCGCCGAGGTGGCCTCTTCGCGGACCCGGAGCTCTTCGCGCAGCTGGTACTGCCGCGTCCGAGCGCGGATGGCCGAGCGGAGCGTGGTGACGAGCGTGACCAGCCGCACCGGGCGTTCGAGCAGCGTGACGTTGCCGAGCGCGACGAGGGCCCCGGTCACGAGCGGGGAGTCCACCGGGCCGCGGGTCAACAGGACCACCGGGATGTCCGACCACAGGGGCTGCTCCGCGATGAGCGCGGTGAGCCGCCCGACCCCGTCCTCCTCCAGGGCCTCCTCCGTCAGGATCGCCACGCCGACGCCCTTCTGGACCTCGTCACACAAGCAGTGGAGGTCCGGGCACACCACGCCGTCGAAGCCCGCGTCGGCGAGCATGGATGCGCCGATCTCGCCGTCGCGTGGCGTGGGGAGCAGGACGACACGCAGCCCGGCGGAGAAGCTCTTCATCGGCTTTCGCTTTGGGGATCGGGCGCGGGGTCGGGCGCGGCCGGGATCGGCGTGGGCGTGCCGGTCATCACGCCTCGGTAGCCGCGGAGCGGCGGGCTCAGGGCCAGGCCGTTCGCGCTGAACGACACTTCACGGATGGTTCGCTCGTGACCGCCGGTGCGCTTCTTGATCACCGACACGGCTCGATTCACCACGCCCTCTGCCTCGAAATTACGGGTGAGCAGTACCGTGTCCGTAAGGTAGCTCGCATCGGCGGGGCCGTCCAACACGTTGCCGACCAGCCCCTGTTGCGCAACGACGAGGATCGTGACCACCCCGTGCTTCGCGAGGGCGGTGAGGAGCTCGTGCAGCTGGACGAGGAGGAACCGCTCCTCGGGCATCGCGTTCAGGTACCCGTTCAGGCTGTCGATCACGACGATCCGCGCCGCTTCCTGCTCGCCGGTGCCGAGCGCGGCCGCTCGGACGATGCTCGCGAACTGACCCGGGGTGAGCCCGGCGGGGTCGATCTGGTGCAGGATCACACGCCCGGCGGCTACGTGCGGCGCCAGCCCCATGCCGAGGCCCTCCGTACGGAGGAGGAGGGTGCGCGCGGTCTCGTCGAAGGTGAACACGACGGCCCGCTGGCCACGTTTGGCGGCCGCCGACACGTATTGGGCCGCGATCGAGGACTTCCCGGAGCCCGCCGGGCCCACGATCAGCAAACTCGTGCCGCGGTCGAGCCCGCCCCCGACCAGCGCGTCGATGTCGGCGAGCCCGCTGGACTCGGTCCCGGGTTCGAAGCTCACCTCGTGTGCCGTGGCGAAGAGCCGGGGAAAGACCTTGAGGCCGCCCGGGGCGATCGTGAAGTCGTGGAACGCGCCCACGTAGTCGTGGCCCCGCATCTTGACGATGCGCAGCCGCCGCCGTTGCGCGCCGAAGTCGGGGGTGACCTGCTCCAGCTCGAGCACACCGTGCACGAGGCTCTGCAGTCGGGAGTCCTCGTCGACCACGCTTCCGTCGTCCACCAGCAGCACCGTCGTGGAGCGACCCGCAAAGAACTGTTTGAGGCCGAGCACGTGCCGACGATAGCGGAGCGCGCCTCCGGCGAGGAGCCGCAGCTCGGACAACGAATCGAACACGACCCGCGCCGGCTTCACCCGTTCGACCTCCCGAAGGAGCCCCTGGATGGTCTGGGTGAGCTCGGACTCCGCCGAGTGGAACATCGAGGGGCCGAGCCCCTCCTGCCCACGATCCACACCGGGGCTCTCACAGATCGTCAGGCCGGCGAGCGACCAACCATGAGATGCGGCAACGGCCTCGAGCTCCTCCCGGGTCTCCGAGAGCGTCACGTAGAGGCCGGGCTCTCCGTTGCGCAGGCCCTCGAGCAGGAAGGAGAGCCCGAGCGTGGTTTTGCCGGCGCCCGCCGCGCCCTGGACGAGGAACATCCGGTTTCGCGGGAGCCCGCCTCCGAGCACCGTGTCGAGTCCGGGCACACCCGTGCAGATGAGGGAGCCCTGGCCGGGTGCGGTCGCCGTCGTCATCAAATCTCCGATTCCCAGCCCGCCACCGTAGTATCGAAGCGCTGTGGCACAGCTTAGTCCCTCCAGGAAGGCGCCAGGAGCGAAGTCGGGGGCTTTGTTGTCGCAAGCGGTTCCCGGTTGTTCCCAAATGTTCTAGGCGGCGTGGGATACAAGCAGGTGTGCCTGTTCCTCCCGCTCTGCCTCCTCCTCGCGCGAACCCGATCCCCGAGAGCCCGACCGCCGGTTCGGCGGGGAGCAACACGGCCGCGGCGATGCTCAAGAACAGCGAGGCGCTGCTGGTCGGAGAGGGCGGGGGCTTCACCCCCGAGGCCGAGGCGGCCTTCCGCGAACAGGAGGCCCTCCTCGGTGCCACCCTCGACGTGCTGGTTGATCCCGTCGTCTATGTGGATCGCTCGGGGCTGGTCCGGATCGTCAACTCCGCGGCCACGCATCTGCTCGGAGAGGGGCTGATCGGCGTCACCCCCGACGCGTGGACGGCCCAGCTCCCCGTTGATTTTCTCGGCGGTCCCGGCACCCTCGACTCGTTGCGCGGCGCCCTTGCTTCGGGGCGGACCGTCCGCAATCGGCGCGTGGAGTTCGTCGACGCGAGCGGGTCGCCGCGGGTGGCGCTCGCGAGCATCGTGCCGGTGGTCCTCGCCGACACGATCCAGGGCGCCGTCGTGTACATGCACGACATCACCCAGGAGCTCCTGCTCGCCAACGAGCTCGAGAACGCCAACATCGAGCTCCGCACACGCTTCGAGGAGCTCCTCGCCCAGCAGGAGGTGCTCGCGGCGCAGTCGGAGGAGGTCGCCAAACAACGGGCCCAGCTGACCGAGCGCAACGCCGACCTCGCGAGCGCGTCCCGCCTCAAGAGCGAGGTGCTCGCCACCATGTCGCACGAGCTGCGCACGCCGCTCAACGCCGTCATCGGGTTCGCGGAGGTGCTCCTCGCCGACCGGATGATCCCCCTCGGTGAGGCGCACCGCCCCTACGTCCACGACATCCGCGCCGCCGGCGAGCAGCTCCTGCTGCTGATCAACGACGTGCTCGACCTCTCGCGGATCGAGGCGGGTCGCCTCCAGATCCACGCCGAGCGGATGGACCTCGCGTTGCCGGTGCTCCAGGCGGTGGAGCTCACGAGCACCTCGGCCCGGGAGCGCCGCGTCCACGTCGTCAACACGATCGAGCCCGGGCGCCTGTACGTGACGGCCGACCCCAATCGGGTGCGCCAGATCGTGCTCAACCTGCTCTCCAACGCGCTGAAGTTCACCCCGAGCGAAGGGACCGTCACCCTCAGCGGCCGGATCATGGGGGGGGTCGCGCGGGTCGCGGTGACCGACACCGGCATCGGCATCGACCCGAACGACCTGCACAAGCTCTTCCAGCCGTTCACGCAGCTCGACAACGGGCTCGCGCGGCGGCACGGGGGGACCGGGCTCGGCCTGGCCATCTCCAAGCAGCTCGCCGAGGCCATGAACGGCACGATCCTCTGCGAGAGCGCGTCCGGACGCGGATCCACCTTCTCGTTCACGCTGCCCATCGCGAACGCCGGGGAGACCGAGCGGATCGAGCCGCCCGAGCCGAGCGCGATCGCCCCGGTCGCGGAAGCTCCGGTGGACCACCGACCCTTCGCGGTGGTGTGGGAGGCCCCTCCGCCGCCCGCGGTCGACGCCGGCCCGCGCCTCCACCTGCTGATCGTGGACGACAACGCCGTGAACCGGCGCGTCCTGCGGTCCATGCTCGCGCCGACCGGATGTGATTTGACCGAGGCGCCCGACGGCGCGACCGGGATCCAGCTCGCACGGGATCTCCGGCCTGGGGTGATCCTGATGGACCTGCAGATGCCGGACATGGACGGCCTCGCGGCCACCCGCATCCTCGCGGCCGACCCCGCCACCGCCACGATCCCCGTCGTGGCGATCACGGCGCACGCGATGGTGGGGGACGCGGAGCGCGCGATGGAGGCTGGCTGTGTCGGGTACCTGGCCAAGCCCGTGGGCCGCGAGAAGCTGATGCACGCGATCGATCAGGCGGTCGGGAACAGCGCCTGGCGCACCTGACGGCCGGGCGCTCGGGCGCTCAGGCGATGGGCAGGCTCAGCGTGAACACGACGGGCCACTCGGGGGTCTCGTCGATGCGGATCGAGCCGCCGTGGGCGCGCGCGACGACGTGGCAGAAGTGGAGACCGAGCCCGACGTTGGCGCCGCGAGAGACCGAGCCCGACGACTGCGCGAACTTCTCGAAGATGCGCGTGCGGTCCCGCTCGGGGATGGGCGTGCCGGTGTTGGCGATGCTCAGGGAGATGCACCCGTTCTGGACGCCCTGGATCGCGATGCGGCCGCCGCGCGGCGCGTGACGCATGGCGTTGTCGAGCAGGTTCTCGATGACCCGGCGGATGAGCTCGGGATCGGCGGTGGCGGACAGATTCTCGTCGACCGAGAGGTCCACGCGGGTACCCCGCCGCTCGGCGAGGCGGCCGAGGTGGCGCACCACGTCGACCACGATGCTCCGAAGCGGGCTGCGGACCGGGCGGATGGGCATGCTCGCCTCTTCCAGGCGCGCCAGGAGGAGGATCTCCTCCGTCATCGACCGGATCCGGTGCACGCCCGCGAGCGCGTCCTTCAGGGCTTCACAGGCGGGGCCCTCTTCGAGGCCGAGGATCTCCAGCGCCACTTCGATGTTGAGCGCGGCGCCGGCCACGGGCGCCTTCAGGTCGTGCACCACGAGATCGGTGAGCTCCTGCCGCAGCGCCTCGAGCCGCCGCAGCTCCTCGTTCCTGCGCTCCAGATCGTCCCCCAGCTGCTTGAGGCGGAGGAGGTTGGTGACGCGGGCGCGGAGGATGGCGCCGTCGGGCGGCTTCTCCACGAAGTCGTCCGCGCCGGCCTCGATGGCGCGGAGGCGCGCCTCGCGCTCGTGCATCGAGGTGATGAGCACGACCGGCATGCGCGCGAGCTCGGGCTGGGCGCGGATGTGATGCAGCACGTCGATCCCGTCGATCCCGGGCATGCGCAGGTCGAGCAGGATCAGGTCGACCGGCTGCTCTTCCAGCAACAGCAAGGCCTCGGCCCCGCCGTTGGCGGTGAGGAGGGTGTGGTCGAGTGAAGCGAGATGCGCGCGCAGGACGGCGACCTGCCTCGGATCATCGTCCACCAACAAGATTCGCATCGCACTCGGACTGGTCGCAACCATGCGGTAATCCGGTTGGCGCAAACGTTACCACAGTGAACAAGCCCTGTCCAGGCGTGCTCTCTGTCGACGGTCTGTCACCACCGGTGCCCGAACCATTGCATCATTCTTCGAATCGGTACCCCATGCCGTGCACGGTCAGGATGTGCCGGGGATCGGCCGGGACATCTTCCACGCGGCGCCGCAGCTTGAGGATCTGGCTGTCGACCGTGCGGGTCGCCATCGACGGCGAGTAGCCCCATACGAACTTGAGCAGGTTCTCCCGGCTCACGTCCTGGCTCTTCTGGGAGATCAGGTAGGCGAGAACACCGGCCTCGTGGGTGGTGAGGCGGTGCTCCTGCCCGTCGCGCCAGAGGATGCGCCGGCGCAGATCGACCTCGTTGCGGCCGAAGCGCACGCGATCGGGCGCCTTGGGTGCCTCGGGGCGCGAGCGCAGGCGGGCGCGGACGCGGGCGATGAGCTCCCGGAGGGAGAAGGGCTTGGTGATGTAGTCGTCGGCGCCGAACTCCAGGCCCAGCACCTTGTCCAGCTCCGTGCCCTTCGACGTCACCATGATGACGGGGAGCTCGGGGTGGTCCTGCTTCACCCGCCGGAGGACGGAGATCCCGTCCATGCCGGGGAGCATGACGTCGAGGAGGAGCAGGTCCGGTACATCGTCGTCGATCGCGGCGATGGCGGCCTCTCCGGACTCGCAGTGCGTGACCTGGAAGCGCTCGTGCTCGAGCGCCGCGCGGAGACCCGTCGCGAGGGTCTCTTCATCTTCCACCACCATGATGCTGGCACCAAACGACTCGACCATCTCCGCTCTCCTCGGGTGCGCGCCGCGACGGGTTGGCGCAATCCCGCGCAGTCTACCGCGCCGAGAGCGGCCGGCGCCACCGCGGGGCGCACATGCGGCCCGGAACGCACGTGGCCGTGCGCATCGAAGCGTCGTCCAGGCGGCGGTTGCGGAGGCGTTACCGCGGTCAGCGCCCGCGCGCCTCGACCTCCGGGACTGTCGGCGCAACGTGATCCGCGGGGTGCCGGCGGAGGATGATGGCGGTCAGGTCGTCGGCCTGGACCGCGCCCTGCGCGAACTCGTCGATCTCGCGGACGAGCGCCGCGATCACGCCGCGGGCGTCCGAGCCCCGGTGGCGGGCGATGAGGTCGAGCACGCGGTGCTCGCCGTAGACCTCGCCCGCCTGGTTGGCGCATTCGTAGAAGCCGTCCGTGACGAGGGCGACGTAGTCACCCGGTGCCAGGGCCATGTGGAGGGCCAGGGGCGCATCCGGGAGCTCCGCGACGCCGAGCGGAAGGGCGGAGGCGCCGCGCCATTCCGCGCGCCCGTCGATCGCGTGGAAGTGCAGCAGCGGGCCCTGCCCGGCGGCGTGGTAGACCAGCTCGTGGCGGCGCGGATCGAGGCAGCCGATGAACGCGGTCACGAACTGGTCGTCCCCGAGGTCCTGGAGGAGCTGGGCGTCGATCTGGCGGACGAGGTCGGTGATGTCCGCGCCGAGGCGCAGCCCCATCCGGAGCATCGCCCGCACCTGGACCACCGAGAGCGCGGGGCCGATGCCGTGGCCCGACGCGTCCGCGAGGAGGATCGCGATGGGCGACGACGAGTCGGGGCCCATCGGGATGACGTCGTAGAGGTCGCCGCCGGTCTGCTCGGCAGGCCGACTGAACCCGGCGAGGTCGTAGCCGGGGAGGAGCGGGAGGTGGCGGGGGAGCACCCCCTCCTGGATGACCCGCGCGGCCTCGAGGTCACGCTCCATCTTGAGGCGGATGATCCGCTCGGCGAGCAGGCGCTCCCGCTGGATGGCCACGGCGGCGTGGCTCGCCAGCACCTCGGCGATGTTCTCGTCCCCCGCGTCGAAGTAGCCGCGCGCGGGGTTGAGGAGCTGCATCACGCCGACGAGCTCCTCGTCCAGCCCGATGAGCGGGACCGACACCAGGCAGCGGGTGCGGAACCCGGTCGCGCGGTCGATCTGGGGGTTGAAGCGCGGATCGGCGTCCACGTCCGGGACGTTGATGGTCTTGCGGGTCCGGGCGCAGGCGCCGGCGATGCCCGAGTCGATGGTGACCTTGATGACCTCGTGCCCGGTGGCCACGGTCGAGTGCAGCTCCCGGTGACGGGCATCGTAGAGCAACACCACTCCACGCTCCGCCCCGAGGACCTCCCGCCCGGCCTCGATGACCAGGGAGAGCAGGCTCTTGAACTCCATCGGCGCCGCGAGCTTGCGGCTTACGGCGAGGAGCCGCATGAGTGCGTCGACCGGAATGTCCACCTCCCTTGGAATCATCGTTGGCCCGCCCTCGGGCGAACCTAACCGACTGAGCATGAGGTAGGGGTCCGCGGATGTAACGGTGGGCCCCTGCCAGAGTTGGACGCTCGTTAGTCTCCGAGGATGACACGCACGTGGTGCGTGGCGCCGTCGTCTACCAATGGGACGTTGGCGGCGAGGCGATCGAGCGCCACCTCGTCGAGCGTGAGCGACGCGATGCCACGTTGCACGCCGCGCGGGTTGAGCACGGTGATCACGTAGCGGGAGCCGTGGTGCTTCAGCGTGACCTCGAAGCCCGGCCAGCTCGCCGGCACACACGGCGCGAGGTGGAGGTGGTCGCCGCGGACGCGCACGCCGAGGATCCACTCCAGCCCGGCCCGATACATCCACGAGGCCGACCCGGTGTACCAGGTCCAGCCGCCGCGCCCCATCTGCACGCCCGCGCCGTACACGTCGGCCGCCGCCACGTACGGCTCGCCCTTGTAGCGCTGGAGCCCGGCGCGGGTGTTGGCACGATTGATGGGGTTGAGCATGGCGAAGATCTCGCTCGCCTTGTTCCCGTCGCCGAGCTCGGCGAACGCCATGAGCGCCCAGAGCGCGGCGTGCGTGTACTGCCCGCCGTTCTCGCGGATGCCCGGGAGGTAGCCCTTGATGTACCCGGGGTCGAGCGGCGTGCGGTCGAAGGGGGGGGTGAGCAGCAGGACGACGCCGTCGGCGCGACGCACGAGGTGCTCCTCCAGCGCCGCCATCGCGCGCACCTGCCGGTCCGGCTGGCCGGCCCCCGACAACACGGACCAGGACTGCGCGATCGAGTCGATCCGGCACTCCACGTTCGCCGCGGAGCCCAGGGGCGAGCCGTCGTCCATGTAGGCCCGGCGGTACCAGTCGCCGTCCCACGCCTCGGCCTCCACCGCGACGCGGAGCGCGGCGGTGTGCGCACGCCAGGCGGTGGCACGGGGCGTGTCCCCGCGGGCCTCGGCGACGGGGATCCAGCGGTCCAGCGTCGTGATGAGGAACCACGCGAGCCAGACGCTCTCGCCCCGGCCGTGGTTGCCGACGCGGTTCATGCCGTCGTTCCAATCGCCGCTGCCCATCAGGGGAAGGCCATGGACGCCGACCTTGAGGCTCACGTCGAGCGCGCGGGCAGCGTGTTCGTAGAGGGTGTCGGTCTCGGTGGAGACGCGCGGCTCCTGGTAGGTGTCCTCCTGCTCGGGCGTGAGGAGCGGGCCGTCCAGGTAGGGGATGACCTCGTCGAGCACCGCGGCCTCCCCGGTCACGTCGATGTAGTGCGAGATGGTGAACGGCAGCCAGATGCGGTCGTCGGCGAACCGCGTGCGGACGCCCTTTCCCGACGGCGGATGCCACCAGTGCTGCACGTCGCCCTCGGGAAACTGGTGCGCCGCGGCCCGGAGGATGTGCTCGCGGGTCAGGTCCGGGCGGGCCACGGCGATGGCCATGCCGTCCTGGAGCTGGTCGCGGAAGCCGTAGGCACCGCCGGCCTGGTAGAAGCCGGCGCGCGCCCAGATCCGGCACGAGAGCGTCTGGTAGAGCAGCCAGCGGTTCAGGAGCAGATCCATCGCGCGGTCCGGTGTCTTGACCTGGACCACCTCGAGGATGTCGTCCCACCGGGTCACGACCTCGCGCAGGAGCGCCTCGGGATCGATCGCGCGGGCGCGCAGGACGAGGGCGCGGGCCGCGGCGTCGCCGTCCGCCTGTCCGAGGAACACCACGACGCTCGCGCTCTCGCCGGGCAGCAGGCGGATGGTCGTCATCAACATCGCGCACGGGTCGAGGCCGGGGCCCACGCGCCCGGCGCCCGTCCGCTCGCGGCTGAGACCGGCGGGCGAGGCCAGCGAGCCGTTGCGGCCGATCCACTCGACGCGGTCGCCCGAGGTGATCTGCTGGGCGCCGCTCAGATCGAGGAACGCCACGCGGCTGGCGAAGTCGGCCTTCCACGGGTTGCGGGCGAAGATGGCGCCGGTCTCGGGGTCGAGCGTGGTGACGACGAAAGGGGCCGAGGCGGCCCGGGAGGGCCCGAGCACCCACTCGACGTACGCGGCGACCGAGAGCCGGCGTTCGCGGCCCGAGGTGTTGCGGAGCACGAGGCGAGACACCTTGAGCGGGTCTTCGGGGGCGACGAACTGCACCAGCTCCGACGCGATGCCGTGGCTCTCGTGGGTGAAGGTGGTGAACCCCTGCCCGTGGTGCACCACGTACGGGGTCTCCTCGCGCACGGGCAGCGGGGTGGCGGTCCAGGTCTCGCCCGAGTCGTCGTCGCGGATGTAGAGGACCTCCCCGGGCGGGTCGCTCACCGGGTCGTTCGACCAGGGCGTGATCTGGTTCTCGTGGCTGTTCTCGGCCCACGTGAAGCCGCCGCCGGACTCCGATACGAGGAACCCGAACGTCGGGTTGGCGATGACGTTGACCCACGGCAGGGGGGTCCATTGGCGGGCCCCCAGCACGGTCACGTAGTCGCGCCCGTCGGTCGAGAAGCCGCCGATCCCATTGAAGAAGTCGAGGTCGAGCCGCGGCGCCGGCACGTCGGTCGCGGGCGGCATCGGAGAGAGGGCGCGCGGGGCGGGCGGCAAGCCGTCGTGACGCAGCTGGCGGATGACCTGCTCGGAGAGGGAGCCGTCGCGCGAGTCGACGACGACGCGGGCGGCCGTGAGCAACAGGTCCCGATCCTCGTCGCCGAGGTGCTCGCCTCGGACCAGGTAGACCCCGTTCTGGACGCCGGCGAGATGGCTCGCACGGACGAGCCCCTCGAGGTCTTCCTGCAGATCCTGGCCGTAGCTGTGGAGCTGCTCGTTGAGGATCACCAGGTCGATGCGGAGCCCCTTCATCCGCCAGTAGCAGTGCGCGTGGACCAGCTGGCGCACCAGGTCGCGGTCCTCCATGTTGGCGATGCGGCCGAGCAGGATGGGGCGGTCGCCCGAGATGCCGAAGCGCCACAACGCGGACTGTCCGAGGCGGTTGCGATCGAGGACGTCCCGGTCCGCGCGCATCGCCGGGCCGGCGTAGAGCACGCGGGAGGCGAGGCGTTGGTAGAGCTGGGCCTCCTCGGGGTCGATGCCGAGGTGGCGAAGCTGGACCTGGGCGTGGGTCCACGCGTGCCCGAGCGTCCGCTCGAACACGCCGCTGTCCCGGAACGTGTCGCACAGGGCGAGCACACGCTCGCGGGTCGGGCCGACCAGGGTGGTGAAGGTGACCTTCGCGGACTCGCCCGGCTGGAGGGTGACCCGACGGCGCAGGCTGAAGATCGGGTCGAGCACGGCGCCGACGGTGTTGGAGAGCGGCCGCCCGTCGTGGATCGCCGCGGCGGTGCGGACCCCGCGCCCACGGCCGAGGAACCGCGCGCGGTCGGTCTCGAACTGCACGCCCTGGACGCCCACGCCGTGCACGGACGAGACGTGCGCGGCCCACATGCGTTGCTCGAGCGCCGAGCGCGGCCGTCGCGACGCGAGGAGCGCCTCCACGCCCGGCTCGAACTCGGTCTGGACGAAGAGGTTGGAGAAGGTGGGGTGGGCGACGTCGGCGGCGTCCGGGGCGAGGACCACCTCGGCGTAGGAGGTCAGCTCGAGCGTGCGGACCCGGTTGCCGGTGTTCGCGACGGTGACCTGGCGGAGCTCGGCGTCGTCCTCGGAGGACACGATGACCTCGAGCGTCGTGGTGATCGAGCCGTCGCGACGGCGGATCTCCACGCGGTGCTCGTAGAAGGACGCGGCGTAGTCGTCCGCCTCGACGCCGGTGGGCTGGTGGCCCGCGGACCACACCCGACCGCTCACGACGTCGCGCACGTAGACGAAGCTGCCCCAGGTGTCGAGCGTCTCGTCCTCGCGCCACCGGGTGACGGCGAGCTCCTTCCACAAGCTCTGCCCGGCGCCGGCCGCGGTGAACGCCACGGAGTAGCGCCCGTTGGAGAGCCGGTGGGTCGCCGGGAGCGCGTCGTGGGGGGAGCTGAACTCGCGCAGGACGGGCGGCACGACCTCGCGCACGTGGAGGTGCATGGCCTCCTCGTCGGTGTGGGAGCGGGCGACGGCGACGTGGCGCGGGGTGCGTTCGTGGAGGAGGAGCTCGGCCGACCGGACGAGGGGGGAGGCGTGGAAGCGGCGTCGCATCCCAAAGCCGCCGATCGTGTTGCACAACGCGACGATGGACATGCCCTGGTGGTGCGCGAAGTAGGCCTTCACGACCGCGCCGCGCGTGCCCTCGGGGAGCCGGGCGACCGTGTAGTCGACCGACTCGTAGAAGCCGTATCGTCCGGACGCGCCGACGTTCGCGAGGCTGGCCAGGTTCTTGACGGCGGCGACCGGATCGATCATCGCCGCCAGCGCCGTCGCGTAGGGCGCGATGACCAGATCCTCGGCGAGCCCCCGCTTCAGGCCGAGGCCGCTGACCCCGAAGTTCGCGTACTGGTAGGTGAGGTTCAGATCGCGGGCGTTGTACGCGGCCTCCGAGATGCCCCACGGGACGCCGCGCGCCGCGCCGTAGCGGATCTGCCGGGCCACCACGAGGCGGTCGGTCTGGGCCAGCAGGCTGCCCTCGGGCACCGCCATGACCAGCTCGGGCATGAGGTACTCGAACATCGAACCCGACCACGACACGAGCGCGGAGCTGCTCCCGACGGGCGTGAGCCGGCGACCGAGGCGGAACCAGTGCGAGACCGGGACATCGCCGTTCGCGATGGCGAGGAAGCTGGCGAGGCGGCACTCCGACGCGAGCAGATCGTACGACGAGATGTCGAGCCGCGAGTTGTCGACGTTGTAGCCGATGGAGAACAGCCGCTTGTCGGCGTCGAACAGGAAGTCCCACGCCATCTCCTGCGAGAGGCGCTCCGCCCGCTCGGCGAGCCGCGTCAAACGAGCCGCGGGGCTGTCCCGGAAGGCGCCAGCCTCGAAGAACCCGCCGTCGACGAGCGCCCGGTCCTGGACGTGCCCGGCGATGGCGGCGCGCACGATCCGGGCCCAGTCGAGGATGTCCGCGCACGTGTCGGACCCGGGCCCCGCGGCGTGCTCCTGCGCCAGCGCCTGGGCCGTGTCGACGAGCACCTCGGCCTTGACCAGGAGCAGGTCCCAGACGTTCGGCGTGCCGGGCGCGGCCTCGCCCTGGGGGGCGCGGAGGAGCGCGGCGATCTCGTCGGCGCTCTCGCCGAGGTGCTGGCGGCGCAGGGAGCCGTCGCGAAGGTCGGGGCCCATCGCCGCGATCGCCTCACGCGCGATCGCCAACGCGTCGGCGATGCCCGCGAACGCGCGGGGGACCGTCGGCGTGTACTCGGCGAGCTCGAGGCACGCCTGCTGGAGCGTGAGCAGGTGGCCGGCCAGGTTTCCGCTGTCGACCGTGGACACGTAGCGGGGCAGCAGCGGCGCCAGCGTGGTGGTCTCGTACCAGTTGTAGAGGTGGCCCCGGTGCCGCTCCAGCTTCTCGATCGTCGTGAGTGTCGCCTCGATGCGCTCGATGAAGGCGAGCGTGCCGAGCCACCCCATGTCGTGCGCGGAGACCGAGGAGAGCAGGTACAACCCGATGTTCGTCGGTGAGGTGCGCTGCGCGACCGCCGGTGCCGGATCCTCCTGGAAGTTGTCGGGCGGGAGGTGGTTGTGGCCGGGGGTGACGAAGGTCTCGAAGTAGCGCCACGTCCGGCGGGCGGTGAGGCGGAGGCTGTCGGAGCTGCGATCGTCGAGCCGGGCGCGGGCGCGGGCGACCGGCGGAGCGCTGATCGCGCGGGCGATCACCGGCGAGAAGATCCAGAGGGTGGCGAACGTGGCCGCGAGGCCGAACGCGCCCGGCGCATCGCCGACGACCGCGACCAGCGCCAGCACGGTGAGCCCGACCGAACGCGCCATCTGCCGCTGGAAGGCGGCGAGATCGAGCTTGGAGCCGCGCTTGACCTGCTCCGCCGTCACCCACTCCAGCATGCGCCGGTGCGAGACCGCGAGCCGGTAGAGGGTGCGCGTGATGGCGTCGATCATCTGCCAGGCCTGCTCGGCCAGGAGCGCGATGGCGAGCCCCACGCGGAGGAGCGCGAGCACGAGGTCCTCGCCCACGCCGCGGGCGAAGCTCCGCATGGAGAGCCCCGTCCGCCGGGGCAACATGTCGAGCAACACCGGGAGGAGCACGGGGACGGCGATCGAGGCGCCGACGAACAACGTCCACACCCACGGGCGCCCGTCGGCGAGGGTCCAACTGGCGAGCAACGTCGCGAGGCCCGCGGGCGCCACCAGCGTGCGCCGGAGGTTGTCCAGCATCTTCCAGCGCCCGATGAACGGGATCGGGCCCCGGGTGAAGATCCAGGGCAGCAGCTGCCAGTCTCCGCGTGCCCAGCGGTGGTGGCGGGCGGCCGCGACCTGGTAGTGGGCCGGGCTGCTCTCGAACAGCTCCACGTCGGAGAGCAGGCCGGCTCGCGCGTGGAGGCCCTCGAACAGGTCATGCGAGAGCATCGTGTTCTCGGGTACGCGCCCGGCCATCGCGAGCTCGAAGGCATCGATGTCGTAGATGCCCTTGCCCGTGAAGCTGCCCTCGTCGAAGAGGTCCTGGTACACGTCCGAGACGGCGAACGCGTACGGATCGATGCCGGCCGGCCCCGAGTAGACCCGCTGAGCGAGCGTGCCCTCGCCGCTCTCCGGGAGGGTCGGCGTGATGCGCGGCTGGAGGATGCCGTAGCCCTGGACGACACACCGCGTCACCGGGTCGTGGACGGCGCGGTTGAGCGGGTGGGCGATCGCGCCGACCAGCTTCTTCGCCGAGCCGTGGGGAAGGCGCGTGTCGGCGTCGAGCGTGATGACGTAGCGGATCTGGAGCGCGGCGAGGTCCACGCCGCTGTCGGCGATCCCCGCGTCCAGGAAGGTGGTATCGGTGGCCCCGCGGAGCAGCCGGTTGAGCTCATGGAGCTTGCCGCGCTTGCGCTCCCAGCCCATCCACACCCCCTGGCGCTCGTTCCAGCGGCGCCCGCGGTGGAGGAGGAAGAACCGGGGGCCGGTGATGCCCGGCGCGGTGGCGACCGGGGCGTGGCGGGCGTTGAGCTCGGCGATCGCCTGGCGGGCGACGGCGAGCAGGGCATCGTCACCGTCCATCCGCTCGGTGGGCGCGTCCGGCCAGTCCGAGACGAGCGCGAAGCGGAGGTCGCCGTCGTCGTTGGCGAGAAAGTGCACCTCGAGCCGCTCGACCAGCTCCCACACCTCGGCCTCGTCGCACAGCAGCGTGGGCACGACGACCATCGTGCGGAGCTCGGCCGGAACGCCGTCTTCCAGCGCCAGCTTCGGGAGCTTTCGGGGGCCCACGAGGCGGGTCGCCCAGCGGTTCACCAGCCCGATCGCCAGCTCGGAGGCCGGGATGAGGGCGAGCAGGCCCAGGACGATCCCCTCGATCAGCGGCGCCCCCCACGCCGTGGAGACGGAGAGGGGGATGGCGAGCGCGATGGCCGTGGCGAAGAGGATGGCGCCGACGTACCCGACGGTCGGCTCGAGGCGAGCGATGCGCCGGACGCGCTGCGACCAGGGCGGACGGTAGCCAATCTCCGCCTCGAGCGCGGTGCGCCCGGTGGAGAGGAGGTAGTACCCGGCCTCCGCCTCCCGCGCGCCGCGGGGAGCGCCCGAAGTGCGCGCCTTGTCGACGGCCAATTGCCCGATCGCCACCTCGCTCCACCCGGAGCCCCGCGCGAGCTCCTCGACCACGTGCCGGTACCGATCGCGCGTGGAGAAGTCGAGGACCGGGACCGGTGCCTGCCCGCCGAGGACCGCCTCGAGCAGGCTCACGTCCTCCACGAAGTCGGCCCAGTCGATGGAGGAGAGCGCGCGCATGCTCGTGATGCCGTCGCGCACGGGCCCCTGCGTCGCCGCGAGCTGCAGGTGCTCGATACGGACCACCTCCTCGGCGGTGGTGTTCTGCCGCGCCAGCTGCTCGTTGAGCCAGAGCAGGCCCGGCGTGGTGGTGGGATCCCGGTCGCGCAGGCGCTGGATGAGCTGCACCGAGAAGGCGCTCGCCAGCGGGGCGCGCTCCAGCGCGGCGAGACGCCCGCGGAGCTTGGGCACGCGGGCGGGGTCCAGGAGCGCGTCGGCCAGATCGTCGGCCTCGGCCCGCTCCTGGCGGCGCAGGATGATGGAGTCGGCGAGCCGCCGCAGGTTCTCGACCAGCACGAGGCGCAGCGAGATCGCGATCGCCCAGATCTCACCGATGCGGAGCGGCTGGACCTCCTGGTAGGCGCGGACGAAGCGCTTGAGGCTCTCGAGATCGAAGCGGCTGTCGGTGTGCTCGACGTAGGCCCACACGAGCGCATAGACGCGGGGGTACCCAGCTTTGTCGCCATCGGCGAGCTTCGGGAGCTCGAGGTAGAAGGAGGGAGGGAGGTCCTCCTGGATCTCGCGGAGCTGCTCCTCGACGAGCCCGAAGTTCTCGATCAGCCACTCCGCGGCAGGGCTGACCGCGGTGCCTGCCCGCACGTCGGCCGCGATGATGCGCGTTGCGTTCACCAGCGCGCGGCGGTTGTCCTCGAGCCGGGCGAGCACGGGGCGTCCGCGGTGCCGACCCGGGACGATCCGGTGGGTGGCCGCGAGCTCTGGGCCGTACTGTTCCAGCCGATCGATACTGTAGAGCTCGCCCCGGATGGGCTGCACGGACGAGGTCGGCATGGTCGGGCTCGGGGGTGCGCGGCCGGGCCTGGGGACCAGCCAGTACGGGGCGACGTGTCGTCAACGAGGCGGCGCGGCGCCGGGCGAACCCGGCGCCGCGCGAGCGACTACTTCGAGGCCGACGAGGCCGGCTCGACGATGATCTCGACACGACGGTTGTTCGCGCGGCCTTCGGGCGACGCGTTGTCGGCGACGGGGCGGACCTCGCCGATGCCGACGGCGCGGATCCGGCTGGGGTCATACCCGCGCGTCGTGAGGAAGGAGCGTACTGCCTCCGCGCGGCGCTGGGAGAGCGCGATGTTGTCGGCGTCCGACCCCTGCGAGTCGGTGTGGCCCTCGATGATGATCGAGCGCTCCTTGGTCGCCATGAGGGCGTCGGTCACCTGGCCGAGGCGCGTCTGCGCTTCGGGGAGGAGCGTCGCCTGGTCGGATTGGAAGAGCACGCTGCCCGAGAGGGTGATGACCATCCCGCGGGTCTCTTCCTTGACCGCCGCGAGCTTGGCGAGGGCCGCCATCGCTTCGGCCGCCTGCGCCTCGGCCTTGAGCCGCGCCTCCTCGGAGACGGCGCGCGCGGACTCGGACGCGGAGAGCTGCGCCGCGGTGGTCGCGGCGACGGTCTGCGTGGCGGCGAGGTCGGCCTGGGTGGAGCCCAGCTTGGCCTTGGTGTCCAGCATGATCGCGTCCTGCGTGGACTGGTACTGCGAGTTGGCGGCCGCCTTGGCCTTCTCCTCCGCCGCGGCGGCCGCGAGGGCCTGCGAGAGCTCGGCCTTGCGCTGGGCGACGTAGGCGAGATCGAGGGTGTGGTAGCCCTTCGGATCATCCTCGAACGCCGTCTCGGCCGCGCCGAGGGCCTCCTTGGCCTTGTGGACCTCGGCGGGCACGAGCGTGGCCGCGGAGCTGGTGCTGGCCTCCTGGTAGGCCTGGCGCGCGTTGGAGAGCTCGAGCGGGACCTTGGGGGCGCAGCCGACCGCGAAGCCGAGGGCGAGGAGGATCGTAAGGTTGGAACGCATCACTTGGCACCCCCGGCGGCGTACGGATTTTCGGATTGGAGCTTGCGGACGCGGTCCATGGCCGCCTGGGCCTCGGACTTCTCGGCCTCCGCGCGGGAGAGCGCGACCGCCAGCTCGGCGTCGGCTTCGGCGCGGAGGAGGAGGGACTTCGCCTCGTCCGTGTCGCCCTTCTCGTTGAGCGCCGTCGCGGCGTCCAGGGACTCCTTGGCGAGCTGGAGGTGCAGCGAGGCCAGCGGAACATTGGACGCACCGAGCTCTTCCGCGGAGCGGATCGCGGCGGTGGACGACTCGGTATGGAGCGGCTGCTTGGCGGCGCACCCCGTGACACCAGCGCCGACGAGCAGCAGCAGGGCGGGAACGACCAGGGAAACTTGCATGATGGACCTCTTGGGTTCGAACGCGACCACACCGATGTGTCGGTCGCATCAGTCAGTAGGTCGCGAACAAGCAGGCGTCGAGTGAAGTCTCCGCACCGTTGTGTGGTGCTTCGGTACTTTCCCTGGAACATGGGGCGAATCGTTCCCAATTCACGGGTGTTGTGACTTTCTGTTCCCAAGCGACCGGGACCGGTGCGCGGGGCGGCAGATCGTGCGCTTCCGGCGTGCCTCATCGCGCGTCACACCCACTTGTCGTTCCTGGCGGGATGCTCCAGCGCGACGGCGGCCGCGAGCTACGGGGGCGCATGCTTCTCCTACCCCTGCTCTTCGCCTGCCGCCCGGTCGAAACCAACATCGAGCCGGTGGACACGTCCTCGGAGACCGACACCGACACCGATACGGACACGGACACCGATACGGACACCGACACCGACACCGACACGGACACGGACACGGATACGGACACCGACACCGACACCGACACGGACACCGACACCGACACGGACACGGACACCGATACGGACACCGACACCGACACCGATACGGACACCGACACCGACACCGACACCGACACCGACACCGACACCGACACCGATACGGACACGGACACGGACACCGATACGGACACGGACACGGACACCGACACCGATACGGACACCGACACCGACACGGACACCGACACCGATACGGACACGGACACCGATACGGGCGACACCGGCACGGATCCCTACGAAGAGCCCGCGGTGCGGGCGAGCATCCGGGTCTGTGGCGACGGCTCGATGGACTACACCGACATCCAGGACGCGGTCGACGCCTCGTCCCCCGGCGACTGGATCAGCGTGTGCCCGGGCACTTACGGCCCGCTCAACATCCCGTGGAGCACCGAGGTCTACATCTCCTCCACGGGCGGCCCCGAGGTCACGTCGATCGACGGCGGCACGGGTCCGGCCGTCATCGTGGACAACGGCATCCTCACGCTCTCCGGCTTCCACGTCACCGGTACGGCGTTCGAGGATCTCTACTACCCGGAAGGCGCCGCGTTCTCGGTCCACGAGGGGGATCTGACGGTCACCGATTCCCGGGTGACCGACACCACGGGCACGTTCACCGTCCTGTTCGACGAGAACTTCATCGCGATGGAGGACGTCGTGTGGGAGGACAACACCACCGACTACCTCTGGTACCTCATCGAGGGGCTCAACGCGGACGTGCGGCACAACACCGTGAGCGGTGGGCAGCACGAGCAGGTCGTGACGACGGCGGACCTCGACAACATGCTGATGGCGAACAACGTGTTCGAGGACATCCGCATCAGCACGGCGTTCACCGCGTTCGACTTCTCGTCCAATGGCGCGGGCACCCAGACCATCGTGAACAACGTGTTCTACAACATCGATGACGCCGACCCGTGGGGCGGGCGGACCGTCGCCTTGGACGGGGTGGTGTTCGAGAACAACATCATCGCCGCCTGCGACGCGGGCAACCTCACGGACATGGACGCGAGCTACTCCTTGTTCTGGGACAACCTCGGTGACTACGAGGGTAGCGTGACCGGCACCGGCAACGTGTTCGCCGACCCGCTGTTCGGCGATGCCGCGGGTGGCGACTACTCGCCCGACGCGGGCTCCCCCGCCATCAACGCCGGCAACCCGACCCTGCGCGACGCGGACGGGTCCCGCAGCGACATCGGGATGTACGGCGGCCCGTACGACGCCGACATCCCCGCCTATGAAGCCGACGACACCGAGACGATCACCGGCACCGTGCCGCACACGCTCACCGTGACCAACGGCTTCGGAGACGGCAGCTACCTCGCCGGCGAGGTGGTCCAGGTGTGGGCGGACGTGGATCCGCAGACCCAGTACGTCACCCGCTGGACTGGTGGCACGCTCACCGACAACGGCGAGTGGAACAGCACCTTCACGATGCCCGATTCCAACGTCACGCTCGCGCCCACGATGACGTCGGCGGATCTGCCCCTGGTGGAGACCACCTACACCTTGGCGGGCACGCCCCGGTCCGTCCTCGCGGCGATCCCCGCGGACCCGCGCGGCCTCGTGTTGTTCTTCCACTCCGCGCTGGGCGACAACACCGAGCTCCTCGACAACGCGCCGTCCTCGATCGCCAAGCAGCTCTACGACGCCGGCTACGGCGTCGTCGCGATGGACTCGGACATCGCCGCCATCGCCGGCAGCGGCGGCTGGAGCGACGCGACCGATGACGAGACGCTCGATCTCGCGGCCACGCGCGAGCTGCTCAACGAGCTCGCGTACTGGGACGTTCCCACGATCGCCTGGGGCATCGGCAGCGGCGCCGAGTTCGCGCACAGCCTCGGCGTGTCGCTCCCGGCGGACGCGGTGGTGGCCTACTGCGCGCCCGGCCGGCGCTACGTGGTGGAGTCGACCCTGGCGCCCACCGCGTGGTTCATGGCCGCGCTCGACTCCACCTGGCCGGACGGCGACGACCAGGCCGTGGCGTACGCGGCGGGCCTCGAGGCCCGCGGCATCACCGCCGAGGCCTGGGTGCACCCCACGACGCCCCTGTACGACGAGCGGTTCACCCGCGTGGCCGGCATCAGCGCCTCGCTCTCCGCCACCATCGCGGACTCGTTGCGCACGGCCGGCTATGTCGATGCCAACGACGAGTGGCTGGTGACGGGCGAGGAAGCCGCCTCCAGCCTCGGCGGGCTCGGCCTGACCGGCTCCCAGGAGAACCAGGTGGCCGCCGAGATCGAGATCATGGCCGCCGATCACGAGCTGTACGACGACTACGCCGCCGCCACGCTCGCCTTCCTGGATGGGGTGATCCCGTAATGTTGCTCCTCACCCTCCTGCTCGCCTGCCGCCCGGACGATTCCGTGAAGGACACCTCCGAGGAGTCCGACACCGATACGGACACCGACACCGACACCGATACGGACACCGACACCGATACGGACACCGACACCGACACGGATACGGATACGGATACGGACACCGACACCGACACCGACACGGACACCGACACGGACACCGACACCGACACGGACACCGACACGGACACCGACACCGACACCGATACGGACACCGACACCGATACGGACACCGACACCGGCCCCGTAGACGCGGACGACGACGGCTACCCGGCGTCCACCGACTGCGACGACGAGGACGCCGCGGTCTCTCCAGGCGCGGTGGAGGTGTGCGGCGACGGCACCGACAACGACTGCCGCGGCGGCGACGAAGCCTGCACGTTCGCCGGCGAGTACGACCTCGGCGCGGCGGACGCCAAGCTGTATTCGAGCCAGCCCGACTTCGACGCCGGGCGCCACGTGGACATGGGCGACATCGACGGGGACGGCATCGGAGACCTGCTGGTCGCGACCAAGGAGGCCGACGGAAACCAGGGCGGCGCCTATGTCGTGTACGGTCCGTTCTCGGGCACGCGCGACCTGGACTCGGCCGGCGTACGCATCCGCGGCGACGCCACCACCACGTCCGCGGGCCGCTCCATCGGCGTCGGAGATGTGAACGGCGACGGCATGGAGGACGTGGGCATCGGCGCACCCGACGACACCTGCCGCGGGTACATCGTGTTCGGCCCCGTGTCCGCCGACATGGATCTCGTGGACGCCGATGTCACGTTCACGGGGGAGCTCGAGTCCGAGTTCGCCCACGGTCTGGACCTCGCGGACGTGGACGGTGACGGGGTGGCCGACGCCGTCCTGGCCGCCTACGAGGACGACCGTGGCGGCACCGCCTCGGGGACCGTGTTCGTGCAGTACGGGCCGCTCCGCGCCGGGACGAGTGACCTCCCGAGCACGGCGGACGCGCGGCTCATCGGCGAGGCCGACTACGCCTTCGCGGGCCGCTACCTGCGCGCCGGCGTGGACGTGGACGGGGACGGCGTCGGCGACATGCTGATCGGCGCGCCGTACGGACACGGCACCGCCTCCAGCTCCGGCGCCGCGTACCTCGTGTACGGCGGCGTGTCGGGCGACGTGTCGCTCTCAGGCGCCGATGGCAAGTTCCTCGGCGAGGCGGCGGGCGACAACGCCAGCGAGGGCCTGGCGATGGGCGATGTCAACGGTGACGGGCTCGGCGACATCGTTCTCGGCTCCTACAATTCCTCGGGCGGGGAGGACGCGGGCGCGGCCTACGTCGTGTTCGGGCCGGCGACCGGCAGCGTGACGCTGTCGACCGCGGATGTCATCCTCCGCGGCACCACGGCCGAGCAGTACCTCGGCATCGGCCTCGCTGTCGGGGACATCGACGGCGACGGCGCCGGCGAGCTCGTCGTCGGGGCGCCGGGCGACAACACCATCGGTGTCTCGGCCGGCGCGGCCTACCTGTTCTACGGCCCTTCCTCCGGCACGCTCGTCCTCGGTGACGCAAACGCCGTGTTCCTGGCCGAGAACATCTACCACAACGCCGGCGAGAGCCTCGTGTTCGGCGATGGGGACGGCGACGGCGGGAGCGACCTGTTCCTCGGCGCGCCGGAAGAGTACACGGGCGGCGCGGGTGCGGGCGCCGTGTACGTCATGCGCGGCGACCGGTAGGGGCCTTGTTCGGATTTGTGGCGATTGCGCACGGACGTGGTGTGTTGTCGCGAAGGGTGCACGGCCCGGGTTCGGGGAGACCGCCGCGGTAGGTGGGGAGCATGCTGCTCCTCCCTTTGCTCTTCGCGTGCCAGCCCTCCGACTCCGTCAAGGATGACACGTCCGGCGAGACGGACACCGATACGGATACGGACACCGATACGGACACGGACTCCGATTCGGACACCGACACCGATACGGACACCGACACGGACACCGATACGGACACGGACACCGACACCGATTCGGACACCGACACGGACACCGATACGGACACGGACACCGATACGGACACGGATCCCGGCCCGCCGGCGGTGCGGGCCACGATCGAGGTGTGTGGGGACGGTTCCCGGGACTACACCACGATCCAGGCGGCGATCGATGCGTCGTCGCCGGGCGACTCCGTGAGCGTGTGCCCGGGAACGTACGACCCCATCAACGTGCCGTGGAGCGCCGAGGTGTCCATCACCTCCACCGGCGGGCCCGACGTGACCTCGATCGACGGCGGCGCTGATCCCGCCGTGATCGTGGACAACGGGAGCCTCACGCTCTCCGGCTTCCACGTCACCGGTACGGCGTTCGAGGACCTGTACTATCCCGAAGCCGCCGCGTTCTCGGTCCACGAGGGCAGCCTCACCGTCATCGACTGCCACGTGACCGACACCACCGGGTCGTTCACCGTACTGATGGACGAGAACTACCTCGCCATGGAGGACGTGGTGTGGGAGAACAACACCACCGACTACCTGTGGTACCTGATCGAGGGGGCCAACGCCGACGTGATCCACAACACCGTGATCGGTGGGCGGCACCAGCAGGTGGTGACCACGGCGGACCTCGACAACCTGCTGATGGCGAACAACTCGTTCGCGGACATCGACATCGGCACCGCCTTCACCGCGTTCGACTTCTCGTCCAACGGGGTGGGCGTCCAGACCATCACCAACAACGTGTTCTACAATATCGACGACAGCGATCCGTACGGCGGGCGCACGTTCGATCTGGTCGACGTGGTGTTCCGGAACAACATCGTGGCGGCGTGTGACGCGGCCGATCTGCGCGCCATGTCCGCGACCTATTCGGTGTTCTGGGACAACCTCGGCGACTACGAAGGCAGCGTGACCGGCACCGGCAACGTGTACGCCGATCCGCAGTTCGGCGACGCCGCCGGGGGCGACTTCTCCCTCGACTCGGGGTCGCCCGCCATCAACGCCGGCAACCCGAGCCTGCTCGACGGGGATGGGTCGCGGAGTGACATTGGCATGTACGGCGGCCCCTACGAGGCCGACATCCCCGCCTACGAGGTCGATGACACCGAGACCATCACCGGCACCGTCGCGCACACGCTCACCGTCACCAACGGGTTCGGAGACGGCAGCTACCTCGCCGGCGAGGTGGTCCAGGTGTGGGCGGACATCGACCCGCAGACGGAGTTCGTGACGGGCTGGTCCGGAGGTACGTTGGCCGACAACGACGAGTGGACCAGCACGTTCACGATGACGGACGCCAACGTCACGCTCACGCCCGCCTCACGGGCCGCCGATCTGCCTTTGGTGGAGACCACCTACACCCTGGCCGGCACGCCCCGGTCGGTCCTCGCCGCGATCCCCGCGGATCCTCGCGGCCTGGTGCTCTTCTTCCACTCGGCGTTGCACGACAACACCGAGATCCTCGACAACGCGCCGTCGTCCATCGCGCGGCAGCTCTACGACGAGGGCTACGGCATCGTCGCGATGAGCTCGGACATCGCCGCCATCGCGGGCACGGGCGGCTGGAGCGACTCCACGGACGACGAGACGCTCGATCTGGCGGCCACCCGCGAGCTGTTGAACGAGCTGGCGTATTGGGACGTGCCGACCATCGCCTGGGGCATCGGCAGCGGGGCTGACTTCGCGCACAGCCTCGGGGTGTCACTCCCGGCGGACGCGGTGCTCTCCTATTGCGCGCCGGGCCGGCGGTTCCACGTGGAGACCACCGTGGCGCCCACCGCCTGGTTCATGGCGGCGCTCGACTCCACGTGGCCGGACGGCGACGACCAGGCCGTGGCCTACGCCGCGGGCCTCGAGGCGCGCGGGGTGACGGCGGAGGCCTGGGTGCACCCCCCGACCCCGCTGTACGACGAGCGGTTCACCCGCGTGGCCGGTATCAGCGCCGCGCTCTCCACGACCATCGCCGACTCGTTGCGGACGGCGGGCTATGTCGACGCCAACGACGAGTGGCTCGTGACGGGGGAGGAGGCCGCGTCCGACCTCGGCGGGCTCGGCCTGACCGCGTCCCAGCAGGCCCAGGTGGCCGCCGAGATCGAGATCATGGCGGCCGACCACGAGCTGTACGACGACTACGCCGCCGCCACGCTCGCCTTCCTGGACCGGTTCATCCCCTGATCCGCGGGCCTGCGTAGGGCCGGGGCCGCGGGGCCCCGGTCTTTCGGTTTGGGACCCTTAGGGCCTTAAGGCTTGTCGAGCGAGCAGCGAAGGTCCGCGTCGCAAGTCAGGACGCGGTCCTCCTTCACCACCAGGTTCTTCTTCGCCTTCCAGCCGTCGGTCGCCGAGTCCCACCCCATCAGCTTGTAGGTGCCGCACGGGGTCGCCTTGGTCGGCCGGACCAGCTCCTTGCTGCCACGGGGCCGCAGGCGCCAGCTCCCCTCGGGGAGTGTCACGCGGCCAGTGCACGCGGGCGGCGTGGCGGCTTTGGGGCTGGATGCCACTTGCACGGGTGGGGTGGGCTCGGCGGGCGGTGCTTCCACGGGAATTGGCGCGACCGCCGGATTGGCTTCGCTGGGCGCGACGTGCTCCGTGTCGGTGCTGAGCGGAGTCGAGGTGTCACGCCCGCCCAGGGAGTACAAGCCGAGCCAGAAGGTCACGAGGACCACGACGCTCCCCACCATGATGGGCGTGCGCCACCGACGCGCCCGGGGACTTGGCTCCGTGTCGAGGTCGGGGGGCAGGGGAGGGGGCCCGCGCGGCTCCAGGGTGGGCCAGGAGACGAGCTCGTTCCCGAGGGTCGGGGGCACGTAGGGCGGGGCGCCCGCCACGAGCTTGCGCAGCCCGTCCAGGTCTACCCGCTCGGCGGGATCCTTCCGGGTCGCGGCGTGGATGGCCTCCACCAAGGCGGCGCTGCAGCCCGCGGGCGCCTCGAGGTAGGGCATCTGTAACTTTCGGGCCACGAGCGCGGCCGGGGCCTCCGAAAAGGCCGCCTCGCCCGAGAGGCACTCGACCAACACGACCCCGAGCGCGTACACCTCGCGCTTCCAGGGGTCGGCGGGCGTGCCGTCGAATTCTTCGGGACCGATGTAGGCGAGCGTGCCGGGACCGAATTCGGTCTGGGTGAGGCGGCTCGCGCCGTGGTCCAGGGCGATGCCCCAGTCCACCAGCACCGCGCCGTCCTCCGCGAGCACGATGTTCTCGGGCTTCACGTCCCGGTGCGAGATGCCGAGCTGGCGGGCCGCCATGAGGACGTCGGCGACCTCGTCGATGACGCGGCACGCCTCCGTGGGCGAGAGGCGGCCGACCCGGCCCAAGGTTTGGAGCAGGGTCTCGCCGACCACGTACTCCTGCACCATGAACGGCATCCCATCGGCGTCGTAGCCAAAATCGAGGAGCCGCGGGCATCCGCGGTGCCGGAGCTTCGAGAGCACCTCGGCTTCACGATGAAAGCGCTCCTTGCTGACCTCGAGGTCGGCGGGCGCGTTGCCTGCGGCCGGGCGCATGACCTTGAGCACGCCGCGCCGCGCCGGGATGACGTCGTGTTCGACCAGGAACACGGCGCCCATCCCGCCGGAGGCCAGCATCGCGCCCACACGCCAGCTGCCCACCCGGGTCGGATTGGTCGGCGCGAGCGTGTGGGTCGTGGGATCGGACATCGTGCCCTCGGGGTGATGCCGCTGGCGGCACGCGGTCTACTAAAGCGGAGGGGTGTCCGGCGGACCGGGTACGGGCGTGGGGATCGGCACCTCGGGAGGAGGTTCGACGGGACCGTCGGGCGGCGTGGGCTCGGCGGGCGTCGCCGGGGGCGGCGTGCTCGTGGGTCGGGGCGGGCACCCGGCGAGGAGGGACAGGCTCAGGGCCGCCGCCAACACCGCGTGGGTCACGAATCGAGAGGGGAGGGGGCGCATGGCGGCTCCGTGAAGTGAGGTCTACGAGACGGGCTTCTTCGCCCGCCTCTTTTTCGGAGGAGCGCGCTTGGCTCCCTTCTGTTCGGCCAGGTAGCGATCACGCGCCGCCTCGAAGGCGGCCGCCATCTCCACCTGTTGCTCGACGCTCAGCACCGTTCGTGACTTGGGGAAGAACTTCTCTTCCTCCTCCTTGACGTGGTGCTCCACGCTCTCGGTGAGGACGTGGAACTTTGCCATCCACTCCTCGCCGCGCACGTGCGTTGCGCGCAGCTCGGCGAAGAGCAACTCGATGACGTGGTGCTCCTCGAGCGCCTCGAGCGCCATGCCGTGCGTCGCCTCGATTGCGTCGAGGGCGGGGTACAACACGGCGTCCTCCCCATGGAGGTGCGCGAGCAGCGTGGTCGCCAACTTCTCGAAGGCGACCGTACGCGCACGCGCTCCCGGAGCGGAACGTGCGACCAGCTCCATCAGCGCGCTGTGCTCGCGGTGCTCACGCTCGAGCACCATGAGGATCCCGTTCGGATGGAGCTCGCTGCTCACGGCTTCGCGGATTCGCTCCAGGAGTTCCATTTCTTCAGACCTTCGTGCGGGCGTGGTCCCAGCCCTGACGCGCGAGCGGGCGGGCGGAGTCCCAGCTCTGGTCCGGGTAGGTCTCTTCCCAGTCCTGGCGGATCCGCGGCTCGAACGCTTCGTCCCACTCGTTGAGGTAGTGCGCGCTCGCACCGTGGCCGAAGCGGAGGGGGAGCTGCGCGTCCTCCCACTTCATCGCGTCGAGGTCGCGCTTCACGCCGCGCTCGGTCTCGTCGTCCAGCTTCAGGGCGACCTTCTCCTGGGCGCGCGCGGCCTTCTTGATGTCGTCGGCGTCCGGGGGGTTGGGCGCATCGTTCGGCGGGATCGGCTGCTTGCCGAAGGCCTGGCCGAGGGTGTCACCCACGTCCTGGTGGAGATCCTTCCCCTGCTTGCCACCCGAGAAGTCAGACTTGGTCTGCTCCCAGTCGCGGTGCAGGGCCTCTTTCACCCGGTCCCAGCCGGAGGTATGAGTGTCGGCCCACCAGCGAGGGTGGTTGTTGTGGGCGGTCGTCATCGAAGAGCCTCCTTGTGAGTGGCACCCGTCACATAAGCTCGGCGCAGAACAAACCGCGGCCTTGCCCGCGTTCCCAATTGTCGTGAATCCCGGCGAACCGTGCGCGGTCTCGTCGTGATGTGGTGAACGGTCGGCCGGGCTTGTCGTCGTCCCTCCGGCGCGCCATGGCACCAGCCATGCTCCTTCTCCCCCTGCTTCTCGCCTGCCAGCCTCCCGAAGACGGGAAGGACGACACCTCCTCCCAGGACTCGGACACCGACACCGACACGGACGACGCGCCCCCGGTGCGGGCCACGATCGCGGTCTGTGAGGACGGCTCGGCGGACTACACCACGATCCAGGCGGCCATCGACGCGTCGGCGCCGGGCGACTCCGTGAGCGTGTGCCCGGGGACCTACGCCGCGATCAACGTGCCCTGGAGCGTCGAGGTCTCGATCACCTCGACCGACGGGCCCGACGCCACCTCGATCGACGGTGGTGGCGGTCCCGCGGTGATCGTGGACAACGGCACGCTCACCCTCTCCGGCTTCCACGTCACCGGCACGGCCCTCGAGGATCCGTACTACCCGGAGGCCGCCGCGTTCTCTGTCCACGAGGGCGATCTGAGTGTCATCGACTGCCACGTGACCGACACGACCGGGTCGTTCACCGTGCTGATGGACGAGAATTACCTCGTGCTGGAGGACGTGGTGTGGGAGAACAACACCACCGACTACCTGTGGTACCTCATCGAGGGGATCAACGCCGACGTGCGCCACAACACCGTGATCGGTGGGCAGCACCAGCAGGTGGTGACCACGGCCGACCTCGACAACCTGCTCATGGCGAACAACTCGTTCAGGGACATCGGCGTCGGCACGGCCGTCACCGCGTTCGACTTCTCGTCCAACGGGGTGGGCATCCAGACCATCACCAACAACGTGTTCTACAACATCGACGACGCCGATCCTTATGGCGGGCGTACGGTCGATCTGAACGGGGTCGTGTTCCGGAACAACATCGTGGCGGCGTGTGACGCCGCGGATCTCCGGGCCATGGACGCCAGTTACTCGGTGTTCTGGGACAACCTCGGCGAGTTCGAGAGCAGCGTTACCGGGACCGGCAACGTGTACGCCGACCCGCGGTTCGGCGATGCCGCTGGCGGCGACTTCTCGCTCGATTCCGGGTCACCCGCCATCAACGCGGGCAATCCCGCGTTGTTCGACGCGGACGGGTCGCGGAGTGACATCGGCAGGTACGGCGGCCCCTACGAGGCGGACATCCCGGCGTACGAGCCCGAGGACACCGAGACGATCACCGGAACGGTCGCGCGAATCCTCACCGTGACCGACGGATTTGGAAGCGGCAGTCACCTGGCCGGCGAGGTCGTTCACGTGTGGGCCGACCTCGATCCGCAGACCGAACTCGTGACCGGTTGGTCCGGTGCGACGTTGGACCACCCCGCCGAGTGGACCAGCACATTCACGATGCCAGACGCGGACGTGACGCTCACCCCGTCGCTGGCGACCGCGGACCTGCCCCTGGTGGAGACCACCTACACGTTGGCAGGTACGCCCCGGTCGGTCCTGGCCGCGATCCCCGCCGATCCGCGTGGGCTGGTGTTGTTCTTCCACTCGGCGTTGGGCGACAACACCGAGATCCGCGACAACGCGCCGTCGTCCATCGCGCGGCGGCTCTACGACGCGGGCTACGGCATCGTGGCGATGAGCTCGGACATCGCGGCCATCTCGGGCACGGGGGGCTGGAGCGATGCCACGGACGACGAGACGCTCGACCTGGCGGCCACCCGCGAGCTGGTGAACGAGCTCGCCTATTGGGACATCCCCACCATCGCCTGGGGCGTCGGCAGCGGCGCCGAGTTCGCCCACAGCCTCGGCGTGGCGCTACCGGCGGACGCGGTAGTGGCTTACTGCGCGCCGGGCCGGCGCTACCTCGTGGAGTCCACGACCGCCCCCACCGCGTGGTTCATGGCCGCGCGCGACTCCACGTGGCCGGACGGCGACGACCAGGCCGTGGCCTACGCCGCGGGCCTCGAGGCGCGCGGGGTGACGGCGGAGGCCTGGGTGCACCCCCCGACCCCGCTGTACGACGAGCGGTTCACCCGCGTGGCCGGTATCAGCGCCGCGCTCTCCACGACCATCGCCGACTCGTTGCGGACGGCGGGCTATGTCGACGCCAACGACGAGTGGCTCGTGACGGGGGAGGAGGCCGCGTCCGACCTCGGCGGGCTCGGCCTGACCGCGTCGCAGGAGATCCAGGTGGGCGCCGAGATCGAGATCATGGCGGCCGACCACCGGCTGTACGACGACTACGCCGCCGCTACGCTGGCCTTCCTGAACGGTTTGTTCCGGTAGCCGGCTGCTGGTCGTCCTCGGCGGCCGCCGCGGAGTGGAGCAGGTGGGTCCGTGCGCCCCAGATCCGCGCCCGCACTGCGGCCACGCGGTCCCGCGCGCGCGCGGTGCGGGCCTGCCGCTCGAGCTCGGCAAACTGTTGGTTCAGGGAGTCCGCCACCTCGGCGATGAGATCGGGCCCGGTGCCCTCCGCGACGCCGAGCAGATCGTAGGCCGACGGCTCGCGCGCCGGCGGCCTGGGCGTGGCCGAGCCCCGCGGGCACATCTCCCGCACCATGTCGGCGAGCGACAACACGTCCACCGGCTTGGCGACGATGGGGACGCCCGGATCGCGGAGGTCCTCGGTCGCCTCGTCTGCGTCGGCGGCAAGCAGGATGGGGGTCACGGTCTGGCCCTGGGGGGTCTCCCGCAACGCGCGCACGATCTCGATGCCGTTGATGTCGGCGAGCTGGTTGTCGAGGATGAGGATCTCGGGCAGCTGCGAGGACAGGAGGCGGAGGGCGTCGCGCGCGTTCTTGCCGTTCCGGACGTGGTGACCGTCCACTCGGAGGGTGATCGTGATCAGGCGGCGCAGGTTGTCATCGTCCACGCCGACGATGATCTCCGCCACCCGGTGCACGCCCGCCGCCTCGGCCTCGGCAGCCGCGGGGACCGCCGCGAACAACGGCTCGGCCGGGGGCGCCTCCGAGGGGGGCGGCTCGGCGAGCGCGTCCGCCTCCTCGGCGGGGACCGGGCAGGCCGCGGGCGACCGTGCAAACACGCGCTCACGATGAATGAGCGTGAGGCCGGAATTCAACAACGTCCAGTACAGCCCGAGCGACCGCGCGGCGGTGAGGATGTTGGAGAAGTCGACCGGCTTGCGGACGAAGATGTTCGCGCCCTGGCTGTAACTTTGGATCATGTCGGGCTCCTCGGACGAGGAGGTGAGCACGACGACCGGGATGCGCTTCGTGCTCTCCTCGGCGCGGAGCCGGGCGAGCACCTGCAACCCGGTGACACGAGGGAGCTTCAGGTCGAGGAGGATGAGGCCGGGGAGAACGGTCGCGTCCCGGTTGGCCCAGGCCCCCTTCGCGAAGAGATAGTCCAGCGCATCGGCGCCGTCTCTCGCGACGAACACCTCGTTGGCCATCTTGTGCTTGGCGAACGAACGGAGCGTCTGCTTGACGTCATCCGGATTGTCCTCGACGAGTAGGATCAGGTCGCTCTTGAGCGGGCCCCCGCCGAGAAAGTACAGCCTCTCGTCCATGTGGTCTCCCATTCTAGCGGACTATCCCTTGACGGGCTTGGGGGCTTTCGCGTCGCTTTCCGATGCCGTGCACGATGCCATTCGCGATGACATCAGAGCGCCGCGGCGCGCAGCCGCCCGCCGAGCGCGGTCGCCAACACGCGGACGATCTCGAGGTCACCCGGCTTGAACCCGTCGGGTGCGTTGAGAAGCTCCAGGCAGCCGTAGGTCGGACCGTCCACCACGCGGACCGGCGTCGCGAGCAGCGAGCGCGTGTGGTAGCCCGAGCTCCTGTCGACCTCGGAGGCGAACCGGCCGTCCTTGTCAACGTCCTGCACCACCAGCCCGATGCCGGACATGATCGAGAAGCCGGCGATGCCCTCGGCCATGTGGAGCTCCGTGTCGAGCACCTTGTGGGCGCTCGGACCGACGGCGGCCACGAAGGTCAGGTTGGGGGAGCCGGTCTTGTGCAACAGCACCGCACCCGACTCCGCGGACACCAGGCTGCACACGATTTCGAGCGCAATGTTACACGCGGTCACCAGGTCCTCGGCCGTGTGGATCTCGCTGCTACGCTCCAATGCCACGGTCAGGCGGTTGGTGGCGACATCGACATCCCACCCCCAGCTGCGGGGAGGGGGAACGAGGGCCGCGTCATCGATGGCGAAGGGGGGCGCCATGGAGGCGCGCGGCATGGACAACGTGGTTGCTGCGGCGGCTGCCTTGTCCGCGCCGACGCGCATCCGCAGGTCACCGGCGACATCGGTGACGTCGACGCTCCCATCAGGGTTCATCGAGCACACGAGCTGGTCGAGCGCGCCGGGATCGAGGCCGAACTGCGGGAGCGCGCTCGCGATGGCATAAAGCCAATTGTCGGACTCCACCGAAACCTGGATGCTGTCGCTCGAGATCTGGTAGGTTGGCATCTGTGGCTCCTCCCAAACTCTAACACGCTCACCGACGCGTGGGAGGGACCGGCTCGACGAGCTCCCGGGCTGCCTGGCGAAGCCGGGCTGCCAGGGCGGAGGCGTAGGTGCGCACCCGTGCGCTGGTGGCTTGTGCCGCGAGCTCGTCCAGCGCGTTGGTGAGGGTCTGGACGGCATGCGCGACGACCGCGGAGGATGCGTCGGCGGGCAGCTCGAGCAGTGCCCACGGGTCTGCCGGGGAAGGGGCTCTCCCCGAGACGGGACGGTGGGCCCCCCGGGTCGTCTCGGCATGCGCGGCCGGCGGCTGCAGCTGTTCGCGCTCCGCCGCCAGGTCGCGCAGCAGGACGTCGAACCGCATCCTGCGCATCAGGGCGACGACTGCGTGCGTGTCCTGGGTCTTGTCGAGGAGGTGGACCGCGGGGTCCAGCCGCGGCCGGGAGCCGGCGCGGTCGGCGGTGAGGACCACCGAGGTGACGCCGCGGCCATGGGGCGTGTCGCGCAGGACACGCACCACGTCGGCCCCGCCGATCTCGGGCAGATCCGCGTCGACGACGAGCGCGTCGGGCAGCGCCGTGAGGAGCCGGCCGAAGACGCCACGCGCCCCGTGCGCCCGGTGGACGACGTGCCCGTCCCCCTCGAGGACTTCCGCGAGGCGCGCGCACGCGTCGACATCGGACTTTCCGACGAGGACCTGCAACGGGCGCGGTTGAAGAACCTCGTTCGTGCGCGACGATTGCGACGGATCGGGCTCCGCGGGTTGCGCGCCGAGCGTGGCGTCCGGCGCCTCCTGGTGCAAGAGGGCGAGGCCGCTCTCCACCAGGGTCCAGAACAGCCCGACCGAGCGCGCGGCCTGGAGGAACGAGGCGAAGTGGACCGGCTTGCGGAGGTAGTTGTTCGCGCCCGCGGCGTACCCGGCCGCGACATCCTGCGCCTCGGAAGACGAGGTGAGGATGACGACGGGGAGGTGCCGGGTGCGATCGTCGGCGCGGATGCGCGCGAGGACCTGGAGGCCGGTCACGCGGGGGAGCTTCAGATCGAGGAGGACGAGGCCGGGCTGTATGGAGCTGTCGCGGTCGGACGAACGGCCCTCGGCGAAGAGATAGTCGAGCGCCTCGGCGCCGTCGCGCGCGACCACCACGTGGTTGGCGATATTGTTTCGGGCGAAGGCCCGGAGTGTCTGCTTTACGTCGTCGGCGTTGTCCTCGACGAGCAGGATCGCGTAGCTCCTCACCCGACTCCCTGGTCCGATTCGGCGCGCGGCGGTGCCCCGAAGAGGGGACTATGCAGGGAGGGACCGTGCCGCGGGGACATGGCGCGCAAGGTGCCACACTTTTGAACAGAAGTCCACACCTCGCAACGGTACCCATTCAGCGCGCCGGGGTGAATGTGATACTGCTGCACGGGCAGGAGTCACCATTACTACGATCGCCGCCACATCCCTTTCGGGCGATATGGACCCCGTGCTCCTCCTTCGGACCCTCCGAGAGGTGAGGAGCGGAGACTTCCGCGCGCGCCTCCCGCTCGAATGGACCGGGGTGGCCGGCGAGATCTCCCGGACCTTCAACGATATCGTGGCCGCGAACGAGCGGATGGTGGGCCACTTCCAGGGCGTCGCCACCCAGGTCGGTACTGAAGGCAAGACCTCGCGGCGGGTCCCGATGGGGAGCGCCGTCGGTGGGTGGGAGGCCGCGATCGAGGCATACAACTCCCTGATCACCGACCTGTGTCAGCCGACGAGCGACGTCGCGCGGGTCATCGGCGCCGTCGCCAAGGGTGACCTGACCCAACGCATGGGCCTCGACGTCGAGGGGCGGCCGTTGCGTGGGGAGTTCCTGCGCACGGCCAAGACCGTCAACGGGATGGTCGATCAGCTCGCCACGTTCGCCTCCGAGGTGACCCGCGTGGCCCGCGAGGTCGGCACCGAAGGCATGCTCGGCGGCCAGGCCCAGGTCAAGGGAGTTGCCGGTACCTGGAAGGACTTGACCGACAACGTGAACTCGATGGCGGCCAACCTCACCACCCAGGTGCGAAACATCGCCGAGGTGACCACCGCCGTCGCGAGCGGCGACCTGTCGCGCAAGATCACGGTCGACGCGCGCGGCGAGATCCTCGAGCTCAAGAACACCATCAACACCATGGTGGATCAGCTCGGCTCGTTCGCCTCGGAGGTCACGCGCGTCGCGCGTGAGGTCGGCACGGAGGGGCGGCTCGGCGGCCAGGCCCAGGTCAAGGGGGTCGCCGGCACCTGGAAGGACCTGACCGACAACGTGAACTTCATGGCGGCGAACCTGACATCGCAGGTCCGCAACATCGCCGAGGTCACCACCGCCGTCGCCAACGGGGATCTGTCCAAGACGATCACCGTCGACGTGAAGGGGGAGATCCTCGAGCTCAAGAACACGATGAACACGATGGTGGACCAGCTCGGGTCGTTCGCCTCGGAGGTCACCCGCGTCGCGCGTGAGGTCGGCACCGAAGGGAAGCTCGGCGGGCAGGCCCACGTGAAGGGCGTGGCCGGCACGTGGAAGGACCTGACCGACAACGTGAACTTCATGGCGGCGAACCTGACATCGCAGGTCCGCAACATCGCCGAGGTCACCACCGCCGTCGCCAACGGGGATCTGTCCAAGACGATCACCGTCGACGTGAAGGGGGAGATCCTCGAGCTCAAGAACACGATGAACACGATGGTGGACCAGCTCGGGTCGTTCGCCTCGGAGGTCACCCGCGTCGCGCG
>JAZKFH010000005.1:6057-158197 GCA_040386535.1 Myxococcota bacterium | reverse complement strand
CGATCACCGTCGACGTGAAGGGGGAGATCCTCGAGCTCAAGAACACGATGAACACCATGGTGGACCAGCTCGGGTCGTTCGCCTCGGAGGTCACCCGCGTGGCCCGCGAGGTCGGCACCGAAGGGCGGCTCGGCGGGCAGGCGCACGTGAAGGGGGTGGCCGGCACGTGGAAGGACCTGACCGACAACGTGAACTTCATGGCGGCGAACCTGACATCGCAGGTCCGCAACATCGCCGAGGTCACCACCGCCGTCGCCAACGGGGATCTGTCCAAGACGATCACCGTCGACGTGAAGGGGGAGATCCTCGAGCTCAAGAACACGATGAACACGATGGTGGAGCAGCTCGGCTCGTTCGCGTCGGAGGTCACCCGCGTGGCCCGCGAGGTGGGTACGGAGGGCAAGCTCGGCGGACAGGCCCAAGTGAAGGGCGCGGTCGGCACGTGGAAGGATCTGACCGACAACGTCAACTCCATGGCGGCCAACCTCACCTCCCAGGTCCGCAACATCGCGTACGTGACAACGGCCGTCGCGACCGGCGACCTCTCGCGCAAGATCACCGTCGACGTACAGGGGGAGTTCCTCGAGCTCAAGAACACCGTCAACACCATGGTGGACCAGCTCAATTCGTTCGCCTCGGAGGTGAGCCGTGTGGCCCGCGAGGTGGGTACGGAGGGCAAGCTGGGCGGGCAGGCGCAGGTGCGCGGCGTGGCCGGCACTTGGAAGGACCTCACCGACAACGTGAACTCGATGGCGGAGAACCTGACATCCCAGGTTCGTGGCATCGCCCGCGTCGTGACCGCCGTTGCGAACGGCGACCTGCGCCGCAAGCTCACGGTCGAGGCGAAGGGCGAGATCGCGGAGCTGTCCGACACCATCAACGCGATGATCGACACGCTGGCGGTGCTGGCCGATCAGGTGACGACGGTCGCGCGCGAGGTCGGCATCGACGGGAAGCTCGGCGGGCAGGCCAACGTGCCGGGCGCGGCCGGCCTCTGGCGCGACCTGAAGGACAACGTGAACTCCCTCGCGGCGAACCTGTCCACCCAGGTGCGTGCCATCGCCGAGGTGGCAAAGGCCGTGACCAAGGGCGACCTGACACGGATGATCACGGTCGAGGCCCGCGGGGAGCTCGAGTCCCTCAAGGTCAACCTGAACGAGATGATCCGCAACCTGAAGGAGACCACCCAGAAGAACACCGAGCAGGATTGGCTCAAGACCAACCTCGCCCGGTTGACGCGCCTCCTCCAAGGCGAGCGTGATCTGAACCTCGTGGCCCGCCTGCTGCTCTCCGAGCTCGCGCCCGTGGTCTCCGCGCATCACGGCGTGTTCTACATCTCGGACGTGACCCAGGAAGAGCAGGCGTACAAGCTCCTGGCAACCTACGCCTACACCAAGCGCAAGTCTCTCGCCAATCGATTCCTCCTCGGCGAAGGGCTCGTGGGGCAGTGCGCGCTGGAGAAGGAGCGCATCCTCGTGACGGAGGTGCCCGCCGACTACGTGCAGGTGAGCTCGGGCCTCGGTTCGGCCACGCCGCTGAACATCGTGGTCCTGCCTGTCATCTTCGAGGGCAAGGTGATGGCGGTGGTCGAGCTCGCGTCGTTCAGCCGGTTCAGCGACATCCACCAGAACTTCCTCGACCAGCTCACCGAGGGCCTCGGGCTCGTGCTCAACACGCTGCTCGCCAACATGCGGACGGAGGAGCTCCTCAAGCAAGCGCAGATGTTGGCCCGGGAGCTGCAAGTCCAACAGGACGAGCTCAAGGAGACCAACGAGCAGCTCGAGGCGCAAGCGGGCGTGCTCCGCCAGTCCGAAGAGAAGCTCCGCTCGCAACAGGAGCGCCTGGTCCAGACCAACGAGCAGCTCGAAGAGAAGGCGCAGCTGCTCTCCGAGCAGAAGACCGAGGTCGAGCTCAAGAACCGCGAGGTCGAGCTCGCCCGGCTCGGGCTCGAGGAGAAGGCGGAGCAGCTTTCGCTCACCTCGCGGTACAAGTCCGAGTTCCTGGCGAACATGTCGCACGAGCTGCGCACGCCGCTCAACAGCCTGCTCATCCTCGCCAAGCTCCTCTCGGACAACAACGAGGCGAACCTCTCCGCCCGCCAGATCGAATTCGCACGTTCGATCCATGGCGCCGGCACCGACCTGCTCACGCTCATCAACGACATCCTGGATCTGTCCAAGATCGAATCGGGGATGATGTCGCTCGACGTGACCGAGCTCCTGTTCGGTGACCTGAAGGACTACGTGGACCGCACGTTCCGGCACGTGGCCCAACAGAAGAAGCTGGCGTTCGAGATCATCTTCGCCGAGAGCCTCCCGGACGCAATCCAGACGGACGCGACGCGGCTCCAGCAGGTGCTCAAGAACCTGCTCTCCAATGCGTTCAAGTTCACGGACGCGGGCAAGGTGGTGTTGCGGGTGCGGCCGGTCAAGTCCGGGTGGCTTCCCGACAACGTGGCGCTGAACGAGGCGCGCCGGGTGATCGCCTTCACCGTGTCGGACACGGGGATCGGCATCCGGGAAGACAAGCTCCGGCTCATCTTCGAGGCCTTCCAACAGGCCGACATGACCACGAGCCGCAAATATGGTGGCACCGGCCTCGGGCTGTCGATCAGCCGCGAGATCGCGCGGTTGCTCAACGGAGAGATCTCCGTGGAGTCCGTGCCGGACGAGGGGAGCGCGTTCACGCTGTACATGGCGGACGGTCTGGGGACCTCCAGCGAGCCGGTGCGCCCCGCGTTCTCCCATCCCACGCCGGTGGAGCCGCGTCGGGTGGCGGCCATCGATGCGGCCCCGCCGACGCGACCGTTGTCCGAGCCGACGCCCGTGCGTGTCGTGGACCCGCCGCCCGCGGAAGCACCCAACGATCCGACCGCACCGCAGATCGCGGACGATCGCTCGTTCATCGCCGCGACCGACCGTGTGTTGCTCGTCATCGAGCCCGACAACGCGCTCGCGCTGCGCCTCATCGATCTTGGCCGCGCGAACGGGTTCAAGGTGCTCCGCGCGGCGCGTGGCGACGCGGGGCTGGCCCAGGCGCGCCGCGTGCGGCCCGTCGCCGTGGTGCTGAACCTCCACCTGCCGGACGCGGACGGGTGGAACATCCTCGACCGCCTCAAGCACGATCCGCTCACCCGCCACGTCCCGATCCACGTGCTCGGGGAGGAGGACGTCGGCCCCCGCGCGGTGAAGGTCGGCGCCTACTCGTTCCTGCGCCATCCCTTCGCCCAGGCGGAGCTCGAGGGGGCCATCGCCGCGATGTGTGGCTCCCTCGATCGCCCGGAGAAGCAGCTCCTCATCATCGAGGACGACAGCATCCAGCGCGCGTCGCTGGTCACCCTGTTGGGCGGTTCGGGCATCGGGTGTGTCGCCGCGGCGACCGGCGCCGAGGCCCTCGCCGCGTTGGCGAGCACCGAGTTCAGCTGTGTCGTGCTCGACCTCGGCCTGCCCGACATGAAGGGGCTCGACCTGCTCCACAAAATCCGGGGCGAGCTGAAGTTCACCAACTTGCCCGTCATCCTCTACACCGGCCGGCAGCCCTCGGCCGAGGAGGAGCCGGTGCTGGTCGGACTCGTGAGCTCCATCATCGTGAAGGGGATCGACTCGTCCGAGAAGCTCCTGGCGCAGACCTCGCTCCTCCTCCACCGGACGCCGGCGAGCACGACGGAGCCACGACAGACCAAGCCGGAGGGAGCCGCGCCGGTTGCCGATCCGTTCCTCGCGGGCCGCAAGGTGCTCCTCGCGGATGACGACTCCCGCAACCTGTACGCCCTCACGAGTGTGCTCGAGCGGGAAGAGATGATCGTGGTCCACGCCACCAACGGGCGGGAGGCCATCGAGGTCCTCGAGAAGACGCCCGACGTGGAGGTCGTGCTGATGGACATCATGATGCCGGAGATGGACGGCTACGAGGCCATGCGCCGCATCCGCGCCCAACCGGCGTACGCCAGGCTCCCGATCATCGCCCTGACCGCCAAGGCGATGAAGGGAGATCGAGAGAAGTGCATCGAGGTCGGCGCCTCCGAATACATCCCCAAGCCCGTGGACACCGAGCAGCTGCTCTCCGTGTTGCGCGTCTCGATGTACCGGTAGCCATGCAACCTCCTCCCAACATCGGCGTGCTCCTGGTCGACGACAACCCCGCGAACTTGCTCGCGATGTCGGCGGCGTTGGACAACATGGGCACGGACGTCGTCACGGCGATGTCCGGGGCCGAGGCCTTGAAGTGCCTGCTGCGACGCGACTTCTGCGCGGTCCTGATGGACGTGCAGATGCCGATCCTCGGCGGCTTCGAGACCGCCGAGCTCATCCGCAAACGCGAACGCACGCGGCACATGCCGATCATCTTCGTGACCGCCAACAGCCAGGCCGACGAGCACGTGTCGCGCGGCTATGAGCTGGGCGCGGTCGACTATCTGTTCAAGCCCGTGCGCGCGGAGACCCTGCGCGCCAAGGTGGCGGTGTTCGTCGACCTCGCGCGCCAGCGGGCATTGATCGAGCAGCAATCCGGCCAACTCGTCGCCTCGGAGGCGCGCTTTCGCCGGCTCGTGGAGGAGACCCCCGCGACCGTGTACGTGGCGGAGCTCCACACGTTCGGCGTGACCCGGTACGTCAGCCCGAACGTCCAGAAGCTCGTCTCCTTCGGGGTCGACGCCTTCCTGGAGAATCCCCCGCTCTGGGGCAATCGGGTGCACCCGGACGACCGCGCGCGTGTGCAGAGCCAATTCCTGCGGGCGGTGTCCGAGCGAAAGGCCTTCTCGGAAGAATATCGAGTGGTCACGGCGGACGATCGCGTCGTCTGGGTGCTCGACGAGGCCGTGCTGGTCGATGCCGGTCTCGAGGCCGAGCATATCCAGGGCATGTGGCAGGACGTGACCGTGCGGCGCCTGGCACAGGAGGCCCTGCAGGAGGCGAACGACGAGCTCCGCGCGACCGCGGAGCAGCTCTTGAGCGCGAACAAGGGGGTCAAGCTCGCGAACCAGGAGCTCGAGACGTTCACCTCCGCCGTCGCGCACGATTTGCGCGCGCCGTTGCGCAGCATCGCGGGGTTCAGCGCGACCCTGCTGGAGGACTACAGCGCCGTCGTGGACGAGGAAGGCCAGGATCTCCTCTCCCGAATCCACACCGCCGCGGGTTGGATGGGCACGCTCATCGACGACCTGCTCCACCTGTCCCATTGCTCCCTCGACGAGATGCGGCGGGAGACCGTCAACCTCAGTGAGCTGGCGGCAAGCTGCATCTCGGAGCTCGCGCGGGACGCACCGGAGCGCAAGGTGACCGCGCGTATCGCGCCGGGGCTGACCACCCAGGGCGACTCCCGCCTGTTGCGCATCGCGTTGGACAACCTGCTACGAAATGCGTGGAAGTTCACCTCGAAGAAGAACCACGCCACCATCGAGGTGGGGCAGGACACCACGACGGGCGCCTACTTCGTCCGCGACGACGGTGCGGGCTTCGACATGCAGTTCGCGTCCAGCTTGTTCGGCGCCTTCCAGCGGCTCCACCGGCAGGACGAGTTCGAGGGGAACGGCATCGGCCTCATCACCGTGAAGCGTGTCATCGAGCGCCACGGCGGCCAGCTCTCGGCGTACGCGGAGCTGGAGAAGGGCGCGACGTTCACGTTCACGCTGCCGGGAGCGGTTGCGCAGGCAGGGAAGGGCGCTCGCCCTACTCAGAAGCGAGCGTAAAGACCTCGACCGCTTCGGGCACGCCCTTGAGGGTGTGCATGCCGAGCGAGACCATCGGCACGTCACACAGCTTGGCGAACGCGTCGGAGACCACGATGGTGTGGCCGACGCTGGCGGTGAGCGCCTGGAGCCGCGCCGCGCGGTTGACCACCGGCCCGATGACGGTGAAGTCGAGGCGCGCGGGGGCGCCGATGTTGCCGTACATCACGTCTCCGTAGTGCAGGGCCAGGCCGAATTGGATGGGCTGCGCGCGGCGATCGTGGCGGCGGTTCACCGCGGCGATGCGCGCCTCCCCGTCCTTGGCGGCGCGGAGCGCGGCGCGGCAGGCGAGCGAGGCGTCGGGCTCGGTGAAGGTGGCGAGCATGCCGTCCCCCATGAACTTCAGCACCTCCCCGCCGTGCGCCTCGACCGCGCCGACCATCGCCTCGAACCAATCGTTCAAGCGCAGGAGCAGCTCGTTGATGGGCAGGCTCTCGCTCGCCGAGGTGAACCCACGGAGGTCGCAGAACCAGGTGGCGGCGCGTACGGTCTCCCCGTCGCCGCGATGCACCTGGCCGTTGAGCACCCGCTCGCCGGGGCCCGCACCGAGGTACGTACCGAGCAGGGTGGACGCGAGATCTTCGAGGTGGAAACACTGCAGCGTCACGCCGGCGTGGGAGCGCACACAATCGAGGCGCGCGAGGTGCGCGTCGGTGAAACCGCCGGGCGCGTTGGTGGTGAACGTCAGCGAGGCGCGGACCCGCCCGCCGTGCAACCCGAACACGACGTAGTCGGTGGCGCCGGCCTCGTAGAGGCGCGCCAGCTGGGGGTAGGCGGGGGTGTCAGGGCTGTCGAGCCGCAGCCGTAGCCGGGTGTCGGCATCCCGAATGCGGTGTTGCGGGCTCGAGTGTTCGAGCGCCACCGACCGGCCCTCCTGCGAGATGACATCCTCCGTGCCCCGCTTCCCCTGCTCCCAGGACCAACCGCGCGCGAAGACCAGCGGGTGGACGGGGAGGGTGCCGTGCCACGTGCGCACGATGGGGACGCCCTCCGCGAGGAGGCGCACCGACAGCCCTTCCAACACCTCCGCGATGGTGGAGAGCCGGGGCGCGTCGCGGCAGAGCCAATCGAGCGTGGCGTCCGTGGTCGGCGCCTGCGGGACGACGTCGGTGCGCGGCGCCGGGGGCGGGCGGACCACGTCCGCGATGGATTCGGTGGGGATCAGCATTGGCGGGAGAGCTCGTTGAGGTGACGGTCCCGCGCCGCTTCGAACGCGCGGCCGAGCGCCATCTGTTGGGCGAGGGGGAGCTGCTGCTTGGCACGGGGCAACAGGGCGCTGCGCTCGGCCTTCATGTGTTCGACGACGCCGACGCGCAGCGCCTTGAGTTGGACCTTCCACATCACCCCCATCGGCGTCCGGGCGAGATGGTCGACGGCCTCGGCGAGCGCGAGGTGCGCCGCGTGGAGCTCGGCGAGGAGGGCGGGGTCGCCATCGACCAGGACCGGCCAGGACACTTCCTCCTCGGCGCGGAGGTGGGCCAGGAGCTCGCGGCGGAGCTCACCGAAGAAGTCGAGCCGCTCGTCGTCACCGTCGGCGTAGAACGAGATGGCCTCGAACAACCGGAGGATCTTGTGCTGGTCGCGGTCGAGCACGTCGACCACGGAGGCCTCTGAGGAGCGCCGGGCTTCCCGGGAGGCGAAGCGGACGGGCGGCTTGGACGGGTTGAAGGTGTGTTCCATGGGGCTCTCCGTGGCGTGCGGGACGATGTCCATTCTTTTACACGCTCCCTCGGGCTCTAGCGCGAGCGCGCGGTCATCATCTCGGGAGAAGTGTGCCGAGCCCGTTCGGTTGGCGCGCGAACGATGCTCCCCGTGGAGTACGAACGAGAGTTGTCACGGTTTGTTCGCGTGCGGGTCGGTTTGCGACGGCGGGGCTCGCGGGCGACGGCGCGAGCGACCAGACGGGCGCGGCGACGGGTGTGTCGTACATCGTGACAAATCGCAGCACGACTGCGTACGGTGGCGACGCGTCGGTAACACACGTCGATACAACGTCCCCGGAAGCAACTGAAGGAACGGCGGGCGTCGACATAGGTTCGTTTCGCGGAGAACGAGATCATGCGACATGAGGACAAGGAAGAGTACACCCAGAAGCGCGAGAAGCAGCTCACGGATTGGAAGGAGCTCCTGACCCGGATCGAGGAGCGTGCCGGCCAGACCGCGGGCACCGCGCGGGAGGAGCTGCACAAGGTCGCGGAGGAGCTCCGCAGCCGGGACATCATCACCCGCGTGCGGCTCTCCGAGCTCAAGGACTCCACCAGCGAGGCTTGGGAGGAGGTCAAGTTCGGCTTCGAGTCCGCCTGGTCCGAGCTCGAGCAGAGCGTGGTCCGCGCGCGCTCGCACTTCCACGCGTAGCCACTCGCCCCTCAGCCCCTTCCACTACTCGCCCCGCCCCTACTCAAAGGAAAACATCATGCTCTGGACCATCGCCGTCATCCTCTGCGTCCTCTGGCTCCTCGGCCTCGTGAGCAGCTACACGATGGGTGGGTTCATCCACATCCTGCTCGTGCTCGCGGTCATCATCGTGCTCGTACGCGTCATCCGCGGCGCACCGGTCTGACCACCGCGCGTCCGGGGCCAGGACGACTGGCCCCGGCGGCACCTCGGACTACGACGCCGGCGGCGTGCGCGTGATCAGGCTGTCGACCGCGTGCACGGGCGCCGCGTCCCCCTTCATCAGGTGGGTGATCGCGGCGTACACGAGACGTTGGCTGGCGAGCATGCCCAGCCCGGCGAACGCGGTCGAGGTGACGACGATGGTGTAATGCCCGCCGCCGCCGGTCACGTCCGCCTGCGAATTGGGGATGTGGGCCTCGATGGCCTCGCGTACGGCGTCGAGGACCGAACCTTTGAAGTCCGTGGGATGATTCGACATGGGGCGTTCCTGATGTGCGCGTCGTCTAACCGCTCGGCCCGCCGCCCGCCCCCGATCAGCGGCTCGACGCGCGGTAGCCTGCCGCCGCGGCGTCACCGGCGGTCGCGAAGCACTCCTCCGGGTAGGTCCGGCCGTAGTAGGCGCCGGCGGGCAGGTGGTAGATGAGGGCCGACCCCACGTTGCCCTTGACCGGGTGGGTGGTGGGACAATCGGACACGGTCAACGGCGGCACCGGGTGGCTGGACACGAACACGATGCCGCCGCTCTCGGTGGTGATGGAGTAGCCGCCCGTGTCCGCGACGTCGATGGAGACCCGGCCGTCCTCGTCGGTGCGATACACCAGCGCGCCGTAGCTGTCATACGTCGCGAGCGCACCGACGGTCGGGTGCCCGTAGCTGTTGGGCCCCACCGGGATCACCACGTGCTCGGGGAACACGAGGTCCAACCAACTCACGTTCCCCGCGTCTCCGTTGTTCGCGCCGTGGTGGATGGCCTTGTACACGTCGATGTCGGCCAGCAGCTCCGTGCCCAGCCCCTCGGTCAGCCAGGCGTTGGTCTCCGCGCGCTCGCTGTCACCGGTGAACACGGCCTTGAAGTCGAGGTACTCGAGCACGATGCCGATCGAGTGGGTGTTCTGGTCGGTGCCGCCGAGCGACTCGGGCGGCGGGAGCAGGTAGAGGGAGACGTCGTCGATGCCGAGATCCTCGCCGGTCGCGAACGCCTCGGAGGTGACCACCTCCAGCAGCCCGGCGGCCGCGAGCCGGTCGGCCAACGCCGTGATGCGGCCGTAGCTGAGCGTCGAGTGGGCGAGGCCGTTGGTCAGATAGGTGCCGACCTCGAACTCGCCCAGGATCGCCTCGTGGATGCCGGCGTGGTCGTAGTCCGCGTGCGTCGCGATCAAGAGGTCGATGTGGTCGACGCCGAGCGCCACGAGCTGATCGTCCGCGTGGCCGGAGGGTTTGCCGCCGTCGATGAGGACGGTGTACCCGGAGGGGGTGCGCAAGAGCACGCCGTCGCCCTGGCCGATGTCGAGAAAATCGATGGTGAGGTCGGCGGCGGAGGCGGAGGCGAGGACGATCAGGAACACGAGGGCGGCCCGGGGTGGTGGGGCTCCATCGGACACGGTCCTCCACCGCTTGAGCAGGACCCGAACGAAAGCTGTCACCCGTGTGAAAGCCGGCGCCCGTCGCGAAGCGGTAGCATCGCGCATGCCCGTCTCCCGCCGCCTCGGATCCGGTGTCGCCGCGTCAACCCTGCTCATGCTCTCCGGTTGCTCGGTAGGCAGCTACTCCGCGAGTGATCTCGACTTCGTCGCCGTGGGGTCTGACCGGATCGTGCTCGAAGCGGTCACCGCCGAGGTCGACACCTTCCTGCTCTCCGACTGCGACGGCGGCACCGTGACGGTCGACGTGGGCGAGGTGCTGGACCTGCTCGCGCCGATCCCCTTCGCGGTCGACGACGGGGAGTACTGCAATCTCGGCGTCTCCTTCACCGAGGATCCGTTCGACGGCGCGCTGCACGTGTTCGGCACCACCACCGCGGGCACGACGCTCGACATCGCGCTCGATCCCGGCCTCGCGATCCTGGACCGCGCGCTGAGCTACGACGGCGAGGAGGGCGTGCTGGTGCTGGACGTGGGGCTGCTGCTCGACGAGGACGCGCTGGACGCCGCCGGGCCCGCTGTCACGGTGCGCCCCGACGACGCGCTGGGGGAGTCGCTGGCGGACACGCTCCCCTCGGCGCTCTGGTTCGGCACACCCGACGACGCCCAGACCGTCTGGATCGATCTGTGGCCATTCGACGAGATCGATTTCGAGGTTCACGCCGAGCTGCCCGGTGGGGGCACGACCGCGGACGACGGCGGCACCGGCGGGAGCGCGGGCGGCAATGGGGGCGGTGGCTGTAACGGGGGCCGGGCGCCGGGCGGCGAGGGAGACGCCGACACCGACGCGGACGCGGACAGCGATGCCGACAGCGACGCCGACAGTGACGCCGACAGTGACGCCGACAGTGACGGGGATGCCGACGCAGACGGCGACGCGGACGTCGATGGCGACGCGGATGCGGACGGCGGCACGGGCGGCACGGGTGGCGGGGGCGGAAGCGGGGGCGGCGGGTGCCAGAGCGACGGGAGCGGTGGGTGCGACGGCGGGGGCGAGAGCGGGGGCGGGTGTGAGGGGTCGGGCGGGAGCGATGGCGGCAGCTCGAGCTGCAGCGGGAGTGGCAGCGGCGGCGGTTCGAGCTGCAGCGGCGGCGGGAGCTCGAGTTGTGGCGGCGCGGCGTGTTCGACGGTCAGCCTGGCGCCGCCGGGGTGGGTGGCGTTCCTCGGGCTGCTGGCCGCCCGGCGTCGGCGGGCAGCCCCGGGGCGGACGCCGTAAAGCGGCGTCCTTACGGTCCCCTGTCCGCGCCGTTACCAGCCCCTGTCACTTTCTGTCAGCCATGGCCGCGCCTGAGTATCGTGGTGGCGACCCAACGAGTGACGCGGCGGGTCAAGGCGACCGGTCCCGCAGGGGCCCGGTATGCCACGCAAAATGCCACCGGTTGGGAGGTTTCCCATGCAACGCCTGTTGACGCTCGCCGTCCTGCTGTTCGGTACGTCGTGTACCGACTACGGCTTCTCCAAACCCGAAGACGAAGGAGCCGACGAGCCGAGCGCCGACACCTCGCCGCCCACCGACGAGGAAGAACCCGGCGAGCAACCCAACGAGCCCACGTTGGACAAGTACCCCATCCCGGGCACCGAGGGCGACGCTGACACGGACGCGGATGCCGACGCCGACGCGGATGCCGACGCGGATGCCGATGCCGACGCGGATGCCGATGCCGATGCCGACGCGGACTCGGACGCCGACTCGGATGCCGACTCGGATGCCGACTCGGATGCCGACTCGGACGCCGACAGCGATGCCGACTCGGACGCGGACTCGGATGCCGACTCCGATGCGGACTCGGATGCCGACTCGGACGCCGATTCCGATGCGGACTCGGACGCGGACTCCGATGCCGACTCCGACGCGGACTCGGATGCCGACTCGGACGCCGATTCCGACGCCGATTCCGACGCCGACAGCGATGCCGACTCGGACGCCGATTCCGATGCGGACTCGGATGCCGATTCGGACGCCGACTCCGATGCCGACTCGGACGCCGATTCCGATGCGGACTCGGACGCGGACTCGGATGCCGATTCGGACGCCGACTCCGATGCCGACTCCGATGCCGACTCCGATGCCGACTCCGATGCCGACTCCGATGCCGACTCCGACGCGGACTCGGATGCCGACTCCGACGCGGACTCGGATGCCGATTCGGATGCCGACTCCGACGCCGATGCCGACGCGGACACCGAAGGCTGCACGGGCACCATCGGCTACTGGCGCAACCACCCCGAGGCCTGGCCGGTCACGTCGCTCGTCCTCGGCGACCGGACCTACACCGAGGCCGAGCTCCTGGCCCTGCTCTCCCGGGCCCCGCGTGGCGACGTGAGCATCTCGCTGGCCCGCCAGCTCATCGCGGCGAAGCTCTCCGTGGCCTCCGGCGCCGACGACTCCGAGATCGCCGACACGATCGCCGCCGCGGACGCGTGGATCATCACCAACGAGGACGGCGACGGGCTCGGCTACGGGATCAGCTCCTCCTCGTGGGCGGGCTCCGTGTGCAACGAGCTGGCCGACGAGCTCGAGTCCTTCAACTCCGGCGACCGCGGCCCCGACCACTGCTGAGCACATAGCCTCGGCGCACGAGCGGCCCCCCTCTTCGCGGAGGGGGGCCGTTTCTCGTTCCGGAGGCAGAGGAGCGCCGCGGGGGTGGACAGCGCGTTCCCCTCGTGGCACGGTGCGCCGCCCAAAGGAACGCGAACATGCACGAAGCCATCCGGTTCGGAACCCTCGCCCGCGCAGGCGCGCTCCTGCTCGGCGCCCACACGTTGTGCGCTCCCGCGTACGCCCAGGACTCGGTCCCCGCCGGCAGCGTCGTGCGGATCGCCGCCGTCGGCAAGGAGGACGCGTTCTTCAAGCAGCGGAAGGGCATCGTCGGGCTCGTGTGCGGCGTCGAGGATCCGGGGCTCGATCTGCAGAGCGCCAAGGGAAAGAAGGTCTGGTACGGCGGCTCGATGACCTGCGGGGAAGCGGACAACTACTATTTCTACCAGGTGGCCGTCGAGGTGGGTGACTTCGGGTGGGACTTCGAGAGCCTCACCGGCCGCACACTCGAAGCCTCGCGTCTGCCCACCGAGGAGACGCCATGGCCCATCGGCACCCGGGTGCGCGTCAAGGAGGTGTCGGTGGACGACAGCTACTTCAAGGACCGCGCCGGGATCATCGGGCAGACCTGCACGGTGTCGGACAATGCGCTCTCCTCCGCGGGCGAGAGTTGGTTCTCGGGCCAGGTCAAGTGTGACAATGGCATCGACTACTACTTCTACCAGGTGAGCGTCGAGGCGCCGGGCGCCGTCAGCGCGCCCCCGGTCGTCACCCCGGCCGTCACCCCGAGCGCGGGCACCGCGACCACGGGCGCCGCGGCGTCCCCGTACCCCGCCGGCAAGATGGTCAAAGTGGTCGACATCGGCCCGGCCGACGCGCTGTACGCGACGCGGACCACCCTCATCGGGCACACGTGCAGCGTCGTGGAGTCGCCCCTCGTCGCGACCGCGGAGGGGTTCTACGCGGGGCGCCTCTTCTGCGACGACGGCAAGAGCTACCAGGGCTTCATGCTGAAGGTCGCCGCGCCGTAGCGCTACCCGGCGATCCGCGCCACGACGACGGTGCCGTCCTTTCCGGTGAGCGCCAACCGCCCGGCGCGCAGCTCGAGCGCGTCGGCGCCGAACAGCTCCCGGCGCCAGCCCGAGAGGCACGGGATCTCCGGCGCCTCGACGGTGGCGAGCAGATCGAGGTCCTCCCGGCTGGCCACCATCCGGGTCGCCACGCCGTGCGCCTCGCAGCGCAGCCGGAGCAGGGCCTGGAACAGCGCCACCAGCGACTCGTGGCCCTCGAGGGGAGGGCGGCGGTCGGGGATGACGGGCCAGGTATCTTCGGGCAACGCGAGGGCGCGGCGCACGATCGCGAGGAGGGTCTTCCCGTCGGCGCCGCGCGCGACGCCGGGCTTGATCGTGCGGACGCGCGCGAGCTGCTCGATGTCGTCGGGGAGGTGCTGCGCGATCTCGACGAGCGCGTCGTCGTGCACGACCCAGGGGCGCGGCAGGTCCCGCTCCATGGCGGTCTCCTCGCGCCACGCGGCCAGCTCGCGGAGCACACACAAGGTCTTCGGGGAGGGGCCGCGCAGACGGAGCCGACGGTAGGCCTCACGCGGATCGACCTTGTAGCGACGCTCGTCGAGCAGCGAGGCCATGTCCTGGGCCACCCACGCGGCGCGGCCCCGCTCGGCGAGCTCGGCCACGAGCAGCTCGTAGAGGCGGCACAGGTGCGTCACGTCGCCGAGGGCGTAGGTGACCTGCCGCTCGGTGAGGGGGCGCACGGACCAGTCGGTCGCCTGGGAGGCCTTGTCCAGGTCGATGCCGAGCAGGTTGTGGACGAGCGTGGCGTACCCGGGCTGATCGCCCTTGTCGCACGCGGCCGCGGCGATCTGCGTGTCGAACACCGGCGCGGGGACCGAGCCGATCTTCTGGAAGAAGATCTCGAGGTCCTGCGTGGCCGCGTGAAACACCTTCATGATCGTCGGCTCGAGCAGGAGCTCCCGGAGCGGCCCGAGATCGAGGCCGCGCGCGAGCGGGTCGATCACGGCGGCGTGCTCGCCGTAGGCGACCTGCACGAGGCACAGCTGGGCGTAGTAGGTCCGCTCGCGCAAGAACTCCGTGTCCACCGCGATGTACGGCGCGCCGCGCAGGGCGCCGCAGAAGGTGGCAAGGGTCTCGGAGTCGGTGATGATCATCAAGCCTCGGGCGGTCTGCCGCGCCTCTTAACCCTCCCGCCGCGCGATAAGCCCCTCCCGATGGCCCTCTCCTCGACCGTGCACGTGTTCGACCTCTCCCTCTCGGACGTCGATCGGGGCGTGTACACCACGCTCCCGCTCAAGGTCGCGTGCCACCCGTCGGAGACCGCCGAGTACATGTTCACCCGCGTGCTCGCGTACGCGCTCGAGTACGAGGAGGGCATCGCCTTCTCCCAGGGCCTCTCCAACGCGGACGAGCCCGCTGTCTGGGTGCGCGACCTGACGGGGCAGCTGCGGGTCTGGATCGAGGTGGGCACGCCGGACGCGCCGCGGCTGCACCGGGCGAGCAAAGCCTGTAATCGTGTCGTGGTGTACTGCCACAAGGACACGGGGCCGTATTTCCGCACGCTCGCCGGGCAGAAGGTGTACGCGTCCGAGCGGGTCACGATCGTCGAGGTCGACCCTTCCTTTGTCGAGGACTGCGCGGCCAAGGTGGAGCGGCGCACGACCATGGCGTTGTCGGTCACCGAGGGGCAGATGTACGTCGACATCGGCGGCGCCTCGTTCTCGGCGCCGTTGGTGCGTCACTCCCTCCCCAAGTGAGTCAGCAGGCTTCCCAAGTGAGTCAGCAGGAGTAGGCGTTCCGGTCCATCGAGACGCCCGCCCGCGCGCGGCAGGCGCTCGCTTCGGCGGACTGTCCGAGCGCGGCGTAGGTCTCCGCCGCGAGGCGCCACGCGCCCCGCCACCCGGGGAGGGTGGTGAGGAGCACGCCCAGGGGCACCAGCGCTTCATGCGGGCGCCCCCCGTCGAGCGCGCGGCGCACCTGCCACGCGCAGCGGGAGATGGGCCCGTGCACCTGGGGCAGGCCGGGGCGGGACCGTAGCGGGGGGGCCCACCCGAGCGCCGCGGCGACGGCGAGCACCGCCTCGGGCGCCCGAAGATCGGGCAGCCACCCCGGCTCGTCCACCGGCGGCGGCGCCCAGCCGGGAGCGGACGTGAGCGCGAGGCGCAGCGGGCCCCCGTGCCCAGCCCACGCGTTCAGGCGCGTCTGGGAGGCGTAGGTGCCCGGCCAGAAGTGGGCCACGTCGTCGAGCGGGTCGCGGGGCACCTCCAGCGAGACGAACAGCGTCTGGCCGCTCGCGTGGAGCGCCAGGGTGGTCTCGAGAGCGCCGTCGTCGCCGTCGTCGACGACCAGGAGCGCGCCAGCGCGGCGCGAGCGCGGGGTCGCCGGGGCCACCAGGGAGGGGGAGTGCCCCGCGTGCAAGGGGGGCCCGTGGTGCAGCAGGACCGGGAGCGGGATCGTCGCCACCGGGCCGAGGGCCGCGAGCGCGCGGGGAAGGTCGCGGTCGACATCGTCGATGCCTGTCGACCCCATCGGAAAGGCCGCGCGCCACACCGACGTGCGCGCCAGCGTCGCGCCGGGCCGGGCGGGCGCGCGATGCTGGGCGACGAGGCCGACGAGCGCGGAGGGCAATCGGCACGCCGCGTCGAGGGTGGTCGGCGCCCCGGTGATCGGGTCGCAGGCCACGGTGTCCCCCCACACGGCGGCGAGCGTGGAGTCGGCGAACAGCGCCGTCGCGAGCACCCGCACGGCGCCGGGCAGGAGCTGATCCCCCTCGTCGAGCACGAGGACCGCGGCCCCGCGCGCCGCCGCGATCCCGGCCGCGAGCGCCGACGCCTTGCCCTGGCTCCGCGCCCGGCGCACGAACCGGACGCCCGGCCGCTGACCGAGCAGGATCGGGGTCGCGTCTGTGCTCCCGTCGTCGACCACCAGCACCTCGCACGGCCACGACTGGGCCTGCGCGGCGGCGAGGGTGCGCGGCAGCACGTCGGCGCGATCGCGCGTGCACAGCAGGATCGTGACGAGGGGGCCCTTGGGGAGCGGGATCGGCGGCGGCACGTGCGCCAGGGCGCGGCTCCACCGGGGGGCCCAGGTGAGATCGCCGCGGAGCGTCGCGGCCGCCGGGCCCTCGCCCAGGCCGGGGAGCCCGAGATTTGCGAGCGCGTCGGCGCAGGGCGCGGGGTCACCGGTGGAGGCCCACACGGGCGTGCGGCCGCCGATGCGCAGGCATGCCGCGGTCCAGCCGTCGTCGTCGAAGCCGAGGGCCACGACCGGGGGCGCGTCGCGAAGGAGCTCCGCCATGCGGAGGCGGGTGCGGGTCGATCGGGGGCGGAAGCCGAGGGAGATGGTCATGGGCTGCGAGTCGGCGGGAGATCCGCGGACTTGAGAGGAATGGTTCCTCTCCGGATCAGGCCTCGTCCTCCAGCGCCCGAACCTGCGCGTTCAGCTGCTGCAGATCGAAGGGCTTCTCCAGAAAACCCACCCGGCCGAGCGAGAAGAGGGCTGGACCGACCTGGTCTCTCGTGTAGCCGGAGCACAGGACGATCCGTGCGTCGGGGTCCATCGCGATCATCCGCCGGAGCACCTCCGCGCCGTCCATGCCCGGCATGCGCATGTCGAGCAGCACGAAGGCGAAGGACTGCGGGGCGGCCTGGAAGTGGCGCAGGCCGGTGGGGCCGTCCGCGGCGGCCACGACCTCGTAGCCGGCGGCCTCGAGCAGATCCGAGGAGGACTCGCGCACCCACTCGTCGTCATCGACGAGCAGCACCCGGCGGCTGGCCTGGCGCAAGGTGGGAATGCGCCGGACCGGGGCCGGAACGGGGGGCGGCGGCGCCACGGTGGGCAGCGACACCCGCGCGACGGTGCCGCGGCCGGGGGCGCTCTCGAGCACGAGCTGGCCGCCGTGGCGGGCCACGATCCCGTACGCCATCGGCAGGCCCAGGCCATCGCCGGCGCCGAGCGGCTTGGTCGTGAAGAACGGCTCGAGCGCGTGTTGGGTGAGCTGCTCGTCCATCCCGACACCCGTGTCCCGCACGTCGATGAAGACGCGGCTCCCCGCTTCTCCCGCGACACCGGTGGTGGACACCGTCAGGATGAGCGTCCCGCCGTGGGGCATGGCCTCGACACCGTTGACACACAACGCGTGCAGCGCCTCGCGGAGCTGGGCGGGGTCTCCCTCGGCCCAGGGCGGCTCGGCGGCGGTGCGCACGCGGATGACGATGCCCGGCGGGGTCTCGAGGCGGAGCCGCTCCGCGAGCGTCTCGACGAGCTCGTTCACGGGGAAGCGGGTCCGCTCGTAGAGGCCCTCGCGCGCGAACCCCAGGAGCCGGCGCGTGAGGCCGCTCCCGCGCCGCGACGCGTCGGTGATGCGCTGGATGCGCTGGCGGACCGGCGGCGAGAGGGGCTCTCCCTCCAGGCTGGCCGCGTAGCCCATGATGGCGCCGAGCACGTTGTTCATCTCGTGGGCGACACCCCCGGCGAGGCGGGCGAGCACGGAGAGCACGTGGATCTCCCGCTCCCTGGCCTCCGACTGCATGCGCTCGGTGAGGTCGAGGGCGACCCCGAGCGTGCCGGTGATCTCACCGCCCGGCGCCCGGAGCGGCTCCACCCGTGCGCCGAAGGTGTGCCCGCTCCAACACACGTCGAACGTGGCGGCATCGCCCTGGAGCGCGTGCCGGTGCGCCGCCACCCCCTCCTCCGCGGCGAGATGCCCGAGCAGCACGGCGACGTGGTGCCCGATCGGGGGCTCGGCGCGCGGAGTGGTGCGGCGCGCCCCGAACATGGAAACGATGTTCAGGCTGGCGTCGGTTGCCCAGGCGACGGCCGGAAGCCGCTCGACCAGCAGGCGGAGCTGGGCCTCGCTGCGGCGGATGGCGGCCTCGGCGGCGAGCCGCTCGGTCACGTCGCGGAGCACGAGGAGCACGGCGGGCTCGTCGTGGAAGACGTACGGCATCTCCGCGACCTCGACCTCTACCGTCGTGCGGTCGAGCCGGGTCAGCCGCTCGAGCACCATCCGTGGCGGCGCCTCGGAGGTGGGGGCGGTGATCCGCGCGCCCACGGACTTCAGATAGGGCGGGGCCAGCAGGAGGGAGAGGGGGCGGCCGACCAGGGCCTGCTCCGAGGGCGCGCCCGCGAGCCGCGCGGCCGCCGCGTTCGCCATCACGAGGACCCCGTCCACGTGGACCAGGATCCCGTCGGGCGAGAGGGTCACCAGGCGCGAGGCGTGGGTCACCCGCTCGTCCTCGTGATCGTGGTCGAGGGCGGCGCCCGCGAGGTCGGCGAGGTCGGCGAGCGTCGCGCGGTCGGCGAGAGGCCCACCCTCGGGGGCCGACGATCGCAGCGCCACGAGGCACCCGGGCTTGCCGAGCCCCGTGAACGCGCCCGCGGTGAAGAAGTGGAAGTGGTCGGCCCCCACCACCAGCGGCGGGTCGAGGCGGACCTCGGCGCCCCCGTCCTCTTCGTCGAGCGCGCGGCGGAGCGCGCCCTCGAGTCTGTCCTGCAGCGCGGGCGGGAGCGGTGCCCCGGGCGGGAGGGCCACCCCGTGGGAGGCGAGGATGTGGGGGGCGGGGCCTCGGAGCACCAGGAAGGTGGCCTGGGCACCGAGAGCGGTGGCCGCGAGTCGGAGGAGGGGGGCCACGGCTGGGCGGAACGCCGCTTCGGGAGGAGAGTTGTCCTCCGGAGGGGGAGAAACGGGCCGATCGAGCTCGTCTACCATGGGACGGGCCGGGCCAAGGCCCGGTAAGCCTCGGCGCCGTCCCGCTGGACTCGGATCGCATAGTCGAGCCGGACCAGCCGAGCGAGGGCGTCCCGCAGGTCCCCCGGGGAGATGTTCGCGGTGGTCACGAGGTCTTCCTCGTTGAGCTCGCGCCGCGCTGAAACGAGCACGTCGAGCACCGCCGCCTCCTGCTCGGAGAGGCCCGGGTACGGAAAGCTGCGCGGCCGGGGGTCGAACCGCGGCACCCCGGTGATCACGCCCTGGTACTCCTTCATCACCTCTCCGAGCACGACACCGCGCGAAGAGATCTGGTAGGCGCGCAAACCGCGGCTGTGGTGGCTTCCGCGCATCTTCATGACGGTGACCACGGTGCGCAGCTCGCCTTCGAGCTCGACGAACCGCTGCACGATGATGTCGTCGGAGAGGAACGACACGTTCTGGGTGCTCGTGGACAACGAGGTGGGCTCGTAGGTGACCTCGAGCGTCATCATCACGGTCACCCCGGTGCCCGTGAGCGTGCTGACCAGCCGGTACATCGCCTCGCGAAAATCGGTGCGGAAGGTCGGGGCCAGCGCCAGCTCGAAGCCGGAGAGCGAGTCGATCACCACGCGCGTGGCGCCGACCTCGGCCACGGCGTCGCTGATGGCGAGGAGGGTCTCGTCGACCGACAGGTCGAGCGGGCGCAGGTACAAGACCTTGAGGCGGCCCGACATCCGCATCGCTTCGAGGTCCAGCCCGATCTGCTGGGCGCGCGCGATGAAGTCGGTCGGGTTCTCCTCGAAGATCGCCATCACCGCGGACTCGCCCGCCTGCTGCGCCGCCGCGATGAAGTGGTTCGAGAAGGTGGTCTTTCCGGTGCCGCTGGCGCCGGAGAGCAGGATCGCGTCCCCCGCGGGGAAGCCGCCCCCCAACATCTCGTCCAGGCCCTTGATCCCGGACGAGAGGCGGCGGACCGGCCTCTCGATGATGGGGCGCGGTGACGGCGGCTCCCGCTGGAACATCCGGGGAAAGATGCGGACGCCCTCCTTCGAGATGCGGAAGGTGTGGAAGCCGGGCATCACCGCCATGCCGCGCATCTTCACCACCTGCACCTGCCGCACGGTCGAGTGGCGCTCCGCTGTCTGCGAGAGCCACATCACGCCGTCCGCCACGGTGAACACGGGGTTGCGGGACTCGTTGGCGGTGTACTCGCCGATGAGGAAGGAGGTCACCTCCCAGGTGGTGAGCTGCAACGCCAGCGTCTGGACGAAGTGCTCCAGGTTCATCGCGCTGTTGGGGTGCGGATGGTCCGTCACGGTACGGAACGAGTCGACCACCACGAGGCTGGGCCGCGCGGCCTCGACCTCCTTGACCACCCGCGCCAGCACCTGGCCGAGATCCCCGTTCAACAGCTCCTGGCTCAGGTTGATGTAGCGAACGTCGGTCCCGACGCGGTCGGCGTCGAAGAAGCTGTACTGTTGCTGATAGCGCAACAACTTGAGCGTGGGCTCGCCGAGCACCGTGAAGTAGAGCGCGGGCCGGTCGGGCGTGGCGTTCGTGAAGACGATCTGCTGGGCGAGCGTGGTCTTGCCGGCGCCGGCCTCCCCCGCGATGATGTTGAAGGAGAACTCGGGAAGCCCCCCGCCCAGCACCGTGTCCAAGCCGGGCACACCGGTGGGCAGCAGACGAATCTCGACTTGCTCCTTCGTCATCGCGAATCTCCTTCCGTGCCGGCCAAAGGACCGGCGGGCCATCCGCGGACCACGATCCGCAAGGCCAGGTCATCCCCGATGAATCGGGCCAAGAGTCGGATGAGCTCTTCGAGGAGCTCCTCCATCGATCCCACCAGCTCGTCCGCGGACAGGCCGTCGATCCGCTCGTCGAGCCCGGCGAGGCAGCGGCCGGCCGTGGGTGCCACGCGGAGCCCGGTCAGCCAGGGGCGCCGCGCTCGTGCCTCGTCGACCGCGCGTTCCAACAACACACGCGCGCTCTCGTCCCCCACCCAACGGCCCAGCCCGACGAGGAGCTGGGCGAAGGCGCGGTCGATCGAGACGGCGATCTCCTGCGGCGGCGCGCCGGACACCACGGCGTTGCCGAGGAGCGCGTGGGCGGTTGCCCGCTCGGGTTTTGACGCCACGATCATCCCCCCCAATCTAACATCTTCATCCGCGCCGAACACCTCGCTTGCCGTCGACACGGGACGGTCCGCTCGGCAAGCCACCCTCGCCGCCGCGCTTGGCAGGCCTCTCTGTGCGGCTAGGTGGAACGGGCTGCGCGTACAGACGGCAGTGGAGGAGAACCGATGAAGGCCACGGAAATTCTGCGTCAGGATCATGACAGGCTCAAGGACCTGTTCGCGCGGCTCGGCGCGACCGCCGACGTCGACCAACTCCAGGAGCTGTTCGACGAGCTCGAAGAGCTCTTGATCGTCCACACCCAGATCGAGGAGGAGCTGTTCTACCCGGCCGCGCGTGCCGTGAACGGGCTGGTGGAGCCGGTGGAGGAGGCCATCGCCGAGCACGACGCGGTCGACGCGTTGTGTGACGACCTCGCCGAGACCGACGTGGGCGGGCCCTTGTTCCACGGCCGGCTCAAGGCGTTGGAGGACACGCTCCTGCACCATCTGGACGAGGAAGAGAACCAGATCTTCCCGCAGGTGGAGCGCCAATGGTCCGAGAGCCAGCTCGAGGACCTGGGCCGACGGCTGGAGGAGCGCCGCACCGAGCTGTTGGAAGAGGAGCTCGCCGGCGTGTAGCTCGGCCGGTATCGGTGGAGTGCGGTGGCGTGGGCCGCCCGGTTCACTTGGGAGCGGCGAGGCGGAGCGGCGCGGTGCGCGGGCCGGAGTACACTTGGGCCACCCTCGCCACGTAGTAGGTGAGGTAGCGGACGATGCCACGCAAGCCGAGCCACCCGCCCTCGCCACGAAACGACAGGCCCTGGGCGAGCACGCCGCCCGGGCCCATGACGAGCACGCCCCTCAGGATCGGCGTGCCGTCGGCGTTGTCACCCGCGTACACGTCGGTGAACAGGGTGGTCGTGTCGATGGCGACCGTCGGCCACCAGCGCCGCCGCACGATCTCCTTGATCCCGCGCAGGTAGTAGCGGGCGCCGCCCTCCGCTTCGAGCCGGAGCCCGTAGCGCATGTGCAGGACGCGGCTGCCGACCTCCGTGTCCACGAACAGGTCCAGGTGCCCATGGGTCACCTGGAGCGGGCGTGGGTGCAGCGCGGGCAACAGGACACACCCGAACGCCGGCGAGCGGTGGGTCGGGTCGGCGACGAGCGCGTCGACATCGGGGGTGACGACGGTGAGGACGAACAGGCCCCGCGTTCTCTCGGCACGACCGGCGCGCGCGGCGTCCTCGTGGGAGGCGGCGACCGAGGGCGAGAGCCAGCCGTGCATGGTCTCGGTGAAGCGGACGTGATCCATCAACTCACGACGCGCGGGACGGACGGGGTGCGCTCGAGCACGGACGGTACCTCCGCCGCGGCAAATCGCGGCCCGCGACGGTAGCTGGGCCCCGCGAGCGCGTCCACCCCGCGCGCACCCGGCGCGCCAAGGGGCGCCGCGGCGGCGCCGCAGTTTCCGAAAAGCTCCCCGGGGGCGGTTTCGGCGGCGCGGTCTTTGGTGTAGAGTCGCCGGTCATGAGCCTCACCGTCATCGTCTCCCTCCTGAGCAGTCTCTGTTGTTGCGGGGGCTTCTTCCTCCTGCTCTTCCTCGTGCTCGGCATCGTGCTGCTGCGCAAGAAGGGCCGGAAGGACATCTCCCCCAAGGAGGCCGTGGTCGCCGGCGCCGAGCAGGTGAGCCAGATGTTCGTGCGGCCCAAGAAGTCGCGCGAGGAGCTGATGCGGGACGAGGACGAGGACGAGCGCCGCCGCTGAGCTCGCCGCGGAGTTCCTCTCGGCCGCGCGTGCCGGCGAGGACCTGGGCGCGCGGCTGGCGCGCCTCGCCGACGTCGATCCGGGCGCGATCCCCGGCGATGACGCGCGCCTCGCGTTCTGGCTGAACCTGTACAACGCCCGCGTGAAGTCGGCGGTGCGCGAGCGGGGGATGACCGGCAATCTCCGGCGATACCGCGGCTTCTTCCGGGAGGTCGGGTGGGTCGTCGGGGGCCGGCCCGTGTCGCTCCACGTCATGGAGCACGGCATCGTGCGGACGAACCGCCGCGCCCCCTTCACGCTCTGGCGGCCCCTCGCGGCCAGCGATCCGCGCCTTGCCTGGGCCCCCGCGCGGCTCGACCCGCGCGCCCACTTCGCGCTCAACTGCGGCGCGCGCTCGTGCCCGCCCATCCGCGCCTACACCGCCGCGGGCCTCGACGCGCAGCTGGCCCTCGCGACGCGCAGCTACCTGGACGGCGAGGTGGTGGTGGGCGAGGGCACCCTCACGCTGCCGTACCTGTGCAAGTTGTATCGGAGCGACTTCGGGGACCTGCTCGCGTTCGTGGCCACCCACGTGGACGAGCCGCGCGCGGCGTGGATCCGGGCGCACGGGGCCACGGCGAAGGTGCGGTGGGGCCCGTACCAGTGGGAGATCGCGCCCTGATCGCCCCGGCGCTCACCCCTCGACGATCACCCCGCTGCCCGCCGTCACCGTGCCGATGACGCACGCGTCGGCCTCCCCGATCGCGTGCAACGCCGCCACCACCGCGCTCGCGGCGGCGGCGGGCACCGCGAACAGGAGCCCCCCCGCGGTCTGCGGGTCGTAGAGCAGCTCGGTGCGCGGGTCCGCCGTGGCGCCGGACACGTGGCGGCGGGCCGCGGTGTTCTGCGCGTGGAACGTGCTCCGAACGCCCTGCGCGAGGAGCGTGGCGACCCCCGGCAACACCGGCAGCGCGTCGAGCGACACGGTGGCGCCCACGCCGCTCGCCCGCGCCATCTCCGCGAGGTGCCCGGCGAGCCCGAAGCCCGTCACGTCGGTGGCGGCGCGCGCGCCGAAGCGCCACGCGATGGCCGCCGCGTCCCGATGCGAGCGCGTCATCCGCGCGATCGCCGCCCGCACCCACGGCCCGCGCGCCCGGCCCGCCGCGTGGGCGTGGAACAACACCCCCGTGCCGAGCGCCCGGGTCAGGATCAGCACGTCACCCGGGGCGAGCAGGTCCTGGGTGCGCAGCGGCCCCTCGGCGATCCCCGCCACGGTGAAGCCCACCTGCAGCCCGTCGGTGCGGAGGGTGTGGCCCCCCACCAACGTGACGCCGAGCGCGTCGAGCGTGACCCGCGCGCCGTGCATCACCTGGAACAACGTCTCTTCCGTGGCGCGTGGCCCCTCGTCGGGGATGCCGACCAACGCCAGGGCCCACCGCGGGGTCAGCCCCTTGGCGTACAGATCGTTCACGGCGTTGACCGCGGCGATGCGCCCCACCATCCAGGGATCGTCGTAGAAGGCGGTGAACGCGTCGATGGTGAGCCCCACGCGGTCGCCGCCGGGGGTGCGCACGACCGCGGCGTCGTCGGGGTGGGAGAGCCCGAGCTCCACGCTCGGATCGAGCGGGACGTCCAGGCGCGCGAGGGCCCGCGACAGCTCGCCGGGCCCCACCTTGGCCGCGCACCCGCCACACACCATCTCCTCCCCCGACATGGGCGTGAACGTGGGTGTGTCATCCACCGCGATCGATTGGAAACGCGCCATGAACGCGCGATCGATGCGGTCCTTCCAGCGCCACGCCCACGCGCCCCCGAACGCGAGCGGCCCCTTCGCGCCGATGGCGACGCCGTCGCCGAGGTTCAACAGCGTGAGGAAGCCGCGCTGGGGTGTGTAGGCGCGCAGGGGGGCCCCGGAGAGCCGCGCGAACAGGTTGTCGGTGAGCACGGGGCCCTGCCGCACCGCGTAGACGCCGGCCTTTGCGAGCGCGTGCCCGTCGAGCGACACGCAGTCGCCGGCGCCGAAGATTGCTGGGTGGTCGGGCACCTGGAGGGTGGCCCCGACGCGGAGGAACCCCCGCGGATCGGTCGGGAGCCCCAACGCGGCCATCCACGGGTGGGGCGCGGCGCCGGTGACCCACACCAGGAGGTCGAAGCGGAGGGGATCGCCGCCCGTGACGTGGGCCCGATTTGGTTCCACGTGGGTGACCGCCGTGCCCGTGCGGATCGTGACGCCACGCAGCTCCGCGGCGGCCCGCACCCGGCGGCCCAGGCCCGCGGTCCACCCCGGCAGGAGCGTGTCCCCCGCCTCGAGCAGCGTCACCTCGCCGCGCGTGCGGTGCCGCAACACGAACGCCACCTCCACCCCGCCCGCGCCGGCGCCGACCACGAGGATCCGCGGCGTGGCGCCGAGCGCCGCGATCGCCGCGTCGATGCGCTCCACGAACCGGCCGATGGGCCGCGTCGGCACCGCGTGTTCGCGCACGCCAGGGATGTCGAGCCCCGCGACGGTCGCGCCCACGTCGAAGCTCACGGCGTCGTAGGCGATCGGCGGGCGGCCCTCGACGAGCAGGCGCGCGGCGTTCGTGTCGATCCCCGTCGCCGCGGCGTCCACGATGCGCGCCCCCGCGCGGCGGGCCAGCGGCCACACGTCGATCTCGGCCTCGTGCGGGCGATACTGGCCGGCCACCACGCCGGGCACCATGCCCGAGTACAACGCGAGCGGGCGGTCGAGCACGATGGTCGTGCGCAGATCGGGCCGCGGCGCCATCACGAGGCGGCGGAGCACCTGCACGTGGGCGTGGCCGCCGCCGACCAGGACGAGCTCGCGCGTCTCGAAGGAGCGAAGGGGCCCAGAGGAGCGGGGGGGCGCGGAGGAGCGGGGAGGGCGCATCGGGAGCGGGAGCTTATCGCCATCCGTGCGCCACGCGGGTTAGCTCCCCGGCCCTCTCCCCGGAAGGATCCCATGGCAAAGCCCACCGTCGGCGCGCTCACCGGTTTTCCCGAGTGGCTCCCGCACCAGCGCATGGTCGAGCAGGACCTCATGGATCGCATCCGGCGCCGCTACGAGCTGCACGGCTACGTGCCCGTCGAGACCCGCTCCGTCGAGCCGCTCGAGACCCTCGTGAAGAAGGGCGCGACCGACAAGGAGATCTACGTCCTGCGCCGCCTGCACGCGGAGGACGAGGCCGACTCGAGCGGCCTCGGCCTGCACTTCGACCTCACGATCCCCTTCGCGCGCTACGTCGTCCAGCACAAGAACGACCTGACCTTCCCGTTCAAGCGCTACCAGATCCAGCGCGTGTGGCGCGGCGAGCGCCCGCAGGACGGGCGGTTCCGCGAGTTCTACCAGGCGGACGCGGATGTCATCGGCCTGAACAACCTGCCCGTGTGGTGGGACGTCGAGATGACCATGCTCATGCGCGAGGTGCTCGACGATCTGCCGATCCCGCCCGTGTCCATCCAGGTGAACAACCGGAAGATCCTCGAAGGGTTCTACCGCGCGCTCGGCATCACCGACCTGTCCGCCACCCTCCGCGTGATGGACAAGCTCGACAAGCTCGGCCCCGCCAAGACCCTCGCCGAGCTCGAATTGGTCACTGGCCTGCCGACCGCCACGGCGCAGCGGTGCCTCGACCTCGCCAGCATCTCCGGGTCGGATCTCGCCGTGCTGCGGCGCATCGAGGCGCTCGGCTACTCCGATCCGCTGCTCCAGGAGGGCCTCTCCGAGATGGAGCTCGTCCTGCGCGAGACCGCGAGCCTGCCCGCCGGCCGCGTGGTCGCCAACCTGCGCATCGCGCGCGGGCTCGACTACTACACGGGCGTCGTCTACGAGGGTGTCATGGTGGGGCACGAACAGCTCGGCTCCGTCTGCTCCGGCGGCCGGTACGACAACCTCGCCTCCGTCGGCAAGGACAAGCTCCCGGGCATCGGCGTGTCCATCGGCCTCTCCCGCATCCTCGGCCGGCTGTTCGGGCGCGGCAAGCTCGACATGTCGCGCAAGTCGCCCACGTGCGTGCTCGTGGCCCTCGCCACCGAGGAGGCCCGCCCCGAGGCCCGCGCCGCCGCCGAGTCCCTGCGCGCGCGTGGCATCGCCACCGAGGTGTTCGACCGCCCGCTCAAGTGGGGCAAGCAGATCGAGTATGCCGACGCCAAGGGCATCCCGTACGTGTGGTTCCCGGCGGGCGCCGAGCGCGCCGAGCACGAGGTGCGCGATCTGCGCACGCGGTCGCAGGGCGCGGTGGATCTCGAGACGTGGGCGCCGGACGAGGCGGTGGCGCATCCAGTGATCGTGCGTAACGACGATTAGCGCCGCCCGGGGCGGCCCGCATGGTACCTTGTAAACGAGGCCGACCCCATGTTTCTCGCGCTCGCGTCCCTCGCCGCCGCCGCCCCCCTCGCGGAGTGCGCGCAGACGTGGAGCTCCCGTGGCGTGATGGACGTTGTGGGGTCTGCCGACCTGAATGTCACCAAGATGGACACCGAGGGGTTCTTCGCCGCGCGTGACACGCTGCTCCGCCGGCTGGAGTGTGTGAACGAGCCGCTCTCCGGCCCCGCCGTGGGCGCGGTGCACCGGGTCATGGCGACCGCCGCGTTCCTCCAGAAGGAGGACAGTCGGATCGCCCCCGCGTTGGCCGGGCTCCTGTCCGCCGATCCCGGCTACCAACTGTCCCTCGCGCTGTACCCCGCCGGGCACCCGATCCGCGATCTGCTCTCCCACGCCGGGCTCCTCGCGCGGGAGCCGTCTTCCCGTGCGTTGGTGACGTTGGATTCGGGGTGGCTCGAGGTCGACGGGTTGGCCCACACGGCGGCGCCCGCGGGCAGGGCGACGGTGATCCAACAGGTGGACGGGCAGGGGGCCGTGGTGGAGACCCGCTACGTCTGGCCGGGGGATGACCTCGGGGCGTGGGCCGCGCCCTCCACCCTCTCGGCAAAGGCGCCGGTTCAGCGCACCACGCGCGCGCTCCCGTCCGCCGCCCCGGCCCGTCGCCCAGCGCGGGTGCCGATGATCGCGCTGACCGCGGCCTCCATCGTGACCACCGGCGTGCTCTACGGGGTCGCGGCCAATTCCGTCGCCACCTTCCGGGACGAGGACAACGGGCTCTCGGATGCCGAGCTGACCGCGCTCCGCGACACGACCAACGGCCTGACCGTCGGCTGGGCGGTGGCGGGTGTGGCGTCGTTGGGGCTCGGGGTGGGGCTGGCGTTCGCGTGGTGACCTATCGGCTCCGCGCCGGCGGCGACGCCGCGATCGGCCCCACGTAGTAGCTCCCGTCGAACCCGCGGCGGTCTGGCTCGCCGAACAGCTCCACGAATTGTGTGGGACCGCGATCCCTGCCCCCGAGGAGCTTCTTCTGGCATCCCTCGCCGCTGTAGCACGCCCACGCGGTGCCACCGGAATGCGCGAGGTCGAGTGACACGAGTCGGCTCCCGAGCGCGTCCAGGTGTGCGCCCATCGGGGTGAAGTCGAGGCCTTCCGCGGCATGGGGCCCGCGGCGGGGGTGGATGTTCCCGACGAGCGCCACGACGACGCCCTCCTGCCTGCGATTGGCCTCGCGCCGCACCCGCTCGGCCATCCACGCGTCCCGCTCTCCCGGCTCACCCCGGCCGATGTCGAACGCGAACAGCGTGATGTCGGCTCCGTCCGTGCGCCATTCTCCGACGCGCAGGATCAGATCGCGCATCGCAACGCTGCTGCGTCCGTCCTGGTCCGCGCGGAGCCAGAACGGGTCGGCCATCAGCGCGGTGGCCGCGGCGAGGGTCCTCGGTGGCGTGTCCAAGGCGGGTTGGAGCGTGGTCGGCACCTCCAGGCCCAGTGACACGGCGTGGCCCGCCGCTGCCGCCTGGCACGCGAGCCGCCCCGCGATGTCGGGGGCCTCGGTGGTGCCGTGCATCTCGCCGAGCAGCACGACGCGACCGGGCGCCAGCACCTGCTCGGCGCCGACCACCGGCGCCGCCGGGCACACGAACGCCGGGCGGCCGGTACACGCCGCGGCGAGCGCGAGGACCACCGCGGGAAGGGGACGCATGGGGCCACCGTACCCGCGTTCGACGCCTCGTGGCCGCGCGCGCACACCGCGGCGGAGGCATTCCGGATAGGCGGGGCCGACGTCGGAAGGAGCGAGCCTGGATCCCACCATCGAAGAGCTGTTCGTGTCGAGCTTCGTGAAGCGGGAGGAGCGCGCCAAGCTCCGCCGCTGGCTCGAGGCGCCGCACGACCGCGACCGGGTCCGCGACAAGCTGCCGACCCGCTTCGAGCGGCTGCTCGACCCACGCTTCATCGTCGCGGAGGGCGGCGCCGCCACCTTCGCGCGCGGGACGCGGCCGCGGTACCACATCGCGGCCAACCCCGCGCTCGACGGCCGCTGGCTCTCCGAGCACGAGTTCCGTGTCGAGAACGGCGGCTACTACGACGCGCTGCTCGCCATCGTCGACCCCGAACACTCGGCGATGTACGTGCTGGAGGGCGGCACGAAGCGGATCTACCTCGCGCGGTAGTTCGTCTGGTTGCGTAGGTATTTGTCTGGGCAACCGGCGTGGGCCGCGGTGCCCGTCGCCGAGGCGGCGCCGCCACGGCCCCGGGGCGAGATCGCCGTGAGGATCCGTCGGGCGACGGTCACGACCGAGATGCGGTCTTCGCCGCCGGCCAGGAGCGTCTCGCGCACGAGGGGCTCCGCCTATGACCCGACAGAACGGGCGTCACTGGCGGTCGTGACGGGAGATCTGTCGGGTTTCGGGGCCGGGAGGGGGCATTCGCGGCGTCGCCAGCGCAATCGCGGACGGGCCAAGGCGGACAATTCGGGAGCGATGGCCCCGACGACCCGACAGAACGGGCGTCACTGCCGGTCGTGACGCGAGATTTGTCGGGTCTGGAACGCGAGGGGGTCACCGAGGGCGGGCGGATGCACGGCTACGACGTCGCGATCGTCTGGTGGAGGAGCCCTGGCGCGGCGGTCGGCGCCACGCGGGGGCCGACCGTCGCGCCCGCGTTGCCGGCGCCGAGGCACCGCCGCGGGCGTCGGTCGCCCGAAGCCCGTTGCCGCCCCGCCCCGACGAGCGCCGCGCCCACCTGCACGCCGCGACGCGTGTAGGATGCCGCTGCCGTATCGGCCGCTCCCGACCTCCAGCACAGGATTCTCCATGCGCTTCCTCCCGCTCCTCCTGCTCGCGGCGTGTTTCGACTCCGCCGAGACGTCGATCACCATCGACGTGAAGAGCGGCACCACCCACGTGGTGCAGCGGATGCACAACGCGTGGCCCGACACGGTCGGCTGCGGCAAGAAGGAGGAGGTGCTCCCGACCACGGAAGAGTGTGTCGCCGCGGTGAAGCTGTACGTCGCGCAGCAGCGCGCCACGCTGGAGAGCAACGGCGCGACCGTCGCGAAGGCGGGCATCCTCGTGGAGGGCGGCAACCTCGACATCCTCTACGACTACACGGCGCCCGCGGGGTCCAAGACGATGACCGAGCAGGGGCTCTCGGTGATGTGGGCGCGCGCGCGCACGCAGGCCGACGTGGCGGGCGACAAGCAGGGCAAGAAGCAGCTGCTGATGGCGGTGACGCCGAACACGAGCGGGAACACCACGGTGACGGTGGACGGCAAGTACAAGGTGCTCGAAGGCCGCCTCGGCGACGAGACCCACAGCACCTACGTCCTCGGCGGGAAGACCGTCACGGTGGTCGCGGACTGGTGGTACGCGTCGAACGCCCTCTCGATGAACCCGGGCCCGTGGCTCGACGAGCGGGCCGGACTCGCCGCTGCGCTCGCGGCGAGCAGCGTGGTGGTGGTGCCGTAGTTGGCGGCGTCGGTCGATGTGGGCGCGACGACACGGGGCCCGTGGGCGACCGTGGATCGGCCCGGTGGGAGTCGATGTCGTGGTGGCGGCCGCGAAGGAGGGGGCCTGACCCTAATCGCTCACCCCCATCGCTCACCGGGGCGGGCGGATGCGCGGCTACGACGTCGCGATCGGGTAGAGGAGCCCTGACGCGGCGGTCGGCGCCACGCAGGGGCCGGGCGTCACGCCAGCGTTGTCGGCGCCGAGGCACCGCCGCGGGCGTCGGCCGCCCGACGCCCGTTCCATCAGCCGCGACCCGACAGAACGGGCGTCAGTGGCGGTCGTGACGCGAGAACTGTCGGGTTTTGGCGTTGGGATTTGGCCTCGTCGGCGGCGCTCGCGCGGCGCCGACGGACCAAGGCGGGTAATTCGCGGGCGACGCCGCTGCCGACCCGACAGAACGGGCGTCAGTGGCGGTAGTGAGGCGAGATCAGTCGGGTTTGGGCGCCGGGGCCGCTGGCCGCCCTCCGCCTCCGCGCCGAGCTTCGTCGCGAGTGGTCCTCGCGGCGGGGATAGTCGTGGACGAGCACGCGGCCCCCGCGCGAGGTGCGCGGAAGGCGGCGCCGGAGGCGCCGGTCCGGGCGCCCGCTCGGGGGCGGCCGACCGAGCCGCCCCGCGGCGAGCCTGGAGCGGACCGGCCCCCGGCGTCCGCGCCGGGGGACGCGCAACGACGCAGTTCGCGCGCTCGATTGTGCGATACGTGCCGCCATGCCCCGCCCGCCCGCGCGCCTCGACGCGCTCCTCGACGCCGCCGCGACCCGCTACCCCGCGCACGGGATCACCTTCGTCGGGGGCGGCACGCTCGCGTGGCCGGCGGTGCGGGAGGCGGCGTGTCGTGCGGCCGGCGGCGCGTGGGAGGCGGGGGTGCGGCCGGGGGCGCCGGTGTTGCTGCTCGTCGCGGATCCGGAAGCGTTCGTGCCGCTGTTCTGGGGGCTCGTGCGGCTGGGCGCGATCGTGGTGCCGCTGGCGCCGCCGCGCGACGGGTCGGAGGCCGAGCGGGGTCGGATCGCGCGGGTGCACGCCCAGCTCGGCGGGCCCGTGGTGTCCGATCTGCCGGTGCCCGGCGCGCTCGATGCCGCCATGCTGCTCGCGGGCCCCTCCCGCGAGGCGCGCGGGGACGCCGAGGTGGCGCTGTTGCAATTCTCGTCGGGGAGCACGCGCGATCCGAAGGGGGTGGTGCTCACGCACGCGAACCTGCTCGCCAACGTCGCCCAGCTCGCGGGGCGGTTGCCCGTGGGGCCCGACGACGTCGACCTCGCGTGGATGCCGCTGTTCCACGACATGGGGCTCATCGGCTGCCACCTGTACCCGCTCTCGCTCGGGATGCGGCAGGTGCGGATGCGTGCCGACGTGGCGATGGGGGATCCGCTCGTGTGGCTCCGCGCCGTGGCCACCTTCGGCGCCACCACGACCGCGACCACGAACACCGCGCTGGTGCGCGCCAACCGACGCCTGATCGCGACGGGCGAGCGCCCTGACCTGACGACGCTGCGGTTCCTGTTCAACGGCGCGGAGCCGATCGATCCGGCCGTGTGCCGCGCGTTCTCGCGCCTGACGGGGCTCCCCGAGGCGGCGCACGCGCCGATGTACGGCCTCGCGGAGGCGGCCGTGGGGGTGAGCGCCACCGTGGACGGGCTGCGCACGCTCCCGGTCGGCGGGCGCGATCGCGTGGACCTGGGCGCGCCGCTCCCGGGCGTGGCGCTGCGGATCGTGGATGCCCGCGACGAAGAGCTGCCCGACGGCGTGGCCGGCGCGGTGCAGGTGGCAGGGCCCAACGTGGCGGCGGGGTACTGGCGCGATGACGACGCCACCGCTGCCCTCCGCTGTGGCGAGTGGATCCGAACTGGCGACGTTGGCGCGCTGGTGGACGGGCGGCTGGTGCTCGTGGGGCGCGACAAGGACCAGCTGATCGTGAACGGGCGCAACGTGCCGGCGCACGACGTCGAGGCGCTCGCGGAGGTGGTGCCGGGCGTGCGGGGGGCGGTCGCGACGTCGGACGCGCGGGCCGCGGGCGAGCGCGTGTGTGTGGCCGTGGTGCTGGCGGAGGGCGCCGAGCCGTGGCGAGTGTTGGCGGACGTGCGGCGCGTCGTCGCGACGGGGCTGGGGGCCGAGGACGTGGTGGCGGTGCCGATCGACCGCATCGAGCGCACCACGAGCGGCAAGAAGCGCCGGGTGCTCGTGCGCGCGTCGCTGGAGGCGGGTGCGCTGGACGGCGCCGCCCCGGAGACGGTCGCGACCGTTCGGCGCTTATGGGAGGAGGCACTTCGGCGCCCGCTCGCGGACGACGCGCTCGACGCCACGTTCCGGGAGCTCGGCGGCGGCTCGCTCGCGGCGGTCGATCTGCTCGCGCGGGTCGACGCGCGCTTCGGACGCGCCCCCGACCATCGCAGCCTGCTGGTGGCCGACGGCGTGCGGCGCATGGCGGCGTGGCTCGAACGATCCGATCCGCAGGGGATCGTAGCGAGCGCGCCGCCCCACGCGGACACCGCCATCGCCATCATCGCCTCGGCCTGCCGCCTCCCCGGGGCCGACGCGCCCGCCGACCTCGCCGCGCTCGTGGCCGGGCCGACCCGCATCGCGCCCGGCTCCCACGGCGCACGCGAAGCCGGCTCCCACGGCTCCCACGGCGCCGGCTCCCAGGCCGGCGGCTGGCTCGCGGACGTGGCCACCTTCGACGCGGCGCGTTTCGGCATCTCCGCGGACGAGGCCGCCGCGATGGATCCGCAGCAGCGGCTGTTCCTGACGGTGGCGGCAGAGGCGTTGGAGCGCGCGGGGGGCGCCGGGGCTCGGGAAGGAGCGGGGGCCCAGGATCGTGTGGGCGTCTACGTCGGCGCGGGGCAGCAGGCCTACCTCGAGACGGTGCTCGACGCCCTCGCGGAGCCCGACGAGCAGCTCCCGCCCGGCACCCTGGCCGGCAACCTGCTCTCGATGCTAGCCGGGCGTGTGGCGCACCACCTCGACCTGCGCGGCCCCGCGCTCACCGTCGACACGGCGTGTTCGGCGTCGCTCGTGGCGGTCCACCTCGCGTGCCAGGCCCTCCGCGCCGGCGAGTGCGAGCGCGCCGTGGCCGGCGGCGTGAACCTCAACCTGGGGCCCGCCCTGCCGCGGCTCTTCGCGCGGGCCGGCGCGCTCTCGCCGACCGGGCGCTGCCGCCCCTTCGCCGCGGACGCCGACGGCACCGTGCTCGGAGAGGGCGCCGCCGCCGTGGTCCTCAAGCCCCTTGCGCGCGCGCGTGCCGACGGGGACCGTATCCTCGGCATCCTGCGCGGCAGCGCGGTGAACAACGACGGCGCGTCGCTCGGCGTGATGGCGCCCAACCCCGCGGGGCAGGAGGCAGTGATCCGCGCGGCGCTGGCGGTGGCGCGGGTCGACGCGCGCGACGTGACGTTCGTGGAGGCGCATGCGACGGGCACCGCCGTGGGCGACGCCGTGGAGCGCGGCGTGCTCGCCCGTTGTTACCCGCACGGGCCCCCGATCGGGGCGGTGAAGGGGACCATCGGCCACCTGCTCGGGGCGGCAGGGATCGCCGGCCTGCTGCGGGTCGTGGACACGCTCGGTGGTGGCGCGATCCCGGGGGCCCTGGGCGCCGTGAGCAGCTTCGGCTTCGGCGGCACCAACGCGCACGTGATCGTGGAGGGCGGCCCCGACCGCGAGGACCGCCCGGTCGCCGCGGGTGCGCCCCGTCGGCACTGGCTGGGCGACGCCGACGCGACCGGCTGGGTGCACGTGGTCACGCGTGACGTGGCGGGCGGGCTCGCCTGGGCACCGGTCACCGCGCCGGAGACGCCGGTCCACGCGCTCCGGACGGGAGGGCGGTACCTCGTCACCGGCGCGTCGGGCGGGCTCGGCGGCGCGCTCGCGCGGTGGCTGGCGCGGCGCTGGGGTGCGCGGCTGGTGCTGCTCGGGCGGCGCCCCGAGGCGGACCGGCTCGTCGGCGACGTGCGCCGCGCCGGTGGGGACGCGGTGTACCTCGCGGGGAACCTCGCGACCGAGGCGCCGCGGCTCTACGAGCAGGCGCTGGCCGCGATCGTGGGGGGGACGACGAGGGAGGCGGACCAGGGCTTCGACGGCGTCTTCCACCTCGCGGGCGGGCTCGACGACGCCGCGCTCGCGGCCAAGGTGGCCGGGGCCGAGGCGATCGGAGGGGCGAGGCTTTTTGGGGCCGCGAAAGGCTTCGTGGTGCTCTTCTCCTCCGTGTCCGCGGTGATCCCCGGGTTGAGCGCGGGCATCGAGGGCTACGCCGCCGCCAACGCCGCGCTCGATCGCCTCGCGCGAACGCAGGCGACTCACGACGGGGCAGGCTGGATGAGCGTCGCGTGGCCGCCCTGGGCAGGCGTGGGCCTCGCCGCCGGCCATGCGGCCGCCTTCCGCGCGCGTGGCATCGCCCCCCTCGCGCCGGCGCGGGCGTTCGCGGCGCTGGAGCTCGCGCTCGCCGCGGGGGCGCCGAACGTCGTGGTGCTGGAGCGCCCGCCCACCGCCGGCGGCGCGCTGCCCGCCGATCTCCGTGCCCGCGTGCGCGCGCTCGTGGCCGCCGCCGCCGGCCTCGCGCCGGACGAGGTGGGCGACCACGACCGCGTGGCCCGCCTGGGTGTCGACTCGATCGCCGCCGTCGAGCTGGTCAAGGCCCTCGAAGGCGCCGTGGGCCGCGCCTTGCCGAGCACGCTCGTCTACGAACACGACACGGTCGACGCGATCGTGCTCGCGCTGGCCGGAGGCGCGGAGCGGCGCGGGGGGGAGGGGACCGGGGGGGCCGAGGAAGGGGAGCGCCAGGGGGAGCTCCTCCCCTCCCAGCAGACCTTCCTGGTGCAACGCGCCTTCTTCCCCGACGTGCCCGGGAACGTGCTGCTCGCGTGCACGGTGCACCCGCCGGTCGCGCGCGCGGTGCTGGTCGATGCGCTCGCGGTCGTGGCGGCGCGCCATACCTCGCTCGCCACGGTGTTCGCGCGGGGGCCGCGGGGGTGGGCCGAGGCGCCCGGGCTGGCGCCGGTGGTGGAGTGGAGCATGCCCGAGCTCGCGACGATCCACGCGCGCACCTTCGATCTCGAGCGCGGGCCGCTCGTCCGCGTGTACAGCGACGGGGCGCGGATCGTGCTCGACGCGCACCACTCGGTCGTCGATGCCTGGAGCCTCCAGGTGGTCCTGCGCGAGCTCCTCGAGGTCGCGGACGGGATCGAGCGCGGCACCGGCGCCGTCCCCACGCCGCTCGGCGCCACCTGGGCCGACGCCGCGGCCGCGCTGCGGGCGGTGGGTTCCGCTTCCGGCGCCGCCTCCGAGCGCTACCGCGACGGGGTGCCGCCGCTCCCGCTCCCGTGGGAGCCGGCGTCCCCGGGCTCCGGTTCCGGGGCGCGCGCCCCGAGCGGCCCTGCGTTCGTACGGGAGGTGCTCTCCGAGGCCGACACCGCCGGGCTCGTGTCGGCGGCGCGCGCGGCCGACGTGAGCCTGCCGGCGCTCGTGCTCGCCAGCTACGTCGAGCGCCTGTGGCGGTGGAGCGGGCAACACGACGTGGTCGTGCGCGTGGCGCAGGGGCGGCGCGAGGTGCGGGTGCCCGACGTGACGCGCATCGTCGGGCCCTTCGCGGACAGCCTGCCCGCGCGGGTGGAGGTGCGCCCGGGCGAGCCGCTCGCGGCGCTCGCGCGTCGGGTGGCGCGAGAGCTCGCGACCGTCGGATCGCAGGCGGGCGCCTCGGCCCTCGGGGTAGCGGCGCTCGGGTCGCGCGGCGCGGACGACGGTCCGGTCGGGCTCACGCCGGCCGGGTTCAGCTTCCCGTTGTTGCCCTCGCCGTCGCGGATCGGAGATCGTTCGATCGCGGAGATACACGGGGCGTCGGCCTCGGGCTTCACGCGGCTCGGCCTCGTCGCCTGGGTGTTCGACGGGCGGCTGCACCTCTCGTGGAACTTCCTCACGAGCCACCTCTCGCCGGCGCGGGTGCGTGGGTGGGCGGAGGAGCACGTGGCGGCGTTGGCCGCGGTGGCGCGAGGATCCACCGGGGATGCCCCGTCGGATCAGCTCCACGTCAGGATCCTCGCGGTGGCCGAACGTGTCGGCGATCGCGTCGCTGTCGATGGCGCCGAGGTGGTGACGTACCGAACGCTCGCGCGGCGGTCGGCGGCGCTGGCGTCGCACATCGTGCGCTTCATCGGCGAGCCCACCGAAGTCCCCGCCGACCTCCTCGACCCCACCACCGCGCCCCCGCGCATCGCCGTCCTCGCCTCACCGAGCGGCGACGCGATCGTCGCCGTGCTCGCGACGCTCCGCGCCGGCGCCGCGTGGGTGGGGCTCGACCCGTCCTGGCCCGACGCGCGCGTGGCCCAGGTCCTCGCGATCGCCGCGCCCGCCGTGATCCTCGCGCCGCCCGCGCTCCTCGAACGCGCGCGCACCTTTGGGGTGCCGGTCCTCGCCGTCGGCGACGAGGAGGCCGCGGAGGGGCCGGTGCGTCGCGGCGCGCTCGCGCACGTGATGTTCACGTCGGGCAGCAGCGGGCGGCCGAAGGGCGTCGCGGTGGGCCACGCGGCGGTGCTCGCGTTTCTCGACTGGGTCGGGGTGGTGCTCGGGGTCACCGCGGAGGACCGCTTCGTCCAGACCTCGTCGCTCTCCTTCGGCGGGTGCATCCGGCAGATGTTCGCGCCGCTGCTCGCGGGGGGTACCGTCGTACCGGCGCCTCCGCACGCCATGCGTGATCCGGCCGCGCTGCTCGCGCTCCTCGAAGCCCAGCGCGTCACCGTGTTCAACGCGGTGCCGTCGGTGTGGATGCACCTGCTCGACGCCGCGGAGCAGCGCGAGGCCGACAATCGGGGCGCGGGGGCCGCGCTGCCCTCGGTGCGCTGGGTGCTCATCGGGGGCGAGGCGGTGACCGCGGCGTACACGCGGCGGTGGCGCGCGTTCTTCGGGGATCGCCATCGGCTCGCGAACCTGTACGGCTCGACCGAGACCATCGTGAACGCCACGTGGCACGAGGTGGTGGGCGAGCCCGCGGCGGACGAGCCGCTCACGCCCATCGGCTGGCCGCGCGCCGGCCTGGAGGTGCGGCTCTGCGAGCCCGGCGGGATGGGCCTCGTGGGGCCCGGCGAGGTGGGCGAGGTGGTCGTGAGCGGCGCGATCGCGCACGGCTACCTCGCGGACCCGGAGCAGACCGCGCGCGCGTTCGTGGCGCTGCCCGGCGTGGGCCGAGCGTACCGCACCGGCGACCTCGCGCGGCGGCGCGCGGACGGCGCCTACGTGTACGTGGGCCGTACGGACAGCCAGGTGCAGGTGCGCGGCAACCGCGTCGAGCTCGGCGAGATCGAGGCCGTGCTCACGGGGTACCCGGGCGTGGCGCACGCGGCGGTGGTGGCGCCCGAGGGGCGGATCCACGCGCGCATCGAGGCGCGCCCGGGCGTGGAGGTCGACGGCGCGGCCGTCCGCGCGTGGCTGGCCGAGCGGCTCCCGGTGTGGATGGTCCCGGCGCGGGTCGAGGTCGGCGGCCTCGTGCGGAGCCCGGCCGGCAAGATCGATCGGCGCGCGATCGAGGCGTCGGCCAGCGCGGTTGCTCCGTCGGCTCCGCTCCTCTCCACGGTGGCCGAGGCGTGGCGCGCCGTCCTCCGCCTCCCCGCGGCGCCGCTGCCGGACGACGACTTCTTCGCCCTCGGCGGCGACTCCGTCGACGTGCTCGACGTGGTCGCCCACCTCCGCGAGGGCGGCGTGGTCCCGCCCTCGCCCTTGGCGTTCTACCGCGCGCGTCGCCTCGCGGACGTGGCGGCGCTGTGCGCGATCGAGGGCGCCGTGGTTGGAGCGCCAGTCGTCGTCACGCCTACCGTGCACACCCCGGCCGACCGCTGGCCCCTCTCCCCCGTCCAGCGCGGGTTCTGGCTTGCCCACCAGGCCGGGGCGCCGCCCGTCTGGACCGCGCGCGTGCCGCTGCTCGGCCCGCTCGACGCCGATGCCTTCTGCCTCGCCGTCGCCGCGCTGGTGGAGCGGCACCCGCTGCTCCGCATCGTCGAGGTCGACGGATCCACGCAGCGTGTGCTCCCCACGCGCGCCCTCGCCATCCCGTGGGAGGACCTCTCCGCCTTGCCCGAGGCGGCCCGCGCGCGCGCGCTGGACGCCCGGTGGGACGAGGCGCGCGCGGCGCGGTGGGACCTCGCGACGGGGCCCTTCCTGCGCCTCCGCGTCGCCCGCCTCGGCCCCGATCGGCACGCCCTCTTCCTCGCCGCGCACCACCTCGTCGCCGACGCGTGGAGCGCGTGGTCGATGGCGGGCGAGCTGCTCTCGCTTCACGACGACTTCGCGGCCGGCCGCCCCGCGCGCCTGCCCGCCGTGGCCGCCACGTTCGACACCGAGGCGCGTCGCGCGCTCGCGGTGCGGCCCGATGCCTGGTGGGACGAGAGGCTCGCGGGGCTGGCGCAGGCGCCGGCCGCGGCCGCGGATCTCCCGGCGCGGCGCGTCGAGGTGCGGGTCGCGCTCGACGCTCCCTCGTGGGCGCGGCTGAGGCGTCACGCCCGTCGTCACGCGCATACGCCGTTCGTGGTGGTGCTCGCCGCCTTCGCGGAGGCGCTCGCCGAGGTGGCGCCGAGCCCCGATCTGCTCGTGTCCGTCGCGCTCGCGGGGCGTGAGGACCCCGCGATGGCCGGCGTCGTCGGGCCGTTCGCCACCGGGCTGCCCCTGCGCTTCGGCGCGCGCGTCGACGAGGCTCACGTGGCCGCCACCCTGGACGCCGCGCTCGCCCATCCCTCGCTCGTCGGCGTCGGCGCCGGGATGCTGGCGCGGCTCGGGCGCTACTTCCTCACGTGGCTCGATCCGGCCCAGATGCCCGGCAGCGCCACCGCGGTGCGTGCTGACTGGGCGAACGCTCGGACCACGTTCGACGCCGCGGGCTCGGGCACGGAGGTGCTCGCCGCGGGCCTCGTCGGCGCGAGCGACCGGGACGCGCGCGGTGAGAACGACCCGGGGGAGGGCTTCCGCCTCGATCTGTCCGGCGGCCCGCTCGTCACGGCGCTCGCGCCTGCGGTGGAGCGCCGGCTTCGCGCCCGGTGCCGCGTGGACGCCGCCCTCATCGTCTACCCGCCGGACGGCGTCGACCTGCCCATGCCCAGCGACGCCATCCGCCTCGAGACCATCGACGCCGCCATCGGCACGTCCGAGCTCGTGCTCCTGCCCATCCCGGCGGGCCGCCTCCACGCCGCGGACCTCCCCGCGGCGCTCGCCGCCGCCGTCCGCCACACCGACGCGCGTGTGGTGGCCCTCGCCGGGATGTTGCCCGCGCTCACGGGGCTCGGGTTGCGCCCGCTCTGGGAGGGCGGGCCCCAGCTCACGACGGGGCACGGCGCCACGGTCGTCGCGATGCTGCTCACGCTGGAGGAGGTGCTGGCGCGCACGGGCCGGAGCTGGCCGACGCTCACGGTGGGGTTTTGCGGCTACGGCGCGATCGGGCGCGCGGTGCGCGATCTCGTGGTCCACGTGCTCGGGCCGCCGGCGCGCGAGCTGCGCTCCGACCCGCGGCTGGCCGGCGCCGACGACGATCTGCTCGGCGCCGACCTGATCCTGGCCGCGACGAGCGGCGGCGTCGCGCTCGACGTCGCCGCGCTCCGGCCGGGCACCATCGTGATCGACGACTCGTTCCCGCGCGCGTTCGACGACGCCGCGGCGCGCGCCCGAATGGAACAGCATAACGACGTGCTGCTCGTGGGCGGAGGCCAGCTCGACGCAGGCGTGCTCGACCGTCGCTCGCCGTTCGCGGCCGCCGCCGCCCTCCGCGCCCGCTACGGCGCGCGCTGGTTGCCGGGCTGCCACGCCGAGGCGCTGCTCGTCGCGAGTGACGCGCGGCTCGGGCCCACCGTCGGGCCGGTCGACGTCGCGCGCGCCCTCGCGGTGCTCGCGGCCGTCCGCGCGGCCGGGCTGCGGGCGGCGCCCCTGCACCTCGGCGCGTGGGAGCTTCCGGAGGCGGTGGTGGCCGGGGTGCGCGGGTGACGGAATTCGACGCGCCCCCCTCCACCGCGGGGACCTGGATGCCGGGCCTCCTGATCATCGCCGTGCTCCCGTGCATCGGGCTCCTCCCCATCTTCCTGAACGCGCCGGTCTCCTCGACCGTGCTGTTCGTCAGCATCTACGTCGGGCTCGCGCTCCTGGTCCTCTGGGTGTGGCGCCGGGTGACGCGGCCCATGCGCTATCGCATCGAAGGCGCGACGCTCGTAGTGCCCGGCTGGCTGCGACACGTGCGGATTCCGCTCACGACGGCGGTCGTATCGACCGGCTCCGCGAACGGCTGGAAGGTCACCGGCACCGCGCTCCCGCCCTACGCCCTCGGCTTGTTCACGGATCGAGAGGGCCGGTACCACGCCGCCGCCACCGTGGAGGCGGGCGTGTGGGTGCGCGGCGCCCGGCGCGTGTTCGTGTCACCCGCCGACGTCCCCGGGTTCGTCGCCGCGCTCGTGGCGGCCGGGGCCACCGCGGACGGCTGATCCGCGGGGCCGGTGGGCGGGCTACCGAACCGCGGTGCCGAGGGGCGTGCCGTCACATCCGGAGGCGTCGTCGTCGAGGTCGATGTCGTCGTCGATGTCGTCGTCGTCGGTGTCTTCCTCGTCGCCGCACCGCCCATCCCCATCCTCGTCCGCGTAGAGCGCGGCCCCGCCCGCCAGCGCGTCGGCGAGCGTGTCGTGGAGGAGATCGCCCGCGCCCACGTCGGCGCGGCCGGCGCCGAGCCCGAGCATGGTCGCCGTGGCCCAGTCGGGGGCGCCGAGGCGCAGGACGGCGTCGGGAAGCTCGCCGGGCGGCGCGACGATCGCGAGGTCGACGGAGGGGACGGTCAACGCGAGGGTGAAACGCGTGTCTTCGGGGCCCTCTCCAGAGTAGACGAGCGGCCCGGAGAACACGACGCGGACCTGCGCCGCATCAGCGAGGGGCACCTCGACGCGGGTGCCGCCGAGCAGGTCGAACGGGGCGTCGACCGGCAACGTCCAGATGACACCCTTCCGGTCGGTGACGACGATGGACTCGACCTCGGCCACGGCGCTGTCGAACGAGAGGCCCGCGCCGGGGGCGGTGTCCAGGGTGAAGCCGGTCGGGTTGCCGACCGCGGTGCCGGCGTGGGCCCCGGACACGAGGAGGCCGGACACGAGGAGCAGGGCGAGGAGGGTGCGCATGGTCAGGCCTCTCGGGAGAGGGGGAGGAGCTGGAGGTTGAGCTGGAACACCCGCTCGCGCGGGCCCTCGGCGCTGTCGCAGAGGTCGAGCAGCCGCTCCTGGAACAGGTCGAGCTCCCGCTTGAGAACGGGCACGAGCGAGGACGGGACCGCGACGGTGACGCCGCAGTAGTGCCGCTCCGACGGAGCGGCGGTCGCGAGCGCCTCGGCGGCGCGGGCGAGCATGCCGCGGTGGTATTCGTAGGCGGCGAGCGCCGCGACCTCGTGGGGGGTGGCGACGCTGGTGGTGGTGACGCGGACGCCGCCGTCGTCCCGCCGCTCGAGGAGGCCGAGGGAGAGGAGCAGATCGAGCGCGGCGCGGGCCTGGGCGGCGGTGATGCGGGGCCGGAGGGCCGCCGCGATCCACTCGGGATCGGGGCGGAAGCCGGCGCACGTCGCGAGCTCGCGGACGGCCGGGTAGTACCAGCACGAGAGGTACTCCACCGCGTCCCCGTCGAGCCGCCGTGCCTCGCGGAACCGGCGCGCGGAGCGCACCTTCTCCCAGGCCAGGGCGCGCTCGTCGGGGCTCTCGGCCTGCCCGAGCTCGACCAGCGCGGTGAAGAAGCCGACCTCCTCCGCGTCCAGCCCCATCGCGCGGGCGAACGCGGCGGTGGTGACCGGGGTGAGGTTGCGCTTGCCGGCGATGACCGCGAGCAGGAGGCTCGGCGAGGCCTGCCCGGCCTTCTGCGCGAACGCGCGGTGGCTGAAGCGGGGGTTTGCCGCCTTCCGCGCGGCGAACCAATCACCGAGGTAGCGGCGGAAGTCGAGGTGCGCGAAGAGATCGGGAGAAGGTGTCACGGTGATGCTTGAGTACAGCGACCGACGAGGCTCGTCAACCAGGAGTGCGTGTTCATCGCAATCATGGGGCCATCGTGTACTCGCGGTGGATACGGTTTCGGGGCTCGGGTGAGCCGATTGTGAGTACATCCGCGGCGCCGGCAAAGTAGGTTCCAAGTGTCGGGGCCATTCCGGACCTCGCAATGGAGTCAAATGCAACTGTCACACACCGTGTTCCTGCTCGCCGCGCTCGTCCTGACCCTCCCGGGTTGTGGCGGTGGGTACGCCCTCTTCTCCACCGCGGACGAGCCCGCGGCGGGCGCCGACGAGGTCGAGGAGCTCGAGGGCGCCACCGACGGCGATGAGGAGGACGACCTCGACGGCGACGACGGGGACGACGATCGCGAGGACGACGAGAACAACCTCGACGAAGACGAGGACGACGACGATCTCGATGACGACGACGATCTCGACGACACGGATGACGACGACGACGATCTCGACGACATGGACGACGACGACGATCTCGACGACACCGACGAGCCGGACGCCGGCGCCGGGGGTGACACCGGTGGTGACACCGGCGGTGGTGGTGACACCGGTGGCGGTGGTGACACCGGCACCGGAGTTGGTGACACGGGAACTCCGCCGTAGCTCTCGGCGATACCCGGGGCGTCACTCGATCGCGCAGAGTGACGCCCCTTGCCGACGCGAGCGGTCGTCGTCGAGCGGGCTGCGGTACGATGCCCCACCCCGGAGCCCCGATGATTGGCCTGATGATGGACGAGCCCCTGCTCATCTCGCGACAGCTCACGTTCGCCGCCCGCTTCCATGGCGCCATCGAGGTGGTGTCGCGCACGGTCGAAGGCCCCATCCACCGCGGCACCTACGGGAGCATCGCGCGCCGGGCCGCCCAGCTCGCGCACGCCTTGACGCGCCTCGGCGTGAAGCCGGGCGACCGCGTGGCCACCGTCGCGTGGAACACCCACCGCCACCTCGAGCTTTACTTCGCCGTGTCGGGCATGGGCGCCGTGCTCCACACCATCAACCCGCGCCTGCCGCCCGACCAGCTCTGCTACGTGATCAACCACGCCGAAGACAGCCTGATCTTCTTCGACACGACCTTCGCCAGGCTTGCGGAGCTCGCTGCGGCAAATTGCCCTTCCGTGCGCCAGATCGTCGCGATGACGGACGCGGCGCACCTCCCCGCGGATCTGCCCGGCGCCGTGGACTACGAGGGGCTCCTGGCGCCCGAGCCCGAGGCGTTCGAGTGGCCCGAGCTCGACGAGCGCACCGCCTCCTCGCTCTGCTACACGTCGGGCACCGCCGGCTTCCCCAAGGGGGTGCTCTACTCCCACCGCTCCACCGTGCTCCATTCGTATGGCATCGCGATGGCGGACGCGCTCGCCATCTCCGCGGCGGACGTGACGTTGCCGGTCGTGCCGATGTTCCACGTCAACGCGTGGGGCGTGCCCTACGCCGCGGCGATGACCGGGTCCAAGCTCGTGTTGCCCGGGCCGGGGCTCGACGGCAAGAGCCTCCTCGAGCTCATCGACACCGAGCGTGTCACCAGCCTGCTCGGCGTGCCGACGGTGTGGGCCAACCTGCTCGGGCACCTCCGCTCCGTGGAGCGCCGCCTCACGACGGTCACCAAGGTGACGATCGGCGGCGCCGCGTGCCCGCCGAGCATGATCCGGGCGTTCGAGGAGGAGCACGGCGCGCGCGTCCTCCACGCGTGGGGCATGACGGAGACCAGCCCGCTCGGCACCGCCAACGTGATGCTTCCCAAGCACCAGGGCCTCCCGTACGACGCCACGCTCCCCGTCAAGTCCAAGCAGGGGCGCCCCATCTTCGGCGTGGATCTGCGCCTGGTCGACGACACCGGCGCCATCGTGCCGCACGACGGTGTCACCTCCGGGCATCTCCAGGTTCGCGGCCCGTGGGTGGCGAGCGCGTATTTCAAGCAGGATCCGGCCGACGGCGCCAGCCACGTCGACAGTTGGTTCGTCACCGGTGACATCGCGACGATCGATCCCGACGGCTACATGCAGATCACCGACCGCAGCAAGGATGTCATCAAGTCGGGCGGCGAGTGGGTGAGCAGCATCGATCTCGAGAACGCCGCCGTCGGGCACCCCGGCGTGGCCCAGGCCGCCGCGATCGGCCTCCCACATCCCAAGTGGGGCGAGCGTCCCCTCCTGATCGTCGTGCGCGCGCCCGGCGCGGACCCGACCCGCGAGGAGCTCCACGCGTTCCTCGAAGCGCGCCTCGTGAAGTGGTGGCTGCCCGACGCCATCGAGTTCGTCGAGGCCTTGCCCATCGGGGCCACGGGCAAGATCCTCAAGCGGACGTTGCGGGAGCAGTTTGGCGGGTACTCGTTCCCGGTGACGTCCTGATGCCCTGAAACAGCAGCGGGCCCCCTCACCCGAGGGAGCCCGCCGTTCGTTGCCTTGCCGCTACTTGGGTGCGGCGGGTGCGGCGGGCGCCACCGGCTCGGCCCAACGCTCGATGAACACGTCCACGCGGCGGTTCTTGGCCCACGCGGCGTCGGTCTCGGCGGGGTCGAGGGGCTTGGACTCGCCGAGGCCCTGCGCGACGAGGCGATCGGCGGCGACGCCCTTCGCCACGAGCCAGGCCTTGACGGCGTCGGCGCGGCGCTGCGAGAGGTCGAGGTTGTAGGCGTCGTCCCCGCGGCTGTCGGTGTGGCCCTCGACGCGGAGCACCAGGATCTCCGGGTAGGTGTTCATCACCTTCGCCACCTGCTCCAGCAGGGGGTACGACCGCTTCTGGATGTCGGCGGTGGCGAGGTCGAAGTTGACCTCCTCGCGCAGGTCGATGCGATCGCGGGTCACCGTGATCTTGGTCTCGGCCTCGGGGGTGAGCTTCACGTCGACCGTCGCGCCCTCCTTGACCTCGAAGGCCATGGTGGCGGGCTGGTAGTTCACCGCGGTGCCGGCGGCCTCGTAGCTGCCCGGGAGCAGCTCGAACACCTCGACCGCGCCACCGGAGGACTCGGCGCCCGCGCCCTTGACCACGACGCGGCCGGCGCCGATGGCCTGGGAGGTCGCGGCGTCGATCAGGCGCACCTTCACGGCGACCTCGGGCTCGGGGCAGCCGTCGGTGTCCTTGACGGAGTCGCGATCCTCGGGGTCGTTGATGCACGCGTCCGACGCGTCGGGCACGGTGTCCTGGTCGTTGTCCAGGTCGGGGCAGCCGTCGGCGTCCTCGAAGCTGTCCATGTCCTCGGGCTTGGTGGGGCAGGTGTCGGCGGGGTCGAGCACGCCGTCCTTGTCCTTGTCCTTGGGCCCGTCTTCCACCTTCGTGCGGGGCTCGAGGCCGATGCCCACCGCCACGCGGAAGTCGGGGCTCCCGATGCCGGAGGTGAGGCCGGTGCCGACGCCGCCACGCACGACGAGCGCGTTGGTGAGGTATCCGTACCCGGTCGCCATCCACTCGAGCGGGAGGCCGGCCGCGTTGTCGAACGGCGCGGAGAGGGACTTCTCGCCCGCGAGCTCGAGCGCCATGCCCGCGTTGTCGGAGAGCGCGTAGCCACCGGCGAGGCGGGCCACGAGAAAGTCGTCGAGCGACACGTTCTCGAGCTCGGTCTTGGGGCCGCCGCGCACGCCAACGTTGAGCGCGAGCAGGGCCTTGCCGAGCTTGCGGTCGACGATGGCGTCGATCTCCCAGCCCGTGTTGGGCGAGCCGAGCGCGTTGGTCACGGTCGCCGTGGGGAGCGTGATCCGCGTGCTCAGCGCGAGGCCGAGCGCCGCCTTCTCGCGGTCGAGGATGCCGAGCTTGGCGTCGAGCCCGATGTCGCCGAGGCCGACACCCTGCCCGGCTTCGCCGGACTGCACGAGGTACAGCGGGAGGTCGGCGCCGAAGCGCAGCTTCCAGACCCGCACGCCCGCGGTCAGGTCGGCCTGGAGCACGTCGCTCACCAGCTCGACGCGCTCGCCGTCGTCGTACTCGTACACGAGCGGGTTCGCGACGTAGTGGAAGAGCAGGCGCCCCATGTAGGTGCGGTCCTGCACCGAGGCGTCATCCACCCAGAGGGTGCGGGTCGAGTCGATGGACGGGCGGAAATTCTGCGCGTTGATCGCGGGGACGGCCCCATCGGTCGACTGCGCCGCCGCGAACGGCGTGAGGAGGGAGAGCAGGGTCAACATGAGAGCTCCGAGAGCGGGCCGCGAACGGCCCTCGTAGATTCGGGAGAGGGGAGGGGACGGCCTAGACCGACTTGCGACGACGGGCGAGCAGGGCCGCCGCGAGGAGCAAGGCCGCCGCGGGGGCGCCCTCGCCGCCGCTGGTCGAGCAACCGCCGAGGTAGCGACCGGTGCGCTCCTCCTCGATGATGGCGGGCACGTCGTCCGTGGGGTCGTCCACCGGGTTGGTGCCGTTCTCGACCTCGTCGCCGTCGTTCACGGTGCCGTCGTCGGTGTCCGCGTCGTTCGGGTCGGTGCCGTGCGTGTCGACCTCGGCGCCGTCGGTGAGGCCGTCGCCGTCGGTGTCGGGGTTGGTCGGGTCGGTGCCGTTCAGCGCCTCCTCGCCGTTGTCGAGGCCGTCGCCGTCGGCGTCGTCGTCCACCGGATCGAGCGGGTTCGTGCCCTCGTCGACCTCGGTCCCGTCGTTCACGCCGCCGTCGTCACTGTCGGCATCGTTCGGATCGGTGCCGGTCGTGTCGACCTCTTCGCCGTCGCCCAGGCCGTCGTCGTCCGAGTCCGGATCGAGCGGATCGGTCACGGTGGTGCCGACCTCCACGCCGTCCCCGAGGCCGTCGTCGTCGGTGTCGGGGTCGTTCGGGTCGGTCCCGATGACGGTCTCCTCGCCGTTGGTCAGGCCGTCGCCGTCGGTGTCGTCCCCCGCGCCGTCGTCGCTGGGATCGAGCAGGTCGGTGTCGTCGCCGACCTCGACGCCGTCGCCCACGCCGCCGTCGTCCGTGTCGGCGTCGGTCGGGTCGGTGCCGTGCACGTGCACCTCGGCGCCGTCCCCGAGGCCGTCGGAGTCGGTGTCGAAGTCGTTCGGGTCGCTGCCGGCCGTGGCTTCGTCGCTGTCGGACAGGCCGTCGCCGTCGGAGTCGGGGAGCGTCGGGTCGGTCCCGGCGGCCACCTCGGCGCCGTCGAGCAGGCCGTCGCCGTCGGTGTCGGCGGTGTTGGGCTCGGAGCCGAGCGCGGACTCCTCGTCGTCGGTGAGGCCGTCACCGTCGGCGTCGGCGCCCTCGCCCACGTCGTCGAAGGCGTCGAGCGGGTCGCTGTCGGACGCGACCTCGGCGCCGTCGTTCACGCCGCCGCCGTCGCTGTCCGCCACCAGGGGGTCGGTGCCGAACTCGCCCTCGCTCGCGTCGTCCAGGCCGTCGTCGTCGGTGTCGGCGTCACGCGGGTCGGTGCCCGCGGCCACCTCGGCGCCGTCCCCGAGGCCATCGGAGTCGGAGTCGGAGTCGGTCGGATCGGTGTGGGTCACCACGAGCTCGTCGCTGTCGGAGACACCGTCGCCATCGGTGTCCGCGAGGGTCGGGTCGGTGCCGATGGCGGCCTCCTCCTCGGCGTCGAGGAAGTCGCCGTCCTCGTCCGTGCCGGACACGTCGTCACCGGGGGCGTACGGGTCGGTGCCCGCGGCCACCTCGGCCCCGTCGATCGTGCCGCCGTTGTCCGTGTCCGCGTCGAGCGGGTCGGTGCCGGTGTCGGTGATCTCGACGGAGTCGGAGAGCCCGTCGTGGTCCGAGTCGGTGTCGAGCGGATCGGTGCTCCAGCCGTCCACCTCGTCTCCGTCGGTCAGGCCGTCGTCGTCGGTGTCGGTGTCGAGGGGATCGGTGCCGAGCGCGGTGTGCTCGACGCCGTCGCCCAGGCCGTCCCCGTCGGTGTCGCCGTCGTTCGGGTCGGTGTCGGTCTCGTTGACCTCGTACGCGTCGCCCAGGCCGTCCCCGTCGCTGTCGTCCGCGTTCGGATCCGTGTTGGTCGAGTCGACCTCGGTGCCGTCACCCAGGCCGTCGTCGTCACTGTCGGAGTCGTTCGGGTCGGTGCCGCTCGAGTCGACCTCGGTGCCGTCGCCCAGGCCGTCGTCGTCGCTGTCGGCGTCCGTCGGGTCGGTGTCGGTCGTGTCGATCTCGGTGCCGTCGCCCAGGCCGTCCCCGTCGGTGTCCGCGTCGTTCGGGTCGGTGTTGGTCTCGTCGACCTCGGTGCCGTCGCCCAGGCCGTCCCCGTCGCTGTCGTTGTCGTTCGGGTCGGTGCTGGTCTCGTCGACCTCCGTGCCATCCCCGAGGCCGTCGGAGTCGGAGTCGGGGTCGTTCGGATCGGTGTCGGTGCCGTCGACCTCGGTGCCGTCGCCCAGGCCGTCGCCGTCGCTGTCGGGGTTCGTCGGATCGGTGTCGGTGCCGTCGACTTCGGTGCCGTCGGCCAGGCCGTCGTCGTCGCTGTCGGCGTCGTACGGGTCGCTGCCGACCACCGCCTCTTCGCCGTTGCTGAGGCCGTCGCCGTCGGGGTCGTCGTCGGTGCCGTCGTTCGGGTCGAGGCCTTCGCTGACCTCGGTGCCGTCGCCCACGCCGCCGTTGTCGGAGTCGGCGTCGTTCGGGTCGGTGTCGGTGGTGACCACCTCGGTACCGTCGCCCAGGCCGTCGTCGTCGCTGTCGGAGTCGAGCGGGTTGGTGTCGGTCCCGTTGACCTCGACGCCGTCACCCAGGCCGTCGTCGTCCGTGTCGGCGTCGAGGGGGTTGGTGCCGTGGGTGTGCACCTCCGCGCCGTCGAGCAGGCCGTCGCCGTCGGAGTCGGGGTTCAGCGGGTCCGTGCCCCAGATCACCTCGTCGGCGTTGGTCAGGCCGTCGCCGTCGTCGTCCTCGCCCTGGCAGAGGCTCGAGCAGCCGTCGCCGTCGTCGAGGTTGCCGTCGTCACACTCTTCGGTGCCGGTGACCGTGTAGTCGCCGCAGGTGTCGACGCCCTCGAGGCCGACGCCGAGGGCCTTGATCCAGATGGCGAAGTTGTAGTCGTCCGCCGAGAGGCCGCTCAGCGAGACGGTCATCTCCGTGTCGCCGTCGTCCACGTAGCCGGTGACGTCGTACACCTCGGAGTCGGTGGAGTCCCCGTCTCCACCGATCGTGATCAGGGCACCGTTCGCCAGCGTGCCGTCTTCGTAGCCGCCCGTGCGGTCGTAGATGCTGGTGCCGTTGAAGGCGATCCCCGAGTACTGCCCGTAGCTGTAGCCGGCCGAGAACGAGATTCCGACGCCCATGGTGACGTTGAAGTCCGGCACGTCGGTGTCGATCGGGTTGACGGTGATCGTGGTGGACGGGCGGGCGTAGGTGAAGCTGCTGCCGAGCGCGAGCGCCAGGGTGGAGACGGGGAGCGTCGCCGCGTCCTCCCAGACCACGTAGAGGGCGGCGCCGTCGGACTGGGTGGCCGCCACGGTCTCGGTGACGTTGACGCTGTTCGCGCCGGCCGGGAGCGCGTTGAAGTACGCGCCGACCTCGGCGGTGACGTCGTCATAGCGCGTGTATACGGCGCTGTCGGACGAGACCCCGCGCTGGTCGAGCGACACGAGCGTGCCGGCGACGCGAAGGGCGCCGGAGCCGGGATCACCCTGGCTGGAGACGCCGGTGATCGACGCGAACACCGCGTAGACGGTCGCGGTCGAGCTGGGCTTGTTGATCGTGAGCGTGTGCGAGCTCGCCGATGCGGAGCCCGCGCCGTCGATCGAGAAGTCGTACGGGCCGGAGATGGCCATCACCTGGGTCAGCGTGGCGTGGGCCGGGGCGGACCACAACGCGCAGCCGATCACGCCGACGGCGGCGGCGAGGTGAGCGGGGAAGCGGCGGTTCCGCGAGGACGTGAAGCGGGGCATTCGGACTCCGAGGCAAGCGGTCTGTAAGTTTGGGACGCGAATGTACACGATTTTGACGCACGGTGACGTCGCGGTACATTTCGTCCCTCCGCTCAACTGGCCGTCCTGGGGGGGGCGCCTACGGAGCCGCCGCTTAGAACTCGTGCCGCTCGCGCTCGAACGTGCCCCGCTTGAAGACCCAGAACAGGTACCCGAGCCCGGGAAAGATCAGGGCCGAACCGACGAACAACGCGCCGAGCAGGGCGCGTAGCGTGGCGTCGGGGGCGGCGGCCTCGGGGAACGTGATGGCGCCGTGCGCCAGCCGCAACGCCACGGGGTACTGCACCGCGAACCAGCCGAGCATGACCAGGGTCACGATGGATGCGCCGAGAATACGCGCGCGAGTTCGCCCGCCATCGGCATGGGAAAGCGCGCGCCAGAACGGCGGGAGTAGCGCGGTGGCGAGGACGAAGGCCCCGACGCTCGCCGGAGTGCCGAAGAAGCTGCGGAGCAGCGGCAGGCCGTTCAGCTGCGCCGTGCCGAAGACCGCGGCGCCCGCCGCCACGAGGACCAGCGCGGCCACGCGCGCCTTGTGCTGGAACAGGGCGCGGAGCTCGTCGTCCTCGGCCTCGCCGACCAGGAACACCGCCGCGAGCAGGGCGAACAGGGCGCTCGTGAACACCCCCATCGCGAGGCAGAACAGGTTGAGCCACGGCGCGACGTAGGTGGTGTACGTGTTGGCGCTGTCGAGCTCGATGCGGCCGAGCACGAGCGCGCCCGCCAACGCGCCGAGCACCATCGAGGTCCACAAGCTCGAGACCTGGAACACCCGCGAGTACACGCCGTGCCATTCGGTGGTGAGGGTGTCGTAGTGGCGGAAGGTGAACGCCGTGCCGCGGGCCACGATCCCCATGAGCAGCGCCACGAGCGGGATGTAGAGGTAGATCGACAGCGTCGTGTAGACGGTGGGAAACGCCATGAACAGGATCACCACCGCGAGGATCAACCACACGTGGTTGGCCTCCCACACCGGGGCCATCGCGTGGGAGATCAGCGCGCGCTGATCGTCACGCCGCCGTTGCCCCAGGAAGATCTCGAGGATGCCCGCGCCGAAGTCGGCCCCCGCCAACAGGACGTACAGGAGGAGCGAGACCGCGAGGAACAACAGGACGAGGGCCAGCATCACGCCTCCTTCGAAGGCGGGGGGCCGCCCGGGCGCGCCGCGAGGTCACGGTGGAGCGACAGGATCTGCCGCGCGAGCAGCAGGCTCACGACCAGGGCGAGGAAGCCGTAGAGCACGGCGTACACCGAGAAGGTCACGATGATTCCGGGCCGTGGCGTGAGCGCCTCGGCCGTGCGCATCAGGCCGTAGATGATCCACGGCTGGCGGCCCACCTCGGTCACCACCCAGCCCGCCTCCAGCGCGAGGAACCCCAGCGGCGTGCACAGCACGAGCACGCGCAGGAAGTGACGGTGCTCGAAGAGCGAGGGCCGCCGCCACAGCGCGATCAGGCCGACCGCGCCGACGCCCGCGAGCAGCGTGCCCACGCCGACCATCACCTGGAACGCGTAGTGGACGATCGGCACGGGCGGCCACTCGTCGCGGGGGATGCGGTCGAGGCCGATGACCTCTGCGTGCGGGTCGCCGTGCGCGAGGAAGGAGAGCGCGTACGGGATCTCCAGGCCCCACCGCACGGTCCGCGTCTCCACGTCGGGGATCCCGCCCACGAGCAGCGGCGCGTCCGACTGCGTCTCGAAGAGGGCCTCCATCGCGGCGAGCTTCGCGGGTTGGCGCACGGCGACACTTTTCGCGGCGAAGTCGCCCACGAGCGGCTGCACCAGCGCGGCGATCGCCCCGACCGCGAACGCGATGCGCAGCGCGGCGGCGTGCACGGGCAGGCGCGTGCGGAGCCACAGGAGCGCGTGCAGCCCTGCGACGGCGAAGCCCACCGCCTCGAACGCCGCGACCACCATGTGCACGCCCTGGATGAGCCAGCTGTCGTTGAACATCGCCGCCCACGGATCCACGTTCGTGGGGTTCCCGCCGTTCCAGTCGAAGCCCGCGGGCGAGTTCATCCACGCGTTCGCGCAGATGACGAACATCGCCGACGCCACGCCCGAGAGCCCCACCACCACCCCGCTGCCCCAGTGCGCCCAGCGCGGCACGCGGTCCCAGCCGTAGAGGAACACGCCGAGCGCGATCGCCTCGAGGAAGAACGCCCCGCCCTCCCACGAAAAAGGCATGCCGATGATCGGCCCCGCGTGCTCCATGAAGCCCGGCCAGAGCAGCCCCAGCTCGAACGACAGCGCGGTGCCCGACACGGCCCCGACCGCGAAGAAGATCGCCACGCCCTTCGACCACGCCTTCGTCAGCGTGCGGTACAGCGGATCGCCGGTGCGCAGCCACTTCCAGTGCGCGGCGGCCATCAGGAACGGCATCGCGACGCCGATGCTCGCGAACACGATGTGGAAGCCGAGGCTCAGCGCCATCTGGGCGCGGGCCGCCAGGAGCTCGGTCATGAGCGGATCCGGGGCGGGCGGACCGATCTAACCGGTGGGGGAGGGGGCTGCTGCGTCGTGAGTGCGGGTTTTGAGCGGTCGGGCGGCGTTCCCGCGCTGATGCCCCGCGTGAGGCCTCCGCAGGGCGCCCCGCTGCGCGGGGCGGTCCGGCCGCCGCCCGCGCGCGCGCGGGCCCGGCCGACCAAGCGGCGGCAGCCGCGCGCCCGGAGGAGGCCGACCCGGCGCCGCGCCGGGGCACGCCCGCAGTCCTACTTCGCGCCCGCGCCGGCCCCGAGCGGGTACTCCAGGCTGTCCAACAACCATTCCTTGTTGTTCCGCACCTCGTCGAGCAGGCGCGCGGTGAGGCGGTCGCGGTTCTCGTAGAGGCGGTAGCCCTCGCGCGGGCGCAGGTAGCCGCGGGCCTTGGGGTGCTTGGCGAAGAGCTCCTCCTCGCCCATCTTCTCGGCCCAGCGCGCGTACTTGGCGCGGTTGTCGAGCAGCGCCTTCACGAGGAAGGGCATGAGCATCGAGTAGTCGCCCTGCATGCTCTCGGTGGTCTGGACGTAGGTGTCGCGGTCGACCTTGCCCCAGGTGACGGCCTCGGCGGGGGGGCACGAGGAGAGGGAGCCGTCGGTCACGGGGGAGCTGACGATCTGCACGTCGAACGTGTAGCCGGTCACGTCGGGGAGGCCGAGCACCTGGCCCAGCGCGGGCTCGGGCTGGAGGTTGTAGTTCTTGGGGACGCCGCCGCCGAGCACGAGGGTGGCGAGGGCGCCGACGGGGTCCTCGAACAGGCCCCAGTAGTGGTAGGCGCAGGCCTCGAAGACCTCGCCGTGCAGGTCCAGATCGAGCTTGTACTCGGGGATGAGCCCGGCCTTGGCCATGGCCCAGAGCTTCATCGAGTTGAGGAACACGCTGCCGTCGCCCGGGGCGCCCACGAAGATGGGGATGGCGAGGCGGTTCGCGCAGGCGAGCAGCCCCTCGCGGATGCCGTTCTTCTGCTCCTGCTCGGCGTACACGCCGCCGAGGAGGTAGCGCAGCTCGGTGCCGGTCATCTTCTTCTGGAACTCGGGGCGCTGCAGCGCCTTCGAGAGGAGCTTGTCCTGGTGGAGGAGCACGTCCTCGTCGAACGCCATGTCGGTGACGCGGATGGTCTTCTCGTCGCGCAGGGCGCCGTCGTCCCCGAAGATGGGCACCTCGTGGATGGGGTCCTTGAACCCGTCGAGGCTGCGGTGGCCGTCGTGGTAGCACACCGCGTCGGTCGTGCTGATGTACGCGATCCAGCCGGTCTCGAGCAGCGGGTTGAGCCACGTGTGGTGCTGGCCCGACACGGTGGCGGGCCCCGCGATCGCGAGGGTGATGGGGCAGCCGGCGCCCACGGCCTCGTCGAGGATCTTGTAGATGCGACGCAACAGCGCCCCGCCGAACGCGGGGAGGCACCAGGTGAACAGGTCGTCGAGGGTCTCGCACTCGTCGACCCGCTTGACGTGCACGGTCTTGCGGGGCTCGACGGCGCCGGGCTCGGCGGCCGCGTCGGCGGAGGCGTCGGTCGAACCGGAGGGGGTCTGACAGGGGTAGCGGGTAGCCATGGCGGCAATGTGCCGTGGGGGGGGCCCGCCGGCAAACGGGAGCGCGGCGTTGTCTCCGCCGCGTGTCTGGCCCGCTACTTCCCGAACCACGTCTGCAACGACAGCCGCAGATCGAGCGGCGACGCGTAGAAGGGCAGATCGACCTCGGCCGTGGGGAAGGCGCTCGCGCCCATCTCGTAGCGCAGGCCGACCGTGGCGCCGAGCCGCACGTCCACGCCGAGCGCGGCGCGCACGCCGAAGTAGGGCTCCCACCCGTCCAGCCAGTAGCGCCCCTCGGCGATCCAGAAGGCGGGGCCGGCGCCCAGATCCACGTGCCAGAGGCCCTTGTCGATGCGCTTCTCGACCACCGCGAGCACGTCGAAGCGGGGCCCGCGGATGTCGAGCGCCCCGGTGGCGGCCCACGGGGCACCGGCGTCCACGCGCAGCGCGAGCTGGCTGAACAGCGGCGCCTGCCCCGTGAAGACCCAGCCGTTGAGCGGCACCACGTCGTCCCCGAGCCGCTCGAGGTGGGTGACGTTCCCCACCGCGACCCACCATTGATCGCGCCGATAGGGCGACTCGTGGCGGCGCAGGACCCGGTGCACCGACCGCCGCGTGCTCGCGGGGAGGGGAGAGGTGTCGGGCTCGAGCGCGAGGCCGTCGAGCGTGGTCACGCCCTCGTCGGGCTGGCGCAACCGCAGGAGCGCATAGCCGGCGAGGAGGCGCGCGGGGGTCAGCGCGGGGTCGAGGATCAGCGCCTCGGTGGCGAGCCGCCACGCCCGGCTGTGTTTGCCCGATTTCCACGCGTCGAGGCCCTTGACGTAGAGGGTGGCGGCCTCTTCGCGCTGCTCCTCGTCGGTGAGCTCGACGGTCTCGTGCGGCGCGTCGAATTCGGCCGCCCATTTCGCAGTCAGGTCCGGATCCCCCGGAACGGCGGGCGCAGGCGCCTCGGACGCGGACGGGGACGTGATCGGGATGTCGTGCCCGGGATCCGAGGGGTCGTCCGCGAGGGCGGAAGCCAGGAGGAAGTAGCGCATCCGTGTACATTATCCGGAGCGGGACCATTCCTTGCATGGCAGAATGGTGCCACGAGGTAGGACATGAACCGGCTCTCCCTTCTCCTCCCAACAATTCTGTGCGCGTGTACGGCGTCGCTTCACGACGGGACCTTCCCCACGGGGAGCCAGTCGCTCGTCTCGAACGCCGACCACGACGCGCTCTACTCGGTCGACACCGACGGTGGGAAGGTCGTGCGCTTCGAGCCCGCCACCGGCGCGCTCGCGTCGGTCGACGTGGGCCTCGAGCCCGTGCGCCTCGCCCGCATCGGCGACCGTGTGTTCACCACGCTCCGCGGCAGCCGCTCCGTGGCGGTGCTCGAGGATGTCGACGGCAAGCTTTCTCTCGTCTCCACCTTCGAGGTCGGGGCCGAGCCCGTCGGCATCGTGGCGCGAGAGGACGGCAAGAAGCTCTACGTGGCGCTGTCCGCGCAGAACGCCGTCGTCGAGATCGACGCGGAGACCCTCACCGTCGCCCGCACGTGGTCGGTGTCGGGCTCGCCCGCGTGGCTCGCGCTGCATCCGAGCGGATCGACGTTGTACGTCGGCTCCTCGATGGGCGGCGGCCTGCACTCCGTGAGCCTCGCCGAGGGCGGCCAGGTCACCGAGCTCGATCTGCCCTCCATCTACGGCGCGGGGGAGGACGGCACGCTCCGCTTCACCCGCCGCATCACGGGTGACCTCTACGTCTCCCCCGACGGGCGGTCCGTGGCCGCGCCGGCCATGTACATCGACAACACCAACCCGGTCAGCGAGCCGGGCGAGGTCGAGACCGTGTCCGAGGGCTACGGCTCCTCCGGGCTCGGCGTCAGCCGCTTCAACCCGGCGGTCGTCATCATCCCCACCGGGGAGAACGGCAACCCCGCCCCGGAGGACACCGCCACGGTGCTCGTGGCCGGCTTCGCCCAGCTGGGGGATGACGACGAGGGCACGACCGCCGTGCGCAGCTACCTCTCGAGCGTGGCCTACTCGCCCGACGGCGCCTTGATCTACGCCACGATGGAGGCCTCGCAGGCCGTGGTGGTCCTCTCGGCCACCCCGATCTACCCGGAGATCGGCGCCGACTCCGGCTTCGACCGGATGGACACCGGCGGCGGCATCAGCATCTCCGCCGACGCCGCGGGGTTCGCCTCGAGCCCGATGGTGCTCGTCGGCACCGACGCCGGGCCGCGCGGCGTGGCGTTCCTCGGGGATGACGAGGTGTATGTCGACTCGTTCCTCGATCACTCCATCGGCAGCCTCAAGGGCATGAAGGCGCGCGCGTTCGTCGCGGACCAGCTCTCCATCGGGTTCGTCAGCGCGCAGACCTTCCGCGGCGCCGACTCCACCGAGGTCGCCGATCGCGTGCTCTCCGCCGACATCGAGGCCGGTCGCCGCCTGTTCTTCTCGGCCACCAGCTCGCAGATGGCGGCCGACGGCGCGGGCATCTCCTGCTCCACCTGCCACCTCCAGGGCAGCAACGACGGGCTCACCTGGGCCCTGGGCGAGGGTGTCCGCCAGACCCCGTCGCTCCGCGGCGCGGTGAGCGTCACGGCGCCCTTCACCTGGACCGACCAGGTCCTCACCGTGTCGGAAGAGGCCTTCGTCACCAGCTCGGGCCGCATGGGCGGCAACGGCCTGTCCTACGCGGAGGCGGGACAGATCTCGGCGTACATCGAGTCAAACCGCGCGGTCGACCTGCCCGAGAAGGGCGCCACCAGCGAGGCCGCGCTCCGCGGCAAGGCGCTGTTCGAGCGCGCGGACGTGGCCTGCGCCACGTGCCACAGCGGCGATCGCCTCACCGACAACGAGCACTACACGATGTTCGGCCTCGAAGCGGTGAACACGCCCACGCTCGTCGGGATCGCGGCCACCGCGCCCTACCTGCACGACGGCTCGGCCTCCTCGCTCGAAGCCGTGCTCCAGATGTCGCGCTCCGGCGAGATGGGCGACACCTCGATGCTCTCGGACGACGAGATGGCGGACCTGGAGGCGTACCTCCACACGTTGTAGCGGTTCGCGGCGCGGTTTTTTGGGGCAGGGGGCTCCGCCCCCCGCAACGCCCCCGAAGGCACGGGGCTCGTCGGAAACGGCGGGCCCCGTCGCTGTTTTGGGGGGGAGGGGCGATAAGCTCTCCCCCCATGCGTTTCCCCCTCCCCGACGCCTCTGCCGTCCGCCTCCTCCCCGCGCTCACGTCTCCGGCGGGCCTGCGCCGCTGGTGGGACCCCGACGCGGGGTTCGTCGGCGCGCGGCTCGCCCCGGGGCTCGATGGCCCCACGATGGCCCTGCGTGGCGACGCGGGGGCGGCGGTCGTGTGGGAGGGTGACACGCTCCGCGCGCGGTTCGACCTCGCCGCGCGCGCGGTCACGGTCGACGCCGAGGGCCCCGACGCCGAGGGCCTCGACCCCGACACCCTCGCGGACCTCGCGGCCGGCTGGGAGCTTGCGCTCGCCGGGCTCGCGTGGTCGCTCGGTCATACCGCCGACGTGCGCTGGCTGCGGATCGACGTGCCGGTGGCGCTCGCCTACACGGACGCCTGGAGCCGCATCGCGGTGCCGGACGGGCTCGCGGGTGCGACCGAGGGCGCCTCCACCCGCGTCCGCATCGCGGGCACGCTCTACGAGGCGCGCGTGGTGCTCCTGCGCGCGCCGCGGGCGGTGGCGCTGGTGCTCCCGGGGCTCGCCGATGCGCTCGTGCGGCTCCAGATCGGCCCCGGCGAGTCCGTGAACGCGGCGCATCTCGATCTGATGGTACGCGGCGACACGCCGCTCCCGGATGGTTGGGAGGCGTGGGTGGCGAAGCGGTTCGGGATGTCGTGGGTGACGCAACTCGGGGAGGAGAGCTGATGGATCCGAAGTACTGGTTGACCGCGTGGGAAGAAGGCCGGACGGCGTTCCACAGCGAGTCCGTACACCCGTCTCTCACGACGTACCAGGGATCGTTCCTGGGAGGCGGCGCGCATCGCGTGCTCGTGCCGCTGTGCGGCAAGACGGTCGACCTCGCGTGGATGATCTCGCGCGGCCACGAGGTCGTGGGCATCGAGCTCTCCGAGAAGGCGATCGTCGCGTTGCACGAACGCGAGGGGCGGGAGCCGACGGTCACCGACGTGGGGCCGTTCCGCGCGTGGCGCAGCCAAGGGCTCACCGTGCTCCAGGGCGATGTGTTCGCGCTCACGCCCGCGGTCCTCGACACGATCGGCGGCCCGGTCGACCGCGTGTGGGACCGCGCCGCGCTGGTGGCGCTCGATCCCGAGCGGCGCGCCCGGTACGTCACGATGCTGCGCACGCTGCTCGCCCCCGGCGCGGTCGTGCTGCTCGAGACGTTCGACTACGAGCAGGCCCGCAAGCCCGGCCCGCCGCACGCGGTGCCCGAAGCGGAGGTGCGCGCGCTCTGGGGGCCGCCCGGCGCCGCCGGCCCCACGGTCGAGCGCCTCGCGGAGCACGACGCCATCGAGGAGGTGCGCCCCCGCGGGTGGGATTTGGAGCACTTCATGGTCGCGACGTGGCGGATCGTGGTCTGATCAGCCGCTCGGCTCGACCACGGTGACCGCGCCCACGTCCGTGGCGAGCGCCACCTGCCCCGCCTCGCCCGCGGCGAGCGAGAGGCGGCCCGCTTCGACGTCCCCGAGGCGGGCCTGGATCGCGCGGGCCTCGTCCACGAACCCGGCTTCGAGCATGGCCTCGACGGCGTGGACGGTCCCGACCTGGCCGAGCGCGCGGGCCGCGGCGCGGCGTCCGAGGCGGTCCGCGCGCGCGAGCAGCCCGAGCAGGGTGTCCTCCGGAAGGGACTGGAGCCGCCGGGACACGCCCCCCGGGTCGAGGGCGACCGCGGACTCCAGGTCGTCGAGGTGGACGAGCAGGTGCGCGGTCCCGTCGGCGCCGGCGAGCCGCGCGGCGTCGAGGCGCACGTCCAGATCGGCGTCCCGGAGCAGGTCGCGCGCGACGGGCACGACGACGCCGGGATGGAGGCGCTCGAGGACCTCCAGGGCGTTGCGACGCACACCCGCCCAGACGTCGGCGCGCGCGATGGCGGCGAGGCGCTCGGCCGTGGGCTCGGTGTGCAGGGCGCGCGACACCTCGGTGACCGTGTTCAGGATGATGGAGAGCGAGCCGACGTCGAGATCGCGGGGGGAGAGGCGCCGCGTCACCCAGCCGCCGTCGACCTGCCCGCGGAAGCTCATGTCCACGACCAGCTCCCGAACGTGCACCCGGGCGGCCCCGTCGAGCGCGGCGACGAGGTGATCCCGCGGTCCGTTCACGAGGGTCGCGTTGTCGAGCGAGAGGTCCCCCGTGTGGACCCGGTCCGCGGTCAGGAGGGCGCGTGCCTGCGAGACGGACACGATGCGCATCCCCGCGGGGGCCGGCGCCCGAACCAGGCCCGTGGTCGCGTCGAACAGGATGTCCACCGGGACCCCGTTCCACTCGCCCCGCATCCGGGTGGGGTTGGTCCACGTGAGGCCGAGCGCGTCCGCGAGCCGGGGGCTCGGGCGGATGCGCGGGCGCATCCACGCCGTGAATAGCAGCGTGACGGCGGCGAAGGCCGACCCCATGCACGCCAGGCCGTCGGCGAGCCCGCTCACAACAACCTCACCACCGGCTCGTCCTTCAACAGCTTCTTCTTCGACTGCAAGTCCGTCACCGTCGCGCACAACCAGCGGTTCGCGTTCACGCCGAAGGCGAGCTCGAGGCGCGGGCGCTTGTCGCTGGGCGCGTGGGGCGGGTCGAGCGTGCCGAGGGTGGGATTCGCCTCGTTGAGCGGCACCACGACACGATCGCCGTCGTGGAGCACGTGCAGCGCGCCGGCGGCGTCCCAGCCGAAGCGGCGCGCGTCCCCGCCGTGGCCGCCGATCTCGTAGACCACGAGCTTGAACAGGGACTCGGGCTCGCCGAGCGCGCAGGTCGGCACGAGCTGCCGCTTCCACAGGTCGGGCGCCGTCGGGAAGCGCGTGCCGCGGGGCACCACGATCGTGTAGGCGGGCGCCTGCGTGTCGCGGTCGTGGGTCACCAGCGCGTAGTCGTGCACGATGAAGTCGGACTGGGCCCAGGCCTCGCCCGCGTACACCGCCCCGCCGAGCACGACGGCCTCGAAAGGCAGCCACGCACGCACCCGGTCGCGCCCGAAGCGCTGCTCCAGCCGCGGGTAGATGCCGGGCAGGAGCGAGGAGCCGCCCACGAGGAGCACCTCGTCGGGGGCCACGCCGGCCTCGGCGAGGGTGGCGTCCACCGCCTCGTCCACGAGCGTGTAGAGCCCGCGGGTGCGGAGCACCTCCTCGACGCGGGTGCGCGTCACGACGAGGCTGGTCGGGCAGTCGCGCAGGCGCGCGCGCAGGCCGCGGAGCTCGTCGGGCACGATCACCGTGAAGGTGGCCTGCTCGGCGATGTGCACCGCCTCCTTCACGCGGCGCGCCTCGGCGAGCATCAACCGCCACCAGAGCCCCTCGGTCTCGTCGGCCGTCTCCGTGGCGCGCTCGGGCGCCAGCGGGATGCCGAGGGCGGCGCATACGTCTTCGAGGAGCCACCGATCCACCAGGTCGCCGCCGACCGCGCGGCCGTGTTTGGCGAGCACCTCACACATCCCGCGGTCCGTGCCGCGCGCGGAGAGCCGCACCAGCGCCACGTGCAGCGTGCCGCCGCCCATGTCGAACACCAGCACGCGGCGCTCGCGGTCGATGCCGAGGCCGTACCCGATCGCGGCGGCCACCGGCTCGTCGAGGAAGCGCAGGCGGGTCACGCCGAGGTCCGTCGCGAGCGAGCCGAGCTCGGCGCGGTAGGCCTCCCAGCTCCCGACGGGCACGGTGAGCACCAGGTCGCGCACCCGCTCGCCGCTCTCGGCCTTCACCGCCACGAGCAGCTCGCGCACGAAGCGTCGGGCCACGTCGCGCGCGGTGAACGAGCGGTCGCCCACGCGCACCAGCGGGCGGGTCGGCTCCCGCGCCAACGCGGTCTTCCAGCCGACGGCGAACGCGGGGCCGGGCCACGCGGCGTTCCGTTCGAGCGCGGGCCGCCCGATGAGGGCCTGGGTCCCGAGAAACGTGTGGTGGCGCACCCAGGGCCACGCGCCCACGCGCGCGGCGAGGTCCGCTTCGAGCACGTGGGTCGCCGAGGGCACGACCGGTGGCGCCTCGAGCGCGCCCCCTGGGGTGCGGCAGATGCCCGGGAGCGTCAGGAGTGACGGACGTCGGGCCTCGGCGTCCCATCGGGCCACCCCCGTGTTCGTGGTGCCGAGGTCGAACGCCCACACGGCGCGGAGTATATCCGCGCGCGACGCCAGCCCGAGCCGGCGCCGTTCTACCTCTCAGCGCACCAGGTCGATCTCGAAGACGCCGTAGTCGGACGAGGCCGAGCCGGTGATGCGCGTGGTGCCGGCCTTGCGCACGGCGATGCCGCTGCCGTCGTCCTCGGTCTCGCCCGCGAACACCACGTCGAGCTCGACGTACCCGCCGAGCGTGCCCGCCATCTCGAAGTCCCCGGCCAGCGTGCCGTCGAGCGTGCCCGCCGGCATGTCCTTGAGCGTGATGTTCAGCGCGGGGAGGTCCGATCCGTCGGTCTGGTAGAAGAGATCGGGCTCGTCGTTGCTGCCGAGCGTATCGGAGTACTCGTCGAGCTCCATGAAGAGGCGCAGCCCCTTGTTGTCGGACGAGCCCTGATCGACCTGGCCGGAGATGATCATCCCGCCGTTCGTGTCGCCGTCCTGGGACTGCGGGTCGATGTTGGCGCTCGACGCCAGCGCGAAGCCCTGGAGCCCCAAGGCGAGGCCGCGCTGGACCGCGCCGTCGAGGCCCATGTAGGCGAGCTCGGCCTCGGCGGGGCTGTTCACGCCGTGGTGGCCGCAGCCGGTGGCTAGGAGCAGGGGGGCGAAAACAAGGGGGGTGAGGAGCACGAAGCGTCGGGACATGGAAACCTCCGTGATGTCTATAGCGAGATGCGTCGGGAGCGGGCTTTCTCCGGCCTTACCGGCGGGTGGCCCAGGCCGCGGTTGATCGGGGTGGAGCGCTGCCTACCTTCGTGGGGACGCAGGAGGACCCAATGGCAGACTTGACGGTTCGTCGTGGACAACAGGGTGGGGGTGGCCAGTTGACCCAGCAGGGGGGCGGCGACCCCTTCGGCATGGTGCGGGAGTCGATGCGGCGGATGCAGGACCTGTTCCGGGACCCGCTCTTCGAGATGGACCCGATCGGGTTCCTCGAAGCCGGGCGCCTGACCCAGTTCGTTCCGGACTTCGAGGTGCGCGAGACCCAGGACGGGCTGGTGTTCGTGGCCGATCTTCCGGGGGTGAAGGAGGACAACCTCGACATCACGGTGGTCGGGAACCGGCTGCGCATCAACGGGCGCCGGGAGTTCGAGCAGGAGAACCGGGGCGACACCTGGTACACCGCGGAGCGCGCCTACGGCACGTTCAACCGGACGTTCATCCTCCCGGAGGGCATCGAGAGCGACAAGGTGGATGCGAACCTGGAGAACGGCGTGCTCACCATTCGCGTCCCCAAGGCCGCGCAGTCTCAGCCGAGGCGCATCGCGCTCGGGGGTGGGCAGCAGCGCGCCATCGAGGGGCAGTACTCCCAGGGCCCGTTCCACCAGAGCAAGGAGGGGCAGCCGCAGCAAGACCTGCAGAACCAGCCGCAGCAGGCCCAGCAGAACCAGCCATACCAGCAGCAGGGCTACGGCGCGCAGCAGGGCACGCAGGCGGCGGGGCAAAACGCCGCTGGCGAGCAGGACCAGCAACGGTCCGACTCTCAGCGCGCGGGCGTGAAGGTTCCGGAGAAGGTCTGAACCGCACCGGAGCTCTGAACCGCGCCGGATTCTGACCGGAGGGGTCCCCGGTTCTAGAAGTCGTCTTCCGGGATCGGCTGGGGACCGGGGATGATTCCGGCGATGTCGGGATCTTCCCCATCCGGCCCGAGCGGCCGCTTCTCCTTGGTGTCCTTCCGCTCGACGCGGCGCGCTTCCTTGTCGCGCGCACGCTCTTGCTGGGCCATCTCTTTCTGACGCTTGGCGAATGTAGTCCCTGACTTTGCCACGACGACCTCCGGTTTCCCGGGAATAAGCACGATTCGATGGAATGAAGATGGTGGATCGGCGCGGTGTGCTCCGCGTCCGGAAGGCAGCGGGCACGTTAGATGCCTCGCCCCGCCCCCCAGGAGCCGCCATGATTCGCCTCACGTCTTACCTCGTTGGCCGCTGGTTTGCCGGCTCGGGTCGCTTCGTCACGCTGGTTGACCCCTCGACCGAGGAGGTCCTCGCGGAGGCTTCGACCGAAGGGGCCGACTTCGGCGCCGCCCTGGCCCACGCCCGCGAGGTCGGTGCGCCGGCCCTGCGCGCCCTCTCGTTCGCCGATCGCGCCGCGCTCCTCAAGGACATGGCGAAGATCCTGCACGCGAACCGTGAGGAATTCCTGGACCTTGCGCAGAAGAACGGCGGCAACACCCGCGGGGACGCGAAGTTCGACGTCGACGGCGCGATCGGCACCCTCGCCGCCTACGCCTCGTTCGGCGAGGCCCTGGCGAAGCGCGTCGGGGACCGCCGCTTTTTGACCGATGGGGACATGTTCCCGCTCACGCGCTCGCCGCGCTTTGTCGGCCAGCACGTGTGGGTGCCGCGCACCGGCGTGGCCGTGCACATCAACGCCTTCAACTTCCCGGCGTGGGGCACCTTCGAGAAGGCCGCCGTCGCGCTGCTCGCCGGCATCCCCATCATCAGCAAGCCCGCCACCGCCACGGCGCTGCTCACCTGGCGCATGACGCAGGTGCTGGTCGAGTCGGGCCGCCTCCCCGCGGGCAGCTTCCAGCTCGTCGTCGGCTCCACGGGCGATCTGCTCTCGCGCCTCGGGCCCCAGGATCACCTCGCGTTCACCGGCAGCAACACCACCGGCACCATGCTCCGTGGCACGCCGGGCTTCGCGTCGAAGTCGGTGCGCGTCAACGTCGAGGCCGACTCGCTCAACGCCACCGTGGCGGGCCCCGACGTCGAGCCGGGCTCCGACCTGTGGAACACGTTCGTGCGCAACATCGTCACCGACATGACGCAGAAGACCGGGCAGAAGTGCACCGCGATCCGCCGCGTGTTCGTGCCCGAGGCCCACGCCGACGCCCTGCAGGACGCCCTGATCGACGCGCTCGCGGGCGTGGTCGTCGGCAACCCCGTGACGGACGGCGTCACGATGGGCCCGGTCAGCACCGCGTCGCAACTCAAGGACGCGCTCGCCGGCATCCGCGCGCTCTCCGAGCACGCCACCATCGTGCTCGGCGGCGCCGAACGTGCGGAGGGCCGCAACGCCCCCGAGGGCAAGGGCTTCTACGTCGCGCCGACGGTGCTGCGCGCCAAGAATGCGACCGAGGCGGGCCCGGTCCACGACCTCGAGGTGTTCGGCCCCGTCGTGACCATCCTCCCGTACGACGGCACCGCGGACTCCGCTGCCGAGCTCGTCGCGCTTGGGCAGGGCAGCCTCGTGGCGAGCGCCGTGTCGGACGACCGCGTGTGGGTCGAGCGCTTCGCCCTCGGCGCCGCGCCCTCCCTCGGGCGGCTCCTGTTGCTCTCCTCCAAGGTGGCCGACCAGGCGACCGCGCCGGGCCTCGTGCTCCCCGCGATGATCCACGGCGGGCCCGGCCGCGCCGGCGGCGGCGAGGAGCTCGGCGGCGAGCGCGGGCTGCTCTTCTACATGCAGCGCACCGCGCTCCAGGGCGACTCCGCCGTGATCGGCAAGGCCTTCGCGGTAGCCAAGGAGTCCGCGTCCTGAGCGCCTTCGGGGGCGCGCCTGTAAGGGCGCCTCCCGACTTCCGTTAGACTCGCGCCCGGGCCCGGTCAGAGGCCCAACCGGAGCGCGCGACATGCGGACATGGAAGAAGGTGCTCCTCGGGATCGGGGGCCTCGGGGTCGTCTCGGTCGTCGGGTGCGTGGGCCTCGTCGGCCCGTGCTGGACCTCCTGGATCGGCGACGCCGTGTACCTGGACCAGTGCCCCGTCGGCGAGCTGCGCCCCGTGGCCTTCGTCGAGGCGGCCGGCCTCGGGCGCAAGGACGAGGGCACCGTGTACGTCGGGCTCACCGCGCACTACGCGTCCGAGTGGGGCAGCCTCTACTCGACCGAGGTGCGCCGGTTCTCGCCCACGCTCACGCTCGTCGCGCCCGACGGCACCGAGACGCGGCTCGAGCCCGTCGACGACAGCTGGTTCGGGGACGGCTGGGAGAAGACGTGGGGCACGCGCAAGTCCGCCCGGGTCAAGCTGCCCGACGGCCCCGACGGCGACTACGTCCTGCGGGTCACCGTGAGCTCCCCCGCTGGCGACGCCACGGTCGAGGCGAAGCTGCCCCTCTACCAGCCCGCGCTCGCCCACGTCCTGACCGACGCGCCGCTCTACAAGCCCGGCCAGGACGTGAAGTTCCGCGCCGTGCTCCTCGGCGCCGCCGATCTGGCGCCGCTCGAAGGGCGCCCCGGCACGTGGAAGGTGTGGGACCCGTCGGGCGAGCTGCTCCTCGAAGAGAAGGGCAAGACCGGCGCGTTCGGCGTCGTGTCCGGCAGCTTCCCGCTCACCAGCGACGCGACGAGCGGGGCCTGGGCGGTGGCGTTCGAGTCGGGCGCCGCGGTCGACCGGGTGGAGATCGACGTCAAGCCCTTCCAGCTCCCGCGCTTCACGGTCGAGGCCAAGGGCACGCGGCCCGCGTGGCGCATCGGCGACCAGCCGATCGTCGAGGGCGTGGCCCGCTACACGTCGGGCGCGCCCCTCGCGAACGCGACCCTGCGCGTCACCGCCCGGAGTGAAGGCGAGTGGCCGCCGCCGACCGCGTGGCTCGAGGAGCGCACGTTGACCACGGACGCGAAGGGCAACTTCCGCTTCGACGTGGCGCCCGAGCGCGACGTGGTCCCCGCCGATCTGCGCGGGCAGGCCACGATCCGCTACACGCTCACCGCCACGGACGAGACGGGCGACACCGCCACGGGCGGCGCCGCCGCGCTGCTCGCGGAGGATCCGATCACCGCGGAGGCCGTGACCGAGCTCGCCGGCGGCCTCGTGCCCTCCGCGAACAACCGCGTCTACCTTCGCGTCGCGACGGCTGACGGCCGCGTCCTCCCCGGCGCGACCGTGCGGGTGACGCGCGAGTGGGACCCCGCCGATCCAGGGATGGAGGCCACCGCCGACGCCGACGGCGTGGCCCGCTTCCAGCTCGATCCGGGCGAGCCCACCACGGTCGTCGTGCCCGCGATGCCCGTGCGGCCGCAGCCCCGCGCCGCCGTGGAGACGGTCTCCCTCGCCTCCGCCGAGGACGTGCTCACCAACGAGTCGGTCGACCTGGAGGGCCGCGTCGCGCTCGACCGTTGGACGAGGAAGGTGCGCGCCTGCGCCGATCGGGTGCCCGTCGGGGAGCAGCGCACCGTCACCGTGTCCGCGTTGCTCGGCGCGGACGGGCGGGTGCGGCAGCTCGACGCCTTCGTCGGCAGCACACGTTCGGCGCTCTCGCGTTGTGTGGCGGGCGTGCTCGCGGGCGAGTCCGGGCCGCGCGGCCGTGACCGCCTCTGGAACGTGAGCTGGGGCGTGACGGACCCGGGGACGCCCTCGCTGAGCGCGAGCGTCGACGGCGCCGTCGGGGATGTGTCGGGCGTGGAGGCGGCCCTGGAGCAGCGGCTGGTCGAAGCGCGGCCCTGCGCCGCGGCGCTCTCCGAGGACGGCGAGCTGCCGCGCGCCTTCCGCGTGACGGTCGAGGCCGGCTCCACCGCCATCGGGCTCACGCCGATGGCCGATCCCTCGGTGGGCGGCCGGGTGCCCGCGGGCGTCTCGGCCTGCGTCGAGCGCTTCGTCTCCGGGCTGCGCCTCGGGGACCCCGCGGAGGACGCCGGCGCCGGCCTCCTGCGCATCTCCGCCTATGTGCCGCGGGAGCCGGGCGTGTCCCAGCCCGGCCCGACCACGTTCCCCGGCTTCGCGCTCAAGGTGCAGGTCACCGCGGCGGAGGAAGGTGCCGAGGCCCTCGGCGCCACGGTCCTCCGTTTGCCGGTCGGCGCGGTGCCCGATCTGCGCCTGCGCTTCTCCGAGGTCATCGTCGATCCGGGCGCCACCGTCGAGCTCTCCGCGGTGCGCGGCCCGAACTTCACCGGCTCGTTTCCGGAGAAGGTGTGGCTGAAGCAGGGGGACCGCTCGCTGGTCGAGTTCCCCTTCGACGAGAAGACCCGCAAGACGACGATCACGGTCCCCGCCGACACCGACGGCTTCGTGCACGTGGAGTGGTCGGGTGCCCGCGCCGTGCTCTACGTGCGCCCCAAGGCGGACCTCGCGCTCGCGCTCACGACGGACGCCGCCACCTACCGCCCCGGCGCGACCGCCAACGTCACCATCACCGCGCGGGACGGCGACACCCCCGTCGGTGCCGGCGTCACCCTCTCGGGCGTGGACAGCACGCTCGCGACGCTGGCAACCCTCCCGAACCCCGACGCCTTCGCGCGGGTGACCGTGCGCGCCACCTCCGACGCGCCCGCTTTCGGCGTCCTCGACGCCCGCGCCCTCCAGACCGGCCAGATCGCCGGCGAGAACGCGGCGCAGGCCGCCGTGCTCCGCGTCACCGGGCTCCCGTCGCTGCCGCCGGGCGCGGATCGGGTCGACATCGTGCAGACCATGGGCTCGTTCACGCCCGAGGCCGAGCTCGCCGATGCGTTCTACACGCTCTACGGGCACGCGCGGACCGAGGTGCGCGCCTGGGAGGCCGCCACGCCGGCGGGTGAGGTGCTCACCGCCGCCACGATGGTGAAGCTCTGGGAGAAGGCGCTCCGCGCCCACCCCACGAAGGACCCGTTCGGCCGCGCGCTCCACCTCTCCACGCTCCCCCCCGATCTGCTCGCCCTCACCGATCCCCGCTTCATGGCCTCCGACGGCGCGCGCCTGCCCGAGGACGTGGAGAACTGGCCCGTCTACGTGTCCGCGGAGGCTCCATGACCTCGTTGTTGTTGGTGTTGGCGGCGTGTATGGCGCGGTCGCCGGACGCGGAGCAGTCGGCGCCGCGGGAGCGGAAGGAGGAGATGGCGGACGAGGGGGGCTGGGGCGCGGACGGCCCGAGCGGCGGGGCGCCCGCGGCCCCGTCGGTCGAGGCCGCGCCGATGGGGGCGAAGTCCGCGCGGGGGAAGGGCGGACGCAACGATGATTCCGACGATCACATGGTGGAGATCTTCCTCGAGAAGAAGCCCGAGAGCGCCAACGACGCCGGCATCGTCGGCACCCTCAGCAGCGCCGACGCCCCCCCCACCCCCCGCGCCTGGTTCCCCGAGAGCTTCCTCTGGTTGCCCCTCGTCGAGGTGCCCGAGAGCGGCTCGGTGACCATCCCCGTCACCGTGCCCGACACGCTCACGACGTGGCGCCTGCTGGCCCTCGGCCAGACCCGCGGCGGTGCGCAGGGCGGCGCGCTCGCGACGTTCGCCTCCACCTTGCCCGCCTACGTCGACCTCGTGACGCCCACGTTCCTCTACGCTGGCGACGTCGTGCGGCTCCCCGTGCAGGCCGTGAGCCAGCAGGGCGAGGCGCTCTCCGCCGCGCTCGAAGTGCTCGTGGACGGCACGGCCGTCGGCGGCGGCGCCGTGTCCCTCGCGGCGTACGGCTCGCGGACCGAGATGGTGTCCGTCAACGCGGCCCGCGCGGGTGATCTGAGCCTCGTGGCGCGCCTCGGCGCCCTCGACAGCGTCGAGCGGACCGTGTCCGTACGCCCGGTCGGCCGGCCGGTCGAGTCCGTGCGCGGCGGCACGTTGGCCGGGCCACGGAGCTTCACCCTCTCCGCGTCGCCCGGCGCCAACTCCGGCTCGCTCGTCGTCACCGTGTTCCCCGGCGCCCTCGGCGTCGTGCGCGCCGAGCTCGACGCGGCGCCCGCCCGCGGCCCCGACCTCGCCCAGGCCGCCTACACCTACGCCGTGACCGGCCTCGCCGGGCCGCTCGCCGCCGACGGCACGGTCCCCCCCGACGTGCTCCGCGCCGCCCAGCTCCGCGCGTGGCAGCGCATCGCCAAGGAGACACGCACGCCCGGCGTGGCCGAGGCCACCACGGCGCTCGCCGCGCTCCGCATCGCGCCCGCCGACAGCCTCGCGGGCCGCCTCGCCATCCGCCTCGCGGAGACCCTCCGCGCCACCCAGGCCCCCGACGGCTTGTGGACCGCCGCGGCCGGCGCCTCGCTCGACGCCTCGCTCGTCCAGACCGCGCGGGCCGTGTGGGCGCTCGGCCCCGACAACCAGTCCAACCGCCTGCGCGCCACGGGCGCGTTCGAGCGCTACAGCCCGCGCCTGACCGCGCCGTACGTGGCCGCGTGGGGCCTCGCCGCTGGCGTCGTGGAGGAGGGGACCGCCGAAACGCTGCGCACCACCGTGCGCGAGGCCCTCCACACCACCCCGGACGGCGCCAAGACCCTCCGTGTCGACGCGGCCCGCCCCGACGGCCGGCGCGTGACCGAGGCCGAGGCGACCGCGCTCGCGATCCTCGCCCTCCCCGCGGACGACCCTGCCCGCCCCGATCTCGCCGCCGGGCTGCTCGGGCTCTACGATCCGCGCGCGGGCTTCGGCGACGGCGACACCGGCATCCTCGCCCTCCGCGCGCTCGAAGCCGTCTTCGCGGGCGACATCCCCCGCGAGGTGGCCGTGCGCGTGGAGGTCGACGGCGTCGAGGTCGGCCGCGGCGTGCTCGACCCCTCCCATCCGCACGCCCCCGTGCGCATCGTGGGCGGGGCGCTCACCGGCCTCGCCGAGCACCGCGTGACCGTCACCTCCGAGCCCGCCGTGCCGGGCCTCGCCTTCACGGCGGTGGCGCGCGACTACGTGCCGTGGGTGCAGCTCCCGCCCGCGGGGCTCGACGTGAAGGTGTCGCGCGAGGAGATGGTCGTCGGGATGACCACGTCCGTGGTGGTCGATGTGTCGGCGCCCGCGGGCGTCGCCCTGGACGTGTCCGTTGGCCTTCCCGCGGGCGTCGAGCCGCTCGCGCGCATCCTGGACGCACTGGTGGCGAGCGGCGGCGCGGCGTCGTGGACCGGCGAGGACGGGCGCGTCACCATCAGGGGCGTGCGGGCCGTGGGTGGGGCCTGGAAGACGACGATCCCCGTCACGCCGACCCTCGCCGGGGTGCTGCTCGCGGACGCGGCGCGGGTGTGGCCGTCGGGCCAGCCAGAGGCGGCGTATGCGCGCGTGCCGGAGCGGTGGACGATCCGGTAGCCAGACCGGGGCCCGATCCGGTGGGCCGGTGGCGCGTCGGGTTAGGGAGCCCGAACCCATGAAGATCCTCGAAGAAGAACCTCTCTCCCGGCACGGCTACTGGCGCGTCGGGGGGCCCATCGAGCGGCTGGTCTTCGTGGACGACGCCGCGGAGCTCGCCGCGGCCTTCGCCGTGGATCCCGGCCTGCACGTGCTCGGCAACGGCTCGAACCTGCTCGTCCCCGACGCCGGGCTGCGCGGCACCGTCGTGCGCCTGGGCGGGGCGTTCCGCGAGAGCCGCATCCTCACCGAAGAGGGCGGGGTGGTGCGGCTCCACGTCGGCGCCGGCCTGCTCAACGCCGCGCTCCTCGGGCGGACCGCGAAGCTCGGGCTCGCCGGCCTCGGCCCCCTCGCGGGGGTGCCCGGCACCGTGGGCGGCGCGGTCGCGATGAACGCGGGCACCGTCCTGGGCGAAGTGTCCGACGTGCTCGAGTCCATCGAGGGCATCGGCGCGAACGGGCCGTGCACGCTCGCGCGCGCCGATCTGCCGATGCGGTACCGCGAGGGTGGGCTCCCGCCGAAGTTCGTCGTCACGGCGGCGGTGTTCAAGCTCACCCGCGCGGGCTTCGAGGACGAGCGGGTGCGGATCGCGCACCACCTCGCGCGCCGCAAGGCCACGCAGCCGCTCGATCTGCCGAGCTGCGGCTCCGTGTTCCGCAACCCCCCGGGCGACCACGCCGGCCGCCTCATCGAGTCCGTGGGCCTCAAGGGGTACCAGGAGGGCGGCGCCGCGATCAGCGAGCGCCACGCCAACTTCATCGTCAACGTCGGCGACGCAACGGCGGCAAACGTCATGGCATGCGTGCGCCTCGCGTGGGAGCGCGTGCGCGCGGAGACCGGGGTGTCCCTGGTCCCCGAGGTGCACGTACTGGGCGACTGGCCTCGCGCGGTGTGGCCGCTGACCTGAATCTCGTCTATAAGACTGCCCCTATTCGGAGGTCCCTTGGCCCGTTTCCTTCTGCTCCTCGCCCTCCCCTTCTTCGCCTGCACCGGCGGCGAGCCCACCGACTCGGGCAAGCGCCCCAACAAGGACGCCGCGGACACCGACACGGACACGGACGCGGACTCCGACACCGACACGGACACCGACACGGACACCGACGCCGACGTGCCGGACCTCACCACCTACGACGGCTTCGTCGAGGCGCACGCGGGCGCGTACTGCAACAGCGTCGAGACCTGCGGGTACCTCGACGAGCAGGGCTACGACACCAAGGCGCTCTGCATCCAGGGCATCACCGAGTTCTACGCGGTGGCCTGCCCCGACTACCAGCAGGCCGCGGGCGAGCTCTGCGTGCGTGGCGACCTGCGCATGGCCGGCGAGTGCGAGACCTCGAACAGCGGCGAGCAGCCCCTCCCGTGCCGCGACGTGTGCACGCCCCCGGAAGCCCGCTAGTCCTCCTCTGGGCGCCCCCCGCGAAGACGCGGGGGCGGTCCCTTCCCGGCGCGGCCTGCGGCCTTGGTCCGGCCTTGCTCCACGATCGGAGCAAGGCCGGGACCGGCCCCGAAGCGGGGCCGCCGTCCAGGCACCTGGCGCGGCCGTGGTCAGCGGCCGCGGCCGTGGTCGGCGGCGCGGCATAGCCGCCGGGGTCAGGCCCTGCAGCGCCGGGGGTCAGGTCCTGCGGAATGTCAAATGTTCCCCTGTAATTCCGAGCACTTGGCGTTCGCACGCCAGCGCCGGGGGTCAGGTCCTGCGGAACGTCAAATGTTCCCCTGTAATTCCGCGTACTTGGTGTTCGCGCGCCGACGCGGGGGGTCAGGTCCTGCGGAACCTCAAATGTTCCCCTGTAATTCCGAGCACTTGGCGTTCGCACGCCAGCGCCGGGGGTCAGGTCCTGGTGGACGCCAGATCCCGGATGCCGGCCGCATGCCGGGGGCGCCGCCCGCGTTGGGGCAAGCGCCGGGTGCAGGTCCCGCGGAGGTCACATGGCGCCAGGCCCGCCCAGCGGCCTGCCACAGCCCCCCGCCGGCCGCGCATGCCCAGCGAGCGGCGCTGTCAGGAGCCGGGGTCGGCCCTGCGGCAGGGAGCCTGAAGCCGCGGCAGGAGACGAACATCCCGCAGGTCCTGACCCCATGGCAGCGTACGCGGATGCCAACTCCCTGAAATTCCTGCGGAACCATTGACATTCCGCAGGTCCTGACCCCCCGGCCGGGTCCGCGGCTGCCAACCCCCTGAAATTCCTGCGGAACCATTGACATTCCGCAGGTCCTGACCCCCCGGCCGGGTCCGCGGCTGCCAACCCCCTGAAATTCCTGCGGAACCATTGACATTCCGCAGGTCCTGACCCCAAGGCGCGCTCCGGAAACGTCAACTGGATGAAATTACACCCGAAGTTTTGACATTCCGCAGGTCCTGACCCCGGCGGCCCGTGAACGCGGCGTGGCCTGCGATCACCGGCTCCCGCGCGAGGCGCGCGGAAGGCGGCCGCCAGTGGCGGCCGGTCCCGACGCGGCAGCGGCGGACCAAGCGGCTCCGCCGCGCGCCTGGAGCGGTCCGGCCGCGCGCGTCAGCGCGGGGACGCGCCCTTCGGGTCCCGAGGCTGCCCGAGCGTCCGACGCCGCCGCCGCAACATCGCGAGCGCCGCGAGGCCTACCTCGAAGCCGCCGAAGGGCAGGACCGTGGTGCAGCCACCGCCGGGCGCAGGGGCGTTGCCCTTCTTGCCGCCGCAGCCGGGGCCGCCGGGGCCGGTGGTGCCGGTGTCGTCGTTCACCGCGGCGGGATCGGCGTTCAGGGCGCCCGGGGAGGGGTCGGCGTAGGGGATCCAGTCGGCGGCGGCGTCGCTGTCGTCGCCGTCGGGGAAGCGGCCGAGCGAGAACGCCGCGCTCACCTTCGGCACGACCTCGAGGCTGCCGTTGTCGCCGGCGATGTCGTCCTCGATCTCGGGGTCGCCGTAGAGCACGGTGTCGAGCACGCCGCCCTCACAATCGAGCAGGCGCAGCCCGCCCGCGCCGGAGCCGGCGTTGTCGAGGGAGAGGCCGTCGGCGAGGAAGTCGATGCCGTCGACGTTCTCACCGCCCACCAGCACCAGCTCGCCCGGCGCGAGCGACACGCCGCCGGGGAAGCGGAAGTCCTCGCCCCAGGTCGTGCCGGCGACCTGGAGCGTGTAGTCGTCGAGGCGGAGCGTGGTGCTGCCGGCGTTGTAGAGCTCGACCCACTCGTTGCCGCCGTCGGCGCCGTCGGTGTCGTAGATGAACTCGTTGATCTTCAGATCCTCGGCGCCCGCCACGTCACACACGGCGGGCTCGACGACGGGGTTCGCGTCCCCCGGGGTCGGCACCGAGGACTCGATGAAGTCCACGCCGCACGCGTCGGTGTCGTACCCGTCGGTCACGCGCGCGATGGACGCGCCGGTGCCGTGATCGGGCGCGAACGAGGTGGCGACGGCGCCGGAGTCGTCCACCCAGAGGTCGGTGTTCGGGTCGCCGTACACCACGGTGTCGACCGGCAGCGCGTTGCAGGTGAGGCGGAGCGCGTCCGTGCTGGAGGCGTTGCCGAGGTTCATGGCGAGCTCGATGTCCTTGACGAGGGCGCCGGGAGAGCCCATCACCAACCAGTCGCCGGGGGCGAGGGTGGCGCCCGCGGGGATCTCGGCGTCCACGTTGTAGGAGCTGGTGCCGAACTCGAGCACCCAGCCGTCGAGGGTGACCGCGCTGGAGCCCGCGTTGTAGAGCTCGACCCACTCGGCGTCCGTCGTGTAGGCGAGCTCGTTGATGACCACGCCGTCGCTGCCGGTGCAGTCCGCGTCTCCGACGGGGCCGACGCTGCCGTTCTCGGCGCCGGGCGTGGCGGGGCCGGACACGAAGTCCACGCCGCTCACGTCGGTGTCGAGGCCGTCGGGCGCGCGTTGGAGCGAGCTGCCCTCGGTGGGCTTCGGCGCGAGCGACACGGCGACGAGCCCGGTGTCGTCGATAAAAGCGTCGCTGTTGGTGGTGCCGTAGATGACGGTGTCGACCGCGGCGCCGTCACACGCGATGCGCAGCCCGTCGGCGCTGGAGCCGGCGTTGCCGAGGGAGAGCGACGCGGCCAGGCCGCCCGCGCCCACCACGACGTACGCGCCGGGCTCGAGCGTGGTGGCGACGGGGAAGTCCCAGGAGGAGGCGCCGGTGAACGAGGAGGTGTCCCACTCCACGGTCCAGCCGTCGAGCATCACCGCGGCGGCGCCGGTGTTCTTGACCTCGATCCACTCCAGCCCGCTGTCGCTGCCGGAGGGGTTCGCCATCAGCTCGTTGATCACGATGCCGTCGGCGCCCGTGCAGTCGATCGTCGTGACCGTGCCGGTGTCCTCGTCACCCTCGTTGGGGTCGACGTTCGCCACGAGCGGCGACGGCGCGTCGTACAGCACGAAGTCCGACTCGGACACGTTCGTGTCGGCGCAGTCGGGGAAGCGGCCGATGGACTTCCCCGACGACGCGGCGGGCCCGCCGGTGGTGGGCACGGTGCCGTCGTCCTCGGCGAGCGAGGTGTTCGGATCGTCGTAGAGCACGGTGTCGATCACGGCGCCGGTGGCGTCCTTGATCCGCAGGCCGTCCGTCTCCGTGCTGCCGTTCTGCAGGTTGGGCGAGAAGCTGCCCGCGTGGGTGCTGGAGCCGCCGCCGACCACGAGGTATTCGCCCGGCGCCAGGGAGCCGTCGGCGAAGGTGTACACCTCGGTGTAGCTGGAGCCCGCGTTCTCGAACGTGTACCCCGTGAGGTCGATCACGTCGGCGCCGTTGTTGCAGAGCTCGATCCACTCCAGCCCGTCGTCCGAGCTGGTCGGGTCGTAGACCACTTCGTTCACGAGAAGGCCCGCGAGGACCGGCGAGACGAGGGCGAGGAGCATGGGCTAGGCCTCCGATACGGGCCGGCACTATCACGCTGGCGAGCCGGGGCCGCAACCGCTACGGGTTCGCCCATGGAACGTGACCGCGTCGTCATCGTAGGTGGGGGGCTGCTCGGTTGCGCCGTCGCGCTGGAGATCGCGCGGCGCGGCGGGGCCGTCGAGGTGCTGGAGCGCGCGATCGTAGGGGCAGAAGCGTCCAGCGCGGCCGCGGGGATCCTGGCGCCGCGGCTCGAGGCCCACGGTCGCGAGCCCTTGCGCAGCATCGGGGTCGAGAGCCTGGAGTTGTACCCGGCGTGGGTGGCCTCGCTCGGCGCCGATGTGGGGCTCGTCCACACCGGCGCGCTCAGGGTGGTGCGCGCGGGCGAGCCGTTGGACGCCCCCGACGTCGACGCACGCTGGCTCGACGCCGACGCCGCGCGCGCGATCGAGCCCGGCCTGGCCCCCGGCGTGCGCGGCGCGTGGTCCCTCCCCGACGAGGCCACGCTCGATCCACGCAAGCTCCTGCCCGCGGTGCACGCGGCGGCGCGGGCCGCGGGCGCGACGTTCCGGGTCGGCGAGGAGGTCGGCGCGGTCGACGCGCGCGGCGTCACGCTCGTGAGCGGCGAGCGTGTCGAGGGGCGCGTGATCGTGTGCGCCGGCGCGTGGACCGTGAAGGTGCCCGGCCTCGCGCCGCTCCCGGTGCGCCCGGTGCGCGGCCAGCTCGCGGCGCTCTCCGGCGTGCCCATCCGCCACGTGATCTTCGGCGCGGGCGGCTACCTGGTGCCCCGCGCGGACGGACGCGTAATCGTTGGCGCCACGGTCGAGGAGGTCGGGTTCGCGCGCGGCGTGACCGCGGGCGGCGTGCGCGGCGTGCTCGACACCGCCTTCGCGCTCGTGCCCGATCTGGCCGCCGCCACGTTCGACGGCGCATGGTCCGGCTTCCGCCCCGGCACCCCCGACGATCTGCCCCTCGTCGGCGAGGTCGGCGGCGTGTGGGTCGCGAGCGGCCACTACCGCAACGGCATCCTGCTCGCGCCGATCACCGCGAAGTGGATGGCCGCGGCCGTGCTCGACGGCACGCCTCTTCCCGCGGTGTTCGCGCCGGGCCGGTTCGGGTAGGGGAGCCCGAGCAGGGGAGTCGGGAACAGGGCAGACGGACCGCGCGGCGCGGCCGCTGCGGCGACGGGGAGGCGGCGCGAGCGGCGTGTGTTCTAGTCGAGCCCGCAGCGCTGTCCGCCGCAGGCGTGGCGGATGCGGCCCAGGGCCTCCTCGAGCGATACGTCCGCGGGCGCGCCCGCGAAGCGCCACGGTCGCAGGACCATGACGTGGCGGCCCTCGTGGACGGACTCCGCGTCGCAGAGCAGGTGCCGCTCGAGCGCCTCGCGCCGCTACTTCGTGGGCTCCGCACCGCGCCGGCGGCCGCGATCTCGGAGAGGAGCGCGCGCGCGGCGGGATCGATCGCCGCGATCGCTGTGGCCCGCCACGTCGGATCGTCGACGACCCGCGCCAGGAACGGCCGGAGCGCGCAGAGCCTGACTGAGTCCGATCGCCGTGACTTTGACTGTGTTTGGTAGCCGCGGGCGCCGCGTCAGCGCACGCGTGCGCCACCCCCCCATCGCTCTCCGCCGCGCTTCCGGCCGATGGCGCACCTCCGGGGGCGCTCAGATCGAGACCGGAGCGCGGCCGGCGCCGGAGGCGTCCAGCGGGGCGACGGGAGGAATTCCGGTCAGGCTCTCGGGTGACGCGGCCCTCGAGCTTGGAGGCGAGCGCTCGTCGCTCGCGTCGAGCGCCTCGGCCGCGGCGTAGATCGCCCGCGGGGTGGCTCCACACGGCCGCGCCGGGCTCGCCCGCGATGTCGTCGAGCAGGGCGGTGAGCATGAGGACGCCGTCCTGGCGGAGGCGGTCGAGGGGGACATGGGGGAGTGTGGCGTCGGGGGCGGGGCATGCCTCGGTGGATCGGGGAGCAGGAAGAGGGTCATGCCGGCTCGAATGCACGTAATTTCGACCCATGCCTGGGTGAACGCCGGTCCGCTGTGGCGACGCCAACCACGCGAACGGACGAACACCGCTCTTTCGGTGCGCGGTCGCGGCCAGCGGGCCCGCCCGGCGCAAAAACGGTCATTCGCGGGGGCATGACCTCGGATTGTGTGCGTTGAGGGGGGCATGGCTGCGTCGTGACGAGCGAGGGTGCTCCGCGGCGGCTCCCGTATGGCGCCCCGCCGAGACTGACCCGTACGCCAGCGCTGTCGCTCACGTGAGCAGCGGACCGGTGTGCCAGCCCGGTCGCTCACGTCGACAGCGGAGTCGTGGGCCAGCCCGGCCGGCTCCCCCGGTGCCGCGCACCACCCCGGCTCCCCTCCAACACGGCACCCGTGCGCCACCCGCCCATGCTATTCCCCGTCGCGGAGGCCCCGATGGAGCGCCCGATCCTGCTCCTCGGGCGCTGTGGCCTGCTGCGGCTCGCCGCGCCCCTCCGGGCGCGAACGGGCGCCGAGGTGGTGGTGGCCGGCTGGACCCAGGTCGAGCTCGTGGAGCGGCTCGATCCCGCCCTGGTCTACGTGGACCTCTACGATTGGGACCGGCTCGCCCCGCTCGTGAGCGCCGCGGTGGCCGGCCTGGCCGTGGCGCTCGACCCTGGTGAGCTCGATGGGATGCGCGCGGTCGTGGCGGCCCTGCGCGGGCGGCCCGTGCTGTACCGCGGCCTGCGACGCCCCCTCGGCGGCGCGTTCGGGCCCGCGGCCCCGCTGCCGCCCGATCTGGTCGACGCGCTCGATGTCCTGGAGGCGATCACCCGCGGCGAGCGCGTGCTCGACGTCGCCGCGTTGTGGGCGCGCCACGGGATCGTGCCCGACGAGGTCGACCATGCGCTCGGGCACGGCGAGGCCACGCTCGGTGGGGGCGCCGGCTCCTACGATCCCGCTGGCGTCGAGGCCGACGCGCTCCATGCGCTCTGGCACGCCCGCGTGCACGGCCCGGTGAAGTGTGTCGTGGTCGACCTGGACGACACGCTCGTCCACGGCCGGATCACCGACGCGGACTTCGCCGCCCGCAACCCTGCGTATCAGCCTGAGGGCGAGGGGCCGGGCGCGCCGCTGCTCCACGGGTGGTGGGGCCTGCGGCGTGGGCTGCACGAGGCGCTGCGGATCGTGCAACGCCGCGGCATCGTCCTGGCGCTCGCGACGCGCAACGATCCGGCGGTGGTGGCGGCCCGCTTCCGGAAGCGCCCGGTCGCGCCCGACGCGAACACGGGGATGTACGCCGCGCTCTACGACGACCTGCCCGCGGAGCGTGCCGCGGCCGCGTACTCCGCGCACCCCGTCGTGCTCGACCGCGTGGCGCTCGGCCCCGACGACTTCGTCGTCATCCAGGCGGGCTTCGGTCCCAAGTCGGAGATGTGCCGCACCATCGCGGAGACGCTCGGCATCGGCCTCGACACGCTCGCGCTCCTCGACGACGCGGCGTTCGAGCGCGCCGAGGTCGCCGCGAACGCCCCCGGGGTGTTCGTCCTCGACGTGCCTGTGGAGCGGTTCCGCGCGGCGCTCCTGCACGAGGCGCCGTTCGTCGTGTGGGGGTCGAGTGAGGCGGCTTCACGACGGGTGGCGTCCTACCGCAGCCGCGCCGCGGTGGTCTGCGCGGAGGGGCCGGGCCTCACCGCGTTCCTGCACGGGCTCGCGATCGTGGCGACGGTCCGCCCCGCGCGCCCCGAGGACCTCCCGCGCGCCCGCGAGCTGCTCCAACGGGCGCACCAGCTCGATCTGAACGGCGAACGGCCCGTCCTCGACGGGGCCGAGGGCGTCTGGGTCGCGACGTGCCGCGATCGTCTCGCAGATCACGGCCTCGTCAGCGTCGGCGTGGTGCGCGATGGCCGCCTCGTCGCGTGGGTGTGCTCCTGCCGTGTGCTCCCGCATCGCGTCGCCGGGACCCTGCTGGCGTGGATGCGCGCCGAGAACCCCGGGGTGGAAGCCAGCTACACGCGCACCCCCTCGAACACCGCCACCATGGGCATCCTGGAGGAGGGGGCGGCGGCGTGGGTGGCGCGGGGGAGGTGAGCGCCCCCCTGTGCCTACGGCGAAGGCGGGGCTCGAGCGCGCGAACGGCTTAGGGGCGGCCGATGCGCTTCGCCCGGGCCGCCGCCGTGTACCCCGCGGCGCTGATCGTGCTCGTGGGGTGGACCGCGGTGCTCCCCGCCCGCGCCGGCCCGCTCGCGCTGGCGGGGATCCTCCTGCCCCACCTGTGCCTCGCCGCGCTCGTCCTGGTGCCGGTCGTGCTCGTGTGGCGCGACCGCGCGCTGGTCATCGCGCTCGGTGTGCTCGCGGTCGTGGTCGGGCTCCGCTTCGGCCCCGAGTGGACCTCGTTCCCGGACGCCCCCGCCGAGGGGGACCTCCTCCGCGTCGTTACGTGGAACCTCGGCCGCCGGGGCCACGCCGCCTCCGCCCCCGTGATCGACGCGCTCCTGGCCGAACACGCCGACGTGGTCGCGCTGCAAGAGCTCAAGCCCGGCATCGCCGCCGCGCTGGAGGCCGATCCGCGCGCCCGGGCTGCGTGGCCGTACCGCCACCTCGCGCCCGATCCACACGTGGTCGGCATGGGGCTCCTAAGCTCCCTTCCACTCGAGGCGTCGGCCTCCTTCGAAGACCCGGTCGGCATCGAGGCGCGCGTCTCCCTCGGCGCCGTGGGCGGGATGCTCGTCGTGATCAACGCCCACCCCTCCCCAGGGCGGCTCCACACGCTCCCCGGCGGCCTGCCCGTGGACTACGACAGCGCGCCCCGCGACGCCGCCATCACGCGCCTGCGCGCACGGATCGACGCCCACATCGTCGAGGGCGCCGACCTGCTGGTCCTGGGCGACTTCAACGTCGCCCCCACGGAGCCCGGCTACCGCCTCCTCACCACGGGCCTGAGCGACGCCCATGCCCTCGCCGGGACCGGTCCCGGCTGGACGTGGCGGCCCTACTCGCTCGTCGGCCTGGGCCTCGGGCTGCTCCGCATCGACTACGTGCTCGGCGGCCCCGGCGTCCATCCCGTCGGCACGCGCGTTCGTTGCGAGTATGTCGGGGACCACTGCCTGGTCGCGGCGACGGTCGAGGTGCGCGTACCGCAGCGCGCGGTCACCACACCCACGACACCGTCAGATCCGGGCACACCGTGAAGTAGTTGAAGTTGGTGCCCGCCAGAAAGCCGATGTGCACCTCGACGGGGCCCTTCGGATCGACCTGGAGCCCCGAGCCCACCCCGACCAGGCCGTACAAGCTGCCGTAGATGATCGCCGGGCCGACCCCGCCCGAGAGGGTCAGGTGGACGGGGCTGTTGCCGAAGAACGCCACCTCGCTGCCGGTGAGGAGCGCGAACCCCACGCCGTTCCCGAGGGCGAGGGCCAGGCCTGCCTTGATGTCGACGTGGGCGACCGCCGGCGAGCTGGTGCGGAAGCGGATCCGACCGCCCTGCGTGAGCCCGAAGTCGAGGCCGGCCGCGACGGCGCGCTTGTTGTCCTCTCCGTAGGCGGAGGCGCCCCATTCGGGCAGGGGCAGCTCCTCGATGGGCACCGGCTCCGTGGAGGCGCCGCCCATCTCCACCCGGGTCGCGGTGCGGAACTCGGCGGACACCATGCGGCCGTCCGTCAGGAGCACCCAGTACCGACCGTCCCGCACGTCCACCAGCTCGCCCACGAGGCGCTCCCCGGTGGTGAGCGTGATGACGTCGTGGGACAGGTCCGCCGCCGCCGCCTGGCCGACGTACGCGGCGAGGAGGAACACGGGGACCAAGGAGAGGAAGGCGCGCATCGCCGGCATCATAGCGGAGGATGCGGCGGCGGACATCGCTCGTTCCCTGCCCGTATGCGGGGCGCTCAGCTGCCGCGGTACGTGCTGTACCCGAACGGCGAGAGGAGTAGCGGCACGTGGTGGTGCTCGTCGGGGTTGCGCACCGCGAACACGATGGTGGCGGAGGGGTAGAACGAGTCGGTGTCGCGATCGCGGAAGTAGGTCGCGAGATCGAACGTGAGGGACCACGTGCCGGCCACGAAGGCCTCGCGTGTGGAGAGCGTGCGGCAGCGGCCGTCCGCGTCGGTCACGTCGGTGGTGATGGTGCCGTCGGGGGCGACCAGGGTGAGGGGGACGCCCACGGCGGGGCGGCCGCGGGCGGTGTCGAGGACGTGGGTGGTGAGGGGGCTCATGACAGCAGCTTCTCCAGGCGCAACCGGGTGATCTTGACCTGCTCGCCCGCGGCGACGCGCAGCTCGGCGGCGCGCCCCGAGGGGGTGGGGGCGTTGTCGAGACGCTCGCGGAGGATCGCCAGCATCTCCGCCGCGGATCGGCCCGTGGCGCAGACGAGGAAGATATGACCGTAAGCGGCCTCGTAGGCGTTATTTTCGGTGACGAGCGCCTGGAGCACCTCGTCGGTGGCGCCGGCGAGCCCGGCCTGCTCGCCCGACGACCAGTCCGCGGTGGTCGCGTACTTCGCGCGGAGCTGATCGAGATCCGCCCCGATGCGCGGGTGGTGGGTGAACGCCTCCTTCCAGTCCCCGTCGCCGAGGCGCCACCACTGGCGTTCCGCCTCGCCGAACAGGTGCGCGCGGCTCGCAAACGGGCCGGCCGCCTGCATCGCGGCGACCCAGCGGCGCGATCCGCAGCAGCGGAGCAGGGTGGCGGCGAGGTCCGTGTCCTCGTTGACGCGGGTGACGAGCGCATCGGGGCGACCGGCCGGGTCGGGCGTGCCGATCACGCGGAGCCGCGACACGCCGCCGTCCGGGTAGATGCGGAGGCGCACGTGGGTCCACGGGCCGGCCTCCGTCGGGACGAAGGAGTGCACGCTGTCGGCTTGCATCTTCGCTTTCGGTACGATCGTCACCCAGTCGGGCGAGCGCACGAGCGCGTCGGGCGGCGCGCCGGGCCAGTGGATGGCCTCGATGGCGCACCGGTCGGGGTAGTTCCCCTTGAAGTGGTGCGTGTCGGCGTCGATCCGCTCGATGCGGCCGGCGCGGCCGAGCTGGATGATGATCCAGTCCTCGCCGGGCGGGCGGCTCCGGCGTGTCTCCCAGCCGTTCCCCATGTGCGGCGCGCGGCCGGGGAGGAGCAGGTTGTCCATCGAGGAGAAGAACGCGTCCGAGCAGGCGATCGCGCGGCCGCCGCTGGTGGCGCACGCGAGGTCGACCGGCTCCGACGAGGCCACGGGCGCGGGCTCGCCGTACGCGCGCAGCCGGGCCACGCCGCCGTCCGGGTAGATGTGGAGGCGCAGGTGGGTCCACACGCCCTCGGTCACGACGGCGGCGAGGTTCTGCGATCCGCGCCGGAGCGGAGTCGTCGGGACGATCTCGGTCCACGCGAGCTCGTCGCGCAGGGCCTCGGGCGTGGCGCCGGGGGCGAAGATGCCGTCGACCGAGGCGAAGGGCGGGTGGTTGCCCATGAAGAAGGCGGTGTCGATGTCGACGGCCCGCACCGTGCCGGGCACGCCGAGCTGAACGATGCACCAGTCGTGCCCCGGCACCCGCTTGCGGCGCGACTCCCACCCGTCCATCAGCTTGCCGCGCTCGGTGTAGGCGTTCGGATCGAACACCGCGGGCTCCGGACGGAGGAGGTTCTCCATGCCGGCGAAGAAGTCGTCGCTGCACAGCAGGGCGCGGCCGCCGACGGCGGAGGAGGCGAGATCGATTGCGCCGGTGAAGGCGGCGGCGGGGGTGGGGGTGCTCATGGCGGGCCCACTATCTCGCTCGAGGCGGCGGATCTCTCCGCGCGGTTCTGCACATTCCGGGCACGGAGCCGCGGGAGGGTTCGTACGGTCCCGGGGTGCTCGCCACGCCGAATGCCCGTAGGATGGAAGGATGCTCCTCGCCCTCGCGGCCTGCACCGCCTCCCCCGACGACGACTCGGGCACCCCCGCCGCGCCCACGACGCTGGAGTGGCTCTACGGCGCGGTCGAGGCGCCACCCGACGACCAGATCGTCGGGCGGATCCAGGTGAGCCACTCGGCGCGCATCTACGGGCCCGAGCCCTCGTTCTCGGGGGAGGCGTACTTCTGGGAGCCCGGATGGGCGGGCTGGGTCCAGGCGTGGGTCGATCCCTTCGACGGTCTCGGCGATTGTGGCGTCTGGACCGAGCCCCCGGTCTACGAGGGGGAGCCCACGTGGTCGAGCGCGGGCACGGTCTTCCTCGACGCGGGCCTGGACCGGCCGTTGCCGCTCGCGCCGATCGATGGGCTGTACAGGGGCGCGTACTTCTCCGACGAGGACTGGGGCCCCGTGCCGTTCGGCGCCACCTTCGCGGTCGCGGCCGTCGGGGACGAGGTGCCCGCGTTCACGTTCGATCCGGCCTTCGTGCTCCCGGCGGCGGCGATGATCGTGACCTCTCCCGTGGATCCGGACGGCTCGGACCCAGCGAGCGTGGCCGCGGGCGCGCTTCCCGTCACGTGGGAGGGGGCCGATCCGTACGCCACCGTCGTGATCGAGATCTCCTCGGACCAGGACGCCGGCGCGTATTGTGAGGTGCCCGACACCGGCGCGTTCACCGTGCCTGCCGCCGCCATGGCGACCGTCGGGGGCGAACGCCTGTCGCTGTCCGTCACCCGGGCGCTCACGCGGTACGGCACCCTCGCGCCCGATCGCCACGTCATGTTGCGCACGAGCTCCTACACCTCCCTCTCCCTCAGCGTGGAGTGACCATGCTCGCCCTCACCGCCCTCGCCCTCGTCTCCCCCGTCCACGCCGCCGACGGCGTCGTCACGGGCGTCGTCACGCCGCTGGAGGCCGACCGCCGGCGCATTCGCGCGCATCTCGCCGAGGTCGAGGCGGACCTGCGCGCGGCCCCGGTGGACACGCTCGACGCTGATCAGCGCGCCCGCCGCGACGCGTCGCTCGACACCCTGCACAGCTACTGGCTCGCCGGGGAGTTCCCCCACAACGTCGAGGCGCCCGCAGAGCGTGTCCCCGTCTTTCGCGACGCCGACGGCCGCGACTGCGCGGTAGGCGCCCTGATCCGGGCCTCCGGAGAGGGCGCGCTGGCCGACACGATCGACGCCCGCTGGCACCTTGCCCGCGTGCCGACGATGGACGAGCCGGACCTGCTCGTGTGGGCGGTCGCCCAGGGCTTCAAGGTCGACGAGCTCGCGCGCATCCAGCCCAGCTACTGCATGTGCGAAGACGACGACGGCTACGCGCCGGTGTGCGGCGCCGACGGGGTGACCTACTGGAACACCTGCGCGGCGGAGACCTGCGCGGGCAGCGACGTCGTGAGCCAGGGCGCGTGCCCCTTCGAGCGCGAGGTGTGTCCCGACTACGAGGCCACCGAGCCGCCGGCCGTGACGGTCTGCGACGAGATGTGGGAGATCTGCGGCCCGGAGGCGGTCTACGACACGACCACCTGGGCGGACTGGCTCGCCGGTCAGGACCAGGCGTGCCTGGAGTCGGTGGACGGGCCCTTCGACGGGCCGGACGCGCCGCCGGTGGACGAGCAGGCCCCTCCGGACGAGGCGGCCGCGGGCTGCTCGACGAGCGGCGCCGGTTGGAGCGCGCTCGCGACGCTGGTGGCGGGGATGCTCACGATCCGCCGCCGCCGCTGAGCGTCTCTGCCGACCCCACCAACCCCTCGCTCCCCACCCCCACGGCCACGCCCTCCGGCACCGTTTGGGCGAGCCACCGCACCGTGTGTGTCACCCCCTCCCCGGGCGCGATCGTCGTGAGCGCTCCCTGGTTCTCGAGCTCTACGTAATCCTCCGCCGCGAACAGCTCGATCTCGCCTTCGCTAGGGGCTTGATCCTGGGCGGCGATGTCCGCGAACGTCTCCACGAACAACACCCCGTCGACCACGTGGGCGAGCCAGCCGCCGCTCCCGTCGGCCACCAGCTTGGTGTCGCCGCTCCGCGGGGCGGCGCCGTCGAACCACACGATGCCGCCGCGCTCCTCGGCGGGAAAGGTCCCGACGGTCGACGTCATCGACGTGCCCGCGCGGAAGAACGTGAGCCCGCCCGTCGGCACGCGCGCCACCTCCCAGCCGGCCAGGGTAACCGCGGCGTCTCCGACGTTGTGCACGGTGTAGGCGAGCGTGACACCGGTCGTGTCGACGGACACGCGCTTCTCGACGGTCACCGTCGTGTCGCCGAGGGACGCGGCGCCGCTCGTGAGCACGAGCGTGTCGCCGTCGAGGGTGGCGGTGTAGGGCGCGGAGTCGATCGCCTCGACCGGGGGCCAGCCCCAGTCGGCCTGGGGGCTCGTCCAGAACGTGGCGCCGAAGTTGGTCGTGTTCACCGACGCGCCGGTGAGCACCTCGACGCCGCCGACGCCGAAGCGCGTGACGCGGGCGCCGAGGGTGGGGTCGATCTCCAGCACGGTGTCGGCGCCGGCAAAGCGCCAGCGATCGCCGATGCGCTCGGGCGTCACCGACGTGTCGATCGGCTCGGGATCGGGCTCGTCGGGCTCCTCGGAGTCGGGCTCATCGGAATCGGGGACGGTTGGTTCCACCTTGGGCTCGTCGGCAGGCGCGTCCACTTCAGGAAGCACCGGCGCCGAGCACCCCACGAGCAGCCACATCCCCGCTACTCCGTCCGCTCTTCGGAGAGCCCCAGGTAGAGCACCTTCGGATCGGCCGGCGAGAACGTGAGGGCGCCGACGGTGTCGTAGGGGTTGTGTGTCCGGGTCAGCCCGTCGGTGTGGTCGTAACGGAACAGGTCGGTGCCGTAGTTTCCGTACCAGGTGCCGTACACGAACCACACGACGTCGGCGTCGGCGGCGTCCGCCACCAGCAGCGGCCCGTTCAGCAGGATCGTGGTTTCCGACTGTTCGACCGCGGTCGTGAAGCTGTGGCCGCCGTCCTCCGAGCGCCAGATGCGGCGGCCCTGGCTGACCGGGTCGCCGTTCTGGGCGTAGTCGATGCCCTGGGCCCACACGACGTCGGGATCGACGGGCGAGATGGTGGCGGTGAACACGTTCGCGCCCGTGGCCCCGAGGCCCGTCGCGGGGGCCCAGGTGGCCCCGCCGTCGAACGTCGTGAACGCGCCCTCGCTCGCGAGCCCGAACACGGCGTGGTCGAGGTCGGCCGGGTCGAAGGCCATCGTGTAGCCCATCGCCGATCCGCTCGGCACCGGGACGGTGCCCCGGACGCTCCACGTCAGCCCGCCATCGGTGGAGGTCCACACCGCGCCGTCGCCGCCGCCGAGCGCCACGGTGCCGTCGGCCGCGGCGCCAAACCCGAGCACCGCGGAGGTGGGGGAGGGGAGCGTGGTCACGGTGCCGTCGGCGTCGACGCGGGCGATTGCGCCGGTGTTCGGCGCCCACGCCCAGGCCGTGCCCGCCGCGCCGCGCACCAGGCGCGAGAGGATCGGCAGGGTGTCGACGTCCGCCCAGGTGCACCCGGCGTCGTCCGAGCGCAGGAGCGCGTCGTGGGAGACGGCGAGGAGCCGCCCGGGCACGTCGGGGAAGGCCACGAGGCCGGTCGTGTAGGCGGTGGTGGTGAGCGGCTCGGCGGTCGGGACGAGCGTGGCGCCGCCGTCCGTGCTGAAGGTCACCGCGCCGGTGCCGACGATGCTCTCGCAGGTGGGGACCTTCCACGTCCCGAGCCCGCTCTCGTCGGTGTCCTCGACACCCGCGTCGACCCCGCTGTCGTCCGGATCGGTGCCCGTGCACGCGCCGAGCACGAGGAAGAGCATCAGGGGGATTCGGCGCACGCGGCCTCCGTGGGGGGAGCCGTGCGGTAACCAAGACCCCGTGCAGATCGTAGAGGCGCGGCGGCAGGGCCGGGCGCTCGATCGCTACGCCGCTGCCTTGGACCGGGCGCAAGTCGGGAGGGTCACGTTTGGTCTACCCGGCGGCCACCCCACCCCCCCGCCGCAACAACCGCCCCCGCGGCACCTCCCCCGTCACCCGCTCCCCGCGCATCCAGGTGCCGCGCACCTCGCCGCTGACGACGGTCCCGAGGTAGGGCGTGAGCGTGTGGCGGTGCAGGATGGCCGCGGCCGACACCGTCACGTCGGCCTCGGGGGCGAAGGCCACGAGGTCCGCGCGCGCGCCGGTCACGATGCGGCGCTCCATCCCGAGGAAGGCGGCCGGCCCGCCGCTCATCCACCGGATCACGTCGGTGAGCGCGAAGCCGCGGCGCCGGGCGGCGGTCCACACGTTGGGGAGGCCCAGCTGGAGGGAGGCGATGCCGCCCCACGCGTGGAGGAAGTCGCCCTCGTCGGGCAGCTTGAGCGCGGGCAGGCACGGCGAGTGGTCCGAGATGACGAAGTCGATCACGCCCTCGCGGAGGCCCTGCCAGAGGATCTCCTGGTTGGCGGCCTCGCGAATGGGCGGCGCACACTTGAACGAGGTGTCGCCGTCCGGAACGTCCTCGGCGGCCAGGCAGAGGTAGTGCGGGCAGGTCTCGACGGAGATGGGGAGGCCCTCGGCCTTGGCGGCCTTGATCATCGGGAGCGCGGATGCGCTCGAGAGGTGCACGATGTGGGCCCGGCAGCCGGTCTGCCGCACGAGGCGAATTGTCATCTCGATCGCGGCGTCCTCCCAGGCGCGGGGCCGCCCGTGGAGGTAGCGGATGTACTCGCGTGGCGACGCGTCGGCGTAGGGGTTGGTGCCCTCCAGCTCGAGCTCCGCGTGCACGAGCAGGGGCACGCCGAGGGGCGCGAGCGCGACCATGGCGGCGCGCATGTCGGCCTCGGTCACGTGCGGAAAGTCGTCGATGCCCGAGGGGCACGTGAAACACTTGAAGCCGAACACGCCCGCCGCGACCATGGGCGCGAGCTCGTGGGTGTTGCCGGGGACCACGCCACCCCACAGCCCCACGTCGACGTGGAGCTTGCCCGTGGACGCCGCGATCTTGGTCTCGAGCGCCGCGAGGGACGTCGTGACCGGGTCGGAGTTCAGCGGCATGTCCACGAGGGTGGTGACGCCCCCCGCCGCGGCGGCGCGCGTGGCGGTCTCGAAGCCCTCCCACTCGGTGCGGCCGGGCTCGTTCACGTGGACATGCGTGTCGACCAGCGCGGGGAGGAGCACCAGGTCCTCGTCGAGCGTCTCGACGGTCGCGTCGGGTGGCAGATCGGGGGGCGGCTCGGGGAGGACGGCGGTGATCAGCTCGCCGTCGAGGACCACCGCGGCGGGGCGAAAGGCGCCGTCGACCAGGGCGAAGCGGGTGTAGAGCACGTGCATCCGGCACCTTATCGCCCTCGCCCCCGCCGAGGGGGCAAGGCTTGGGCGCGGACGGAAACGCGCTACGATCCTCTTGGGACAAGGTGTCCAGCCCTACGTCAATCGCGGGAGGGGTCGATGAGCCGTGCGTTCGTGAAGGAGTTGGAGCGGGAGGAGTCCGTCCCCGTCCCGCCGCTCGGTCTCCCGCCGGGCGTGCCGAACCGCATCACGCCCGCGGGCGCGGCGCGCCTCCGCGCCGAGCTCGACGCGCTCCACGCCGAGCGGACGCGCCTACGTACGGACGATCGCGCCGAGGCCCGCTCCCGCGCCACCGCCATCACGCCGCGCATCGCGCTGCTCGAGGATCGTGTCGGCACCTGGGTGGAGACCCCGTGCCCCGCCGACCCCGATCGCGTCGTGTTCGGCAGCACCGTAGTGCTCTCCGACGCCGCGGGGAACACGCGCCGCGTGCAGATCGTGGGCGTCGACGAGGCCGATCCCGCCGCGGGGCGCATCAGCTTTCTCGCGCCGATCGCGCGGGCGGCCCTCGGCGCCGAGGTGGGCGACGAGATCCGCGTGCAGATGCCGCGCGGGGAAGAGGAGCTCGAGGTCCTCGAGATCCGCGGCTGACCCCGACCGGCCGCGGGACCAGCCGGCTACATGGCCGCCCCTGTGGTTGAATGCCCCCGATGGAAGCGTACCTCGCCGACTGGGCCCACCTCATCCTGCGCTGGCTGCACCTCATCGCGGGGGCGGCGTGGATCGGGGCGTCCTTCTACTTCAACTGGCTCAACAACCAGGTGCGCCCCCCCGAAGATGGCCGGAAGGGCATCGAGGGCGAGGTGTGGTCGGTGCACGGCGGCGCGTTCTACCAGGCGGTGAAGCACGGCTACACCCTGCAGAAGTTGCCGAAGACCCTGCACTGGTTCTACTGGGAGGCCTACACCACCTGGCTCTCCGGCATCGGCCTGCTCGCGGTGGTGTACTGGTTCGACGCCAAGGCGTGGATGGCCGGGCCTCTCGGGCCGGGCGCCGCCGTGGCGGTCGGCATCGGCGCGCTCGTGGCGGGCTGGGTCGTCTACGATCAGCTCTGCAAGAGCGCTCTCGCGAAGCACCCGCGTGTCTTCGGCCTCACCCTCTACGCCCTGCTCGTGGCCGCCGCCTACGGCCTGTTCCAGGCGCTCCCGCCCCGCGCCGCCTACATCCACACCGGCGCCCTGATCGGCACGATCATGGCGGCCAACGTCTTCTTCGTCATCATCCCGAGCCAGCGCACCATGGTGGGCGCGGCCGAGCGCGGCGAGCCGCCCGATCTCGCCCCCGGCAAGGCGGGCGGCCTGCGCTCGCTCCACAACAACTACTTCACGCTGCCCGTCCTGTTCATCATGGTGAGCAACCACTTCCCGTTCACCTACGGGAACCCCCTGGGATGGCTCGCCCTCGCGGCGATCGGGGCCGTGGGCGTCGTGATCCGCCACGTGTTCAACCTCAAGGGCAAGGGGCTCCCGTACACCCCGTGGATCCCCGCGGCGGTGGTCGGCGGGCTCGTGATCATCGCGGCGATGGCCCCCAAGCGGATCGAGGGCCCCGCCGTGGCATGGGCCGAGGTCGCCCCCATCGTGACCGCCCGGTGCACGCCGTGCCACGCGACCACCCCCACGATGGCGGGCTACGCGGCGCCGCCGAAGGGCTTCATCCTCGAGAGCGAGGCGCAGGCCGCGGTGTCGGCGGCGCTGATCCACACCCAGGTGGCGACCTTCACCATGCCCCTCGGAAACCTGACACAGATCACGGAGGAGGAGCGGGCCAAGCTGGTGGCTTGGGCGGCGGAGGCGTCCAGGCGCTAAGCTGCCTGGATGCTCCTCTTCCTCCTCTTCAGCTGCAACGGGGAACGTTTTCCGGACGGCTGCTGCTTCGAGACCGGCTTCCGTCGTGACTCCGGGGGCACCGGCGGCGACTCGGTCGTCGAGATCGACGACGACGGGCGGGGGTTCACCCTCCCTTGCCCATCCGGGGGTGCGCGCCTCGAGGCCGTCGCGGAGGGCGTGGTCCACCTCACGTACGGGTACGCCAGCCCCTACGGCGGAGACCACGCCTCGTACGCCGTGCTCCCGCCCGCGGTCGAGCCGGACGTGCCCGCCATCCTCGCGTACTCCGACGTTGTCGTGATGCGTACGAGCACGTTGGTCGTGTTCCTGGAGCGCGACGACTGCCGGCTCACCGTCCAGGACCTCGACGGCAACACGCTCCTGGAGGAGCCCGCCACCGGGTTCTACAGCGGGGGCGGCACCTCGGACACGTGGTCCCGCAGCCTCGCCGACGGCGAGCGCATCTACGGGCTCGGCGAGCGCACCGGCGGCCTGGACCGCGTCGGCGGCAACTACACGTGCTGGAACACCGACGCGTATGACGCGGCGTACGGCGGGTGGGGCCCCACCGCCGATCCGCTCTACCAGTGCATCCCGTTCTACGTGTCCATGCGCCCCGGCGGCGGCGGCGCGTTCGGGGTGTTCACCGACGTGACCGGCGCGTCCACCTGGGACGTGGGCGCCACCGATCCCGATCTCTTCACGTTCTCGGTCCCCGACGGGCGGCCGGCCGACCAGTACCTGATCGCGGGCCCCGGCTTCGCGGACGTGGCGCGCCGCTACACCACGCTCACCGGCCGCGCACCGCTGCCGCCGCGCTGGAGCCTCGGTTTTCACCAGTCGCGCTGGGGATGGTCGCCCGACACCGAGGTGACCGACGTGGTCGACGGGTTCCGCGCGCGAAACCTGCCGCTCGACGCGGTGTGGCTCGACATCCAGCACATGGACGGCTTCCGCTCGTGGACGTGGGACCCGGACACGTTCCCCGATCCCGCCGCGCTGGTCGAGACCCTGGCGGCCGACGGGGTGCGCGCCGTGGCGATCGTCGACCCCGCGATCAAGGTCGATCCGGGCTGGGAGATCTACGACGAGGGGGTGGCGGAGGGGTACTTCCTCGCGGCAGACGACGGCGAGACCTTCGTGGGGGAGGTGTGGCCCGGCGAGTCCGTGTTCCCCGACTTCACCAACCCGGACGCGCGCTCGTGGTGGGGGCGGCTCGCGACGGATGACCTCGGGTACGGCATCGCCGGCTTCTGGCTCGACATGAACGAGCCCTCCGAGTTCACGCTCGGCACGGTGCCGGACTCGCTCGAGGCCGACGGGGACGGCGAGCCGTTCACGATGGCCGAGGCCCACAACGTCTACGCGTTGTTGGAGGCGCAGGCGACCTTCACCGGGATGCGCGCGGCGGCGCCGGATCAGCGGCCGTTCCTGCTCACGCGCGCCGGGTACGCCGGCATCCAGCGCTACGCCGCGGCGTGGACGGGGGACGCGCCGAGCACGTGGGACAGCCTCGCCGCCACGCTCCCGATGTTGCTCGGAATGGGGATCTCGGGCGAGTCGTGGGTGGGCAGCGACGTGGGCGGCTACTCCGGCGGCGCGTCGGGAGAGCTGTACGCACGGTGGATGCAGGTCGGGGCGCTCTCGCCCTTCTTCCGGGCGCACCTCGTCGAGGGCGCGGCGGACCAGTACCCGTGGAGCTTCGGCACCGAGGTCGAGGACATCTCGCGCGGCTTGTTGGAGCTGCGGTCCACGCTGCTCCCGTACTTCTACAGCCTCGCGTGGGCGGCCAACCAGACTGGCGTGCCCCCGCTCGTGCCGCTCGTGTGGGAGTTCCCCGCGGACGCCGCCGTGGCCGACCTCGGCGACCAGGCGCTGCTCGGCCCCTGGCTGCTCGTGGCGCCGATCCTGACCGAAGGCGCCACCTCCCGCGCCGTGTACCTCCCCGAGGGCCGCTGGTTCGCGTTCGACACCGGCGTCGTCTACGACGGGCCCGCCACCGTCACCCTCACCGACCAACCGCTCGCGGCGCTGCCCATCTTCGTGCGCGCGGGCGCCATCGTGCCCCGCGGCCCGGTGATGGCGTGGAGCGAGGCGATGGCGGTCGACCCGCTGACGCTCGAGGTGTGGCCAGCGGCCGAGGCCTCCACGTTCACCGTGTATGAGGACGCTGGCGACGGCTATGCCTACGAGGAGGGCGTGTACGCGGCCACCACGTGGACCCTCCAGGGCGCTACCACCGGCGCCACGCTCACCTCCACGCGCGCCGGCACCTTCGCGCCGCCCGATCGCTCCGTGCGCGTGCGCGTGCGCCGCGTCGACACCGCGCCCACAGCCGTGCGGCTCGACGGGGCGGCGCTGACCAGCGTCGCGTCGGCAGATTCGTTTGGCACGGCGACGTCGGGCTGGTGGTGGGACGCGGCCGACCTGTCGTTGTGGGTGGTCGTCCCCGACACCGGAGACGTGTCGCTGGAGATGACCTACGATCCCACGATCACCGCCGCCGCGCCGCCCGTCGCCATGCCCTTCCGCGTGGCGCTCCCGGCGGACACCCCGCTCGACACCCCCATCTGCATCGCGTCGAGCGCCGACGGGTGGGTCAGCCACACGCCGCTCACCCGCGAAGGAGGCTCCGCCTACGGGACAATCGAGGTTCCCCGTGGCGAGTACCTGTACTACAAGTTCACCCGCGGCGATTGGGACACGGTCGAGAAGTGGCCCGACTGCGCCGAGGCGTCCAACCGCTACGAGCTCGGCCGCGCCACGCCGGTGAAGGCGGACACGGTGTACGGCTGGGCGGATGGGTGTCCGTAGAGATCAGGTGCCGCGCGGCTCCGTCGCGACCATCACGTGCTGGCCGTCCGCGTGGAGCCCGGGCGAGACGAGGGTGAGCCGCTCGCCGGCGTTCGTGCGGGCGATGGCCTCGGCGATCGGCATCGGGACGGCGCCTTTGGGGGAGGGGGCCCCGAGCACCACCCGGTACACGAAGCTCTCGGCGGCCGCGCCGTGCACCGCGGGGGCCGGGCCCTCGACCACGAGCGGGCCGAAGCGTGTGTGGACGCGGAGCGCGCGGCTGCGCCACTGGGTGATGCCCCGTTGCACGCGCGCCCGGTACATCGCCAGGGTCAGCGCCTTGACGGCGTAGCCGGCGCCGAGGCCCTCCCGCAGCGACAGCAGGGACACCCCGATCACGGTGCCGGGCTCGAGCGAAGGGGCGGCGTAGTAGGCGGCCACGATCTCGTCCTCGGGGCGCGCGGAGGGGTCGAGGACGAGGCCGATCGCGGAGGGGAGCAGGTACAGGTCGGCCAGCACCCAGCCGGGCAACGCGAGCGGGCCCCCGAACCGGGCCAGGTTCACCGCGTGGTAGCGCTCCACCCACCCCGGCTCGCGCGCGGCGTCCAGGAACGTGGCTTCGACGCCGAGCGGGGCCAGATCGAGGTGGGGCGGCGCGGCCGCGGAGCCGAGGGCGGCGAAACGCAGGCCGTGCGCGGCGAGGATGGCGGCGGGATCGGACATCGAGGGGGCCCTTCCGGAGGTGGCGTCAGCGGGTGGTCACGAAGGTGTCGAGCACGTTCCCGCCGAGGTCGTAGGCGGTGAGGGTGAGCGTGCCGCCCGCCACGTCGACGACGACGAAGTTCTCGGTCACGGCGGCCGCCTCGGTGAAGGGGTTGGACAGATCGTTTCCGTAGAGCACCGCGCCGGCGCCCGCCGCTACGACGTAGGTGGTGCCGAGCTCGGCGGTGGTCTGCGCGCCGTCGCGCAGGGGGACGGAGCGCTCGTAGTTGTGATTGTGGCCCGCAAAATCGATCACCACGCCGCCGGCCTCCTCCACGGGCGACCAGAGATCCTGCAGATCGAGGTTCGAGCCGTGGGTGGTGCACGAGGAGTACGCGGGCACGTGGTGGAGCGCGAACTTCCACTTCGCGGCGGTCGCGGCGAGATCGGTCTCCATCCAGGCGGCCTGCAGCTCGCGGTCGCCCGCGGTCGCGACGGTGTCGTTGAGGACGACGAAGTGGGCGTCGGCGTAGTCGAGGCTGAACCACTGCTCGTTGCCGGGCTGGGCCACGAGGGCGTAGTAGTTCTGCACCTGGAACTCGTGGTTGCCGTGCGCGAACACGAGCGGGCGATGGTCGAGGTGGCCCTCCCCCGCTTCGAACCAGGCGTCCCACTCGTCCATGTTGACGCCGAGATCCACGGCGTCCCCGGAGAACAGGTAGAAGTCGGGCGCGTGCGCCTCCATCGCGTCGAGGACGAGGGCCCACGTGGCCTGGTCGTCGCGGGAGTCGCCCGCGATCGCGAACCGGAACGGTGCGGCCTCTCCCTTGGGCGGCGCGGTGGTGAACGTGGCGTCCGCCGACCAGTGGCCCTCTCCACCCACCGAGTAGTGGTACGTCGTGCCCGGCGAGAGGTCGCACAGGTGGGCCTCGTGGACACGGCCGTTCGTGCCGTCCACCCCGACGAAGAAGCTCGCCCCGTCACTTGTGTTTCCGTAGGTGGTGTCGAGCCCGTAGCGCACTTGCGTCGCGAGGGTGTCACCGTCCGTTCGCCACACCAACGCCATGGTGGTGGCCGGATCGTCCGCCCACGAGAGGTGGACGTGGAACGGATCGGGCGCCGCGCCGAATTGGGCGGCGTGCGGATCGGCGGGCTCGGGGGAGGCGTCGTCGTAGCCGGCGCGGGGCACGAAGATCTCCCCGCCACACAAGTCCTCCGCGGGGGCGGCGTCGAGCTCGATCTTCTCGATGGTGTGGCACCCGAGCAGCGCGGCGACCAGGAGCAGGCGTGTCATTCAGAACCTCGCCGTGGCGGAGACGGTGAAGCTGTCGTCGTTCAGGTCGGCGCCCTCGAGTGGGGTCACGTGCGCGTAGGCGACCTGCAACTTCAGATCGTGGAGCCGCTCGGGCGCGGCGCGGACGTACACGTTGATTCCGCCGGTGAGGGTCTGGGTAGCTTGTAGATCGGGCTGCGCCTCCCCCTCGGCGGCGCCGAACGTGGTGTTGGGCTCGGCGGCCTCCACGCGGCCCACCAGCTCTACGTGATCGCGCACCCACGGCGCGGGGACGAAGCACCCGAGCTGACCGTACGCCCCCTGCACGCGGTAGTCGGCCACCGCGGCGTTGGCGTGCACGATCTGTTGGTCGACGGCTTCGGCCTGGAACGAGAGCACGTTCCAGGCGAGCTGGAGCTCCAGCCCGAAGGTGTTGGACTCGGCGGCGGTCAGCCCGTCCCCCTCGTAGTCGTAGAGCCACCCGCCGCCGATGCCCACGTACACGGCGCGATCGGTGCCGCCCCCGACGCCTTCGGAGGGGCTCCGGCGGGCTCCGAGCGGGGTCAGGAGGACCCGCTGCGCGTACAGGAACCGTTGGTTCACGTTCTGGATTCGATTCGCGCCCTCGCCGTTGTAGACCCCGCTCGTCAACACGGCGCGGGTCTTCCCGGCGATCGGCAGGTCGATGACCACGTCGGCGCCGATCTCGCGGCCGATCCCCGCCTCCGCGAGGAAGCCCACGCCGTGCGGAAGCTGCCGACGCGTGTCGGACGCGAGGCGGTGGAGGGAGAACGGCACCTTCATCTGGCCGAGGTTCACGGTCACAAAGGAGAGGGGCGCCACGGAGAGGAACGCGTCCGTCAGCTGGGGTTCGGGGAGCAGGGCGAGCTCGACCTTCGCCGACACGGGCAGCTCGGCCAGCGAGGCCTCGACGCCGATGCGGGCCTCGGCGGTGAAGCCGTCCTGCGCGGCGGGGCGCTGCGGGTCGTCCGCGATCCACGTGAAGGCGGGGCGCACCCAGGCGAAGGGGCGCACGGCCACGGCGGGGAGCGTCGGGGCGGGCGCGGAGGGGGGCGGCGCGGCGGGCGGATCGGCGGCGAAGGCGGCGGTGGCGAGGAGCAGCACGGCGCCACCTAATGCGCAGCTCCGGCCGCGTCCGGCAGGTCGATAACGAGCACGGAGTGGCCATCCTGCTCGGTCCGGTTGCCACGTTTCGACGCGGTGACATTCGGCATTCGGATCCGCTTTTCGCTGGACAAGAAGCAGAAGCTGGGGCATATCGGCGCGGAGATGGAGATCTCATCATGAACCGTTCCCTGTTTGCCTTCCTGCCCCTCTTCGCCATCGGCTGCGCCACCCCCACCAGCGGCGAGTACCTCTTCGAGGAGACCGCCTCCAGCTCCGACTGCCCGGAAGTCGAAGAGGACACGGACGCCGAGCCGACCGAGAACGAGCCCGTCACCGTGACCGTGTCCGAGGACAAGGCCACCGTCACCATCTTCGACATCGACTTCCCCCTCGAAGGCACCTCCTTCGAAGGCGTCGTGTTCGACGAGACGACCGACTACAACGAGTCCGGCCTCGACGCGGTCGTGACGATCTACTCCGACATCTCGGGCACCTGGACCTCCAGCTCCAAGATCACGGGCACCCAGACGTTCTCGAGCTCCTGCGAGGGCGCCTACTGCACCGACATGGAAGGCATGGGCGCCGCGTTCTGCAGCGGCTCCAGCGACTACGAAGCCAACCTCCAGGAGTGACGCTGCGGGTCGCGTGCGCCCCTCGGGGCCCCCGCGACCCGGGTTCCCTCGACCCTGGCCGTTTCGCGCTCTTCGATTGGCCGAGTCATCGGCTACGCAATAACGCTTGCCGCGCCCGTGTGGGCCTACCGCCAAACCTTCATCGATTGGATACCAAATGAACAAGCTCCTCTCCTTCGCCCTCCTCTCGCTCTCCCTCGCCGCTTGCGGCGGTGCCGATCCCGAGACCGCTTGCGTGGCGTACATCGACGCCGCGAACGCTTGCGCGGCCGAGGCCTACCCCGACGACTCGACCGCCTACGAGGTCGACTCCAGCTTCTGTGACGCGTACTCCGGCCTCACCGGCGCCGCGGCTTCCGACGCGGCCGACCTCATGAATTGTTACGCGGACGCCTACAACGCCGCCGATTGCTCGACCACCGACGGCTACACCGAAGCCGGCACGGGCGTCACCGACTGCGCCGCCGCGGCCCGCTAGGCCTCCCGCGGACCCGCGGGGCTCGCCCCCACGGACCCCATCACACCGCCCGTCGCACGAATCGTGCGGCGGGCGTTGTGCGTTCTGTGGAGGCCGCTGAGCGCGGCGGCGCGCGGGTTTCGGGGAGGTCACGCCGGGGTGACGCGCGCACCTGAGTTACGCTCCCGGCCCCTGTCCGGAGCGCCGCGATGTCCCCTCTTCAATCCGCCCCGAAGACCCAAGAAGAGGTCGACGCCGCGCGCCCCCTCTCCATCCCGCCGGACCAGGTCCTCGAGATGGACGAGGCGACCTGGTACGCCAAGATCTACCGCGGCGAGTCGGTCCCCCAGCTCACGATCCGCGCGGTGGCGATGGGGTCGTTCCTGGGGTTCTTCCTCGCGTTCACCAACCTCTACATCGGCCTGAAGACCGGGTGGGGGCTCGGCGTCGCGATCACGGCGTGCATCCTGTCGTACGCGATCTGGAACATCCTGTTGAAGGTCGGCATCGCCAAGACGCCGATGACGATCCTCGAGACCAACTGCATGCAGTCGACCGCGTCGTCCGCCGGCTACGCGACGGGCGGCACCATGGTGTCGGCCATCGCGGCGCTGCTGATGCTCTCGGCGACCACCGACAACCCGTACGGCGCGCACCTCCCCTGGCCGGTGCTGGTGTCCTGGACGTTCTTCCTCGCGGTGCTCGGGACGGTCCTCGCCATCCCGATGAAGCGGAACCTCATCAACCACGAGCGGTTGAAGTTCCCGTCGGGCACGGCCGCGGCGGTCACGTTGCACTCGCTCTACAGCGAGGGCGATCAGGCCATCAAGAAGGCCCGCGTGCTCATGTGGTCGGCGATCTTCGGGGCGGTGTTCCCGTTGTTGCTCGAGCTCCCGCTCAAGAAGACGGCGGAAGGCCGCGCGCCGCTCCTCCCCGCGGACGTGCCCATCTTCGACTGGCTCCCCGCGCGGGGCTCGCACGTGGTCGACGGCAAGGTCGAGAACTTCAAGCCGTCCGACTGGACGATGGTGTTCGACAGCAACCCGGTCATGATCGCCGCGGGCGCCATCGTCGGCCTGCGCGTCAGCATCTGGATGTTGCTCGGGAGCCTCGCCCTCATCTTCGTCGTCGGGCCCGTGGCCTACGACACGGAGTGGCTGAGCCCGGTCACGGGCGCGAACATCCGCGCCGCCACGGCGCCCTACAAGGCGTGGAAGGAGATCGGCCTCTGGCTCGGCGTCCCCATCATGGTCAGCTCGGGCCTGCTCGGCTTCGCGCTCCAGTGGAAGACGATCGTGCGCGCGTTCTCGGGCTTCCGGCGGAAGGCCGGGACCGGCCAGGACTCCGAGACCGAGGCGCTCGTGGCGCGGACCGAGGTGCCGTTCTCCTGGTTCGCGATCGGCGGGCTCCTCTCCGGCGCCGGCGTCGTCACCACCGCGCATGCCTACTTCGACGTGCCCTGGTTCTACGGCGTGCTCGCCGTCGGCATGACCTTCCTCCTCGCGCTCGTGGCGTGCCGCGCCACCGGCGAGAGCGACATCACGCCGGTCGGCGCGATGGGCAAGATCATGCAGCTCACGTACGGCGTGCTCATCCCGCAGAGCATGACCGCGAACCTGATGACCGCGAGCATCACCGCGAGCGCGGCGGGCTCGGCCGCCGACCTGCTCAACGACCTGAAGAGCGGCTACCTCCTCGGCGCGAACCCCCGCCGCCAGTTCCTCGCGCAGTTCGCCGGGATCTTCTCCGGCACCGCCGCCACGGTCATGGGCTTCTACCTCCTCGTGCCGGACGCCTCCGTGCTCAACGGCGGGACCGACGGCTCCGCGCCGAAGTTCCCGGCGCCCGCCGCGCAGGCGTGGAAGGCGGTGGCCGAGGTGTTCAAGACCGGCCTCGAGAACATGCATCCCATGCACCAGCAGGCGATCGTGGCGGGCCTCCTCATCGGCGCGATCGTGCTCCTGATGGAGACCTTCCTGCCGAAGGCGCGGAAGTACCTCCCGAGCGCGACCGGCCTCGGCCTCGGGCTCATCCTGCCGTTCCAGTACCCGTTCGCCATGCTCATCGGCGCGCTGATCGCGTACTTCTGGACCCGGAGCAACGAGAAGCAGGCCGAGGACTACCTCGTGCCGGTCTCCGCGGGCGTCATCGCCGGCGTGTCCATCATGGGCGTGCTTGTCGCCGTGCTGAACAACCTGGTGCTCGCTTAGGGGACGGTCGGCGCCGCGGGGCCGCGGCGCCGGCGGCTACGGCAGCTCGCGCAGGGCGGCGAGCACCTCGGCCGTGTGCCCGTCGACCTTGACGGGCTCGAAGATGCGGGCGATCCGCCCCTCGCGGTCGAGCACGAACGTGACGCGACGGGGCACGCCCATCGCGCCGCGCACGCCCCAACGCTTCGTCAGCTCGCCGGTGGTGTCGGCGAGGAGCGGGAAGCCCAGGTTGAACTTCTGCGCGAATGCGCGGTGGCTCTCGGGGGCATCGCCGCTCACGCCGAGGACCACGGACTCGCCCATCTGGAGGGCGTGGTCGCGGAACGAGCACGCCTCCTTGGTGCAGCCCGGCGTGTCGTCCTTCGGGTAGAAGTAGACGACCGCGGTGCGACCGCGCAGATCGTTGATGTGCCACACCTTGCCGGTCGCGTCGGCGACGCCGAGCTCGGGGGCGGCCCCGCCTTCCTGGAGGTGGGTCTTTCCGCCCAGGCCGAGGGCGTCCTTGAGGCGATCACGCAGTCCCATGAGGTTCCTTGGTCGCGGCGGCCCGCCGGAGGCGGTCGTTCACCGCGTCCCCGAGGCCACCGGGTTCGGCCCACTCTGCCACGATCACGTCCGCGCCACGCGCGTCGAGGGCCCGCAGCGCGTCGTACAGCGCGTGGGCGTACCGTTCGGAGGGCAACGCACGCAGGATCTCCACCCGGCGGCCCAGGGCCCGGTGGCGCGCGGCCTCGGCGTCGGGCTCGGCGGTGGCGACGAGCGCGGCGCGGGGCGCGTAGTGGGCGGTGAGGGTGCCCGGCGCGGCGGTGCGGCTCGTGCGTGCGAGGGGCCCCAGCAGCGCCTCGATCGCCTCGACGGGCACGCCCCCGGGGCGTAGAAGCGCGGCGACCGGACCCGTGAGGTCCACGATGGTGCTCTCCACGCCCACGGCGCAACGGCCGCCGTCGAGCACGGGGAGCGCGGGGAAGGCGGCGAGCACGTGCTCGGCGGTGGTGGGCGACAGATCGCCGAAGCGGTTGGCGCTCGGGGCCGCGAAGGGGAGGCCCGAGAGGCCGAGGAGCGCACGGGCGACGGGGTGGGCGGGCGAGCGGACGGCGACGGTGGGGTGGCCGCCGGTCACGGCGTCCGGCACGTGGGGGCGCTTCGGCAGGACCAGGGTGAGCGGGCCGGGCCAGAACAGGGCGGCGAGGGCGCGGGCGCGATCGTCGGCGAAGCCGTGGGCATCGGGATCGTCGAGGGTGTGGACGATGAGCGGGTGGTCGGCGGGCCGCCCCTTGGCCGTGAAGATCGCGGCGACCGCGCCGGCGTCGAGGGCGTTGGCGGCCAGGCCGTACACGGTCTCCGTCGGCACGCCCACCAGCCGCCCCTCGCGGAGCAGCCGGGTGGCCTCGGGGAGATCGACGATCGGCATGGGGGCTCGGCTAACCTGGAGAGGGGGACTGGGGAGGGGTCAGGTCCTGCGGAACCCCAATCATTCTCGTGTTGTTACACGCATTTGGCGATCTCGCGTTGTCGCCCGGGGTCAGGACCAGCGGAACCTCAAACCCCCAGCGGCGGGGGCGGGGCGCGCCGGTGCGGAGCTCGGGGAGACACTGCCGCCGGCGCCGCGTGCACCTCACCGTGGCGATGCAGCGCGGGCAGCGGTTCAGCGCGGCAGCGGCGCTACCTTCGCGTTCAACGCTGTCATCCACGTGGCCATCGCCGGATCCACGAAGTGTTCGCCCGGGACACGCGTGACCCACCGCCCAACCTGGGTGTCGGAAGTGCCGAGGAGCGCCGCCACGTCGCGTTGGCGAAGGCCGTGGGTCGTGACCAGCCACCAGGCCGCGACCCACCGGGCGCGGGAGGCGAGCGGGCCTCGTCGGGTCTGCCGCAAGGTGGCGAGCGGCACCTCGCATGCGTCCGCGATCCGCTGGAGCTCGGCGGCCGTGTCGAGCGCGACCTGCGGGGTTGTCGCCATCGCCGGGAGCCGCGCGGAGGGGCGGGCGCGCCAGAGCGTGTCGGGCGCGAAGTCTGCCGGCGCGGTACGCCGCCCCATCCGTTCGGCCTCGAACGCCTCCAGGTAGCGCTCGGCGCCCCCGAACAGGTCGAGCAGGTCGCTCGTGGTCAACCACGGCGGCGCGACGGACGTACCGATGTAGGCGCCGTGGCTCGACCAGGGCGCGTCGCTGGGATCAGTCGCGAGGAACGCGCGCAGCGGGTTGAGGTGCAGGTAGACGAGGAGGTGCCGCCAGTAGTCGTCGTTCTCCACCACCCGGTTCCGGAAGCGCCCGCGGAAGACGGGGCCGTCCCACCCAGCGCGCCGGTTCAGGGCACCCACGTACTCCGCGCCCAGAAAGCGCATGGCATCGCTGAGGTTGCCCCGCGGCGACTCCAAGAGGAGGTGGTAGTGGTTCGGCATCAGCGTGTAGGCGTGCACGAGGATGCCGAAACGCGTCGGGAGCTCCGCGAGCACGGAGAGGAACAGGGCGCCGGTGGCGGCGTCGACGAAGATGGGCGCGCGGCGGGCGCCGCGGTTCATCACGTGGTGGCGGGCGCCCGGGTAGTCGAGGCGGGGAGAGCGGGCCAATTGGTGCTCCTGCGTCGTGAGAGTCTACGCCGTCGGCAGGGGGCTGACGCAAGTCGGGGGTGCACGGGGGGCGGGGTAACAGGCGCCGGCGGTGGAACGAGGTTCCGCTGGTCCTGACCCCGGCCGGTGGCGCCAGCCCGCCAACTACCTGATTTTGCCGAGAAAGTAGTGAGGTTCCGCTGGTCCTGACCCCCCTCCCTCCCGGCGCCCGGGGGCGTCACCCCGTCGGGATCCCCGCCGCGATCCAGCCCAGGATCGCGTCCCCGTGCGCGTCCAGGCGGCCGGAGAGCAGGGTGCCGTCGCCGTTCAGGTGGCCGTCGCGAGCCGCGGCCACCATGCGGCGGGCGTGCCATGCCATGCGGCCGTGCACGTGGTCGTCCTCGGCCTGGAGACGCAGGTACCGGCCTGGGAAGGCGCTCACGAGCTCGACCGCCTCGCGACCCGCCCACACGCGATCGTCCCATGGGTCCAGGCGAGCCAGCGCGTGGTCCGGCTGGCCCGGCGGCACCAGGGAGAAGCGGTCCGCGGGGCCCTCGGCGTCCGCGAGCAGGACGATGCGCGGATCGCCGAGGTCGAGCGCCGCCCGCAGCGCCGGCACCACGCCCGCGGACCACGTGAGGAGGCCCACCGGATGGCCTTCCGCGAGCGCCGCCGCGAGCACGGCCCTCGTCTCCGCGACCGTGCCGGCGTCCCCCGGGGGGCGCACGCCCTCGCTCCGCGCGAAGCTCCACGCGGCGAGCCCGGCCTCGGCCAGCGCGGCCTCCGCGAAGCCGAAGGGGGCGAGCCCCTGGTCGACCCCGCTGCCGCCGCCATGCACGAGCACGAGCACCGCCCGCGGATCGGACGGGCCCACCCGCCGCGCCGTGACCGAGCGCCCGCCGATGGCGACGGTGCGGGTCTCCGGCGCGGGGCCCAGGCGCTGCTCGTAGCGGAGGCCGAGCCGATGGGCGGCCCCGAGGAGGCGGTCCAGCCGCCCCAGGCGCGCGGGCGCCTCTGCCTGAGCGCGGTAGCCCCCCGCGATCGCCCCGCTCGTCCGCAGCCGCGTGCCGAGGCGCTCGAACACGCGCGACAGCTGGTCCAGCGCGCGGAGCCCGTCGAGGCCCATGACGTCGTGCTCGTGGAAGGTGGCGCCGAAGAACGCCAACGCGCCCGGCGGCGGCGTGCGCTTCGACGCGGCCACGATCCGCGCCCACAACGCCTCGCCGTCCAACCTCCCGGGTGCGACCTTCCGCCCGCGCCGCTCGAGCACGCCCCAATCGAACGGCGACACCGACACGTCGAGCCCCACCAGCCCCGGGATCGGCTCGTCGGCGAGCCAGCCCTGGTAGGCGAACAGGCGCTCCTCCACCCGATCGGTCACGACGCGCGCGCCCAGGGCCTTGGCCTCCTCCAACAGGGCCCGCCGCCCCTTCGCGCCCACCTGGACGAGGCCCGGGGCCGCCACCGTGGCCGTGCCACCCGCCTTGACCACGGCGTCCCGTGCCGCGCGGAGCCGCTTGCCGTGGGCATGCCAGCCCACCTCGTGCCCGCGCGCCACGAGCCCGCGTAGGAACCCGCCGCGGTCCCTCTCGGCGAAGGTCTCGCGCACCCGGAACGAGAGCCGCCCGCCGGTGGCCTCCGCGCGCCGGCCCAGCGCGTCGAGCGCCGCCGCCGTGTCCGCCCAGCGCTCGCCCGCGCGCCAGAACGGCGCCCCGTCGAGCGCTACGTCGTCTACGTGGACCTCGATCCACACCGGAAGCGCGCTCACTCCGGGGGCCGCGGCACCACGAGATCGATCGCGTGGCGCTCCACGTCGATGCGCCAGGACGACGCCGCCACCCACTCCTCGCCGTCGATCTGCGCCTCCACGACGCCGCCCGGGCGGTCGAGCACGCGCAGGCGGAACCACGGCGCGCGGATGATCGGGGTGAGCGGGGGCAAGGCGGGATCGAGCTCGTGGATGGGCAGGCCGTCGAGCGTGACGACCGCGCGGCCGATCCACTCGTTGCGCCCGCGGAACGGCACCAGCTCCATCTCCCCGTCCTCGGGCGACGAGGTCTCGTCGAACACCCAGGAGCCGGCGTAGACCCGCGTGTTCTTCAACACGAGATCCGTCAGCCCGTCCAGGAACACCGTGCCGTCGGGCGTGGTGACCTCGACCTCGAATTTCGTCACCTCGACGTAGCTCTGGAGCAGCGCGCGCAAGACCGCGCCGGCGTAGACGAGCTGATCCCGGTAAAGCTCGCGCACGATGGGGATGCCGGACACGAGGCGCCGATCCTCGTTGCGCATGCGCAGGATCTTCGGCGAGATGCCCCAACCGAGGCTGTCGAAGAACCAGTCGGTCGCCATCTCGGTGTCGAGAAAGTCGTAGGCGGTGACCCGCCCCGCGTCGAGCGGCACGGTGTGGCCGGCGGCGACGGTGAGGACGTTCTCCTCGAGGAACCGCTCGGCGGCGTACATGCCGAACGAGCGGCCCTGGTCGTTCGCGGTGCCGGTGGGCAGGAGCGCCATCGGGACCCGCCGCCCGCTGCTCAGCAGCCCCCGGCCGACCTCGGCGAAGGTGCCGTCACCCCCCATCGCGATCACCGCCGCATATTGATCTCCGGAAAGCGCTTTCGCCACGTCCGCGACCGTTTTTCCGTTGGGCGTGGTCGAGAGGAAGTCGTGCGCGACGCCGTGACGATCGAGCAACCTTCGCGCTTCACCGATACGCTCCGCGTTCTTCCCGGACTGCGCGGTGGGGTTCCCTACGAGCAGGTGCATGGGGAGCATCTATCTCGAGTCTCGTGTCAAGAATGTCCCCACCCGTAGAGCCTCGCTCCCGCCTGCATTTTGTCGCCGTCCGTGCGCGCGGGACCCTGCGCGGGGTCCTCCGCTTCCTCGATGCCCTGGTGCCCCGCGCGGAGGACCTCGGCCCCGCCGTGCTCACCGGCGTCATCGGCCTGTTGCCGCTCATGCTCGCGCGCGTCTGGATCGCGCACGATCTCGTGCCCGAGTCGACACCCACCGATCTCTGGCGCGTGCTCTTCGGCGAGATCGAGGCGTGGTGCCTCGTCGCGTTCATCGGCGCGCTCGCCATCCGTCACATGCCGCGCCGGGTGCAATTCGTGGCCCGGTTCGGGGTGCCCGCGTTCGGCACCTTCCTGCTGGTCCTCTCGATCACCGAGCTGACGTTCTACTTCGTGACCGGCGGCCGCGCCGACGTGGAGGTGCTCGCCTTCGCGTTGAAGGACCTGGCCCAGGTCGCCCCGGTCTTCATGTCCGAGGTGAAGTGGTGGCAGCTTGGCGCGCTCTTCGCCGCAGTCCTCCTCGGGCTCTCGCCCGCGCTCGTGCGGCTACGGGGCGTCCCGCCCTCCTACGGGCGCACCGCGCTGCTGTTGCTCCTGCCCGTCATCGTGCTGGAGATGGACGGCCGCCCGCGGCCCCGCAAGGACCTGCGGCTGTTGCAACCGAGCCTCATCGAGCAGCTCTGGTGGGACGGCCTCGAGCGCCTGGGTGACGAGACGATCCCGCCCTCGCCCGAAGAGCTCGAGCCCATCCGCCTCGTGCGTTCGCCGGACGGGCGGCCGCCGTTCAACGTGGTCCTGGTGCTGCTCGAGTCGATGGGCGCGCGGAGCACCTCCGTGTACAACCCCACCCACGCGACCACGCCCAACCTCGCGGCGCTGGCCGAGAAGGGGCGCTGGGTCCGCAACGCCTACGCGGTCGTCCCGCACACCTCCAAGGCCATCGTCACCACGATGTGCGGCACCTGGCCCCAGCTCGTCTCCGACATCCGCGAGGCCGGTCCCGGCAGCCTCCCCGACCGGTGCCTCCCGGGGCTCCTCGCCGAGCTCGGCTACCGCAGCGCGTTCTTCCAGACCGCGGACGAGGGCTTCGAGAACCGCGGCGCGCTCGTGCACCGCATGGGGTTCGACCTGTTCCGCTCCCGCGACACGCTCCGCGGCGGGCCCTTCGAGGAGGTGAACTACTTCGGCATCGAAGAGCGGGCGATGATCGAGCCCGGCGTCGGGTGGAGCAAGCAGAGCGACCAGCCGTTCTTCGCGGCCTACCTCACGCTCACCTCGCATCACGACTACGGCACGCCCACGTACTGGAAGAACGAGCTGTACCCGGGCGTCAAGGCGCGGCAGGTGCAGTACCTCAACGCCGTGCGCTACGTCGACGACTTCGTCGGCAAGCTCGTCGCCGCCTACGAGGAGGCCGGGCTCGCCGACAACACGTTGTTCATCTTCCTTGGGGACCACGGCGAGGCGTTCGGCGAACACGCGCGGAGCATGCACGACCTGGTCATCTACGAGGAGGGGCTGCAGATCCCGATGGTGCTCTACGGGCCCGGCGTGCTCGACGGCACCGGGGTCATCGAGGGGCCGCGGCAGCAGATCGACATCGTCCCGACGGTGCTCGGCCTGCTCGGCGTGAAGGCCGAGGGCGGGTGGCTGCCGGGCGCGAGCCTCCTGGACACCGTGGAGGAGGGCCGCACCTTGTTCCACTCGTGCTGGCGGTCCCACCGCTGCCTCGCGCGGCGCACGGGCGACAAGAAGATCATCGACCACTACCGCGACTCGCCGATGCAACACTTCGAGCTCGGGACCGACCCGAAGGAGAAGGACGACAAGCGCGCCGACCTGCCCGCAGAGGCGCTCGCGTCGGCACGCGCGGACATGCGGTCGTGGCGGGCGCGGGTGAACGGGCGCTACCAGGCGCTCGAGGCGCGCCGGCTGGACGCGATGCAACGCCCGGACGACAGTCCCGCGGTGGCGACGTGGGCCGGCAAGATGGATCTCCTCGGCTGCACCATCCTCACCCCCGAGGTGCTCCCGGCCGAGGCCGCCTGGATCCGGTGCCGGTGGCGCACGAACCAGGAGCTCGCGCAGGCGTGGCGGGTGGATCTGCGTCTCGACGGCCCCGGTGTGGAGACGGCGGGCGAGCCCGTCGTGACCGATCTGCCGCCGCTCGACGGCCGCCTGCCCACCTTCCAGTGGACCCCCGGCCTCGCGGTCGAGGACGATCTGCGCGTGTTCCTCCCGCCCGACGCCCGCCCGGGGCCTGCCCGCGTGTCGGTGGGCTGGGAGCGCTACGGGGACGGCTCCATCGCCATGGACGGCGGCGGGGAGCGCTACGAGGTGGGCACCATCACGGTCCTGCCTCCGCTGCACCCCTACGACGCCGCCACGGCCAACGGCGGGGTGGGCGAGGTGCCCTCCGAGGATCCGGAGGCCGAGCGGCGGTAGCCCGTTCGCGTCGGTTCAGGGACGGGCGCGCCCGCTCAGCCGCCGAGGTAGGCGGCCCGGATCGCGTCGTCGTCGAGCAGCTCCTTGGCGGGGCCCGACTGCTTGATGCTGCCGGTCTCGAGGACGTAGCCGGTGTGCGCGATGCGGAGCGCGAGGTGCGCGTTCTGCTCGACCAGAAGGACGGTGACGCCCTCGGCGTTGATGGCCTGGATGGTCTCGAAGATGCCGGCGACGATGACCGGCGCGAGGCCCAGGGAGGGCTCGTCCAGCAGGAGCACCTTGGGGCGCGACATCATCGCGCGGCCGATCGCGAGCATCTGCTGCTCGCCGCCGGAGAGGGTGCCGGAGAGCTGCGCCATGCGCTCGCCGAGGCGGGGCCAGATCTTCACGATGCGGTCGACGTCAGCGGCGATGCCGGCCTTGTCGGTGCGGATCCAGGCGCCGAGCTGGAGGTTCTCCCGCACCGTGAGGTTGGGGAACACCTGGCGGCCCTCGGGCGAGTGGGAGATGCCCGCCGACACGATCTTGTGGGGTTCGAGACGCGTGATCGGCGCGCCGTCGAGGCTGATGGTCCCGCCCTTCGCCTTCACGAGCCCGGACACGGTGCGCAGGAGCGTCGTCTTCCCAGCGCCGTTGGCGCCGAGGAGCGTGGTGATGCGGCCACGCTCGACATCGAGGTCGACCCCGTGGAGTGCGTGGATCTGGCCGTACCAGACGTCGAGCCCGCGGACCTCCAGGGCGTTCTTCGGAGGGGCGTTCGTCCCCGCGCCGCTCACGCGGTCTCCTGGTGCACGTCCGTGCCCAGGTAGGCCTCGATCACCACGGGATCCTTGCGGATCTCGTCGGGCGTGCCCTCGGCGATGCGCGCGCCGTGATCGAGCACGGTGATGCGCTCGCAGATGCCCATGACGACGGCCATGTGGTGCTCGATGAGCAGGATGGTGACGCCGAACGTTTCCCGCACCCAGCGGATGAGGTGCATGAGCTCCTCGGCCTCGGAGGGGTTCATGCCGGCGGCGGGCTCGTCCAGGAGGAGGAGCTTGGGTTTTGTCGCGAGCGCGCGCGCGATCTCCAGCCGACGGCGCAGGCCGTAGGGGAGGTTGTCCGCGCCGAGATCGGCCATCGGGAGCAGCCCGAAGGTGTCGAGGAGCTTGCGCGCCTCGTCCTCCGCACGGGCCTCGTCGGCGAGGTAGCGGGGCGCCCGGAGCACGGCCTCGAACAGCGTGGCGTGCAGGTGCCGGTGGAACGCGACCTTCACGTTGTCGAGCACGGAGAGGCCGGCGAACAGGCGGATGTTCTGGAACGTGCGGCCGATGCCGGCGGCGGCGATGCGCGTGGGTCCCAGGCCCACGAGGGTCTTGCCCTGGAAGCGGATGTCGCCCTCGGTCGGCAGGTAGATACCGGTGATGAGGTTGAACACCGTCGTCTTCCCAGCGCCGTTCGGTCCGATGAGGCCGTAGAGCGCGCCTTCGGGCACGGACAGGTCGAGGTCGGACACCGCGCGCAGGCCACCGAAGCGGATCCCGGCCTTCTCGAGCGCGAGGAGGGTCATGCCGCCGCCTTCTTGGCCGGGGCGGGGCGCCGGCGGAACAGGTCGGTGAGCTCCTTGCCGCCGAGCAGGCCCTTGGGCCGGAGGATCATCATGCCGATGAGCAGCAGGGAGTAGATGACCATGCGGTATTCGGCGACGGGCCGGAGGAGCTCGGGCAGCGCGGTGAGCACGGCCGCGGAGAGGAGCGGCCCGGAGAGGGACCCGGTGCCGCCGAGCACGACCATGGCGAGCAGCTCGATGGAGCGCTCGAACTGGAACTGGCTGGGAAAGATCGACGCGCGGTAATGCGCGAGCAGCCCGCCCGCGATGCCTGCCCAGAAGGCGCCGATCACGAACGCGGTGACCTTGGCCTTCGTCGTGTCGACGCCGAGCGAGCGCAGGGCGATCTCGTTGTCGCGCACCGCCTCGAACACGCGGCCGTGGGCGCTGGCGAGCAGGTTGCGGATGAAGAGGCCGCCGAGGAGCACCCAGGTGAAGGTCCACCCGAAGGTGGTCGCCACGGGGAGCCCCGTGAGGCCCGCGGCGCCGCCGAGCACGGCGGTGTTCTGGATGACGACGATGATGATGCCGTTGAAGCCGAGCGTGACGACCGCGAGGTAGTCGCCGGTCAGGCGGAGGCTCGGGAGCCCCACCACGACCCCGGCGAGGGCCGCCGCGAACCCGCCCACGAGCACGCCGATCATCGGGTGGAGGCCCGAGTGGAGCGTCATCATCGCGGCGCTGTAGGCGCCCACCGCCATGAACCCTGCGTGGCCGAGGCTGAACTGACCCGTGAAGCCGAGCACGAGCGCGAGGCCCATCACGGCCAGCAGCGCCATGCCGATGCGGATGACGATGTCGGTGAGGTACGGGTCGGTCCACGGGACGGCGTACACGTCGAGCGCCCACACCGCGCCGACGGCGACGGCGAACAGGGCGTAGCCGAGCAGGGGGCCGCGTGGCCGGACACCGACGGGGATGCCGCCCGGGACGCCGACGGGGCCGGCCATCAGACCTTCTCCACGGTCGGCTTCCCGAACAGGCCCGTGGGCTTGTACAGGAGGATGCCGATGAGGAGCAGGAACGCGATGGCGTCGCGGTAGGTGGAGGCGAGGTAGCCGCTCACGAAGGTCTCCGCGAGGCCGAGCAGGAGCCCGCCCGCCACCGCGCCCGGGATGCTCCCGATGCCGCCCAGCACCGCGGCCACGAAGGCCTTCAGGCCCCCCGTCATGCCCATGTCGGGGCGGATCGTGTGCTTGTCGAGCGCGATGAGCAGCGCGGCCGCGCCCGCGAGGATCGAGCCGATGGCGAAGGTGAAGGACACCACGCGGTCGACCGGGATGCCCATGAGCGCGGCGGTGTCTCGCGAGTGGCTCACGGCGCGCATGGCCCGGCCGATCTGCGTGCGCTCGACGATGTGGTGCAGCCCGAGCATCAGCGCGATGGTGACGCTGAAGGTGAGCACGTCCTGGCTGCGCAGCGCGAGCCCCTCGGCCAGCTGCCACTGCTTCTCGGGGAGCAGCGACGGGAAGCTCTGGAGCGCGCCGAACGCGAGCAGGCCGACGTTCTGGAGGAGCAGGGACACGCCGATCGCGGTGATCAGCATGTTCAGGCGGGAGGAGCCCCGGAGCGGCCGGTAGGCGACGCGCTCGATCGTCATGCCGAGCACCGCGCAGAAGCCCATCGCCCCGACCGCGACGACGATGACGCCGGGGATGGTCGGATCGGTGTCGACCCCCAGCAGCCGGGCCAGGTACAACGCCGCGAAGGCGCCCATCATGTACACCTCGCCGTGGGCGAAGTTGATGAGCTGGAGCGTGCCGTAGACCATGGTGTAGCCGAGCGCGATCAAGGCATAGATCGCGCCCAACGACAGCCCGTTGATCAGCTGCTGGAGAAAGAGGGTCACGGACTACTTGGCAGCGGGCGCGGCGCCCTCGGCGGGCGGGGTGGCGGCGGCGCCTTCGGCCGGGACGGGGGCGGTGGCGCCCTCGGTGGCAGCCGGCGCGGCGCCGTCGACCGGCGCGGGGGCCGCGGGGCCGCCCGGCGCGATGGACTCGACGAAGCGGGGGCCGTCCTTCGTGACCTCGACGACCACCGCGGGCTTCTCCGCGTTGCGATCCTTGTCGATGGTGATCGTGCCGGTCACGCCGGGAAAGCCCTTCACGCCGGCCAGCTCGTCGCGGAGCGCGGCGCGCGCGGCCTTGCGGGCGCCCTCGGTGGCGGGGACGGCGGAGCGGTCGGCGAAGGCGGCGGCGTGCGCGGGGTCCTTCGCGACCTCGGTCATGGCCTGGTAGAGGATCTTGGCCGAGTCGTAGCCAAGCGCGGCGAGGCCGTCGGGCTTGGCGCCGTACTTCGCCTGGTACTTCTTGATGAAGTCCTGCACGACGGGGCTCGGGTCGTCGACCGAGTAGTGGTTCGTGTAGAAGCTGCCGACGATCGCGTCCTGCCCGATCTCGACGAGCTTGTCGGAGTCCCAGCCGTCGCCGCCGAGCAGGATGCCCTTGTACCCGGAGTCCCGCGCCTGGCGGGCGATGAGCCCGGTCTCCGTGTAGTACCCGGGGATGAAGATGGCGTCGGGAGCCTTGGACACGATGTTCGTGATCTGGGCCTTGAAGTCGAGGTCGTTGGCCGCGTAGGCCTCTTCCGCGATGATCGTGCCGCCGAGGCTCGTGAAGGTCTGCTTGAAGTACTGCGCGAGGCCGACCGAGTAGTCGCTCTTCACGTCGGTGAGGACCGCGACCGTGCGCACGCCCTTCGTGTTGTAGGCGAACTGCGCCGCCGCCGTGCCCTGGAACGGGTCGATGAAGCAGACGCGGAAGATGTAGTCGCCCACCTGCGTGACCTTCACGGAGGTGGAGGAGGGCGAGATCATGGGGACGCCGGCGGCCTGCGCGAGGGGCGCGGCGGCGAGCGAGGAGGAGGAGGCGACCTCGCCCAGGATCGCGACCGGACGGTCGCGCGAGAGCAGCTTGTTGACGGCCGTGGCCGCTTCCTCGGGCATCGAACGATCGTCCTCGACGACCATGCGGATGGGCGTGCCGGCGATGCCGCCCGCCGCGTTCTGCTCCTCGGTGGCGATCTCGATCCCGTTCTTGGTCGACGAGCCGAACGTGGCGGCGCCGCCGGAGAGGGAGCCGTACTGCCCGATGACGATCTCCTTCGTGTCGGAGCTTCCGCCGCCGCACGCGGCCAGGAACGTGGTGAGCAGGACGGTGGCGATGCGCACGGGGTCTCCTAAGGGTCGCCGATTCTATTGATCCGGGGGACGGAGTCAACCGCCGGGCGGGCCGCGGACTTCCGGGATCGGCGGGGCGCGGGGGAAGCCGCGCCGGGGGTGTTGGAATGAGGTCGGTCGAACGGGGAGAATCGGAATCTGGTGGCTTCCGTCGCGGCAGACCCTTGCTCCCCGCGCGGGGGCTGATTAGTAGGCGCCGCGATGGCTTCGTAGCTCAGTTGGTTAGAGCACGCGGTTCATACCCGCGGTGTCGTAGGTTCAAGTCCCACCGAAGCCACCATCCCCTCAACGACCGCCCGCTCGGCCTCACGGCTGGGCGGGCGGTTGTCGGTTTCAGGGTAGGTGCTGTGGGGGCGGCCACGGTCGGGGGAGGCGCGGCCCCGCAGCGCCACGCCCCCCAGCGCTTGTCCCGCGCTACTCGGCGGGCTCCTCGACCACCGGCGCGCGCTCACAAACGAACGGCAGCGTGGAGTCGCAGCGGTAGTCGTTCCACTCGCCCTCCGTGGCGAAGTTGGTGCCGCCGCAGTGCTCCGCGGCCTCGTCGTTGTCCGGCTGCCCGACAGCCCACGCCGTGTAGGTGGCGGCGGTGCCCTCCTGCCACACCCAGGTGCCCTCCGTGGTGAGGTCGGTGACACCGATCCAGGCGCCGTCGCTCGCGCCGGCGGACGTGGCGGCGGCGGCCACGATCGCGTTCTCGACGGAATCCTCGATGGTCACGAGCTCCTGGCCGAACACGTCGCAGATCGACACGGCGGTGTCCCAATCCACCTCGTCCGTACAGACGAGGTAGCCGCTGTAGAGCGCGCATCCGTAGCAGACCGCGCCGTCGTCGACGGCGAGGTTGCAGTCCTGGTCGATGCCGTCGTCACACACCTCGGCGGCGCCCGGGTAGATCGTGGCGTCGTCACCGGCGCAGTCGCCGCCCCGCGTCACGTAGCCCTCGGGGGTCTCACACGCGACGGACGGGGGGCCCGCGCCCACACCGTCCCCGTCGAGGTCGGGGAAGGAGAGCGTGGCGTCCGACGCGCCGTCGTCGACCGCGGTGTTGCAGTTGTCGTCGAGGCCGTTGCACACCTCGGCGACGCCGGGGGAGCGCCCGGCATCCGTGTCGTCGCAATCGAAGCCGTTGTCGGCATAACCGGCGGGGCCGGAGCACCCATACACGGTGACCGTCCTGTCGCCGAAGCCGTCGGCGTCCGCGTCGCCGTAGAAGTACGACGCGCCGGTCGCGCCGAATTCGTCCACCACGCCGTCACAGTCCTCGTCCGCGCCCCCACACACCTCGGGCATGTCGGGGCTCACGCTGGGGTCGGTGTCGTCACAGTCGCGCGCGTCCGCGACGTAGCCGGCGGGTGCCTCGCACGCGGCGAGGAACCGGGTGGCATCGCCGCGCGAGTCCGCGTCCACGTCGGCGTACCAGGTCGCGCCGTCGATGGGGCGATCGTCCACGAGGCCGTCGCAATCCTGATCGCGGGCGTCGCACACCTCCCGCGCGGCGGGGTTCACCGCGCCGTCCGTGTCGTCACAATCCGCGGCGTTCGCAACGGTCCCCACGGGGGCATCACACGTCACGACACTGGACACCGGGGTGCCCCAGCCGTCGGCGTCCGCGTCGCCGTACCAGGCGGTGCCGGCTCCCTCGTCGATGGCGCCGTCACAGTCGTCGTCGAAGCCGCCGCACACCTCGGCGGCGCCGGGAAAGATGGAGGGGTTCCCCGGGTCACAATCGGAGGCGTCGGCCACGTAGCCGGTGGGCGCGAAACAAGCGGTCAGGCTGGAGGCGGGGTCGCCGGCGCGGTCGCCGTCGGCGTCCGCGTACCAGGTGGTCGTGTCGGCGGCGTCGGCCTCGTCCACGTTCCCGTCACAGTCGTCGTCCCGATCGTTGCAGACCTCGACCGCGCCGGGGTTCACGTCGGCGTCGGCGTCGTCGCACTCGCTGCACGCCGCGAAGCCGTCCGCGTCCACGTCGGCAAAGCTCACGGAGCCGTCGCAATTGTAGTCGTTTGCGTCCGTGCAGTCCGATTCGTCCGCGCCGGGGTGGAAGCGGGTGTCCGTGTCGTCACAGTCATCGCTGCTCGCCGACCATCCGGGCTCGGCGACGCACGCCGTGACCATCACCGACCCATCCCCGTATCCGTCGAGATCCCCGTCGGCGTAGAACGTGCCCGCGTCGTCCGCGTCGGCGGGGTCGACATCGCCGTCGCAGTCGTCGTCGATCCCGTTGCAGAGCTCGACGCCGCCGGGGAATACGTTCGCGTCGGCATCGTCGCAGTCCGCGCACGCCGCCGAACCGTCGGCATCGGCGTCGGTGAAGCCGACGGAGCCGTCGCAGTTGTAATCCGACGGATCCGTGCAGTCGTCTTCCGCCGCCGCGGGGTTGAACGCGGCGTCGGTGTCGTCACAGTCGCCCGCCACGTCCACCCGGCCGTCCGTGGCGTCGCACGCCAGGACCACGTCGGCGAGGTCGCCGTATCCGTCCGTGTCGGTGTCCGCATACCAGTCGCGTGCGTCGAGCGCGGTCGCCGGATCGACCACCCCGTCGCAATCGTCGTCCACGCCGTTGCACACCTCGGTGCCGCCCGGCAGGACGCTGGCATTCGTATCGTCACAGTCGCCGGCCACGGTGACGTACCCCTCGGGGAGCTCGCACGTGGGTACCCCGGCGCCGTCGGCCCCGTACCCGTCCAGATCGAGGTCGGCGTAGAACGTGGTGGTGACCCCCTCGTCTACGGCCGTGTCGCAGTTGTTGTCGATCCCGTCGCACGTCTCGAGGGCCCCGGGAAAGACGTTGGCGTCGGCGTCGTCGCAGTCCCCGTCGTCGGGGGTGTACCCGTCGTCGTCCTCGTCCGCGGGGATGTCCGTGTCCGTGTCCGTGTCGGTATCGGTGTCGGTGTCGGTGTCGGTGTCCGTGTCGGTATCGGTGTCGGTGTCGGTGTCGGCGACCTCGCCGGTGTCCTTCGCTTCGTCGTCAGCGGGCCTGCAACCGATGGACAGGAAAAGGGCGAGCACAGTGAGGCGCAATGGGGATCCCCAGAAGTAGAGTTGGGCGTTGCCGTGGCCCCTCATGTGCCCGAGGATCGCCCCCATGATCCACCCCCCGACCATGGTTGACCGTTTCTTGACCGGGTGACCCGCCCCGTCCATAGGGCCGTGGCGCGATTTCCCACCGTTCGAGCGGGCTCCGACGCCATACGACGCGGATGGCGCCCCGGTGCGTATTGCAGCGGCGGGCGGTCAGCGCGGGGAAGGGGGCGCCGGCTCGGCGACGGTGGTCCCGTACGGGTTCGGGCGTCCGGGGGGGGAGGGGGGCGGCACGCACGGCTGGACCGCGTCACGCCTGGGCGCGGCGCCTGCCCGCCAGGAACGCCGTCACCCACATGCGACTGTCCCAATAGAACGCTGCGTCGTGTCTGTAATGAGCTTTAATCGAGGACGAGCATGGATCATTTGCAAGGTCCCGCGACAGCCCCCGCCACCCCTGCCGCGCCCCGACGGACGTATTTCATGCAGTCGCCCAATCCCCCCTGTCACAATTGCGACCGCTCTGATAGAACGCCGCCATGAGCACCTCCCCGATCGACGACACCCTCTCCGCTTCCTGGTGGCCCGAACTCCTGTCCGTAAAGGACACGTTGAGCTGGGCGGCCCTCTCGGCAAAGTTCGGGCCCAGCGCCAACACGCTGCGCAGCGCGCTCGCGGCCGCCGGCCAATCGAAAGCGCCCATGGCGCCCGGGCGCAAGCCCAAGAACGGCGCCGCCGCCTCGTCGCCGGTGGCTGCCAAGGCATCCGTCGCGTCGCCCGCCCCGGCCAAGTCCTCCGGCAAGGCTCCGAAGGCCTCCAAGCCGGGCAAGCCCACCCCCGTTGCGAAGGCCGCGCCTGCCAAGGCCGCAGCCAAGCCCGCGGCCTCGAAGGCCAAGCCCGCCGAGGCCGCCCCGGTCGCGGCCCCCGCGGACGTGCTCGCTCCTTTCCGCGCGAAGCTGGGAAATGCTCCGGACGCCGACGTGGCGACGCTCGCGGGCGTCTCCGCCGACGACGTGAAGGCCTACCGCCGGGCCCACGACATCCCCGCCTTCCGTCGCGCGCCGCCCTCCCGCGGTGGCACGCCGACCGAGGCGCCGGCGGCCGCGGTTGCGCCCCGCGGCAAGGCGAACGACGCGGATCAGGTGGTCCGTCGTCGCCGCGCGTCGAGTGACGGCGCGATGAACGAAGTGACTGTCCGCACCCCGGCCCCCGAGCGCGCCCCTGAGCCTGTGGCCGCTTCCGCCGCTCCCGTGGGCGACGCTGCCAATCCGTTGGAGGCCTTCCGCGACCAGCTGGGGAAGGTGGCCGACCACGTCATCGCCGAGCAGGCCAACGTGGACCGTACGGTGATCGGCGCGTGGCGCCGCAAGTTGGGCGTGCCCGCGTACGACGGGTTCCGCCATCGCAAGTCCGGTGGCGCGGCCGCCCCCGCGGCCGCTCCGAAGGCTGCGAAGAAGGCCACGGTCGTGGCCGCGGCCGCTCCCTCGGCTACCAAGGCCAGCCCCGCCGACACGAGCGCGGCCACCAAGGGCAAGCCGGGCCGTCGGTCCGCGATCGACGCGTTCTTCGACATCGTCGGCAAGCTGACCGACGCGGAGGTCGCCGCGAAGGCGAACGTGTCCGTGCCCGCGGTGACCCAGTACCGAATCCGTCGTGGCATCCCCGCGGCGGGTCGGTCCTCGGCCGCCAAGGCCGCGGCCGCCGTGGCCGCGCCGCCCGCGATCAAGGCGGCGTCGGTGCCGGCGCAGCCCGCGGCCGCCGCGCAGGCCGACGGGGAGAAGGAAGTGCGCCACCGCCGGTCCAAGCTCGACGCGCACGCCCACCTCGTGGGTGTGTTGTCCGACGCCGAGGTGGCGTCGCTCGCCAATGTGTCGTCCGAAGGCGTGCGTCAGTACCGCCGCCGTCACGGCATCTCCGCGGCGAGCGGCCGCTCCCAAGAAGAGGGTGTGTCGGCCGCGCCGGCGCCCGTCTCCGCCCCGTCCATGTCGACCCCCGCTCCGTCCACCCCCACGGTCGCGACCCAAGTGGCTCCGAGCCCGTCGGTCTCCACCCCCGCGCCCTCGACCCCGTCGGTCGCGATCCCCGCGCCGGTTCCGGTCCGCGTCGCCACTCCGGTGGCCCCGACCCCGACCCAGGGCGCGGTCAACGTGGCCTACAGCGTTGTCGCCCACCACGGGGACGAGAGCCGTCGCTTCGTGGCCGTCGGGGTGGACATCCGTGACGCGCTCGGTCGTGCGGTGTCCGCGCTGGACGCCCGCGCGGACGGCCCCTGGGTGGTCCAGTCGGTGCGCCGCCTGTGTGACGCGCTCGGGTAATCGTTCGGAACCCTACGAACGACCCAATCGAACGGCGCCGGTCTCCCTGTGAGCCCGGCGCCGTTCGTGCGTGCGCCTTGGCGAAGGGGCGGGAGCGGCCCGCGCTTGACCGACCGTGTCATGCGGACATGCTTCCGTAGGGGAGGCGCCGTGCCCGAGACAACAGAGAGCCATCCACCCGGCAGTGGTCCACCCGGAGGGCGTCCACCTGGAGGGCGTGCACCCGGAAGGTGGTCACGACTCCGCGACGGAGCGTTGGGCCTCCTCGCCGGGCTCGTCATCGGCGGGCTCGTGGCCGGCTTCGTCTATGTCGACGGGCGCGAACGAATGGCCGCGTTGGACGCCCGGCGGGCAGCACAGGCGCTCGAGGTCGACCGCTCGGTCCAAGCCATGCGCGACCAGCTCGAAGCGTCGCGTTCGTTCGACGCGTTGTTGCGTGCGCGCATCGCGGCCGACGTGGCGCTGGCCGAGCTGGAGCGATCCAACTTCGGCCTGTCGCGGGAGCAGCTCCGATACGTCCAGCTGGCGCTGGAGGAGGTCGATGCCGAGCGCATCGGAATCGATCCGGCGGCGTTGTTCGCGGCCCGTCAGCTCGTGGACAACACGGTCGTCGAGGTGGCACCCGACGTCGAGACCCAACGCCTGCAGCTCGAGAACGTGGTGCGGACGCTGGACGCGCTGATCCCGCGCGGCCAGCGAGGGTAGGCCGCGCGGGTAGCTCAGTCCGCCTGCGCGGTCTCGACAGTCGTGCCGCGGCGGAGGCGCCCGCGCCACATCATCCCGTACATCCGGAAGTCGCCCCGGAGCGACCACAAGGGGTGCTGGAACGTCGCGGGCCGATTGCGCTCGACGATGAAGTGCCCGACCCAGGCCGGGCCGTAGCCGACGACCGGCAGGGCCAGCAGGAGCCAGGGGTTCAGGGTCAACACCGCGGCGGCGGCCGTGAGGATCACCGTGGTGGTGCCGCCGAAGTGGAGCCACCGGTTGAACGCGCTGGCGTGTTCGCCCAGGTAGTAGGGCCAGAATTCTTCGAAGTCGCGGAACGTGCGGGTGGTGGGCATGGTGGCTCTCGTACCTCGGGCTAACCGATCCGTCGGGACTGCAAGTGGCTGGTGCTGGGCGGTTGGCGCACGGACGGGGTAGGCCTACGCGCGATGGATCCGTCCAGCCCCCACGAAGGCTCGCTCACCGAGCGCTACACGCTCGGCCCGGTGTTGGGCCAGGGCAGCTACGGCGTGGTCTACCGGGCGTTCGACCGCGTGCGCGGGCAGCCCGTCGCGCTCAAGAAGCTGCACCGCACCACCCCGCACGCGCTCTACCGCTTCAAGACCGAGTTCCGCTCGGTGGTGCACGTGCAGCACCCGAACCTCGTGCGGCTGCACGACCTCTGCGCCGAGGGGGACGACTGGTTCCTGACCATGGAGCTGGTGGAGGGGGTCAACTTCCTCGACTGGGTGCGCGCGGGCATTCCGAACGCGCGCGCGGACGCGACGATCGGCAGCTTCACGGGGGACGAGGAGTCGCTGGTGCCCGCGGTCGGACTGGTGCCGACGCCGCCGCTCGCGCCGGGCTTGTTCGGGGGGGCCCGCCCGCCGTTCGACGAGGGGCGGGTGCGCAGCGCGTTCCGTCAGCTCGCGGAGGGCGTGAGCGCGCTCCACGCGACCGGCACGATGCATCGCGACATCAAGCCGACCAACGTGCTCGTCACGCTCGAGGGCCGGGTGGTGCTCCTCGATTTCAGCCTCGTCACCGATCTCGCGGCCGAGGATCAGTCGCGCGTGATGGGCGGCACGCCGCTCTACATGGCGCCGGAGCACGTCACCGACCAGCCGCTGACCGCCGCGGCCGACTGGTACAGCGTGGGCGTGATCCTCTACGAGGCGCTCACCGGCTTGCGCCCGTTCAGCGGCGCGCGGTTCGAGATGCTCACGCAGAAGACCCAGGCCCGGCCGGCCTCGCCGGGGGAGCACATCCCTGGCCTGCCGCGGGATCTGGTCGAGCTGTGCGACGCGCTGCTCGAGGTCGATCCCGCGCTCCGCCCGTCCGGGGCCGAGGTGCTCCTCCGCCTCGGCGCCCTCCCGGAGACCGCCCCGGTGTCCGGCCCCAAGGTGCCGTTCGTCGGGCGCGACCGGCAGCTCGCATCGCTCGCCGCCGCCTTCGCGTCCGCGCGGGACCAGGCGGTGGTGCGCATCGTGGACGGGCCCTCCGGCATCGGCAAGTCGGTGCTCGTCCGCAACTTCCTGCGTGAGCTGACCCTCGCGGACCCGTCGGTCGTGACGCTGGCCGGGCGCTGCTACGAGCGCGAGGCGGTGCGGTTCAAGGGCCTCGACAGCCTCGTCGACTCCCTCGCCCGCTTCCTCCGCGCCCAGCCCGCCGACGTGCAGGAGGCCGTGATCCCGCGGCACGCCGGCTCCCTCGTGCGGCTGTTCCCGGTGCTCGGCGGCGTCGAGCGGCTCGCCTCCCGCCGCGAGGCCGACGTGGCCGACTCCGCGGAGCAGCGGCGCCGCGCGTTCGGGGCCCTGCGTGACCTGCTCGCCCGCATGGGTGACCGCTGGCCGCTGGTGCTCTTCATCGACGATGTCCAGTGGAGCGACGCCGACGCCGCCGCGCTCCTGGCCGAGGTGCTCCGTCCACCCGACGGGCCGGCGGTGCTGCTCCTGCTCGCCTGCCGGCGCGAGGACCTCTCGCGCAGCCCGCTCCTGTCCCGCATGCTCGAGCTCGCGCGCGACGAGCACGATCCACTCGACATCGGGTTCGTCCACGTGGACGAGCTCTCCGCGGAGGAGGCGCACACCCTGGCCAGCGCGTTGGCGCCGGGCGAGGGCGCGGCCGAGCGCATCGTCGCCGAGGCCAAGGGCAACCCGTACTTCGTCGATCAGCTCGCGCGCCGCGCGCAGGCGGTCGGGCCGGGCGTCTCGCTCGACGCGGTGATCCGCGAGCGCGTGGCCGAGCTCTCCGAGCCCGCGCGCCGGCTGCTCCTGACGGTGGCGGTCGCGGGGCGCCCGATCGCGCGGGCGCTCGCATGGCGCGCGGCCGGGCTCCACGCCGGGGCCGGGCCGGGCCACGACGGCTCCTCGGACGCCGCGATCCTCGAGGCGCTCGTGAGCGCCCACCTCGTGCGCCCCGGCGGCACCGAGGACGAGGTGGAGACCTGGCACGACCGGGTCCGCGAGTCGGTGGTCGCCGGGCAGGATCCGGCGGCGCTCCGGACGCGACACCTCCGCCTCGCCGAGGTGCTGGAGGAAGAGGTGGAGCCCGACGCGGAGGCGCTCGCCGCGCACCTTTTGGCCGCCGGAGAGGCCGCGCGCGCCGCGCCCTGGTGTGTACGCGCGGGGAACGCCGCGGTGGCGGCCCTGGCCTTCGATCGCGCCGTCCGCCACTACAACGACGCGCTGGCGCGCGGCGCGCCCGGCCTCGACACACGGCACCTGCTGGCCAAGGCGCTGGCTGCCTCGGGTCGGGGCGCCGAGTCCGCCCGCGTGCAGCTCGCCGCGGCGCCGCTCGCCCCGCCCGACCAGGCCCAGCAGCTCCGCGCCGAGGCCTCGCTCAACCTGCTCCTCCAGGGCCACGTGAACGAGGGCATGGGCGTGCTGCGGGACGCCCTCGCCCGCGCCGGCTTCTCGTGGCCGGAGAGCCCCTGGCGTTCGGTGGCCTCCATCGTGTGGCGGCGGGCGTTCCTCCGCCTGCGCGGGCGCTCGTTCCGGCGGCGCGCGACCCACGAGATCGAGCCGCACGTGCTCGCCCGTATCGACACGTTGTGGTCCGCCGCGGTGGGCCTCGCCACCTTCGACCAGGTCCGGTCCGCGGACTTCCACGCGCGCAGCCTCATGCTCGCGCTCCGCGCGGGCGACCCGTTCCGCATGGCCCGCGCCGTGTCGATGGAGCTGCTCCACAGCGCCGTCGGCGGCAGCCGCAACCAGGCGCGCACCTTCCGCCTCTCCGGCGAGTCGCAGGCCCTCGCCGCCGAGCTCGACGACCCGCGCACCGCCGCGGGCTCGCTCCTCAATCGGGGCATCGCCGCGTTCCTGTCGGGCCAGTTCGTCGAGGCGCGGGCGCTCATCGAGCGGGCCGACGAGGAGTTCCGGACCCGCTGCGCGGGGAACACCTGGGAGCGCGACAACCTCAACCGCTTCTACACCCGGGTGCTCACGTGCCTCGGAGACGTCCGCAGGATCGGCCCGCTGACCCGCACGATCGCGCGGGACGCCGAGAGCCGTGGCGACGTGCTCATCAGCCTCCACGTCCGGATGCGGGCGCACCACCTGATGCAGCTGTGTGACGACGCGCCCGAGGGCGTGATCGGGGAGCTCGACGCGCTCCTCGGCGTGGTGTCCGGCGTCGGGTTCCATTTTCAGCACGTGGTGCACCTGCTGGCGACCGCCGAGGTCGACCTGTACGAGGACCGCCCCGCCGAGGCGTGGAACCGCGTCGCGCGCACCTGGCCGATGATCGTCAAGACGATGTTGTTGCGCGTGCAGGTCTCCCGGGTGGAGTGCGCCTACCTGCGCGGCCGCTGCGCCCTCGCGGTGGTGGCCTCCCTGCCGGCCGCCGATCCGCGCCGGGTCGAGCTGCTCGTCATCGTCGACGCCGAGATCCGCGCTCTCCGCCACGAGGACGTCGCGTGGGCCTCGGCGCTCGCCTCGCTCCTCGAGGCCGCCCGCGCGCGCGCCATGGGCCGCCCCGACGCGGCGGCCTCCCTCGCCCGCGCCGCCGAGCGGCTGGACGCGGTCGACATGCGGCTGCACGCGATGGCGGCGCGGTTGCGGGCGGCGGAGTGGGGTGGCCAGTCGGATCGGGCGCCGCGCGCGTGGCTCGTGGAGCAGGGGATCCAGAATCCGGACCGGATGGCCCGGCTGTACGTGCCCGGAACGTAGCGGAGCGGGCAGAGCAACCTTAGAATCCGCGCCATGAAGGAAACGCTCACCGTCAGCATCGGGACCGGGCTCGGGATCGCCCAGCTCGATCCCACACGCACCGTGACCGCGTTCGTGCTCCTCTGGAGCCGCGACGAGCCGGAGCGGGTGGGCGAGGTGGCGTTGGTCCCCGGCGGGCACCCCGGGGTGGCGGTCCTCGTGGGGCGCGCGGAGGCCTCTCCGGAGGACCCGTTGCCGCGCGCCGAGTGGATTCGCCAGCGGCCGGGCCGCGTGACCCCCACGGGCGCGCTCCGCTCGCCGCGCATCTCCCGCGATCAGCTCCGCATCGAGGCCGCCAGCAACGACGTGCTGCGCGTCGTCAACGTCGGGCGGTGCCCGCTCCTGCACAACGGCGTGTTGACCACCGAGTGCCAGGTCCAGCCGGGGGACATCCTCGAGCTGCGCCAACAGGTGCTGCTGCTCTGCGCGAACCGCCCCCTGTCGCTCCCCGCGTTCGCGCCGGTGAGCAACCCGCCCCCGCTCCACCCCTTCGGGCAGTCCGATTCCCACGGCATCGTGGGCGAGAGCGCCGCCGCGTGGGAGCTGCGCGAGCGGGTGCACTTCGTCGCGCCCCGCACCGCCCACGTGATGGTGCGCGGCGCGAGCGGCACCGGCAAGGAGCTGGTCGCCCAGGCGATCCACGCGTTGTCCTCCCGCGGGCGGCGCCCGATGGTCTCCCGCAACGCCGCCACGTTCCCGGAGTCGCTGATCGACGCCGAGCTGTTCGGCAACGCCAAGAACTACCCCAACCCCGGCATGGCCGAGCGCCCCGGCATCATCGGGGAGGCTGACGGCTCGACCCTGTTCCTGGACGAGTTCGGCGAGCTCCCGTCCGCCATGCAGGCCCACCTGCTGCGCGTGCTCGACAGCGGCGAGTTCCAGCGCCTGGGCGAGTCGCGCCCCCGCCGCGCCGACTTCCGGCTCATCGCCGCGACCAACCGCCCCGACAGCTACCTGAAGGAGGACGTGCTCGCGCGCCTCCGCATCCGGGTCGAGGTGCCCGACCTGAACGAACGGCGCGAGGACATCCCCCTCGTCGCGCGCCACGTGCTGCGCCGCATCGCGACGAACGACCGCGAGCTGGCCCTCCGCTACTTTCCCGACGGCGACGCCTCGAAGGAGCCCCGCATCACCCCGGCGCTGCTCGGGGCGCTGGTCCAGCGTCGGTACACCACGCACGTTCGCGAGCTCGAGGGGCTGCTCTGGCAGGCCATGTCCGAGGGGCGCGGCGAGTGGCTGGACGTGTGGGAGGGCTTCCCCCCCGCGCCCGTGGCGGCGCCGGCTCCCGGGAGCGCGGAGGGGGCCTCGCCCTCGGACGACACGACGGCGTCGCCCTCGGGCGTCGATCCGATGACCATCCCGATCGAGGTCATCCGCGAGTGCCTGGAGCGCCACGAGGGCCGCCAGGAGCCGGTGTGGCGCGAGCTCGGGCTGTCCAGCCGCCACGTGCTCACCCGCCTGGTGCGTCGGTACGGCCTCGCCGTTCGGGGGCGCAGCGGCGGGGATGACGGCGACGAGTAGCCACGAGCGGCTCGCGCTCCCCGACGTCGTCCGGCTGACCCTCACGCGTCACGACGACGAGCGCGGCAGCTTCATGGAGACCTGGAGCCCGCGGCTGTCGGCGGTGGCGGGGATCCCGGCCACGTTCGTCCAGGACAACGAGTCGGCGTCCGAGCGCGGCGTGCTCCGGGGCCTGCACCTCCAGCGCCCATCGGCGCAAGGCAAGCTCGTTCGGGTGGTGGTGGGAAGTGTGTACGACGTGGCGGTCGACCTGCGCCCCGGCTCGCCCACGTTCGGGCGGTGGGTCGGGCTCACCCTGACCGACGCCCGTCCCGAGGCGCTCTGGATCCCCGCCGGCTTCGCGCACGGGTTCCTCACCCTCTCGGCGCGGTCGATCGTGTCCTACAAGGTCGATGCGCCCTATGTCCCCGGGGACGAGCGCGTGCTGGCATGGGACGACCCGACCGTCGGGATCCAGTGGCCGCTCGCGCCGGGCGTGGCGCCGATCCTGTCAGAGCGTGACGCGCGGGGGGAGGGGATCGCGGGGTTCCGCGGGTGAACGGTCAGCGCACGGTCCCGCCCCGCACGGCCTCGGCGAACGCGCCGGGGTCGGCGGGCGAGACGACGACCGGCCCGCGGTCGGTGCCGACGACGACGAGGTCCTCCGCGCGCGACACGAACGCCCGCACCATCGTGCCCTCCGCGTCGAGGAACCACCCCGTGTGGCCGAAGAAGCCCGACGAGCCGAACAGGCGCATCCGTGGCGGCGGCGCCGGGTAGCGGACGGTGCCGTTGAGCACGAAGGTGTGGACCCCGTTGAGCCGCCCGTGCACGACGAGCCGCCGGTTGCCGATGTCATAGGCGATCGGGCTCTGCCGCATGGCCCACCAGAAGATCGGCGCCAGCACGATCGCCCCGATCAACATCCCCACGCTGGCGTGGGGAAACGTGATGCCGATCACGACGAGCGCGACGGGCACGAGCGACACGAACGTCGTGGAGATCTTCATCCCCGTGGAGAACGGGCGAGCCGGGAAGCTCAACGGTCACCTCGGGGCGTCTCGTAGCTCGGAGGCGGCGCCTGCACGACCTCGGCCCGGATCAGCAGGCGGATCCTACGGTTTCCACCGGCGTCCTGGCCGACGGCGGGCACGGCGCGGGGCCCGACGACGAAGGCGCGCTCCCCCGGGACCCGCGGCAGGTAGTCCACGCCCCAGAGCTCTCGGCCCGCGCCCTTGGGGACGAGCCGCACCCACACCTCCCCGTCCAGGTCGGGATCGAGCGGGAGCGTGGCGCCGCCGAGGTCGATCCGCGCGCCCTCCCGCAGCGTGACCCCCTCGCGCACGACGGAGGCGCCGTCCACGCCGATCTCGAGGCGACCGCGGGCGAGGGCGCCCCCCGGCGGCACCTCGGCCGCCACGAGCACGAGCTGGCGGACCGGCCCGTGGTCCGCGAGCTCGACGAGGTCGCGGTAGCCGCCGATGCGCGTGGCCGTCCGGAACCCCGACCACATCTCCACCCGTCGGCCGTCTCGCGACCGCGCGGCCTCGTCCGCGTCGTAACAGAACACCATCGTGCAGGCGCGCAGGAGGCCCCACGCCTGGTGGCTCGCGCGCACCCGCGAGCGCCACGTCCCGGCGTTCACGAACCACGCCTCGACGCCGGGGGGCGCGCGGAGGGGGAGCAGCTCGGGCTCGTGGGTGTGGCCGGTCACGACCACGTCGAAGTCGACGCCGAGCCCCGGCTCGCGCTCGGCCCCCGCCATGAGCGCGGGGTTGACGTGGCGGGCGTCGAACCGCGCCAGCACGCGGATCACGGCGGCCATCACGCGGTCGGGCGTGTGCGTGAGGACGAGGCGCGCGAGCAAGGAGAGGGGCCACGAGAGCAGAACGCCAGCGAGCGTGCCGCGCGTCGCATGGCGCAACCAGCGATCCCCGGCGGCGGTGTCGTACACCTCGGTGAGCACCGGCCGCAGCAGCCGCGCGACCTCGGGGCGCTCGGCCTTCGCGCGCTCCGCGAGGTAGGGGACGAGCAGCGACGGCGGGCGCACGTCGTCGAACTCCGTCAGGGCCATGTAGAGGGCACGCAAGGCGTCCCCCGGGCCCCCTTGGGCGCGCAGCTCCCGTGCGTACCGCACCCGGAAGGCGGTCGCGAGCCGCCCCGCGATGTCGATGGTGACGTAGTCCCCGAGGCTCGGCGCCGCGTAGTCCGGCCGCCCGTCCCGGAGCGCGATGTTGGGCGGGTCGAACTCGTGGCCGTGGCGCACGCGGACCCCGGTGCCCCCCGCGGAGTGCGGCAGGTCGAGGACGTGGGGGAACGGCCGGTCGGACGCGGGGAGCCCGAGGAGCGACCGGACGCGCGCGCGTGTGGACGGCCACAGGTTCACGAGCCGGTCGTGGTTCCCGGGGAGGTAGGAGAGCACCACGGGGACGCCCGCCGCCCCGGTCGCGGTCACGTGGGCCCGCAACGCGGCGAGGAAGGGGTGGGTCTCGGCCTCGACGGCGTCGAGCACCCGGTGGGTCTTCGCGCAGAGCGGTGAGCCCTCCGCGCCGGGATCGTCGGTGGGCCGCAACGTGGCGCCCTCGCCCGCGAACCAGAGCGGCGTGCGGTGGCACTCGAAGATGTCGCCCGCGAGCACGAGCTGCACGACGCGGCTGCCGCAGCGGGTCGCCGAGTCCGCGATCTCGTCGAACAGCAGCGCGACCGCGGCCGCGGTGAGGTTGCGCCGCACGCCGGTCTCCCAGACACGGTCACCCTCGCGGTGGCGCACCGGATCCGCCGCGGTGTGCTGCAAGTGCAGGTCGCTGATGACGACGATCACCGGAGGAGGCCCACTCCTACGGAGTAGGCACGCGGGCGCCCGCCGTTACGGCGTCTGCTCCTCTCCTTGCTCTTCCCCCGCCTCCACCACCGGCCGCCCGTCCAGCCCGAGGTTGGGGTTCCCGACCTGGTCGAACGGCGCCGCGAACGTGTACAGGAGGTTGCTCTGGGCCTGCACCTCCTCCGCGCCCTGGGTCGCGTAGGCCGCGCGCCGTGCGAAGCGGTCGGCGGGCACGTTCGCCCACTGGTCCTTGTCGTTCATCAGCGCGGCGAGGCCCGCGACGTCGTTGTCGGCGGCGAGGCCCTGGACCTTCTTGCGCGAGTTGGGTGTGTAGTCGCCGCGGTAGCGCAGGTCGACCAGGGTGTCGCGCACGGTGGGGTCGGCGGTCTTCAGGTCGACATCGCCGTAGGCCGCCTGGGTGCTCGCACCGTCGGAGATGCGCTGCACGTCGTTCGCCATCTCGCCGTAGGTGCTCTGGAACAGGGTCTTCTGCTGCTCGGGGCTGATCTCGGCGAGGGTGTCCTTGTTGTTCTCCAGCCAGGTGGCGGCGGTGTCGCCGGTCTTGCCGGCCGCGAGGGCGTAGGCCTCGGCCTGCTCGGGGGCGATCCCCGCGGCGACGAAGTCGGCGACGGTCTTGGCGTGCGAGTGCTGCCCCACGTCGTACCCGCGGCCGACGGTGACGCCCGAGGCGCCGGGCGGGCGGTGCGCGGTGCGCGAGTGGTAACGACCGCCCTCGGTGCCCTCCGCGTCGAACGTGAGCTGCCCGCGCGAGACGTTGTAGTTCTCGCCCTGGTCCTGGGTGCCGTATTGCCGGTCGTACGTGCCCTCGTGCTGCTTGGACACCCAGTCGCGGACCATCGAGTTTCCGCCGCCGCCGGAGTTCTGCATGCCCATCAGGGAGGGCCGGATCTCCGGGTCGAAGAAGACGTTCGGCGCGCGCTCCTCCTTTCTCGGGTCGGGGCGCGGCATGGGGATCTGGCTCGGGGTGCTCTTGGTGGTGCCCATTTTCCGAGGGTATCACAGGCCCCGAGCGCCCTGGAGTCCTCTCCGCGCCTACGTTGCGGGATGGCCGACCGCACCGAGATCGCCGCGTTGCTCGACGAGATTGCGGTGCGGCTCCAGGCCTCGGGCGAGAACCCCTTTCGCGCGCGCGCCTACACCAAGGGCGCCGAGGCCCTCCGCGCGCTCGACGACGACAGGTTCGCGGCGGCGTTGGGCGGCGGCGGTACGCGCGGGAGCTTGGAGCAGACGCCCGGCATCGGCGGCGCGCTCGCGGCGACGATCACCACCCTCGCGAACGGCGGGCGCTCCGAGCTGCTCGACAAGCTGCGCGCGACGACCCCCTCGCCGGCGCTGCTCGGTGTCTTGACCCCCAAGCAGGCCGCGGAGGTCACGCGCGCCGGGATCGGCACGCTCGACGCGCTCCGCGAGGCGCTGGCCTCGGGCCGGATCGCCGCCGTGAAGGGCTTCGGGCCCACGACGGTGCAGCGGGTGCGCGCGGCCCTGGCGCACGCAGAGGCGCGGGGGCGACGGGTGCTGCTCGTGGATGCCCGTCCGGACGCGAAGGCGCTCGCGGCGTGGACGGGGGGCACGGTCGCGGGGGACGTCCGCCGCTGGAAGGAGACCGTCGAGGCGCTCCGGGTCGTGGTGGTGGGCGGCGAGGCGGCGCTCGCCCGGGCCGCGGCGTGGCCGCCGCTGGTGGACGCCCACGTGGAGCCCGGGCGGGTGCGTGGGCGGCTCGCGGGCGGGCTGCCGGTCGAGATCTACGTGGTCCCGCCGGACTCGTTCGCGCGCGTGCTCCTGCTGGCGACCGGCTCCGACGCGCACGTGCGTCGCCTCGGGGAGATCCCCGACGGCCCGGACGAGGCGGCCATCTACGCGGCGATGGGGATGCAGGAGGTACCCCCCGAGCTGCGCGAGGACGTCGGCGAGATCGAGGCGGCGCGCGCCGGCTCGCTCCCGACGGATCTGTTGACCGTGGCGGACGTGGTCGGCCTCGTGCACTGCCACAGCACCTGGTCCGACGGGCGCGACCCCATCGCCGAGCTCGCCCGCGGCGCGGAGGCCCGCGGCATGCGGTACCTCACGATCACCGACCACTCGCCGGCCGCGCACTACGCCGGCGGCGTGACGCTGGATCGTTTGCCGGCGCAGTGGGCGGAGATCGAGGCCGTCCAGCGCACCACACCGGTGCGGCTCCTCCGCGGCGCCGAGTCGGACATCCTCCCGGACGGCGCGCTCGACTACCCCGACGCCGTGCTCGCGCGGATGGACCTCGTCATCGCGAGCATCCACACCCGCGGGAAGCTCGACCGCGCCGCGATGACCGCGCGGGTGGAGCGCGCGCTGCGGCACCCCGTCCACAAGATCTGGGGCCACGCGCTCGGGCGCCTCGTGGACCGTCGCGACCCCATCGACGTCGACGTCCCCCACCTGCTCGACGTGGTCGCCCAGAGCCGCGCCACCATCGAGATCAACGGCGACCCCTACCGCCTCGATCTCGCGCCGGACTGGATCCGCGAGGCGCGGCGGCGCGGGGTGGGCAGCTTCGTCGTCTCCGTGGACGCGCACTCCGTCGGCGGGTTCGACCACCTCGTCTACGGCGTCGCGATGGCCCGCCGCGGCTGGGTGCGGCGCGGCGAGGTGCTCAACACGCGGGACGTGGGGGAGTTCGCGGCGGCCGTCCACCCTGGATAGCGGGGCTTCATGGCCACCCGATCCACCCCGCCGCGCTCCTCCACGCCGCGCTCTTCCTCCCAGCGCTCCGATCGTGTCGTCCTCATCGACGGGACGTGGCTCACCTACCGCGCGTTCTTCGCGATCCCGTCGAACTTCCGCACCGCGGAGGGGCAGCCGACCAACGCCATCTACGGCTTCGCGACGATGTTCCGGAAGCTCTTCGCGGCCAAGCGCCCCACCTACGGGGCGGTGGTGTTCGACGCGCCGGGGGCGACGCACCGCGAGGTGAAGTTCCCCGAGTACAAGGCCCAACGCCCGCCGATGCAGGACCTGCTCCGCGACCAGCTCGCCTGGATCGACCGGCTCGTGACCGCGAACGGTTTTCCGATCCTCCGCGTGCCGGGGTGGGAGGCGGACGATGTCATCGGGACGCTCGCCCGTGAGGCCCGCGAGGCGGGACACGAGGTGGTGGTGGTGTCGGGGGACAAGGACTTCGCCCAGCTCGTCGGGGAGGGCGTGCGGTTGTTCGACCCGATGAAGGATGTGACCTACGACCCCGAGCTGGTGCGGAAGAAGTGGGGCGTGCCGCCGGAGCGCATCGTCGACCTGCTCGCGATCCTCGGGGACACGGTCGACAACATCCCCGGCGTGGCGGGCCTCGGCGAGAAGGGCGCGCTGCAGTTGCTCACGACCTACGGGGGCCTCGACGAGATCTACGCCCGCCTCGACGAGGTGCCGACACGCGCCCGCACCGCGCTCACCGAGCACCGCGCCCTGGCGTACCTGTCCCGCGATCTCGCCACCATCGACCAGCACGCGCCCATCGACGTGCAGGTGGAGGGGCTCGCCATCCCCGTGACCGACGCCACCGCGCTCGACACGATCTACCGCGCGCTCGAGTTCCACTCGCTCCTCACGGACGGCGGGGGCCCGGCGGTCGAGGCCATCACGATCGTCGACGGGCTCCCGGACCTGGACGGCGTCGTCGCGATCGCGCCGGTGCTCGGTCCCCCCGACGGCGGCGCCGGTGTCCTGCTCCGCCTCGCGCTCTGCGGCGTGGCCGGGCGCGCGCACCTCGTCAGCGATCCGAGCTCCATCGCCGCGTGGCTCTCGAGCCCGACCCGCCTCAAGGTCACCCACGACGCCAAGGCCCTGGCCAAGGCCCTGGGGCGGCTCGGCATCCCGCTGCGTGGGTGCGACGACACGATGTTGGCGTCCTTCCTGGTCGACCCGACGGGCAACGTGCCGCACCGCCTGGACCAGGTGAGCCGCGCGTACCTCCAACAGGCGCTGCCCGCCGATCCGCCGCCCGAGGTCGCCGCCGACGCGATCGCGCGGCTCTGGCCGGTGCTGCTGGAGAAGATGGAGGAGGCCGGCCAGCTCGACCACTACTACGCCGTGGAGCTGCCCCTGGCCTTTGTCCTCGGGGACATGGAGACCGCCGGCATCCCGGTCGACAAGGCGGATCTGGCGCGGCTGGGCGTCGACTTCACCGCGCGCAAGGAGGAGGTGGAGCGGAAGATCTACGAGCTCGCGGGGCACCCCTTCAACGTCGGGAGCACCACCCAGCTCGGCACCGTGTTGTTCGAGGAGCTGAAGCTCCCGGTGATCAAGAAGACGAAGACCGGCTGGTCGACCGACGCGGAGGTGCTCGAAGCGCTCGTTGCCAAGCACCCGATCGCGGGGCTCCTGTTGGAGCAGCGCATGCTCGCCAAGCTCATCAACACCTACACCGACGTGCTCCAGAAGGCCGTCGATCCGCGCACCGGGCGCGTGCACGCCACCTTCCAGCAGACCACCGGCGTGTCGGGCCGCCTCATCTCCACGGACCCCGACCTGCAGCGCACCCCGGTGCGGACGCCCGAGGGGCGTCGCATCCGCGCGGCGTTCGTCGCCTCGCCGGGCTGCAAGCTGGTGTCGGCCGATTGGAGCCAGATCGAGCTGCGCGTCCTCGCGCACTTCTCGGGCGATCCGGTGCTCGTCGAGGCCTTCCGCACCGGCGCCGACGTGCACCGCCGCACCGCCGGCGAGATCTACGGCGTCCCGCTCGACGCGGTGACCCCCGAGCAGCGCAACGTCGGCAAGACGGTCAACTTCGCCACCATCTACGGCCAGGGCGCCACCGCCCTCGCGTCCATCCTCGGCATCCCGCGCAAGGAGGCGCAGACCGCCATCGAGCGCTACTTCGCGACGTACGCGGGCGTCCGCGAGTGGCTGGATCGCACCATCGTGGAGGCGACCGCGCACGGGTATGTCACGACGTTGCTCGGGCGCAGGCGCTACATCCCCGAGCTGTCCCGCCTCAACTCCCAGGACCGCACGGCCGGCGAGCGCATCGCGGCCAACACGCCCATCCAGGGCTCGGCGGCAGACCTGTGCAAGCTCGCGATGCTGAAGATCGCCCGCGATCTGGAGGGGATGCGCACCCGGATGTTGCTCCAGGTGCACGACGAGCTCGTGCTCGAGGCGCCGGACGACGAGGTCGATCGGGTGGTGGAGATGGTGCGGGAGGCGATGGAGCACCCGTTGCCGGACGACCAGGCGCTGGCGGTGCCGCTCGTGGTGAACGTGGGGGTGGGCGCGAGCTGGGCCGAAGCACACTAGCGTCCGGCGGGTTGGTAAGCCCCCCGTAAGTCCCGCCGCGGTCCGTTCCGGCGAGAGTGCGCATCACGTGCTGATGCTCTTTTCTTTGTTCGCCTGTGTCGACAATCCCACCCCCGTGCCCGACACCGCCTCCGTGGAGGACACGGGCGAGCCGTGCGCCGCGGTCGACGGCGCGCCCGCGTTCACCCTCGTCTCGGGGGCCCTCGACGGCGAGGTGCTCCTCCCGTGGTACGACCCGGTCGACGAGCAGGCCGGGGTTGTCGTAGTGGGCTCGGGCGGGTGTGTCGTCGAGTCCTACCAAACCGGGTTGTTTCCGACCGCGGCCCGTTGGGTGGGAGATTCGCTCTGGTACAACACGATGGGGCCCGAGCAGTCGCTCAACCGTATCGATGGGATCTCCGGCGAGACCGAGACGTTCGCCACGCCGCGCGGCCACCACGACTTCGTGGTGCTCGACGACGGCACGGTCGCGTGGCTCGCGGAGGAGGTGCGCGAGATCGACGGGGTCTCGATCCTCGGGGATCTCGTGCGCGAGCGCGCACCCGACGGGACCGAGCGCCAGGTGTGGAGCGCGTTCGAGCAGCTGGACCTCGCCGACTCCACGACGGTGTGGTGTGGCGAGAAGACGCCGCGCGATTGGACCCACGCCAACGGCATGGCGTGGTCGCCCGAGCGTGACGCCTACCTCGTGTCCCTCTACTGCCTCGCCCAGGTCGTGGAGATCGACCGCGCCTCCGGCCGGCACCTGCGCGTGCTCGATGGCGCCGCCGCCACCTCTCCCTTCGGGCCCCAACACGCGCCGAGCGTGAGTCCCACCGGCGTGCGCCTGTTCGACAACGCGGGCCCCGACGGTGCCTCGCGCCTGATCGAGGTGAGCTGGGACGCGGAGATCACGTGGTCGTGGGCCCCGGCGGACGGGCTCGCGACCCCCGTGCTCGGCGACCACTTCATGCGGGACGACGGCGTGCGGCTCGCCAGCTTCGGCGCCGAGGGCGTGGTCCTCGCGCTCGATCCGGCGGGCCAGGAGCTGTGGCGGATCGTCACGCCGGGGGTGGTGGTGGGGCGGCTGGACTGGCGGCCGTAGCAGCTGGCCCTTGGCGCTACGGCGTCCCGAGCAGCTCCACCGACCCCGCCCCGGACCAACACTCGGGCCCGCAGTCGGGGCCGTTGGGGGTGCTGCTCGTCCAGTCGGGGGTGAACGCGCCCTCGCCGGCGTAGCTCCCGCCGCTCTCGCCGCCGTCGGGGCCGTCGGAGGAGAGCGACCACTCGACCTCGCCGCCGCCCACGCCCTCGGGGAGATCGAGGACCAGGGAGGCCCCGTCACACGTCACCGCCGGGTCGCTGTCGCTGGCGCAGTCGACCAGGAAGGTGTGCTCGCCCACCGTCACCGACCCCGACAATCCGATCACCTCACCGGGGCCGGTGATCGTGAGGGCGAGCTGGCTGGCGCAGCCGACGAGGGTGCAATCCTTGGGGTCGCAGGCGGACAAGAGCGGGAGGACGAGGGCGAGGCCGAGGAGGCGGTGCATACAAAGCTCCAGACTGCCGACCTGGAAAGCAAGTCGCGTGCCTCGGTTCAACCTGGGGCGTAGGGCTTGAGCGCGTCGGGCAGCTTCTCCCGCTTCCACGTGCCGTTCGCGAGGAAGCTCCGGATCTCCACGGTCACGTGGATGTCCACGACGACGCCGCGCCACGTGCAGATGAAGTTGGCCTGCGCCACCTGTCGCGCCGCGTCCTTCTCCCACTTCGCCTGGGGTCGGCCTCCGGCGACGTGCACGTGGGACACCACCCCGGACCCCGCCCCCGCCGCCTCCCACACGGTGATCGCCTGCTTGACGGCCGCCCACGAATGTGTCCCGGGGATGGAGGCGTTCTCGGTCGCCTGCTGGCGGTTGAGGTGGGTCTTGGCCCAGACCTGCGCGAGGATCGGGTTGCGGTCGAACTGGACCTTCCCCCAGGCCAGCGCGTCGGCGTCCTCGCGCACCCTCTGTGCCTGGAGGGCGACGGCCTGGGCGTTCGCTGCCACCGTGGCGGCAGCGGACGCGGCGAGTTCTGTTTCGAACGCCGCCACCGTGTGATTCAGCGCCTCGAGTTTCCGCCGCAACTGGACCCAGTCCTTGTCTTTGCACTGCGCGTCCAATTGAGCGAGCTGCTGCAGGAACTGCGCAGCTTTGGCCTTTCCGTAGAGCGCGTCCAGGCGCACCCGGAGCGTCACGCGCAGGTCTTCGACGAACAGGTACGCCCCCGCGAGCGCGGGCAGCCTGGTTTCGAGCGCGGTCAGGTCTTCGTCGGACACCTGGACGGGGGCGGTCCTCAGGGCCTCGCGGAGCGCTACGTCGCCGTTGGGGAGCGCGTCCCCGAGCACGTCGAAAGGGCCCTCCAACAACACCTCCGCGCGCTCCCGCTTGCGCGCGTGGGCGGCTTCGAGCCCCCCGAGCTTGCGGCTCAGCTTGTCAATCAAGGTGTTCACGTGGGCGAGGTACGACGCGTCGATCCCGCCCGCATCCAGCTGCTTCAGCCCCTCGATCACGGGGACGAGCGCCGACGTGACCGGCTTCAGATCGGCGTCCGAGCCCGCCTTGGCACGCGCATCGACGATTCGCCGCCGCAAGTCGTCGACCCGAGCCCGCGCGGCCCGGCGCTCGCCGGTCCAGGCCGCCTGCGCCGCGGGGGCGACCGGATCCGCCCCGCCTCGCCCCGCGAGCGTCGCGGCCTCCTGGGCCGTCTTGATCGCGACAACGACCTCCCGGAGGTCCCGGTCGGTCGGGAACTCCGAGACGAGCGCCCACCGAGCGTCGAGCGCGCGGCGGGCCGTGCGCGCGTTGACCAGGACGACCGGCTCGGCCGCCGCGATCGCCGGCAGGAGCCTGTCGATCGTGGCCCGGGCCTTGTCGACGGCCGCCGCCACGCTCGCGCGGCGCTTGCCGGCGCCGGCGACCATGCGCTTGAGCGTGCCCACGCCGAGCTTGTCGAGCTCGGCCCGCAGCCTGGCGAAGTCGCCGAGGTACCGGGTGGCGAGGAAGCCCGCGAGGACCTCGAGGGTTCCGAAGGCCGCAAGGGCCGGCCGGAACTCCGCGTGGGTGGGAAACGCCAGCAGGAAGTCATCGAGCAGCGCGAGGTCACCCCCACACAACACCGCCAGTACGCGCGTCAGCATCAGACGATCGCCCCCGCCCAGCTCCGCGCGAGGATCTTGATTCGAGCGGGGGGAAACCTGGCGAGGAGCTCCCGGACCCGCTTGGGGTCCCCCTCGCAGAGCCCGACGACGAACGGGGCGAGTACGGCCGCGCCGCCGACGTCCCGCAGCACCTTCTGGAGCGCCGGCTGCCCGCCGAGTGCGCCCGCGAGCGCGGCGAGCTTCTCCTCGCTGCCACCGCAGAGCAGCCGCCGGGCGGCGACGAGCTCCTCAGCCGGGGCCTCGTCGTCATCGTCCGCGTCGACGAGCAGCTCGACGGTGCACCGCGTCAGCGCCGAGACGCCAGCCTCGGTGCCCAGCGCGCGGAGCGCGATCCGGAGCTTGTCGATGGTGATGACGCCACGGCCGCCCGGGCCCATCTCGAACTTGTAGAGCCCCTCGTCGAGGCCCACCTGCCCGACGACCACGACCGCGGGCGTCGGGATCGTCATGATGTACGCCATCTTCACCGCCATCCCGAAGGACGACAGCTCGAGCTTCCGGAGGCTGGTCAGGAGCACGGGATCCGGATCGGCCATCCCGACCATGAAGCGCACCGCCGCCTTTCCGGCGACGATGCGCGCGAGCTCTTTCTTGAGCTTCGCCTTGACCCTGGGGTCCATGACCGCCTCCGGAGTGCTTCAGCTCACCGCGTATGCCAGGTTCGCCGCCACACCCGCGTACTTGTGCGCCGGGCGGATGAACGGGCTGTTCCAGCGGCGGCTGCCCTTGACGCGGGCCTTGTAGGTCGCCTCGTCGAGGCCGGTCTCGGCGAGGGCGGAGGCGAGCTCCTCCTTCGCGCGCTGGCGGGCCTTGAAGAGCATCATCTGGACGCGGCTCTGCACGTTGACCTTGCCGTCACCCGTGGTCTCGATGGGGAGGAAGATCGACTCCGGGTACATCGTCTGCACGATGGTCTGGACGCCGTCCGACACACCGGACGAGGGCATGCAACCAAACGGCTTGACCGAGATGGTCATGTGGTTGACCTTGTCCTGGACGAAGTGGATGAGCTTGCCCACCTCCATGTGGCCCTCGCCGCCGCGGACGTTGTTGTCGTAGTGCTTGGCGGCCAGCTCCGCGACGTGGTCCATGTTGGGGAGCTCGTAGCCGTGCAGCCCGAGGATGTTGGCGTAGGTCTGGAAGATGCCGCGGACGGCGGTCTCGGCGGCCTTGAGCATCCACAACTTCTTGGTGGCGTCCTTGTCGGCGAGGCCCTTCTTGGAGGTGTCATCCTCCTTGAGCGTCATGCGCAGGAGCGTGTCGTGGCGGTTCTCCCACACCATGAACAGCAGCCAGTTGGTGATGCCCTGCACGTCGACCTCGGCGCCCTCCTGCTCGAGGAAACGCTGCAGGCCGTAGTTGCCGTCGCCCTCGGTGGTCATGGCCCAGAACTCGCCGATGACGCTCACCACAGGCTTGGGCTGGGTGCGGTCGACCTGCACCTTGCCGAGGATGCGGCGGGACTTGTAGAGGGCGGCCGACACGCTGGTGTGCCCGGCGAACGCCTTCATCAGGAGGCCCTTGCACTCGAGGAGCGCGCGATCCGTGGCGCCCTCGGACACCTCGTAGGGGCGGATGCGGTAGCCGGTGAGGTTGAGCACGTCCCCGGCGATGATGGCGCGCACGATGGCGAACACGAAGTTCTTGTCGATGAGCAGGCCGGCCTCGTCGCCGGTGGCCTGCTTGATGCCGCCCTGCTGCTGGAACAGGAGCACGCGGAAGCCGTCGAAGCCCGCGTCACGGAGCGCCTTGCGGTACTCGGTCGTGTACATGCCGAAGCGGCAGGGGCCGCACGCGCCGGCGGTGATGAACACGAAGTTCTTGATGATGTCCTCGGTCTTCATGCCCTTGTCGTCGCGCAGGCCGACGAGGTGCTTCACGAGGTTCCCGACCGTGTAGTACGTCGGGTTGCACTGGCCGCGGTTGCCGAACTCCTTGCCGAACTGGAGCGAGGCGTTGTCACACGCGTCGAGCAACTCGACCGTGTAGCCGAGGCCGGAGAGGGCGGCGCCGACGAACTGGTCGTGGGCGAGGGTGAGGCCGCTCACGAGCATGGTCGTGTGGGGGCGGTCCGACGCGCGGAACTCCGAGTTGGAGTGCACGGGCTCGACCCACTGCTCGCGGTTGATGCCGAGCGTCTTGGCTTCCGCCTCGGCGAATTGGGCGAGCTCCTGCTCGATGTCCTGATCTTCGTTGATGGGGGGCATGGGAGGCTCCTAGGAGTGGGGAAAGGATTCGTGGAAAGCGGAAACGGAAGAGGGGAGGGGGGCTACTTGGCGACCATGCCGGCGTCCGCCTGGTGGCGGCGGGCCTCGATCTCGCGGCGCTTCTCGGCGACGCGGCGGGCGAGCTCCACGCGCTTGTAGGACTGGTCCTTCAGGTCCTCCTCGATGCGCTTGAGGCGGTACACGTAGGTCTTCACGCGGATGGCGATCGAGCCGCCGGGCTTGTTCGCGTCGATGTCGTGGAGCGCCGAGTAGGGCACCTTCGCGACGCTGACGATCTTCTCGACGATGCCGTAGGTGGGCGCGTCGTGGCCACACTTGAAGGAGGACAAATCGAGGATCGCGACGTTGGGGTGACGCGACGCGAACTTGACCGCCCACACGCGCTGCGCCGAGTTGGCCGAGAAGTTCTCCGGCCACACGTCGGTGATGCCGAGCGGGTCCTCACCCTTCGCGAAGAACCTGCCGAGCCACTCCGGGTCCTTCGGGATGCTGCGCATCGAGAGGATCGGGTAGCCGAGCACCTGGAACTCCTCGGGGATGCCGTGGTTCAGACCCGGATCGTTGTGGTAGGGCCGGCCGATCACGAGCACGGCGAGCCGGTGCTCACGCTCGACCTGCTCGAGGATCTCCTTGCCCTTGACCTGGAGGAGGCGGTCGAACTCGGCGAGGGCGACGTGCCCCTCGTCCGCGGCAAACTCCACCTCGTCCTCGGTGACACCGAGGCGCGGGCCCCAGATCTCGAAGAGGCGGCGCTTCATCAGGTTGGGCTCGGAGAAGGACAGCGCGGCGTCGAGGTACTCGATGCCGGCCTTCTCGAAGAAGTTGGTCTCCTTCGTGAACGCGGCCTTCAGGACGTTCGGGTTGCCCGCCACGATCGGGCAGGACGTGTTGTCCTGCGTGCCGCTCACCCAGTTGGGGACGTGCGTGAGGCACGGGTAGTAGATGTAGTTGAGCGGGCCACGCTTGGCATCGGTGTGCGCGTGGTTGAGCAGCTCGTGGATGTGCGACTGTGTCACCTTGGAGGGGAAACACGGGTCGATCGAGCCGTACCGGCCACCCTCCGCCCAGCTCTCCTCGGTGGTGGCGTTGCTCCACACGATGTTGTCCTTCGGCACGCCGAGCGTCTCGAAGAAGGTGCGGAAGAAGGGGCCGGTCGAGTACATGTTCAGGACGCGCGGCAGGCCGATGCGCGTCTGCGACAAGTCGGCGTAGGAGCGCTGGAAGCCACGGTTGAACGCGCGGCGGGCGACGCGGAGGAAGGCGAGCTTCTTGACCTGCACGTCCGACTTGGACGAGCCCGCTTCCGGGAGCGGCTTCGGCTCGTAGAAGTGGCGGAACGCGAGGGTGGCCTCGTCGTGCACCAGGTTCGGGAACTTGCCACGGATGGCCGAGCGCTCCTTGGCGAGGATCTTGAGCGCCTCCTTGCTCTCGACCGTGCCCTTCTCACAGGAGAACCCGCTGATGTAGCGGCTGGTGCGGCCGTCCGGGGTCTCCGTGTCGATGAACGTGCGCGAGCAGTTGTTCGGGCAGAAGTGACACTGGGTGGTCTCGTCGTTGCGCGAGACGTACCGGAGGTTGATCGCCTGGTCGATGCCGATGAACGTGGAGTGGCCGCGGCGCTTGACCGTGCGGAGGGTCTCCATCGCGGCGCCGAGCGCGCCGGCCTCGCCGCAGTGCGGGTGCACGTGGATCTCGGCCTCGGGCACGCGGGCGGCGATGTAGTCGACCTGCGCCTTGACGGCCGCGAGGTTGCGTTGGGTGCCACCCTGGAGCACGAACACCTTGCCGAATTGGGCGAGGCGCGGCACCTGCACGACGTATTGCCACACGTTCTTCGGGAGCACCTGGGCCAGGCCCGAGAGCATCTCCGGGGCGGTGAAGCCCTCCTTCTGGAAGTTCACGCGGTCGGCGTCGAGGAACACCGCGCAGCCGTACGAGAACTTGGGGGACATGTCCGCGGAGAACGCGACGTTGGAGTACTCCTGGAGCGGCACGCCGAACTGGTCGGCCATCGCCTGGAGCAACATGCCGTTGCCGGCCGAGCACTGGTTGGAGAGGCGGAAGTCCTTCACGTCGCGCTGGCCGTCGGGCGTCTCGCGGAGGAACACCACCTTGATGTCCTGGCCGCCGATGTCACAGATGACGTCGACGTTGGGGAACACGCTCACCGCCGACTGCATGTGGGCGACGGTCTCGACGATGTTCACGTCCGCCTTGACGGACTCCTCGAGCACCGCGGCCGCGTAGCCGGTGGCGCCGAAGCCGAGGCACAGGAACGTGGAGCCGGTGTGCTCGTAGAAGCCCTTGATGTCCGCGAGGATGTCCTTGGTGTCCTGGATGGGATTGCCCTTGGACAGGCGGTAGGACTTGTAGAGGATCTCGCCGTCCTCGTCGACCACGACCGCCTTGGAGGAGGTGGAGCCGCCGTCGAGGCCGATGTAACCCCGGACCACGTCACCCTTGCCGAACACGCGGGGAACGAAGCTGGGGATCGTGTACCGGGCGAGGAAGTCGTCGAGCTCGGTCTGGTCCTTCACGAGCGGCCCGGCGGCGGCGCCGGCCATGCGCGCGCTGCGGCCGTTGAGCAGGTAGTCCTTCATCCCGTCGAGGCCCTGGTACAGCGCCTCGCCCTTGTCCTTGGCCTCGATGAGGCCGTACATGACGGCGCCGACGGCCGCGTAGTACTGGGCGTTCTTCGGGGTGAAGACCAGCTCCTCGATCGGGATGTTCTTCGGCCAGTCGAAGCCGCGCTGCTCCCAGGTCTCGGGGATGCGCATGCGCCAGCACTCGACCAGGAAGGGCAAATAACAATTGGGACCTCCCAGCAGGAGCACCTTCGGCCGGAGCGTGTTGCCACGCGTGAGCACGGAGAGGTTCTGGTGGACGATCGCGTCCGCCAGCGAGTTCATGATCTCGCCGCTGGGAATGCCGCTCTTCACGAGGTTGACGATGTCGGTCTCGGCGAACACGCCACACTTGGCCGCCACGTGGTGCAGCTTGGTGTGGTCGTACGGGAGCATCTGCAGCTCCTCGTTGCTCATGCCGACCTTGATCATGCACTTGTCGATGGTGGCGCCGGTGCCGGAGGCGCACTTGTCGTTCATCGACGTGAGCGCGGTGCGCTGCTTCTTGCCGTCCTCGCCCTCGGTCTCGCGGAACATGATGATCTTGGCGTCCTGCCCGCCGAGCTCGATCACCGCGTTCACGTCGGGGTGCATGTGCTCGACCGCGATCGTGACCGCGTTGACCTCCTGCACGAAGCGCCCGCCGAGGGGCCCGATGAGCGGGCCGGAGCCGGAGCCCGTGCCGAAGATCTGGATCGAGGTCGCGTCGGGGTAGGCCTCCCCGATGCGGACCATGAACTCCATGACCTTCTCGGGCTGGCGCGTCTCGTGGCGCTGGTAGTCCGACCAGAGGATCTCGAGGGTGTCGGGATCGATGACGACGGCCTTGACCGTGGTGGAGCCGACGTCCATTCCGATGGCGATGCGAGCGGGCACGAGATCTCCGGGGCGGTGCGGGTGCGGAGGGTGGACTGACACGTCAGTCTACCTCCGGCGTAGCTCAAGCTACACCAGGGCCGGGGGGACGGGCAAGCGCGCGCCGTGAATAAGTAAGCTGAGCGCAACCTCGGCCGAACGTTCGGACCAAGGCGGGGATCCCGGCGAGCCCGCGGTCGTGGCGAAGACGCGGGAGACAAGATGTTTCCAGCGTGCACCGTTCTGAACGGATGCGGGCGGCGCGGCGGCCCATCGGATAGCCGCGCGCCCATGGCCCGTGCCCGCCCCATCGACCCCGACTCCCGCCGCGCCCAGCTCGTCGGCGCCGCGCGTGTCGTTTTCGCCACGAAGGGCTACCACGCGGCCGGCGTGGCCGACATCATCGACGGCGCCGGGGTCGCCCGGGGCACCTTCTACAACTACTTCGAGAGCAAGCGCGCCATCTTCCAGGCCGTGCTCAACGAGCTGATGGAGGGCGTGGTCGACGCGGTGGCGCCCATCGACGTGACGCGGCCGGTGCCGGCACAGGTGCGCGAGAACCTGCGCGGCATCGTCTCCACGCTCCAGGAGATGGGCGACGGCGCGCGCATCCTCTTCACCGACGCCGCCGGCATCGACGCGGAGGGCACCGAGACCCTCGGCGACTTCTACGGCGCCGCCACCGCGCGCATCGAGGGGGCGCTGCGGACTGGCCAGGCGCTCGATCTCGTGCGCGACTGCGACGTGGGGCTCACGGCGAGCTGCCTGCTCGGCCTGCTCAAGGAGCCGGTCTACCAGTGCCTGCTGCGGCGCCGCCCGCTCGATGTCGACGGGCTGGTGGACACGATCTTCGCCCTCGTGGGCGGCGGGTTGATGCGGGCGTAGCGGCCGCGTCAGGGTCCGGAGGTCGGCCGCCCGTCCTCGGGCGGCCGCGCCAGGCGCCCGGAAGTCGGCCGCGCGTCCTCGGGCGGCCGGTCCCCGCCGAGCCTGACCGCAATTCCCGGACCGAGCCCGCTGAGGCGCCTCCGGATGCCGGCTGCGTTCCGGCCGAGGGCGCAGGCCCGAGGCCTGTAACCGAGGCCGGGGCGCGGCCGGCGCCGGAGGCGTCCAGCGGGCGACGGGAGGGATTTGCGGTCAGGCTCGCTGTCCGTGGCGGGACCGAGCGGCTCGGCCGCGAGACTGGAGGGGGCCGACGGGGACGCGTCCTCGCGGCCCCGGGGCGCCCATGCCCTGGCGTCGGGTGCACCCATGCCCCGGGTCACTCGTCCGCCCAGTCGACCCCCACGTACATCTGCACGCCCAGGCGCACGTCCACGCAGCCGAGCGCCGTGTAGGCGGCGGCGTTCTGGGTGTGGTCGACGCTCTGGAACTCGAGGCCCGTCACGACGGCGAGCGGCTCGAGCATCGCGGCGTCGGCGTCGAAGCGGCCCACCGCGGCGTCGACATCACAACGCATGAACGTTGGGCCCGCCGCGTGGTGGTTGATGGGAACGAGGGTGGAGACGCGCCCCCCTTCGGCGGGCGGCGTCCAGGTGGCGGTCAGCGCGCCCGGGGCCATCGAGTCGCCCTCGGCGCCGACCGTGAGGTGGGTGACGCCCCGGGCCAGCCCCAGCTCGGGCACCTCGATCCGCTGCCCGGCGAACGAGAGAGTGAGCGTGTACAGGTCGCTCGCGAGGCCCACGGTGCCGTACAGATCGCCGGTGGTCGGATCGGCCACATAGGTCTGGGCGACGCCGTTCACGCTCACCTCGAGCACCGCGTCGGTGATCGCGCGCTTCTCGGGCTCGCACTCGCCCGAATACCCGCACACCTCGCCCGCGTCGCACGTGCCGCACGATAGGGTGGAGAAGCGGTGGTAGGCGCAGGAGCTGTTCGCCAGCTCGGGCGGGCCGTACCAGGCGTCGGCGCGGTCGTACACCTTGCCGCCGAGGTATGCGTCGGGGCCGCTCTCCCAGATCGTGATCTCGCCGATGCGCTCGAGGAGCGGGCAGCGCTCGCCCAGGGCGACGGTGCCGGCCGCGGGGGGCGCGGTGTCGTCGGGGGCGGTGTCGTCCGGGGCCTTGTCCTGGTTCGACGATGTGCACGCGGGGAGGAGGGCGAGGAGGGCCAGGGGGACCAGGATGCGCATGGCTACGACTATGCCGCGCGATCCCGCGGGTCGCACGCGGTCGAACCGACGTGGTGGCCTTGCCCGACTCCCCCGCCGGGCTAAACCCGCGCCATGCCTGCTTCCCGCTTCCTCGTCCTCCTCTTCGCCGCCTCCTGCGCCCCCAAGGCCTCGGCACCGCCCCCCACCCCCGTCGACGCGCCGGCCCCCGCGCCGGTCATGCCCGAGTACGCCAAGGCGCTCGTCTCCGCGATGGACACCAAGGCCAACGCCTGCGAGGACTTCTACCGTTACGCCTGCGGCGGCTGGATGGACGCGACGCCGCTCCCGGCCGACAAGCCGCTGTGGGGCAAGAGCTTCTCCACCATCCGTGACGCGAACCTGTCCGTGCAGAAGGCCACCCTCGAGAAGGCCGCCGCCAGCCCCACCACCGGCGACGCCGACTGGGCCAAGATGGGCAACTTCTACGGCGCGTGTATGGACGAGCCCGCGGTCGACGCGACCGCTACGGCCGCGCTGGCGCCGTATCTGAAGGAGATCGACGCCGCGAAGGACCTGAAGGGCGCGATGCGCGTGGCCGGCCGCCTCACCACGGTGGGCGTGGCCCCGTTCGTGGGCGCGGGGGTCTACAACGACTTCAAGGACCCGACGAAGAACATCCTCCACATGACGGAAGGTGGCCTCGGCCTGCCCGACCGCGACTACTACCTCAAGACCGACGCCGACACCAAGACCCTCCTCGTGGCCTACGAGGCCCACGTGGCCGAGATGCTCGTGGTCGCCGGGGTGCCCGCCGCCGACGCCGCGAAGCAGGCCAAGGCGATCGTCACGCTCGAGACCGCCATCGCGGACGCCTGGGTGCCCCGCGCCGAGCTGCGCGACCCGGAGAAGGTGTACAACAAGATCGACCGCGCCGGCCTCGTGAAGCTCACACCCAAGCTGGGTTGGGACCAGTGGCTCGCCGGCGCCGGCGTGCCCGCCACGGCGAACGACATCAACGTCGAGGTCCCGGGCGTGTTCAAGAAGCTCGAGACCATCCTCGTCAAGACCGACATCAAGACCGTGCGTGCGTACCTGAAGTGGCACCTGATGCACGCCACCGCCCCGTACATGGGCAAGACCACGTACGACGCCCACTTTGCGTTCTACGGCCAGAAGGTGACCGGCCAGAAGGAGCAGGAGCCCCGTTGGAAGCGTTGTGTGGGCGCGGCGGACGCGCTCATCGGCGAGATCACCGGCAAGAGCTTCGTCCAATCGAACTTTGCCGGGGACAGCAAGGAAAAGTCGCTCACGATGATCCGTGACATCGAGACCGCGTTCGAGGGGGGCCTCGCCGGCCTCACGTGGATGGATGACGCCACCCGCGCCCGCGCCGTCGAGAAGATGAAGAAGATCAACAACAAGATCGGCTACCCCGACGTGTGGAAGGACTACTCCACCCTCACGATCACCCCGGGCACCCACACCGCCAACGTGCTCGCGGCGATGGCGTTCGAGTCCGCCCGCACCAGCGCCAAGATCGGCCAGCCCGTCCCCAAGGGCGACTGGTACATGTCGCCCCCGACCGTGAACGCCTACTACGACCCCTCCATGAACGAGATGGCGTTCCCCGCCGGCATCCTGCAGGCCCCGTTCTTCGACCGCGACTACCCCGCGGTGATGAACTACGGCTCCATCGGCATGGTCATGGGCCACGAGCTCACCCACGGTTTTGACGACCAGGGCCGCAAGTTCGACGGCGACGGCAAGATGGTCGAGTGGTGGGCGCCCGAGGTGAGCGCCCGCTTCGAGGAGCGCGCCGCCTGTGTCGAGAAGCAGTACAGCGGCTACAACGTGGCCGAGGGCATCAATGTCAACGGCGCCCTGACGCTCGGCGAGAACATCGCCGACATCGGCGGCTACCGCGCGGCGTACCGCGCCTACAAGGCCCAGCAGGCCGCCCCGGCCAACGTGCCCGGCCTCACCGAGGACCAACTGTTCTTCGTGGCCGCCGCGCAGTCCTGGTGTGTCGTCGCGAGCCCCGAGATCCAGAAGATGCGCGCCCTGTCCGACCCCCACAGCCCGCCCCGCTACCGTGTCAACGGCCCCCTCGCGAACCTCCCCGAGTTCGCCGCGGCGTTTGGTTGTGCCGAGGGCACCGCGATGCGGCCCGCGAACGCGTGTGAGGTTTGGTAGGTCTCATCGGGGTGTAGGGGCGGGGCGCCCCGCCGGGCGAGGACGCCCGGCGGCGGTCGTCCTCCGGGCGCGCGCCGAAGGCGCTTGGTTCGCGCCGGCCCGCCCGGGCCCGGGCCGGCGCGGAACCGCCGGCGGGGCGCCGGCGCCCTTTGGGTGACCTGGCGCGGGGGGGCTTTCGTCGGCACGGCGGGGAGTTTCTAACCGTGGGGGTTGACGCTCGCCCGCTGACACTCCGACCCGGTCCCGACGTTGACGCTGGCCCGGAGCGCAGGTACGGTCGCGCCTCTTCCGGTGCCAACGATGACGACGTCCCGCCTGCTCCTCGCCTCGGTGTCCGCGCTCGGCTTCCTGGCCGCGCTCGGGTGCGCCTCGGGGAGCCCCCCGTGCGGCGACGGGACTGTGGCCGACGACAAGGAGTGCGTTGCCGAGGACGAGGCGGATGCCGACACCGATGCGGACTCGGATGCCGACGCCGACGCCGATACGGATGCCGATGCTGACGCGGACACCGACGCCGACGCTGACGCGGACACCGACGCTGACGCTGACGCCGACACGGACGCCGACGCCGACTACACCCGCTTCGACGGCGAGGTGACGGTGTACAGCACCCTCGACGGCGTGGTGGAGTGTGATATCGTCGCGACGCTGGAGGGCACGCCCTACATCGGAGACTGCGAGGGGTGCAGCTTCGCGTTCAAGATCGACGACACGATCACGCGGGACCGCAGCGCCGCGGGCTGCGAACACTATCCGGCGTGGTCGTTCATCGAGACGGAGGTGAACTACGACCTGCTGCTGGCCTACGCGCCGACCTTCGAGGGGTCCGACTACGACTACGACAACGCGCTCATCCAGGGCTACTCGAAGGAGTACGAGCGCTACGGCTACACCTACGATTACCCGGGGCCGTACTTCCGGGCCGTCGCCTACGACGGCGCCGACGACAGCTCGGTCACCTGGTCGGGCAGCACGCTCGCGTGGTCGTTCAGCTACGCGGGCTCGTTCGACGCGTACGAAACCTACGCCTTCGAGGACTGCGGGACGGTCGACAGGATCGACGCCGAAGAGGGGTTCGGTGGCACCGGCGTGAGCGAGCAGCTCGAATGTGAGGCGAACACCGTGGACGTGTGGCGCTTCGACGCCACCGGGGCCGCCGTGCAGATCACGGTGGACACCGTGGCCGACGCCACGGCCTTCGACGCGATGTTCTGGGTGAACGATCCCTCCGGCTGTACGGTCGGCACGGCGGACGACAGCTTCATCTGCACCCACCCGCCTCCGAAGTACCGGTGCCCGTCCGCCGAGCTCTCCAGCACGACCGTGGGGACGTACGAGGTCGTGGTCGGCATGGCCTCCGCGGAGTGCGGGGGCAGCACGGGCGCGTATACGCTGAAGGTGGCCGGCGGCCGCAACGTGGTGCTCGTGCAAGACGACGCGGTCCGCGAAACGGCGGTGTCGGTCGAGAGCGTCGTCGAGATCGCGGGCAGCGGCACGCTGCGGTAGCTCGACGCGCCTCAAGAGCCGACGAGCGCGTCCCAGTCGCGACGAGAGTGTGGTAGGCTTTGCGGCGGAGTGACCATGTGGGTCTGGCTGCTGATTGGATGTGCTGGCTCCGAGCCGGACGTCACGGCGACGAAGATCGACTCGCTTGACATTGGCGCCGGGTGGGGGTGTGCCCTCTCGTACGGCAGCGCCCGTTGCCAGTTTCTTGACGTGGGGCAGGTCGACTACGGGCAGACCACGCCCCCCTCAAAGGGTTGGGCCGCGCTGGAAACGGGGTTGGCGACGACCTGCGGAATTCAGGTGGCAGACCAGTCCGCACGTTGTTGGGGCTGGAACGGCAGTGGGCAGGCAGACGTGCCAGCAGGGAGTTGGTCTCGTCTGTCCATTGCCGCCGAGCACGCCTGCGGGATCCGGACAGACGGCACGCTTGCCTGTTGGGGTTCAAACTACGGTGGCGAAACCTCGCCTCCCTCGGGGACCTACGCCGACGTGGGCACCTATGCTACGGACTCCGTGGCACTCGACTCGGAAGGCCACGTGGTCCTTTGGGGCTGGTCGACCACACATGACGTGAATACGCAGCCGCCGACGGGAAGCTACCAGCGAATGGAAACGTCCGGACGCGCGGCCTGCGTATTGGATGCCGCTGGCCGAATCTCCTGCTGGGGCATTCCGGACGCGTTGCTCCTCAGCCCTCCCGCGGGGGAAGGATTCGTCGATCTCACTGTCGGTTGGTTTCACGCCTGCGCCCTGAACGCCGACCGAGAGGCAATCTGCTGGGGCGACGACGACGCCGGACAAATCTCCGGCACGCCGAGCGGCCCTTGGGCCAGCATCGACGCCGGAGAATACCTTACCTGCGGCGTCCGCCAGGACGGCGGGATCGAGTGTTGGGGTTGCAGCGGGACGGGCGATGACGTGTGCAAGTGGGGTACACCGGTGCCGCCGGAGCAGACGATCCCGCCGTCAGGTCGCTGACGAGGCCCACACTCAGTCGTGGATGGCCACGTGCGCGCCGCCCTCGCCACCGTCCTCGGCGCGAGCCCGGCGATGACCCGCATCGACGCGGCGCTCGCCCGCCACGCCGACATGGCCGTCGCTATCACCCGCGAGGTCGTGGACGTGCGCGCCACCCTCGACGCCGCCCGCGAACGCGCCGACCGGACCCGGCGCGCGGGCTGGCACTACGTCTACGTGGCCGCGTGGATGCCCGAGCTCGCGCTCGACCCGCGCGTTGTCTACCCGGCCACGTCGGCGGGGCGGAAGGGCGACACGGGCGAGGGGCTGGCCGCGCTCGACGAGGCCGGGGCGGTGGAGGCGCCTGGCGTGGGCGGCGCGGACGCGGGGGCAGCGGTCGGGGGGTAGCGGGAGGGCCTCTGAAGCCGTCCGGGGCGGCGTGCCGCGGGTGCAGGAGGGGGTGTGGAGCGGCCGGGCGCGGGTGCGGGAGGGGGTGTGGAGCGGTCCAGGGGGCGACCCCGGCTCCGAGCAGCCGGGGTCGGCGCCCTCCGCGGTCGGCGCGAGGCGCCTCCGTCGTCCGGCTGCGGGCCGGCCGACCGGCGCGGGCGTCGAGAGCGAGCGGGCTCCGCCCCGTGACCCGGGGGTGGCCCGCGCCGCGCTCCGGTCGCCTCGCCCGCGGACGCGTGTCACTCCCGTGACCGAGGGGGTCCTCGACCGGGTGTGATCCACTTCAGTCGGCCGGCCAGCCAATCCCGACGCGCGGACCGCAGTCGGGAGTTGCTTGGTCATCGGCCGACTGCGGTCCTCCCAGGCGGACCACAGTCGAGAGATGCTTGGTCATCGGCCGACCGCGGTCCTCCCAGGCGGACCGCAGTCGAGAGATGCTTGGTCATCGGCCGGCTCCGGTCCTGCCCGCGATCCTCGGTGCCGACCAACACGATGGTTCGGCACCGGGGCGACAATGCCCTCACACCTCCGGCCATGCTGCGCGTAGCCCCGTCGGGCTCGCGGCGACGCCCTCGTAGAGGGGTGCCGCTGGTCGATCGTCCACACGCAGCGAGCAACAGGAGCATCAATACGTAGCGTCTGGAGACCAGGAGGCGGTTCCCTCCGCCCGCATCGGGAGGCAGTACGGCGCTCCGTCGGCGCAGGTGTCACAGACCACCCCCGCCTTCCCAGCGATGTCACAAATCGCGCCGGGCCTGCCCTCCGCTCCGACCAGAACGTCCATGTTCCGCGTGTCGAGCAGCCCGGTCAGCGTCAGGTCGAAGATGGAGGACCCGTCGCCGGCGAACGTGCCCGCGACCAGGAGATCCTCCACGGGCATCGCGGTGTCCGAGTAGTACAAGGCCCCTCCGGTGACCGGCGCCGTCTCGAAGTCGGGTGAGCCGACGAACGAGGTGGGGGCGAAGTCCCAGTCGGGCAGCCCCGCCTGCGCGGAGTAGCTCCCGTCGTCCTCCTGGTGGCCGGGCTTCAGCACGAGATCGAGGGCGGGCTCGCTCGCGTCCTCGACCGCGAGGAGCAGCGGCATCGTCAGGTAGACGCTCGCGAGGATGTCCAGGAACGAGGGATCCGTGACGATCATCTCGGAGAGGCGCGTGACGTACACCCGATCGATCAGATCCTCGGCTGGGATGTCGAGCCCCAACCCTGCGCGCGTGTGAAACGAGCTCTCGGTCCGAATCCCACAAACCGTGACCGCGAGCGTGTAGTCGGTGGCTGCTTCGAGGTCGGCGCTCAACGTCGCGACCGTTCCGCCGCTGTCCCAGCTCGTCGTGAAGGCGAGGGCCTCCCCGCTCCCGTCCGTCAGCGCGAAGTCCACTGGCGTGGGCTCGCCGTCGAACGCCACGACGAGGGACGCGTCGGGCGAGACCTCCTCGGCGCCGTCGCCGGGATCGACGGAGACCACGCCGACGACACAGGGGGCGTCGGTGTCGGTGTCGGTGTCGGTGTCCGTGTCGGTGTCCGTGTCCGTGTCGGTGTCCGTGTCACCGTCACAATCCGGTGAACCGTCACACTCGCTGTCGTCGCAGTCGAAGGCTCCGTCGAGGTCGTTGTCGGCGCCGTCGGCGCATTCCCCCGCGTCGTCCCCCTCGTGCTCGACGGGTGGGCCGTCATCGCCACCCTCGTCCTCGTCGGTGTCCGTGTCGGGGCCGGCGCACGCGAGCGCGAAGAGGGCGGCAAGAGCGAGGAACAGGCGCATGGCGCCACCGTAGCACGCGCGCCACGGCCCGGATCACGCGGCCCGGTGCCGCGGCCGACCGTCCCGTTGCGCTTCTACGGACGCCCGACCCCGAGTCCGTCAGCCGTCCGATTTCGCTTCTGGACGCGGGTCGACGGACGCGGTATCCGAACGCATGACCTCCACGAAGACGGGAGCCGGAGTCGTGCGCCGACCGCCGACCAACGCCAAATTGGTGCGACTCCTCGAAGAGATGGACGCGACGAGTAACGCGACCGAAGCGAACGCCGACGCATCGCGCGCCTACTTCGCCGCGAGCTGGGCCGTGCAGAAGCTCTACCGGACCGGCCTCCCACCCGGCCTGGACCCGGCGGTGGTGACAAACGCCGTCACCGCCGTCATGCCGCTGGGCTACGAGCTCTTTTATCTCACCAGGAGGGTGGGCACCGAGTACGACGCGGCGATCGTCGCCGGGGTGCGGGCCCACCGCGCAGATCGTGGCCTCGAGTTCGTGCTCTGGCCGGCGCTCGTGGCAACGCTCACCGAGCACGCGGGGGTGCCCATCGCCGCTGCCAACAGGCTGCTCCTCGACGCTGAGGCCCTGGTTGGTTGCCACGGCGCGAGTGTGCCCGCCGACCGCGGCGCCGCCGTACTCGACGGTGTCAGCGCCGCGATGGATGCCTGGTTTGCGCCCGGGGTCGTCGCTCACACGCTCTCGGTGGCGCGCGAGGCCATGCCTCCCACGCGGTGGTCGAACGCCGGCGGCGACGGGGTCACTCCACCACACGGGGGGAGTCAGTGGGCGCTGTTCATCGCCTGCGCGCTCCATCCGAGCGAGGAGGCCGCGGCAGTCCTCGCGCCGCGCGTTCCGCTGATCTCACGCCTCGACGAGCCGAACCGCACGGCGGTGTGTGACGTGCTTCGGCACGCGCGTCGCCTGCACGGAACGCGGGTGCCGATGCCGGTCGAGTGAGCGTCGTGCTCGCCGATCAGCGCGACGTTCACGAAATCAAGCCGAAAGCGAAACCACGAATCGTCAGCTAAGGTGCGCCCCCGCCCCGAGGCCCCGTGAAGCTCGACGCCCTGCCCCTCGCCTCGATCGCGCTCCTCCTCCTGACCTCGCCCGCGTGCATCTTCGGCGGGAAGGACGCGCGCGATCCGGGCAACGAGGCCGACGCCGACACCGACGCCGATTCGGACGCGGACACCGACGCCGACACGGACACGGAGCCCACCCGCGAATGTGACGAGACCGAGTCCGCGTGCGACGAGGGCGGCTGCACGTGGGACGTGGCGGCGGAGGTCTTTCGGGTCACCGGTGAGGTCACCTACAACGGCGAACGCCCGCCCACCTACAGCGGCTACGACGACTTCACCGTGTACTTCACCGACACGGAGTCGGGGCGGCAGTACGACTTCGGCGGCGACGCGGGCGACTACGCCGCCGCGGTGCCCCGCGGCACCTACGACATCTCGCTGGTGCTGCTCGACCTCGGGACCGAGGGGATCTGCTACGACGAGCTCCTGATCGAGGAGCGCGAGTCCATCGACGGAGACGCCACGATCGACGTGAACGCAGAGGTGTTCGCCGTCACCGGGCGGGTCACCTACAACGAGGAGACCCCGCCCTCGTACGAGGGCTACGACGACTTCACCGTCTATTTCACGGACACCGAATCGGGGCGGCGGTACGACTTCGGCGGCGACCGCGGCACGTACGCCGCCGCGGTGCCCGGCGGCACCTACGACATCTCGCTGGTACTGTTGGATCTCGGCACCCAGGGAATCTGCTACGACGAGATCCTCGTGCGCGAGGACAAGTCCATCAACGAGGACAGCACCGTCGCCATTGAGGCCGAGGTGTTCGCGGTGAACGGCGAGGTGACCTACAACGGCGATTCCCCGCCGTCGTACGAGGGCTACTACGACTTCACAGTAACCTTCACGGACACCGAAGCGGGCCGGCAATACGACTTCAATGGCGACCGTGGCGAATACGCCGCCGCCGTGCCCGGCGGCACCTATGACATCTCGCTTGTACTGTTGGACCTCGGCACCGAGGGAATCTGCTACGACGAGATCCTGGTGCGCGAGGACAAGTCCATCACCGAGGACAGCACCGTCGCCGTGGCCGCGGAGGTCTTCACCGTCGATGGCGACGTGACCTACAACGGCGACGCCCCGCCGTTCTACGAGGGCTACGACGACTTCAC
>JAZKFH010000005.1:0-5957 GCA_040386535.1 Myxococcota bacterium | reverse complement strand
CCCCGCCGTTCTACGAGGGCTACGACGACTTCACGGTCTATTTCACGGACACGGAGTCGGACCGGCGCTACGACTTCGGCGGGGACCGCGGCGAGTACGCGGCCGCCGTGCCCGCTGGCACCTACGACATCTCCATCGTGCTCCTGGACCTCGGCGCCGAGGGGGTCTGCTACGACGAGATCCTCGTCCGCGACGACAAGGTCGTCGACGAGGACCGGACCGTCGGCCTCGACGCCGTGGTGTTCGACGTCAGCGGCGAGGTCACCTACAACGGCGATTCCCCGCCCGTCTACGAGGGCTACGACGACTTCACGGTCTATTTCACCGACATCGCGACCGGCGGGCGTTTCGACTTCGGCGGCGACCGCGGCACCTACGCGGCCGCGCTCCCGGGAGGCATCTACGACGTGTCGTTCGTGCTGCTGGACCTCGGCGAAGAGGGCATGTGCTACGACGAGATCGTGGTGGGGGAGTGCGTCGAGATCGGGTGATCAGGCGGTGCCGACGAGTGGTGGGCGCCCCGCCGGGCGAGGCGAGTACACGGCGGTGCAGGTGGCGGTCGGGCGGGAGCCACCCTGGGAAGTCGAACGGGATAGGAGGCCGGCGATGGCCCCTTCCCTCGAGTGGCAGACGGTCTATGACCGGTTTCAGGTGGATGTTCCCGCCAAGGACCCGGCGTGGCGCGTCCTCCGGCCCGACATCCGGCTGGATCGCGTGCGGCGCGCGCTGGCAACGCCGTTTGCTCGCAAGAAGTGCCTGCTGCTCGGCACCCAGGGGTCTGGGAAGACCACGGAGCTCTACGCGCTCCTGGAGGACCTCCCAGCCAACCGGGTGGGGGTCTACTTCGACGTGGCGGAGCACGTCCGCAACAAGGTGGGCGACGAGCGGGTGATGGACCGCATGGCCGCGTGGGAGGTGGTGTTCCTCACTGGGCTCGCGGTGTGGAAGGCCGCCCGGGCGCTCGGCTTCGCCACGGACGAGGACGGGGCGGCGATCGCCAAGGCGGCGGCACCGTTGCTGGCCGTTCCCGGTGAGAAGCCGCCGCAGGTCGACTACGCGAAGCTCGCGGCCGCCATGTCCGTCGGGCTCGCCGCCGCCGCCGGTTCCATCGCGTCGCTCCCGGGGCTCGCCACCGCCGGGGCCACCACGGGGGCCCTCACCGTCCTCGGCAGCATGGTCGGCGCCGGCGAGTGGAAGCTTCCCATCGGCCAACGGGGCCCTCCCGCGCCGGACGCGGACCAGCACGCACGTCGGCTGCTCGACGCGGTGAACACATTGTTCCGGCGCGTCGAGACCCAGCAGTGGCGCTTCCTCGTCGTGATTGACGGGCTCGATCGCCTTCGCGACGGCGGCGCGATCCAACGGCTGTTCCTGGAGTCGACCCTCCTCGGCCAGCTCGACACCTTCACCGTCGCAACCGGACCCGTGGCGTTGTCGCGCCAGGCGAGGCTCGGGCAGCTCTCCGGGTGGGAGCCGACGGTGCTCCCCGAACTGACGGTGTTCAACCCGAACGACCCATCGGTCCCGGCGGGCCAGCTCGGCTTCTTCTCGGAGCTGTGGGCGCGGCGTACGGGTGACCTCCACGTGTCGATCGCGCCTGCGGGGCTGGAGCGCCTCGCGTGGGCATCGGGCGGCCGGTTGCGGGAGTTCGTGCGCCTCGTGCAGAACATCGCGATGGATGCGTACGGACAGAAGGAGCAGGAGGCCTCCCTCGCGTTGGTGGACGACCTGGTCGCCCACGAGCGACAGACCTTCTCCACCGGATTCCACCGCGGGTACGATGACGTACTCCGCCGGGTGCGTGACGATCCCGAGCACCAGCTCCCCGACGTGGAGCCACGTGCCGACGGCTCCAACCTCGTCGACGAGCTCCTGGCCCGCTATTGGCTCCTCCCCTACCGGAACGGAAAAGAGTGGTTCCACCCGCACCCGCTGCTGCTCGACCGCCTGTCGCGGCCCTCCCCGGCGGCCTGACGCGGCTGGCGCTCGCGCTGGAGATGGCGCGGGAGCGGGCGCTGGTCCTGGTCCGCATCGCCGATGCGAGCGCGCTCGGCCGCGTGTGCGACATCGTGCGGGCCAACGAAGCCGCGGCGGTCTTCTGCCCGAACGCTGCCGCGGTGCTCGATCTCCCGCCCCGTTCCACCGCGGTGCTCTGGTTGCGTCCCGAGGACCTGCCCGGCCTGAACCTGGCGCGGGAGCTGTTCCGGGAGCGTTCGTTGCGGGTCGTGATCGTGGCCATCAGCCCCGAGGCGGACCTGCTCCGCGACGAGGCGCCGGATTTGTACGATTGGATCGCGCATCGCTTCGACCTCTCCGCGGAGGCGCCGGAGTGGGTGGTTGCCAATGTGCGCGCAGCGCTGACCCTGGGGGGGCGTATTTCGTGGTGGGGCCCGGGGCCCGTGGACGCCGCGCTCCGCACCGCACACCCCTCGTGGGACATCCATCGCGCGGATGCTACGGCGTCGTGGACCGAGCTGCTCGAGGCCGCACACAAGCCCGGGTGGCGGGTTTGGGAGGGGGCCCGGTACGCGTGGCACGAGACGCGGGTGCGCTGGGCGGAGGCGACCGTCGGCGCCGCCGGGGCCGCGATCCTCGACCGGCCGGGCCTGGATCTGCCGGGCTGGTGGCGCATCCATCAGGAGGTGGTCGCGATCGAGGCGGCGAGCGACACGGATTGGGGCGCGCTCCTGGCCTCGGGGGCGGAGCCGGAGGCGCTCGGGAGGGCCGTGGCCGTGTTGCCCGAGGAGCCGGCGTGGGCGCGGGCGTGGCCGCTGTCACCCGAGCGGGCCGCCTGCGCCGCGCGCCTGACGGGAGGCCGCTTGCGGGCGCTCGATCCCGCCGCGGTGGAGGCGGAGCGGAGGGGTGTGGTCGAGGAGCTCGCAGGTGAGCTCGGGCGCGGGGAGTGGCCCGCCATCCCGCTGCTCCCGGTCCTCGGCCCTTCGGGTCAAGACCTCGATGTCCGCGCGATCGTAGAGGGGATCGGTCGCCTATCCGAGCACTCGACGAGCTTCCTGATCGAGCGGGCCATCCGCGACGGCGTGGGGCTGCGCGAGCGGATCGAGGCCGCTGTCGACGCGGGGCACCTCGACGTCGCGAACGATTGGATCCCAAGTCTGCCGGTCACGACCCCGGCCGAGCGGGTGTGGCGGGGGCTGTTGGAGCTCCTCGTCAAGGAAGGAGAGGCCACGTTCGAGGATGTGCCGGCGTTGGAGGGGCTGGTGGAGGAGGCCGACGCCACGGGGGACGCGGCGGTCCGCGCGGCGGTGCGGTATCGGTTGGGGCAGGCGTTGAATGACGCGGGGATGGCGTCGCGCGCCCTTAGGGCGCTTCGGGGCGGTTACGACCTCCAACCGCGACCGGATTCCAAGCTGGAGATCAGGTTGGCGGAGGCCAATGTCTTGGAGCAGCTCGTGTCGGTGGGCGAGCGACAGGAGCAGGTGAATCGGGCCCTGAGCGAGGCGAGCGCAGGGGGCGACGAGGTCCGTGCGGCCAAGCTTCAGTTGATTCGATGGGGCCTGTCCCACGCAATTGGTAGACGAGCGGAGGCAAGTCGTTGGGAATCCAACTATCTCGCCGCGTGTGAGAAGCACCTCCTTGAGCCCCACCCCCCATTTGAGGCCGCGGCCGTCTCTGCGGGCGCCCGGGCGAGAAGCGCCGAGCCCTGGGCTGCTCGGCAGGGACGTGCCGCGCGCATGGCGCCGCTCGCGGGTGACATTCGGGCGGCTCGCACAGAGGTAGCGGATACCTTGGCCCGGATAAGCGAAGGCGGCTCACCTCGTTTGCGGACCGTGATGCTGACGGAGGTGCTCGCCGGGTGGTCAGCCCGTGGTCGCGATGTGGATCCAGGTGCGGTCGCACTGCGCCTGCTGGGAGAGAGCGAGCTGGTTGGAGATGTTCGGGCGGCAGCATTGGGGCACGCCTGGCTTGGTGCGCGCGCGCTGGTCGTCAGCGACTGGGCGGAGGTCCGGCGCCACTTCGGCAAGGCGGCGGCGACATTTCGCGCGCGGGGAGAGAGCCGCATCGCGCTCACTTTCCTCAGGGGATTGGCGCTGGCGGCGGTCTCCACGGACAGCCGCGACCTTGCGGCCAAATGGAGCGAGGAGGCTTGGCAACTGTGTCGGGATATGACCGATCCCGACGCACGAGGCGGCGTCGTTGAGTTGTTCGTCCCCCTCCTCCTCCCCAGCGCCGACCCCCGTATTCCGAAGCTCCTCGAAGAGACCCTCGCCTACGCCGACAAGTACCCCGACGACGAGTCGGCTTGGGTGCGCCCCCGGATGCTCAAGCTCGCGGAGGAATCGCTAACCGAGGCAAGGAAGAACCTGCACCGCGCCCGATCGACCCGAGACAAGGAAGCAGCCCGACGTTGGGACGTGCTGGAGCGCCGGTTGGAGAAGCTCCTCCGCAGAAGGGGAGCCTGATCCTCACAGCGACCCTCGCGCCACGCATCGGCACTCCCGCCGCCGCACCGGCCGCGCGCCGCGCGCGGTCCGTGTGCCCTGTGTCTCTCGTCCGCCTCCCGTCCGGGGAACCGCGCCCGCCCGCCGCTGTCCGACCGCCGATGCTGCTGTTCCTCCTCGGGTGCGCGCCCGCGTCCACTCCGCCCCCGGAGCCCCCCGAGGCCGCGCCGGTCCAGGCCACGCCGGTGCAGGCCACGCCGGTGCAAGCCACCGCGGCGCCCGTGGGGCCGGCCCACCTGCCCATCACCCACCTGCTGCTCGACAACCCCGGGGGGCCCGACGCCCACCGCGACATCCTCGACGGGGACGCGGCGTCCATGGCGGGCCTCGACGAGGCGCTCAGGGCCGTGAGGGACGTAGTGGAGGTGACCCTTCCGGTCGCCCCCGCCGCGGAGCCTCACCGACCGGTCACCGACGAACCCGGCGAGGCCACCCCCCACGTGGCGGCCGTGCTGGCGAAGCACCGCCCCCGGGTGCAGGCGTGCGTCGAGCAGAGCGGGAAGGCGCTCCCCGAGGGCGTGGGGCGCGTCGCCGTGGAGCTCACGATCGAGGCGGGGCGGGTGACCAGTTCGGCGCTCATCAAGAACACCACCGGGGACGACGCGCTCGGCCAATGTGTCGTCCGGGCCGCGCGGACGATGCGCTTCGCGGACGAGACCACGACGACCGCGACCTGGGGCTGGCGGTTGTCAGAGCCCTGACCGGCCGCGCGCAAAGCGAGTCCGCGCAGCGTCGGCTATCCTCGCGCGCATGAAGCCTCTCTCCCTGATCCTCCTCGGCCTCTCGGTGCTCGCCTGCGCCGGCATCGGAAGCGACAAAGCAGGGGAGCCCACCGAGTTCGAAGGTGACGCGACCGGCGAGTGTGACGACGGCGCCGACAACGACCGCGACGGCGCGTTCGACTGCGGCGACTCCGACTGTGGCAGCGCGCCCGACTGCGAGGAGTCCGACGCGGACACGGACGCCGACACGGACAGTGACACCGACACCGACACTGACACCGACAGTGACACGGACACGGACACGGATACCGACACCGACCCGACCTACAGCGGCGAGATGGGGCTGGCGGTGGAGAGTGGCCCGAGCACGATCATCGGCACCTTCACCGTCACCGTCCGGGAGCGCGACGGTGTCACCACCGGCGCGGGCGACTACGAGAGCGGCGGGGGCACCATCGACGTGAGCATCGAAGGGGTGGTGGAGGGCGACACCTTCACCGGCACCTCCACCCTGTCCGCGGGCAGCTCGCACTTCACGATTCCGATGTCCGGGTACGCCAACAGCTCCGAGTTCTTCGCGAGCGGCAGCGAGCGCTGGGAGTCCGACCTCCACACGCTGACATTGCAGGCGACAGCGGACTGAACCGCGGCGACCGCCCATCGGGTCGAGCCCACCCCGCGCCCGACCCACGCTCGGGTCTGGGCTTCTGCCCCCATCCTTGGTAGGCGTCCGGTGAACCCGTCTCCCGTGCGCTCCGAATCCGCTGGCGCGGTG
>JAZKFH010000004.1:0-59640 GCA_040386535.1 Myxococcota bacterium | reverse complement strand
TGTCCGTGTCCGTGTCCGTGTCCGTGTCCGTGTCCGTGTCCGTGTCCGTGTCGGTATCGGTATCGGTGTCCGTGTCGGTATCGGTATCGGTGTCCGTATCGGTATCGGTGTCCGTATCGGTATCGGTGTCCGTATCCGTATCGGTATCGGTATCGGTATCGGTATCGGTGTCCGTATCGGTGTCGGTGTCGGTCTCCGTCGCGGCCGTGTCGTCCACCGCTTCGACCGGCTTGGGGTCGCATGCGCCGAGCGTGGCGAGCGCCAGCAGGGACACGACGCGGTGGAGCGGGATGGAACGCACGGGGTACCTCATGCTGGGAGCAGGGGAGCGCTGACACGGAAGGGGGGGCGCTCGGCGCGCTCGCTCCCGAGAAAAAGGGTCGGATCGGACAGCGCGCCCTGGAGCACCAGCGTCGCGGCGCCGATCGCCACGGCGTCGTCCCCGAGCGCGCTGACCACGACGCTCGACCCCGCCACCGACGTGAACAGCGCGCGTTGTTCGAGCGCGCGGGTCAGCGGCCCCACGAGCAGCGGCCCCGCCTCGGTGAGGGGCCCGCCGAGCACGACCCGGCCGGGGTTAACGAGGTTGAGCAGGTTGGCGATCGCGACGCCGAGCCACGTCCCCGCGGTGGTGACCAGCTCGCGCGCCACGGGATCGCCCGCGCGGGCGCCCGCGACCAGGGTGTGCACGGTGGCGCGGGGCAACGCCCACGCGGGCCGCTCCTCGTCGCCGTCCGGGTCGGCAGCCAGCCGCTCGTGGGCCCTCTCCAACAGCTGCGCGCTCCCGACGAACGCCTCCAGGCATCCGTTGCGCCCGCATCGGCAGCGTGGACCGGCCGTGTCGATGGTCGTGTGGCCGATCTCGCCGGCGATGCCGGTCGCCCCGCGGTGGATGTCCCCCCCGATGAGGATCCCCGCGCCGACGCCGGTGGCGAGCTTGATGAACGCGAGGTCGCTCACGTCGCGCCCGGCGCCCCACCAGTGCTCCGCGAGCGCGCCGAGGTTCGCGTCGTTGTCGAGGCGCACGGGGAGCGCGTGGGCGCCGGCGAGGTGCGCGTTGAGATCGATCCCGGACCACCGCGGGAACAGGTGCGTCGCGAGGCGCCCGTGGTCGCCGAAGCGCAGCGGCGACGCCACCCCCAGCCCGATCCCGATCACCGCGGTCTCCGGCGCGATCGCGCGCAGCGTGCGGATGCCCGCGTCCATCGCCGCGAGCGTGCCCGCGGGATCCCCCTCCACGTCGCGCTCCACCACGAACCGGCCGAGCACCCGCCCCCGCAGATCGGTGCGCACGCCCGACACGTGCTCGGCGCCGAGCTCCACCCCGATCAGGTGCCGCCACCCGTCGTGGAACTCGAGCCGGATGGGCGGCCGGCCGCCGCTCGAGGGCGCCACCTCCGGAGTCGAGTCCGCGCCCGCCTCGATCACCACGCCCAGGTCGACGAACCCGCCCACGATGTCCGACACCGTGGCCCGCGACAGCCCCGACCGCCGCGCCAGATCGGCCCGCGACAGGCCCTCCTCCGACCAGATCGCCCGCAGCAGGAGTGCGGTGTTGTGGGCGCGCAGGTCATCCCAACCCGCGGCCAGGGCGGAGGGGCGGCCGTGATTGTTCAACCGACGAACAAACATCGTGGTGAACCTACCGGTGCCCCCCGAGAACGTCAAGCTCGGCGCCTCGCGGGTCGGGCGGGCGGCGGCGCCGTGTTCCCGAGGTAGGGCACGGACCGGCCGAAGTGACCGGATGCCCGTGCATCCCCCGACCTCAGCCGGACATACCGTCCGAAGTGAGGGGATAGGCGGGCATCCCCCGATCTCGGCCGGACATACCGTCCGAAGTGAGGGGATGAAACCGCATCCCCCGACCTCGGCCGGTCGTGCCGGTCCTCCTGGGTGGCGCCGCGCGCCGCCGCCCTACCCGCGCCCCCTACCCCTTCACCGCCGCGCCCGCCTCCCGACGGCCGCGAACGCCAAGAGCGCCGCGAAGCCGAGCGGCGCGCCCCCCGAGGTGGAGCAGCCGCCGGGCGCGATCGCGTGCGGGCCGGTCCACTCCGACAGCTCGCCCTCCGCGTCGATGGCGGCGGCGAACACGTCGCCTTCGTGCTGGGTGATCCACCGCCCGGGCTCGCCGTCCTCCGGCCGTGCGAAGCCGAGCAGCTCGGCGTCCGCCAGCGTGTCGACCGGCGCCGCCGCGAAGACCACGACATGGGCGCCGCTCTCGACGCCCACGTTGGTGCCGGGCACGGTCGGGCCGCAATCGGAATTCTGTCCCGTCGCGATGCGGATAGGCTCGAACGTGAGCACCGGCGCCTCCGGCGGCACGCCGGGATCGCCCGCGCCCTCCGTGATCGTCGCCTCGCAAGCCACGCCGTAATCGCACGGAGCCACGTGGTACACACCGGGCGCCAGCGGCGCGACCGGCACCAGCAGGGCCCCGGCCTCGCCTTCGCCCTCGACCGTGTACGGCGTGCGCGTCACGTCGATCGGCATCTCGTCGGCGCCCAGGAGGTGCGCCTCCCCGCTCCCGGTGAACACCGCGTCCGGCCCCGCCGCCCGGCCCGGGAGCCCCAGGTTGGGCGAGCTGGGGATCATCGAGCACGCCAGCGCGGCGCCGGGCGAGAGCAGCAGAGCGAGGACGAACAGGCGCATGGGGAACCTCTACCAACGTGGAAAGCAAGGGGCATGCCAGCGGCGGAGGTTGCTTGGGCGACCGGCGTGGGCCGCGGTGCCCGGCGCCCCGAGCGGCGCCGCCACGGCCCGAGAAATTACGCCTTCCCCCAGGATGTTGCCTTCCCGCAACCCGCCGAATACGGTCGCCGCCATGCGCCTGCTGCCCTTCACCCTTCTCGTCGTCCTCGCCTTCTCGCTCGCCTGCGCCGGCGCCAAGGAGCCCGATACCGACGACGCAGCGGAGGAGTCCGACACCGACACCGACACCGACACCGACACTGATACCGATACTGATACTGATACTGATACCGATACCGACACCGACACCGACTCCGACACCGACACCGATACCGATACCGACACCGATACCGACGCGGCCACCGACACCGACGTTGCGGACCTCACCACGTACGAAGGCTTCGTCTCGGCGCATGCCGAGGCCTACTGCGGCAGCGTGCAGGCGTGCGGGTACCTCGACGAGCAGGGGTACACGTCGGAGGACCAGTGCGTCGAGGAAATCGCCACCTTCTTCGACGTGGCCTGCTCCGACTATCAGCCCGCCGTCGCCGAGATCTGCGTGCGGGACGACCTGCGCATGTCCGGCGCCTGCGAGACCACCAACGACGGCCAGCAGCCTCTCGCGTGTCGTGACGTCTGCCGGGTCGAGTGAATTGGAACCAGGCGAGCTCGCTGTCCCGAACCCGACCGCGAGTGCCGTCGCGATCGACCGGGCGGGGGAGGCGTAGGGTCATCGAGCGCCTCACCCCCGGCCCGCGGCTCCGCGTGAGAGGACCACCCGACGTCATCGCGGCCGGGGGGATGATCTGCTCCCCCTGGTTGCGGGCGTCGTCCAGCGCGTTGTGGTTGTTGCCCTTCTCCGCCCGCACCGCGGGGTACAGCGCCTTGAGCGTGCGGTAGCAACGGTGGTTCCAGACTGCCACGGCGCGGGCAGGTTCACGGCGCGGTTACCGCGAGGCGCTGCACCCCAACGCTCCGCGCTCGCCGAGGTGCTCCAGTCCTTCAACGAGTGGCTGCTGACCCACACCACCGTGCACACCGTGAAGACGGTCCGGGCCGAGCGGCTCGCGTTTCCGCCCGCTTGGCCGCCACGCGGTCACGGAGGCGGGATCATCCCGGATGATCGCCGATGTTGGCCGTCACGCGGTCACGGAGGCGATGTTCGCCGGCACCGGCCGGTCCCGTGCCGCCCGAGCGTTGGGTGATGAAGGTCGGCGCCGTGTGCCAGGTCGCGCAAGTCAACGCGCTTACCTGCGCAGACGTACAGAAAGTGATCACACCGGAGATGACGCGAGCCGCCCCGCGCGAGGCGCCTGTACGGCGGACGCGCGCTCGGGCGCGGCCGGTCCCGGCCGTCCTCGGCAGGACCAAGGGGCCCGCTCCTCAATAATGTCCGCATTCGGCCGCCCCTGGGCTCGCGTCCGCGGCGTCGCTCGTCGGTCACATGCCTACGGGCATGCTCCCTCCTCGCTCCTTGCGGCCGCGGCCCAGGTTCGCCCCGGTGCTGGAGATCACTTGCGCTACCCATGCGCAAAGCGCGCGCCGGAAAGGTGCCGCCCGGGCGTCCGCGCCCGGACGCGCCCCGATTCCCCGCGGACTCACGGATGCGCAATCACCACCACCGCCCGCGCCCGCGCGAACACACACCGCAACGCCCGCCGCAGGTTGTCGGGATCGAGCGCGGCGAGGCTCTCGTCGAGCACCACGACGTCGGCGTTCTGGAGCAGCGCGCGCGCGATGTAGAGGCGGCTCTTCTCGCCGTGGGAGAGTTGCCAGCCGGTCTCGCCGACCATCTGCGACAACCCGGAAGGCATGCGCTCCAAGAGGGGGCCCAGGCCGAGCTCGCGGCACATCGCCTCGGCGTCGGCGAGGTCCTCGTCCCGCGGCGGCCAAGTGCGCCCCAGGAGGAGGTTGAACGCGACGGTGCCACCGAGCACGTGGTTCTCGTGGAATTGCGGCGCGGTCACGATGCGGGCGCGCCAGCCGTCGGGGCCGAGCGTGCGGCGGTCGAGCCCCCCGAGCACCAGCAGGCCCGCGCTCGGCACACGCAGCCCCGCGAGCAGGCTCCCGAGCGTGGACTTTCCGCCGCCCGACGGCCCCTCCAACAGGACGTGATCGCCGGGCCGGAGGACGAGGTCCACATCGGCGAACACGGGCGCGCCGCGGCCGGCGTGGCGAAAGGCCAGCCCGTGCGCCTCGAGCAGCGGCGCGCGATCGTCGCGATCCGCGCGCGCTCCGAGCACCATCGGGCGCGCCAACGGCTCGGCGCGCTCGGCCGCCCAGAACAGCGCCCGCACCTGCTCCCAGGCGATGCCCGCGCCCGCGAGCGAGGACACGCCCGCGACGAACTGGCGCAGGCTCCCGTACGCAAGGAGCACGCCGCCCACGGACACGGCGATGGCGGCGCTGTCCGCGGGGCCGGACACCAGCGCCGGGGCGAGCCCGAGCAGGCCGAGCACGATCCAGCCGCTCGGGGCCAGCGCGTCGAGCCAGGACGCGGTCCCGTCCATCTTCGTGGAGGCCGAGAGGTAGCCCGCCAGCGCGGTGTCCTCGTCGTCATGCCAGCGTGCAGGATCGGCCTGGGCGAGGCGCGTGCGGTGGCCGACGAGGGACTCGACCAGATCGTTGGTCATCCCGAGGCGGGCGCCGCTCCACACGACGCGGCGGCGGAAGTAGACGGCGCCGAGCCCGCACACCCCCAGGACCCAGACGAGCAACAGCGCCGCATGCCACGCGCCGCCCGCGCCCGCCGCGAGCACAGCGGTGCCGAGGATCAGCTCCAGCACGGCAAACCCGGCGAGCAGGCCGCCGCTCGTGGCGAGGCTCTCCACGTTCTCGGACTCGATGACCCGGCCGAGCAGCTGCCCCATGCCCTGGTGGCGCACCTCCTCGGGCTCCAGGCGCAGCGCGCCGACCAGCAGCCGCTGCTTCAGGAGCGCGCCCAGATCGAGCGCGAGCAGGCCCTCTGCGCGCGTGAGCGCCGTCCGCACCGGCACGAGCGTGACGACGAGCAGCGCCCACGCCGCGAGCCAGCCGATGTCGAGGCGCCCGGAGAGCGCGCCGCGGCCGATCATCGCCCAGGCGGCGAGGCCGAGCGCGTAGGCGACGGCGTGCCCCGCCGCCAGCATCGTGACGCGCCCGTAGACGCCGGTGGCCCGCGCCTGCTCCGCGACGGTGGCGGACGCGGGCAGGCGCACCAGCCACCCCGACGAGAACCGCCAGCCCCGGGTCCGCGCGTGCAGGAGGGAGCGGCGGACCCGGGCGCGGCCCCGCCCCCGGAGCCCCGTCGCGTCGAGCAGGCCGTCGATGTCGGCGTGGACGTGATCCTCGACGTCCGCGAGCAGGGCCGCGACCACGTCGGCGACCGCCACGCGCCGCTCGCGCAGGTCGGGCGCCACCACCCGAACGCCGCGCCAGTCGCGGCCGCGCACGACCAGCAGGCGCCGCGCCGCGATGGGCCCCACGGTGAGGATCGCGGGGCCGGACGCGCGCGCGAACGCGACGAGATCGGCGCCGTAGACATGCACGGGATCGGCCTCGGCGCCATGCCACGCCGCCGCGCCTTGGAGCCACCGGTCACGCGCGTCGGCGTCCGTCGTGAGTGCCGGCGGAAGCGGGAGCGGCGTCCCCCCCGGCGCGCCAACGTCGGCCGCGAGGAGGGCGAGCGTCTCGCCGAGATCCTCCAAGGCCCACGTCAGGGCGTGCAGACGGTGCGCGAGCCCGCGGTCCGTCTTCAGGACCGCACGCTCGCCGTCTACCCGGGAGACCGCGGGCTCACCCATGGTCCGTGCCCCCCACCGCGCCCGCCGGCACGTCGAGCTCCCCCTCACACACCCGCCCCCCCTCCAACCGCAACCGCCGCCACGTCGTCGCCGCCCACAACTCGGCGTGCACCGCGGCCTCCGCGTCGAGGAGCGCGCGGTAGCGGGAGTCGGGGCGGGCGGCGAGCACGTCGGGGGCGCCGTCCTCCACGACCCGGCCGTCCTCTACGACGAGCACACGTTCGAACGCGCGGGTCTCGCCCACGTCGTGCGTCACGCACAGGAGCGTGGCGCCCCCCCACCAGCGGCGGGCCTCCGCGAGCAGGGTGTGCCGCGTGTCGCGGTCGAGGCCGCGGAACGGCTCGTCCAGGATCACCAGCCGCGCGTCGTGGCGCAGGAGCGCCCGACCGAGCCGCACGCGCTGTGCTTCGCCGCCGCTCAGCAGCCCGCCCCCCTCGCCGAGGAGCTGCTGGAGCCCGTCCGGGAGCTTCTGGAGCACCTCGACGAGCCGCGCCGCGCGCAGCACCGGCCCGAGATCGCCCGGGGCATCGTTCCCGTAGGCGACGTTGTCGAGGAACGAGCGGTTCCAGAGCTGCACGCCGGGATCGACCCAGGCGGTCTGTTGCCGGAGCCGCGCGAGCACGTCGCCGCCGAGCGGATCGCCGTCCACGTTCACGTCCCCCGCGACCGGCCGGTGCCACCCGAGCAGCAGGCCCACGAGGGTCGACTTCCCGGCGCCGGACGGCCCGACGATGGCGACGTGCTCGCCCGGAGAGATCGCGACGTCCACGTCCTCGAGGAGGGTGTGTCCACCGGCACGCACGGTGATCCCATGGAGACCGACCGCGGCCCCTCGGGGGAGCTCGCGACGCGCCGATGCCCCGGGGGCCGCCCCGACCTCTGTCTCCTCCATCGCCCCGAGCGGCTCGAGCAGGCGGAGCGTGACGTTGCGGAGCCCGGGGTACAACCGCGCGAGTTGGCCGATCTCCACGCCGATCGCGGGCAGCTCCAGCGCCCAGTACACGACGAGCAGCGCGGCCGCGTTGTCGGCCGAACGATCCAGCCAGCCGACGAAGATCCACGCGCTGAGCGCGAAGGCGACGAGCCCCTGGACGATGTCGGCGGTCACGACCACGCCGAGCGACGCCCGGCCGGCCCGCGCCCAGTCCGTCAGCAGCCCCTCGTGCGCCCGCCGCAGCGAGCGCTCCGCCCCGTGGGTGCGGATGGCGACGAGGCCGAGCATGGCGTCGAGGTAGAAGCGAGCGAGCGAGCCTGCGTGCGTACGGAAGCGCAGGTCGATCTCGGTCAGCGTGCCTTGCACGGCGAGCGGCACGGCGACACACAACAACGTAGCGATCACGACGGTAGGGAGGCTCGCGGGGTCGAGCCACACGAGGCCGGCGGCGGTGGCGCCGAGGTGGAGCAGCGCCCGCAGCAAACGCGCCGCGACCTCGGGCACCGTCCGGATTGTATGGATGTTGTGGCTGCGCTGCGCCATGTCGGAGCTGGGGCGGCTCTGGAGGTAGCGATCCTCCAAGCGGGGCAGCTTGCGCAGGAACGCCGTGCGCATGCGGTATTCGAGCCCGCGGCCCATCGCCCGGGCGATGCCTGCGATGGGCAGCTCCACGAGCAGGAGCGCGGCGGCGAACAGCGCGATCATCACGATGCCGCCGAGGCGCTGCTCGACCAGCCCGAGCTGCGAGAGCAGATCGAGGAGCCCGCGGAACAAGACAATCTGGACGAGGCCGCCGGCCGCCGCCACGACCAGCGCCACGCCGAGGAGCAGGGGCGCGAGCCCGCCGCCGGCGGCCACCATGGCGGCGATCGTGCGCACGGGCGCCTCGCCGCGATCCTGCACGGCGGCTTCGAGCTCGGGCGAGAGCGGCTCGCGCTCCTCGACCGGGCGCACCCCCAGGATCCGCACCATCAGGGCCCCGCGGAGCTGGAGGGTCTCCTCCGCGTCGTCGTCCCCCACCACCGGCCGCACCGACCAGTACACCGCCGGGATCGGCCCGTCCGGGTCCGCCGCCCCCGTCGCCGACAACGTTCGCAACAGCCGCGCGGCCGCCGGGCCGCGCCGGAGCCCGCCCTCCGCCGTGAGCGAGTCCACGAGGCGGGCCGCGGCGTCGAGCGCGGCGAGGCCCACCCACCCGGGCGCGGCGACGGCGGCCGCACAGACGGCGGCGGCGTCGCGCATCCCGAGGCGCGCGAGGCGGCGCCGGAGCACCCCGAGGCCCTCCTCGGTGCGCGCCCACTCGCCCCAGTCCGCGGCCGGCACGGCCTGCTCGTGAACGAACACCTCGGGGAGGAACCGCCGCGCCGACACCCAGCGGCGCCCGGTCGCGGGGTCCATGAGCTGCACCCAGGGGCCGACCTTGCGCCACACCACGACGAAGTGCGGCGAGCCGTCCGGCTGGGCGACCACGACGAGGGCGGGGAGGGCGCCGCTGCCGGGCTCGAGGAGGGAGTCGACGGGAAGCATGACCTGCTCGACGTGGAGGCCGAGCCCCCCGGCGATCTCCTCCAGCACGGTGAGCGAGGTGCCGTCGAGCCCCGTCTGGCACGCCTCGCGGAGCCGCCCGTAGCTCACGGGCAGGCCGTGCCCGTCGAGCAGCGCCTTGAGCGCCGCGGGCCCGCAGTCCATGGCCGAGGTCTGCACCACCTCGGGCACGAGGAAGGGGCGCCTCCGGGCCCTCACGGGGTGGTCCGGCGCACCGGCCCGAACGCGCCGCCGGCCGCGCGCAGCACGAGGGTGGCGGGCGAGACCTGCTCCACGGCCACCTCGACCGCGCCGGGGAGCCCGTGTTGGAGCGGCACGGCGCTGGGCCCCGATTCGGGGGTCAGCTCCGGCGTGAGCTCGACGCGCACCACGCCGTCGCGCACCTCGTCGGCCACGCCGGTGACGGTCGCGGGCACGGTGCCGTACCAGGTCCACGGGAACCCGTCGAGGCGGAGGCGCGCGCGTTGCCCGGCCTGCACGCGGCCGAGGGACTCCGAGGGCGCGAACGCCGCTACGATCCGCAGGGCGCCGCGCGGAACGACGGTGGCGATGCGGTCGCCCTCCGCCAGGACGGTGCCGACGGAGAGGGTGGAGACGTCCCCGAGCCGCCCGGTGACGGGCGCGCGCAGCTTGCGACGGTCGACCTCCGCGGCGAGGCGCGCCACCACGGCGGCGGAGGTGCCGACCGCGCCCGCGATCGTGGCGACCTCGCGCTCGAGCTGCGCGATGCGGGCCTCGCGGTCCCCCGTGGCGCCGCGGCGGTCCAGCCCCTCCCGCGACAGCCCGGTGCGCGACGCGTCGGCGGCCGCGCGGGTGGCGGTGGCCTCGGCGCGCGCTTGGAGCAGCTCCAGCTCGGAGATCTGCTGCCCCGCGAGGAGCCGTTCGAGGCGCACGGCGCGCTCCTCCGCGAGCCGGGCGGCGGCGTCGGTCTCGGTCACGCGCGACTCGGCCTCGGCCACCGCCGCCGCGCCCGACGCCCGCGTGGTGCCGACCATCCCGAGCGCCGTGTCGAGCTCCCCCCGCAGCGCGACGAGCGCGTGCGCGAGCGCCTCCCCGCGGGCCTGCTCCTCCGCGAGCGCGTGCTGCTGGAGCGTGTCGTCGAGCTCCACGAGCACCTCGCCCGCGACCACCTCGCGGCCGAGCCCCAGGTGCGCGGCCACCACGCGGCCCACCTCGGTCGCGGCGACGGGGTGCGCGGCGCTGTCGACCTCCACGCGCGCGGCGTCGGTCACCGCCCACACGGTCACCCGGCCGAAGCCGAACCAGAGCGCCCACGCGAGGAGCAGCACGGCGGCGACCCCCAACCCGATTGGGGACACCCCCGCGCCCTCGGCGCCGAGCGCGCGCAAGGAACGAGAGAAGGGCGCCGACATGGCCGCGAGGGTACTCGTTTGTCGGGCCGCGCGCCATCGCCGGCTCACCAGAGGGAACGCTTCAGATCCGCCGCAACGCGCGGGCCGCCGTGAGGTGCGCCAACCCTTCCGTCAGCTCCTCCGCGGACGGCTGGCCCTCGGCCCCGGCGAAATGTGCCACCAACTCGGCGACGGTGCGGACGGCGTTTGGATGGGCGTTGAGGTGCTCCACGAGCGGCAAGAAGCTCGGCAACGACTGGAGCAGGATGCCGTTGGCCGCGCAGGTGAACCCGTCTTCGTCGAGATCTCCGTAGACGATCTGCGCGTCGGTGACCAGCCGATCCGTGCCGACCAACTCGGGCAGCGGGAGCCGATCCGGCCCGCGCTTGAAGCCCTCCGCGGAGAGCCAGGCCAACGTTGCGTCCCGACGGGCGCGCTGGAACGTCGGGTCCTCCAGGACGCGTGTCAACGCCGACTCGACGTCAGCGATGGCTTGTTTGGTGGCCTCCGGGCCCCGCACGAGGGGGAGCGCCGGATCCTCCACGTAGTACCCCTCCTTTCCGGACTCGTCGAAGCCCTCCTGTGCCAGCCGCAACGGCGAGCCCGCCGCGAGCATCGTGCTCGGCGCGCACGCCAGGGTGAGCGTCGTGACGAAGCCCTCCTCCACACTCTCGGCCACGTGCCACCACGACGCCGGCCAGAACAACACGTCCCCCGGCCCCCCTTCGAGCACCACGGCCTGCTCGCGGAGCGGGGCCAGATCGACCTCGTTGAAGGAGAACGCGTGGAGCGGCACGTCCTGCGGGGCGTCGGGGAGCCCGAGCAGCGCCTCGTAGGGCCATGTGAGGAAGCGCTTGCGGCCGCGCGTGATGAACGTGAAGGTCTCCAGGCGGTCCTTGTGGACGCCGAAGAACGAGCGTTGGTAATTCCCGAAGAACACCTCCGCGTGGGAGCCGCCCGCGGGCGTGCCGACGGCGGCGTGCAGGCCGCGCAGGAATTGGACGGCGTGGCGCCAGAGCGTGCCGTCGAGGATCGCGGCGTCCCCGATCACCATGCCGAATTCCCGGCCGCCGAGCCCAGCGCGCAGGCGGCGCTCGAAGCCGTCGAGATCGACGTCGTCGGGGCGGGCTGCGTGGCGGTCGAGCGAGAAGCCGGCTTGTTTGTCGTCGACGAACACGCGGGGTTGGATGCTCGTGTCACCCGTGTCGAGCCGCGCGGTCAGGGCGCACAACGCCCGGAACACGTCGTCCTCGGTGCCGTAGGGCGTGGCGAAGGGGCGCCGCCACACACGCGGGGCCTGCTTCCAGAGGCTCGTGGCAACTTCCTGCCAGAACGACTCGGGCACGACGAACGGGTCTGTCACCGGCGGCCTCCGGGAGGGGTGGAGCCAGCGTGACGAGCACGCTGGCCCCGGCGAACTAGCGGGACGCGCGGAAGCCGAGGCCGGCGCGAACCGTGGACTTGATCTTCATGGGGAGCTCCTTGGGTGTGCCCGGCACGGGAGTGCGCCGCGGCGCCCGTCCAATACTCCAGGTCGAGCCGAGAGTCCAGCTGGTTGGGCGACCCGCGGTGGGCGCGGTGCCCGGCCCCCCGAGCGGGGCCGCCGCGCCCGGTGAGCCGTGGCGCGGCTCCGCGTGGCATTGGCGCCGCCCGCACGTTTGCGTCCGCTACAATCCCGCGTGCCCCTCCTCTACGCCCTCGCCGCCGCCCTCTCCGCCCACGCGGCCGACGCGGGCTCCTTCGCCATCCTCCCCGCCACCGACCCGATCCCGCGCGCGCCCTCCGCCGACGTTGTCGCCCCGTGGGCGCTCACCGTGTCCGCCGCGCCCCGGCCCGTGCTCGCCGGCGCGCCGCCGCTCGAGACCGTCGAGGTGTGGGGCCCCCAGCCCGGCGAGCAGTTCGATCCGGTGCTGTCGCCCGCGGCGCGGCACGCCGCGTGGACCACGACCACCCCGGGATCCAAGTCGGCGTCGGTGCGGATCGTGGATCTCGACACCGGCGTGACGCGTGTCACCGACATGGTCGCGGACAGCAGCGCCATGCGCCCCGCGGTCGACGACGGCGGCGGCGTGCGGGTGATGCGCGCCTCGGAGCGCGTCTACGACGAGACCAAGGAGGTGACGACCACCGGCGGCGGGACGGTCGCGTTGTTCCGTCCGTTCGGGTGCATCGACGTTTGGACGGTGGGCGCCGACACGCTCCACACGCTGCTCCCCGTGGGGGCGTCCATCTGTGGCCCCAGCGCCATCCGCGGTCCCGAGCGCGTGCGGATGGCGCTGAACGACGACGGCAGCCTGCTCGCCGCGACGTGGGGTGATTGGGGCCAGTCCAAGCGGACGTACCTCACGGTCTGGACCTTGGCCGCGGCGCGAGACGCCCCGATGACCCCCCGCGAGGTGCTCACCACCACGATCCGCGACGTGGTCCCGCGCGCGATCCACGTGCGTGACGACAAGGTGATCCTCGTCACCGGCGAGGGGCTCGTGCGCCGGTACGCGGGCCTCGGCGCGGCCCTCGCTCCCCCCGGCAACGTCGGGTCCGCGCGGCTCGCCCCCGACGGCCGCTCGGTGATCGCCCTCGGCGACAGCGACGCGTGGGTGTGGGACCCCGCGGCCGGCCTCGCGCGCGCCGTCGGCATCGCAGGCAACCTCCGAGACCTCGCGGTGGAGGGCGCCGTCGGCCTCGTGGGCTCGGGCTACGGCGTCGCCGCCGTCGCGTTGCCGAGCGGCGCGGCCACCGCCCTGCCCCAACGCCTCGCCACCGCGTTGGGCCGCACCCTCGCGGGCGTCGACTGGCCCAACGTGCCCGGCCACACCAGGCGCGTGCCGCCGTTCGAGGGGGTGGGCCCGCTCTCGCTCTCCGCCGACGGCGCCCGCGCCGCCTACGTCCACAATCGCGAGGCGTGGGTGTACGACACTGCCACCGCGTCGCCGATCCTCGGCCCCCTGCCCGTGGCCGAAGGGACGCGCGCCGCCTGGGTGGGCGACGCCCCCGCCTTCCTCACGCCCACCGGTGTCCTGTTCCCGGCGTTCGGCGGCACCACGCAGACGCTCCTCGCGAAGCCGTCGTGGGCGCTCGACCCCACGGGCACCACCGTCTGGCGCGCGGACGGGCGCGTGGACGTCGTCACCGGCTCCCGGCTCCCCGAGGCGGCGCCCGGGGAGGGATTCGTGCCCTGGTCGTTCGCGCCGAACACGGGGTGGCTCCGCGACGTGGGCTCCGGCCGCCCGATCGCGCCCCTGCCGAGCCGCTCCGGCGGCGTGCGCGTGCTTGCCCTCGCTCCCGACGGACACACCGTCTACAGCGGCCACACCGACGGCACCGTGCGCGCCTGGAACCTCGACACGCTCGAGCAGGTGGCCGTCGTCGCCACGCTGCCTGGGCCGGTCATCGGCCTCTCCGGCTGGGGCGCGCGCCTCGCCGCGGCCACCGCCGACGCGTGGTTCCTGTGGGACCGGCCCCTCGACCCGACCGTGCCCGCGAAGACCGGCCCCACGCGGACCTGGAACGACTCCACCGATAATCTCCCACTCCCGACGATCGCGCTCGGGGCGGACCGGCTCTACCTGCTGGTCGACCGCGACCGCGTCCACGCCGTCGACCCCGCCACGGGCACCACCACGTGGGCCGCGGCCCTGGCGCAACGCGGCCCCGGAAGCGTAGACGGGATCGCGCTCGCCCCCGACGGAGCGTACCTCGCGGTCGCGACGTGGGACGGTGCCGTGCACGTGCTCGACGCCGCCACGGGCGCGGCGGAGGGGCGGTTGGCGCGTGAGGTCGCGGAGCTCCGCCCGGCCCCGACGTGGTGGGAGGGGCGGGTGCCCCGCGTCGAGGCCCTGGGCTGGGACGAGCGCGGCATCATCGGCCTCGCGGGGCCCGAGGTCCGCGTGTGGGCGCGCGCGGCCCCCCGCGCGACGGGGGCCTGGGCCACGAGCGGCCGCGCCGTGCCGGTGGCGGGCGGGGTCGCGCAGCTGCAATCCGGCGGCGTGATCGGCGTCCGCACCGACGCGGGGGTGTGGCGCTCGTGGGGCGGGCACCGGGGGGACGTGTACGCGCTCGTGGGCACGCCGCCAGGCGGCAGTAGCGCCCGTGCGCGGCTCGTCAGCGGCGGCGCCGACGGCACCCTCCGCGTCTGGAGCCCCGACGGCGCGCCGCTCGCCGTGCTCTACCCCTTCCGCGGCGGCGGCTGGATCGGCCACGGCGCCGACGGCGCGCTCCACCGTGGCGGCGCCCACCCCTGGCTCGCCGCCACGCTCCCCGCCGCCGTTCCCACGTCCCGGCCCAAGCTCCGCGTCACCACGAGCGCCGTCACCCTCACCCGCGGCGCCGCACCCATCGAGGTGACCGTGCAGGTGACCAACGTTGGCACCCAACCCGCGTGGTCCGTCTCCCTCGACCCCGCCGGCCTGCCCCCCGGCGTGAGCCTGTGGCCGACCCGCACTGCCGACCTCGCCCCCGGCCAGGCGGCCGACGTCACCGCCATCCTCGAGTGGGCCGCGCCCCCCGACGGCGCCCCCGCCGACACGGCGCTCCCACCTGGCACCACGAGCCTCCCGCTCCGCCTCCGCGTCGACGGCGCCCCCGCGGCCAAATCGGGCGTCGGCCTCCCCATCCAACGCCGCGCGCTCGACCTGTCACTGGAGCTTCGCGACGCCGGCGCCCACGCCACCGTCACGCTCACCAACGCGGGCCTGGTGGGCGGCGGCCCGCTCTACGTGCGGCTCATCGGCCAACGCGGCGGCTTGCCGGCATGGTCCATGGAAAGCCTCGCCGCCCCGGGGCCCGGCGCCACCGTCACCCTCGAGGTGCCGTACCCCGCCGGCGCGACGGGGCCGTGGCGGGTCGAGGCCGTCACGCCGGGGTGGCCGGGGACACGTTGGGTTGGTCAATCCACCAAGCGTGACAGGTAGCTGATGGTGAAATGGCGCGAGGGGTCGCGGAAGTGGTGGGCCATGTGGTGCGCCTTGCACCGGCTCAGGTACCCGCCGATCAGGGGCATCCGGCGCAGCGAGGCGTAGTCGCGAAAGTGCACGCTGTAGTGCGTCATGTCATAGCGGATGTAGTTGATGAGCAGGCCGAGGAGCACGCCGACGGGATCCGGCACGCCGATCACTGTGAGGAGCGCCCAGATGGCGGCGCCCTGGATGACGATGTCCAGGGGCGGAGACACCAGGTGCTCGTCGTCCTTCGGGGCCACGTGGTGCACCCCGTGGAGGAGGAAGTGCACGAATTGGGTGACACGCCCGACGATCGGCATGTGGAACAGGAAGCGGTGGAACAGGTATTCCACCGGAAACCAGAGCAGCAGGCCAAGCGCCACCCAGCCGAGCCGTGCGGGGGTCAGTGGCAGGATCTGCCACGCGATGATGGGCGGCCAGACCAGCAGTGGCACCCACCATTTACATTTGGTGAGGAGCCGGTTGAGGAACAACGAACGTTCGACGACGCGCACCTCGTTGACCTTGGGCGTGCGCGGTGCGTACACCCACGTGACGTAGTCCGCGGGGCGGAGCGACATCGCGTCCCCCAACGTGTAGTACTCGAAGGGGGTGTCCGTGGCGAGCGTGGGGTCGACCCGCGGGGGGCGATCGCGCCAGACCGGGTCGTCGGCGTCGTGCGCGCTCGTGTCGGGCACTGAATCGGGCTGCGTGGTCACGAAGCGCTCCGCTGGGCGTTCCCTGACTAACAGGCGGGAGGAGAGTCGCGTCCCCAACCCGCGCCGCCCCTACCCGAACTGCACCGACCGCTTGCTGAAGTTGCCAAACCAGAACCCGTCGACCGGGTAGGTCGGGGTCTCCCCGCCGTCGGCCGCGCCCGCCGCGAGCACGAGCGGGACGAAGTGTTCGGTGCGCGGGTGGGCCATGCGGGCCGCGGGCGCGCGGGCCATGAAGTCGATCAGCGCGTCGTCGTCGCGGCGGGTGAGCGTCTCCTTGGTCCACGCGTCGTACTCGGACGCCCACGCCGGCGTCGTGTCACCAAACCCCGCGCGGAGGTTGTGTGTCACGAATCCGCTGCCGGCCACGAGCACGCCCTCGTCCCGCAACGGCGCGAGCTGCTTGCCGAGCTGGTGGAGGCGCGCCGGGTCGAGCGTCGGCATCGAGATCTGCAGCACCGGCACGTCGGCCTGGGGGTACATCGCGAGGAGCGGCACGTAGGCGCCGTGATCGAGGCCGCGCTCGGGCTCGTCGACGGTGCGCTCGCCGGCGTCGCCGAGGAGCGTCCGCACCCGGTCCGCGAGCTCCGGGGCGCCGGGCGCCGGGTACTTGGTCTGGTAGTACCGCTCGGGGAAGTTGTAGAAGTCGTACACCAGTGGCACCGTGCGCGTGGCGCCGATGGTGACAGGCGCGCCCTCCCAATGTGCGGACACCATGAGGATGGCGCGCGGCCGCGGCAGCGCCTTGCCCCAGGCGGAGAGCGAGGCCACCCAATCCGGGAAGTCGACCAGCGGCGGGGCGCCGTGTCCGATGAAGATCGCGGGCATGCGGGAGGTGGTCATGGGGGGCTCCAGGAGGGCGTGGGGGTTGGGTGAGACCGTGCGCGTGGCGCGGCCCAGGGCGACCGTCGCGACCGTGCCCGCGGCACCGACAGCGAGCAGGCGAAGGGCGTGGCGTCGATTCATGCCACTTACGTACGATCGGCCGCGGTCCTGCGCCAGCCGGTCGCCCGGCAACGCGTGGTTGTGGATCGGGCAACCTCCGCGCCCGGTGCCGTCGGGTGAGCTGAGCGCCCCGGTCCGCGCGGACGCGGCCGGCCGGACCGCCCGACCCACCCGTGGGCCCCACCCTACCGCCCCCCACCCCGACAAACCCGAAACCCCAGGATCTCGAACGCCGTCCGCGGCAGCGCCTTGCCCCGGTACGACACCTTCATGTGGCCCGGCGCGTTGCCGAAGCAGCCGCCCTTCATGAGGCGCAGACCCACCGCTGACAAATCTTCCTGCGTCGCGTCGTCCTTGGGGTCGGCGTGGTCGGACAGACTCCACTCCCAGACGTTCCCGCTCATGTCCAACACCCCGTAGGGGGAGGCCCCGCCGGGGAACGCGTCTACGGCGCTGGTGGTGCCGAGGCCCGTGTCACGTCCGTTGGCCTTGGTGGGGTCGAACTCGTTGCCGTACGGGAACGCGCCCTTCGTGGTGCCACGCGCCGCCTTCTCCCACTCCAGCTCGGTCGGCAGGCGCACCGCCCAGTCCGCGATCCGCGCCAGGTCGAAGCCGCCGCCCTCTCTCCACGACATCCAGCGGCAGAAGGCCACCGCCTGGAACCAATTGACGTTCTCTCGCGGGTGGTCGGCCTGGGGATTTGCCTGGGGCTTGAGCGCGCGGTCGGCGTCCGTCAGCGTGAGCCCCGCGAACCAGTCGTGCGCGGCGCCGAGCAGGCCGTCCTCCGCGTTCACGAAGGCCTCGAACTGCGCGAACGTGACGGGGTGCCGCGCGATCTCGTAGTCGTAGTCGAGGCTGCGGGAGCCTGTTTTGTGGCTGAACGGGCCCGCGGCGATGGGCACCCAGTCGATCGGTCGGGTCATCCGTGGCTCCTGTCCGCGAGGGTATCTCGGGCGCTCCGAACGCGCGCCCGCCCGTGCCCTTGGGGGGGCGGCCACGCCCGGGCCGGGGTAGGGGCGGGGATGAACAGCCGTACCGCTCGCCAGCGGGATTCGAACAAGGCCGAGCGCGAGCCCCGCGCCGCGCGTGAGCCCCGCCCCGCACGCGCGCCGCGGACCATCGACGCGGGGTGGTTGGAGTGGGCCGCCGCGGAGCACCTCGCCCGCTACTCGAGCACGCGCTCGCACCTCAAGACGCTCCTCCAGGGGCGCATCCGCCGCGCCAAGCTCAAGGGGGCCCCGGTGGTCGAGGACATCGGCGCCGTGCTCGACGCGGTGCTCGACAAACACGTCACGCTCGGCACGCTCAACGACGCGGCGTGGGCGGAGACCAAGGCGCGGTCGTTGACCCGGCGCGGCGTGGCCTCGGCCGTGGTGAAGCAGCGGCTGCGCCAGAAGGGCGTGTCCGACGCGACGACCGCGATGGAGACCGTGGCCGAGGAGATGCGCGGGCCCGTCGGTGAGGACGGTGAGGAGGGCGAGGCGGTCTCGACCGATCTCGTGGCCGCGTGCGCCTGGGCCCGTCGCAAGCGCATCGGTGCGTTCTCGCGCGACGCGGCCGCCCCCGAGGAGGAGGCGCCCGAGCCCACCGACCGCAACCAGGCCCGCGCGGCCCGCGACGCGGCGCGCAAGGCCGAGAACAAGCTCCTCGCCTCGATGGGGCGCGCCGGGTTCTCGTTCGCCATCTCGCGGCGGGTGTTGGAGATGAGCTTGGAAGAGGCCGAGGAGCTGCTGCTCAAGCTGCGGTGACGCCGCGGCCTGGGGCGCCCCCACGACGGTGGACCGCTACGGCTTCGGCAGCTCGTCACACGCGTACAGCCGGCTCGTCTCGGACCCGACCGACGAGCACCCCTCGGACTCGCCGCACACCGCGCCGAGGCAGTCGCAGGTGGGGCTCTCGCCGCACGTGCCCGCCTCGTAGCAGCGGTACGTTGGTTCGGGCGTGGCGCCGCAGCAGCACGGCATTCCCGCGCCGCCGCACATCGACGCGGTGGTCCCCTCGGGGCACGGCGCGCCGGTGTCGGCGCGATCCTCGCAGTCGGGCTCGTGGCTGTCGCGCACGCACACCGCGGTCGCGTCGCACGTGAGCGCCTCTCCGCAGGCGAGCGGATCGGTGTCGCTGGAGTCGGGCTTGTCCGCGGTGGGACAGCCGACGAGGAGCAGGAAGCCGACGAGCAGGCGCATATGGAGGCCCTCACCCGCTCAACGTGGCACGTCCCGGGGCGGGAGGAAAGGGACCCAGCGCGGAACGCAGCGCGGCCAGCAGACGGGAGCAATGGGCGGCCCGGCGGCAGAGCCGCCGTCGGCGCCCTCCGAACTCGCGCTGCGCGCTCGGCTGGCGCTTCTCCCCGCCTGTCGGCGGGCGGAAGCGCCGAGCCGGGCGGCCGAGCCGCCCGCTCTCCGGTCGCCTGCCGCGCGCCTTCGGCGCGAACCAGGAGGGTCGCAGGCGTGTGTGAGGCCAGGCGACGCTACGCCGCCGCGGCCGCCTCCCGCGCCGCCAACGCTCGGGCCGCCAAGGCTCGGGCCGGCAGGGCGAGGTCGCAGCGCTTCGCGATCATGTGCGCCTTCTGGAGCCCAGAGGCTCTGGCCTCCCGCGCCTATCTGGAGCGTCGCCGGCGCCTCCGCCCTTCCTGCATCCGCACGTGTACAGCGTGCGCGCGGCATCGGACGGACGGGCAATCGTCGGCGGCCGGCACGACGAGGGCGTCTGGGTGGCAGAGCGGCCACCCCCTCGGCGCCGAGGCCCTACGCCCGCGTTCCGTCGCGACCACCCTGGCGGGAGACGCCCGCCCCGAGCAGGACAAAGGGCGCCTGCTCGATTCGAGACCGCCACATTGGTTGTGATCCACTTCAGTCGGCCAGCCAACGCCAATCCCGCCCCGCGGACCGGAGTCGAGAGATGCTTGGTCAACGGCCGACTCGGGTGTGATGCACTTCGACGGATGGAATCGCGTCTCAATGCCGACGCACTCCGCTCAGCCCTCGAGACGATCGCATCGAGGGCGGGGTCATGCCCCCCTCAACGCCGCTAAATCGGAGTCATGCCACCATGAACGCCGCTAAATCAAGTTGAGGCCCCTCGAGTCAGGGCTGCCTACGGCTGCCACCACGGAACCAAGGGCGTTTTTCGGCAGCCCGCGGGCCGTCGCAGCCTGGATCCGAGCATTCAACCGGGCATGACTCCGTGCCGCGTGCATTCGTGGGGACATGACCTATGCCCCTGCGGTTGGGCCCTCACGGCGGCCGCGATCGGGGCGTCGGCGCGCTGGGCTCGGGGGATCGAGGGAGCGACGGCCCGCTGATCGGCACCGGCGCCTGAGGGGCCGATCGCCATCCTCCTTCACGGTCACCCGATGGGTGCTCGACAGCGCCTCCCCGATACGGACGACACCGAGGACTCCGACACCGAGGACCCTGGCACGGACCCGAGCGTAGACGAGACGCTCCCCGCCACGTCCGCGAACCTCGACGACACGTTGTTCGATCGACCGCGCGTCGATGCGCGTCACCGAGCCACCGGGGCTCGACGCCCTGTTCGGCGAGGTCCTCGATCGCGACGTGTTCGTGTACGGCGCGGACCGCGTACATGGCCCCCGACTGGAACCGATCACACCCGGCCGACTCCGGTCCTCCCAGGCGGACCGGAGTCGAGAGATGCTTGGTCAGCGGCGGGCTTTGGTCAGTCGCGCAGGCGCAGCTCACGATGGAGCTGGAGGAAGGCGGGGAATGACGCGGCTACCATCCTCGCCAGGAGCGGAGCGACGCCTCAGCGGGCGCGGGCCCGGCGGGCGGCGTCCGCCGAGACATTGGAACCCCTCGGTCCCGGTGCAGGTGATACGCCTCCGCACCCCGGGGATCTTCCGCGGCCATCCTCGGCGCGCGGAAGCCGGATACAAACGCTCCTTCGCGCGAGGGATCCGGCGGGCGCGCGGCCGCCTCGGCCGCGCGGTTCCGGGCGCGGCGTCCGCGCCGTGCCCGAACCGAGCGCAGAGCGCGAGCCCAGAGGAGCCCGCCGCCAGCGTCCTCGCTGGCGGCGCGCCCCCCGGCGCTACCCCCGGGCTACTCGGACGCCGACTCGGGATCGGGCTTGGGGTCGGGACAGACGTTCTCGGCCTCGAAGGCCTCCCGCGAGGGGTAGTAGCCGCCCCCGGCCGAGGTCATGTAGTACTGCAGATCGGGGCAGCTCCCAACCTCGTCCAGCTGGCCGGGGCCGCCGTCCACGAAGTCGTAGTACTCGCTGCGGTAGCCGCAGTAGAGGAACATGACGGCGACATTGGCACGGTACACACAGCTCGTGTCACATTCGTTGGCGAGGTAGGCCTCGTCGATCGTCTCGTAGGCCTTGTCGTCGACCCGGTACCAATCGGGGCACTCGCCCGAGAGCGGCACCATCTCGTAGACCTCCTCCCAGTCGCCCATACACGTCGTGACGTAGTAGACCTGCTCGTAATACTCGCAGGAGGGATCGGGCTCGAACGCGGGCTCGCCGGTGTCCGTGTCCGTGTCCGTGTCCGTGTCCGTATCGGTATCCGTGTCCGTATCGGTGTCCGTATCGGTGTCCGTATCGGTGTCCGTATCGGTGTCCGTATCGGTGTCGGTGTCGGTGTCGGTGTCGGTGTCGGTGTCGGTGTCGGTGTCCGCGGGCTCGCCGGTGTCGTCGGCGTCCTTGGGGGTGCCGGTGCAGGCGGTCGCGAGGAGAAGGAGAAGCAGGGTGCGGGTCATGGAGCCTCCGACAGGTCCGTTAGCAAGATGGATGCCGTGGGCGACGCGATCGTAGAGGCGCGCGCCCGCCGGCGTGCGGATCGAGCGGGGCAACGCCGAAGGGGGGGGCGTCACCATTTGTCGCCGCGCGGCGGGCTCCCGTGCGTCCGAAGGGGATGGACGACGATCCACGACGGCGCCGTCGCGCCGGTGGCGGCGTGCCGGGTGAAGGCGATCGACGTCACGAAAAGACCCGCGGATGGCGTATCCTCGGTGGATGCACCTTCGATTCTCCAGCGTGCTCCTGCTCCTGGCCTGCCACCACAAGCCGGTGGTGTCGGCCCCACCGGCCGCGGCCGCCCCCACGGCGTGCCCGACCCCGACCACGGACCCCCCGATGTGTACGGATCCGCTGCTCGGCGCCAGCCGCGAGCGGCCGTTGGAGTGGGGGCGTGCCGGCGCGGGGAGCACGGTGTGGTGGGGCAGGCTCGCGTGCGCGGACGGGTCGGAGCCGCACGGCGTCACGCGGGGGAGCATCGGGCTGGCGCCGGTGCCCTCCACGTCTCCGGCGAGCGAAAATGGGCTCATGCTCGACGTGCTGGACCGGTGGTCGATCCCGTGCCGGACCGGGGAGGTCACGCTCTACACGAACCTGTACCGCTGCGGCGAGGTGTGCGTGCCGCCCACGCTGCGCGTGCTCCCCCACGCGCTCGACGTCACCTTCCAGGCCGGTCTGGACGCGGCGAAGGCGGGCGACGTTGCCGGTGCGCTCGCGCGCGGCGAGGAGCTGATCGTGCTGGGGCCGGAGTACGAGTGGTCGTGGGCGATGCGGGCGGTCCTTCCCTTCCATGCGGGAGACCCGGCTGCGGCGCTCCGCGCCATGGACGACGTGATCGCGCGCTGGCCCACGCCCCGGCGGCGCCTGAACCGCGTGCACGTCCTGGTGGGCCTCGGTCGCGGCGGGGAGGCGCGCGCGGCCCTGGCCACCTTCGCGGCCACAAATACCGACGCGTCGCTCGCCACGGAGATCCTCTGCACCCAGGCGGAGATCGCGCCGGACCCGGCCACGTCCGCCACGCTCGCCGCGGAGTCCTGCGCCGCCGGCTTCGAGGCGTGCTGCCCCCCGAACGAGGTGTACCGAGAGCTGGGGCCGTAAACCGGGCGGCCCGGGATGCCCGTCCCGCGTTGCTTCCCAGGCCAGCGGCGGCTACCCCGACACGTTTCGGAGGCCCCATGAAGCGTGTTCTGCTCGGCGTGTCCATCCTGTTCGTCGTCGCCTGCGGGTGCGCCGGCATGCCCGACGCCATCGGGGATCTGGCCGAGCCGGACGTGCCGCTGATCGAGCCGGTGGCCCCCCCCGCCGTGCCCGCGAACCCGGCGAGCCTCGACGGGCGCTGGTGCGAGGAGAACCCGGAGGTGGGCTGTTACCGGTTCGAGGGCTTCGCCGTGCACGAGGAGGCCGTGAAGCTCAGGAACGGCACCAAACACGCCGCGGAGGGCACGTGGACGATGGAGGGCGGCATGCTGCTCATGCGCTTCCCGTCGGGCACGTGGACGCTCGAGGTGCTCAAGCGCACCGACAACATCCTCATCGTGAAGGACTACTCGCAGGACCAGACCTTCACGTTCGTGCGGCGGTAGCGCCGGGGCCCACGGCAGCGCCCGCCCTCCCCGCGCGGTAGGCTCTCGCGATGGACGATCCCACCTTTCACGCGCTCCGCGCGGCGTTCGCCGCCTCGCCCGACAACGCCGCGCTCCTCGGGGTGCTGCTGAACGCGTGCCGCGCCCGCAAGGACGGCAAGGCCGGCCTCGTGTTGCTCGGTGACCGCGCGCCCGACACGCTCCTCCCGGCCGACCGGGTGACCGCCGCGCGGATCCTGCTCGACGCCGGGGAGCACGCGCGCGCCCGCACCTTCTACGACAGCGCCGTGGCCGCCAGCCGCACCCACGAGGACGCCGAGCTGGCCGCCTCCCTGGAGGCCACCGTCGAGTTCACCAAGGACGGCCCGAAGCTGCGCCTGTTGCGCTCCGGGGCGGCCTCCACGGGCGGCGCGCCCGATCCGACGCTCCTCGTGGCGCCGCCGCGCGAGAAGGTCACGTTCGCGGACGTGGGCGGGCTCGACGCGCTCAAGGAGAACATCCGGCGCCGCATCATCCTGCCGCGGCAGAAGCCCTCGTTGTTCGAGCGGTTCCGCAAGAAGGTGGGCGGCGGCGTGCTGCTGTACGGGCCGCCGGGGTGCGGCAAGACGCTCATCGCCCGCGCCACGGCCGGGGAGTGTGGGTCGAGCTTCCTGTCCGTCGGCATCGCGGACGTGCTCGACATGTACATCGGCGAGTCGGAGCAGAACCTCAAGGCGCTGTTCGACAAGGCGCGCGCGCAGGCGCCGGCGGTGTTGTTCTTCGACGAGGTCGAGGCGCTCGGCGGGCGCCGCCAGCACAACCACAGCCCCACGAGCGCCAACCTCGTGAGCCAGTTCCTCTCCGAGATGGACGGGTTCGCCAGCCGCAACGAGGGCGTGCTCATCCTCGGCGCCACCAACGTGCCGTGGGCGGTCGATCCCGCGTTCCGACGCCCCGGCCGCTTCGACCGCGTCCTGTTCGTGCCGCCGCCCGATCGCACCGCACGCGAGGCCATCCTGCGCATCCACCTCGCGGGCCGCCCGTGCGCGCCGGGGGTCGACATCGGCGCGCTCGCGGCGAAGACGTCCGGCTGGTCGGGCGCCGATCTGGAGAACGTCGTGGAGACGGCCGCCGACATCGCCATCGCCGCGTCCATCGGCGCGGAGGTGGAGGTGCCCATCACCCAGGCGCACCTCGTGGCGGCGCTCGCGGAGCTGCGGCCCACCACGTCCGAGTGGCTCGCGACCGCACGCAACTACGCACGCTACGCCAACGAGTCGGGCCAGTACGACGAGGTGCTCGCGTTCCTCGACACGCACGGCAAGCGCTGATGGCCACCGCCAGCTACCGCCTCCCCGACGAGCCGCGCCCGGGCGCCCTCGGGCAGATCGTGGTGCACCCGATGTGGCCGCTGCTCGCCGTCATGTTCGGCGGCGTGTGGCTCTCGTGGCCATGGTTCATCGTCAACGCATGGGCGCTCGGTAGCCCCACCCGCGTGCGGGAGACGCTCACGGTCGTCGCCGGCCTCGTCGGGAGCTGCGCGCTGCTCGCCGGCTTGTTCGTGTTCGCCGGGATGACCGACATGCCGCCCGACGCGATCGATTATCTGCTCGTGGTGCTCGTCATCTGGAAGCTCGGCGTGAGCTACCTGCTGGCCGAGCTCCAGGGCCGCAGCTTCGCCGTGTACGAGTGGTACGGCGGCATCGCCCGCAACGGCCTGTTCGTGGCCCTGGCCGGCGGCATGTTCTTGCGCCCCCGGGTCGCGGCGGCGCTCGACTCGGGCCTCCTCCAGCTCGTGCTCTTGTGAGCGGAGACGCCTCCACCACCGCCCAGGCGGCCCGCATGCGGGGCCTGTTCCACCTGCGCACCGGGCGCCCGGGAAACGCGGTCGACGCGCTCTGCGAGTCGCTCGCGCTCGAGCCCGACGACGCCTCGACCCACGCCTGGCTCGCCCTCGCGCTGCTCGGCGCCAAGCGCCTCACCGCCGCCCGCATCGAGGCCGAGCTGGCCGTCGGCATGGCCTCGGACGCGCCCCTGCCGCTCTACGCCCTCGGTCGCGTGCGGCTCGGCGAACGCCGCTACAAGGACGCGGAGGAGACCTTCCGGGCGCTCCTCGCAGTCGAGCCCGACGATCCCGCCAACCACCGCGCCCTCGCGGAGGTGCACGTGGCCCGCCACCGGTGGGACGACGCGCTCGCCATGCTCGAGCAGGCCCGGGCGCTCGATCCCGACTCGCCCGACACCCTGGGCGACATCGCCGAGGTGCACTGGCAGCGCGGCCGCCCCGCCGAGGCCGAGGTCGCCGCGCGCGCCGCGCTGGAGGCGAACCCCGAGCACGCGGACGCGCTGGTCGTGATGGGGTGGGTGCTGCTGCGGCGGGGCGAGGTCGCCGAGGCGCGCGAGCACGCGATCACCGTGCTCCGCGTCCAACCGTCGCATGGTGGCGCGACCCTGCTGCTCGTCGGCGTCAAGGCGCGCGGCAGCTGGGTGCTCGGCGTCTGGTGGCGCTACAACATGTGGATGGTGGGCCTCGGGCCGCGCGCGATCACGGTGATGCTGGTCGGCTTCGCCGGCTACCGGATGGCGTCGCTGCTGGCCGAGGACTTCGGCCCCACGGGCCTCGCCGACGTGATCCAGATCCTCTGGCTCGGATTCGTCGCGTACACGTGGTTCGGCCCGGCGCTGTTCCGGCGGACGTTGGAGAAGGAGCTGGCGCCGGTGGGGTTGAAGCGGGAGTTCTGACCCAGCACCGCCATCCACCCTCACTCCCCCGGGTACAAGCTCCCCGCCCGGTCCGCGAACCCGAAGGCGGCGCCGAGGTTGAGGCTCACCCGCCACAGCAGCTCGCCGGTGGGGGTCACCTCGTCGAGCTGGCCGGCGCTGCTCCAGTCCACGAGGGTGTTTCCCTCGGGGAGCCGCAGGGCCGAGCCGAGGAACGGCACGAGCACACACTCCTCGCTCTCGTAGGACCAGACAACCTCGCCGTCCGCGATGCGGATCTCCGTGGCATTGGAGCAGGTGTCCGGATCGCGCGCCGAGCCACGATTGAACACCAGCGCGGTCTCGCCCAGGAATTGCACGCTGTGCGGCATGCCGATTGTCTCGGGGTCCGACAGGACCCAGGTCATCTGCCCCGTGCTCCTTTCGATCCGCGCGACGGACTCGTTGAACGTCATGGAGACGAAGTAGGCGTCCTCGGTGGCATCGTAGCTTAGGCCGTTGACGTGCGACCAATCGAGCACCTCGCGGTCGGGCTGGTAGAAGCCGGCCATCCACTCCCGCGTCAGGTCCGGTGTGTAGTGGTCCCACACGTTCCACACCGTCCGCGTGGCCCCGTTCGTGTCCACCTCCAGGAGGCGGTCGCCCAGGTACCGCTCGCCCTCGACCTCCCGGATCTCCCAACTCAAGCTGGCCATCGTGCCGTCGGGGAGCTCGACGAAGTCGGTGTGGCCGCCCTCGATGTCCACCGCCGGGAATTCCGTGCCGTCGAACGCCACGTGCCGGAGCGCGCCCGGGGTGTCCTCCATGACGGCCTGCTCGTTCACGTAGATGCCCGCGCGCGCGAGATCGATGTCGGCGTTGAAGTACGTGCCTCCGTACCGCGCCTCCTGCCCGGTCCACGCCCACACGTATTGGCCGCCACTGTCGAGGATGGCGACAAAGGAGGTCGTCTGTTGGATGATCGGCGCGACGGTGTACCCGCCGCCCTCGATGACGTAGCGCGGGTCGATCGCGACGGTCAGGTCGGGGAGGTCGGAGGGCAGCCCTCCCGTGGTGAGGCTGCGGACCTCCCCACACGCCACCTCCGTGCCGTCGTCCGTCGTGATGCGAAAGGGAACCTCGGTGTTCACCCGGTTGCCGACGAGGAGCGCCTCGTGCTCCGTGCCGGAGGACACCGCCGTCTGCCGTGCGCCGGTGGCGGTGGTGAAGTGCACCCTGCCCTCGGTAGGCTCCGCGGTGGACCACGTGACCCGCACCACGGTGGCGATGTCGGTGAGCGTCGCCTCCACGTCCGTCGCGGGCCCGTCGCCCGGCACGCACCCGTCGACCGGATCGGGACCGCCGTCCGACTTCGGATCCTGGGTGTCGGCGCCGGGGTCCTCCACGCACGCGAAGGCGAACGGGACCAGCGTGAGGAGGAGCAGACGGGCGGCCAGGGTGTGGGCGGGCATGGGGTCAGCGTACGCGCGCGGTGCGTGCGGCCGCGCTTGTATCGGAGCGGCCGGGCCCGGGGGTGCGCCGTTGTTGCCGTGCCTCGGGGGATCTCTGGGGGTGTCAAGATTTCGGCAGAGGCGCTCGAGGCGGGATCGGCCGTGATGGCGGGGCTACGTCACCATCCGGAAGCGGGGATGCTCGAGCCACCCCTCCAGGAAGCGCGCATCGCCGTAGTGGGCGGTGCCGTACCGGTGGTCCTCGATGGCATACGTGGTCGCGTACAACGCTCCCCCGAGCAGGGGAACCCGGAGGGGCGCCGACCTCGTCGCACCGTCGAGCACGGGTCCCACCGTGAGCGTGCCTCCGAAGTCCACCACGCCGCCCAGCAGCTGACAGAGGCGGAGACACAGGCCCCCGAGGAGCCGATGATTGGTAGAGCCGCCGCAGCGGGCGATGACGGTCAGCGTCCCTCGGGGCACCCAGCCCAGCACCAGGGGCAGGCCGTCGCCGGCAATGTCCTCGAGCTCGCCGGGGTAGTCCGGGGCGAACGCCGCGGTGAACGGTTGCCCCTGGATCCAGAAGTTCTCGCCATCCACGACCTCGGCCACCCCGAGAATCGAGTGACGGACCGCTGCGATCTGCGCCGCGTCGAGGGGGGCGGGCAGGAGGATCGCGGCGGCGGGACCGGACATCTACGCAGGTAGCGCGCCGGTCGGGGCTGCACCATGTGAGGTTCACCACGAGGGCGCCGGCTCCGGTACCCGCCGTAAATCTCGTTCCACCCGCGGATGGTCCACCGGCTCACCACGTCGTTGAGCACGAACGGGTCTTCCGCGACGAAGGCCTCGGCGGACTCGCGGGGACCCGGTGCGAGCGGGCACTCCATGGCGAGGCGAGGACGCCCGCCGGTGTCGAATGTCGAAACGAGTCGCAACCCGTCACGGAGCTTGCGCGGGAGTCCAGCAGCTGGCGCAGTAGCGTGCACGCGGCGTCCGGAGAGGAATGCCACAGGCTCGGCAGGCTGCGCCGTAGTATGCGAGCCGATGGTGCCACACTGCGCTCGGGTTGGTTTCGCGAAATCCGGTCAGACGCTCGTATTCGTCCAGCAGCGGACGAGACCAGGATTCCCTCGATGGGATTCCCTCGATTCGAGGTGCCGGCTGTTTCGCGGCAGCGGCAAGCAGCGCGTACTCCTGCTCGTCGAGCATCGGGACGACAAGGTCACATCGCCAGCAATGAAGTGGTTGCATGGGTGCAGTTTACCTGGGCAGCTTGTCGCGGCGGTGGCCGCAGACTCGACCGGTCGCTCAGGCGGAGAATTCATGGCGCCCAACGGAACCCATGCCCCCCTGGACGCCGGGAGATCAAGGTCATGCCGCATCGAACGCCCGTATGGGCGGCGATCCCCAGAGCGCTGAACGGACCAAGCGTCACTATCTCTGCCTCGCGGTTCCCCAAGCGCTCGGAATCGGGCGTCCAGGGTGACATGACTCCGGAAAACGCTCATTCACCGGCACATGACCCGGGCGGGCGCCGGCTACCCGCGCCCCCCGCCCCGCCGCCGCACCCCCGCCAACCCCCCGAGCAGCACCACCCACCCCGAAGCGAGCCGGCCTCCGCCACAGCCGCACGCCTCGGCCTCCACGGGGGCGTCGCTCTCGTCCACGCACGTATCCAGGCTCTCCGACTCGTTCCCCGCGCCGTCGATCTGGACGATGGTGAAACAATCGTCCGCGGCTCCGGATGCCAGGAACTCGGTGTCGAACGGCGCGCCATCTTCGGGGACCGGCAGCGTTCGCAGGTATCCGTCCGTGCGTGTGATCTGGAGGTAGGAGAGGCCGTCCGCGTCGCCGGGGGCCGCGGGCGTCACGGTCAAGGCGTACTTCACCGGATCGGAGGGCTCGCACGAGTTCCACTCCGCTTCGTACGCGAGTCGCCTCACGGTCAAGCCCGGCACTCCCGCCACCGGGTCCACCCGGCGGCCGTCCGCCGCGATGGTCAGCTCGAACGTGTCCTCGTGGACCTCCGCGTAGGCCCAGAACGACGCCCAGACCGTGTACGCCGCGCCGGCCGCCCACTCGTGCTCCGGCGCCAGGGCGTAGCGGCAACTCCCTCCGACGTTGCTGTTGGAGTCGGAGCACGTCTCCTCGAGCGTCACGGGCACTTCCGCGCCGGTCGCGTCGAACACGAGCACATCCTGGAGGGCGTTCCCCCGAAGATCCAGCCGCGCGTCCACCGGGTACTCGCAGGTGTGGAGGCCCATCCCTGCCTCGGCCATGCATGCCGTCGCGTTGCTGACCAACACGCTGATGATCGAGATGAACATGGATCCGACCCTACCCCACGCGCGCCCCCTCCGCCCGCGCGAACACCGCCGGCAACAACCGTCCGAACACGGTGTAGAACCCGAGGAACGTCCCCCCGATCATCCCCACGACTGCGAACCCCTGCATGGCGATCTCCCGGGTGGGGGTCCCGCTGGAGAGGGCGTGCAGCAACGCGGGGGTCTCGTACGTGGCGAACCCGAACAAGGTCACGAGCTGGAACGCCACGAGGCAGGTGTAGGCGGGGACGCGGGCGGGGGCGAACCGGGCGAGGCCGACATAGGCCGTGTACGCGGCGAGCAAGACCAGCGGCCCTTCGTAGAGGTGCACGACCGCGATGCACCAGGGGCTGACCGGCCCCACGCCGCCGGCCTTGCACGTGGTCCACGACTGGCCCGTCGCCGGGTACAGGTGGGCGCCGACGAGCGTGCTGGTGACGAAGAACAACAAGGCGCAGGAGTAGAATCGCACCCATCGGGTGAGGCGGATCCAAGCGTCGGGGGCCATCAAGCCACCGCGCCGAGCGCATCGTTCGCGCCGAAGGTGTCACTGTTGGCCTCACCGCCGGCGCGCGAAGCGGGCACCCAGTCGCCGTCGACCTCCACGTCGGGGAGCACGACCGGGGCGCCGTCGTAACGCTTGCGACCGCCCGGAAGCAGGAACGTGCGCACCAGGTAGACCACGAGCGAGCGTTGGTCGAGCGCGGGGTGGATGTGGGGCGCCACGACGCGCCGGTGCAGCGCGGGCAGGAGGCTCCAATGTACGCCGGGGCGCATGTGGTGGATCGTGTGGTAGCCGTTGTTGAACGTCCACCAATTCACCAGCCGCCCGACGAAGTTGCGCGAGTGGTTCCACGGGTGGCGCGCGTCGGTGCCGTCGTGCTGGAGCAGGTTGATCGCCATGATCCCCCACGCCGCGTACTGGTGCGGCAGGAGCACGAAGAGGACGAACTTCTGCCAATCCAGCCACGCGAGCGCCGCGCAGACCACGACCAGCGCGCTCGTCTCCAGCATCAGTTGGGCGAACCAACGCGGGCGCTCGGATGCCATCGCGCGGAAGTAGCGGAGGTTGCCACGCATCACGCCGCCGCCCACCTGGGCGTGGAACAGGAGCACGTTGAGCAGGTGGAAACGAAAGCGCGCCTTGGAGGTGCGCATGGCGTCACGCGGGGTCTGCGTGTGGACGTGGTGGGACAGATTGTGGCCCGGCACGAACGCGCTCACCGGGTGGCCGTAGGTGAGCGTCAGGACCACCTGGAAGACGGCGTTGTGTGCGCGGCGCACGAACACGGGAACGTGCACCGAGTTGTGGGTGGCGACCGCGCAGAAGAACGACATCCAACACGTGAGGCCGAACAACCCGAGCGAGAGGGCCCAGTGGACGGACGGGAGCGACCACTGGAGCGCGACGAGGCCGAACCACGTGGCGACGATGGCGAGCGTGCGGCGATCGGCAGAGTAGCGGAGCATGGGCTTGACCTACGCGGAGGGGAGGCGGCCGGCCCGCGCGTGGTCGCGCAGGGCGGTGCCGAGGGGCTGGACGAGCAGGAAGAAGGCGAGGCAGGCGAGGCCGCCGGCGGTGCTGATACGCCCGAACACGGGCGGCCACAGCGCGAGCGTGGTGCAGCCGGCGGCGCCGAGCAGCATCCCGGCCACGACCCAGCGGATCTGGGCGGCGCGGCGCGGGTCGGTGGCGTGTGTCACCTCGCGGACGGTCGCCCACGTGATGAGCAGGGTGGTCTGCCAGAACACGGCGAGGGCGAGCCCGCCCAGGACCAACGGGGTCAACATGCGGCCGCCGCGAGGGGGCGGGTGCGGCCTCCCAAGAGGAAGGTGCGGAGGAGGTACCCCACCAGGCTGGGCTCGACCAGGCGCGGATCGATGTGGGGGGCCACGACCTGCGCGTGCAAGGCGGGGAGGTTCGACCAGTGCACGCCGGGGCGCATGTGGTGCAGCGTGTGGTACCCGTTGTTGCACATCACGTAGTTGAACGCCCGGCCCACGAAGTTGCGCGAGTGGTTCCACGTGCTGTCCGTGTCACATCCGGCGTGTTGGAGCAGGTTGATGCGCAAGATGTTGCGCGCGCCGTAGAGCTGCGGCATGACCAGGAAGAACAACGTGCTCCAGAAATCCCACACGAGCAGCGCGCCGGTGATCCCGAAGGCGACCGCCATCTCCACCTGGTACTGCGTCCCGAAGGCCTTGCGGCCGGCGGCCCAGCGCCGCACCCCGGCGAAGGTGTCCGGGCCGGCAACGTTGGGAAAGTGCAGCAGATCGAGCAGCGGGTGCCCGAGGTTCACCTTGCCGGGAGCGGCCCAATCGGGGGCGTCGCCGTCGGCGAACGCGTGGTGGACCACGTTGTGGGAGGGGAGGTTGGCGGAGGCGGGGTACAAGGCGCCGAAGCTCACGACACAGCTCCACGCCCGGTTGAGCAGGCGGCTCCGGAACAGGCCCTGGTGTTGGTGGTTGTGGATGACCACCGTGTTGAGGAAGCTGCCCGCGCACGCCGCGGCGTAGACCACCACGTTGCGCGTGGCAGGCACGAACAGGAGGGCGGCGAGCAGGCCCATGTACACGACGACGAGGGTGACAGAGCGAACGTCGGCGGGGTGGCGCAGCAGCGGGGTCATACGCGCACCGAGCTGGGCAGGTGAGCCGGGTTGAACAGGCCCGGGCGGGCGTGGTGGTTGCCGTGCATGTAGATGCCGAACAGCAGGCGGTTGCCGATGCGGTACAGGCCGTGGTTCAGGTTGACCGGGCGGAAGGTGCCGGTGGCGGAGCCGGCGTCGTGGGTGGCCCAATTGAAGTGCACGAGGTGGAGGAAGCCGACGATGGAGGCCGGCACGAAGAGCCCGAAGAAGGCCACCGGGCCGCAGAAGCGGTACCAGGTCGCCACCACGAGCAGGTTGGTGGCGTACGACACATAGGCCCGCACACGCTCGTACCGGCGGTTGGCCGGGGTGTCTCCGTGGCGCTCGAGGAAGATGGCCTGGAGCGTGACCTCGACGTTCACGATCGTGCGCAGCAGGAACGTCAGGTAGTTGGCGTGGAGCGGGTGGGGGTCCCGCGCCGGATCGTCCGAGTAGCGGTGGTGCCGCTGGTGGACGATCTCCCAGGAGGCGAACCGGGTGAGGATGACCGCGCCGCAGAGCTCGCCCACGAGGCGGTTGACAGGCTTGGGGAAGCCCTGGTGCACGGCGTTGTGGACGAACACGCTGCACAGGATGTGGGCGTAGCAGGCGAGCGGGAGCAGCAGCGCCACCGCGGGGCCCCAGTCGGCGAGCAGCGGGCCGTGGCCCACCGCGGACATGACACCGAGCGCGCCGACACAGGCCGCGGCCCAGGCGCCATCGTAGCGCAGGTAGAAGGTGCGGTGGCGACGGAGCTGCGCGCTCGGGGGCAGGAGCAGCGCGGCGACGAGGGCCCGCAAGCCGGGGAGCGGGAGCGGGTGGGCGGTGGTGGTGGTCGACATGCAAGCCTCGTGGGGGGCCAGAGCAAGCGGTGTGCCAACGGTGCACAAGCGGCCCGAGGACGGGCGGAGGCTTGGTTTTGCGGGATCGGCCCCGCGGCGCCGCCGATGCGCGCGCATGCGCGGCGATGAGCGCCCACCGCGGATCCTGAGGGCGTGCACGGACAGACGGGCATTTTGTGGAAGGTGCGCGCGTAGCCGCGCGCGCGCGAGGCTGGCACGGCTCGTGCAGTGGCCCCGATCATGACCAGCAGCAAGGCAACGTGGAACATCGGGCTCGGGAAGGCGGACGTGACGGTGTACGAGACCGGCATGTGGATGTTCGGGTGGGGGATGCCCGAGAACCTGTCGCTTGGCGTAGCGATGCCGCTCTACGCCCGCGCGCTGGTGGTGGAGGACGCCGAAGGCCGCGTCGCCACCGTCGTCTGTGACCTCGGCTTCATCTCCCAGTCGGTGCGCCAGGCCGTGGTCGATCGTGTCGCCGGGCTGGGCCTCGACGAGCACCGCCTGCTCCTCTCCGCCACCCACACCCACAGCGGCCCCAACGGCTACTCCCAATACATGTTCTACGCCGCCACCGCGCCCGGCTTCTCTTCGCGTGTGCACGACGGCATCGTGGATGGCATCGTCGCCGCCCTCACCCAGGCGGTCGCGCGGCTGGCCCCCGGGCGTGCCCGGCTTGCGATGGCCGACGTGCCCGTGTCCGCCGGGATCGCGACCAACCGGTCCCTCGCCGCCTACAACCGCAACGCCGACGTTACACCCCTCCCGGCCGACCGCGCCGGCGAGGCCGTCAACCGCCGCATGGTGGTGCTCCGCCTGGAGGACACCCGCGGCCGCCCGCGCGGGCTCGTCTCCTGGTTTCCGCTGCACGGCACCTGCATCCACGCCGACAACACGCTGATCCACCCCGACCACAAGGGGGTCGCCGCGGCGTGGTGCGAGGACGCCGCGGAGCGCGCTGGGGCCGAGGACTTCGTCGCCCTGTTCCCGCAGGAGGCCGCCGGGGATGTGACCCCCAACCTGGTTTGGGACCCGCGCCGCAAGCTCCTGGCGGGGCCCGGCGGGGACGACGCGGCGCACGTGGCGCACGTCGGCGCGACCCAGGGTCGCTTCGCCTGGGGGCTGATGGTGCACGCCGCCGACGCCGCCCCGCTCTCCGGCGCAGTGTCCGGCGCGGTCCGGTACGTCGATGTCCCCGCCCAGCCCGCGGATCCGCGCTTCACCGGCGGGCTCGCCGGGATGGGTGGCGCCGCCGCGCGCGCGGGGCTCGCGTTCGCCCAGGGCACCGACGAGGGCCCGGGTCCGCTGCACGCCGTCCCCTGGCTCAACCGCTGGCTCTCCTCCGCGACCGGCCAACTCAACGCCGGCCCCAGCGCGCCGGAGTGGTTGCGCCGCCAGGGTGGCAAGTACCCCTGGTACGACCTCGGCCACGGCGTGAACGGCAAGGTGCTCGGCTTTCTCTCCACCATGAACCTCGTGCTCGAATTGGTTCCCGAGCGGCGCGTCGCCTGGTACCGGGACACGGTCAAGAGCGGCCGCCTGGGCGACCTTCCCTGGATTCCCCAGGTGCTCCCCGCGCAGATCCTTCGCCTGGGTGATCTCGTCATCGCCGGCGTGCCGCTCGAACCTTCCACCGTCGCCGGCCGCCGCATCGCCGCCGCCATCACCCGCGCCCCCGGGGAGACCGTCATCGTGAACGGATACGCCAACGCCTACGCCGGCTACCTCGTCACCCCCGAGGAGTACGACGCCCAACACTACGAGGCCGCCTGCACCATGTTCGGCCGCTGGACCCTGCCCGCGTGGTGCACCGCGCTCGCCGACGTGCGCGACGCGCTCGACGACGGCGGCGCCGAGCTGACCCTCGGCGCCCACCCCCACCGTCATGGCACCGCCGATTCGCTCGCGCTCGCCTACCCCGTGGAGCTCTGCTGATGCTCGCCCTGCCCGACAGCCTGCCCTGGCGCGACGCCACCGGCTTGTTCCACCCCCGCTGCGAGGCCGAGGTGGTCGCGATCGTGCGCTACGCCCGCGCCCACGGCCTGCAGGTCCGCACCCGGGGCTCGCGGCACTCCATCCCCGCCGCGATCCACACCGACGCCTTCCTCCAGGGCACCCCCTCTCTCCAGAACACCGTGGCGTTGGAGATGATCCTCGACCGCATGGCCGAGATCCGGTCGGCCGATCCCGACACGATGCAAGTCACGGTGGGCGCTGGGTGTCACTTCGGCGCCGATCCGCGCGATGCCACCCAGATGGCCACTGCCGAGCGCAGCCTCGGTTGGTACCTCGAAGCGCGCGGCTGGGCGCTCCCCGATCTCGGCGGCGTGAGCCACCAGACCATCGCCGGGTTCCTGGCAACCGGCTCCTCCGGTGGCACGTTGTCTCACGCGGTGCTCGACACCGTCGTGGCCCTTCGCCTCGTCGACGGCACCGGCGCCGTGCACGTCCTCACCGCAGCCTCCGACCCCGACCGGTTCGCCGCCGCGCTCGTGTCACTCGGCCTGTTGGGCGTGGTCACCGAGGTGACCCTCCAATGCGAGCCCCGCTACGACATCGTCGGGGAGGAGGTGTGTACCCGGCGCGCCGATTCCGCCATCGACCTGTACTCGGACGGCCCCGACGGCGTCGCCGCGGCCTTGCGCGATCACGAGTACCTGCGGTTGATGTGGTGGCCCCAGCCCGACGTGGACAAGCTCGTGGTGTGGCAGGCTCGCCGCGCCGTCGCGACCGACGCCGCGCTCCCCCGCCCCTACGTCCAGATGCCGCCGATGCTCGGCTCGTCCACGCTCACGCTCGCGCTGGCCGGGCACGCCCTCAATGCCACAGCGTGGTGGCGCGACGCGCGCCTGCTCCGCGCCCCCGACGTTCCCCGCACCAAGTTGGATCGCTTCGTGGAGAGCCGCGTGTTCCCCGTGCTCTACAACGAGTTCGTGCCGGTGGATCCCGCGCCGCGCCCCTTCCGCGCGAGCTGGCGTGAGGGCCTCCCCATGGACGACCAGATGGACGAGCGCCTGCTCCCCGTCACGTTCACCGAGCTGTTCCTCCCCATCGCGCACGCGGGCGAGGCGCTGCGTCGCATCCGCGACCTGATCGCGCGCGACGGCTTGCGCGCCGCGGGCACCTTCGCCATCGAGATCTACGGGGCGCGCGCCACCCAGGCGTGGCTCTCCCCCTCCTACGGTGGCGACCAGGTGCGGATCGACCTGTTCTGGTCGCCCCGCGCCGGCGCCGACCCCGACCGCACCTGGTTTCCCCAATATTGGGAGGCGCTCGCCGACCTGGGCGCCCGCCCGCATTGGGGCAAACACCTGCCGGTCGCGCCCGACGCGCTGCGCGCCGCCTACCCGCGGATGGACGCGTTCCTCGCGTTGCGCACCGCCCACGATCCCGACAACGTCTTCGTCAACCGCCACTGGCGCACGCACCTCGGGCTGCCCGCCGCCCGCCCGCCCGTCGCGCGGGCCCCCGCCCTCCCTCCCAACGCGCTCGAGCCCCAACGCACGCGCTGGAACCTGCCAATGCCGTTCCGCTTGCGTCCTACCGACGCCGGCTTTGCCACCCGCGCCGCCTTCCGCTTCGATCACCGCGCCGTGGTGAACGCCACGCCGGCCGAGGTCTACGCGCGCATGGCGTACTTCGAGCGCGGCGCCGAGTGGTACCCCTGGTTTGCCGGTGTGGATTGGCCGGCCGGCCCCCCCGACACCGCGGGCGGCGTGTTCGACGTGAGCCTCGCGTTTGCCCGCTTCCGCATCCGTGTCATCGAGGCCGAGCCCGGGCGGCGCTACCTCGCCTCGGTCGACGCGTGCTCGTTGCCGCTGGCGGCGGAGATGCTCGAGGAGGTCACGTTCACGCCGCGCGCGGACGGGGGCACCGAGCTCCGCTGGACGATGCACTACGACGCGCTCCCGGCGGTCGCCGCGTTCCGCTTTCTCGTGGCGCCCTTCTTCGATCGGCTCTTCGGGCAGGCGACACAGCGGTTGGCGGCGTCGTTCGCGGCGACGGAAACGTCGTCCAAGGACGACCTCCCTCTCGCCGCGAACGGATAGCTCGGTTACCCCAGCCGCCCCTCGCTCCGCAACCGCCGCCCGATCGCGGCGATCCCGGCCTCGCCCTCCCGCAGCGCCGCGGCGGTGGTGTGCACCGAGTAGCTCCCGAGCACCAGGTCGTGCGGATGCTTGGGCGCCGAGCCGAGCACGAACGCGGTGGCTCCTTTTGCCACGAAATCGATCGCGCCGTCCGCCGCATCGAACACCGCCAGCTCGCCGGTCTGCACCACCTCGGAGGTGTGCAGCTCGCCCTCGTGCACGGCGACCCAACCGACCGTGTGGCCTTCGGGCGGCTGGTATTGCCAACGCTCGCCGTCCGCGAGGCGAACGGAGAGGTAGTTCATCGGGGCCGGCGTCGCGATCCGGCTCCCCGCGCTCCCGTAGCGCCCGAGCAGGACGCGCACGGGGCCGTCCTCCTCCAGCTCCTCGGGGGCGAGGTATTGGCTCTCGGCCGGTGCGTTCTCCCAGGCCGCCGGCAACGCGATCCAGAGTTGGTACCCCTTCATGCGCCCGCCGCCCACGGCCGCGCCGTCATGCCACACGCCGCTGCCCGCGCGCATCCACTCCACGCCGCCGGGGGCCAACACCCCGCTCTTGCCCGAGGTGTCCTCGTACGAGAAGCTCCCCTCGAGCAGGACGGTGAACGTGGCGATGCCGGAGTGGGGGTGGATGCCGAACTTGGGCGCGTGGGCGCCGTCGGCCTCGAACGCGTCGAGGAACACGAACGGCTTGATGAGCTGGCCGAGGTCGGACGGGCTCACGAGGCGCACGACCGGGCCATGCCGGCGCCCCCGGGTGCGGTGGACGATGCGCCGGGGCGCGGTCGGGGCTTGGAGCGCGGTCGGCTCCAGGGTGGGCTCGGCGGCGAGGAGGGGAGAAGCGACGAGGGTGCGCATGAGGGGTGCTCCGTGATGCCCTATCAGCTATGTCCGTGCGGCAACGCAAGGAAGAGGCGACGGATGCAAGGATTGATTGCCTCGATGCAACGATGGGAGATGCAACGATGGGCCTGAGCGAGCTCGAGACCTTCATCCGTGTCGCCGAGACGGGGAGCCTGACCGCGGCGGGCCGCCTGCTCGGTGTGCCGACCTCGACCGTGAGCCGCCGCATCACGCGGCTGGAGGAGGATCTCGGCCAGCAGCTGGTGTTGCGCACCGCCCGGTCGCTCCGCCTGACCGACGCGGGGGCCGCTGTCCACGAGCGCTGCGCCCAGCCGCTGCGCGACATCGAGGAGGTGGAGCGTGCGCTGCGGGATCACGACGCGGAGCCCCGCGGCGACCTGCGCATCACCGCCCCCGCCGACCTCGGCAGCACCGAGCCCTTCGTGCGCCTGCTCACGGAGTTCCGGGTGGCGTGGCCGCACGTGCACCTGCTGGTAGACCTCACGGATCGGGTGGTCGATCTGGTGGCCGAGCGTGTGGACGTCGCGGTCCGCGCGCACCTCACCCCGCTGGCCGATCGCAGCTCGCTGATGACCCGGCGCGTGGGCTCGCTCGTCAGCAGCCTGTTCGCGAGCCGCGCCTACGTCGACGCGCGGGGCCTTCCCGCCACGCCGGCGGACCTGGTCCACCACGCCTGCATCTCCACGAACCGCGGCCGCGGCGCACGCACGTGGCCGTTGCGGCCCCGCGGTGGCGGCGCCGAGATCGACCTCGCGATCGATCCTGTCATCGTCGTGAACGACATGAACTTCGTACGCCACGCCATCGAGGCGGGCGCGGGGATCGGCATGCTCCCCGACTTCTACTCAGGGGCCGCGCTCGTGCGGGTGCTCCCGGACTGGGTGTTCCCCACCGGGCACCTCTCGCTCGTCTGGCCCGCGGGGCGCACGCTCTCGCCGCGCGTCCGCAAGTTCATCGACTTCGCGCCGCGGCTGCTCACCCAGGAAGGGTGCCCCGGGGCCCCGTCGTGACGCGTCAGTCCACGACCTTGCTGGTGACCACGCCGGTGACGCGGTTCGGGCGGTCGGACAGGCTGTCGCCGTTGCGGAGCGCGAGCACCGCGTAGGACACGAGCTCGGAGTCCTCGAAGACGGCGCACATCGCGAAGGTGTCCGCGGAGGAAGAGCCCTCGTCGCTCCCGATCGTGTGCATGTCGACCTTGTAGGCGAAGGGCAGGGCGCCGGCGCTGTCCCCGGCGGTCGACATCCGCAAGCCGGTGGGCAGCCCGCTCGCGGAGTCGCGGGGCGACTTGACGGAGTGTACGGAGTCACGCGGCGACAAGACCTCGTGCGCCGCGTTCTCGTCGACATCCCCACACACCACACCCGTCGTGACGCCGCCGAACAGGTCGAAGGCCTCGCCGTCGAGGCTGGCGCGCACCGCGTCGACCACGTCTTCCATGCCCATGCCGGTGACGTCGCTGAACTCCAGCTCCTGGCCGCCGAGCTCGAGATCCTGGCCGCCGAGCTCGAGGTCCTGGCCGCCGAACAGCACGACGCCGCTGCCGGTGAGCCCGGCGGGGAGGGGGAGCTCGGCGTCGCGCCGCACGCACCCGTTCACCTTGTCGCAGAACAGCTCGCCCGCGCCGCCGATCGTGACCACGCCGTCCCCCGCGTCGAAGACGATGGACGTGTTGCGGGTGTCAGACCCGGTGTAGGCGGAGGCGATGATGCCTTGTTCCACGGAGAACAGGCCGAGGTTGGCGGACACGGAAAAGGCGAGGAGGGCGGTGCCGAGGGACATGAGGAGCTCCAGGATGGACGCCGGTTCTATCCTCGCCCGCTGCACAGCCCGGTTCTTGAGCCAGGTTCGAGCCATTTGGGCGCGGGCATCGAGCCGCTCACAAATAGTAACATGACTTGTTCATCGCATTTGTGTCGATGCGAGCGTAGCAATCCAAGTCGCACATGCATGGATTGGGCCGGTGGCAACGTGGCGGCCGCGCTTGTGCTTAGGGAGGGGATGAACACCGGAGCGTTCATGCGCCGACTCAAACGCCGCCTCCCCCTCATCCTCGCCCTCGCGATGCCGACCTTGTCCCTGGTCGGCTGCGGCGTCGGTGGGCGGAGCCCGTCCAGCGGCAACGCGGCGCCCCAACGTGACGGCGACGACGGCGCGGACGACGACTCCGAGTCGCTCGGCACCGACTTCGGCGCCCCCGTCACCAGCCTGCGGGTCGACGGTTCGGGTGCGCCGGCCACGGTCGACAACGACGAGGCCGCGTACGACGACGAAGACGAGCTCGAGGAGATCCAGGAGGTCGAACAGCTCGAGGACGAAGAGGAAGCCGAAGAGGCCGAGGAGGCCGTCGAGGAGGAGGAGGCCGAGGAGGTAGTCGAGGAGCCCGAGGCCGACAGCTCCCTCGCCGCCTGGTCGCTCTACGTCGAGCCCGAGAGCCACGCGACGCGGCAGGCGGACAGCTGGCGGGACAGCGATCCCGAAGGCGCCGCACACATGGATCGGATGGGCGACGAGCCCCTCGCCGTGTGGGTGGGTGACTGGATGAGCGATGTCGCCGGCTCGGTCGACGACACGATCACCGCGGGTGGCGACCAGCTCCGCACCCTCGTCGTCTACAACATCCCGCATCGCGACTGCGGCGCCTGGTCCGCCGGCGGGGCCAGCAGCGCGGCGGCCTACGCGGCGTTCATCGACGAGGTGGCGCGCGGGCTCGACAATCGCTCGGCGCTCGTCATCCTCGAGCCGGACGGCCTGGCCGTCACCTCCTGCCTCTCCGAATCGCAGATCACCGAGCGCCACGCGATGATGGCCGCCGCGGTCGAGACCCTCTCCAACGCGGGCGCCGAGGTCTACATCGACGCTGGGCAGGCCGGCTGGATCGACGATGTGGACATGGCATCGCGCCTCTCGGCGGCCGGGGTGGCGAACGCCGCCGGCTTCGCCCTGAACGTGGCGCACACCCACAGCACCGAGGACAACGTCGGCTACGCCGAGGAGCTCCGCGCCGTCCTCGGGCCCGACGCCCACTACGTCGTGGACACGGGCCGCAACGGCCTCGGCCCCGACGCCGACGCCGAGTGGTGCAACCCCCTGGGGCGCGCCGTCGGCGAGAGCCCCACCCTGTCGACCGGCGTGACCGGCCTCGACGCGCTGCTCTGGGTCAAGGCGCCGGGCGAGTCGGATGGCGAGTGCAACGGCGGCCCCGCGGCCGGCGAGTGGTGGGCCGACTACGCCCGTGGCCTGGTGGAGCGCGGCGAGGAGTGAGCGGCCGACCGGGGGGTGCCGATACCGTCACGCCCCAACGTCACCGCACCTCCCGCGTCTCCCCATGTGACACGAGCCGCCCGCCTTCCCACGTATGGCGCGTGACGACACACTCGGAGCGGCCCTCTGCGTAGGCGGGCGTCCCCTCCGCGGGCAGTCCGCAGAACTCCTGGCGGATCTCGCGCGTCACCGGATCCGCCGACACGTTCTCGAGCGCGCTTAGCGCCGCGTGGTAGCGGAACCGGCCCGCCTCCGGCTCGTACAGGAACACCAACGAGCCGTCGATCGCGGCGCGGCCCTGGCCGTTCGACTGGACGCTCACGAGGTCGTTGAACCCGTCGAAGTTCATGTCGGTGGCGACGCTCACCACGAGCTCCCCGCCCGAGAGGTCGGCGAGCTCCCCCACGCCGTCGCCGGCCGCCGTGATGTCCGCCGGACCGATCACCTGGTCGAACGCGCCCGACACGACGAGGCGGGTGTGGTCGCACGACAGCACCACCTTCACGTGTTTTCCAGGCGCAACGTCGCCTTCGTACAGATGCTCCACGCCGAAGCCGATGGACGCCATCGGGTGGGCGGCGCCCGTGCAGGCCGGGTCGACCGGGGAGGGGACCGGCGGCGGGTTCGTCGCGCACGCGGCGAGCAGGGCGAGGGAGAGGCGAGCGAGCAGAGGCATCGGAGCACGTAGCGGGATGGACGTTGTGGCGCCGGGTTCGTACGCGGTCGGGGCGGACATGTCCGCGTCCTCTTCCCCGCGTCCGTCGGGACGCGGTATCGTGCATGCCCCCCCTCCTGGAGCCCGCAATGTTGTCCCTCCTCGCCCTCGCCGCCCCCGCCTTCGCCGCCGACGTCACCGTGGTGGAGAGCTACGACGCCTCCATCGGACAGCTGCCCGAGGGCGTCGCGGTGAGCCCCTCCGGCGACCTCTACGTCGGCCTCGCCGGCACCGGCGAGCTGCGCCGCCTCGACCGCCACACCTACGTGGGCGAGACCTTCGCCCAGTTCGACGTGGGCGCCGGCTTCCTGCTCGGCCTCGCGTTCGACGGTGACGACCTCTACGTCGCGCTCGCCTCCTTCACCCCCGAGACGTGTGGCATCTGGCGCGTCGACGCCGATGGCAACACCGAGCGTGTCGTGGCGTTCGGCGCGAACGAGTTCCCCAACGACCTGACCTTCGATCGCGCCGGCAACCTGTACGTCACCGAGTCCATCGGCGGCGCGGTCTACAAGATCCCCGCGGGCACCACCACGCGCGAGCTCTGGGTCCAGGATCCACTGCTCGCCGGCGATCTCGCCTGGTCGCCCGTGCCGTTCCCCATCGGCGTGAACGGCATCACCTACGACGACGACACCGACACCGTCATCCTGGTCAACTCCCAGGTGCCGAGCGTGATCGAGATCGACGTCGACGGCGGCGTGGCGGGCACCCTCTCCGTGCTCGCGTCGGGCGAACACCTCCGGGGTGCCGACGGAGTCAACCTCGATCGCAACGGTGACCTCCTCGTCGTCGCCAATGCCTCGTCGTCGTTGCTGCGCATCGATCGCGCCACGGGCGCCGCCACCACGCTCGCCGACGGGAGCGACGGCCTCGTGTTCCCCGCCACCGCGGCGTTCGGTCAGTTCGGGAACGACAAGCGCGCCCTGTTCGTGGCGAACTTCGGGTTCGGCGCCGGCCCGGACGCGCCGGTGGGCGTGTTGCGCATCGATGTGGGCGAGAAGAGCGAGAAGTACCCCGCCGGGCGGTAGAGACCCGGGCCGCGACTGGGCCTGGTCGTTGCCACGGCCAGTCCCGTCAGCACCCACTCCCGGGATACACGAACGCGTCCGCATCGTCACAGTCCGCCTCGGGGGACGTGGCCGCGTCGTACACGCCGGGCAGCCACCACGCGGGAAAACCGTCCAGATCGGCATCCCAGGAGGACGCGCCGGGCCCGCCGAAGGGGCCGATATCCGAGGGCGAGCCGTCGGGGTCGAGGATCGAGGGATCGCCGGCGTCCACGAGGGGGGAGGCGGCGTCCAGGTGGTCGCTGTCGACCAACATCGGGTCGACCGAGAGGTTGCCGGCGGTGCCGGTGGGGTCGGTCACGCCGGTGTAGTCGGCGCCGTTGTCCCAAATGTCACAATAGGCGAGCGAGGGGGTGCCGCTCTGGAAGTACAGTCCGCCGTCGTTGTTGGTGACGAGGGTGTTCACGAGCGTCGGCGAGGCGTCGTACCCGTACAGCGCGCCGACGCCCGCGCCGTCGTTGTTGCCGGCGATCAGCACGTTGGTGAGGGTCGGATCGGCGGTCATCAACGCGATCCCGCCGCCCCAAGGAACCGAGCCGAGGCCCCAATACGAGGGGGTGTTGTTGTCGGTCACCACCACGTTGGTGAGCGTCGGCGAGGACTCCCGGATGTAGAGCCCCCCTCCGACCAGCCCGCCCGTGTTGCCGCGAATCGTGACATTGGTCAACACGGCGTCAGACTCGTCCAGGTACAGGCCGCCGCCGCCGTAGCCGGCGTAGTTGTCCTGCACGACCACGTCGTCGAGCACGGCGTCCGAGCCGATCATGCCGAAGCCGCCGCCGTGTCCGTAGGAGGCGCCGCAGTAGGAGGCATACGCGCTGTTCCCGGTCACGACGAGCCGCGTGAACGTGGGGGCGCCGCCGTCCACCTGGATCCCGCCCGCGCTGTAGCCGCCCCTGTTCCCGGTCACGATCAGGTCCTCCAACGTGGGCGACGCGCCGTCCACGTACACTCCGCCGCCGCCGTCCCACCCGTACCCGTTGGTGAGCGTGAACCCGCGGAGCGTGGTCGCGGGGCCCTCGGCGGACACGAACCGCACGGCGGAGTCGAGCTCGCCGCCGTCGATGACAGTCAGCGAAGCGCCGTGCACCCCGACGACCGTGATCTCCGCCCCCCCGAAGTCGAGGTTCTCGGTCCACGTGCCGGCGGCGACACACACCACGTCTCCGGTCGACGCCGCGTCGACGCCCGCTTGGATGGTCGGGTAGTCGTTGGGAACCGCGAGGTCGCAGTCGGCGCAGTCGCCGTCGGCGCTGCCGTCACAGTCCTCGTCGAGTCCGTCCCCGCAGGTCTCGACCGCGCCGGGGTGCACGTCGGCCGCCGCGTCGTCACAGTCGGCGTCGCACAGGTGCCAACTGTCGCCGTCGGCGTCGGCCTCGTCGGCGGGCACGACCCCGTCGCAGTCGTTGTCCAGCCCGTCGCAACCCTCGGGCGCGCCCAGGAACACCGTCGGCTCGGTGTCGTCGCAGTCCCCCGCGCAGACACGCTGGCCGTCGCCGTCCTCGTCGACCCCGTCGCTCACCCCGTCACAGTTCTCGTCGACCAGGTTGCACAGCTCCGGGGCGCCCGCGTAGGCGCTGGCGTCGCGGTCGTCGCAGTCCCCGTCGCACACGCGCTGCCCGTCGCCGTCGTCGTCCGCCTCGTCGTTCTCGCCGTCGCAGTTGTCGTCGACGCCGTTGCAGAGCTCGGCCTGGCCCGGAGACCGCGCGGTGTCGCCGTCGTCGCAGTCTCCACCACGGAGCACGTGCCCGTCGAGGTACTCGCACGCGACCGCGGCGCCGTCGGTGCGGCCGTAGCCATCGCCGTCCTCGTCGGGGTACCAGGTGAGGTAGCGCGCCTCGCTCTCCACCTCCCCGTCGCAGTCGTTGTCCACGCCGTCGCAGAGCTCCTCCGCCCCCGGGTGGATCGTGGCATCCGCGTCGTCACAGTCGGTGCCGCCGACGTAGCCGTCGGACGCGTAGCCGTCGCAGTCCCAGTCCTTGCCGACCCCGTCGAGATCCTCGGTGGGGACGCACCACTCCGCCGAAGCCGTGTCACCCGGCGTGGTTTTCGTGTCAGGATCGGGTGACGCCGCGGCGGGCTCCGGCTCACGGACACACCCAATCCCGAGGAGCAGGCTGGCGATCAGGAGGGGGAGCATCGGGCGCACTATAGCCGGTGCCCGGCCCGCCGCCCGATCGCCACCCGATCGCCACAGCGGTCCGCCCGCGCCTCGGCTATGACGGTGGCCTCGCGAGCCCGCCCCGATGCACCAAACGGCCCTCCTCTCCCTGTTGCTCGCCGGCTGCGCGATCGACACCGATCTGAAGCGGCACAACGACAACCCGGTCGCCGCCCTCACCGCCCCGGTCGACGGCGCCGTGCTCCGCCAGGGCGGCGGGCTGCTGCTCGTCGTGGGAACCGTGTATGACAGCCGAGACGACGCCGACGCGCTCACCGTGACGCTCACCGCGAACGGCGCGGACGTGCCGGTCGCGGTCGACAGCGACGGTGGCGTGGGCGCGAGCCTGGACGTCGACCCCCTCCCGCTCGGCGACCTGACGCTCGAGCTCGCCGTGGTCGACACCGAAGGCGGCACGGGCGTCGCGACGGTCACCGTGTTCGTCGGGGGGCCGTTGGGCGCCCCCGCCGTCACCATCCTCTCCCCGGACGACGGCACGGCGTTCCTCCTCGGCGAGACCGTCGGCTTCCGCGGCGCCGCCACCGACTTGACCACCGCGCCCGACGAGCTGGCCTTCGCGTGGTCCTCCGACCTCGACGGGCCGCTCGAAGGCGCGGTGTCGGGCGATGGGCAATCCGCCGTCTTCGCGGACACGCTCTCCCTCGGCACCCACGTCGTCACCCTCACTGCGACCGATGGCGACGACGAGGTCGGCGCGGCCTCGGTCACCGTGCTCGTCGGCGAGGAGGAGGTCGACCCCGGCGACGACGAGGAGCCCGACCAGGTCGAGCCCGGCGACGTGATGTTCTCCGAGATGATGGTCAACCCGCAAGCCGTCGACGACGAGCTCGGCGAGTGGGTGGAGCTGTACAACACCGCCTCCCACCCCATCGACATCGGCGGGTACACCTTCCGCGACGACGACATCGACGAGTGGGTGCTCGACGGTCCGCTCGTGGTCCCGGCGCACGATTTCGTCGTGTTGTGCGCCGACCTCGACCCCACCGTGAATGGCGGCGTGCCGTGTGACGGTTGGTTCCTGCGCAAGTGGAACGGCGGCGGCCTCGCGCTCGCCAACGGCCCCGACGAGCTCGTGTTGTCGCGCCCCGACGGTCTCGAGATCGATTGGTTGTACTACGACGACACCTGGTTCACGACCGCGATCGCGCACGGCGTGACCCAAGCCGCGTTGGACGCGGGTGACAACGACGCGAGCGACGCCTGGTGCAACCAGACCACGATCACGCCGCCGATGCGGGAGCCGGGGACGCCGGGGTTGGCGAACGATCCATGTTGACGTAGGTCGGGCGCGACCCCGCCGAAGACGGCGGGGCCGGGCTCCTCCGGGCGCGCGCTTCGCGCTTGGTTGGCGCGGGCCCGCCCAGCGGGCGGCGCCGAACCGCGCGGCCGCTGACGCGTCCACGCGCCCTCCGGCGCCCTCGCGCGGGGTGCGTCCATACGCGCCTTCTACCCTGCGGCCGCCAGCGGAGTTGCCGCCACGGCGGTCCCCCAGCGGCAACAACTCGGAGGCTCGATGCCGAGACCCCGAGTTGTTGCCGCAGTTGTTGCCGCGGGGAGCGCCGGGCGCCCGCGCAACTCGGGCCGCTTCCAAACTGTTCGCCTTCGCCCGTGCGGTCGCCGGCAGGGTGGTCCCCGCCGCGGCCCCCGAGCGGCAACAACTCGGGGGCTCGATGGCGAGACCCCGAGTTGTTGCCGCGGAGAGGGCTGGCGCCCGCCTCCCGAAGCGTGGCTCCACCCCCACCACCACTACCGCCGCCCCCGCGGCAACCCACCCTCGCCCACGAACGCCGCTTCACCGGGCGGCCCGATCGCCGCGCGAAGGCCCATCTGGAGCCGCACCGCTCGCACGAGGCGCGGATCGGGAGCCTGGCCGCGAAGGTGCCGCACCGTGCGCGCCGCGATCCCGAGCGCCTCGGCCAGGGCGTTCGGACCGGCGTCCGTGGCGTGTACGCACGCCCGACGCGCCGCCACCGTGTCGTCCGCGCGGCCCGAGAGCGCTGGCGCCCCGATCGCCGCGGCCCCGGCCTCCGCGAGCAGCTCGAGGTGCTCGGCCTCGTCGAGCGCCACGAGGCCCCACTGCGCGAGCAGATCCGCGCGTCGCACCCGCGGGAGCAACGCGCGCACCGTGTCCGCCAGCCAGAGGCCCGAGGGGCGCAGCCCGCACAGGTCGGGGAGGCTCGTGCCCTCGCGAAGCGGGTCGGTGCCTACGCCGTGGTGCTCGTCCTGGCGGTGCACGTACGCGAGCACGCTCTCGGCGTGCCACGTGTCGCGGATCGGGTGGACCGCGGGCGCGACCATCGGGAGGCGCAGGTGGTGGGACAGCGCCAGGCGAGCGTCGTGGACGAACCGATTGACGCGCGCGAGGTCGCACGCGAGCGCGCAGTGCCCGTGCGTGTCGGCCAGCCCGAACCCGAACAGCCCGTGCGGTCGTCCGATGCGCGCGACCACGCGGGCAAACACTCGCCTGGACGCGACGTCCGGCGCCAGGATGCGGTCCGCCTCGGCGCGGAAGACGACCTGGTAGCCAAGCATGGGCGCGAAGCTGCGCACCGTCGTGACCGCGTCAAGCATCACGCACGATTTCGCGGCCACCACGTTACCCTCCCCGATGCTCGCCCTCCTGCTCCTCGCCCACGCCCGCGCCGCGTGCCCGCCGATCATCGCCGCCTCCGGGCAGGACCCGGTCGACGGCGTGCAGGCCGCCATCCTCGCAGACATCAACCGGGACGACGCGGCCGCGCTGTTCGAGCGCTTCGGTGGCCCGATGAAGGCGGCGGTGCCCGCGGAGGCGGCGGCTCAGCTGGTCGGGACGATGCGGGAGGCCGGCGGGTGTGTCACCCGCAGCACGCGCTTGTCGGGCTCGGGGCAGCGCGCGGTGTACACGGTCCAGGCGGAGAAGCGCGCCTGGCAGCTCGATCTGCACGTCGATGAGGCGGGGGTGGTCCAGGGCCTCCAGGTCGGCCATTCAACGCCAGGCGCCCCGGCGGTCACGCGCTCCGCCCCGCTCTCGGTCTTCCCCGTCGCGGGCAAGTGGGATGTGATCTGGGGCGGCGACACGCAGGAGCTCAACGCCCACGTCTCGCACCAGAGCCAGCGCCGGGCCACCGATCTCGTCGTCACGGACGCGGCGGGGGCCACCCACTCCGGCGACGGGACGCGCCTGTCCGACTACTACGCCTACGGGCGCCCCGTGCGCGCCGTGGCCGGCGGCGTGGTCGTGACCGCGATCGACGGCGTGCCCGAGTCGATCCCCGGCACGCTCAACCCCTACTTCGCGCTCGGCAACGCCGTGATCGTCGACCACGGCGGCTACTGGTCGGTGTACGCCCACCTCCAGCCCGGCTCCGTCCGCGTGCGCCCCGGCTCGCGCGTCCGCGCGGGCGCGCGCCTGGGCCTCGTCGGCAACACCGGCAACTCGAGTGAGCCCCACCTCCACTTCCAACTCCAGGACGGCCCCCGGGTCGAGACGAGCTGGGGCATTGACGCGGTCTTCCAGGGCCTCACCGTCACGCGCGACGGAAAGGCCCTCCCCCCTGAGGACTACACGGTCCGCAAGGGCGACGTCATCGAGGCGAAGTGAGGGCGCTCCTTCCACCGCCCGTGTTCAGCTGATCCACAGGTCCTCCACCAGCACCACGCGCTCGCCGACGCACCGATAGCGGCGTCCCCACCCCCCGCGCCCGTCCCACTGGAGGGTCACCTCGTAGTCGGCAGCCGCGCCCCGCACGGTGCTGATGGTGGCCCAGCCGACCGGAAACCGCGCGGGCTCGGCCCACGGGAAGGAGGCGAAGTGCACCCGCAGGAGCCGCTCGACAGCCTCGTGGCGCGGGATCCAGAGGTGCTCGGGACGCCGGGAGAGCTTCAGCCATTCGTCCCGAACCAGCCCGAGCAGCGTCTCCACGGCCACGTCCACCTCCCAGGCTCCTACCCCGCCGACCCGGCCCGAACGGTTATCCCCTCCCGATGTCCCGCTGGCTCCCCGTCCTGCTCGTCGTCATCGTGGGCTACCTCGCCTGCGAGGCCGTCCGCGACTACCCGCGCGGGGGCAGGGCCGCCGTGCCGCGCTCGTTGGGAGAGGAGCCGACCCAGGAGGCGCTGGACACGCCCGTCCCGGTCACCGTGCGCCGTGGCGACCGAACGTTCTTCGTCATCAAGACGCACCGGTTCGCGCTCACGGGGCAGGTGTTGAGCGCCCACGCCTACGACTGGGTGTGGACCAACGACTTCTTCGACGTCGACCTCGGCCTGGCCTGGGGCGACCAGGTGGCGCGGCTCACCGAGGCCTACTCGTTCTACCAGGACGCGCGCTTCCTGTTCTGGCGATCGAGCGGCCCGGTGTCGGCCGGCGAACGTGACTACATCACGACGCACGTGGGCAACGTCCACACGATCCCCGCGGAGGGGAAGCCGCACGTCGGGCGCGCCCTGCGGTCGGTGCGGGAGGGGGATCTGGTGTCGTTGGAGGGCTTCCTCGTCGTCATCCAGGATGCCGGCACCAACGAGCTCGCGCGCTCGTCGACGGTCCGCACGGACACCGGGGGCGGCGCCTGCGAGGTGATGTGGGTGGACCGTCTCCAGGTGGACGACACGGTCTGGGAGTAGGGCGCGTCCAGGTCCGCGCGGGCAACCGGGTTACCCGCTCCCCATGAACCAGGACGACTGGCTGCGGAAGCGGACGCGCGGGCAGAAGCGGCCCGGGTGCGGCGCGGAGATCGGGGCCCTGGTCGGGCTGGCGCTGCTCGGGTGGTTCGTGAGCACCTGGCTCTGAACGCCTCCGCTCCCAGCTCCTCGCAACCGGCGCCGCCGACACGTTAAGCCCGTCGGCCGTGAACCGCCTGTCCGCCACCGTCGTGAGCCTGCTCGTTTGTGGGGTGGTGCTCTCTCCCGTGCGGCAGGGGTACGTCGAGGCCCCCAAGGACGACTTCCCGCTCTCCTGGTTCCCCATGTTCGCGCGCCCGCGCGCCGAGGAGGAGACCCCGGTGTACGTCGTCGCCGTCGACCCCGCGGGCGCCCGCCACAAGGTGCCGCAGACCTACTGGACCTCGGGCGGCTTCAACCAGGGCGCGACGCAGCTGTTGAGCGCGCGGCGGGCGGGCAAGGCCGCGCTGGTGCCGCTGTGCGAGCGGATCGCGAAGAAGGTCGGGCAGAGCCGGCGCGAGGAGTACGCCCAGGCGGTGAACGTGCAGATCCTCCGCGGCCGCTTCTCGCGTGAATCGTACTTCCGCGACGGGGACACCACCCCCATCAGCGAGTCCACGCTGACCACCTGCGCGATCCCCGAGCGGAGCGCGCCGTGACGCGGCTTGCGACGATGGGATCGAAGGCGGCGGCGGCGGTGAGCGCGTGGTGGTTCGCGCCGGCCCCCGCCGAGCGGCTCGCGGCCGTGCGCATCGCGACCGGCGGCTTCGTCCTCTGGCAGCTGTGGAAGTTGTACGACAAGTTCGCGGCCATCGCGCGGACGCCCATCGCGCAATGGAACGTGGTCGGGCCGCTCGGCGTACTGGACGGGCCGCTGGCGCCCGCCACCTTCGACGCCTGGAACGCCGCTCATTTTGCCCTCGCCGCCTGCTTCTTCGTCGGCTTCGGGCACCGCCTGCTCGCGCCGCTGTACGCCGTGTCCACGGTGTTCTTCTTCTCGTACCGCACCGCCTGGGGCGGCGTCTTGCACGCCGACAACCTGTTCTGCCTCCATGTGGTGTGTCTCGCGCTCGGCCCGGCGGCCTCCGCGTGGTCGGTCGACGCGTGGCTCGCCCGGCGCTGGCCTCAGCTCGGCCGGTGGTTGTGCTCGCCCGTGCTCCCCGCCGTCGACTGGCGCTTCGGCTGGAACCTCAAGCTTGTCGCCGCCGTCACCACGATCACCTATTTCCTGGCGGGTTGGGCCAAGGTCGCCACCAACCCGGATTTCGGCTGGGCGTCGGGCAAGAACCTGCTCGATCAAATCGGGAACGACGCGTTGTACAAGGAGCTCGTCTCCTCGGGCGGCGGCGCCACCGCGATCGTGCCCTGGTTGTACCAGAATCCGGAGTGGTTGTTGATCGCGGCCACCGGCACGCTGGTCATCGAGGTCGGCGCGCCCCTCGCGCTGCTCGACCGGCGCCTCGGGTGGTTGTGGAGCTTCGGCGCGTGGTCCATGCACCAGGGGATCAGCATCGTGATGGGGATCGTGTTTCCCTATCCGCACTACGCGTTCGCCTTCGTCGTCTTCTTCCCGGTGGACACGTGGGTCAAGGGTGCGGTGAGCCGGGTGTCGGCGCTGCGCCCCCGGCGGGTTCCGCGCGCGGCGGCCTGATCGTCAGCGGAGCTGCGTCCCGACGCTCACCGCCAACGTGTGGATCCAATTGTTGTTGTACCCGTCCCCCGGGGGCGTCGACGCGTCCGATGTGCCCTCGGCGCCGCCGCCGATGTAGCGCACGTTCACGTAGGGCAGCACACCCGGGCGCGGCCGGAGGCCGATCCGCACGGAGGCGTCCAGGATCGCGCCGACCACGCCGTTGTCGTCTCCGTTGAGGTACTTGATGGGCGCGTAGAAGCCGGTCGCTTCGGCGCCCCACCACACGTGCTCGGCGATCGGCCCCTGGTACCGGGCGGCAAGGACAGGGACCGGCCCCACGTCCCGGTTGGCAACGAGGGTCTCGCCGTCGAGCGACTGGAACACGATCGTCGCGTTGCGAAGCTGCAACGCGAGGCCGATGGATAGCTCGTGCTTGTCGTCCGGGAGCAGGTCGTAGAGGTAGGTGCCGCGGAAGTAGGGGAAGTCGTAGGAGGCGCGGATCGGGGTGCCGGCGGCGAAGGTCACGTCGTCCACCACGAGGTCGTCCCGCAGCGTCACCTCCCCTTGGAGCAGCAACGGTTGGTACAGCAGCACGACATGGCTCCGCCGCCACGCCACGCCCGCCTCGAGCCGTGCGAACGGGAACAACACGTCCTGACCGCCTTCGCGCACGTAGTCGAACTCGGTGCCGTCGCGGTCGAATTGGATGGTGTGGGAGAGGACGGCGGCGAACCCGAGCTCGGCGGCCAGCCGCACCTCGAAGCCGCGGTCCGGGGCGTTCAGCCGAAAGGTGGCATCGTCGGCGAAGGCGGGCAGGGACAGCAGCAGCAGCATGGGGCTTCGGGGGAGCACACAAGCCTAAACACGACGCTCCGTCGCGTGTCAGCCGCCGAAAAAGAACCTCGCCGTCCCGACCGCCCACCCCGCGCCGAGGACGAGCAGCGCGGTCATGCCCAGCACGGTGAGCGCGACCCGCACGGGCACGGGGGGCCTCAGCAGGGCGAGCAGCGCGTGCCCGCCCGCGAGGGTCGGGAGGGGAAGGAGATTGAACCCGGCGACCTTTGCGAGCACCACACCGGCGAGGGTCACGGGGCTCTCCCGGAGGCCCTCCCACGCCCGGAGCGCCCCCGCGACGCGCTGGGGATCGAGGCCGTAGGCGATCTGCTCGAAGACGGCGCCCGCGGTGAGCAGCGCCTCGGCGGGACCGAGCAGGCACGCAGACAGCCCCAGCACGGCCGCCGGCCCGGCGAGCGCCACGGCGAAACCAGCGCCGCGTGGCAGCTGATCGAGCGGGTCCGCCTCCGGTGCGTCCGGAGGCGCGGCGAAGCGGACCCAGCCGCCGGGGAGCCAACCCAACCGGACGCGCGGGTTCGCGGCGCGGATGGGGAGGCTGGCACCGAGGAAGACGGCGATCTCGTCCACGCGCGCGCCCGCCAACCTGCCCGCCGCGGCGCTGGCGAGGAGGTGCACGGGGACCGCGGCCATCGCGGCGAGGAGGGTGACGAGCAGGAGCAGGGGAGGCCTCCGCGCGGAGCGTAGCGTGGGCCCGGTCGGAGCGGGCGCGCCCGAATCGGCTCGGTTCCCCCGGCCCGTCGCTATAGTGGAGCCATGCTCCTCTTCGCGCTGCTGTTCGCCTGCACCGACGGCGCCGACTCCGGCGGCCCCCTCCCCGACGGCGCGTGCGCCACGACGGCCGACTGTGCCGGCGATCTGGAGTGCTCCGGGCCGAACGACTGGCGGGGGTGTGGCATCGGCCCCACCGAGGCGTGTGCCTCCGACGCCGACTGCGGCACGGACCTCCGCTGCCACGTCGTCTCCGACAACTGCTCGGCCGACGGCTTCGGGTCGGCCTGCGACGCCGCCTGCACACCGGATACCTGCGCCGAGGGCCTCGCGTGCGCGGATGGCGCCTGCCGCGCGGTGTCGTGTGTCGCCGATCCGTCGCTCTGCCCCGCCCACCAGGCGTGCGACCCGGGCAGCGTCACGGCGAGCACGGCCGTCTACGATCGGCACCACGGCTGCGTCGACGTGGCCTGCGCCGACGACCCGGCCTGCGCCGACGGGCTGGCGTGCGTGAACGGGATCTGCCAGGACGGGCCCGGCACGTGCGCGGAGGTCTACGCGGTGCCGTGAAGGGGGCGGGGACCGCCGTCCCCGCCCCGACCTCGGACGCCCGCGCGGCGCCCTACTTCTTCTTCGCCTTCTTCGCGGGCGTGGACTTCTTCTTCGCGTCCCCGGCCGGCTTCGCCGTCCCCTTGCGCCCGGACCCCCCGCGGTCCGAGTCGGCGTGCGGGGCCGGCTGGTGGTCGCGGTCCGAGTCGGCGCGCGGGGCCGGCTCGCGGTCGCGGTCCGAGTCGGCGTGCGTCGCGGGCTCGTGGTGCGGATCCGAGTGGTCGCGCGGCGGGCCGTGGGCCCGGACCTGCTCGCGGGCCTCGGCGCGGGCGCGGGCGGCCTCGTGCTCGTCGACCCACCGGGGGTTCACGTAGCGGCCGCCGACGTAGTAGCCGTCGACCCAGGCGCGGCCCGGCTGCGCGGCGGGACGCCAGTAGCCCTCGTAGTAGGTGCGCCCGGACCAGTAGCCCGCCGCCCACACGTAGCCGGGGTTCGGCGCCACCGGCTGCCAATAGCCGGGGATGTAGTATCCGTACTCGTCGTACCCACCCGCGATCCAGATGTAGTCGGGGCGCGGCCCGGGCCGGTACCCGGGATCGTACGGGTCGAAGACGACGACGCCCGGTGACCACACACTCACCACCACGCCGGCGTTGGCCGGAGCGCTCGCCATCGAGAACATGAACGCGAGGACTGCAAGGAGGCGCATGTCTTCTCCAGTGTCACGACGAGATACGCGCCGGAGCCCAAAAGGATACGAATCATTTTTGATAGCGCGGGCCCCACGCGTCGAAATGGCACCAACTCCGGGCACAACCCGGCGTCGACATTCTTTCCTCCGCTCGTCTACGACCCTGCTCACACCGGCCTCACCCGCTCATGTCGTCCGGTCGCGGAACACCCACAAGTGATGCAGGATGTGTAATTATGTTGGCCCGGGCAAGGTGTGGGCTGGTGGTTCCATACAGTCCCCCTCGAATCGAGGCCGCCGCATGCTCGTGTCCGTATTCTTCGCGCTCGTGGGATGTTCGTCGGCGCCCGGTCCGGAGGCGCTGCCCATCGACCTCGCCGGGCCCCGCCAGCCCGTGTCGATCGATACCACCTACTCCACCACGTGGGCCGGCGAGACGACGGGCAACTGGTACGGCTTCTCGGTGTCCGACGCGGGCGACGTGAACGGGGACGGCTATGCCGACGTGATCGTGGGCGCGTTCGGATACGCCGAGGACACCGGCCGGGCCTACGTGTACCTCGGCTCGGCGACCGGCCTCGCCACCAGCCCCGCGACCACGCTGACCGGCGAGGAGACCGACTCCAAGTTCGGCACGTCCGTGTCCTCCGCGGGCGACGTGAACGGGGACGGCTATGGCGATGTCATCGTCGGCGCCCCTGTCTACGGGGCGGGCGGGGACCGCGAGGATGTCGGTCGCGCCTACGTCTACCTCGGGTCCGCCGGCGGGCTCGCGGACACCGCCGCCACCGTGCTCACCGGGGTGGAGCAGAACGACGGGCTGGGCCACTCGGTGGCCGGCGCGGGCGACGTGAACGGGGATGGCTACGACGACATCGTCGTCGGCGCCCCGTACGGCGTCAGCTCCCGGGGGAAGGTGTACGTCCACGAGGGCTCGGCGAGCGGCGTCTCGGCCACGCCCGCGCTCACCCTCTCGGGCGACGTGAGCTTCGAGGTGTTCGGCTACGCGGTGTCGGGCGCGGGCGACGTGAACGGGGACGGCTATGGCGACGTGATCGTCGGCGTGTTCGCGCATGACGGGTACACCGGCCGGGCCGACGTGTTCCACGGGTCACCGACGGGGCTTTCGGTTACCGCCGCAATCCAGCTCACGGGAGAGGCGGAGTACGACCTGTTCGGCTCCGCGGTCACCGACGCGGGGGACATCGACGCCGACGGCTACGACGATGTCGTGGTGGGAGCCCCGAACGCCCTCACCAACACCGGCCACGCCTACGTGTACGCCGGGTCCCCGGGCGGGATCACGAGCACCGTCGCGTTGCGGCTGACCGGCGAGGCGCCCGACAACGCCTTCGGCTACGCGGTGTCGGGCGCGGGCGACATCGACGCTGACGGCTACGCCGACGTGATCGTGGGGGCTCACGCCTACGTCGGCTCCGCGGTCGGCCGCGCGTATGTGCACGCCGGCACCTCGGCCGGGTTGTCCGCCGCGGCGGACACGACGCTCACCGGCGAATCGACCGACGACGCCTACGCCTACGCGGTGTCCGGCGCCGGTGACGTGAACGGTGACGGCGTGGACGACGTGATCGTGGGCGCCCCCTACCAGTCCGACCTCGTCGGGCGCGCCTACGCCTACCAGGGCGAGGCCGACGCGGACACCGATACCGATACCGACACCGACACCGACACCGATACGGACACCGACACGGACACGGACACGGACACCGACACCGATACGGACACCGACACCGACACCGATACGGACACCGACACGGACACGGACACGGACACGGACACCGATACCGATACCGACACAGACACGGACACGGACACCGACACCGGCGACGTCACCGACGAAGCCGGTTGCGGCTGCGCGACCGGCGGCGCGTCGCCCGGCGCGTGGGCGTTCGGATTGGCGATCGTGCTCGCGGCCCGTCGTAGGCGCGCGTAGGGCCTACGGCCGCGAACCTACGGGGGGCAGAACCCGCGCTGCTGGTTCGTCGCCAGGAACAGCCGCACGTCTACGTCGGGGTCGCGGCCGAAGCGGTAGGTCTGCCCGTCGAACGACGCGTAGCCCTCCGCTGAGGTGGCGGGCGCGGGATCGTAGAGGCGCACGCGGTCCGGCACGAAGGTCTCCGGCCATGCGCAAGCCTCCCACTCCACGTCCGCGAGGGTGGTGGAGCCGAGCACCTGGGGGAGCAGGCCGCCGGGGACCGACGGGTCGGGGAGGCCGGTGGTGGCGAGCGTCACGAGCGGGAACACGTAGATCTCGCCGGCGGGCTGGTCCCACCACGAGACCAGGGCGTCGTCGCCCCAGCCGATGGTGCTCCAGGCGCCCGGCTCGTCGCAGGAGTAGCTGCCATCGGCGTGCGGGCCCTGCCAGTCAGCCTCGGCGCACCGGTTGTGGTTCACGGGGTTCACCAGGATCCCATCGGTCCAGGTCGCCATCTTGAGCACGAAGGCGCCGATGTACTCGCGCGCGTAGGTGTCATCGGGGTTCTCGGGGTCGACCCCTCCGGGCCGGAGCGCGCGGGGGTTGATGCCCCACCCGTCCTTCACCGAGCCGTTCGGCGCGGAGATGCCCGTGCCGCCGACCTCGGAGAGCCAGGTGAGCGCGAACGAGCTCCCCTCGACCTCGACGCCGGCCACGAGGGAGATGCGGCCCTCCCACGTCGATTCGGCGCCCTCCGCGTGGATGTAGTCCACGCGGCTCGGGAGCACGTCGCCGATGGCGTTGTAGTCGCCGAGGTCGCAGAACAGGTCGATCTGCGTGCCGTCCCACGCCTGCACGCAGTGGGCGGCTACGGCACCGTGGTCGTAGGTCTCGGGGAGCGGATCGCCCTCGGCGAGATCCTTCACGAGCACGATGACGTCCTCGATGTGGTCGGGCGCGCACAGGAGCGCCGGCGCGCGCAGCATCCCGTACCAGCTGCCGTCGTGCTCGAGCTGGCGGGTGGCCGTGGGGGCGCACTCTCCCGCGTCGACACAGCGCGCATGGTCCCCGTCGACCGCGAGGCACTCGTTGCACGTGGAGCCTTCGGGGAAGTAGGCGTGCGCGTCCTCCTCGTCGCAGCTGGTAGGGTACACGGAGCCCGCGGCGAGCAGCTCGGCGACACACGCCTCGGGCAGCGGGGCGAGGTCACGCTCCAACGCGCCCGTGAACCAGAGGCCCGCGGGGACGGTCAACGACACCTCGGCCCCGTCGACCGAGAGCTGCACGTGCGGGTCCTCGCAGAGGCCCTCGGACGCGCTGGTGCCGAAGAGGGCGTCCCCGTGCACCCCGGCGAGGCCCAGCTCCCGGCGCGACTCCGGCAGGCCGGCGATCTCGGCGTCGAGGGCGGCGCCGTAGGAGCGGTCGAACGTGCCGCCGGTGAGCGTCGGGAGGAGCCGCGCGGCGGTGCTCCGTGCGGCGGGGGGGCCCGGCGGCGCGGGGGGGAGGGGGGCGCGGTCGAGCGCGCCGACGCCCATGGCGACGTGCCCGCCGGGGCGGAGGCCGAGCTGGGTGGTGGTGCGGAAGGGCCACTCCGCGAGGTCGGTGGTGGTGGTGGGCGTGGGCGTGGGCGTGGGTGCGACGTCGAGCGCCGGTGCCCCGCATCCGGCCGACAGGCCGATCGCGACGAGCGCCATCCAGGTCGACGTAAACGGGCGTTCGTGTGACAAGGGTGCTCCCGAGGACGGAATCGTGGTGACGACGCGAGCGTATCCGATGGCGAGCCTGGTCGTGCTCCTGCTCGCCGCCGCGTGTACCGGCGACAAGCCCGAGCCCGTGGACGACACGGCCCCGCCGTCCTCCACGGCCTGCCCGCGGGAGGGCTCCGGTACCATCGGCGCGGGGGACGCAAACGGGGACAGCGCCGTCGATCTGGCCGACGCCGTCGTGATCCTCCGCGCCGTCGCGAACGGCGGGGCCGCTCCGTCCTGCACCGCCGGGGTCGATCTCGTCCCCGACGAGCGCCTCGATCTGGACGATGCGTTCTCGCTCCTCCTCTACCTGTTCGAGGGCGGCTTCTCGCTGCCCGCGGACGTCGATTGCCCGGGCGCCGTTCCCCTCCCGGCGCCCGCGTGCAGCCCGCTCGAGGCGCGCTTCTCGTCCACCGGCACCGTCGAGCTCCGCGCGGAGTCGCTCGCCGTCGAGGCGTGGTCGTTGGCCGTCACCGCCGAGGGCTGCACCGTCACCGCCGCGACCACCGCCGGCACGCTCGGCGCCTCCGTCATCGACACCCCGGCTGGCCTGCGCGACTTCGGCTACGACGCGACCTTCCTCGCGGACACCGGCGCCACCTCCGCCGTCGTGCTCGGCTTCACCGAGGCCCCTGCGCTGCCGGCCGGCGCCTGGAGCCCCGTGCTGGCGCTCACGTTCGAGCAGGGCGCCACCTGTGAGTGCACCCTCCGGGTCGACTCGACCGTGACGACGCTCGGCGAGCCGGTGGAGAGCCTCGCCGTCGCGAGCGGTGCGGCGTGGCCGCTGGTCGCGGAGGCGACGATCGACGTGTGCGGGGGCGGGTCGTAGGGGTTCGGTCGGAGGGAGGGGCGCCCCTGCGCGGACGCAGGGCGGGTCGGCTCCGGGCGCGCGGCGGAGCCGCTTGGTCGGCCGGGCGAAGAGGCATTTCGCGCGAGTTGAGCCTCCCGCTCGCCCGGCCGGACCAGCCGCCGGAGGCGGCTGCCCTCCGCGCCCCTGGCGCGGCGGCGGATGTGGGCGGCGGCGCGGAGGTCGGCGGTGGCGGCGCGGATGTGGGCGGCGGCGGCGCGGATGTGGCGGTGGCGCGGAGGTGGGCGGTGGCGCGTTGGTGGGCGGCGGTGTCGTGCGCCCGCGCGTTGGTGGGCGGCGGTGTCGCGCGCCCGCCCGCGGCCCGACCCGACAGAACGGGCCTCACTGCGGGTCGTGAGCCGAGATCTGTCGGGTCTTCTGGGTCCTCGTCCGCCCGCCCGCCCGTGGCGGAACGGAGCAACGCCGATTTATTCCCGCTGGGTCGGTTGCCCTTGTGCCCGGCGGTGCGGAGCTGGCTCCACGACCCGACAGAGCGGGCCTCACTGCCGGTCGTGACGCGAGATCTGTCGGGTCCCAAGACGGCCGTCCTCGTCGCGCCGGTGCCGCGGCCGTTTCGGCGGACGTCGTCGGGGTACCTGCCGAACAGGGGTGCCGAGTTCGTCCGCCCAGCGGACGTCGTCGGGGTACCTGCCGAACAGGGGTGCCGAGTTCGTCCGCCGAGCG
>JAZKFH010000003.1:0-289087 GCA_040386535.1 Myxococcota bacterium | reverse complement strand
CAGCAACTCGGCACCTGCCGGTCAGGTCCGGCGTTGCTGGACTCCCCGTCCAGCAGCTTCTCGTTGCGTACGGAGGAGCTCCGCATGACGCACGCGGCGATCACGATAGGTGTTTCATTGGCGGAGAAGCTGAATGTCTCGTCCCCGCGGCCCCTTCGTCCCTGCCGATCAGCCGGACACGGTCCGGAGGCGCATCGTCGCGTTGCTGGAGACCGGCACCTTCGGCGCCCTGGAGATCTCCCAGGCGGTCCACGCGAGCGTGCTCGAGGTGCAGGGCCACTTGGAGCACATCGCGCGCAGCCTGCGCACCGAGGGCCGCAGGCTCGTCGTCGACCCTGCCACGTGCAAGGCGTGCGGCCACGCGTTCCAGGGCAAGCTCAGCCGCCCCTCGCGCTGCCCGCGGTGCCGGGGCGAGCGCATCGCGATGCCGCGGTTCACGGTGAAATAGCGGGTCGAGCGCGACCCGAACACGCCGTCCAGCCCCGTCACGACGCGCGTTCGCCAATCGAGCTGTGATACCTCGGCGCCAGGGGGGGCGAATCCTCGCACGAGGGACTTGACGCAAGGAAATTCGTGCTGAACCTTCCGCGCCATGAGCGTCGGCTTCCACCTCACCTTCCGCCTACGCGACAGCCGCGTGATCGCCTCCAGCGTAGCGTCACGACGTCGGATCGCGCGATCGTTCATCGAGATTGGGGACCGATACGGGCTCCTCGCGTTTCGGCTCGCGGGCGACCACGGGCACGCGGAGCTCGCGTGTGATCGCGCGGCGGCGGGCCGGGCGGCGCAGGCGATCGGGTCGTCGATCACGCAGGCGTTGGGACTGCCTGACGGGTTCAACATCACGCACGTGAAACCAATCGTGGACCAGGCGCACCTGGAGCGTACGTTCCACTACGTGCTCGGTCAGCACCTGCGGCACGGGCTGACGGATGACCCGGTGCACGATGGGAGCGCGCTCCCGGATCTGCTGCAGTACCGCATCCTCGGCAGCGGCATCCAGGAACGGGTGTGCGCGCACCTCCCGAGGGTGTCGCGTGACGATCTTCTGCGGCACCTCGGCGTCGCGCCCACGGGGCTGGTGTTCGCGCCGACGCACCTCGCGGACGCGGCCGCCGCGGTGTTCGCGCTGCCGAGCCTGCACGGTCGTTCGGATGCGCAAGCGCTTGCGCGGGCGGCCGCCGCCAGGATCGCGTTGGCCCACATGAAGGCCGACGCCGTGACCGCGTTGCTCGGCGGATCAAGGGCCCGTGTCTACGGTGCGCGTGACGTCGAGGTGCCGGAGAACGTGATCCTCGCCGTGAGCAAGGGCATGACACTGCGCGCATCTCTGGGGGATCGCCTGCTCGTCAAGCTCCCAGCCGCGCCGCCGCCGAGTCGGGCGGGCCGAGTCTCCGTCGCGGGTGTTGGGTCCGAAGTATAGCGGGTAGCTGCTGGACTCCACGTCCAGCAACTCGCCACGTGCCGGTCAGGTGCGGCGTTGCTGGACTCCACGTCCAAAACCTCGCCACGTGCCGGTCAGGTCCGGCGTTGCTGGACTCCACGTCCAGCAACTCGCCACCTGCCGGTCAGGTCCGGAGTTGCTGGACTCCACGCCCAGCAACTCGCCACCTGCCGGTCAGGTCCTGCGTTGCTGGAATCCACGCCCCCCCCACCTGTCCCCCCCACACCCCACCCCCCACCGCCCCCTGTCCCCTCCGCACCCCAAACCCCGCGCCCACCCCGCGACGATCCGCACCCCGCCTGCATCGCAGGCCGAGCACGCCGCTTGCATGCACCCCGCGCATGTTCCTCCTCCTCGCCTGTGTCGACCCCGCCAGCGTCTCCGTCCGCCTCGGCGACGTGCGGCCGGTCAGCCCCACGGTCGCGCGGGTCGGCGCGTGGGGGATCGACTTCGGCAAGGACCCGGATGCCGACCTCGGGCCGCTCGCGGTGATGGCGACGGACGAGGGCGTGGCGCTGCTCGACCAGGAGAACCGGCGCATCCTCCGCTACGATGCCGATGGGGCGGCCCTCCCCACGGTGCCCATCCCCGCGCGCGCCACGCTCGACGCGGCGCAGGACGGCAGCGGCTGGGCGCTGCTCGCGTACGACCCGGACACCGTCAGTTGGTCGGCCCAACGGATCGATGGCACGGGCACGCTGCTGGCCCAAACCCCCGTCACGCTCGACGCCCCCTCCGGCATCTTCGTCGACGGTGACACGGTGTTGGTCGAGCAGGCGCACGGCCGGACCTACGACGTCGCGACCGGCGCGGTGTACCCCGGGCGCCCCACGGGCGACGGGCGCTACGTGCGCGCGGAGAAGGAGGCCGCCGATCGTCTCGTGATCACGTGGTCCGACGCGGGCGGCGGCGCCACACACAAATCGGTCCTCACGCCCGACCGCCCCCTCGGAAACGTCGTGGCGCTCGAGGCGCGCGGGGGTGTCACCCTCGTGACGTTGTTCCTGTACGAGGAGGGGCCCGCGCCCGACTACGACATGCGTGATCCCGAGCTGCGCACGGTGCTCCTCGACGACGAGGGGCGCCGCATCGACGAGATCACGCTCGTGCCCGGCGCGGAGACCCTCATCACCCGCGAGCTGGCATTGGGCGCCGATGGCACGTTGTGGCGCCTCCGAACCCACACGTACGATGGCGTCAGCCTCGACAAGATCGCGATGGTGTCCAAGTGATCCTCCTCCTCGCGATGCAAGCCCACGCCGAGTGCCCCGAGATCACGGTCGACGAGATGATCGACTACGCCGCCTCGGGCGTCGGCTCCCGCTACGTGTGGGGCGGCGGGGCGTGGAACCCGTCGAACCGCTCGTGGAGCGGCGCGGACTGCTCGGGCTATGTCGGGAAGGTGTTCCAGGTGCCGGCGTACACGGCCACCACGACGTATTCGCACCCGTACAGCACGTACAACTTCTACAACGAGTCGACCCACTGGAGCCGGGTGAGCCGGTCGAGCCCCGAATTGGGAGACGGGTGGGTGCGCCACGCGAGCGGCGAGGGACACACCGGCATCTACGATTATGGTGACAGTTGGGGCGCGCCCGTGACGTACGAGGCGATGGGCACCGCCTGGGGCATCGTGCACGGCTCGCGCACGCTCTCGTCCGCGTACGTGTTCATCCGCCGCCACCAGCTCATCGGGAGCGACACGGACGGCGACGGCTACGGCAGCGACGACTGCGACGAGTCCGATCCCGCGGTGAACCCGGGCGCCGACGAGGTGTGTGACCGCGTCGACAACGACTGCGACGGGAGCACCGACGAGTCCTCGGCCGTCGACGCCGACACCTGGTACCGCGACGCCGACTCGGACGGCTACGGCGACACTGATGTCACCCGCGTCGCCTGCACCCGTCCCTCCGGGTACGTGGCGGACGACGGTGACTGTGACGACGGCGACGCGGCCGTGAACCCGGGCGCGATGGAGCTCTGCGACGCGCTCGACAACAATTGCGACGCGTCGATCGACGAGGGCTACGACGTCGACGCCGACGGATATCGCACCTGTGACGGCGATTGTGCCGACGACGACGCGGCACGCCACCCCGGCGCGGTCGAGTTGGACAACGCGGTCGACGACGACTGCGACTGGAACGTGGACGAGGGGAGCCTCGGCTACGACGACGACGGCGATGGCTGGTCGGACACGGCGGGCGACTGCGACGACGCCGACGCCTTCACGTTTCCCGGGGCCCCCGAGTCCGCGGACGGCGGCGACGACGATTGTGATGGCACGATCGACGAGGGCACCGTCGGGATGGACGACGACGGCGACGGGTGGAGTGAGTCCGCGGGCGACTGTGACGACACCAACGCGACGATCCACCCCGGCGCCGACGAGGTAGCCGACGCGCGCGACGGCGACTGTGACGGCCGTGCCGACGAGGGGACCGCGGTCTACGACGACGACGGGGACAGCTTCGCCGAGGCCACGGGCGACTGTGACGACGCCAACCGCCTCGCGTTTCCGGGCGCGCCCGAGATCGCCGACGGCGTCGACAACGATTGTGACCTCGTGGTGGACGACGGCACGGTGGCCTTCGACGATGACGGCGACGGCTGGACCGAGCTGCAGGGCGACTGCGACGATCGCGCCGCGCTGACACACCCCTTGGCGCAGGAGTCCGACGACGGCTTCGACCAGGACTGTGACTGGATCGCGGACAACGGCACGGCACGTTTCGACGACGACCACGACGGCTGGACCGAAGCGGACGGCGACTGTGACGACGCGAGCCCGGGCACGTTCCCGTTCGCGGTCGAGCGCATCGACGGGCGCGACAACGACTGTGACCTGCGCATCCACGACGCGACCCACGCGTTCGACGACGACGGCGACGGGTGGTCGGAGGACAATCTCGACTGCGACGACACGCGCGCCGAGAGCTTCCCGGGCGCGGCCGAGGCGGTGGACGGCCTGGACAACGACTGTGACGGCCAGGCTGACGACGAGACCGAGGTGTCCGACGACGACCGGGACGGCTGGACCGAGGCCGAGGGCGATTGTGACGACGGGGACGCCCACACGTTCCCCGGCGCCACCGAACGGATCGACGGCCGCGACGGAGATTGTGACGGCGCGACCGAGGCGCCCGAAGGATGGTTCGCCGCAACCTGTGGAACGACCCACGGCGGCGGCTGGCTCGGCGTGCTGCTCGCCGCGAGCCTCGCGCGCCGGTGTAGGAGGAACGGATGATCGTGCTGCTCGTGTCTCTCCTGCTCGGCCCCCTCGCGATCGGGCAGGCGTTCGCCACCGAGGACCTCGACGGCGACGGCTACACCACCGCCGAGGGCGACTGCGACGACACCGCGCCCGCCATCCACCCGTACGCGGTCGAGACCGCCAACGGCGTGGATGACGACTGCGACTTCATGGTGGACGACGGCACGAGCGTCTACGACGACGACGCCGACGGCTACGCCGAGACCGGCGGCGACTGTGACGACACCAACGGGCTGTCCTACCCGGGCGCCTACGAGTGGGCGGACACGCTCGACAACGACTGCGACGGCATCGTGGACGAGGGCACCGCCCGCTACGACGACGACGGCGACGGCTACTCCGAAGACGCCGGCGACTGCGACGACGCGGCCGCCGGGAGCTACCCCGGCGCCACCGAGACCCTCGACCTCGCCGACAACGACTGCGACGGCATCGCGGACGATCAGACCGCGGCGTTCGACGACGACGGCGACGGGTGGACCGAGAACGACGGCGACTGTGACGACGGAAACGTGTGGTCCTGGCCCGGCGCCGAGGAGTTCGCGGACGGCCTCGACAACGACTGCGACGGCGTGGTGGACGACGACACGGATGTCTACGACGACGACGTGGACGGCTACACCGAGGCGACCGGGGACTGCGACGACACCAACGCCGCCATCTTCCCCGGCGGCACCGAGGTCGGCGACGGCCGCGACCAGGACTGCGACGGCCTCGTGGACGAGGGCACGTCCATCCACGACGACGACGGCGACGGCACCTCCGAGGAGCAGGGCGACTGTGACGACGGCAACGCCTGGACCTACGCGGGCGCCGCGGAGGCCGAGGACGGCCAGGACAACGACTGCGACGGCACGGTGGACGAGGGGACCGACGTCTACGACGACGACCGGGACGGCTACGCCGAGCGCGACGGCGACTGCGCCGACGCCGACCCCACGGTGTTTCCCGGCGGCGTGGAGGTCGGCGACCTGTTCGACAACGACTGCGACGGCGTGGTGGACGAGGGCACGGAGCTCTACGACGACGACGACGACGGGTTCACCGAGGTGGACGGCGACTGTGACGACGCCGACTTCGAGACCTACCCGAACGCGCCCGAGCTGAACGACGGCGCCGACAACGACTGCGACGGGCAGATCGAGCAGTACGTCGGATGGCAGTGCGGCACGTCGGGGCCGCTGTCGGCGTGGGGCGCCGCGCTGGCGCTCGTGCTGCTCGCGGCCCGTCGGCGCCAGTAGAGCCTGGCTTCAGGTGCCTTCGGGGCGTTGCGGGGGCGGAGCCCCTGCCCCAAAAGACCGATGCCCCTACGGCCCCAGGTGCACCGGCGGATGCGCCGGCATCGGGCCCGACTCGGTCAGCTCCGCGAGCGCCTCGGAGGGCAGGGGGAACCAGCGCAACTTCTCGGCCGCCTCGGGGAGGGGAGGGTCGCCGAGGTCGAGCCCGGGGTAGCTGGCGACGGCCTCGGCCACGACGCGGTGCGCGTCTTCGAGGTAGCTGGCGAGCGCCCACTCGGGCTCGGTGACGTGCCGCGCGCGGTAGGTCAGGGCGCCCTGGCGATACGACAGGTCGTGCATGCGGAGCACCTGCGGCGGCCTGGCCGCGCGGTTCTTCCACAGGCCCGTCGTGATGTCGAAGCGGTAGTGCGGGAGCAGCTTCCAGCCGTGCTCGCCGACGAAGTTGACCGCGTCGATGAGGTACTGGAACACCGTCTCGGAGATGAAGTAGTTGAAGTTGACGCGCACCCAGCCGGGGCGAATGCCCTCGAGCCCGCGGATGACGAGGCACTCGAAACCGTCGCTCACGGCGGGCTTGATGCCGAGCAGGCGGTGGCCGTAGGGGCCGGCGCACGAACAGCCGCCGCGCGCCTGGATGCCGAACAGGTCGTTCAGCAGCGCCACGACGAAGGTGTGGTGCAGGTTCACGTCGTGGTGGCGCACGATGAAGCTGACGATGGAGAGGCGCCACGCCTTGTGGTTGCCGAGCACGCGGATGTTCGGGTTCTGCGCCCAGGACTCGATGGCGCGGTGGATGAACGCGCTCTCGCGCGTGCGGATGGTCTCGGCGCCGACCGCGTCCTTGAGCTGGAACACGAGGCCGGCGCGGATCGACTCGATGATCGCCGGGGTGCCGCCCTCTTCGCGGCGCTCGGGCTTGGTCACGTAGCTGTGGTGCTCGTCCGTCACGAACGACACGGTGCCGCCGCCCGGCATGCTCGGGACCTGGTTCTTGAACAGGCTCCGCTTCGCCACGAGGATGCCCGGCGTGCCCGGCCCGCCGATGAACTTGTGGGGGGAGAGGAAGATCGCGTCCTTGTAGACCAGATCCCCGTCGGGGCTCTCGTCCTTCATGTTCATCTCGATCTTCACGTACGGGCCGGCGGCCGCGAAGTCCCAGAACGAGAGCGCGCCGTGTTTGTGGAGCAGGGCGGACACCGCGCGGGTGTTGGTGCCGATGCCGGTCACGTTGCTGGCCGCGGAGAAGCTGCCGATCTTGAGCGGGCGGTCGGCGTGGGCGAGCAGCTCGGCTTCGAGCTGGGCGATGTCGATGCGGCCATCACAATCCTCGTGGATCGTGATCACGTCGGCCAGGGACTCGCGCCAGGGGAGCTCGTTGCTGTGGTGCTCGTAGGGCCCGATGAACACGACGGGGCGTTCGGACGCGGGGATGTGTGACGACAGGTCGTAGCGCTTGTCGAGATCCTTGGGGATGCGGATGTTCAGGATGTCGATGAGCTTGTTGATCGCGGCGGTTGCGCCGGATCCGCAGAAGATGACGCAGTCGTCGTCCCCGCCGCCCACGGCCTTCTTGATGATCTCGCGCGCGTCCTCGCGGAACCGCGTGGTCTGGAGGCCGGTGCCCGAGGTCTCCGTGTGGGTGTTCGCGTAGAGCGGCATCACCTCGTCCCGGATGAAGTCCTCGATGAAGGTCAAGGAGCGGCCGGAGGCGGTGTAGTCGGCGTAGGTCACGCGCCGCGGGCCGTAGGGCCCCTCGAGGACGCGATCATCCCCGATGATGGACGAGCGGATGGTCTCGATCAGCCGTTGTTGTTCGACGACGTCTGGCACGTGGGGACTCCGCTTTCGCGCCCGGCTCTAACCCGGGGCCCCGAGGGGCGGCCTGCCCGACCCGACGTGGACAGTATCAGTACATACGCCCCACCGAGAGGCCCGCCCCCCAGCCCGGGCCCTGGTCGAGCCAGCCGCCGTGCACCTCGGCGACCGCCAGCCAGCGCCGCTCGATACGGACCTGCACGCCGGTCGAGAGCCGCCCGCCGAACGCCACGGGCACGTACAGCTCGGGCCCGGCCGCGACGAAGGGGGCGATGTCCCAGGTGGGCGCCCACCGGACGCCGAGGCTCACGTGGTACAGCTGCTGGTCGACCCAGGCGGCGTACAGGTTGTAGGGCGAGTCGGCGCGCGCGAGGCCCAGCCGGCCTTCGAGATCGAGGGAGCCCCCCGCGAGCGTGGCCACGCGCCAGCTGCCGCCGAGGTCGACCGTGGCGTGGTGGTGGGCCATCATGCCCGCGTAGCCGAGGTGGAGGCCGACGCGGAAGCGTTGCTCCTGGGTGTCGGGGCGGGCCAGGGCCGGGCCGCCGTCGAGGGAGAAGCGGCCCAGGGTGGGGTCGAACCACATCACGCGCAGGCGCCGCTCCGTGGAGGAGGCGCGCTCGCGGGCGGCCTCGTCGAGGACGACGATCTCCTCGGCGTAGGTGCTGGGGATGCCGTCGCCATGGTCGACACGTTCGCCATCCGCCGCGCTCGGGCGGAGCGGGTCGGCGGGGCCGACGGCGGGGGAGGGGGCGGCGGCGGCCACCGTGGTCTCCACGCGCACGAGGCGCAGGGCGACGAGATCGTGGCGCTGGGCCCAGTCGGAGAGCACGCGGGTGAGCTCGGGCGGGCCCTGGAGGGTGTCGAAGGCCTCGTCCAGGCGGGCCTGGAGCCACGCGGCCGACTCGGTGGGGGGGAACGTGGCGGTCACCCCGATGGTGCGGCCGGCCAGCACGGGCACGTCGCCCTGCCAGCTGCGGACCGAGTCTTCCCGCGTGGCGACGATCCGGTGGTTTCCGGGGAGGAGCTTCACGCCGGTCGCGGTCGTGCCGTCGCCCACCCCGACCGAGGCGCCGTCGATCGACCAGCGGGTGCCGGGCGGGCCCGACAGCGCCAGGGTGCCCTCGCCGCCGACAAGGAGCTTGCGACGCTCGTCGGCCCACGCGCGCCCGATCGCCTCCGCGTCCGGGCCGGCGCCGACCGCGGGCACCTTCACGTCCTGCCCCTGCGCGATGGCGGCGGCCTGGCGGAAGCTGTACTCGTGCCCGCGATCGCTGTCGGAATCGGGGTTGCCCTTCGACGCGCGCGCCGCGGCGGCGGCGCCTTCGAGGTACCAGACGGTGAAGAGGGACTGGGTGTTCACGTCCCCGCGGACCGCGGCCAGCGCGGTCTTCGCGTCGATGACAGCGGCCTCGACCGCCGACCAGCGGCCCTTCGCCGCGGCGGCCTCGCCGGTCGCGAGCGCGGTGACCAGCGCCGCGCGGGTGTCCGAACCGCCGCTCCAGCCGCCGTTGTCGCGCTCGAGCAGCAGATCCAGGCGCACGATCGGCGCGTCGCCGAGGCCCTGGGCGCGGGTGACCCAGGCGGCGTCCTCGTCGCACGTGTCGTCCACCGGACACACGAGCACGCCGAGGGCCTCCCCACCACGCTCCGCGGCGGGAGGCACCTCGGACACCACGCCGGCGACGGCGGCAAAGGTGAACAGCAACATCCGCGGATGGTACCGCGATCACCGCCGCCAGGACGGATCAGTACCCGTGGATCCGGTCGATCCAGCGGTCGATGTCCTCCTCGCGGCAGCCCCGGTCCTGCGCGTCGTCCCCGAGGTCGAGGGCGTCGATGATCTGGTCACACGAGCAGCCGCCGGTGTCGTCGATCGTGAAGAACGCGTCGTACCGATAGCTGTAGTCGCGCGAGCGATCACCCCGGGTCTCGAACACGCCGTCGTCGTTCAGGATCGCGAACCGATCCCGGCCGAGCTCGTCGTTCAGATCGTCGGGCAGGTTGGTCTGGGGACAGATGTCGTCGCGGTCGTCGACCCCGTCGTCATCATCGTCGTCGAAATACCGATAGTCCCGATAGTCCCGGTCGTAGTCGTAGTCGTAGTCGTAGTCGTAATCGCGGTCGTAGTCGTAGTCGTAGTCCCGGTCGTACCGGTCATAGTCCCGGTCGAAATCCCGGTGATCGTCGTCGTAACGGTCCTTCCAATCGTCGTCGTCGCCTGCGCGCGCGAGCGGGACGGACACCAGCACGGCCAGTGCCGACAAGCCGGCGAACATGGACAAGAGTCGACGGGTCATGCGCTCCTCCGTGGAGGAGGCCTGCGGATCGTCCCGAGGCGCCCTCCCACGATCAGGCTCGCCACCGAGACCGGGCGCGGCGCTCCCGCGTCGTCACGGTTTGTGGGCTCGTCCTCGCCCGCAAGGGCCTCGACCAAACCTTAGCCAACACCACCCAAACGGAAGCGATCCCACTGGATTCCCATCTTCCGCATGCGGGAGCGGAGCGTGTGCGGGTTGATGCCCAGGATGCGCGCGGCACCGTAGGGGCCCTCGATGCGCCCGCGGGTCCGCTCGAGCGCCTCCTCGATGGCCTCGCGCGCGCTGGCCTCGAGGGTGCCGGGAGAGGGCTCCTCGTGGAGCGGCGATCGGACGAGGGTGGGGCGCACCTCCTCGCGGGCGACGGGCGGCGGGAGCACGCCGAGCGCGGTCTTCACGTCGAGGCGACGCCCATCGCCGAGGATCGCGGCGCGCTCGATGACCGCCGCGAGCTCGCGCACGTTGCCGGGCCACTCGTAGGCCTCGAGGACGCGGATGTCGTCGATCGTCGGCACGAGGGGCACGCCGTGGAGCCGCTGGCCCGCGCGCGACGCGAGGTGGTGCACGAGCGGCGAGATGTCCTGGCGGCGCGCACGGAGCGGGGGGAGGTGGATCGGGAACACGCTCACGCGGTACCAGAGGTCCTCGCGGAAGGCGCCCGTCGCGAGCAACGCGCGCATGTCGCGGTGGGTGGCGCCGACGATGCGGACATCGACGGTGAGGACACGTTGGCCGCCCACCCGCTCGAAGGTGCCGTCCTGGAGCACGCGCAACAGCCGCACCTGCGCGGCGGGCGGGAGCTCGCCGAGCTCGTCGAGGAACAAGGTGCCGCCGTCGGCGCGCTCGAACCAGCCGCGGCGCGTGGCGACGGCGCCGGTGAAGCTGCCGCGCTCGTGCCCGAACAGCTCGGAGTCGACCAGCTCGGGCGGGATGGCGCCGCAGTTGACCCGCAGGAACGGGCCCTTGGCGCGGCGCGAGCGGGCGTGGATTGAGCGGGCCACGACCTCCTTCCCGGAGCCGGTCTCGCCGAAGATGAGCACGGGTGCATCCGTGCGTGCGACCTGCTCGACGCGCTCCATCACGCCGCGCAGGCCGGTCTCGGCGCCGACGATGGACTCGCTGATGTCCTGGCGGCCGAGCCGCGCGAGGAGGGCGCGGTTGTCGGCCTCCACGGCCTCGCGGAGCCGCGCGAGCTCGTGCAGGCGGGCGTCGTTGGCGAGCGCGGCCGCGAACGGCTCCGCGAGCGCGCGGGCGAGGGCGAGGTAGGGCCCGAGATCGCTCGTGCCCTGGAGGATCAGCAGGCCGATCGACGCGTCGTCCGCGGAGAGGGGGGCCGCGAGCAGCGGGCCGCGGCCGGGTGACAACAGCTCGCGGAGCGCGTCCGACTCGCCGCGGCGCCAGGCGCGGACCTCACCTGCGGCCGCCCAGGCACGTACGCGCTCGACCTCCTCGGGGCTGAGCGGCGTCCGGATGGGGGAGGGCTCGTCGGCGGCGTTCACATCACCGGTCGCGACGGTGTCCAGCCGCGATCGGGGCGCGTCGAGCCGGCGCACCAACACCCGGTCGACCGGGAGCGCCTCGGCGATGCGCGGCGCGAGCAGGCGGATGGACTCGTCGATGTCGAGGTGACGGCACACCTCGCGCCACGTGTCGAGCAGGAGGCGTACGGCGGGGCTGATGTTGTTCATGGATGGGCCGCGGAAGGGGTGCCGGGGACGGGCCACGCGCGTGCGTGCGTCACCTCGATGGCGATGCGGGAGCCGGGGACCACGCCGGTCAGGAGGCTGCTGCGTCGGGGGAACTGGGCGAACAGCGGCAGGCCGCCGTCGAGCGTGGCTTCTACCCGGACGCGGTCCCCGATGGGCAACACGCGATCGACCACCGCCACGCCCTCGTCGTCCCGCCAGAACTTCAGATCGTAGGCGCGCACGACCACGCGCACCGCGGAGCCGTCGGGGCCGTCGACCGCGGGCCCGTCCGTAACGGGGAGCGCGAGGGGGCCGCACCGCGCCGAACCCGCGCGCATCACGCCATCGAGCACGTTCACCTCCCCGACGAACCGCGCCACGAACTCGGTCGCGGGGTGATCGAGGATCTCCACGGGCGAGCCCGCCTGCTCCAGGCGCCCGTTCTGGATGACCATCACGCGATCCGACACCGCGAACGCTTCTTCCTGGTCGTGCGTCACGAAGATCGAGGTGGTGTGCACCTCGTCGTGCAGCTTCCTCAACCATCGCCTGAGCTCTTCGCGAACCTTGGCGTCGACCGCCCCGAACGGCTCGTCGAGCAAGAGGAGCTTCGGCGCCGGCGCGAGGGCCCGCGCGAGGGCGACGCGCTGGCGCTGGCCGCCGGAGAGCTGCGCGGGGAGGCGATCCTCGAGCCCGCCCAGGCCCATGAGCGAGAGCAGGTGCCGCACGCGGTCGGTCTGCTCCTTCTGGCTCGCCCCCTGCACGCGGAGCCCGAAGGCGACGTTCTCGCCGACGGTCATATGGCGGAACAGGGCGTAGTGCTGGAACACGAAGCCGACCTGCCGCTCGCGGGCGTGCACGGCGTCCACCCGGCGGCCGTCCAGCCACACCTCGCCGGCGTCGGCCTGCTCCAGCCCCGCGATGATGCGGAGCACGGTGCTCTTTCCACCGCCCGAGGGGCCGAGGAGCGCGACCAGCTCGCCGGGCCGCACCTCGAAGCTCACGTCGTCCACCACCCGGTTCGCACCACCCGCCGGTGTCCGGAAGTGCTTGACCAGGTTTTCGACACGGATTCCCATTACTTGCCTCGGACGGTCTGAGACGGACGTTGAAGCAGGACCAGGAGGGCGGCGGCGGCCGCGGCGAGGACGAGGGCCATGCCGTAGGCGGAGGTGGTGTGGCGCTCTTCCATCGCGTTGTGGATGAACGTCGTGGCCGTGTCGGTGCGCCCGGAGATGGCGCCGCCCAGGACCAGCACGGCGCCGAACTCGCCGAGCGCGCGGGCCACGGTGAGCGTGGCGCCGAGGGTGAGCCCCTCGCGCAGGTTGGGGAGGGTCACGAGCCGGAACGTCTGCCACGCGGTCGCGCCGAGCGTGGAGGCGGCGTCCTCCTCGGAGGTGCCGAGCTCCTCGAGCACGAGCGCGATCTCGCGGAGCATGAACGGCAAGGTGACGAACACCGTCGCGAGCACGAGCCCGGGGATGGCGAACGCCACCTTCACGCCCATCGCCTGGAGCACCGGCCCGAGCCACCCGTTGCGGCCGAACAGGAGCAGGAAGGCGAGCCCGGTCATCACCGGCGAGACGGCGAGGGGGAGGTCGACGAGCGCATCGAGGAGGCGGCGCCCGGCGAAGCGCTGCCGCGTGAGGACGAGCGCGCCGACGATCCCGGCGACCCCATTGAGGAGGAGCGCGACCGCAGCGAGCACGATGGAGAGGCCGAGCGCGCGGAGGGCGTCGGGCTGGACGAGGGCGGTGGCGACCCCGCCGAGGTCCGCCGCGACGGCCTGCACGAGCGCACCGAGCGGCACGAGCAGGATGGCGCCGATGTAGAGCGCGACGAGGCCCACGACGATCCAGGCGGCGCCGACGGGGCGGGGGCGGGCGGCGCGTCCGTCAGCCACGGCGGGACCCCGCGGCGCGGGCGAGCGCGTGGGAGAGCGGCTGGAGCGCGAGCGCGAACGTGAGGAGCACGAGGGACACCGCCGCGGCCGAGCCGGGCGCGCCGCCCTCGACCTCGCCGAGGATGTAGACGGGCGCCGTGAGCGTCTGGAACGGGATGTTGCCCGACACGGCCGCGAGCGAGCCGAACTCGGCCACGGAGCGGGCGAACACCTGCACGGTGCCCGCCGCGATCGCGGGGAGGAGCGGCGGGAGGAGCACGTGGCGGAACGTGAGCCAACGCCCGGCGCCGAGCGTGGTGGCGGCCTCCTCCTCGGCGGGATCGAGCTCGTGGAGCACGGGCTCGACTGCGCGCACGACGAAGGGGAGGGTGACGAAGAGCAGCGCGAGCACGATGCCGGGGCGGGCGTAGGCGACGGCGAGGTCGTGGCGGACGAGCCAGGCGCCCACCGGCGTCTGCGGGCCGAAGAGCGCCACGAGCAGGATGCCGGCGACAAGCGTGGGGACGGCGAGCGGGAGGTCGACGAGCGCCGAGAGGAGGCGACGGCCCGGCACGTCCCACCGGACGAGCACCCAGGCGATGGCGGTGCCCGCGACCCCGTTGACGAGCGCGGCCACGAGGCCCGTGCCGAGGGAGAGGCCGAGCGCCGCGACGGCCGCCGGGGCGGTGATGGCGGCCCAGGCGGCGGCGGCGGGCCCGTCCGAGAGGCCGCGCACGACGAGCGCGAGCAGCGGGAGCGCCACCAGCACGCTCACGTAGGCGCCGAACCCGCCGCGAAGCACGAGCGCGGTGGCCCGATCGGACAGCAAGGGCCGCGCGCGGCGGGCCCCCCCTTCCGCCTTCGGCGCGCTCTCGGCCAGGGCCGCGTTCATTTTGTGGCCTGCGCGGCGCTCAGCGCGCGGTCGTAGGCGGCGCCCTTCGCGAAGAGGCTCTCCTGCACCGCCGGCCAGCCGCCGAGGTCGCGCACGGTGAACAGGTCGGTCACGACGGGGAGGCCGGGCGGCGTCGCGGTCTCGTCCACCGGGCGGAGCCCGTACTTCGCGAAGGACTGCTGGGCCTCGGAGGTGGTGAGGAAGGCCACGAAGGCCTCGGCGAGGTCGCGCGTGCCGTGGGCGTCCACGTTCGTGTCGATGACCGCCACCGGGTTCTCGATGAGGAGGGTCGAGGTCGGCACGACGTAGTCCATCGCCTTGCCTTCCTGCTTCGCGACGAGCACCTCGTTCTCGTAGGTGATCGCGGCGTCGCCGACGCCGTTCTCGAACGTCACCATGGACTCGCGGGCGCCCTTGTCCATCACCTTGACGTTGCCGAGGATGCCGGCGAGGAGCTGCTCGGCCACCGCAAGATCTCCCGCGGCCCCGCCCGCCTTGCCGCGGGTCGCGGCGCCCCAGATCGCGGCCACGTTCCACATCGCGCCGCCGCTGGTCCGCACGTTGGGGGTCAACACCTCGATGTCGTCGCGCGCGAGATCCGCCCAGTCCTTGATGCCCTTGGGGTTGCCCGCGCGCACGGCGATGACGACGATGCTCTTGGTCACGATCCCGCCGTGGGGGCCGGCGCGCCAGTCGTGCTTGACGAGGCCGGCCTTCTCGATCGTCCCCACGTCGGGGTCGAGCGAGAGCGCCGCCACGTCCGCCTCGAAGCCCTCGACGATCGCGCGCGCCTGGGAGCCGGACCCCTGGTACGACTCCTGGAAGGTGACGGTCTGGCCGGTCTTGGCCTTCCACGACGCCGCGAACGCGGGCAGGATGGCCTTGCCGTAGGCCTCGCGCGGGGTCGTGTAGGCGCCCAGCGAGAGCTCGCGGACGGCCGGGGGCGTGGCCGGACCGGGCGTCGCCGCGGGATCCGACGGCGCGTCGGGGGTGCAGGCGAGGAGAATCGGGAGAAGGGCGAGGGACATGGAGCCTCCGGTCGCGGAGCGCAACGGCAAGAATCGTGCCGTCGGTGCTGACGGGAGAAAAGGCGGGTGTACGGCTGCGTCGCGGTCGGCGGGCAACGCGCTCCCGCGGATATCCCGTGAAATATCACGGAAGCCGTCACGGGCAGCCCGCGAAGGGCCAGGGGCCTCTGATGGGTGCGCCCCGGGCCGCGCCGGGCCCGCGGGCTTGTCAAGAAATCGTGCGGTGCGTGCGCCGTGGCCGTACGGACTGAATGATGTCGCGCCAATGACGCCGATGCTCCTCCTCCTCCTCGCCGCCGCCCAGGCCGCGGTGCCTGTGCGCCTCCCGGCCCAGGAGCGCGTCGCGGACTGGCAGGAGGCCCTCACCATCGCGGGCCTCGCCGTCGGCGTGCCGGGAGAGGGGCCGTGGGTCGACGTGACCGGGGGCGCCACGTCGTGGACCGTGCGGGTGCGCGATCTCGACGGCATCGTGCACGTCACGCCGGTTGCCCCTCCCAAGACGGAGCAGGACCGGGAGGATCTGGCGATGCTCGCGGCGAGCCTCCTCCAGCCGATCGCCGTCCCGCCGCCCGTGAAGGTGGCGGTCACGCCGCCCCCCCCCGTGCGTCCGCGCGTCACGCCCCCGCCCGCCCCCGTGGTCGTGGTGCCGCCGCCCCCGCCGGAGCCCGTTCCCGTGCCCGTCGTGGTGCCTCCGCCCGAGCCCGAGCCCGTCCACCCCACGTTCCAGCCGCGCGTAGGGGTCGCCCTCGAGGTCCGGCCCTGGTCCACGCCCACCGGCCTGGTCTGGGCCGAGCTCCAGCGTGTCGGCGAGAGCCCCCTCCGCCCCGCGCTCGGGGTCTCCATCGCCGCGCCGGCCGACCTCCCCCAGATCGAGGGCGATGTCCGCTACTGGTCGGGTGAGGTCTGGGTGGGCGCCTGGTACGCGGCTCCCGAGCCGCTGCGTTTCGACTTCGGCGTCACCGTCGGCGTCGCGGGCCGCAGCTTCTCGAAGGACGGAGAGCCTGTCGGCGTGGCGTTGATCCCGGTGCTCTCCACGCGCCTCGAGCTCCCCATCCTGGTCGCGCCGGGCCTGCTCGTCGAGCCCGGGGTGCACATGCAGCTCGACACGCGCCAGGTGCACCTCGCGTCCGAGCAGAACGACACCAGCAATCGTTTCGGCGACTGGAGCGCGCGGGCCGGCGTCGCCTTCCGACCGGTCCCCGGCGGAGCGTCGAAAAAGGTGTCGAATCCCTGATCCGATCTACGATGTCGCGGCATTCACGGGATCGATGGACCTCCTGGTCAAACCAATGAAGCTGACGACCCTCCGCGGCGGCACGGACGATCGCGATCGGCTGCTGGCCGAGTGGCTGCCCGCCGTGGTGCGCTGGTGCTCGCACCTGGGCGGCCCGGGTGTCGACGGAGAGGACGCCGCGCACGACGTGCTGATCATCGCGCTCCGTCGGATCGACCATCTGTACGACGAGGCCCACACCGCCGCGTGGTTGTTCGGCATCACGCGCCGCGTGCTCGCCCAGCACCGCCGCCGCGCGTGGGTTCGCCGCTGGGTGCCCGGCCTCACGATCGACACGCCGGATCCCGCCCGCGGGCCCGCGTCGCTGGTCGCGATGAACGAAACGTCGGAGCGGGTCCGCGCGGTGCTCGATCAGCTCCCGCTGGCCGAACGCCAGGTCTTGTTGTTGTGCCTCGTGGAGGAGCGCTCCGACCGTGAGGTCGCGGAGATGCTCGACATCCCCCACGGGACCGTGAAGAGCCGGATGCGTCGCGCCCGCGCACGCTTTCTGGAGGTTGCGGCGAGAGCCGGGTTGGTTGGGGAGGACGCATGAGAACCGAAGAAGACGAGCTCCGCGACGACGCGCGTGCCGCCACCCTGTTGCAGGGCCTCCCCGCCCCCTCGCCGGCGTCCTGTCAGCGCGTCCGCGTGCGGGTCGGCGCCGGCCGTGCCCAGGAGAGGACCGCGGCCTCGCGTGACCTTCCGCGCGCCCGCGGCCTCCGCCTCATCGGCATCGGCGCCACCGCCGGCGCGCTCGCCGCGGCCTCCCTGCTGGTCGCGCGCACCACGATCGAGCCCGTGGCGCCCGCGCCCGTGGCGATGGCGAGCACCCTCGAGTCCGGCCACGGCTGGGAGATCGACACGTCGATCCCCAACGTCGCGCTCAGCTTCGACGGCACGGGCACCATCGAGGGCCAGTCGGACGCGCCCCACATCAAGTGGGACAGCGGGCTGCTCAACGTCGAGGTCACCCCGGACAAGGGCGTGCGCCTCGCCGTGTTCACGCGGGAGGCCGAGGTGCGCGTGGTCGGCACCGGCTTCACCGTCTCGCGGGACACGCTCGGAACCCGGGTCGACGTGCGGCACGGCCGCGTCGAGGTCGACTGCGGCGCCGAGTCCACGCGTGCCCTGGGCGCGGGGGACGGCGTGCTCTGCCTGCCGCAGTCCGCCGCCGGCCTGCTCGGGCGCGCCCGAGCTCTCCAGGCCTCCGGCGCTCCCGGAGCCGACGCGCTCGATGCCCTCGATCGGGGCCTCGCCATCGTCGGCCCCCAGGCCGGCGTGCGCGACGAGCTGACCGTCCGTCGCATCCGGGCCCTGTTCGACCTCGCCCGGCACGGCGAGGTGATCGACGCCTCCCGCTCCTACGTGACCGGGGGCGGCGGTGGCCGTCGCGCCGACGTGGAAAAGATCGCCGCGGCGTCCGCCTCTGTGCTCGGCGGCTGCGCCGTCGCGGCGCCCTGGCTGCTCGCGTCCGGCCCCAGCGCCGTGGCGGCCTGCGAAGGGCGGTAGGTTCGCCGAGGGAGAGGCGGGCGCGCCGTCGCGCCGGACGTAGACGACGCGCCGACGCGCCGCCATCCTTCACGCCGCGCCTACCCGCCGCGCCTACCCGCCGCGCCTACACGCCGCGCGTACCCGCCGCGAGTACCCGAACAGTCAGGGCGACAGGATCTGCTGCGCCAGGTGCAGGGCGTGCGGCTGCAAGTGCGCCGTGAGCACGGTGATCTCGCGGTCCAGGCGCCGCTCGGCGCCGCTCGCCCAGGCGCCGGCGCCGTTCTCGCGCGCGCCCGTCGCGGCCCAGATGGCCTGCCAGGTCAAGGCTGCCGTGGCCGCTTGCGCGAGGCCCAGGAGGTGGTCGCGCAGCGTGGGCCAGCGGTTGGTGAACGGGGCGCGGTCGGCGGCGGCGATCGCGGCGTGAAAGCCGGTGCGCCCCAGCGTGCCTTCGAGCGCGCGGGGGAGCAGCTGCTCGGCCAACAGGCGCCCCGGCTCCCCGAGCTCGTCCCGCGGGGGGCGGCTCCGGGTCCACGCGGCGTTGCACGTGATCATGCGCGCGGCCAGGACGGACTGGATGGCGCGGTCGATGGCGATGCGGCCCTTCCGGGTGTCCGCGTCGACGACGAGGGTGGGGCACGCGCGCAGCGCGGAGAGCGCCACCGGATCGCCGTCGGCGATCTCGAGCCACGCGGGCGCGCACGTGTGGACCAACCAGTCGCACGACGCCGCCGCCTTTTGTACCGCGGTGCCGGTGCCGGTGCGCGTGCCGCCCAGGCGCGCGCGCAGGGGCGCCACGATGCGCCTGCGATCGTTGTCTCCGAGCTCGGACTCCCAGGTGGTCACGAACGCCGTGGCGACGGGGCAGGGGACGCGGGGACGTTGGGCGAGGTGCATTTGGCTCCCACGCTCACCATGCCGCCTCGCCGCCGATTGGATCCCCGCGCCGGGGATTCGTGTCCGACGCGGAGGCGCGCGGTCACAACGGCCGCGGCTCGCGGGGCCCACTGCCCCGGGGGGCCACCCGATCGAGGGGCCGGCCGCCCGCCGTCGGATCCCCCGGCGACGCGACGTTGCAGCCGAGCAGCCACATCCCGTCGCCGTTGCAGGCGTCGCCGCGGCCCGCCCGCGCCTGGAACGACTGGAGCGGCGCCGGTGGGGCGGCGTCCGCCGTCGGGCCCGGGTGCGCGGACTCCAGCTCGGCGAGCGACGCCACGCGCGCAGTCTCGCCCCCGGATGCGCCGTTGCTCGCGACGAGCGCCACGACGAGCGCGCGGACGCCGTGGTCCAGCGGCATCAACGGGTGGTGCGTCGGCACCGCGTAGTGCCCGCGCGCCCCCGGGCACCACGCGGACGCGACGGGCACCGAGCCGTCCCCGGGCCCGAGGCGCTGGGTGACGGGATCCGCCACGCTCGGGCCGCGCACCAGGCCCACGCACGTGTCGTGGGCCGCGGAGAGCACGACGTCGAGCCGATCGAGCAGGAAGTCCGGCACGCCGGCCTTGTCCCGCCAGGCGCGGCCGTGCCCGAAGAGCGGCCCGAGCGTCGGCAGGTCGGGCCAGGTCCGGGCGTCCAGGAGCGCCTCGCTGTCGAACCGCCGCGGATCGGGGCAGAGCTCGGCCATGCTCGGAAACGTCGCGAACACCTGCCGCACCAGATCGCCCCGCCCGGACACCTGGTCGACCCGCGCCGCGGTGGGGTGTACACCCGACCAGAGCTGGAACGGCTCGAAACATCCGGCGAGCGGAGATCCCATCACGACCACCTGCTCCAGGCGCCGGCGCGCCGCGGCCGGAAAGCGGGTGGCGTACCGCATGGTCACCACGCCGCCGAGCGAGTGCGCCACCACGGTGAAGCGGGCGTCGTCATCGCCGGCGGCGAGCGCCTCGAGGTCCCCGTGCAGCTTCTCGGCCGCCAGATCGATGTTCTTGCGCCAGTCGTAGGCGAGCGAGTGCACGCGGAAGCCGCCCACCCCCGCGAGGTGCCACGCGAGCAGATCGTAGAGGATCCGCAGCGGGCGGGTGGCCTCCAGCCGGCTGCCGCGCGCGGCGTCCCGGCCGGCCTCCGTGAGGCGCAGGCGCTCGATGCCGTCCGCGTAGAGCAGGTGCGGCAGGTCGAACCAGATCACGTCCTCGTGCACGCCGCGCCGGTCCACCAGCTGGCCGCCCATGATCCCGTGCAGGACCACCACCCGGCGTTGTTCGTCCTCCTCGGGCACGCCGCGCCCCGCGAGCGCCACCATCTCGTCGACCTGCCGGGTGCCGAGCCACGAGGTGAGGCGCCGCCGCGCGTTGTCGTCCTCCAGCAGCAGCAGCACCAGCGCGGGATCGAGGGACTCGGGGGCGGGGGGGCGCGGCATGGGGAGGCGAGGCTACTCGTTGGGCGGGCGCGTGGGAAGCGGCGGCCTCGTTAGAGTGCCGACGACGAGGGGAAACATGGCTCGCGAGCGGAGCAGGTGGCGATGGTCGCGCTGATCGGGGGCGGCGTCGTCACGCTCGCCACGGTCGCCCGTGTGTACCGCGGCGGCACCACGGCGAACGATCACGCCGTCGCGTTGCTGGTGGCCGGCTGCGTCGCGATCTACCCGGCGCTCTGGATCGGCGCGGCGGGCGCGGGCGTCGACGGCCTCGCGCGGGCCCTCCTCGGCGTGGTCCTCACGATCGGCGCGGTCAGCATCTACGCGCTGTTCCACGTTCTCGACCGCCGCCGGGACGCCGGCCGCCTCATGCTCGCGGCGCGGTTGAGCCAGCCGGCGCTCGCGTTCTCCTTGTGGTGCGGCCTGCTGCTGATCGTGCGGGGCCCGTACGCCGCGTTCACCGGCGCCCTCGTGCTCTGGCCCGGCGCCCTGCTCCTCCTCCCCGCCGGCCTCGCGCTCTGGGGCTGGGCGTGGACACGGCTCGGCGAGCGCACCCGCGAACACGTCGTCTCCGTGCCCGGCCTGCCCGCGCCCGTGCGGATCGTCCAGCTCTCGGACATCCACGTCTCCCCCACCATGCGCCGCGTCGACCTCTTCGCGCTCGTCGACCGGGTGAACGCCCTCGCGCCCGACCTGGTCGTCGTCACCGGCGATCACGTGATGCCCTTCTCCGAGCAGCACCACGACTTCCTCCTCGAGGGGCTGGCCCGCCTGAAGGCGCCCACGTTCGCGTGCCTCGGCAACCACGATCTCCCCATCGCCGACACCCTCCGCGCCGAGTTCGCCGCGATCGGGGTGCCCATGCTCGTCGACGAGGCGGTGCACGTGGCGGTGGGCCCCGTCACCGTCGAGATCGCCGGCGTGAACTTCCACTGGCGTGAAGCACGCGCCCGCCTGCTCGAAGCGGTCGAGGCCTTGCCTCCGTCCGACGCCCACGTCCGCGTGCTCCTCGCCCACGATCCGCGCCTGTTCGCCTGGGTCCCCGACGGCCGCTTCCACCTCGTCCTGTCCGGCCACACCCACGGCGGCCAGGTCGGCACCGACATGTTCGGCGTGCCGTGGTCGGTGCTCCGCCCCTTCGGCGTCTACGACCAGGGGCCCTGGGATCGCGGCGCCACGCGGCTCTGGGTGCACCGGGGCAACTGGCACACCGGGCTCCCGCCGCGCATGGGGATCGCGGGCGAGGTGGTGGTGCACCGGTTGGAGCCCACCGCTCGATAGCGCCGCGCCGCCCTCCGGCGCATCATCCGCGGCCGGGCATCGCGAAGTCCGCCGGCACCCCCGCGAGCCCCTCCCGCACGACCTCCTCCCAGTACCGAACGCCCGCGGCGTAGCGATGCCGATCGAGCCGCGGGGAGCGCAGGCGCGTGAGCGCGCGGTTCGCCGGGTGGAGGAGGCGCAGCAGGCGGTCCCACCCGTCGGGCGGCGGGAAGTCGAGGTCCGCGACGAGTGTGGGGTCGAGGAGCCGGCGCGCCGTGGCCCAGGCGACGCCCCGCACCGCGCGCGCGCGCGCCCGCGTCGCGATGTTCGTCTCGCGCGGGCCGAGGCCCCCGTTCAGCGTCGCGTGGACGAGCAGTCGGGCGTCGCCGTCCGGCGGGTCCTGGGTGGTCACGACGAGGTCCCAGAACGCGCGCGCGCTCGCCTCGTCCGCGAAGAGGAGCGGCTCGGGGACGCCGATGACGTGCCCCACGTAGCGCCACAGGTGGAGCAGATCGCCGCGCTCCTCCGCCGTCATCGGAAAGCCGAGCCCGGCGAGGCCGTCCGCCACGAGGAGCGAGAACAGGAGGATCGTGCCCGCGCTGTCAAAGGCGTTGATGGGGACGCCCCAGTCGTCGGCCGTCCAGCGCGGCGAGGCCATCAGGGCGCGCCGGACCGCCGCGTGCATGAGACGCACCTTCGCCGCGGCGATCCACCCCTCTCCTCCGGGCAGGGCGCCGCCCGGCGTCGTGAGCGCGTGGACGAAACGGGAGGTCTCGGCGAGGCGACGGCGCGCGGCCCCTTCGAGGCGCCCGGTGAAGACGAGCGGCTTGTTGCCGGCCGGCGAGCAGAAGCCGAGGACGAGTGAGGAGCAGCCGAGCACGAGCCCCGCGGGCAGCCCGGCCCGCACGACGGCGGCCGCGCCCCGGCCCATCCGCGCACGGTCCACCCACGGCGGGAGCGTCCGCATACTCACGACGAGGTCGGCGAGCGCGGGAGGCGCGCCTTGGAGGCGACCGCGCAGCGCGGCGTCGACGAGGGGGGTGCGCTCGGCGGCGGGGAGCGGGGCGAGCGCGGCGGCGGCGGCGTCCGCGAGGGGGTCGCCCACCCGCAGCCAGGCGCCGCACCGGTCGACGTCGGCGCCGTGACGGCGGCGCGCGTCCTCGAGGTGGACGTACCGGGTGGGGTGTGTCATCCCGCCTCCTCGTAGAGCCGGCGGAGCAGCGCGCGGTTGTGGACGAGCGCCTGGTCGAACCGCCCGAGCCGCGCCCCCTCGAGCGAGGCGGGAACGCCATGCATCCGGGCGAGGAAACGCGCGTCGTCCCGGGCCTCGAGGAAGCCGAGGAATCGGGTCGCGCGGGTCACGAGCGGCAGCAACACCCGAAGGAACGGGGGTTCGATGCGGACATGGGGGAAAACGGTCACGCGGGTCGTCTCCGGGGACTCGGGGACGAAGAAGATGTCCACGCGGGTGCGGAACGGCCGCACCCGTCCGTCGGGCGCCCTCCACGACATGCGGTAGCTCGCCCGGACCGGGTCGAAGCGGTGCACCCACTCGTTCTCGAAGCGGTCGCCGGGGCGCAGGAGCAGCAGGTGGACGAGCAGGGAGCGGCGCTGCGGCCCCCGCCACGCGACCTCGGTGCGGTCTGGGAACGTGCGCGTCTCGTGCACCACCTCGCCGAGGTGCGCCGCGTCCCAGCCGAGCCGCGTGTGGACCCACGGGAGGTGCTCGTCCTCGCCGAAGTTGTCGAGCACGAGCGCGAGCGGGGCGTCGAACCGTACGGAGAAGCCCCCCGCCGGGACGTAGCCCGCCTCGCCCACCTCGGGAAACGTGGCAGCATCGGCGTCGTGGCGGGCGAGCCAGAGCCACCCGTGCCGCTCGACCACCTGGAGCGCGTCCACCTTGCAGCCGAGCCCCGCCTGGGTGGCGCTCTCGCCGCGCCCCGCCCCGTCATAGCGCCACCCATGGTACGGGCACGCGAGCCGCCCGTCCGCGGCCACGCGGCCATCCGAGAGCGGCGCGAAGCGGTGCGCGCACCGGTCTGCCACCGCGGCGGGGCGGCCGTCGACCCCGCGGAACAGCGCCCACGCGCGGCCTCCGAGGAGCACCCGGCGCGGCCGTGCCTTCAGCGCGCGGGCAGGAAGGACGGGGTGGAACCACCGGAGCGTGTTCTGCTGCATGGCCCGCGCCCATAGCGCGAGCGCGGGCGTTCGACCGCCTCCAAACCTCGGCGTCCCCCGCGGAGATCACCCCCCCAGATCTACCCACGCCCCCGCCGCGTCCACCTTCTGGCCCACCGAGTTGAGCGCCGCCGCGGTCTGTTCCCACCGCGCCGCCGTCATCACGCCCACGCCGTCGGTCCCCTCCACGAACGGCTTCTGGCGCGCCACGATGCACCCCATGCGGTCCATCGGCAGGTTCGGGTTCAGGCGCCCGATCTCGGTGTTTCCGCGGGTCGGATCGGCGAGGTAGCTCTTCCAGCCCGCGAGGCTCGCGTCGTGGAACGCCTTGACCCACGCCGAGCCCTTGTCTTCGCCACGCACCACCGCGAGCGACGCGTAGGGGTTCCACCCCGCGTCACGCCCCGGCAGGAACGTGATCGTGAGGCCCTGCCCCTCCGCCACACACGGCTCGCTCGTGATGAACGCCTGTTGGATCAGCGTCGGGTCGGCGGCAAACGGGCCAATCGAGCCGGTCGTCGGCACCGGCTCCACCTTGCCCTCCCAACCGAACTTGCCCCAGAGGAACTGCTGGAACGGCGATCCCGCCTCGATGGCCACCTTGCCCTTCACGTCCTCGAATCGTGTCACACCCGACGCCGTGTGTGTCATCAACCCCACCGGCGTGTCCTGGAACCCCGGCAGCACGGCGACCGCGTCGAGCCCCCGCGCGCGGCGGATCAACAGGTCGTCCGCGCCGGAGATGGCGACGTCGGCCTTTCCGGAGGCGAGCAGCTCCAGCACGGGTGCGCCGGGCCCGCCGGGGAGGATCGTCACGTCCAGGCCGGCGGCCGCGTAGGTGCCCGCCAGCGCGGCCTCGTAGAAGCCGCCGAACTCGGGCTCGGGGTACCAGTTGAGCGCGACGGTCAGCTTCTTCGGTGCGGGCGCCGGCACGGCCGACGACGTCGCGGCGCCCGTGGTCGCGGGGGTGGTGGCGTCGGGAGCGGGGGAGCAGGCAAGAAGGGCGAGCAGCATGGCGCCACCGTAGCATCGGCAGATCCACCCGGGCAGGGGCAGACGGACGGCCCAGGGCGGCCGCCGCTGCGGAGGCGGGGGAGGAGGGGCGAGCGTTCGGCGAATCAAGGCCCCGTCGCCGCGGCGGCCGCGCTCGGGCGGTCCGTCCGCCCTGTTCCCGTGTCAGTCCAGCCGGTACAGGATGTCCGTCCGCAGCACGTACTTGCGCCCCATGTCCACGGGCGCGCCTTCGTGGAGCACCGGGTGGTGGAACAGGAGCGCCTGGCCCTCGCGCGGGAGCACGGGCTCGCCGGCCACGATGGTCTCGCCGCCGAGGTAGTCGTCGTTCAGGTACACGATCACGGTCACGAAGGTGCGCTCGGTCTCGGAGCGGACGAACGCGCCGTCGTGGTGTGGGGCGAAGAACTGGCCGGGGTCGTAGCGGTAATAGCGCAGGCGCTCGTTCAGCCCGATCGGCGTGGCGCCGGGGACGGGCAGCGCGTGGCGGGCCAACTTGCGCCAGAGCGTGGCGACGAACGGCGCGTCGTCGACCATCACGCGCGTGTTGTTGCGAATGTCGGGCCGGCGCACGAAGCCCGTGCGCGTCGTGATCGGGGCCTCGTCGAAGCCGGCGGCCTCGGCGCGGGCGATGTGGGAGGCGCACTCGGACGCGGTGAGCACGCCTGGGATCGTCTTCATGTCGGTCGCCCTCGTCACACACTCACGTACCGTACCACCGCCCGATCGCCCGCTTTTCAACCTGCCGCACCAACAGATGCAGGCTCAACGCGAGCACCGCGGCCCCGACGATCGCCGCGAAACACAAGTCGGGCCGGGCCGAGCGCGCCGCGTAGACGACCAGGTAGCCGAGCGTCGGCGGGTAGCCGTTGCTCCCGACGAACTCGCCCACGATCGCGCCGATGACAGCGAGGCCGGCGGCCGATCGCAGCCCCGAGAACAAGGCCGGGAGCGCGGCCGGGAGGCGCAGCAGCCAGAGCTCGCGGACGCGGGTGGCGCCGTAGAGGCGGAACAGGTCGACCAGCTCGCGCGGCGGGGCGGCGAGGCCGGTCGTGGCGGCGGAGTACACGGGGTAGAACGCGGCGAGGGTGGCGGTCGCGAGGGCCACGGTGGTGCCGTAGCCGAGCCACACCACGAGCAGCGGCGCGATGGCGACGATCGGCACCACCTGCAACACGACGGTGTAGGGGAGGAGCGCGGCGCGCAAGATGCGGCTCCACCACGCGCCGATCGCGAGCGTCAGCCCGAGCGCGGTGGCGAGCCCGAGCCCGCCGACGGCCGCGACCGCCGTGCGCATCGTCGCCTCCGCCAGCCGCGTGCGCTCCGTCACCAGCGCCTGGGCAACCTCGACCGGCCCCGCCAGCAACAGCGGCCCCACCCGCGCCGCGACGACGGCCCAGAGGACGACCCCCGCCAGGATCGCGAGCGCCGGCCCCAGACGTGCCTGGATGGCGATCATGCCGCGTACACCGCTTCGAGTTGCGCCACGAGCGGCGGCAGGACCGACGGATCGCGGGGCCGGGGGAAGGGGACCGCGAGGTCGGCGCGGATCACGAGGGGCGGCCCCGCGACGGCGACCACCCGGTCGGAGAGGCGCACGGCGTCGGCGAGCTCGTGGGTCACCATCACCACGGTCCAGGCGTGCTCGGCTTGGAGCGCGAGGAACTCCCGCTGCACGGCCGCGCGGGTGAGCCCGTCGAGCGCGGCGAAGGCCTCGTCCAGCAGCACCAGCTCGGGCCGGGCGACCAGCGCGCGCGCCAACGATCCGCGCATGCGCTGCCCCCCCGAGAGCGCGGCGGGCAGCTTGTTCCCGTGCTCGCCGAGCCCCACGCGGGCCAGCGCCTCCTCCACGTTCCCGATGGGCCCGAAGCGCCCCGGCAACGCGACGTTCTCGCGGAGCGAGAGCCACGGCAGCAGCGCCGCGTCCTGGAACACGAAGGCCTTGCGCGCGGGCACGCCGGTCACCCGCCCCGCGTCGGGCGCGCGCAGCCCCGCGAGCAGCCGCAGGAGCGAGCTCTTGCCGCAGCCGCTCGGGCCCACGATCGCGGTGATGTGGCCTTCCTCGACGGACAGGTCGAACCGGTCGAGCACCGGGTGGCCCTCCGGCGCCCACGTCACGCCGTCCAGGCGGATCACCCGAGGGCCCGCCGCAGCGCCTCGTCGGCCTCGCCGCGCCACGCCAGGGTCTCCACCGTGCCGGGCGACTCGATGCCGCGCATCTCCATGCACATCTGCCGCGCCCGCAGCCGCACGCCCACCGGGGCGCTCAGCGCGGCGTGCAGGTGCTCCGCGAGGCTGGCGCCGAGGCGCTCCTGGAGCTGCGGCTGGCGCGCCACGTGTCGCAACGCGCGGGCGATTCCGCCCAGCCCCGCGATGCGGCCCGACGGGCGGTAGGCGATGTCCGCCTCGCCGAAGAACGGGAGGAGGTGGTGGGCGCAGAGGCTGTGGAACGGGAGCGCGCGCAGCACCACGAGATCTTGACCGGGCGCCTCGAAACACTCCAGCCGGGGCGCGGGCTTGCCGGGGGCGAAGGCCTCGAGCACCTCGAGGAGCCGGCCGGGCGTGTCCCGACCTTCGGGATCGGCGCGGTACCCGAGCGAGTCGAGCACGGCTTTGAGGTGATCTTCGGGCGACATGCCGGCGGCGTAACCCGCTCCCGCACTACGTTCGGAGCGGCCCGGTGGTACAAAGTCGGCATGCTCGTCCTCCTCGCCACGGGTGCGCTCGCCGCCGACATCGTCGACTACAGCGAGAACTTCGATGCCTACTCGGTCAATCCGTTCACGGGCACGGCGGGCTGGGTGTCGCAGTACGCGTCGGACCCGTGGTCGACGCTGATCGGCGGCACGGTCTACTGCACGACCGACGACAGCGGCGGCACCTGGGGGAGCGGCGGCGCGATCGACAACCACCTCGTCTACACGGGCAAGACGTGGTCGGACTTCACCTTCGACACCACGATCCACTCGGCCGACGACGACACGATCGGGCTCTCGTTCCGGTACCAGGACGAGCAGAACACCTACCTGCTGCTGTTCGCCCGCGGCGGGTCGTATCCGGGCACCGGCACGGGCGCCGAGGTCGCCGCGGGGACGGGCGCGGGCCTGTACCGGGTGGCGGCCGGCTACGCCACGGCCCTCGATTCGGCCGCGCTCACCTACACGATCTCCGCGACGCACGACGTCCGCATCGTCGCCGACGGCGCCAACCTCGACGTGTACTTCGACGACGACCGGAACGGCCTCTACGAGGAGGCCGACCACATCCTGAGCACGACGGACACCACCTTCACCGACGGCGCGATCGGGCTCTACTGCTACAACAACGGCAACGCGTCGTCGGGCGGCTGCGCGTTCGACGACGTGGTCGTCTCGCTGTTCGACACCGATTCGGACGGCGTGGCGGACGAGGTCGACAACTGTCCCGACGTGAGCAACTCGACGCAGGCGGACGCGGACGCGGACGGGGAAGGGGACGCGTGTGACGACGATGCGGACGGGGATGGCTACACGTCCACCACGTCCGGCGGTACGGACTGTGATGACACACGCGCCGCTGTCTCGCCGGTCGGCACCGAGACTTGCGCGACCACCTACGACGACAACTGTGACGGTTCGGCCAATGACACCGACGCCACCGCGTGCACCACCCGCTACTACGACGGCGACGCCGACACCTACGGCGACACCGCGACGTTGTGCACGTGTACGACGTCGGGTTTGTACACCGCGAGCCGCGGCGGCGATTGTGATGACAGCCTCGCCGCTACCAATCCGGCCGGGATTGAGACGTGTGACGGGGCCGACGAGGACTGTGACGGCACCGCCGACGAGGACGCCGTCGATCGTGGCACGTTCTGGATCGACGCCGACGGCGACACCTTCGGCGGCGCCACGTCCACGCTCTCCTGTGACACGCCCGACGGCTACGTCGTCGACGCGTCGGACTGCGACGATGGCGACGCCGCCGTGTCTCCCGCCGGGATCGAGTCGTGTGACGGCGTCGATCAGGACTGCGACGGCACGGTGGACGACGATCCGATCAATCCGTCGGCCTGGTTCCTCGACGCCGATCTCGACGGCTACGGCGACCCCGGCACCACCGTGCTCGGCTGCGTCGCGCCGGACGGCTACGTGGCGGACCCCTCGGATTGTGACGACGGTGACGGGCTGGTGAGCCCCGCCGGCCTCGAGGTGTGCAACGGCCGCGACGACGACTGTGACGGCACCGTCGACATCGGCGCCGCGGACGGTGTCAACGCGTACGCCGACACGGACGGAGACGGCTTCGGTGACCCGGACGCGCCGGTGCTCCTGTGCGGGCCCGAGGCCGGCTACGTCGCGGACGCCACCGACTGTGACGACACAGACGCGGCCGCATACCCCGACGCGCCCGAGCAGCCCAACGGTCGCGACGACGACTGTGACGGGCGCGCGGACGACGGCCTGGACACCGACGGCGACGGCCTGGAGGACCCCGACGAGCGCGAGGTGCACGGCACGGACCCGCTCGTGGCCGACACGGACGGCGGCGGCGTGGACGACGGTGACGAGATCACCAACGGCACCGACCCGCTCGACCCGGGCGACGACATCGACGGGGGCGACGACACGGGCGGGCCGATCGGGGCCCGCGACGGTGGTTTCTGGGGAGGTTCGGCGTGTGACACCGGGGCGGGTGCGCCGAGTTGGTTCGCGCTGATCGGCGCGGCGTTCTTCGCCCGTCGCCGCCGCGGTGGAACTCGGAGTGGCGGGCGCATCGCCGGGGAGCGCGTTTGATCGCCCTCGTCGCGCTCTCGGCCTACGCCCAGGACATCCCCGTCGTCCAAGCCGACGCCCAACTCTACCGCCTCCCGGTCGATGCCACGTCGACCATGTGGGCGGACGACTCCCATCTCGCCCCCGGCGCCTTCGGGCGCGTCGCCGTCGGCTACCTGAAGGAGCCGTTCGTCTGGATCTGGGGTGACACGGGCGAGCGGGTGGCCGTGGTCGACAACGTGCTCGGGTTCAACGCGATCGCGGGGTTCAGCGCGTGGCGGATCCGCGGCGCGGTCGACGTGCCAATCTACGCGGTGGCGACTGGCGCACAACTGGAGGAAGCTGGCGGTGGGCTCGGTGACATCGCGGTCGACCTGAAGGGTGTGGTGTTCGATCGTGAAGCCGGCCCCGTGGGCCTCGCGCTCGACGCGCGGGTCACGCTCCCCACCGCCACGTCCGCGCTCCCCCTCGGCGCGGGCGGCGTGGGCTGGGAGATCGCCGCCATCGTCGACAAGCGGGTGGGCCCCGTGGTGCTGGCCGCCAACCTGGGGCACCGCGGCGTGCCCCCGGTGATGCTCGACGACGGCACGGCCGCCGACATCCTCGGCGACCGCTTCGTGTACCGCGCCGGCGCCGGCTTAGACTTGGGCGAGCGCGCGGGCGTCTCGCTCGATCTCGCCGGGCACCTCGCCTACGCCGACCTCGGCAACCCCAGCGCGAACGCGCTCGAGGCGATGCTGGGCGGCTGGGTGCAGGTGGCCGATCCGCTCGTGGTGCGCGGCGGGGTGGGGCGTGGGCTCGCCGGTGGCATCGGCTCGCCCACCGTGCGCGCGGTCGTGGCCGTGGCTTGGGAGCCGGTGGCGAAGGCGAAGATCGCGAAGATCGCGAAGGTGCCGAAGGTGGAGAAGGTCGAGAAGGTGGAGTCCAAGCCGCTCGTGATCAGGCCCACCGCGACCAAGCCCCCCGCCCAGGACTTCCTCCTCGTCCCGAGCGCCTCCACGCTCCCGCCGGGCATCGTGCACATCAAGGTGTCCGACGCGCGCGGCGAGCCCGTGGCGGCCACCTGGGCGTTCGGCACCGTCGCGCGCGGGCCCGTCACCAACGGCCTCGGCATGGCCAAGGTCGGGCCGGGTCCGTGGTCCATCCTCGTCTCCGCCGAGGGCTACGCCACGCAGAGCATCTCCATCGACGTGGACACCGGCATGACGACGGGCGTCGAGGTCGTGCTCCAGCCCGCGCGCCTCAGCGTGCGCCCTGATCGGATCGAGCTCCTCGAGAAGATCCGGTGGACCGGCACCGTCGTCGATCCCGCCAGCGAGCCGATCCTGGACGAGATGGCGGCGGTGCTCCGCGCGCACCCCGAGCTCCTCGCCATCCGCGTCGAGGGCCACACGGACAGCCGCGGCCCCGCCGAGGACAACCTCTCGCTCTCCGGCGCCCGCGCGGCGGTGGTCATGGCCGCGCTCGTGGAGCGGGGCCTCGATCCAAATCGGCTCGTCGCCGCCGGCTACGGCGAGGCCCGCCCGCTCGACTGGGCCGACACGCCCGTGGCGTGGGAGCGCAACCAGCGGATCGAGCTCGTCGTCACCGCGCGCGCGCCCTAGCCCACGGAAGGAGAGGCCCGATGTCCATCGCCGTCACCGGCGCCACCGGCTTTCTCGGCGGCCACATCGCCGGCGCGCTCCGAACGGCGGGGCTGCCCGTGCGGGGCGTCGTCCGCCGCCCTGACGCTGGCGCCTGGCTCGCCGAGGCGGGGGTCACCTTCGCCCGCGCCGACCTCGGCGACGCCGACTCGTTGGCAAACGCCTTCGCGGGTGTCGATGCGATCGTCGCCAACGCGGCGCTCGGCTCCTTCCAGGGCAACCTGGACGACTTCGTCCGCACCAACGTCGCCGGCACCGAGAACACGCTGCGCGCCGCCGCAGCCGCCGGTGTGCGCCGCGTCGTCTACATCTCGACGGTGGCCCTCTACGACACGGTGATCGGGCGCCCGATGAACGAGGACCACCCCCGCTACGGCCCGCGCCGCCGCCTCTTCTCGTGGGCCCACGTCGGCACCGACTGGCGCTACTGTGTGAGCAAGCAGGCCGCCGAGGAGCGCGCGTGGGCGCTCGCCACGGAGCTCGGCCTCTCCCTCACGGTGCTCCGCCCGGGCCCCATCTACGGCTCGCGTGATCCCAAGTGGACCGCGCGTTTGCTCCGCACCGTGGCGCGCCCCTTCGCGTTCGCGCCCACCGTCGGTATCCCCGCCGTGCACGCCGGGGACGTGGCGTCGGCAGTGGTTACCGCGCTCGGCGCCCCCGCCTCGATCGGCCGTGCCTACAACATCGCGGGCCCGCCGACCCCATTGGCGGACATCCTCTTGGGCCTCGTGCGGCTCCGCGCCCCGACCTCACCCAGCGCGCGCCTGCTCCGCGTCCCGGTGCCGATCTCGGTCGCCTACGACACGACGGCCGCCGCGCGGGACCTCGGCTTTTCGACCCGGCCGCTCCTGGACGGGCTCGCGGAGGTCGTCTCGGCAATGGAGACGGGGGCGGTCGGGGGGCTCCCCGGTTAACGGCGCCCTCCCGCGAGGATCCATGACCGACGCTGCCAACAACACCGGCCCGGCCGCACAGAAGCTGCATGCCGCGCTCACGGCGCTCCAGCAGAACCACCCGGACGCCGCCCGCGCCGCCGCCGAAGAGGCGCTCGAGGGCTTCTCCACGGCCAACGACCGGACCGGCGCCGCCGCCGCGCACCAGGTGCTCGCCATCACGCACATCATGGGCGGGCGCGTCGAGCACGCGATGGCCCACATCGACGCGGCGATCCCGCTGCGGGAGACCACGGGCGACTGGGAGGGCGTCGCGTCGTTGTGGCAGGAGCGCTTCGAGCTCTGCGTCCGCATCGGCGATCTCGCCAGCGCGCGCCACGCCGGCGAGCAGCACGTCGGCGCCGCCGAGAAGACCGGCGACAAGGACGCCCTCGCGCACGCCCTCCACCAGCTCGCGCAGGTGGTCCTCCAGCTCGGAGATGACGCCGCGGCCGAGGCCCTCGTGCAGCGGGGCCTGTGGGCGCTCGACGTGCCCGGGGCCGAGCGGGGCCGCGCCGCGCTCCAGCTCCTCTTCGCGACGGTGTGGATGCAGCGCAAGGACTACGAGCGCGCATTGTCCCACGCCAAGCAGGGCCTCGATCTCGGCCGCCAGGCCAAGAACCGCCAGGCCGAGGTCGACGCGCTCCAGCACATCGGCACCGTGCACGCGCTCATGGGCCAATACAACACCGCCCGCAAGGTGCTCGAAGAGGTGCTCGTCGGCCGCGAGCTGATGAAGGACGTCGAGGGCCGCGCCAACGTGCTCCGCGAGCTCGCCGGGGTCGAGTTCTCCCTCGGCCTCTCGGAAGACGCGTTCGATCGCCTCGACTACGCCGTGCGCACCCTGCGCGAGGCCGAGAATTGGATCGGCGAGATCACCGTCCTCCAGCTGGTCCAGGCCATGGGTGACGAGCACGACCGCCCCGACAAGGCGCTCGCCGCCGCCACGGAGCTCGTCGCCGCCGCCGCCCGCACGGGGGACCGCGAGGCCGAGGCCGCCGCCCACTTCGCGCTCGCCACCCGCCTCGCCGGCAACGCCGATCTGTTGGGTGCCAAGCGCGCCTTCGAGTCCGCGCGCGACATCCAGCAGGGCCTCGGCCTCTCGCACGAGGCCGCGGTCTCCTCCGGCATGATGGGCCAGGTGCTCGTCGCCGCCGGCGAGACCGACGAGGGGCTCGCGCTCCTCCGCGGCAGCCTCGCCCAGCTCGACGCCCTCGGCAGCGAGGCCGCCGACACCGTCCGAGAGATCCTCGAAGAGCTCGCGCCCAGCAAGGGGCAGGCATGAGCACCATCGTGAAGCCCGTGGTGACCCATCGGCGCTCCCGCGGCTATGCCCCGCTCGCGTGGTCGGAGGAGGGCACCGCGCTCCTGGCCCGCATCATCGATCTCGCGCGGGAGATGGGCCCCGGCCACGTCGCCGTGTTCGATCTCGACGGGTGCCTGTTCGACACCCGGCCCCGCCAGGTCCAGATCTTCCGCGAGCTCGCCGCCCGCGCCGGCTTCGACCCGCTCTACCGGGTCACCGTCGAACACTTCACCGACTGGTCGATCCGCTCCACCCTGACCAGCGCCGGGGTCGACGCCGACTGGATCGACACGCACATCGACGCGGTCCGCGCGTGGTGGGAACGCCACTTCTTCACCTCGACCTACGTGTTGTACGACCACGCGATGCCCGGCGCCGCGGCGCTCGTGCGCGCCGTCCACGAGGCCGGCATCCACTGCGTGTACCTGACCGGTCGCGACGAGACGATGCGCCTGGGCACCGAGCACGCCCTCCGGCGCTTCGGCTTCCCGTACGACCAGGAGGGCACCACCCTCCTCGTCAAGCCCGACTTCCGCACGGACGACACCGAGTTCAAGGAAGGCGCGCTCGAGATCGTGGCGGCCATCGGCAACGTCGTGCTCTACCTCGACAACGAGCCCGCCAACGTCAACCTGTTCCGCCGTCGGCACCCCGAGTCGCTCGTCGTCTTCCTGGAGACCGACCACTCGCCCAAGCCCATCGAGCCCGACCCGGAGATCCCGTGGTTGCGGAGCTTCGTCACCAGGCCTGTCTGATGGGGCCGGTGTAGAAACCCGGCTACACTGCTCCCGCACATGCTCGATCTGCTCCTCACCCATGCCTACTTCCTCGCGGGAGATCCCCACGAGGCGCAGATCATGCGGCCCTTCCCGCCGCTTGGGCTCCAGTACCTCGTCGCGTATCTGCGCCAGAACGAATTCCCCGCCACCGACTGGTGGGATGCCACGTTCCACCCGCCGCGCCGGCAGGGTGGCGAGGGCGGCCCCGACGCGTTCGCTGACGTGTTGGCCGACGCGAACCCGCGCGTGCTCGGCTTCTACGGCCACACGATCACGCGCCCGGTCACCCGCGGGATGGTCGCGCTCGCGGTGGCCCAGGGCCGCCGCGTCGTGGCCGGCGGGCCCGACCCCTCGCAGTATCTCGATGCGTATTTCGATATGGGCGTCGAGGTCATCGTCATCGGGGAAGGGGAGCACACCCTCGCCGAGCTGATGACACACCTGCGCGCCAACGATTGGGCGTGGGATTGGGACACCCTCGCGGACGTAGCGGGCATCGCCTTCCGCGCGCCCGACGCGTCGGGAAGCGGGTCTGTTGTCCGCACGAAGGGCCGCCCCCTCATCAAGAAGCTCGACACGCTCCCGTGGCCCCACCGCGAGCGCCGCGATCTCGACGCCTACTTCGGCGCCTGGCGCGCCCGCCACGGCGAGACCGCGATGAGCCTCACCACCAGCCGCGGCTGCCCGTACCATTGCACCTGGTGCAGCAAGCAGGTGTATGGGGACACGTTCCGCCGCCGCGAACCCGACGCCGTGATCGACGAGCTCCTCCACGTGAAGGAGCGCTTCGCCCCCGACCAGGTCTGGTTCGTGGACGACATGTTCACCATCAACCGCGCCTGGGTCCACAGGTTTTGCGACCGCGTGGTCGCCCGCGGTGCGGTGACACCCTTCTACCTGATCGGCCGCCCCGAGACGTTGGACGAGTCGATGGTCGCCGCGTTGCGACGCGCCGGCTGCTACCGCATGTACCTCTCCGCCGAGAGCGGCGCCCAGCACGTGCTCGACGCCATGCGCAAGGAGACCAGCCTCGCGCAGATCGAGCGCGGCGGCGATCTGTTGCGCGGCGCCGGCATCGAGATCGGCGTGTTCGCCATGCTCGGCTACCCGGGCGAAGAGAAACCTGACATCCTCGCCACCCGCGATCTGTTGCGTCGCTTGGATCCCGCGGTCACCCTGCTCTCTGTGGCCCACCCCATGAAGGGCACCCAATTCTACGACCAGGTGCAGGACCGCATCACCGGCGAGAGCGGCGGCCGCCTCACGTTCGAGATGCGCTACAGCCCGCGTTTGTACGAGGTCGCCCAGCGCATGATCTGGGCGGACATCGGGCTGCGCAAGGCGATCCAATCGGGCTCGCCGCGCGAGATCCTCCGCAACGCCATGCGTTGGCCGGTGTATCGGGCGGCGTTCGCCGCCTTGGAGTGACTTGGAGTAGTCACCGCGCCCGAACCCCCACGAGGTTCGGCACGTCCGTCGCGTCGACGCTCAGATCGTTCTCCCGGACGTCGCTCTCGTAGCTCCCCACGAGGCCCACGATCCTGTCGCCATCGCGCCAGGCGAGCTGGGCGGGCGGCCCACCGTCGGCGTGCTGGAGGCGGACCAGGCCGAGATCCAACCCGCGAGCGTGCTCCACGAACCTGTGGGCGCTCCAGGGGGTGCGTGCGAACAGGAACAGGATGTCCCCATCCGCGCTTTGCCCGATCGCCGCCTCGCTCCAGCGGCGGGGTTGTTCCTCCCAGACGTTGGCGCCGTCGCAGCCGAGCATCCGGATCCCCTGGATCAAGGTTGGGTAACGGACGCGCAACGCGGGGAGATCCTCGCACGTTCGGTCGATGATACGTCCAGCCTGGCCCCCACCAAACGCGAGCACGGTGTTGTCTGTGGAGAGGGTAGGGTTGTTGATGTGCCCGTCGGCCACCAACAAGGACACCGCGGTGCGCTGGTCGGGCGCGTACATGCTGGCGTTGATCGCGCCGAGAAGGCCTGGGGTAACGTCCACCCAGTCCTCCGCGGTACGCGCGGTCTCTCCTCCGCCTTGGCGTCTTTGCGTCTTGGCGGTTCATCCTGCCTCTCCGCCCTAGAACCCGATCCCCACCTCCACCACCGTCACCCCCACCGCCAGCGCCGGCCGCGCCCGGTCCCACCCCGCGCCGACGTCCAACCGAAGCACGTTCGCCGACCACCGGTCCTTCGCGAACCGCAGCGGCTCGAGGCGCACCTGCACGGCCAACGCGCTGTCGCCCGCGAGCCCGGGGTTCTCCGCGGTCACGGCGCGCAACGTGGCGCCCAGGTATCCGGTGACATCCAAGCCGACGCCCGGTTGCCACGTGCCGACCGTGGTGTGTAGCCCCGCGCCGCCGCGCACCAGCCACGTGCTGCCCGCGAGCGTGAGCCAACGCCCCTCGGCATGCAGGTCCAGGTGTTCGCCCACCCCCACACGAACCGTCGGCCCCGCGCCCGCGCCCACGAACACCGCGCCCTTGCCCAGCCGGGCATCCACGCCCACGCCCCACCCCACGGCCACGTCGACCGGAGCCGCCATCGCCGCCGCCACGAGCGCGATCACTCGGCCTCCGCGTAGGCCGCCACGACCGCCGCCGTGAACGCCCCGACCTGGGCAAGGAACACCGGATCGAGCGTGTCGATCGTGTCCTCCTCGGTGTGGTACTTCGGGTTCCGGAATTGGGTGGTGTCGGTGAAGAACAGGCCGGGCACGCCCATCGCCCAGAACGGCGCGTGGTCGCTCCGCAATAGATCCGTCGTGAGCGCGGAGTGCGCGTTTCCGTTGGAGAGCACGCCGGCGGTCTTCATCGGGGAGGGGAGCTCCGCGGCCAGCGCGAGGCTGGCGAGCAGGTCGTCCTGCGCCATCTCGGGGGCGATCACCGCGAGAAAATCCCCGGTGTCCGGCGCGTCGAGGCCGAGAATCGAGGTCTGCGAGCCGGGCGCCGAGTCCGTGTAGCCAACGCTGTCGAGGTTGACGATTCGGTAGAAGCCGTCGTGCGCCGACGCGTATTCGGCGGCGCCGACGAGGCCCTCCTCCTCCCGGTCGAACGACACGATGCGGATCGTGCGGTCGGGCTCCGAGTACGCCAGCACCCGCGCTACTTCGAGGATGACCGCCACCCCGGTGGCGTTGTCGTCGGCGCCGAAGAACCATGCGTCGTGGTGCGCGGACACGAGCACGATCTCGTCGGCGTTGGAGCCGCCGGGGATGTCGGCCAGCACGGTGTGGGTCTCGCGCCCCTCGAGGCCGCCCGTCTCGATCGAGGGCGTGAGGTTCGCGCCTTCGAGCGCTGCGGCGACGTAGTCGGCCGAGTTCAGGTGCGTGAACGGCATGCCTTCGTAGCGCGCCTCGGGGGGAAAGTAGGGCTCCTCTTCCGAGCGCGTCGTGACGAGGTTCGCGACGTGGAACATGAGCCGGTCCCCTTCGACGTTTCCGGCCGCCTCCACGCCCGCGGAGCGTTGGGCCTCGGTGAAGGTCGGCGTGGCGGTGCAGGCCAGGAGGAGCAGCATCAGAGCACCCGGGCGAGGGTCACGAGATCGGCGCGCCAGCGCCCGGACATGCCGGGCGTGAGCAGGGACACCCCGACACCGAGGCGCGCCACGCCGACCTCCCAGGCCCCGAACCGGAAGCGCGCGGGGGTCGCGGTGACGTCGAGCCACACCGGCTCGGGCGTGCCGAGATCGGCAAAGTAGGACCCGGGCGGGCGCTCGGCCTCCAGCACCTCGGAGCGCGACCGCGTGGAGGCGCCGAGCTCGATTCCGGACGCGGGCCGCCAGCGCCCGATCGTCCCGACGAGCTCGACGCGCATGGCGCCTTCAAGCGCCCAGCTCGGCTCGGCCTCGGCGGGCACGACCAGCCGCACGGACGCGCCGACCTCGAGGCCTGCGGGCAGACGAAGCCCGTAGTCGAGGCCGATGCCGGTGCGGATGGGGATGCCTTCGTACAGGAGCGGGTACTGGAACGCGTGGACCGCCACCCCGATCACGAGCGAGGGGCCGTCGTCGTCGTCGTCGGCAGCAGGGTCGGCGGCGCGGGCGCTTGCGAGGACACATGGGAGCGCGAGGAGCAGCATCACTCGCAACTCTACCGCATCTCCGCGCCCACTTCAGCCAGCCGCGCGCTTCTCGCCGACCGCCACGCCGAACAACATGTGGTCCACGATGCGGTCGCCCACCTGCACGGCGTGGAGCTCCTGGAACGCGGGTGAGGCGTTGCGGTACACGTTGCGGATGCCCTCGCGGGCCTCGTCCGTGATGGCGCCGGTGTTGGACCACACGTCGACGTCCTCGACGGACACGTAATCGTGGACCACCACGTTCACGGCGCCGGCGTCGGTCAGGAGGCGTGAGAGGTCCTCGCGGACGTAGAAGTTGCGACGCGCCTCGTTGCGCAGCCGCAGGCTCTCGAAGTACTCGGGGCGGTCGGCCTCGCCGTACGCGCACAGGTGCACCAGGCACACGCGGCCGCCGGGCTTGAGCACGCGGAGCATCTCGCGCACGGCCTCGCCGTCGCGCATGAACTGGATGCCCTGGCGGCACACCACGCGGTCGAAGCTCGCGTCGGGGAAGGGAAGGGACTCGCCCGCGCCCACGACCAGCTCGTCCACGTAGGGGCGCGCCTGGTCGAACATGGCCTCGGTGATGTCGACGCCCACGATGCGGGCCACCTTGCCGACGAATTCCTTGGACACGAGCCCGGTGCCACAGGCGACGTCGAGCAGCACGTCGGTCGGCCGCGGGGCGAGCAGCTCTACGGTCAGCGCGCCGAGCGCCGGGTCGGTCACCCAGTGGCTCGACACGTTGTAGCGCGCGGCCCGGGCGGTGAAGTGGTCGCGGACCTGGGTGTCGACGGGCGCGGAAGGGGGCACGGGGGGCTCCTAATAGGCAGAGGGGGCCCTGTAGCCTGGGCAGGAGAGTGCGTCCCGCCTTGCCGGGCCGCGCGCGGGCGCTTAGCCGCATCGAGCAGCCCGCCTCGCTGGATCCGTTCCAGGGAGCCGCGTTCGCAGGGAGGTTCCCATGCGCCCCATTCACGCCCGCGCCTGACCCGCTGACCGCTCCGGCCAGGCGCTTCCACATCTCCCCGAGCTCCGCAACCTAGCGGAAGTGCCGCGTCCACGCGGCCCGCTGTAGCTGTGTCCACGCCGCTGTCCCTCGCCAGGGAGAGCGGCGGTGTCGACGCGTGCGCGGGCCGCCGTGCCGGATCCCCGCAGGGGTTTCGGAGCGGCCGGTACCGGCCTGTGCCTGCGTTTCCAACGAAACGTGCCACGGGTCTCCCAACCCTCGTCTGCCCGCGCCGTCCACAATCATGTGGGGCTTGCGACGCCTGTCACCCAATCCAGTACCCGAGTTCAAATGCCCCTCTCCCGCGAGCTGCTCGAACAGATGAAGCAGCTGTGTAGCGAGATCGATCCCGAGGACGGCGTCGTGCCGCCCCGGGACCATCGTCCCCCCGATCCCCGCCGGTTCCGCCGGCACTGCGGCCAGGTAGCCCGCCTCCTCTCCGTCACCCTCCCGGCCGCCGAGGATCCGCTCCTGCGGCTCCTCTTCGTCGTCCAGGTCACCGCCGATCCCACCGGAAACCTCCGCGTCCGGCTCGCGCCGCTCCCCGGCGTGGACGTGCCGCCGGAGGTGCTCCTCGCCCACGTCAGCCGCGCGCGCGGATGGCTCCGGAGCGAGGTCGCCACGTTCGTGGGGGGCAAACGCACGCCCGAGCTCCTCTTCGAGATCGGGCAGCCCGACGAGGAGGAGGCGCGATGAGCCCCACTCACGACGCGCCCCTCCACTCGTGGCTCGCCGGGCCGCTCCCGCCCGGCGTCGACCTCGTGATGGCGCGGCTCCGCGCGAGCCCCGCAGTCGCGCGCATCGCGGTGATGCCCGACGTGCACCTCGCCGAGGGGGTGTGTGTCGGCACGGTCGTCGCCACGCGGGACACCTTGTTCCCGGAGGCCGTGGGTGGCGACATCGGCTGTGGCGTCTCCACCGTGCGGCTCGACGATCCGCGCGGGGCCGGCGCGCTCGACCGCCTCGACGATCGCGCCGCCGCCCGCATCCTGCGCGGCCTGGAGCGCGGCGTGCCCATCCAGCGGTGGTCGGGTCTACGCCCGGCGCCACCCGACCTGCCCGGCGCGTCCGATTTCCTGACCAACCGCCTCCGCCGGGACGGCGCGTGGGAGCTCGGCACGCTCGGCCGTGGCAACCACTTCCTGGAGCTCCAGGAGGACGACGCCGGGGCCGCGTGGCTGCTCGTGCACAGCGGGTCCCGCGCGTTGGGGCCGGCCGTGCGCGATCACTTCGCGGCCCTCGGCGCGCGTGACGTCTCCGGCCTCGCCGCGCTCGCGCTCGACAGCCCCGCGGGGCGCGCCTACCTCGCGGACGTGGGCGTCCTCGTGGCGTGGGCCGAGGCGAGCCGTGCGGCCATGCTCGCTGCCGCGTGCGCCGTCGTGGAGGCGGTGTTGGGGCTCGTCCCCGCCCTGGAGAGCCAGGTGGACACCGCCCACAACCACGTCCGCCACGAGATCATCGGGGCGGAGGCGCTCTGGGTGCATCGCAAGGGCGCGTGCCCGGCGCACGCGGGGGAATTGGGGGTCGTCCCCGGCTCGATGGGGTCGCCCACGTTCCAGGTCGAGGGGCGCGGGTGTGTCGAGGCGTTGTGTTCGTCCAGCCACGGCGCCGGGCGAGAAATGAGCCGGAGCGAGGCGCGCGCGCGGGTCACGGCGACGGCGCTCCGTGCGCAGGTGCGTGGCGTCTACGTTCCCGCGGGGGATCTGCGCGAGGAGGCCCCGGGCGCCTACAAGGACATCGAGGCCGTGATGCGCGCCCAACGCCCGCTCGTGCGGGTGGTACGGAAGCTGCGCCCGCGGCTGGTGTGGCGCGGGGCCTGAACGACGGGCATGATGTGACCGATACGAAATAGGCGTTCAACCAGCGGAGGGCGTCAGCCGAGCGGCGCGTCCTCCGCGATCCCCATCCGCCGCGCCAGGTACCCCGTCACCATCCGTTTCGCCTCGGCCACCACCACGGCCCGGAACGCCTCGTCCCGGCTCACCGAGAGCGCCTGGAGCGCGCCGAGCACCACCTGTGTCACCTCCACGACCGCCTCGAGCTCCCCGGGCGGCATCTCTGGCGTCATCCGCGACTGGCTCGCCCCCATGAGCGCGGCCATGGCGGCCTCGTGGGAGCGGCGCCCCGCGCGCAGGGCCGGGTTGCGCGCCTCGTCGATGAGCGTGCGGAAGCCGGGCGAGGCGACCAGGAACGCGTTGAACGAGTCGATCCCGGTCGCGACGCGGCTGGCGAGGGTCTGCCCGCGCGTATCCGGCGCGGTGACCGTGACCGCGATGGCCCGCATCCGCGCGCCGTAACGCTCCGCGAGCGCGACGAGGATCGCCTCCTTGTCAGGGAAGAAGCGGTACAATGATCCGATGGACGTCCCCGCGCGCGCCGCCACGTGGTTCGTCGTCGTCGCCGCGTACCCCTTCTCCAGGAACACGGCGTCGGCGGCGTCGAGGATGGCGTCCACGCGGGCGCGGCTGCGGGCCTGCACGGGGCTGCGCCGCGACGGGGGGGCGGGTGTGGGGGAAGCGGGGATCTCCGACATGCCACGATCATTACACGAGCACTTGCTCGCGTCTCGCGGCGGAGGTAGAAACGCGAGCAGTTACTCTCGTTCGCGCCCGCCCGGAGGTTCCATGTCCGAGACCGCCCTCGTCCCGCCCGCCGCGCCGGTCCACCCGCCGAGCGCGCGCCCGCCCGGTCCCAAGGGGCACCCCATCTACGGCAACTTGTGGGAGTTCCACGAGGATCCCGTCGCGTTCCAGATGCGTGTGGTCCGCGAGTTCGGCGACATCGCGCGGTTCCGCTTCTTCCACCTCCCGGTCTACCTGGTGTCCCACCCGGACGACATCCGCACCGTCTTCGTCGACCCCGAGGGCGCCTTCATCAAGGGCATGGCGCTCGACGGCTTCCGGCCCCTCGTCGGCAAGGGCCTGCTGCTCAACGAGGGCGCGTCGCATCGCCGCCAGCGCCGCATGATGGCGCCCGCGTTCCATCGGCAGCGCGTGGCCGGCTACGGCGAGGTGATGCTGGAGGAGGCGAAGCGCGTCTCCGCCACCTGGGCCGACGGCGCGCGGGTCGACATGGACAAGGAGATGAACCGCCTCACCCTCACCGTCGCGGCGCGCACGTTGTTCGGCGCGGGCATCACCGACACCGAGGCCAACGACGTCGCGGAGGCGATGGGCGCCTTCACCCACTGGTACCACCAGAGCACGCACCCGATGGGGCCGCTCCTCCAGGCGCTCCCGACCGAGGCCACGCGCAGCTTCAAGGCGGCCAAGAAGAAGCTCGGCCTCGTGGTCGACCGCATGATCAAGTCCCGGCGCGAGGGCGGCGACACGGGGGACATCCTCTCGATGCTCGTGTTCGCGCGCGACGAGGGGGACGGTACCGCCGGCTCCGGGGGCGGCGGCATGGACGACGAGTACGTCCACGACGAGGCGATCACGCTCCTCGTCGCCGGCCACGAGACCACCGGCGCCACGCTCGCCTGGGCCTGGGCGCTCCTCGCCGAGCACCCCGAGGTCGCGACGAAGTTGCGCGCCGAGCTCGACGCCGTATTGGGCGACCGTGACCCGACCGTCCACGACTTCCCCAAGCTCGAGTACGCCCGCAACGTGTTCGGCGAGGCCCTCCGCCTCTACCCGTCCGCGACCGCGCTCCCCCGACAGGCCGTCAAACCCGTGGTCCTCGCCGGGTACACCGTCCCCAAGGGCGCCATCGTCATGTGTGCCGCGTGGTCCTGCCATCACGACGCGCGTTTCTGGGACGATCCCGAGGCCTTCCGCCCCGAGCGGTGGACAGCCGAGGCCAAGGCCACCCGCCCCAAGTTCGCGTTCTTCCCCTTCGGCGGCGGCGCCCGCGTCTGCATCGGCGAGGCGTTCGCCTGGATGGAGGGCACCCTGCTCCTCGCGACGCTCGCGCGCCGGTGGTCCGCGTCGGTAGCGCCGGGACACACGGTGATCCCCGAGGCGCTGTTCACCGTGCGGCCGAAGGGCGGGCTGCCGATGGTGTTGAGCCGCGCCCTCCCCAACGGAGGGTAGGGTCTCGAGCAGCGCTGGCCGCGGGTCCCGGCGCCGCCTCCCTGCCGGGAGGCGACACCGACCACGGCCGTGAGCAGCCGCGTGCCCTTCTTGAGCCTTCGGTCCCGGCGCGAGCCGTCGCGCGGGCTTAGACTTCGGCGCCGGAGCTCTCGCCATGGCCCAGTTCGAAGAAGGCACCACCCTCGATCGCTTCCTCATGGAGACCACGCGGGAGCACCCCGAGGCGAGCGGCCAGTTCGTCACGCTGCTCAAGCAGGTGGCGCTCGCCGGCAAGCTCGTGAGCGCGCGCGTCAGCCGCGCCGGGCTCGCCGACATGTTCGGCGCCACCGGCTCGATGAACATCCAGGGCGAGTACGTCCAGAAGATGGATCTGTACGCAAACGAGACCTTCAAGCGCGCGCTCGAGCACGCCGGCGTGGTCTGCATGATCGTGTCGGAAGAGGAAGAGGAGCCCATCTTCGTCCCCGAGCGCTTCCGCCACGGCAACTACATCTTCTGCATGGACCCGTTGGACGGCTCCTCCAACATCGACACCAACGCGTCGATCGGGACCATCTTCTGCGTGTTCCGCCGCCGCTCCGAGGGCGACGGCCCGGGCGACACGGGGGACGTGCTGCGGTCCGGCCGCGACATCGTGGCCGCCGGCTACATCGTGTACGGCGCGGGCACGGTCCTGGTGCTCTCCACGGGCGAGGGCGTCCAGGGCTTCACCCTCGATCCCACCGTCGGCGAGTTCTTCCTCTCGCACAGCGACATCCGGCTCGGCGAGAAGACCCGCACCTACTCCTGCAACGAGGCCTACTCTGCCCAGTGGGACCCGCGCCTGCGCGCGTGGCTCGCCGACGTGAAGGAGCCGAAGCTGGGCTGGTCGGCCCGCTACATCGGCTCGCTCGTGGGCGACTTCCACCGCAACCTCGTCAAGGGCGGCGTGTTCCTCTACCCGCCCACCGAGAAGGCCCCCAAGGGCAAGCTGCGCCTGCTGTACGAGGCGTTCCCCCTCGCGTACCTCGTCGAGAACGCCGGCGGCGCCGCCAGCGACGGCACCATGGCGATCCTCGACAAGGTGCCCGGCAGCATCCACGAGCGCACGTCGCTGTTCATCGGCGATCGCGACAACGTGGACGAGATCGTGCGAACGTTGGCGGGATGAGGTCCCGCTGAACCCCGCGCGCCCCGCCACGGCCGTCGACCCTGCCCGCCTCGACCCCGGCGCGTTCCCCCCGATCGCGGGCCTCCAGGTGCTCACGACCGAGGACGTGGAGCAGCTCACCCACGACGGCGCGCGCGTGCACCTCCGCAAGGAGCGGCTGCTGGTCGACGAGCGCATCGCCATCGTGCGGAAGCGGCTCGTGGGGCCCGCGCCGGGCGGGATCGCGCGGCCGCGCGTCGTGCTCGTGCACGGCTTCGCCCAGAACCGCTACTCGTGGCACCTCTCGCGGCGGTCGCTCTCCGCCTGGCTCGCGGGCGAGGGGTTCGACGTCTACAACCTCGAGCTCCCGGGCCACGGCAACTCCCGCTCGCCCGCCGGCTCCGCCCGGTTCGCCGACTACGTGGCCGACGTGGGGCGGGTCGCCGCGGTCCTCGGCGAGCCTGCGTTCTGGATCGGCCACTCGCTCGGCGGCGCGGTGGTCTACGCGGGCGCCACGGAAACGCCGATGCGCGGCGTCGTCGGCATCGGCGCGCTCTTCCAGTTCGCCCAGGCCAACCGGGCGCTCAAGCTGCTCTGCCAGTTCTCCGGCAAGGTCCAGGGCCGCGACATGCTCGGCGCCCTGAACGTCCGCACCCAGCTCGCCGGCCGCCTCCTCGCGAAGCTCTACAGCGTCTCCGACATCGCCGGCTACGCGTTCCCCATCAGCGGCTGGGCGCCCGGCAGCATGGAGGAGGATCTGCTCCGGGAGCGCCTCAAGCTCGGTTTCGACTGGACCAGCGCGAACGTCTGGTTCGACATGGCGCGGTGGGGCGCCACCGGGCGCTTCGACTACGTGGACGCCTGGGGCAAGACCGACGTCCCCCTGCTCGTCATCGGCGGCGATCTCGACCACCTCATGCTCCCCGAAGATGCGCGCACCGCGTACGAGCGCTCAGGCAGCCGCGACCGCACCTGGGTCCTGATGGACGACTACGGCACCGGCCACCACTGGGGCCACCTCGACCTGCTGCTCGGCCGGCACGCCCCCGCGCACACCTGGCCGCTGCTCCGGAGCTGGCTCACGGCGCGGTAGCGCGGCGGCATCCGCAGGGGGCGCGGTGCGGTATCATCCGCGTCCATGCCCTTCAGCCTCCTCCCGGGCCTCGAGTTCGCCGAACGGATCGGCGAGGGGGGCATCGCCGACGTGTTCCGCGGCGTCTGGCGCGGGCGGGACGTGGCGTTCAAGGTGCTGCGCGAGCCAGAGCGCTCCGGGCTGCGCAAGCGGTTCGTGCGGGAAGGGCGGCTGCTCCAGCGGCTCACCCTCCCGGGGTTGGTGCAGTGTTTTGCCGTGATCGAGGGCGAGCAGCCGGTGCTCGTGCTGGAGCTGCTCGAGGGCGCCTCGCTCGACGTCCGGCTCCGCGCCGGCCCGCTGACGCCGGAGGAGGGGCTGCACCTCGCCTCCTCGGCGCTGCGCATCCTGGCGGGCCTGCACGCGAACGGGATCGTGCACCGCGACATCAAGGCCAGCAACGTGTGGATGGGCGCGGACGGGCGCGTCGTCCTCGTCGATCTCGGCCTCGCAGCAGACAGCAGCGATCCGCTCACCACCACGCTCGGCGACGTGCTCGGCACGCACGCCTACATGGCGCCCGAGCAGATCGCCGGCGCGGAGACCGACCACCGCTGCGACCTCTACAGCCTCGGGATCACCCTGTACGAGGCGCTGGTGGGCGAACGTCCCTACCAGGCGACGGGCCTCGCGGGCTACCTCCAGGCACACCGCGCTGCCGGCGCGACTCCGATCGCCGAGCGGGTGCCGGAGATCCCGGAGCGGCTCGCGGCCCTCGTCGGGCGGCTCATGGCGAGGGACCCCTCCGCCCGGCCCGCGTCCGCCTCCGTCGCGCTCGCCCAACTCACCGGCAGCCGCGGCGAGCTGCGCGAGGTGGGGACGCCCGACATGCTCGGGCGCGAGGCCGCCACCGGCTCGATCCAGGCGGTGCTCGACGGCGGCGGCGTGCTCCGGGTGCACGGCGAGCTGGGTTCGGGGCTGGGGGTCGTCGCGCGGCACGCCGTGGCCCTCGCTCGGGAGGCGCGCATCGAGTACACGACGGTGCGTTGCCGCGCACGGGTCGGTCCCGACGAGATCGTCGCCGTGCTCGCGCGCGAGCTCGACACGATCGCCGGCCCCCTGGTGCCCGATCTGCCCGGCGTGCTCGGTGTCCTCGGCACGCTCCTCGCCCAGGACGGGCGTGTCCTCGTGGTGATCGAGGACCTCGATCTGGCCCCCGCGGGCTGCGCGGAGCTGGTCGACCGGATCGCGCAGGTGCCGGGGATCGCGATGGTGCTCACGGGCCGCGCGCTCCCGCCGATCCCGAGGGGCCGCGAGATCACCCTCCGCCCGCTCACGTCGGCCGAGGTGCGCACGCAGATCGGCACGATGCTGGGTACGCCCACGGTGCCGCCCGGGCTCGATCTCGCGATGATGCGCACCACCGGCGGGCTCCCGGCGCTCGTGACGGGGGTGCTGCGCGAGCAGGTGGAGCGCGGCGCGGTCTGGTGCCAGGGCATGGGCGAGGACGGGCGGCCGCGGTGGGCGTGGGACCCGTCGACGCGCCTGCTCCCGGGGGAGGACACCACGCGCCTGTTCGGGCGCGCGCTCGCGAAGCTCCCGGCGGCCACCCTGGCGATCGTCCAGGCGATCGCGGTCGCCGGCGAGCCCGTGCCGCTCGATCTGCTCCTGCTGGTGGCGGCCGCGGATCCGTCCGGCGAGGAGCTCGGCCCGGCGCTGCGGCACGGGCTGGTCGAGGTGACGCTGCGCGCGGGCGAGGAGTGGGTGTCGCTGCGGCGCGCCGTGCTCGAGCCGGTGCTCCTCAACGGCATCCCGGAGGACCTGCAGCGGGATCTGCACCTGCGCCTCGCGGACGCGGCAGGGCGCCGCCCGGTGCGCGAGTGGGAGCAGCGTTTCCTGCTCCTCCACCTCGCACGCGGCGCCCGTGACCCCCACGAGACCCAGCGCCTCGTCCAGCTCGGCGACTGGCTCGTCGGCGGCGGCCGGCCCCTCCAGGGCCTCGACCTGCTCGACGCCGCCACGCGGCTCCCCATCGGGGACGGCCACGTGCTCGCCACGTTGGCCCTCGCGCGGTGTGACGCGTTGTGTGCGCTCGGGCGGCTCGCCGAGGCCCGGAGCGCCCTGGAGGCGGGCCGGACCCTCGCCCTCGCGGTGGACGACGATGCGCTCACCGGACGTGTAGGTCTCGCGCACCTCGACCTGGCGCTGCTCCTCGGCACGCACCTCCCCGCCGAGCCGCGTGCCTACGTGTCGGATACGCCCCCGGAGGCCTCGGCGCGCGCGCTCCTGGCCGGCGCGGGCGTGCGGTACGCGGAGGGCGACCTCGACGCCGCGCTCGCGGCCTTCCACCGGGCGCTCGATCGGGCCGCGCCCGGCCCGGTGGACCGCGTCGGCGTGGCGGCGCGCCTGGGCGATGCGCGGATCATCGCGCTCCGGGGCGATCCGCAGCGGGCCATGTCGCTGTACCGCGTGCTCGCCGCCGAGCTCCGCGCCGTCGATCGGACGCTCGCGGGGTGCGAGGCCCTGGTGCGCCTCGCGGAGCTCCAACGGGCCAGCGGGCGCCTCGCCGCGGCGCTGGAGTCGCTGCGAACGGCGTCCGAGCTCGTGGGCGAGCGCAACGCGCCGTTCAGCGCCGCGTCGGTGGCCGTCGGCCGGGCGCGGGTCCACCTGTCCGTCGGGGACGCCGACGGCGCGCACGCGCTGCTCGTGGCGCACGCCGCGTGTGGGGACCCGTCTGCGCCCTGGCCCGTGCGCGTGGACTACCTGGGCACCCTGGCCGACCTGCGCGCCGCGGCGGGGGATGCGCCGGCGGCCCTCGCGGTACACCTCCGCGCGGCCGAGGGCGCCGCCGCCGTGCCCGATCGAATCGCCCAGGCCTTCCACGGCGGCATGGTCGGCATCCTGACCGTCGACAGCGCGGCCGTGGTCGAGGCCGTGGACACGCTCGCCGGCATCGGGGCGCCCGGTCTCCAGGCGCGCCTGCTGCTCGCGGGAGGACGCACGGGTCGCGACGGGGACGTCCTGTCTGCCGCGGCGGTGGAGGCCCGCCTGTCCGGCGACCAGCTGCTGCTCCTGGAGATCCTCCACGGGCGTCGTGACGCCGCCGACCGCGCCGAGGCCCGGGGGATTCTCGCCGTGGCCCTGGACGGCCTCTTCGGTCCGTTCCGGGAGCGGTTCGTGGAGAGCCCCGTCGCGCGCTGGGCCATGGGGGGAGCGCCACGACCGTAGACGCGATACGGGGGTTTGATGGCACACCTCGGCGAGTCCCCGCACGCTACGCTCCACACCGACGCGCTTCCCTTGCGGGACCCGCGCACCGGCGTGAGCGTGGGCGAGATGCCGGTCACTCCCGAGGCGGACGTGGCCGGGCTCGTCGCACGTGCCCGCGTGGCTGGCGCGGCCTGGGCGGCCAAGCCGCTGGACGAGCGGAAGGGCGCCATTCGTCGCCTCGCCGATGTCTTCCTGAGCCGCGGTCCCGAGATCGTCGACATGCTGGTCGCCGAGATCGGAAAGCCCCCCGGGGAAGCATGGACGAGTGAGGTCGTCACCGCCCAGGAGCTGTTCGACACGTGGCTCGAGATGATCGATGACGAGCTGGCCGACATTCCCGTGCCGCTCAGCCCGATCAACTACCCCGGCAAGGACGTTGTCCTGCGCCTCGAGCCCATCGGCGTGGTCGGCCTGATCATGCCGTGGAACTACCCGATCCACCTGCCGCTGCGCACCATCGTGCCGGCGGTGCTGGCGGGCAACGCGGTGGTGTGGAAGCCGTCCGAGTACGCCGCCCGCTGCGGCGCGCTGCTGGACTCGATCTTCAAGGCCGCGTTCCCCACCGACCTCGTCATCACCGTGCAGGGCGGCCCCACGCAGGGCGCCGCGCTGATCGACGGTGGGGTCGATCGCATCGTGTTCACCGGCAGCGTCGCCTCCGGCCGGGCTGTCGCCCAGCGCGCCGCGGCGCGGCTGCTGCCGACCTCCCTCGAGCTCGGCAGCAAGGATCCGGCGATCGTGCTTCACGACGCGGATCTCGAGCGCACCGTCAACGGGCTGGTCTGGGGCGCGTTCCACAACGCCGGCCAGGACTGCGCCTCGGTCGAGCGCGTGTATGTCGACGCGCGGATCCATGACGTGTTCGTCGAGAAGGTCGTCGCGGCCACCAAGGCGCTCCGCATGGGCGCCGCTTCGGGGACCCCCGACGTGGGGCCGCTCATCAACGCCGCGGCGGTGCAGAAGGTGCACGGGCACGTCACCGCGGCGGTCGCGGCCGGCGCTGTGGTTCGCGCGGGCGGGGAGCCGACGGGGGAGGGGTACCACTACCCGCCCACGGTCCTCACCGGCGTGACGGACGACATGGCGGTCATGCGTGAAGAGACCTTCGGCCCCCTGTTCCCGATCGCGTCCTTCGCGACGGAGGACGAGGCCGTGACCCGCGCGAACGCGTCGCCCTACGGGCTGACCGCGTCGGTCTGGAGCAAGGATCTCCGTCGTGCCGAGGCGCTGGCCGCCCGGATCACGACCGGGGTGTCCTTCGTGAACAATTGCTGCTTCACGGGGCCCATGGGTGCGGCCGCGTGGGGTGGGCGCAAGGAGAGCGGCTACGGCGTCACCGGGTCCCGGTTCGGGCTCGAGGCGCTGGTGCAGCCACGCACGGTGTGTGTGGACCGCTCTCGCGGCAAGAAGGAGATGTGGTGGTACCCCTATGGGGACAACCTCGTCGACATGGCGCGAGGGCTCGTCGAGCTCACGCGTCCGGGGGGAGCGCGGCTGTCCGGAGCACGGATGGCTGTCGGCGGCCTGTTGAACCGGTGGAAGTGACGTGGAGGGCAGGTTGCGCAGGATTCGATACCTCGGCCTCGATCTCGGCTGGACCCCGCGGGACAGCTCGGGCGGTGTGGTGCTCGAGCCCACCGAGGACGGCGGCGTACGCATGGTCTCGGCGGACTCGCTCCGCAGTCACGAGGACACGCTCCGGTGGATCACCCGGAATCGTGGTCGCGGCAGCGCCACGCTCGTCGTCAACGCCCCCATCATCGTAGACAACCTCTCGGGCTCCCGCCCGTGTGATCGCGCGTTGCTCGAGCACTTCTCGCGCTACCGCATCGACGAGTACGCGAACAACTCGGTCTCCGCGAGCCATCCGCGCACGATGGGCCGCGCGCTCATGCGCATGGGGTTCGACCCGAACCCGGCCTCCGAGGGGGATCGCATCGTCGAGACCCACACGCAGGCCGCGCAGATCCTGCTGCTCGGCGTCGATCGTCCGATCCGCATGAAGTCGGGCCCGATCGGTGGCCGCAAGGAGGCGGTCGACCGTCTCCGCGAGCTCATCGAGGAGCGCATGATCGAGAGCGGCACGCCGCGTCTCCACCTGTCGCCCGAGCTCGATCAGCTGATGGACGCGCACCTGCCCGACCTGAACGGCACGCGCCTCGGCGAGCTCGAAGAGCGCCTCGAAGCGCTCGTGTGCGCCTACGTCGCGGCGTACCTGGGGCAGGTCGGCCCCGACGGCTGCGCGTTCCTCGGGGACATGGACACCGGGTACATCCTCCTCCCGGATCCGTCCCGGTTGCAGCAGGCGCCGGCGACCTGAGCGCGTGACCTGAGCTCGGGCTCTTGACACGAGCCCTTGACGCTGTCGCGACGGGTCCTAGGTTGGTTGCATCAACGGCCGCCGCCCCCCTCGGCGCCCTCCGGTAACGAAGCGCTCCCACGGGCCTCCTGCCCGCGGGGGGCGCCCGTGCGCGGCGGGTTTCGTAGGGTCGGGGTCCTGGAGCAAACCATGATCCGAGAGACCAACGACAAGACCTTCAGCAAGGACGTGCTGCTCGCCCCCGGGGTCACGCTGGTGGACTTCTGGGCGCCCACGTCCGGCAAGAGCGGCGTGCAGGGGCCCATCCTCGAGCGCTTCGCCGCCGAGCACCCCTCGGTGCGGGTGCTCAAGGTCAACCTGAAGCACAACCCCCGCCTCGCGGGCACGTTCTGTGTCGACGAGGCGCCGGCGCTGCTCGTGTTCAAGGACGGGCAGCCGCTCGTGGCGAGCACCGGCCTGCACCACAGCTACGCGATGGAGCGCCTGCTCACCGTGGCCGAGGCCCGCGCCGAGCGCATCCCGCAGGCGTAGCGCGCCATGCCCCCACGGGGTCGCCGCCACCATGTTAGGCGGCCGACCCCTCGAGGTATGGGCATGGCTAGCTTCCTGACCGACAAGAGCCTCGAACAGGAGGCCCGCTTCGGCGGGTGGGCGCTGGCGAAGCGCCGAGCGTTCGCCGAGCCGGGCACCGAGCCGAGCTACACGCCCGATCGCGCCTGCAAGATCGAGCACATCGCGCTCGATCTCTCGATCGATCCGGTGGCGCGCACGATGGTCGGCTCCGCGCGGATCCGGCTCTCGCCGCTCCCCGGGCAGGACGGCTGGTACGCGCTCGACCTGGACGAGCTCACGGTCGACGCGGTGGAGACCCCCGCCGGCGCGCCCCACCCCTGGCGGCACGCGGACGGAAAGCTCCACCTCGCGCCCACCACCGAAGTGATCGTCCGCTGGCACGGCTCGCCGCGGCGCGGGCTCTGGTTCGTCGGGCCCACCGCCGCCGAGCCGAACCGGGTCCCCGAGGCCTGGACCCAGTGCCAGGATGAGGACGGCCACTTTCTCTTCCCCTGCTTCGACCACCCCTCGGTCAAGCACCCCTGGTCGCTCCGGGTCACGGCCCCCGCCGGGTACGGCGTGCTCTCCAACGGGCGCCTCGTCGAGCGGGACGGCCAGACCTGGATGTGGGACCAGGCGGAGCCGATGCCCGCCTACCTCGTCACCGTCGTCGTGATGAAGATGGACATCCACGAGGACGCGTGGGACGGCATCCCCGTGCGCTACGCCGTCCCGGCCGGCACGTCCTCGGCGCTCGTGGAGCGCACCTTCGCCCGCACCCCGGCGATGGTGGCGCACCTCTCCGCGATCTACGGCCGGTATCCCTGGCCCCGCTACGACCAGGTCGTCGTGCACGACTTCATCTTCGGCGGCATGGAGAACGTGGCGGCCACCACGCTCACGGATCTCGTCCTGATGGACGAGGTGGCGGCGATGGACGGCGACATGGACGACCTCATCGTCCACGAGCTCGCCCACCAGTGGTTCGGCGACCTGTTGACGTGTCAAGACTGGTCCCAGGGCTGGCTCAACGAGGGCTGGGCCACCTACACCGAGCACCTCTGGTCGCGCGTCGACAAGGGGGTCGACGCGTCGGACTGGCACCTGTTCGAGCAGATGGGGACCTACCTCGGCGAGGACGGCGGCCGGTATCGCCGCCCGATCGTGTCGTACCACTTCAAGTCGCCGATCGATCTCTTCGACCGCCACCTCTACGAGAAGGCGGCCCTCGTCATCCACACGTTGCGGCACCAGCTCGGCGACACGGCCTTCTGGGCCGGCGTGCACCTGTACCTCGAGCGCCACCGGCACGGCACCGTGCACACGCGCCACTTCCAGCGCGCGATGGAGGACGCCACCGGCAAGAACCTCGATCGGTTCTTCGCCACGTGGATCCACGGCTCCGGCCACCCCGCGCTCACCGTGTCGGTCGCGCATGCCGACGATCAGCTCACCGTTACCGTGAAGCAGACCCAGGAAGGAGACGGCGTGGCGCCGGTCTTCCACGTGCCGCTCGTCGTCGCGTTCGGCGACAACCGGGTCACGCTCAAGCTCGACGCACGGGAGCGCACGTTCGTCCTGCCGTGCCCGTCGGAAGCTGGCCAGGGTGGGCCCGCGTTCGTGCGGATCGATCCAGATTTCCAGCTGCTCGCCGAGATCAAGGTCGAGGCCCCGCGCTCCCAGCTCGTCGCCGCGCTCACCGCGAATCCGAACGTGGTCGGGCGCGTCCGCGTCGCGCGGGCCCTGGCCGCGGAAGGGTCGACCGCGGCGTTCGAGGCCCTGGCCGCGGCGCTCGTCGCGGATCCGTTCTGGGGTGTGCGCGCCGAGATCGCCGACCTGCTCGCCGCACGCGGAGGCGACGTTGCCGCCGCAGCCTTGCTCGGCGCCCTCGGCGACACGAGCCCCAAGGCCCGCCGTCGCATCGTGGCCGCGCTCGGCTCGGTCCGCCGTCCCGAAGTGGGCGAGGCCCTCGCCGCGCTCCCCAAGGACCCCTCCGCCCAGGTCGAGGGTGAGGTAGCCCGCAGCCTCGGCAAGCTGCGCGCACCCGCCGCCCGCGCCGTCTGCGAGGCCCTCCTGACCCGCGAGTCGTGGGGTGAGGTGCTGCGCGCACGCGGCATCGAGGGGCTCGGCAACCTGCGCGACGCCTCGGTCCTCGACGCCCTGCTCGCGCAGTCCCGTGACGACGCGCCCGCGCGCGCGCGTGCGGCGGCGTGTGCCGCGCTCGCGAAGCTCGGCGACGAGGTGGACACCACGCGCACCGCGGTGCTCGAGCGCCTGGTCGAGCTCGCGGAGGACGGCAACTTCCGCGTCCAGGTGTCCGCGCTCAACGCCCTCGGCGCGCTCCGCGATCCGCGCTCGCTCCCGGTGCTGACCCGCGTGCACAGCTCGGGAGGCGACGGCCGGAGCCGCCGTCTCGCCTTCGAGGCGCTCGCCAACGTCCGGGAGGGCCGCACCTCGGCCGAGGGGCTCTCGACGCTCCGCGGGCAGGTGGAGAGCTTCGTGGAAGAGAACCGGAAGTTGCGCGACCGCGTGGGGAAGCTCGAGGCCCGGTAGCCGGCCCGGGGCGCATGCCCCGGAACGACACGAAGGGACCGGCCTCCGCCCGTTCACGCGCGATAGGCCGGAGAACCATGATCACGCTCAATGACCGTCTGGCCGAGCTCGCGCTGCATCCGCGGGCCGTCCCGTGGACCCTCCGTCTCCACAGTGGGTACTCCTCGGCGTCGATGGCCCGGGACTACATCCTGTTCGCGCCTCCCTTCGCGGACGCCGCGCGCCTCGTGCTGGCGCGGCTCCACAACGCCGTGATCCTCACGAACCCGGCGGCGGCGCAGCTCCTCGCCCCGGTGCCCGCGGAGAAGCTCGAGCCCGTGCTCGGCGCGCTGCGGCGCATCCACCACGTCGGCATCTTCCTCGACGACGAGCCCATCCGGCCGACCCGCCCCGACTTCGACCTGCCCAGCGTGGACGTGCCGCCCCTGTTCGTCCCCGCGGAGGGCCTCGCCGCTGGGCTCGACATCGGCGGCACCGGGATGAAGGCCTGTGTCCTCCGTGACGGCGTGCTCCTCCGCGTGGCGTCGGCGCCGACCTGGCCCGATGGCGAGCACGGGATCGCCACGCTGGAGGCCCGCGCCCGGGCCCTCATCGAAGAGGTGGGGGAGGGCGAGCGCATCGGCTCGCTCGGCATCGGCTTCGCCTCCCCGATGGGCGTCGGGGGGCGGGTGATCGAGCTGTCGACCGTGATGCGCGAGAAGGTGGGCGACGTGCACGCCTTCGACGGGTTCGCGGCGCGGGTGTCGGAGGGGCTCGTGCACGGCCCTGTCGCGATCTTCAATGATCTGGCGAACCTGGGTCGGCACCTCTCCGCGCAGGGCGCGCGGCGCCTCGTCCGCCTCCAGATTGGCACGAGCTTCGGCGGCTGCTGGATCGACGCCAACGGCATGGTCTACGCGACCGAGATGGGCCGGCTCGTCGTTGACGCTGGGCCCGACGCGGTGCCCCACCCCTACCTGCCGCTCGCGGGCGCCGCGCGCGCGTACCTGTCCAACCGCGGGCTCGCGGAGGACCTCGGTCGGCGCCTCGGGACCCCGCTCGATCCGCGCGTGGTCGGGCACCGCCTCCGCGAGGGCCTCACCGCGGGCGACGACCACGCCATCGCCGCGCTGGATCGGATGGCCGACACGATGCGCGGGGTGATCGCCGAGCTGCACGCCGTGCTTCCGGGCGTAACGACGGTAGAGTGCGGCGGATCGATGTTGTTGGGCCCGGCGGGGAAGGGGCTCGATGCCCGTCTCGAGCGCGGATTGCCGGTCGAGTTCCACATCGCGCCGCATCCGGGGCATGATGGCGCGGTGGCTGCGGCAATGGCGCCGCGGGTGGATGCGCGCCTCAAGGGGCTCAAGAGGGTCGGCTGAGTGCAGGTCTACCGCTGGGACCTCGACAAGACGTATCTGCACACCGACATCGACTCGGTGCGCGGGCTGCTGCGCAGCGCGATCGAGCCCGCGCGCAACAAGCGGGCGATCCCCGGCGCGCCGGCGTTGCTCCGCGAGCTCGCCCGCGAGCGCCCCGGCTGGCGGCCGCGCATCTTCATTCTTTCGGGCTCGCCGACCCAGATGCGGCCCGTGCTCGAGCAGAAGTTGCGGATGGACGGCGTGCGCTTCGACGAGTTCGTCCTCAAGGACAACCTCGGCAACCTGCGCAAGGGCCGCATCCGCGCGGTGCGCGGGCAGTTCGGCTACAAGCTGCCGCAGCTCCTGCGCGCGCGGGTCGGCCTGGGCGCGGCGGTGCGGGAGTCGCTGTTCGGTGACGACGCCGAGGTCGACGCGCTCGTGTACTCGGTCTACGCGGACGCCATCGCCGGCCGCATCGGCCCGACCGAGCTCTCCCGCCTGCTCGCGGCCGCGGGCGCCTACCCGGACCACATCGTCGAGGCCCTCTCCGCGCTCCGCCACGTGTCCCATGCCGACGCGGTCGACCGCATCTTCATCCGCCTCGATCGCGGGCGCCCCATCACCCTGTTCGAGCCGCTCGGCTCGCGCGTCGTGCCCGTTCGCTCGTGGTTCGAGGCCGCGCTGACCCTCTACGGCGCGGGCGAGCTCTCGGCCGCGGGTGTGGAGCGAATCCGCGGCTCGATCGAGCTCTCGGACACGGAGCTCGTCGGCTACTTCGCGTCCGTGCTCGCCCGCGGCTTCGTCGAGGCCGAGGCGCTCGCGCGGCTCCTCGACGAGGTGAGCCCCGACCCGATGTGGGCGGCGTGCGCGACCGAGCTGACCCGCGGGCCGTTCGCCTATCGCCCGCCCCTGCCGCCGAACGGCGTGGACTACCTCGAGGTCCTCAAGGGCTTCGCGCGCTGAACCGGGCGAAGCCCCCGGTTAGAGGGTGGCATGAACCTGCGCGACCAGCTCCTCAAGGCGGGGATCGTCTCCAAGAAGGCCGCGGACGCCGCCGGGCGCGACGCGCGCAAGGAGCAGAACGTCCAGCACGGCAACCAGGAGGCGAAGCGGGTGCTGGAGCGGCGGGAGGCCGCCGAGCGCGAAGCCGAGCGGATCGCCAAGGAGACGCAGCGCCTCGCCCGCCGAAAGGAGGCGGAGGAGCAGGCCCGCCGCGAGACCGTGCTCTGGCAGGGCCGGCAGATCCTCTCGTCCAACCGCGTCCGCTTCCGCCCCGGCCCCCAGCGCTTCTACCACCGCTCCCCCGACGGGAAGGAGGCGTGGAAGTTGTACCTGCCGGAGCGGCTCGCCGAGGACCTCCGCCGCGGCCGGGGCGCGATCACGTGGATCGACGGCGGCACCGAGCCGGAGATCGTCCTGGTGGACGCGGAGACCGCCGCCCGCGTGGCGGAGATCCGGCCCGAGCTCATCCTGTTCTGGAACCGGGGGCCGGCCGATCCCGACCCCGCCGAGCAGCTCTACACGTGACGCCGGGCGTGCACCGCGAGCTTCGCCCGCTGCATCGGCCACCGACACAAGTGATACATCGCGCCCGCGGCCCGGCGTGCCCCCGCGCGTGACACATCCGCCTCGAAGCGGATCAAGGCGTGTTCGGAGCGGATGAGCTCGCGCGCCGCGTCGTAGAACGCCTGGGGGTACTCCGACTCGAACAACACCTCGTTGTCCATGGCGGCCTGCCAGTTGGTCGCGCGCAGGCGGTCCTTGACGCGATCGTGGAACGGCGTGCCCGGCAGCGGGTAGCTCACGGTGATGCCGATCTCCTCGGGGCCGAGCTCGCGGATGAGCCGCGCGGTCGCCAATACATCCTGATACGTCTCACCCGGGTAGCCGAGCTGGAGGAAGAAGCCGCGACGGATCCCGTGGTCCCGCAGCAGCTCCGAGGCGCGCCGCATCTCCGCGACCGTGCAGTCCTTGTCCATCGCGTCGAGCACGTGCTGGGCGCCGCTCTCGACCCCAACCCAGACCTCCCGGCATCCGCTCGCCGCGAGGTCGGCGACATAGGCGGGGTCCTGCAGCAGATCCACGCGCGTGAGACACCGATACGGGATGGGTGTATCACCGATACATTTGCGATACGCGGCGAGCCACGCGGGCTTGATCGCGAAGATGTCGTCGGTGAACCAGATGCGGTCGACCCCGTAGCGGGACACGAGCGCGCGGACCTCGGCCGCGACGTGCTCGGCGGGGCGCGCGTGGTAGGTGCGCCCCCAGGTCGGCTTCGCGCACCAGTTGCACCGATAGGGGCAGCCGCGGGCGGTTGATACATTCACCTCCCACACGCCGTGTTTCGCGCGCCACTGCTGGGCGTAGGCGCGCATGTCGACGCTGTCCCAGGCGGGGAAGGGGAGGGTCTTCAGATCGGTCATCACCGGGCCGCGGGGCAGGATGCCGGCGAGGGGCGCGCCACCCAGCCAGGCCAGCAGGGGCGCGTCGTGCTCGCCGACCACCACGACGTCGGCGCCCGCGGACTGATACATCTCGGGGCGATCCGATGTATCAGGCCCCGCCACGAGCACGGTGGCGCCGCGCTCCTTCGCGAGCCGGATCATCGTGAAGGCCGCGTCGCGCATGCTCGTGAGGCACATCTTCTGCGCCACGGCGTGCGGATCGGCCAGGATCGCTACCCGTGTGGGCCGGTGCCCGTCGAGCGCCGCCGCGAAGGTCTCCACGGTCGGCGTGAACATCGGGTCGTACACCGCGACGTCGTGCCCCGCGCGCTCCGCCATCGCCGCGCTCACCAGCGTGCCGAGCGGCGGGTAGGGCTTGCCGGCCCGGGCCTCCCGCGGGTCGAGCGGGAGGTGGTAGTTGTGCGCGAGGAGGACGGTGGCCATCAGCGCCCGAACCTTACCGCGCAATCGTCCGATCGTCGCGCGGGTGCCGGCGTACTGGACAGGCGTTCAAGGCTCGGGTAGAGGTTGCGGAGGAGCATCGCATGTCCACCGAGCACGACCAACGTATCGACTACCTCGAGTTCACCGTCCCCGACGTGGCGGCCGCCCGGCGCTTCTACGAGGCGGCCTTCGGGTGGTCCTTCCAGGACTACGGCCCCGACTACCAGAGCTTTGGCGACGGTCGGCTGAACGGCGGCTTCACCACCGGCCCCGCCCCGGTGGACGGCGGCGGCGTGCTGGTGGTGCTCTACGCGGCCGACCTCGCCGGCACCGAGGGCCGCGTCGTCGCCAACGGCGGCCGCATCACGCACCCGGTGTTCACGTTCCCGGGCGGGCGCCGCTTCCACTTCCGCGATCCGAACGGGGTCGAGCTCGCGGTCTGGTCGGAGTAGCTGCGGTCGGAGTAGCTGTGGTCGGAGTGGCGACTAGGTCGCTTCGGCCGTCCGCGACGTGACTCGGCGCACCGGCACCGAGCTCACGACGCTGATGCCATTGTCCGCCTTCTCCAGGCGCACGTCGACATGCTCGCGGTCCACTTCGCAGTAGCGCGCGATGACCTCGAGGATCTCCGCCTTCATGGCGTTCATCTGCGAGGGGGTCAGGTCGACCTGGTCGTGAACGAGCAGGATCTTCAGGCGGGACTTGGCGTCCTCCTTGGAGCCGGCGGACTGGGAACTCTTGCCCGAGAAAAGGCGATCGAAGAGGGACATCACGAGGTCGCCTCCTTGGCGGGCGCGAGCCCGATCCAGCGCTTCATGACGCTCCAGAAGGTGTCGGGCTCTTCGAGCGCGACGAACGGGATGTCGGTCTCGCCGTTGACGCGGCGGGCGATGCGGCGGTAGGCCTCGCCGACGATCGACTTCTCGTCGAACACCGCCGGCATGCCGCGGTTGGCGCTGACGATCACGTCCTCGTGGTCCGGGACCATCCCGACGAGCGGGATGGCGAGGATCTCGAGGATGTCGTCCTTGTTCATCATGTCACCGCGCTTGACCATCTTCGCGCGGAAGCGGTTCACGATGAGCTGCGGCTCGGGGAGCTCGGCGGCCTCGACGAGGCCGATGATGCGGTCGGCGTCACGAATGGAGCTGACCTCGGGCGTGACGACGATGAGGGCGCGGTCCGCCCCGGCGATCGCGTTCTTGAAGCCCTGCTCGATGCCCGCGGGGCAGTCGATGATGACGTAGTCGAAGTCGGCCTTGAGCTGCGCGACCAGCGTGCGCATGGCCTCTGGGCTCACCGCGTTCTTGTCGCGGGTCTGCGCGGCGGGCAGCAGGAACAGCGTGTCGACACGCTTGTCCTTGATCAGCGCCTGCCGTAGGCGGCACTCGCCCTCGATGACGTGCACCAGGTCATAGACGATTCGGTTCTCGAGGCCGAGGATCACGTCGAGGTTGCGCAGACCGATGTCCGCGTCGACCACGACGACCTTCTTCCCCAACAACGCGAGCGCCACGCCCAGGTTGGCGGTGGTCGTCGTCTTTCCGACGCCGCCCTTGCCCGAGGTGACGACGATGCACTCACTCATGAAGACTCCTTGGATGCGGGGCTGGCCGAAACTCCATGCGTCGCGGCGCTGGGCGCGGACGGGAGGCGGCCACGGTAGGGCTCGATCACGATGCTGCCGTTGGACATCCACGCGATCTCGGGAGCGATGTGCCGCGCGGCGTGGTCGGGCGCGTGCGCCGGGAGCTGGATGACCTTGCCGATCCGAAGCTGCGTGGGACGCATGTCGAAGGCGAGGATCACCGGGCCGACGCCGGTGGTGGAGGGGAGATCGCCGCGGGCGCCGGCGTGGGCCAGCCCCTTGAGCGCGCCGAACACCAGGACGTTTCCGCCCGCGATGAGCTGGGCGCCCGGGTTCACGTCTCCAAAGACCTGGATGTCGCCCGCGAAGCGGACGACCGCGCCGGAGCGCACCGTGCCGTCGATCGTGAGGACGCGCCCGGCGCCCTCCTGCTCGGCGTCGTCATCGTCCTCGACGCTGGCGCCGCGTACGAGCTCAGTGGGGCCCTCTTCGGCCTGCCCCGCGAGCGGCGCGGCTTGCGCGGGCGTGACCACCGGCGCGGCCTCGACCACGGGGGCCAGGATGTGCACCTTGAGCTTGAGCTCCCGCTCCGCGTGCCGCTGGACCGCCTCGGAGGTGCAGTACACCCCCACGATGTCCACGCCGAACTCGTCCTTGACGAGGTGCACCAGCCGGCGGAGGTCGAACAGGTCGATCTCCCGACGCCCGAGGTCGAACCGCGCGGACGTACCCGTGTACTTGCCGGGCACCGCGCCCAGCTCCGTGCGGAGGGCCGTGCGCAGGGTGTCGAAGCTCGCTCCCGGCGCCAGTTCGAGCACCAGCGACCCGCCCGCGACCGTGCGGAGGGTGAGCGGATCGGTCCGCACAGGCGCAGCTGCGCTTGAGGTGGTGGCAGGGTGCGCCATGGCGGTATGGGGGAGCGAGGGGAGGGGTGCCGGGAGGGAGCCCAGCGGGGGGATAGCCAACTCTACCACGTCGTAGGCGGCGGATGCAAAAAGAATCTTGGCGGGTCAAGGGCGCTGTAAGAGCCTGTCGAGGGGTCAGGCGGCGAGCAGGCCGGCCGTCAACGTGAGGAGCGCACCGTAGTACGTGCTCATCACGAGCAGGTCCCGCCCGGGGATCGGGCGCTTGAACTGGTTCACCGCGAGCAACAGGTCGGAGGCCAGGAACAGCACGCCGCCGACGAGCCCGAGCGTGCCGAGCGTGCTCGCGGCCGCGGCCATCGCGCACAGCGTCACGGCGTACACGGGCACCGCCACGCGCATCACCCCCGACCGGGGGCGCACCAGCAGCGTGACGGAGGTGGCAAGCGCCACGAGGATGCCGACGACGTACGGCGAGGGCCACTGTCCCGACGCCCCGATGAACGCCGGCACGAACAGCAGGTGCCCGACCAGGAACGCCGCCAGCCCGTGGAGCAGGAAGCGCGCCTTGTCGAGCAGGAAGGCGTCCCCGGCGGCGGAGAACGCCATGCCGACGGCCGCGAGCGGCGCGATTGGCGCGAGGACGCCGGCGAGCAGCAGCGCCGGCAGCACCTTTACGCCACGCACTGGCCCGGTCAGCCCGCGTGTGACGATGACGAGGTAGGCGAGCGATGCGGCGACGGCGCCCCACCAGAGGGGCGGCATCCCCACCGGATCAGGCGTCGAGAAGCGGCTGGAGCCCGCCCTTCAGGTCGAGCGCGCGCAGGTCGTCGAACCCGCCTACGTGCACCTCGCCCACGAAGATCTGGGGCACCGAGGTGCGGCCGGTGCGCACGCGCAGCGCGTCCCTCCCCGCGTCGTCCCCCGAGAGGTCGATCTCCTCGTAGGGGATGCCCTTGGACTCGAAGAGGCGCTTCGCCGCGCGGCAGTAGCCGCAGAAATCGGAGGAGTAGATCGTGACCTTGGCCATGACCTGGAATGGTAAGCGCGACCCGACGTACGGCAAGGCGCTGTCCGCGCATCGCTCTTGGCGTAGCGCGGCGACTCGGCCCGGCGCGGCTACCAGGTCGCGGGGTACACGGTGACGACGTCGGCCGCGCCGAAGATGTCGACCGCCGTGAAGTCCACGACGTACCCGGAATAGGTGCAGTCGAGGTAGGTCGAGCTGCCGACCCACGCGCTGTACCAGGTGACGCCCTCCTCGGGGAGCAGGTCGAACCCGTCGATCCACTCGCCGGTCCAGTCGTCGTACACGTCGACGAAGACCTCGTACACGTCGTTCGAGCCGTCGTAGTCCTCCACGTCCGCGTCGAAGTACCAGACGAAGTCGTGGTAGTAGTCGTCGGGGTAACAGCCCGCGTCGGCGTACACGATCTCGGGCGCGATGTTCGCCACCGGCTTGGGCGTGTCGGCGTAGACGAAGCAGCCGGAGAGGGCGGCGGAGGCCAGGAACGCAAAGAGGGGGGTGGTTGCGGCGCGGATCATGTGTTCCTCCTGCACCGGTAGACGTGTGGGGACGGGGAGACATTCACATCGAAGGTGCGCACGCGGAGCCCAAGGTCGTGGGCTCGCGGACGGTCAGGGTCCAAACAGACAAAGCGGGACCCTGACCCGGGCGATCAGTACTCGCACACGAACTGGTACTCGCTGGAGCAGCGGGTGTCCGACCACTCGCCGCGCCGCCCGGACGTGTTGGTGATGGCGCAGTCGGAGCCGCCGGAGTCGTCGGGCTCGCCGGTGCCGAAGTTTTCGTAGCCGACGGCGCTGCTGTCGTCCCACACCCAGGTGCCCTCGACGGCCAGGTCGTTCGCGCCGATCCAGGTCGGCGTGATCGAGAGGGCGGTCACGGTGGTGTTCTCACCCGAGCTTCCGATCTCCACGAGCTCGATGCCGAGGCCCGCACAGACCTGCTGCGCCGTGGTCCAGGACGCCGCCGTGTCGCAGAGCAGGTACCCGGTGGACTCGGTGCAGGCCCAGCAGGTGGCGAGCTCGTCGAAGAAGCCGTCGCAGTCGTTGTCGATGTCGTCGCAAGCTTCGGTGCCGCCGGGGAGGGCGGAGGCGGCGTTGTCGTCGCAGTCGCCGTCGCACGTGGTGTAGCCGTCGAGATCGGCGTCCTCGTCCTCGTTCGTGCTCGCGTCGCAGTCGTTGTCGAAGCCGTCGCACGACTCTGTCGCGCCGACGTAGACGGCGGCGTTCGTGTCGTCACAGTCTCCCGCGCAGGTCGACTGCCCGTCCAGGTCGAGGTCGAACGCCTCGTCGATCGCGCCGTCGCAGTTGTTGTCGAGGCCGTCGCACAGCTCTCGCGCGTCGGGGGAGAGCGCGGCGTCGTCGTCGTCACAGTCGCCCGCGCAGGCGGAGTGCCCGTCGCCGTCGCCGTCCCAGATCTCGTCGATCTCGCCGTTGCAGTCGTTGTCGATGCCGTCGCACGCCTCGGCCGCGCCGTCGAACACGAAGGCGTTCGTGTCGTCACAGTCGAGGTCGCAGGCGGTCTGCCCGTCGTCGTCCCGATCGATCTCGTCGACATCCCCGTTGCAGTCGTTGTCCTTGCCGTCGCAGACCTCGTCCGCGTCGGGGTGGATCTCCGGGTCGTCGTCCTTGCAGTCCCACTCGCCTTCGACCTGGCCGCAGGCGAGGTCGCGGAAGCCGTCCCCGTCAACGTCGAAGATGTCGTCGATGCCACCGTCGCAATTGTTGTCGATGCCGTCGCAGGCCTCGGCGGCGCGCGGGTGCACGGTGATGTCGTAGGGCGCGCAGTCGTACGCGTCCGCAGTGCCGTCGTGATCGGCGTCGTGGGTCTCCGGGTCGATGAGCGGAGGATCGGTGTCCTCCACGACTTCGCCACCGTTCAGACCGGTCTCCGGAGTGCACGCCACGAGGAGCAGGAAGAGGAGCATGGGCGCATGGTACCGCGATGAGCCCGCGCCCGCGATCTGTTAGCAGGGCGGCATGCGACGCCTCCCTCTCACGCGCGATACCGTCGGCACCGTCGCGCGCGGCCACCCATGGGTGTACCGCGACGGGGTGCGGGGCTCCGCGCCGGTCGGCGAGGCCGTGCTGCTGGTCGACGAGAAGAACAAGACCGTGGCCTGGGGCCTGTTCGACAAGGGGATCATCGCGGTGCGCGTGCTCGGGCGCGAGCCGATGACCATCGAGGCGCTGCTGCGGACGCGCCTCGCCGCGGCCGAGCGCCGACGCACGCTGGTGGGCGGGGACACCGACTGCTACCGCCTCTGCAACGGCGAAGGCGACGGGCTGGGCGGCCTGGTGGTCGACCGCTACGCCGACGTGGGCGTGGTGCGGCTGTACAGCGCCGCCTGGGAGCCGCACCTGGGCGCGATCGTGGACGCGCTGCGGCCGCGCTTCACGACGCTCTATCGGCGCTACGGGGTCACGATCGTCGACGACAAGGAGGGCGGGGACACGCTCGCCGGGCCGGAGCCGGCGGACGGCGTGATCGTGCGCGAACACGGGATGCGGATGCTCGCGCGGGTGAAGACCGGGCAGAAGACCGGCCTCTTTCTCGATCAGCGCGAGAACCGGCGGTCCATCCGGGAGTGGGCCAAGGGGCGCACCGTGGTGAACCTGTTCGCGTACAACGGGGGCTTCTCGCTCGCCGCGGCGCTGGGCGGGGCGCGCCGGGTGGTGAGCGTCGACATCGCGCCCGCCGCCATCGAGGACGCGAAGGAGAACTTCCGCCTCAACGGGCTCGATCCCGGCGCGCACGGCTTCGAGGCCACCGACGCGTTCGCCTGGGCGGGCGGTCGCGCCGAGCTGGTCATCTGCGATCCGCCCTCGCTGGCCCACGGTAAGGAAGCCGACAACGCCGCGCGCAAGGCGTACCGCGACCTGAACAAGCACGCCTCCGAGCTCTCCACCGAGCTGTTCTCCACCTCGTCGTGCACCGCGCGGCTCTCGTGGGATCGGTGGGAGGAGGCCGTGCGCGAGGGCGTCAAGGGCGGCTGGGCCTGGATGGCGCGCGCGGCGGAGCCGCCCGATCACCCGGTCGCCATCGGCCACCCCGAGGGGCGGTACCTCAAGTTCGCGCTGCTCGGGCGCTCGGCCTGATCCCGTATACTCTCGTGTCGTGAACGAGCTCGCCGCCTACCCCCGGCCCTACGGCACCTACCTGCTGCTCGAGCGGCTCGGGGCCGGCGGCATGTCGGAGGTCGATCTCGCGCGGCGCGCGGTCGGTGAGGGCGGCTTCGTCCGCTTCATCGTCATCAAGCGGATCCGCGCGTCGAACCAGATCGACGAGCAGTACGTGCGCATGTTCCAGGACGAGGCCCGCATCAACGCGGAGCTCTCCCACGAGAACATCGCGCAGGTGTACGACTTCGGCCGCGAGGGCGACGAGTTCTACATGGCGATGGAGTACGTCCCGGGGCTTGACCTCCGGGCGCTCCAGATCGCGCTCGCGCACAAGGGCAAGCTGCTGCCGGTGCGCATCGCGCTCACCGTGCTGGTCGGGGTGCTCCGTGCGCTCCAGTACGCGCACACCCGCGTCGACCAGCTCGGCCGCCCGATGAACATCGTCCATCGCGACGTGAACCCGCGCAACGTGATGCTCTCGGTGAACGGCGAGGTGAAGCTCATCGACTTCGGCGTGGCCAAGGCGGCCGACCGCCTGGAGAAGACCGAGGGCAACACCATGAAGGGCAAGTTCGCCTACATGGCGCCCGAGCAGATCCAGGGGGACGGCGCGATCGACGGCCGGGCCGACGTGTTCGCGCTGGCGTTGGTGTTCCACGAGCTCCTCACCGGGCGCAGTCCGTTCGCCGGGCTCACGGAGGTGCAGATCCTCCACCGGATCCTGTCCGGCCAGATCCCGCCGCTGCCCGACACGGTGGACCACCCCGATCTGCCGCTCCTCCGCCGCATCCACGCAAAAGCGCTCGCGGTCCGCCCCGACGATCGGTACACCTCGGCCGACGCGTTCCGGGCCGACCTGGAGATCGCGCTCTCCCCCATCGGGGGCCCGGCGCCGCCGCGGTGGATCGCCGAGCTGCTCCGCGAGGCCCACGGCGAGGGCGTCAACGACATCACCCGCCGCCTGCGCGCCTATCGGGACGGCGCCTCCACCGGGACGCGCCCGATCGTGGTGCCGGCGCCGCCCAGCGAGGCGTCGGGCACGCTGAACGTGGCGTCGATCGAGGCGCCACCGGGACAGCCGCTGTGGATGGCGTGGGCCGCGGCGGGGGTGGGGCTCTCCACCGTCCTGCTCGGCGGGCTGATCGTCGGCGGGGTCGGGTTGACGTGGTGGTTCTGGGACGTGATCCAGCCACCCCCCGTGGTCGTCGCGAGTCCCGTGGAGCAGGGGCCGGTCGAGGCCGTGGTTGCGCCCGTGGTGGCGGTGGAGCGAGCTGCGGTGGAGCCGAGCGGGAAGGGGACCCGCGCGCCCGCCGAGGCGGTCGAGAAGAGTACGGCGCCCGCCACGGCCGTCGTGAGTGGAACGGGCACGGCGGCGGCGGGCCCTATGGTGGCTCCCGGGGCGACGCCGACGGGAACCCAGGTCGCGCCCGTCACCGAGACGGCGCCCCTCGTGAAGGTCGAGCCGACGGGGGAGGCCGTTGTGGAACCGACGGCCCCGGTCGCGACCGTAGCGCCCACGCCGACACCGACGAAAGCCCCCGCCGCGGCGCCAGGTTTTCTCAACCTCACCAGCCGCCCCCTCAAGCTCGAGGTGTTCGTGGACGGCGCGAAGGTGGGCGTGACCCCGCTCCGCCTCCACAGCATCGCCGCCGGCAAGCACGAGATCGTCGTGCGTGACCCGGTCACCGGGCGCTCCGACACGCGCTCGGTCGACGTGGGCGCCGGCGCGGTCGTGATGCCCACCCCGGTGATCCTCGAGTGATGCGGTATCGAGAGAACCTGCTGTGGATCAGCATGCTGGCGGCCGGGTGTGACACCCCCGCCACGCTCTACACGGTGGACCCCTGCCGCATCGGCGAGAGCTACGCCGCCGTCTCGGTCGATGTCACTTGTGACGCCGGCGGGGGCCCCATCGACGTCTCCTTCGAGTGGGCCATCGACACGCGCGCCGGTGGGACGCGCGGCGAGGGCTGGGAGGGGCTGGGCTTCTACGCCACGGGCGCGTCCGTCGGCGGGGGCACCCTGTCCGTGGGCCACCGGCCCGGCGCCCTGGGCCTGTACGGGGTCGAAGGGACCCGGAGCGTGGTCGTCGGCTACCTCCCGGCCGGCGACGATCTGCCCGTGGCGCCCCACGTCGTCGTCACCGACGGCGCCGCCACCTGCGACGCGGCCACCGGCGTCGGCACCGTGCGGGTGACAGGCCTGCCGCCGGCTTGGGTGGAGGGCGGCGTGTGGGAGATGGGGTTCGACGCGGGGGAGGTGACCGCGGACCCTGTCACCGACATGTGGACTGCGCCGTGGCCCGCCGACTGCCCGATCAGCCCCGGCGCGTGGGCCACGACGAGCCTCGAAGCTACCTGCGACGGGACCGTGGCTGCGCGGATCCAATTCCTGGCACCGGAGAGCTACGCCGTCGAGCTGGACGTGCTCGGGCGGGTCGCCTCGGTGTCCACCACCTGGACCGAGGCGTTCTCCGCGTCGTGTGACGGCGGCGAGCTGCCGACGCTGGCGGGATCGTTGCAGGGGGAGGACGGCGTGTTGCGGCTGTACACGCCGGTGTTGACCGTGACCCGGGGGGAGGGCGGCGCCTGGGTGATGGAGGAGACGGAGTGTGGCGCGTGCGCGTCCGGCTGGGAGATCGACGTGGACGGGTTGCCCGCGTTGTGACGGGTCAGGGCGTGGCGGTGTCGGCGGTGTCGGCGGTGTCGGCGGTGTCCCCGTGGCCGTCGGCTGTGTCCGTCGCGTCGGGTTCCACGCGGCAGTCGAGGGGGAGGACTTCGGCTTCGAGCTGAAGCGTCACGACGCCCTGCACCGGTACGCGGGACTCGCCCAACGTCTCCTGGGCCACGGTGAGCTCCAGCGGCCCGACATGGACGGGGTCACCCGTGACGTACACCAGCACGAGTGTGGTGCCAGGGGAGATGTCGTCCACGATGTCCGAGGGCGGCGAGTCCCAACCGCCCTCGCCGGGCACGTCCGCGCGGTCGCTCGACGGGCTGCCGGTGCAGCTCCCTTCGCTTCCGCGGTACAGCTGGACCGTACCGCCCGCCGCAGCCTCCCACCTGCCGAAGCCGACGCGCAGCTGGCTGGTCTGCTGGACATCGGTACGTGTGCCGTCCGTGTCCTCGGTGAACCACTCGCCGTCGACGTCGAGGGTCACGCGCAGGAGGATCGGCGCGCCGGACGCGAGCGTGCCTCCGTTCACGCGCACGCTCCCCGAGGTGGCTTCACCGGGCGCGTACGACTCCTTGGTGGACGTCGCCACCGACAACAGGAGGCCCGCGGCCACGAGGAGGTGAGCGAAGAATCGGCGGAGCATCGGCCAACTGTAGCTCTACCTTGGCTTCTCCGCGACCTGCTGTCAGGACCGCCGCCGCGCCGCCAAGACGCCTACCAGCCCCAGGAGCACGGTCGCGCCTGCGTTCGCGCCGGTCGCGCAACCACACCCGCCCTCGTCCTCGTCGGTGACGGCCGGGGGCGCGGCGGTGTCCCCCGTGTCGACCGGGGGAGGCATCCGCGTGGTGAACGGGATGGGGATGGCATTCTCGACCGTGACCGCGCTGTCGTACGAGTGGATGCCGGGGTGTACGGTGATGACATAGTCGGTGTCGGCCGCCCAATCCTCGAGCGGGGCGATGTTGACCACGTGGGAGGCCCACCCGTAGTACACGTTCAGGGTCACCGGAACCGGCACGCCGTCGACCGTCGCGACGGTGATGGCGCCCTCCACGCTGGACGGATCGAGCGCGCGTGCAAACACGACGGCCAAGCGGGAGTCGACGTTGGTGTGATCCAGGACCCGTTGCCACCCGTCGGCCGCGGGTTGGGTGCCGAGGACCGGGCTCTCCCACCCGTCGCCCCCGTGGAGGCGGTTCCAGATGGCCTGCCAATACGCGGCGACGAATTCCGCCTCGTGCGCGGGCGTGCCGACCACGGCGGGATCGACCTGGTGCGTGCACGCCCACGGGAACTCGGCGGTGTAGCGCTCCACCGTGGTCGCGTCCTCGGCGGAGGCGCCGACGTACGCGATCGCGAGCCCGAGGAACGATTGGCCCCGGTCCACCGTCGCGTAGTCCACGGTGTGACCGTTGGTCGTGAAGAACGGGAGCAGCTCCTCCGGCCACCACTTGGGAGGCACCGTGCCCGGGCCCTGGATGGCGGCGTAGGCCACGTCGGTCGCCTCGTCCATCGAGCAGCACGCCCAGCTCTCGGGCGGATCCCAGGCCTTGCTCCGCTCCATGAACGTGGCATCGTAGAATTGGTCGGCCATGCCGTGCGACATCATCCCGAGCAGGAAGGCGACGTGCTGGGCGCCGATGTCATCGAAGGGCGCGGCGTGGTTCGTGCGGATCCAATCGAGGTACAGGTCCTGGGTCGGCTCCCAATGCGCCATCTCGCCGTAGTCGTCGCCCACCGCGTAGCCGCCGTCGGGGAACATCGTGCCGTTCAGGAGCGCGGCGCGCACGTCCTCGCGGGCCAGCAAATCCGCCAGCTCGCCCGGGGGCACGTGGTCGATCGCCAGGATGGAGATCCACTGGTGGCTCGTCTGGCCGTTTGCGAAGGCGGCGGGGAGGAGAGCGAGCGCGACGAGCAAGGGGGCTCCGGATCGCGCGCAGTCTACGGCAAGCGGTAGAGCACCGTCTCGCCGTCCCGCGACTCTTCGACCCCGCCGGCCTCGCGCAAGGCGTGCTCGAACGCCTCGGCGTTGCCGCCGAGCTCGTCGCGGTGGACCATGATCTGGGTGACACCCGCGACGGCCGCGCCGACGAGATCGGGCGCCGTGCGCTCGGCCTTCATGAGCGGATCCCAGCTCGCGAACGTGGCGAGCCAGGGCGCCGGCAACGTGGCGGCGACCCCGTTGAAGTCGGGCGCCCAGGGCGACGCGGCGCCGTGGTGGGCCTGGTAGTAGAGCAGGTAGCGCGCGCGGGGCCGCGATCGGTTGATCTCGCCGGGCGCCATCCGGACCGGGCCGGGCACCTCGAGGAGCACGTCTCCACGCACGTGGTCGTAGATCGCGGGCACCTCCGCGGGAGAGCCGGGGAGCACCATCTCGACGCGGGAGAGGAGGAGGCCCTCGAAGATCGGGAGCAGCGCGAGCCAGGGCTTGCCGATGCGGTCGACCGCGAAACCGACGAGCGGGGCGAGGCAGAACAGCGTGCCCGCGTGCCAGCGGTAGGGAAAGCGGACGGCCTCGAGGACGGGCAGGTCGTACCAGGGGCCGCGCCCGAGCGAGAGCGCCGCGCAGGCCAGGGCGCCGAGCGCGAACCCGGGGCGGGCGCGCGCCGCGAGCCCCGCGAGGACGAGGGTGGAGACGCCGATCCACGTCGTGATGGCGAAGGGATTGAGGCCGGGGAGCGCGCCCGGCAAGACGAGATCAATGGGCATGCCCATCGCCGCGCGGATCGTGTCGGGGAGCGGCGCGGCGGCGGAGAAGCCGCCCACGAACAACGCGAGGAAGGGGGACGCGAGGGCGAGGCCGACCACGAGCGAGAGCCAGGCGAGCCGCTCCCGGAGGCCCCAGGCCGCGGCGAGCAGGCACGCGACCATGCCGAGGTACCAGCTCGAGATGACGATGAGCGCGAAGGCGGCCACGCTCCCGAGGCGCTCCTTGCGGAGCACGAGCCACGCCCAGAGCGGGAGGGTCCACCCGTCGGTGCCCTCCACGATGCCCTCCACCGCGTAGCCGTGGAAGTAGGGGGACGCGCCGTACACCCCCGCCGCGGCGATGGCGCCGGCCACCCCGAGGCCGCCGGCGCGGAAGCACCCGAAGGCCACGGCGACCGTGGCGAAACGCGCCGCGAGGAGCGTGAGGTTGTAGGCGAAGGCGGCGCCGCCCACCCAGACCGCCGGCGTGCCGGCCCAGCCGTGCAGCGGCGAGGAGTAGTAGAACGGCATGCCCGCGGGAGCACCCAGCGCCGTGGTAAACGTCGGGAGGCCCGGCTGCTCGCCGGCGAACCACGCGAGGCCCCACACCGACGGGTACAGGTCCGTGAACGGAGAGCCGAGGAGCTCGCCGCGGAGGAGCGCCGGGAGCGCCGGAAGGAGCGCCCACGCCGCCGCGAGGGCGAGGGCGGCTGGCCATCCCGAGCTGCGCGCAGACAGGACGCTGGGCCACGTGATCGGCTCGCGTCCGAGGATGCGGAGGGGGCGCAGGGGACGCAGCTGGCGCGACATTCGGACGGCCCATAAGCGGCACGGATGCAACTTCCCAGCCTCCGCACCTTCGACGAGGCGGCGGTGAGCGCCGCCCGCGCCCACCTCGATCGCCTCACCAAGCCGCCCGGGAGCCTGGGGAAGCTCGAAGATCTCGTGGCGTGGTGGTGCGGCGCGACCGGCTACCCCGCCAAGGTGCCGGCCCGCGCGCGGGTCTACACGTTCGCGGGCGACCACGGGGTCACCGCGGAGGGCGTGAGCCCGTACCCCTCGGCGGTCACGGTGCAGATGGTGCGCAACTTCCTCGCGGGAGGCGCCGCGGTGAACGTGTTCGCGCGCCACCACGACGTCGAGCTCGGCGTGGTCGACGTGGGCGTCGCGGGGGACCTCACGGGGGCCGTGGACACGGTGTTCGCGCGGTTCCACGACCGCCGGGTGCGCGCGGGCACCGGCAACATGGTGCGCGAGCTGGCGATGACGCGCGCGGAGGCCGAGGCCGCCGTCAACGTGGGGATCGCGCTGGCGATGGAGGCCGCCGCCGAGGGTGTCACCATCCTCGGGGCCGGCGAGATGGGCATCGGCAACACCACCTCCGCCGCCGCGGTGCTGGCCGCGGTGGCCGCCATGCCGGGCAAGCTGACGGCGGGGCGTGGCACCGGCGTGGACGACGCGGGGCTGGCCCGCAAGGTCGTCGCCATCGACGCGGCGATCGCGCGGCACGACCCGGGGCGTGACGACGGCATCGGCATCCTCTCGGCCGTCGGTGGTTTCGAGATCGCGGCCATCGCCGGGTTGTGCATCGGCGGCGCCGCGACCGGCGTGCCCGTGATCCTCGACGGGTTCATCTCGACCGCGGGCGGGCTCGTGGCGTCGGTGTTGGCGCCCGACTGTGTCCCGTTCTTCGCCGTGTCCCACCGCAGCGCGGAGAACGCGCATTGGGGGATGTGCCGCTACCTCCGCAAGGAGGCGCTCCACGATCTCGACATGAAGCTGGGGGAGGGGACCGGCGCGGTCCTCGGCATCGACAGCGTGCGGCTCGCGGCGAAGGTGCTCGGCGAGATGGCGACCTTCGCGAGCGCGGGGATCTCGGACCGGTCGGAGTAGCAGGGGCGACGACGAGGCGGCCCACGCCCCTGGACCGACCCTACGCCGCGAGCTTCCGCTCGAGCTCGGCGCGCGCCGCCGCAGCCACCGCCGCGCCATGCTCCGCGAGGAGGCCTCGGGCCTCGGCGAGCTTGCCCAGCGCATGCAGGGCGGTGATGCGCGCCTCCACGACGGGACCCGTGACGGGCGCATAACGGGCCCACGACAGCGCCTCCGCATGCTGGCCGATGGCCACGTTCGCGATCACGATCAACGCGAAGGCCTCGGCCTGCACGGGCGCCGGGAGGTCGCCGCTGGCCCGGAGCACGTGGCAGAGTCGTGCGGCCTCGCGGGCGTCCCCGGCGTCCCACGCGCGGCGCGCCTCGTCGAGCAGGGTGCTGGTCTCCTCGGTCGCGACCCGGGCCTTGGGCGCGCGTGTCCGCCCGGCGAGCACGCCGTAGTTCTGGTACGCGAACAAGAGGCCCATGATCACCATGAACGCGCTGTCCCACACGAGCGACCCGACGACGGCCCACGCCACCGCCAGCACGAGCCCGGTCCCGTGCACCACGCGCTCCGCCGTTTTCGGCCGCAAGCGCTTGTACACGCCGAGCCGGAACAGCAGCCCCCCGTCGAGCGGGAACATCGGCACGAGGTTCACGAGGCTCCAGAAGATGTTCAAGAACAGCAGGTTGGAGATCACCCGCTCGAGGATGAGGTTGGTCGAGATCACGCCGGGGGACGCACGCTCGGCGGCCCACGCCGCGACGAACACGACGCCGCCGAGCAGGAGGCCGGCCGCCGGGCCCGCCAAGATGATCAGCGCGTCGTCCCGATCCCGGCGGGCCGACGTGTGCGCGGTCAACCCGCCCCAGCCGTGCAGCAGGATGGACGGCTCCAGCTTGAACCACAGCGCCATCAGGCCGTGGCCGAACTCGTGCACGAGGATGCTCACGGTGACGCACGCGGCCCAGAGCAGCCCGTGCGCCACGTCCTGCGCGACGAGGACCATGTAGGCCAGGGCCAGGAAGTACCAGGGCGCGACGAACACGGGGATCGACCGCGCGGTGAACAGGTAGATCGGGCCCATCGGAACTCCGGTGCGCGCCTCTAACGCGACGCGCAGACAGCACCCGCGCGAGGGACGCCCTGCGGCCCGACCCCGCGCTCGGGCGGGGGCGCGCCCTGGTTCGTTTTCTACGGACCTACTTGCCGGGGGCCGGCTCCAGCCGTGTCGCCTGCTCGCGGAGTGACACGAGCGACAGGCCCTCGCGCCACCACGCGATGGCGCCGACCGTCGCGACCGGCACGAAGCTGACCGCCCAGAAGACGATGGCGAAGGCCTGCGCGGGCGCCGGATCGAGGCCCCAGAGGACGAGCGTGGTCTCGATGGCGACGTGGAACACGCCGAAGAAGCCGGGCGCCTGCGGCAACGCGACGGTGAGCGCGATGGCGACGGTGGTGAAGCACGCGGCGGCGAACGGGAGATCGAGGCCGAAGGCCCAGAACAACACGTAGATGGAGATCGAGCCGTTGAGCCAGTGCAGGAGCGAGAGGGCGCCCGCCTCCCACAAGGCGCGGCGCGAGCGCACGCTCTCGAGCCCGAGCACGAACCCGTCGAACAGGAACAGGAACCGATCGGCCACCGGCTTGGGCGCGATGGAGACGATGCGCACGAAGATGTGTCGGGCGGCCTTCTCTTGGGCGGCCAACGTAAGGAAAACCGCCATGCCCAACACGCCCGCGAAGCCGAAGATGCTCCCGTAGAGTTGGAGGTTGGTGACCAGCTCTCCGTGCGCCTGGGCGTTCTCCGGGAGGATGAGCACCATGATGACGAGGATGCTGACGAGCCCCAGGATGTCGAACACGCGCTCGATCACGGCGATGGTGACGAGGGGGAGCACGTTGGTTCCCGTTTCACGGGAGCCGAGCCAGGGGCGCGCGATGTCACCCGCGCGGAACGGGAGCACGACGTTGAGGCTCATGCCGATGACGGTGGCGATGAAGAGCCGCCACAAGCGCGCGGTGGGCGCGAAGGGGCGGAGCAACACCTTCCAACGCAGCGTGCGGATGATGAACTCGGTGAAGAGCACGGCCGCCGAGAGCAACACCAGCGGCAGGTTCACGCCCTCCAGTGCGCTCGCGACCTCGCCCCAATGGGCGCGCAGCACGAACCACAGGGTAAACCCGAGGCTGACCAGGAGGCCAGGGAGGAGGCGCAGCAACCGCTTCGTCACGCCGCGACGATACCACGGAGCCCGCCGTGGCGCCCTCAAGCAGCCCGCGCTACACGGGGCGCGCTTTGGGAGGTGACGACGTGTCCTTCGATGCCGTGGGTCTCGGAAACGCAATCATGGACGCGCTCGTGCGGGTAGATGACTCGGTGATCGCCGAGCTTGGCCTGACACGCGGGCAGATGCATCCCGTCGACCACGACACCTGGCACGCCGCCTACGAGCGCGTGCACAAGCTCGGCATCCAGGTCTATTCGGGCGGCTCCTGCGCCAACACCGTGCAGACCCTCGGGCTGCTCGGCGGCCGGGTGCTCTACTGCGGGCAGATCGGGTCCGACAGCTACGGCGAGATGTACTCCCGGTCGATGCTCGAGGTGTGTGGCGTACACGCGCTCAAGACGACGGGGGAGCACGCCACGGGCAAGTGCCTCTCCCTCATCTCCACGCGCGACGGCGAGCGCACCATGCTCACCGACCTCGGCGCGGCCGTGCACCTGCCGACGATCGGCGACTTCGCGGACCACATCCGCAAAGCCAAGGTGCTGCACCTCACCGGGTACCTCTTTCTCGGCGGGCCGGTGCGCGACGCGGCGTTCGAGGCGGCCGAAGTGGCGCGCGCGGCGGGCGTCCCCATCTCGCTGGACGTGGCGGATCCGTTCGTGGCACGCACGATCACCGCGGACATTCGCGAGCTGCTCGAGAAGTACGTCGACATCTGCTTCCTCAACCGCGAGGAGGCCGAGGTGGTCACGGAGCTCCCGCCCGAGCGCGCGGTCGAGCTGCTCGGCGGCTGGTGCTCCTCCGCCGTCGTCAAGCTCGGCGGCGAGGGCTCGCTGGTGCGCCAGGACGGCGTGACCCACCGCATCCCGGTGTACCCGGTCACGGTGGCGGACACGACGGGCGCGGGGGACGCATACGCCGGCGGCTTCCTCTATGGGTGGCTCCACGGTTGGCCCGTCGAGCGGTGTGGCGAGCTCGGGTCGCGCGTGGCGGCGCTGACCGTGTCGCAAGTCGGCGCGGTGTGTCGGGATCGGGATGCCATCGCGACCGCGCGCTCGCTCGTGGTGGACCGTTGAACCTCCCCGTCGAGGTTGTCGAGGCCGTCAAGGCGAAGAAGTGTGTGGTGTTCCTCGGCTCGCGCGCGAGCCTGGAGGCCGCCGAGGTGGCCGAGGCCGCGTACCCCGACGCGAAGGCGCTCGCGAAGGCGCTCGGTTGGACCAAGCCCCGGGTTGGTACCGCCCAACGTCCCAAGCACGTGATGACCTCCGTTGAAGAGGGAGCCGCGGGCTTCGAGGCCGCCCACGGGCGCGCGAAGCTCGTGAGTGAGCTGCAGACCCGGATCGGCGTGGCGGGTGTGGCGCCGACCCTGGCGCACACGGGCGCGCTCAAGCACTTTCCGATGATCTTCACCACCAATCCCGATGACCTCATCGAGCGCGCGGCGGCGCAAGCGGGCGTGCGGCTCGACGTGCTCGCGCGTGGGGACCGCCTGCCCGAGGCCGATCCGACGCGGCGCGTGCTCGTGAAGTTGCGTGGTGGCTTCGAGCGGCCCGAGGGGCTCATGCTGACCCCGGCCGACTTCGCGGCGCGCCCGCTGCCGGACGACGTGAAGAAGCAGCTGCGCACGCTCGTGCGCAACCAGGTGATCCTGTTCGTCGGCTACCGGCCGGACGAGGAGGAGTTCGAGCGCCTGTTCGGCGAGCTGTCCGACGCGTACGGCGGGGAGCTTCCGCGCTGCCACCTCGCCTCGGCGCAGGGGCCCATCGACGATTACCTCTGGCAGAAGTGGGTCTGGCGCGGGCTACTGCTCTTCACTGCCGACCCCATCGAGTGTATGACGGAGCTGGAGGCCCAGGCATGATCACCCGTTACGTGCGCGCGTTCGCCCAGGGAGCGCCGTTCTGGGCGATCGACGAGGGCGGGATCTTCCGGGTGCTCAACGCGGCGCCGTGGAAGGGTGGAGTGCCGACGGGCCAGGTGCGGCTCGGCCGCCTCCTCGCCCCCGTCGAGCCCGGCAAGATCATCGGCATCGGGTCCAACTACCGCGACCACGCCGCGGAGATGGGCAAGCCGGTGCCCGCCGAGCCCAAGATCTTCCTCAAGGCCCCCTCCGCGCTGGTGGGCCCCGACGAACGCATCGAGATCCCGCCGCGCACCACCCGGGTGGACCACGAGGCCGAGCTCGGCATCGTGATCGGCCGGCGTGCGCGCCGCGTGTCCGAGGCCGACGCGCTCGACCACGTGTTCGGGTACACCTGCGTCAACGACGTGACCGCGCGCGACTTCCAGAAGGCGGACGGCGTGTTCGCTCGCGCCAAGGGGTTCGACACGTTCTGCCCGGTCGGCCCGGCCGTCGTCACCGGCGTGGATCCGCGCGCCCTCCGCGTCCGCTGCCTCGTGAACGACCAGGTGCGGCAGGACGGCACGACCGCCGACATGGTGTTCGGCGTCGCGGCGCTCGTGGCCTACGTCTCGCAGGTGATGACCCTCGAGCCGGGGGATGTCATCGCGACCGGCACCCCCGCCGGTGTCGGCCCGCTCGTGGCGGGTGACCGCGTGGTCATCGAGATCGAAGGCATCGGCTCCCTCGCCAACCCCGTGGTGGATCGCGACGACCGATGATGGTCGAGGCCTGGCGAAACGCCGCGGTGCTCGGCGGCCTGACGGGCCTCTTGATGGTCCTGGCGCAGCTCCGCCGCTTGTGGGGCTGGCTCCCGGCCGGCGTCATCGCAGGGGTGGGCGTCGCCATCTACCTGGGCGCCCTCGCGCCGTCGTGGGCGCTCTCGTCGCTCGCGGCGGACGCGCCGTGGGTGTCGGCCTTCCTCCTGGCCGTGTGGGCCGCCCACGCCGACTCCGCCTGGCTGCGGGTCCGCGCGTGGCCCCTGGTCGTCCTCCTCACGGCCGTGTTCGGCGATCGTTTCGTCGCCATGGGGCTCGCCGTCGCGGAGCCCGATCCGTCGCGGCGCGCGCGGCTCGTGATCGCGGCCAGCGGCGCGTCCCTGGTCGGTGTCACCAGCGGGGCCGCGCCCCTGGTCCTCGGCTGGGGCGGGCCGGAGTTCGTCGGGATGGGCCTGGTGCTCGCCCTGGTCGGGTTCGTGGGTGGCGGCGGCGCGGTCGAGCGCGCCCCGCCGACCTGGTCCGCGGTCCGGCGGGCGATGGTCGTACCGATGCTCGGCGCGATCGTCGTGTGGCTCGCGGTGTTGAGCGGGGCGCTGGAGCTCATCGCCACCGGGCTCGAGCAGGTGCCGCTCCTCGCGACCGCGCACGGCGATCTGATGGTCTATGCGGGCGCCGTGGTCGGCGGCGCGATCGGTGACGAAGGTCTCCTGGCGCTCGCCGCGCGCGAGATCGAGCTGCGCGCGCTGTCCTTGCGGGGAGACACGCTCCCGGTCGCGATCCGCGCGGGCCTCGCCGTCGGTGGTGGGCTCCCCCTGCTCCTCCTCTCCGGGAGCCGCCTGCGCGTCGGCCTCCCCCTCTGGCTCGTCCAGATTGGACTGGTGACCGCATGGCTCTCGCTCCGTTGATCGCTCGGCTCGCTCCGCTGGCCATGCTGGGCGCCTGTGCGACCGCGCCCGCTCCTACGGCCGCTCCGGTCGCCGGCGCCGTCGCCGCCGACCATCCGTTGGCGAGCCGCGCGGGGGCCGACGTCTTGCGGGCGGGCGGCAACGCCGTCGACGCCGCGATCGCCGCCGCGTTGTCCTCGGGCGTGGTGCAACCCCCGGGCTCGGGCCTGGGCGGGGGTGGGTTCGCCGTGGTCGTGACCCCGGACGGCCAGGCCACGACCTTCGACTTCCGCGAGGTCGCGCCGGCCGCCGCCACCCGCGACATGTTCCTCGCCGAGGGCGCCTCGAGCACGAAGGGCGGGCTCGCGGTCGCCGTTCCGTCCGAGGGCATCGGGCTGGCGAAGCTGCACGAGCGGTTCGGCAAGGCGTCGTTGGGCGCCGTCGCCGCGCCCGCGATCGCGCAGGCCACCGCGGGCTTCGAGACCGGGCCGCACCTCGCCGAGGCGCTGCTCCGCGCCCCCGAGATGTCCGCCTTGTTCGCGCCGGGCAACGTGCGCGCTGGGCTCGCCGAGGCGCTGGGGGCCTGGGTCTCGACCCGCGGCGAGGCGTTCCGGACCGGGTGGGTCGCCGAGGACATGGTCTCCGCCGCGCGCGCGGCCGGCGGGGTGCTCACGATGGCGGACCTCGCCGCGTACACGGTCGTCGAGCGCGAGCCCCTGCGCGGCACGTACGCGGGCCACGCCGTGATCACGATGCCGCCGCCGTCCTCGGGGGGCATCGCGCTCCTCCAGATGCTCGGCGCCACCGAGGGCGTGGCCGATCCGCACTGCGCCGTCGAGGCCGCCAAACACGCCATGGCCGACCGCGCGGCGTACGGCGGCGACCCCTCGTTCGTGCCGGTCGACGTTTCGCGCCTGCTCTCGCCCGAGCGCATCGCCGCGATCCGCGCGGATTGTGGCCCCACCACCTTCCCGCCGGAGCACTACGCCCCGCCCGTCGCCCCGGCGCAGGACGCCGGCACGCTCCACATCAGCGTCATCGACGGCAACGGGATGGCCGTGGCGCTCACGACGACCATCAACACGACCTTCGGCAGCAAGGTGATCGCGCCCCGCTCCGGCATCCTGCTGAACAACGAGATGGACGACTTCGCCACGCGCCCCGGCGTGCCGAACGCCTTCGGGCTGGTCCAGGGCGAGACCAACGCGGTGGCGCCCGGCCGCCGCCCGCTCTCGAGCATGACGCCCACCGTCGTCCTCGGCGTGGACGGCCGCCCGGAGCTCGCGGTCGGCGCCAGCGGCGGCCCCACCATCATCAGCGCGACGTTCCAGGTCGTCCGCGGCGTCCTCGACCGGGGCCTCACGCCAGCGGCGGCGGTAGGCGCCCCGCGGTGGCACCACCAATGGCTCCCGAACGTGCTGATGCTCGAGTCGGGCCACCCCGACAAGGCCACGTTCGAGGCCCACGGTCACGTGCTCAAGGAGCTGCCGGCCTTCTCGGCCGTGCAGGCGGTGCGGCGCACGGGGGAGGGGTTCGACGCGGCCTCGGACCCGCGCAAGCACGGCTCGCCGGTGGTGTTGCCGTAGGGATTTCTTGGGGCGGGGGTCCCCCCCGCAACGCCCCCGGAACCCCGTGGTGTACCGGCCGTTGCGCCTAGTAGAAAACCGGCGCCGGCCCTTCGTTCGGGCGGCCGTCGATCGCTTCGAGCGCGGCGAGCGCGGCCTTGGCGGCCTCGGCCACCTCGTCCTCGGAGCCGGAGAGGTACACGCGACCGAACGCGCCGAACGAGATCATCTCCAACACGTTGATGTTGGCGGCTTTTTCGGCCTCGTTGGTCGCGATGAGCGCGTAGCCGGCGGGGTGCACCTCGAGGACGTAGAGCGTGGCGCCCTCGTCGATGAAGTTGCCGTGCCGGAAGCGGTTCACGATCTGCGAGTGGTAGCCGGTGATCCCGTTGATCGTCTGGGCGCTCACGACGCGAGGGCGGAGGCGATCCGACTCCTTCAGCGTGAGCGCGTCGAGCACGGCGTCGCCAGCGGCGCGCACCTGGCCCTGGTCGAAGTGCTGGAGCTGGAGGCAGCCGAACTGCCGCTCCACCACCTGCATTCCCGGGGTGCAGCTCGTGTTCTTGAGCGCGATGTCGGTGATGAGGTTGATGTCCATCCCCGGCGCGACCTCGAAGAAGAGGGCGGCCTGGTTCTTCAGGGGCATGTAGCCGCGGGAGACCGTGCCGAGGAAGGCGGCGGTCTGCGGCTGGAGGATGTCGATGTACGTGAAGCAGCGAAGCTCGATGTTCGAGGCCATGCCGCCGTTCTACCGACGCGGTGCCAGCGCGTCAATCGAGATCGCTGTCATCGTCAGCGCGCCCGTGGGGCAAGCGGGCGCACATGCCGGTCCGCCCGCCTGTGTCCGGCAGCCGTCACACTTCACGGCGATGCTCAGCGCAGTGACACGGCGGATGGCGCGGTAGGGGCACGCCGTGATGCACGAGCCGCAGCCGGTGCAGCGGTCCTCGACCAGCTCGACACGCCCGTCGGGGAAGCGGAGGAGCGCGTGGTGCGGGCAGACGGCGATGCACGGGCTGTCCGGGCAGTGCACACACACGTTCAACGTCGGCACGTCCGCGACGACGCGGACCGCGAGGCGCCGGCGCTCCAACACCACGTCGTCGTCGGGCAGGAGCCCCGTCAGGCCGTACCGCGACTCCACACACGCGACTTCGCAGGCGCCGCAGTGTGTACATCGGCTCGCGTCGAGCGCGGGGAAGGCCACGGACATGGTGGGCACGTACACAGCTCTGGGGGGTTGTGCTATCGTCGCGCGGCCGAAGGGGAGCTCCTCGTATGGTCCGCATCGTCCCGCCCGTCTCGCTGTTTGGGCTTGCGCTCGCGCTCCTCGCCTCGGGCTGTGACTCCGACTGTGCCGACTCCTCCCGCGTCAACGGCACCTACGCCATGTGGCACACCGCGCTGAACACCGGCGAGGGCGGCGGGGCCACCGTGTCCGAGAACTACCCGAGCTACGAGGTGTTCATCAACGGTTGGTCGAAGTGGAAGATCAACTGGTCGTCCGGGACTGATACCATCAACGCGGACATCACTGACGTGGCCGAGCCCCAGTCCGGCCCCGACGGGCTCGTCGGCACCACCCAGCCGTTCGCCGGCTCGCTCACCTCGTCCGCGGACGATTGCAACGTGTTCGCGATGCACATCGAGGGCAACTTCGAGACCACGTCCGACACGATGCACGCCTTCGTCTACGACGCGTCCATGGTCTACGTGGGCGACCACCTCAACGGCACGTTCACCTACTCGGACACGTTCACCGGCACCGCGGAGGACGGCACGGCCACGTCCGGCATGCTCGAGAACGCCACCGGCGAGCTGTCGGGAACGCTGCAGATCGACGGGTTCGACACCGGCTTCTCCGAGTAGTCGGAGCCGCACCTCGACCGCGCGCCGTGGGCGTCGAACGCGTTAGAGGGCGCCGATGTACAACATCCTGATCGCGAGCGGTGCGGCGGTGCTCGGCTACCTGCTGGGCTACCTCGTCACCGACAACTTGTTCGCCGGGTTCCTGCCCGCCCTGCTCGCGTTCGTGGTGGTGTTCATCCTGCTGGCGCGGCGCACGGGCAAGCAGTTGGAGGCCCTGTTCCAGGGCGCCATGGTGCAGCTCCAGGCCGGCAAGATCGACGAGGCGCGCGCCGCGCTCGAGGCGGCCATGCCGCTCGGAAAGTGGCAGATCCTCGTGGCCGAGCAGATCCACTCGCAGATGGGCTCGCTCGACTACCTCCAGGGCGTCGGCCACACGGTGCAGAAGCACCCGACCCAGGCCAAGGCGAGCTTCGCCTCGGGTCGTGCCCACCTCGAGAAGGCGTGGTCGCGCGATTGGCGGGCCAAGGCCACGTTGGCGGCCATCCACCACCGCGAGGGGCGCCCGGACGACGCGGTGAAGGTGCTGGAGGCGGCGAGCGGCCCCGGCAACGGCGAGGCCCTCTACTGGGGCCTGTACACCTACGTCCTGAACGAGGCGAAGCGCCGCGACGAGGCGCTTCAGGTCATCGGCCGCGGCCTCGCCGCGAACAAGGACAACAAGGCGCTCAAGGAGCTCCAGGAGGCGCTCGCCAACCGCAAGCGCCCCGACATGAAGGTGCTGGGCGAGTCCTGGTTCCAGATGTTCCCGGAGGACATTCCGCGCGAGCGCCTCATGGAGATGCAGGGCATCAAGCCCCAGCCCCGCCCACAGAAGACGTTTCCGCAGCCCCGTCGGTAGCTTCTACTTGGTGTAGCTGTAGCGGTACAGCTCGGCGCCGACGTGGTCGTAGAACACGCCGGTGAACGTGTTCCCGTCGAGCTCGACCCACAAGAAGCCGGTCTGGTCGGACTCGTAGAAGGTCGGGTTGTCGCCCACGAGGATCGAGGCGCTGCCGCCGCCGCCTGACACGATGAGCTGCGTGTCGCAGGGGCTCTCGAGCCACTGGAGCGAGTGGTCGTGGCCGGAGAGGAACACGTCGACCCGGTCACACATGTGGTCGTCGAAGAACGACTGGACCTCGGTGCCCTCTCCCAACCGACCGTCGTACTCGCCGGCGTTCCCGTGGGGGCCGTTGGAGAGGTACGGGTGATGTCCGAGGACGAAGTTCCACGTCGTCGTACTCGCCGCGAGCTCCACGGGGAACCAGGCCTCCTGGTCCGCGGTGAACCCGGTGGTGAGGGCCTGCGTGTCGATGCCGAACAGGGTCAGGTCACCCAGGGTCTGCGACCAGAACGTGTCTGGCATGACCCACTTGGTCGAGGTGGCCGAGTAGTCCACCTGGGCCTGGGCGCGCGCGGTGTCGAAGCCGCCGCCATAGTCGTGGTTGCCGAGGATCGCGTAGAAGTCGAACGACAGGGCGGCGTAGGGGGTCTCGAACTTGTCGACCCACTGCGGGTCGATGACGCTGGTGACCCCCGACGGGTAGATGTTGTCGCCCAGGTAGAGGGCGAAGTCGCAGCCTTGGGCCGCGCAGACGACCGCGATCGCGTCCGCCACCGCCTGTTGCCCCGGTCCGCCGTTCCCGGCGTCCCCCAGGGCGACGAAGCGGGTGACCGAGGTGGTGGCGGTGTCGGCGGTGTCGACGGGCGCGGCGGTGTCGCTGGTGTCGCTGGTGTCGAGGGGGGCACTGGTTTCGCCCGGCGCTTCGATCTCGAAGGTGGCGCTGTCCGGCGACGCGCTGTCCGGCGGATGGGCATCCGCGCCACCCGTGTCCTCGGGCGGCGTGGCGACGACGTCGGGTTCGATGTCACGCGCGCCGGTGTCGATCGACACGGCGGTGTCGGGAGGGGCCGTGTCGATCAACACGGCGGTGTCGGGTGCGGCGGTGTCGATCGACACGGCGGTGTCGGGCGCGACGGCGGTGTCGGGCGCGACGGCGGTGTCGTCGGAGGGATCGGTGTCGATCTCGCCCGTGTCGATGGAGACGCCGGTCTCGGTGGAAACGCCCGTCTCCGTCGAGACGTCGGTCTCCCCCGTGTCCGTCGAGACGCCGGTGTCGGTGTCGCCGCTCTCCCCGGTTTCGGTGTCCGTCTCTTCGGGCTCGTCGGTCTCGTCGGTCTCGTCGGTCTCGTCGGTTTCGTCGGTCTCGCTGGTGTCGTCACCGACGGCCGCGTTCACCCGGGGGGGATCCACCGGCCCGATCGGGTCGGGCGCGCCGATACAGCCCCCGATCAGGGGAAGCAGGAGGGACGCGGCGAGGTCGGAGAGGCGAACGTTCACCCGCTGGAAGCTCCAGCGGGAGGGTATGCGGCCCCACCCCCGCGTGCAACGAACGGGTGACGCCGCGCCGAACGCGCTCCTCAGTCGACGACCAGGACCTCGTCACGCGACACGCTGCGGATCAACTCGGCGAGCGCGTTGGCGCGGTCGGGATCGCCCGCGTGCACGGCCTTGAGCTGGCCCACGAGGTCCTTCGCGCGGCGGAAGGCGCCCACGAGGTCCCCGCTGATGTCGGTGGGGGACTCGAGGTTCGTCATCAGGTCGGTGAGGCTGTGGCCCTCGGCCCACATGCGCCCGAACGGGATCATGTCGGGGCACCAGGTGACGCCGATGCCGGTCAGCTCCTCCGCGCCGGTGACGATGGGGGAGTACCGGAGCTTGTTCGCTTCCCGGCCGAGCGCGAGGTCGGCGCCCTTGACGGGGCGGAGGCGAACGTCGCGCCCGAACTCCTTGTTCACGGAGCAGAAGAGGCCGAACAGGAGGGGCAGGGGAAGGTCCTCGAGCATCCCGGACAAGATGAGCTCGGTGACGAAGATCTCCTCGATCTGGATGTTCAGGAGCACCTTGGCGCCCGCGCCGAAGCTCCCGTCCGTGTCGAGGTAGCCGACCTTCTTGAGGAACTCGACCTTGCGCTGGAACTCCTCCCAGCTGCGATCCTCGATGGAGCGCGCGCGCTCCTGGAGGCGCGTCACGTTCTTGCGGCCCTTCTTGCTGCCGCCCTGCTCCTCGAGCTCCTTCTCCAGCCGGTCGGCCTCGGCCATGTCGAGCGCCGCCTCGGCGCGACGCGAGAACGTGAGGAACGACTTGTCGACGACCTCGCGAATGCGCTCCTGCGGGCTCGTGTGGAGCAGGTTCACGATGGAGTTGAACGACAGTGCGAAGCTGGAGCGGACGGGCTCGGGCTCGCCGCGCAGGTACGACTGGAGCTGCCCGCGGACGTCGTTCCAGTCCTCGTGGTCCATGCGGATCACGACGTGACCGACCTGGTCCATCCCGCGGCGCCCGGCGCGCCCGGCCTTCTGCATGAACTCGCGGGTGCGAAGCGGGCGCAGCGATTGCCCGTCGAACTTGCGGAGCCCGTCGAACACGACCGACCGCGCGGGCATGTTGATGCCGAGCGCGAAGGTGCTCGTGCAGTAGAGGATCTTGACGAGCCGCTTCTCGTAGAGCTCCTCGACCAGCGCCTTGAGGAGCACGTTCGTGCCGGCGTGGTGGAAGGCGATGCCGCGCTCGTACAGGCCGCGGAGCTCCTCGTCGAGCACCTTGCCACCGTCCGTGGCGGCGAACGCGTCCAGCTCGACCTGCATCCGCGCCTGCTCGTCCGTGTTCAGGAGAGAACGGCGAAGGCGACCGCCGAGGCCGCGCGCGTAGTTCTCCACCGTCTTGCGGCTGAACGCGAAGTAGAGCGTCGGGAGCAGGTCATGCTCGCGCAGGTGGTCGAACACGTCCATGTGTGAGGTGGACGGGCCCATCCGGGGCGTGCGGCCGCGATGCCCGCGGTTGTCCCCGCCGCGGTGATGGCCGCGCTCGGCGCCACGGGCAATCTCCTTGGCGTGCTGGCGCTCCCAGCGCTGGTGGGCCTTGTCGAAGTCGGCGGGGTGCAGGAGCCCGTCGTCCAGGTTGCAGATCCAGGCCTGCAACGGGACGTTCCGGCGCGTCTCCTGGACCACCTCGACCTGGGCGCCGCGCACGTGCGACATCCAATCGGCGAACGCCTGCATGTTCTGCAAGGTGGCCGAGAGGCCCACGATCTGCACGTGGGGCGGCAGATAGATGAGCAGCTCCTCCCAGGTGGTGCCGCGCTCGCGGTCGTCGAGGAAGTGGATCTCGTCGATGACCACCGCGTCCAGCTGCGGCAGGGTCTCGCCCGCCAGCAACATGTTGCGTAGGATCTCCGTGGTCATCACGCGGCACGGGGCCTCGCGGCGGATGACGAGGTCACCCGTGAGGAGCCCGACCTTCTCCTCGCCATGAAGCCGCGTGTAGTCGCGGAACTTCTGGTTGGAGAGCGCCTTGATGGGCGCGGTGTAGATCACGTCGCGCCCGCGGGCGAGCGCCCGATCGACCACGAAGTCGGCGATGATCGTCTTGCCGGTGCCCGTCGGCGCGCAGACGAGCACGGACTTGCCGGCTTCGAGCGCCTCGATGGCAGTCTGCTGGAACGGATCTAGAGTGAGTCCACGATGTTGCATGCGAGCGCCTTCTAACAGATTTCGCGCGCGCTTGACGGGGCCTCGTCGCACGGTTCTCGTCGTGCCGTGCGCGAACGAAGAACCCCCCGCCACCGGGGGGTGACGGGGGGCTCTGGATGGTAGTCCCAACGGGATTCGAACCCGTGTCTATGCCGTGAGAGGGCACTGTCCTGGGCCTCTAGACGATGGGACCGAGAAAGGTCCGTGAACGAGCGGGGATTGCGCCCCGACCGCTCGGCTCCGACGTGGCCGCGTCGGATGAAGAAACCCCTCCTGGAACCTGCGAACCAGGAGGGGCTTCAGATGGTAGTCCCAACGGGATTCGAACCCGTGTCTATGCCGTGAGAGGGCACTGTCCTGGGCCTCTAGACGATGGGACCGTCTGGAATCATATGAGAAGTGGTTGGGGTGCTAGGGGTCGAACCTAGAGTCTTCAGGGCCAGAACCTGACGTGTTGCCGATTACACTACACCCCACCGGCGCCGCACTATTATGTAGTCGGGGAACAGGCGTCAAGGGTTCGAGGTGACGCTCGTTCGAATTCTTGCTTCAAGGGTACTGGTCGATCAGCAGCCCGTACGGCTGGGCGATGGTGTTGACGGTCTGGAAGAACGTCTCTTCGTCGAGCTTGGACTGGAGGTTCTTCTTGCGCGCGAGGTCGAACGCCGCGGGGTCGTTCTGCGCCCAGGCGTCGCTCATCGCGTGGTAGGACGCGGCCCGGTCGCCCCAGGCACGGACGAGCAGGGCATGCGCCTCGCCGAGCTTCGGCGTGACGGGCTCGATCTTCTCGGCCTCCGCGCGGAGCTGGTCCGCGGCGGGCGTGATCTCGGACACGAGCCGCTCGGCGATCTGAGGGGCGTCGGTGTCGCCCTTCTTCACCTTGCTCGCGACGTCGAGGAAACCTTGTGCGAGCACGAGGTTCTTCGCGAGGAGCGGCGTCATCGCGTCGTGGTAGGCGGCCACGTCTTCTTGGACGGGGTCCGTGCCGCACCCGGCGAGCAGGGAGATTAGGAGGGGGAGGGGCGACATGGAACGGTCGTATTGCCCTCCCGGAGGATTGTGAAGGCTTTGGAACAACTCGTCGTCCGCGCCCGGACCCGTCTGCGGGAGGGGAGGGCCCTCGCGGGCCTCGGGGGTCGGCCTGCCCGCCTCGTCCTGCGGCTCGACGATCTCGATGCGGCGGGCCCGATCCCGGCGCCTTCGATGAAGCTGGAGGAGTGGTACGACGCTGTCGTCCGCGTGGTCGAGTGGTCGGGGCCCCTGCCCGTACACATCGTCGCGCGGGCGGATCACGCCTTCCTCGCCGACATGGTGCGCTTCGCCCATCGGCTCGAGTGCCCCACACGCCTGCGCACCACCGCGGCGGGCATCACTTCTCGCCGCGCGGACGAGCTGGTGGACTGCGGGCTCGAGCAGATCCTCGTGCGCGTGGCCGGCGTGAACGACGCCACCCAGCAGGCCGTCCTCGGAGAGAGTGTAGCGGACACGCGGCGCGCCATCGCGGCGCTCCTCGCCGCCCGTGTCTCCCGCGCGGCGCCGCTCGACATCGTCCTCGAGGTCCCGTTCGACGTGCGCTCGGCGCCCGAGCTGCGCGCGCTCTGTGAGGAGGCCCGGTCCGTAGGGGTCGATGGCGTGCAGGTCGCCGCGCCCTGGAAGGGGGGGCCGTTCGAGAGTGGGGCGCTCGACGCACTCTCCTGGGTCGCGAAGCAGGAGGCGCCGTTCCGCCGCACCCCCACCGACATCGTGGACATCGTGCGCGCGATGAAGGACGACGGGCCGGGCGCCGCGCGGACGCGTGGGTCGTGCCCGGTCGGCACGCTCCGCCTGGAGCTCCTCCCCGACGGCACCGTCCTCTCCTGTCCGTTCAAGGGCGATCGCACGCGGCTGGCCGACAACATGGCCCCCGCGTGGAAGGCCCTGGAGAAGCACCGGAACGCCATCCGGAGCTGCGATCGGACGTGCGCGCACCCCGAGCTGTCGGCTTGACGAGGGGGTGGGCGTGCGATAACGCGCGCCGCTCTGTTCCCTTGACTGGCTGGATCATTCCAGGAGGCTGTCGTGTCGCTCCCCATCATCTCACTCGACTCCATTCCGACCCACGGCTTGTCCGTGCAGGTTCAGGACTGGGCGCGCGTGGGCTGCGGAGAGGGACTGGGAGGGGAGTGCACCTCGGTCGGTGGTCGCCTCGAGGTGTCCCGCAGGGGGCGCCACATCGTGGTGACCGGTCAACTCGAGGGCGCCGCCAACGTTGTCTGTGATCGCTGCGCCGAACCGCTCCAGTTCTCTGTCGCCGGCACCGTCGGCTGCGAGTACCTGCCGTTCGACGAGATCGCCGTCACCACGGTCGACGAGGATCCCCCCCCGGAGGCGCCGGACCACGGCGAGTACGACGGTGTCGCGCTCGACCTGGTCCACGTCGTCCGGGAGTTCTTCGCGCTCGAACTGCCGGCCCGCGTGCTCTGCGGGGATCTCGATCCCGCGGCGGACGCGGCGTGCCTCCAACGTTTTCGCTCCCGGGCCGACCTCCCCCCGGAACAACCCGATCCTCGTCTCGCCGTGCTCAAGGGCGTCAAGCCCACCCGTTAGGAGTCTTTCATGGCCGTTCCCAAGAAGCGCGTCTCCCGTCGTGCCCGCGATACCCGTCGCGCCCACGATTTTCTCGTCGCCACCGCCGCCACCGAGACGTGCCCGGCGTGCGCGGGCACCAAGCTCCGCCACCACGTGTGCCCCTCCTGCGGCACCTACAAGGGCCGCAAGGTGTTCACGGACAACGACGAGGCCGTCGCGACGGCCGAGTAGGTCATGGCGGATCCGCGCCCGATCGCGCTCGACGCCTTCGGGGGCGACAACGCCCCCGATGCCATGCTTGCCGGAGCCGAGCTCGCGGTGCGGCAGGGCGTGCCGGTCGTCCTCGTTGGAGACGCCAATCGCCTGCGTGGGAAGGTCCCGCGCGGGCTGACCGTCGTCCACGCGCCCGACGTGGTCGAGATGGACGAGCCCGCCTCCACGCCCTTGCGGAAGAAGCCGGGCGCCTCCATCCGTCGCATCTTCGAGCTCGTCCGTGAAGGGCAGGCCCTCGGCGCGGTCACCTGTGGTCACTCGGGCGCGGCGATGGCGAGCGCGTTGCACGTGCTCGGGCCCATTCCCGGCATCGAGCGTCCGCCCCTGGCGACCGTCGTGCCCCGCCGCGATGGTGGTCAGCTGGTCCTGGTCGACCTCGGCGCCAACGTGGACTGCAAGCCCCACCACCTCGCGCAGTTCGCGGTGCTGGGGGACGCGTACGCGCGCGCGGTCCTCGGCCTCGCCCACCCGCGGGTAGGGCTCCTCGCCAACGGGGAGGAGCGAGGGAAAGGGAACACCCAGGTGCGCGCGGCCTGGCCCGAGCTCGAGGCGCTCCCGCTCAACTTCGTCGGCAACGTCGAGCCGCTCGGGGCGCTCCGCGGCGAGTGCGACGTGCTCGTGTGTGACGGGTTCGTCGGCAACGTGATGCTCAAGACGGTGGAGGGAACGGTCGAGGTCGTCGGGCGTGTGCTGCGCGACGAGATCCGACGCCGACCGACCGCCCAGCTCGGCGCGTGGCTGCTCCAAGGGGCGATCCGTCGGTTCCGGCAGCGCACCGCCTACGACGCGGTCGGGGGCGCCCTGCTGCTCGGTGTGGAGGGGGTCGCGGTGGTCGGTCACGGCCGCGCCGACCCTCGTGCGGTGGCCAGCGCGCTCCGCTACGCCCGCTCGTGTGCGGAGGCGGGGCTCCTCCCCGCGTTGCGGCACCTCGTCGGGCAACGCCTCCCTCGCGATTGAGGCGCAAACGGTCCTTGCGCATGACCAAGGCGCGCTTCTGCCGAGAAGATCGCGTAGCGCGAGCGTCGGGAAGGCCTGCCGGAGTAGCTTTCGTGCGCGGGTTCGGATAGAAAGCGCCGCCCCGCCGGGAGATACCCATGGCCACTGAAGAGATTGTCCGTCGCGTCAAGGACCTGATCGCCGAATCGCTCGGCGTGAACCCAACCGAGGTGATTCCCGATGCGTCGTTCATCGACGATCTGGGCGCCGACTCGCTCGACATCGTCGAGCTGGTGATGGCGATCGAGAAGGAGTTCGGGATCGAGATCCCGGACGAAGACGCGGAGAAGATCTCCACGGTGCAGGACGCCGTGGACTACATCCAGAACAAGGCCCATTAGTCAGGGGTCCGGAGGCCCAGTGGGTCGTCGCGTCGTCATCACCGGGCTTGGCGCGGTCACGCCTTGTGGGGCGGACGCGTCGTCCACCTGGTCGGCCATGGTCGAAGGGCGGTCGGGGGTCACCCTCGTCAGCCGCTTCGATACCACCGGCTTTCCGGTTCGGATCGCCGCTGAGGTCAAGGGCTTCGACGGGGAGGGAATCCTCGGTCGCAAGCTCGCCAAGCGGCTCGATCTGTTCGCCCAGTACGCCATGGTCGCCACGAACGAGGCGTGCCGTCACGCGGGCCTCGTCCGCCGCCCCGAGGGCGATCCGCGGCTCGGCGTGTACGTCGGCACGGGCATCGGCGGGCTGCAGGAGATCGTCCTCGGCGCGCGGATGTACGACGCCGAGGGGTACCGCGGGCTCTCGCCGTTCTTCATCCCGCGGGCGCTCACGAACCTGGCCGCCGGCCACATCGCCATCGAGTACGGCGCGCAGGGGCCGAGCCTCTGCGTGACGACCGCGTGCGCCACCGGCAACCACAGCATCGGCGAGGCCTGGCGCGCCATCCGCTACGGGGACGCCGACGTGGTCGTCGCCGGCGGCTCCGAGGCCGCGATCACCCCCGTCGGCATCGCCGGCTTCATGGTGATGAAGGCGCTCTCCAAGCGCAACGACGATCCCGGCACCGCCTGCCGCCCGTTCGACAACGAGCGCGACGGGTTCGTGATGGGCGAGGGCGCCGGCATCGTGATCCTCGAGGAGCTCGAGCACGCTCGCGCCCGCGGGGTCGAAATCCTGGCCGAGCTCGTCGGCTACTCCCTCACGAACGACGCGCACCACGACACCGCGCCCGCGCCCGGTGGCGCCGGGGCCGTCCGGTGCATGCGGCTCGCGCTCGCCTCCGCGGGGATCGACCCCACCGAGGTCGACTACATCAACGCGCACGGCACGTCGACCCCCCAGAACGACGCCAGCGAGACGCAGGCGATCAAGACCGTCTTCGGGGAGCACGCGCGCAAGCTGATGATCTCCAGCACCAAGGGCGTGACTGGGCACCTGCTCGGCGCCGCTGGTGGAGTGGAGGCTGTCGCGGCGGTACGCACGTTGCACACGGGCATCGTCCCGCCTACCGCGAACCTCGTGAACCCCGATCCGCAGTGCGACCTGGACTACGTGCCCGGCGTCGCGCGCAAGGCGGATCCCCGGGTCGTCGTCTCCAACGCGTTCGGCTTCGGCGGCACCAACGCCAGCCTGGTGTTCCGTCGCTGGGAGGAGTGACCATGCGCATCGTCATCGGCTCGGATCACGCGGGCCTCGTGCTCAAGGACCATCTCGCCGCCCGCCTCCGCGACCAGGGCCACGAGGTCGAGGACGTCGGCACGAACACGTCCGCCTCGTGTGACTACCCCGACCTCGCGAACGCCCTCGGTCGGGTGCTCACCTCCGGCGGGGTCGAACGTGGCATCCTCGTCTGCGGGACGGGGCAGGGGATGGCGATGACGGCGAACCGCATTCCCGGCGTCCGGGCCGCGGTGGTGGCGGACACGTTCAGCGCCCGGGCTACGCGCGCCCACAATGACGCCAACGTCCTGTGCCTCGGGCAGCGGGTCGTGGGATCGGGCCTCGCCGAAGACATCGTCGACGCTTTTCTGACGACTCCGTTCGAGGGCGGCCGCCACGCGGGCCGGGTAGAGAAGATGATGGCGAAGGATGGGGGGAAGGCATGAGCATCGCGAAGAACGATCCCGAGATCTCCCAGGCGATGGAGCAAGAGCGGGTGCGCCAGCGCGAGGAGCTCGAGCTCATCGCGTCGGAGAACTACGTCTCGGCCGATGTGCTCGAGGCCCTCGGCTCCGTGCTCACGAACAAGTACGCCGAGGGGCTCCCCGGCAAGCGCTACTACGGCGGCTGCCAGTTCGTCGACGTGGTCGAGGACATCGCCCGGAACCGCGCGCTCGCGCTCTTCAAGGGCAGCGAGGGCGTCAACGTCCAGCCGCACTCGGGCGCGCAGGCAAACGCTGCGGTCTACCTCGCGGCGCTCAAGGCGGGGGACACCATCCTCGGCCTGGACCTGTCGAACGGCGGCCACCTCACCCACGGGTCGCCCGCCAACTCGAGCGGAAAGCTCTACAAGGCCGTTCACTACAAGGTGAACGACGATGGCCGCATCGATCTCGACTCCGTGCGCGACATCGCCCGGCGCGAGCGGCCCCGGCTCATCATGACGGGCGCCAGCGCCTACCCCCGCCACTGGGACTGGGTCGCGTTCCGCGAAATCGCCGATGAAGTCGGCGCCGTCCTCGTGGCGGACATCGCGCACGTGGCCGGCCTCGTCGCGACCGAGCTGCACCCGACCCCGTTCGGCCTGTGCGACTACGTCACGACGACCACGCACAAGACCCTCCGCGGGCCCCGCGGCGGCATGGCCTTCGCGCGCACGGACCTCGTGAAGGGCCTGAACTCCGCGGTGTTCCCGGGCACCCAGGGCGGCCCGCTGATGCACGTCATCGCTGCCAAGGCCATCGCGTTCCGCGAGGCACTCGAGCCCTCGTTCGTGGACTACCAGCGCCAGGTGCTCGCCAACGCCCAGGCGATGGCGACGCGGCTGACCGAGCGTGGGTTCCGCCTCGTCAGCGGCGGCACCGACAACCACCTGATGCTCATCGACCTGTCCGACGCGCCCTACAGCGGCAAGGACGCCGAGGCGGTGCTGGGCCGGGTCGGCATCACGGTGAACAAGAACACCGTCCCCAACGAGAAGCGCAGCCCCTTCGTCACGAGCGGCATCCGTGTCGGCACGCCGGCGATGACCACGCGCGGCCTCGGCGCGGTCGACGCCGCACGGGTGGCGGATCTCATCGCCGACGCGCTCGAGCACCGGAACGACAACGCGCGGCTCGACGCCGTGGGCGCCGAAGTGCACGCGCTCTGTGCGCGTCATCCCGTGCCCGCTTAGTCGGCGCGAGCCCGCGGTCCGCGCGTGGCGGATACGGGCCCGTCGCCCGAGGGTAGGAGACAGAGCGTCCGATGATGTGCCCGGCTTGCCAGCACGAAGACAGCAAGGTCGTCGACTCCCGGGACGCGGGTGACTGCACCCGGCGCCGTCGGGAATGCCTCGCCTGTGGCGCTCGCTTCACGACGTTCGAGCGGGTCGAGCTCCGCACCCCCACGCTCGTGAAGCGGGACGGCCGCCGTCAGCCGTTCAGCCGCGAGAAGCTGCTCGCAGGGCTGCAGTTGGCGTGCCGAAAGCGGCCCGTGACCGAGGAGCAGCTCGACTCGTTGATCACCCGCGTCGAGCGCGAGCTGGCAAAGCGCGCCGATCGCGAGCTCTCCACCGCGGACCTCGGCGCCATGGCCCTTCGCGAGCTCCAGGTGCTCGATCACGTCGCCTACCTGCGCTTCGCCTCGGTCTACCACGCCGTCGGGAGCCCCGAGGACTTCCTCGAGGTGCTCCGCCCGCTGTTGGAGCGGCGGTGAACGACTGGCGGATGATGGGGCTCGCGCTCGACGTCGCGCGTCGGGCCGCCGGCCGCACGTCCCCCAATCCCATGGTGGGCGTGGTGGTCGAGCGCGACGGTGTCGTGCTCGCCGAGGGGTGGACCCAGCCGCCGGGCCAGCACCATGCCGAGCCGCACGCGCTGGCGCAGCTGGGCGGGCGCGCCGAGGGCGCCACCATGTACGTGGTGCTCGAGCCCTGCTGCCACTTCGGCCGGACGCCCCCGTGCACGGAGGCCATCGTCAAGAGCGGCGTCCGCCGGGTGGTCATCGGCACCGTCGATCCGTTCCCCCTCGTCTCGGGCCGCGGGATCCGCGCCCTGAAGGACGCGGGCATCGAGGTCGTCGTGGGCGTGCGCGAAGAGGAGTGCAAGCGGCTCAACCGCGGCTTCCTCCACGCCGTGTCCCGCGGGCTCCCCGAGGTCACGCTCAAGGCCGGCATCTCGCTCGACGGGCGCATCGCGTCCGAAGCGGGGGAGAGCCGCTGGATCACCGGGCCGGCGGCGCGGGCCCGGGCGCACAGCCTTCGGGACACCCATGACGCCGTGATGGTCGGCATCGGGACGGTCCTCGCGGACGACTGCGGGCTCGACACCCGCCTCCCCGGAGGCCGCAACGCCGTGCCCGTCGTCCTCGACACGTGGCTGCGCACGCCGTCCACCGCGCGGATCCTCACCGCCGGGCGCCGGCCGCTGATCCTCTGTGGCGAGGACGCGCCGCCGACGGATCTGCCCGCGGACATCGTTCGTCTGCCGCGCGGTCCGTCCGGCCTCGACCTCGAAGCGGCGCTCAAGGCCGTCGTCGCGCAGGGGCATCACCACCTGCTCGTCGAGGGGGGAGGGACCGTCCACCGCGCGCTGCTCGGGGCCGGTCTGGTCGACCGCATCGAGCTCTTCGTGAACGCGCGGGTGCTCGCCGGGGGGCCGGGATTCGCTTCGGGGCCGGGGTTCTCCCTCGCCGACGCGCCCGCGTTCCGGTTCGTGTCGAGCGAGCCGGTGGGAGACGATCTGCACATCGCGCTCGAGCGCACGGAGGGCTGATGTTCACCGGTCTGGTCGAAGCGCGCGGGGCCGTACGCACCGTCGCGCAGCGCGGAAGTGGCAAGGTGTTGTGGATCACCGCCCCCTTCGAGGCGCTCGTGCTCGGCGAGTCCATCGCGTGTGACGGCGTGTGCCTCACGGTCGAAGCGTTCGACGCCACCTCGTTCCAGGTGACCGCGGGGGAGGAGACGCTCCGGCGTACGACCTTCGCGGAGATTGCCACCGGCCGCGTCCTGCACCTCGAGCGGGCGATGCGCGTGGGCGACCGACTCGGCGGTCACATCGTCCAAGGGCACGTGGACGGGGTCGGTCGCGTACGCGCGGTCACGCCGGGCGCACAATGGACGCGCATCGACGTGGATGCGCCGGAGGAACTCTCGAGGTATCTCGTGGAGAAAGGTAGCGTCTGCATCGACGGCGTCAGTCTGACCGTGAATGGGATAGACCGTGCGGGCTTCAACGTCGGCATCGTGCCGCACACCCTCCAGGTGACCAACCTCGGCGCGCTCCGAACGGGCAGCCCGGTCAACCTGGAGGTCGACATCCTCGCCAAGTACGTCGAACGCCTCCTCGGTGCGCGCGTCGGGGGCGTGGATCTTCCGCTGCTGCGCGCGGCGGGCTTCACCCGCGACTGAAGAGGGGAGTGAGCATGGACTTCGAAGTGATGGCGCCGGACCCCGAACGCCGCGTCCAGACGGCGATCGAAGACATCCAGGCCGGCCGGATGGTGATCCTCGTCGACGACGAGGATCGCGAGAACGAGGGCGACCTGACGATGGCCGCGTCGATGGTGACGCCCGAAGCCATCAACTTCATGGCGAAGCACGGCCGCGGCCTGATCTGCCTGACGCTGACCGAAGATCGCGTGGCGGAGCTCAACCTCCCCATGATGGCGACGAACAACAAGTCGCCCTTCGCGACCGCGTTCACCGTCTCGATCGAGGCGCGCGAGGGCGTGTCCACGGGCATCTCGGCGGCCGACCGCGCGCACACCACGCTCGTCGCCATCGACCCCACCAAGGGCCCGAACGACCTCATCTCCCCGGGCCACGTGTTCCCGCTGCGTGCGCGGGACGGCGGCGTGCTCGTCCGCACCGGCCAGACCGAGGGATCGGTCGATCTCGCGCGGCTCGCCGGCCTGCCCCCCTCGGGCGTGATTTGCGAGATCATGAACGATGACGGTACGATGGCGCGCCTCTCGGACCTCGAGCGGTTCTCGGCGACCCATCGCCTCCACATCGTCACCGTCGCCGACATCGTGCGCTGGCGCCTGCGCAACGAGCGCCTCGTGCGCCGGGTGCTCGAGACGCCGATGCCGACCGAGGAGTTCGGTGAGCTCAAGGCCACCGTGTTCCAGGACACGAGCGGCGGGCTCCACCTCGCGCTCTCCGTGGGCGACCTCTCCGGGGGCCCCGTGCTCGCGCGGATCCAGTCGAGCTGCGGCCCGGTGGACGTGTTCCGCGTGCTCACGTCGGACTCCAGCGAGCAGCTCCGTGCCGCGCTCGGGCGGATCTCGGCCGAGGGCCGGGGCGTCCTCCTGTACCTGAACATCGACGGCGGGCCGACGCCCGCGGCCTTCGTGGCCCGCCTGCGCGAGCACCTCGTGCCCGACGCCTCGCCCGCCGCGGAAGGCGACAAGCTCCGCGCGCTCGGCACCGGCGCGCAGATCCTCGTCGATCTCGGGGTCCGCGAGCTCCGCCTCCTCACGAACAACCCGAGGAAGATCGTGGGCCTCGAGGGGTTCGGCCTTCGGGTGGTCGAGCGAATCCCGCTCCGGGCAGAGCCCCGCCCGGATAGAAGTGCGTTTCTCGAATCCCGGCGCCAACACCTCGGGCACCTGCTCGAACGCTGATTCTCTCGGAGTCCTCTTGCCCCGTACCGTCGAAGGCAATCTCCTCGACGTTTCCGGTCGCTACGCAATCGTGGCTGCCCGGTTCAACGACTTCATCACCTCCCGTCTCGTCGAGGGGGCCGTGCACGCGCTGGCCCGCCACGGGGTCGACACCACGGACCTGCCGGTCGTGTGGGTGCCCGGCGCCTACGAGCTGCCGCTCGTCTGCCAGAAGCTCGCCGGCTCCGGCAAGTACGACGCGGTCATCGCGCTCGGCTGCGTCATCCGCGGCGGAACGCCCCACTTCGACTACGTCGCGGGGGAGGCCGCCAAGGGCGTCGCCTCCGCCTCCTGGTCGACGGGCGTGCCGGTGATCTTCGGTGTGCTTACTACCGACAGCATCGAGCAGGCGATCGAACGAGCCGGAACAAAGATGGGGAACAAGGGCGCCGAAGCGGCCATGTCCGCGTTGGAGATGGTGAACCTCTTGCGCATGCTGGCGACCTGATGCCGGGTCGGCGTCGAGCAAGGGAGTTCGCGGTCCAGGCGCTCTACGCGGTGGACATCGGCGGCGTCACGGGGGCGAACGCGCTCTCGGGGCTCTGGGCGGGGCGTCTGGACGACACGGACCAGGTCGAGGAGCCCATCGGCCACGAAGAGATGGAGTTCGCCCAAGAGCTCGTGCGCGGCGTCACCGAGAACCGGGAGGCGCTGGATCAACGCATTGAGGCCGCCAGCCTCAACTGGCGGCTCCCGCGCATGCCCGCGGTGGATCGCAACATCCTCCGCCTCGGCGCGCACGAGATCATCGCCCGGGCCGACATCCCGGCCTCGGTCAGCATCAACGAGGCCATCGAGGTGGCGAAGCGGTTCGGCGGCGCCGAGTCCCGCGCGTTCGTGAACGGCATCCTCGACCGCATCGCGGCCGAGGCGGGTCGGGGCGGGCGGCGCCCGCGGCGGAGCTGAGCGTGGAGCCCCGCTCGCTCCCGCAGATCCAGGCGCTCATCGACGCGTGGATTCGCGACAACGGCGGATACTGGCCCGAGCTGTCCATGCTCGCCCGGCTCACCGAAGAGACGGGTGAAGTCGCGCGGGAGTACAACCACCGCTTCGGCGCGAAGAAGAAGAAGGCGAGCGAGGGCGAGGCCGATCTCGCGCTGGAGCTGGCGGACGTGTTGTTCATCCTCGTCTGCATGGCGAACCAGCAGGGGATCGATCTGGACGACGCGATGAGCCAGACCCTCGAGAAGTACCGCGTCCGGGACGCCGGCCGGTTCGGCTAACGTCGCGGTCGTTTTCGGCGGTAGGCGAAGCGTGCGGGCGTGCTTACAGACACCGTCATCGTTCCGTACGACACTGCGTACGAGACTGAACTGAACTCGTACACAGGAGCATCCATGGAAGCCATCACCATCGGCAACACCAAGGTCGACGCCGCCGCCACGAAGGACCTCCCCGCGGTCACGCTCGTGGACGGCGCGGTAGGCCACATCAAGCGCCTGCTCGCCGAGAACGACATGCCGGGCTTCGGCCTGCGCTACGGCCTCCAGGGCGGCGGCTGCTCGGGCTACAGCTACCTGCTGGAGTTCGAGGAAGCGCCCCAGGCCGATGACGAGGTGTTCGAGTTCGACGGTGTGCGCGTGTTCATGAACCCGCTGCACATCGAGTACCTGCGCGGCTCGACCATCGACTACTCCGACACCCTCATCGGCGCGGGCTTCCAGATCAAGAACCCCAACGTCAAGCGTCAGTGCGGCTGCGGGTCGAGCTTCGACGTCTGAGTGCGAGGATCCGCGTGGGGGTAGGGGTGGCACGGGTAGCGTTCACGGACCTCGGGCAGGTCGTCGAGGCGCGCCTCGGCATGACCTTGCTCGAGGTGTGCGACGCGTCCGGGCTCCCCATGGAGACCGCGTGCGGCGGGTTTGCTGCGTGCAACTCGTGCCGCGTGCGCGTGCTCGCGGGGGTGCTCTCCGAGGTCGAGGACGTGGAGTACCCGTTCCTGGACGACGAGGGCCAGCGGCTCGGGTGCCAGGCTCGCGTCGTGGGGGACGTGACCGTGCGCCTCGAACCCGGGGCGTGACGCGAGCGCCGCAGCAGTGCCACACCAGTGCCACACAATCTGCTACAGAAGCGCATCCGCGGGCCCCGGAACCCTTGACGCTGGCTGGTCCCCATCATACATGATTGCGTCCCGCAGGGCGGCATGTCGTCTGGCGGTCTTGATGGCCAAGTAGCTCAGTTGGTAGAGCAGGGGACTGAAAATCCCCGTGTCGGCGGTTCAACTCCGTCCTTGGCCACCCTCCTTCTCCTGATCGTCGTGCCGGCCATGGCCTCGTGCGCGTCCGATCGTTGCAACTCCCTCTGTGTAGATGTTGCCGCCTCCCTCGATGAGTGTCTCCCCGAGTGGGGACTCACCTGGGAAGAGTTGGGTGCCGAGTCCCGCTCGGACTGGCGCGTGCGTTGCCAGAACGAGTGGGACGAGGTCCGCTCCGGCTTGGAAGCGCGAGAGCTGCCGGCCTCCCAGGACCAGTGCATCGACGCGTCGGACGAGCTCGGCGCGCTCCGGGGAGCCGAGGACGGCGCCTGCGACGAGCTGCGGGCGCTCTACCTCGACTGACGGCCCTCGACGCCGAAGCGGATGTCTTGCAGCGTGAGCCCAAGGCGCCCGATGCGGTAGTTCAGGTTGCTTCGGCTGATGCCGAGCCGCCGCGCCGCGCGCGCCTGGACCCCACCCGCCTCCCGCAACGCCTCCGCGATGAGAGTGCGCTCGAAGTCCTCGAGCGCGACGGGGAGGCCGCCGGGGCCCACGGCGGCGAGCCCGGGCAGCGAGGACCCGCCCGCCTGGGCCATCGGCGACTCGGGGAGGCGCACGGAGCTGATCTCGCCGCCGTTCGAGAGCAGCACGAGCCGCTCCATGAAGTGTTCGAGCTCGCGGACGTTCCCCGGCCAACTGTGGCCCTGGAGCGCCTTCATCGCGCCCGCGGACACCGTGGGGACGGGGCGGGTGTGGCGCACGGCGAACTTCTTGGCGAAGTGTTCGACCAGCAGCGGGATGTCGTCCTTGCGGTCGGCGAGGCGGGGGAGGCGGATCGCGAACACGTTCAGCCGGTAGTAGAGGTCGGCGCGAAAGCCGCCCGTCTGGACCTCCTTCCAGAGATCCCGATTCGTGGCCGCGATGACCCGCACGTCGACCTTGACCGTGTGCTCCCCGCCCACGCGGGTCACCATCCCACCCTCGAGCACGCGAAGGAGCCGCACCTGGACGGCCGGCGGGATCTCCCCGATCTCGTCGAGGAACAACGTCCCGCCGTCGGCCTGCTCGAATTTCCCCTGATGTTGGCGCACCGCGCCCGTGAACGCGCCCCGTTCGTGCCCGAAGAGCTCGGTCTCGAGCAGGTTCTCCGGCAACGCGCCGCAGTTCACGGCCACGAGCGGCGCCGACGAACGCCGGCTCCGGTAGTGGATGGCGTGCGCGATGAGCTCCTTTCCGGTGCCGGTCTCTCCCTGAATGAGCACCAGCGCTGAGGAGTCGGCCACGGCCGTCACCTCCTCGTACACCTCGTGCATCGCCGGTGAGATGCCGATCATCTCGGAGAAGCCGTAGCGCTGCTCGACCTCCTTGCGGAGCTGTTGGAGCTCGCGTTGCATCGCGCGCGTCTGCAGGGCGCGGTCGAGGAGGAGGAGCAGCTCGTCGCGCTCGACCGGCTTGATGATGTAGTCCGCGGCGCCGGCCTTCATCGCCGTCACCGCGTCCCGCACGGAGCCGAACCCGGTCATGACAACGACGCGAACGTCGGGCCAGTGCGTCCGCACCTCGCCGAGCAGCGCCATCCCGCCCATCCCGGGCATCATCACGTCCGTCAGCAACACGTCGAACGCGCTGCTGCGGAGCGACTCCAGCGCTTGCTCGCCCGATGACGCCAGGGTCACGTCGTAGCCGGCCTTCGAGAGGTTCACCTGGAGCGCGGTCCGCACGGCGCGGTCGTCGTCGGCGACGAGGACGCGCGGGGCGGGTGTGCTCACTTGATCTCCAGGTGGTACGGCATCATCGCGAAGACGCGCTCGTCCTTCAACGCGGAGAGCGCCCAGAAGCTCTTCAGCTCCTCGGGCAGCTCGACCTTGGGCTGGAACGCGCGCACGATCTGCTTGGGAAGCTCGGCGCTCACGAGCTGGGTGGGCAGGTCGCCACCGCCGCCCCAGGGATCGTAGGTGACGAGGGTGTAGGGCGCATCGGGGCGTAGGCCCGCCTCGGTGCGCGCCCGCTCGACCGCGTCGAAGAAGCCGCCGTGCTCGTCCACCAGACCCTGCTCCTTGGCGTCCAGGCCGCTCCACACGCGCCCCTGCGCCAGCGCCTCGACCTTCTCCGGCGTCAGCGAGCGCCCTTCCTGCACCTTGTCCTTGAACTGGCGGTACGTGTCGGCGATCATCCGGTCGAGCGCCGCGAACTCGATGTCGTCGAACGGACGGGAGATGCTGTACATCCCCGCGTTACGACCGCGGTTGAACTGCTCGGTGTGGATGTCGAGCTTCTCGAAGAGCCCGCCCCCGTTGATCTTGCCGCCGTACACGCCGATGGAGCCGGTGACGGTCGTGGGGAGAGCGTAGATCGCGTCGGCGCCGGCTGCCACGTAGTAGCCGCCGCTCGCGGCGTAGCCGCCCATGCTGACGATCACGGGCTTGCCCTCTTCTTGCACCCGCTTCACGGCGCGCCAGATCTCGTCCGAGGCGAAGGCGGAGCCGCCCGGGCTGTCCACCCGGAGGACGACCGCCTTGACGGCGTTGGTCCGACGGGCCTGGTTGAGCGCCTGCACGACGGTGTCGCTGCCTGTGGCCGCGCCGCCGAGCAGGCCTCCGGAGGAGGTCTGCCCGGACGAGATTGCGCCATCGATCACGACGACAGCCACCGCGCGCTGGGGATCCCAGCCCGAGGTGTCGGGGCTGCGCGCGTAGCCCTCGTCCCGCGAGAACCCCTCGGGGAACGTGCCGGCGAGGGTGTCCTGGAGCTCGTCCGGATACACCAGCCCGTCGACGAGCCCGTTCTTCTCCGCTTCCTGGCTGGTGAAGGGCCCCTTGTCGATGAGCGCCCGGATCTCCTCGGGCGACTTGCCGCGACCGAGCGCGATGCCGTCGACCAGGGTGCTCGACAGGTCGTCCAGCAGCTCGTTCATCTCGAGGCGGGCGGGGTCGGTCGATTGCGCCTCGGTCCATTGTTCCGGGGCCGACTTGTAGATGCCACGCTTTGCGTATTGGGCCGAGACCCCGACGAGCTCGAGCGCGCCACGGAAGTATTGGGTCTCCGCGCCCAGCCCGACGAGGTCGAGCTGACCGGCCGGATGGAGGTATACGCGGTCACACGCCGTCGCGAGGAGGTAGGCCGCGTTGGAGGCCTCGCCGTTGAGGTAGGCCACCACGGGTTTGCCGTTCGCCCGTGCCTCGCGCATCACGTCCCGGATCTCCTCCACCTGGGCCAGGCTGAAGGGGGCGCTGCCGATCTCGAGCAGGATGCCGCGCACCTGGGGATCGTCGGACGCGCTCTTCATGCGGCGGAGGAGGGTCAGGTAGCCCTCGGGTGCCGCGCTGAGCAAGCCGCCCTGCGGCTGGTAGGGGTACGCGCCCTCGAAGTCGAAGGTGGCGACGCGGCGCCGCGCACGGAAGAGCTGGTCATCGCTGGGGATCGACTGGACGTAGCCGCCGCCGCCGACGCCCCCCAGATCGTCGGCGCTGCCGCGCGCGGTGAGGCCCACGCCGAGATCGGCGAAGCGCAGCTCGACGGCCCCGCCGAACCGCACGTCCGTGAAGTCGTCCAGCGCGTCGTCGGCGAACAGGCGCAGCCAGACGCCGCGGGCCGGCTTGAGGCGCACGCTCGCCTGCACGCGTTGCGCGAGGATCCCGTCCGGCGGGGCGTCCGCGAGCCAGTCCAGCCCAAGCGTGAAGAGGTCCCCCGCGGGGCGGATCGCGAGCCCCGCGCCGTAGCGGGTGTTCACGCCGAGGTCGGGCGCCGGGCTGCCCAGGTTCTGCACCACCGCGCCGATGCCGAGGAAGGGGGCCGGGCGCCAGCCGAGACCGATGTCCCAGCTCACGAAGTTGTTGTCTCCGCCGTCGGGCAGCTGCCAGTTGAAGCTGCTTCCGATCGTGATCGCGTCCGTGACGCGCACAGAGGCCGCGCTGGACACGGTCCACCAGCCGTCCGCCGACGCCCCGACCTGCCGGTACCCGAGACCGGCGCCCACGCCGTTGCCGGTGGTCGCGAAGGTGAGGGAATTCAGCCCTCCGCTCGTGCCCGTGGTGTCGTAGTAGGCGGCGTACCCCGCGTCCCGGTCGAAATTCATGAGGGCGGGGTTGGAGTACATCACGTGCACCCCGTCCTCCCCAGCCAGGCTCCGGAAGGGGAGCGTGGGCCGCTCCACGCCCTGGGCGCGTGCGCCTGGTAGGAGCAGGAGGGTGGCGAGCACCGGGATCGGCATCGAGGCTCCGAAGCGAGCGCGATAATAACTGCCCGGTCGGGGGACGGAGGCGTGACCGCGCCGGTCGTCTCCGTGGCCGTGCCCGCCTGGCGCGCAAGAGTGTCTCTCGACGCGTCTTGAGCAAATCGCCCGCATGTCTTCTTTTTTACTTCAACTTCTTGCGCAGCCGCCAAAGTCACGGGAAGATTGTGGGCCTCCCGCCACATTTCCCTCCCGATCTCCTCACGCCCCGGTGTCAGACTCATCGGAGCGACTCCCCCTGGGTACCCCATGCGCCTTCCGCAGAGCCTCGCCCTGCTCATCGCCCTCGCCCTGCCCGCGTTCGCGCAAGACGGCGGCAGCGCGCCGTCGGCGGCGCCCGGATCACCCGAGACGGTGGGCGCCGCCGCGTCGCTCCCGGCCACGCTCTCGGGCGCGTTGCGGGGCTCTCCGCTCGAGTCCGCGTTGGAGCCGCTCTCCCAGGACCCGATCTTCACCGACGCGGCCGTGAGTGTGCAGGTGGTGAACGTGCGGACCGGGGAGGAGGTCTTCGCCTGGGGCGACGACAAGCCGCTCGTGCCGGCGAGCACGATGAAGTTGCTCACGACGGCGGCGGCGCTGCGGACGCTTGGGCCCAACTATCATTTCCCCACCTGGATCATGAAGGGTGGCGAGCTCGGCGCGGACGGAGTCCTGGCAGGGGACCTGTTCGTGAAGGGGCAGGGCGATCCAACGATGGTCGTCGAGCGCATGTGGCGCCTCGCGCAGGACCTGAAGGTGCGCGGCCTCAAGGAAGTGAAGGGCGACATCGTGTTCGACGATGGGTACTTCGTCGGCACCACCCTCATCCCCGGCTGGGACAAGGAGGAGGACGTCGAGAGCGGCCCGACCTACTTCGCGACCCTCGGCGCGCTCTCCGTCAACTTCAACGTCGCCACCATCCTCGTCCGCCCCGGTGCGGGATCGGGGCAGGCCGCCGTCGCCGAGTTCGACTTCCCGACCCCCGCCATCGTCCTGGAGAACAAGATCGTCACCGGGTCGAAGAACAGCCGCAAGTGGGTCAAGATCGAGCGCGCCCTGGATGAGGAGACACAAAAGATCACCACATTCACCCTGACGGGGAGCGTCCCCGCCGGGAGCGAGCCCGACCTCTACTATCGTACGCTCGCCGATCCGCTCGGCAACTACATGGGCGCGATGCAGGCGGTGTTCAAGCAGCAGGGGATCAAGGTGAAGGGTCGGTTCCGCGCGGGCGTCGCCGCGAAGGACGCAACGCTCCTCCACCGGGTGGATTCCGTGTCGCTCGCCGAGATCGTCGCGACGACGAGCAAGCACTCGAACAACTTCATGGCCGAACAAATGCTCCGCTCGATGGGCGCGGAGCGGTACGGCCTTCCCGGTACGACGGAGAACGGTCTGCGCGTCGTCGCGGACTACCTGGGCAGCCTCGGCGTACCCGCCGATCAGTACCGCCTGGTGAACGGTTCGGGGCTTTCCCGCGACGTGATGCTCCGCCCGAGCGCCGTCAACGCCGTGCTGCTCGACATGTACCGCAGCCCCGACGTGGGCCCCGAGTACGTGACCAGCCTCTCGGTGGGCGGGCGCGATGGAACTCTTTGGTCGCGGTACCGCGAAGAGGGGATGGCCGGGCGTGTAAGGGGCAAGACAGGCACGCTTTCTGGTGTTCATTGCCTCGCTGGCTATGTACACGCGGCGGACGACGAAGTGTATGCCTTCACCTTCCTGGTCAACGAGATTGACGGCGCGTTGTCCCGGGCGCGGAAGGCCCACGATCGTCTCGTCCTCACCGTGGCGGGTACGACGGGGAACGTGGCCGACGGCGCGGAGGCAGAGCTTTCCGTCCCGTGAGGGCGGCCGGCAGTCTCGTTGGCGGGCTCATCATTGACACGGTAGGTGGGCGGTCGTGTATGGTCGGCGCCACCGATCGCGGGAGAACATCGAATGCTTCGTAATCGCTGGTGGGCCGTCGTGATTGGGCTCGGAATCGGGAGCGCCACCGCGCTCGCCGAGGACGGTGCGGCAGTGACCGAAGTGCCGCTCGAGATGGCTGCGACGGAGGACGTGGGTGACTTCAACCGCGAGCTCCTCAACGTCGAGGAGCAGGTCGACGGTCTGAAGGAGCGGGTCTTCCGCTCCAAGGCCACGCTCCAATTGCTCAAGGAGATCGTCATCCAGGGGGCCTCCACGGGCGCCCGTGCCACGGTGTGGCACGTGAACCGCCTGGGTGGTGGCTTCAAGCTGGAGAGCGTCACCTACCTGCTCGACGGGCAGAGCAAGTTCAGCAAGACCGATCCGAACGGCAGCCTGAACGAGACCCGCGAGTTCAAGATCAGCGAGGGCGCGATCCCGCCCGGGAGCCACAACCTCTCGGTCGACTTCAAGATCCGGCCCACGGGCTTCGGCGTCTTCAGCTACGCCAAGAACTACGAGATCGACGTTCGGAGCAACTACGCCTTCGAGGCGGAGCTGGGGAAGGCCTGCACCGTGCGCAGCGTCCTCACCGACAAGGGCGGCGCCGCCAGCAGCTTCGACGAGCGCGCCCGGGTGGACTTCGAGCTGAAGTGCGAGCGGATCTCCGATGCCGAGCAGCGGTAGCGCCGCGCGCATCGGTCTGGTCCTGGCTCTGCTCGTCGCGCCGCTCACCAGCGTCGCCGCCGAGAAAGCCCCGCCCGATCGCCTGCGCGACCTCGAGTCGGAGGCGTCCTCGCTGCAGAAGCAGTCGGAGGAGATCCGTCGCAACTTCACCGAGCGCTCCGGCCTCATTGGCGTCGGCGAGGCGCGGGAGCGCTACGAGGACGCGGTCTACCTGTTCCTGGTGAAGGACTACGAGGCCGCGGCCACGTCCTTCTACATCCTGGTCCAGTCCCGCTCGCTCGGGAACATGGACCTCGCGCGGGACTCGGAGTGGTACCTCGCCGAGTGTCTCTTCGAGCTCGGCAACTACCGCACCGCGGAAGAAGCCTACCGCTCGATCGCCGAGAAGGGTGCGCCCCACCCGTACTTCCCGGACGCGATTCGTCGCCTCCTCGAGGTGTACGGAATCGTCGGCGACACCGAGCGCTTCGACCGCTACTACAACGACTTCATCGTCACCGGAAAGGTGCCGACGACCGAGCTCATCAGCTACACCCTGGCGAAGTCGTTCTATCGCCGTAGCGAGTTCAACCGCGCGAAGGGCATGTTCGAGTCGCTCGCGGCGACCAGCCCCTACTACGGCCGCGCCCGCTACTTCCTCGGGGTCTTGATGATCCGCGAGAAGAACTACAAGCAGGCCATCGACGAGTTCCAGAAGGTGCAGGCGGTGGTCCCCTCGGATCCCGACCAGCAGCAGATCCTGGAGCTTTCGCAGCTCGCGTTGGCGCGCCTCCACTACGAGACCGGCGACTTCGCCCAGGCCAGCGTCTGGTACGGAAAGATCCCGGGAACGTCGCCCTACTACGCCGACCAGCTCTTCGAGTCGGTGTGGACGTTCGTGAAGCAGGCCAACAACGTGCTCCCGGACAGCGAGAAGATCACGACGCTCCGGCCGCGCCAGTCGCCTGCCGAGATGGTCGCGGCCAAGGACCTGTCGGACAAGGCCGAGGCCGAGGCCCGTGAGTGGTGGACCGCGGCGCTCAGCCAGGTCGCGATCTTCCTCGACAAGTACCCAGAGCACCGGTACGCCGCCGATCTGAAGCTCCTCCAGGGCCATCTCCAGATGAAGCTGGAGTCCTACGAGGACGCCCGGGTCGCCTACGAGCGCGTAATCGACGAGTACACGCCCTTGGTGGCGCGCCTCGACGCGGTGACCGGGGCGGACCAGCTCCGCCGCCTCCTCGAAGGCGCGACCGGGGGCGAGTCCGGGCTCTCCGAGCGGCTCCCTCCGTTCGCGATGGGCATGCTCCTCGGCGACGAGGACGTGGCGCGCGCGGCAACCGCCTGGCGCACCGTCGAGTCGCAGAAGGCCGAGCTCGAATTGAGCGAGCGCATCGTCAAGGATCTCGAGCTGGCCCTCTCGGGCGGCGGCGAGCTCCTCGGGGGGTTCGTGGTCGCGCGTCAGGAGGTCGACGGCATTCGTGGCGCAGCCCTCTCCATGCGGGACCGCCTGCTCGACGCCGAGGCCACCTGGATGCGCACGCGCGTGCCCTCCCAGTACCGCGCCGATCTGCAGCAGATCCAGAAGGAGCGCACGTCGGTGCTGGCCTCCGTCACGGAGATCGACGCCTCGACGAACCTCTCCTCGGACCGCACCGAGACCTTCGAGGACCAGGTGCGCGAGGTGCAGCAGCGCGCCTTCCGCCTCTCCCAGGTGGCCCTCGAGGCCAAGGCGCTCGCGTCCTCGACCGCCGATCAGGTCGGGCAGAGCAAGCTGTCCGTCACCGAGGCGGACAAGGTCCGCGCCTCCATCGTGACCCAGCAGCGTGAGCTGGACGCCGCGCTCGGCGAGCTGGAGGCCCTCCAGGGCGAGGTCGTCCGCAAGCGCGTGATGCGCACGGTCGTCGCGCCCACGCAGAGCGTGGACGACACCCGGCGCACCGCCATCGTGGCGCGGTACACCGATCTGCACCGTCGCCTTCGGGAGACGCGGGCGAACGTGACCGATCCGGATGCCTCGTCGGTCTACGCACAGATCGACCAGGTGTGGGCCGCGGTGGACATGCTCGAGCGGAACACCGAAGAAACGTCGCGTGTCCTGGCCTCCGCGGAGGCCAAGGAGGTCAGCGCGGTGCGCACCCGTCTGGCCCGCGAGGCACAACGCGTGATCGAGCTGCGGCGCGACATCATCCGGGAGTCGGCCGAGGCGGAGGCGGTGGCCCTCAAGGCCGTGCGCTCCGGCATTCGCGACCTGGAGACCGAGTTCCGCGCCGATGTCCTCGAGGCCGACAAGGGGATCGTGGACGTGTACTGGCTTCGCAAGACGGCTGTGTCAGACGAGATGACCGCCCTCGGGAAGGAGCAGGCCCTGCTGCTACGTGAGCTGGACGATCAATTCCGGATCGTCCGGGAGAATCTCGACCGATGAGAAAGCCGATGCTTCCCCTTCCGCTCGCGCTGGCCCTGGTCTCGTCGGCCGCCTTCGCCGCGGACCCGGCCACCACGGACCCGGTGCCCGCCGCGCCGGTCACCGTGAATCCGGTCGCCGTCGATCCGATCACCGCGGATCCGGTCACAGCCGACGCGGTCACCGGCCCGTCCGATCCGCAAGAGTGGGCCACGTTCCAGGACACGCTGGAGCGCTACACCTCGCGCATGAAGGAGCTCCAGGCCGACACGCGGAGCATCCTCGACACGTACGAGGCCGAAGAGCGCGCCAAGATCTCGTCCGGTTACGGCAACGCCATCCAGCGCGCGGAGGACTCCGAGGCGGCGCTCCGGCGCGTGGCGATCGCGCGGATCGAGGCCTTCCTCCAGAAGTACCCGACGTCCCCCCACACGGCGGACATGCTGTTCCGCCTCGCGGACCTGTACTTCGAGGAAACCGAGGTCTCGTTCGCCGCCCAGATGGAGGACTACGGCCGCCTCGAGGCCCAGCTCGAGCAGAACCCGACACTGGCCCTGCCGCCGCCGCCGCTCAAGAACTACACGCGCTCGATGGACCTGTACAAGAGGCTCATCGCCCAGTACCCGACCTACGAGAACCTCGCCGACACCTACTACATGTTGGCCTGGTGCTACTCCGCCCAGAACGGCGAGCAGTACGATCCCGACGCGGCGCGTGACGTCTACCTCACCATCGTCAGCCGGTTTCCCGGGTCGCCCTTCTCGAACGACGCCAACATGCGGCTCGGCGAGTACTACTTCGACCTGACCGGCCCTCGCGAGAACCCGACCGCCTACGTCGCCACGGCCATCGGCTACTACAAGGCCGTGCTCGCCGACGGTCCCGACGGTCGCAACTACGACGAGTCCATCTACAAGCTCGGCTGGTCGCACTACAAGGTCAACGAGTACGACGAGGCCCTCGGGTACCTCGTAAAGCTGCTCGACTACAGCGACGCCCAGTTCATCGAGACCGGAAAGGTCTCGACGATGCGGCCCGAGGCGGTCGAGTACCTCGCCATCTCGTACGCCGACATCGCCGATCGCCAGGGCAAGGGCGCGGTCGAGGTCGCCACGGCGCACCTCAACCGCCTCGGCGAGAAGAAGTGGCAACACGACGTCATCGAGCGGCTCGCGGAGATCCTGCTGCTGCAGGCCAAGTTCGAGTCGTCGATCGCCACGTACGAGTACCTCCAGCAGAAGTGGCCGCTCGATCCCGAGAACCCCGTCTACCAGTACGAGATCTCCCAGATCTACGGCAAGAAGATGGGCCTCGTCGACCTCGAGAGCTCGGCCAAGGCGATGGAGACTCTCTCCGTCCTCTACACGGAGGACACCGCCTGGTACAACGCCAACAAGTCGAACCCCGAGGCCATCGCCAAGGCGCGCGGCTACATCGAGACCTCGCTGGCCACGGTCGCCACGGGGATCCTCATCGAGGCGCAGAAGACCGGCTCGCCGGAGCTCTACGCCTCGGCTGCCGAGAAGTACGGGGACTTCCTCGAGAAGTTCCCGTTCGCGGATGACTTCAACGAGTACGAGTGGTACCGGGCCCTCGGCCTCTTCGGGTCGAACCAATTCGTCGAGGCCGAGAAGCAGTACATCCAGATCCTGAAGAACGACCGTTCTCCCTACCGGGAGGGCGCGCGCTTCCAGCTGATGAAGGCCCGCGAGAACATCGTCCTGGCCAAGTACGGAAAGCTGGTCGAGGTGCCCGCCGGCGCCGTCGTGGAGCGTGTCGACACGACCACGTTCGGCAAGGAGATCACCCGCTACATGATCTCCGATGAGCACCGCGTGTTCATGCAGAGCTGCGACGATCTCGCCGTCCGCGAGTTCACGGACCCCGAGTGGGCGCCGCTGTTGGAGAAGAACCGCCAGGCGTTCGCGTACCTGCCGGCGCAGATCCTGTTCAACCACGGCCACTACGCCGAGGCGCGCCCGCGCCTCCAGAAGATAATCGCCGCGGCCCGCACCTCCGAGGAGGCCAGCTACTCCGCGTCGATGATGATCGACAGCTACACGAACGAGGGGAACTTCCAGCAGGTCGCGGACCTCACCGACGAGTACGCGGACATGAACCCGGAATTCGGTGGCATCAACGAGCAGGCCAAGTTCAACCTGGCCTCCCAGCTCATCGAGAAGGGGGACCGCGCGAGCGCGGCCAAGGCCTTCCTCGAGTTCACCCAGGAGTTCCCGAAGTCGCAGTACTACCGGCTCGCGTTGTTCAACGCGGCCAACAGCTACGAGCTCATCGGGAAGGCGACCGAAGCGAACAAGCTGTTCGAGCGGTACATCAACGAGTTCCCGGACGACGAGCGCGCCAAGGCCCTCTACTTCCGCATCGCGGACGGCTACTCGGCCACGTTGCAGCTCGACAAGGCGATCTTCTACTACGAGCAGCTCGTCAAGCTGTTCCCGCAGTACGAGTACAGCCCGGCGGCCCTGTTCAACGCGGCGTTCCTCCGTGTCGGCACCGGTGATCACGCGGGCGCGGCGCGGGCGTTCGAGCGGTACGCTCGGGAGTACGCCGGCCAGCCCGATGCCGAGGCCGCGTTCTGGCGCGCGGGTGACCAATGGGCGCTCGTCGGCGAGACCCAGGCGCTCGACTTCTACTCCCGCTACGTCAAGACCTACCCCCGCGCGGACGGCAACCACCTCGTCGAGGCCTGGTACCGCACGGCGAAGATCTACGAGAAGCGGGGTGACTCGCGCAAGGCCGCGCAGTCCTGGAGCCAGGTCCAGGGCGCCTACGGCGCGACCGTGGGGGCGGGCCTCACCGCGCGCACCCGCAGCCTCGCCGCGGAAGGTGCGCTCGGGCAGCTCGTGTCTCGCTACGAGAGCTTCAAGGCGGTCAAGTGGACCTCCAGCGAAGCCAAGAACGTCGACATCCTGCTCAAGACCAAGCCCGAAGAGCTCAAGATCATCACGGAAGGCGCGGTCCAGATCATCCAGACCTACCAGGACTACGACACCGCCGCGGCGGCGCTCTACATCCAGGGCATGACCTACTTCGCCTTCGCGGACATCGCCTACGACATCCCGCCGCCGAAGGGCCTCACGGAAGAGGAGATCGATCTGTTCCGCGGCACGATCGACGAGCAGTTCCGCATCCCGGCGGAGGACCGCGGCAAGTCCCGCCTCGTCGCCGCGCTCGAGAAGGCGAAGGGCGAGAAGCGGTGGTCCGAGTGGAACACCAAGGCGCTCATCGCGCTCAATGAGCGATACCCGAGCGAGTACCCGTCGGAGCGCAAGGAAGCGCGTGGCGCCGCGGGCAGCGTCGCCGTGCCGTTCGCCGGGCCCGAGTCCATCAAGGCCGATCCCACCGCAACCGGAGGGGGACAATGACCTCGCGCCTCGTCCTCCTCGCCTTGCTCGTGGGCTGCGTGCCGAAGGCACCCGTCTCCACCGCGTCGGTCGATCCGACGGCCCCCGTGGAGACCGCACCTTCGGGGACCGCCCCGGCGTCGAACATGCCCGCGCCGTCGGCGCCCACAGAGCCGGCCGCAGGTGCCGATCCCTCTGCCACCTCGGGCACCGCCGCCGCCCCGCCCATGGAGTCCCGCAAGGACGGCGTGAAGCGGAAGGTGGACGACGCCGTGTCCCACCTCACCTCGGAGGACGAGAGTCGCGCCCGGCGGGCGCTCGAGATCCTCCAGGCCGAAGTGGTGGAGAACCCGGACGTGGCGGCGATCCACTACAACATCGGTGTCGCCCACCAGCGTCTCGGCCAGGAGCCCGAGGCCCGCCGCGCGTGGACCCGCACTACCGAGGTCGACCCCACCTTTGCGAAGGCGTGGCTGAACCTCGGTGTGTTGTCCATGGCCGCCGGGCGCGCGGATCTCGCGCTCGCGAGCTTCCAGGCGGGGGCCCGCTACGCGCCCGAGAGCATCGAGCTCCGGACCGCGACGATCTCCGGCCTGCGCCAGCTCAAGCGCTACGACGAGGCGATCGCCGAGGCCAAGGCGGCGCTCGGGATCAACAGCAAGGCCATTCCGGTCTACAACGAGCTCGCGCTGGTCTACCTGGACACGAAGCAGTTCGATCTCGCGCGGTTCACGCTCCAGAAAGCGCAGAACGACATCGACGGCGCAAAGGGCAACGCGCCCCTGTACGCGGTGTTGGGCGAGGTCTACTACCGCCTCGATTACACGGGCGACGCGCTCCAGAGCTTCCAGAAGGCGCTGGAGCTCGACCCGTACCAGCTCCCGGCGCTCTTGTACCTGGCCGGGTACTACATGGACAACCGCAGCTGGAACGACGCCACCCCGCTGCTCGAGCGCGCGGCGCGCATCGCGCCGAAGGACGGGGGCGTCCAGCTGAACCTCGGCATCGCGTACCGCGGAGAGGGTCGCTTCGAGGACGCCAAGAAGGCCTACCTGGAGGCACTCCGCCTGTCGCCGGCCGATCCGGAGCCGTACAGGAACCTCGGGGTCCTCTATGGTGATTACATGAAAGCGTACGATGCAGCGCTTCAATCCATCGAGGACTACCGTCGCGCCGGGGGCAAGCCCGCGGACGAGATCGACGCCTGGGTGGCGTCCGTCAAGAAGGAGCAGAAGCGCGCCGAGGACAAGCGCCGTCGCGACGACGAGCGCCAGAAAAAGGAAGCCGCGGAGCGCCAACAGCCGGACGAGCAGCCTGTCGCTCCGACGCCGGATGGTGCGCCTGCTCCCGACGGTTCGGGAGCGCCTGCTCCGGCCCCCGACGCGGCCCCGACGCCCGTCCCACAGCCCGCTCCTTCGCCGGACGGCAGCCAAGATCCTTGGGGAGGTTGATCATGAACCGCTTCCGCAGCCTGATGATCCTCGCCCTGGTGCTCGCGCCCACGGCGGCGCATGCCGAGCGAGCGATCACGTTCGAGGAACAGACGGTCATCGGCAAGATCCAGAAGCCCGAGATCCAGATCCTCATCACCAAGCAGAACCTGACGCCCAAGTACGAGCTCGAGCTGAAGGAGAGCTTCCTCCCCAAGATCGTGCAGTCGGTGGACTCGAAGCCGTTCTGACCGTGTTCGCAGCAATCCGCGATCGCGATTGTGCTCGGGGATCCAAAGGGAGGCGCGCGTGAGTGTGATTGCCGACGCGATGCGGGAAGGCGGGTTCTTCATGTGGCCCATCCTGTTCGTCGCCGTGGTGGGCTTGTCGGTGGCGCTCGAGCGGCTCTTCTACGTGTTCTACCGGGCCGGCATCAACGCCCCCGCGTTCATGGCGCAGGTGCAGCGCGCGGTGCTCGACGGAAACGTCGATCAGGCGGTGCGGCTCTGCAACTCCGAGCCCAGCGCGGCCCTGCCGCGGGTGCTCAAGGCGGGGCTCGTCCGCGCGTCGCGTCCCGAGGCCGAGATTCGCGACGCCATCGAGGAGGAGCAGCTCGAGATCTTCCCGATGGTGAGCCGCCGCATCGGGTACCTGCCGATGTTTGCCAACGTCTCCACCCTGCTCGGCCTCCTCGGCACGATCCAGGGGTTGATCCTGTCGTTTCACGCCGTGAGCGAGGCCACCGCGGCGGCGAAGTCGACCGCGCTCGCCGAGGGCATCGCGGTCGCGATGTACACGACCTTCTTCGGGCTGCTCGTGTCGATCCCGCTGCTCCTGGCGCACGGATTCATCGCGGCGCGGGCCAACGCCGTGCTCGAGGAGCTCGACCACCACGCGGTGAAGCTCGTGAACCTGCTCAATGCGACGCGGCAACGCGGCACGGGGCAGGGCGGCGGGGCGCCGGTCCTTCCGTTCCACACGTAGGCGCCGGGGTGGCGCGCCGTCGGGTCGAGGAAACCTCCGAGCTGGACGTCATCCCCGTGATGAGCCTCATCGTGCACCTCATCCCGATGTTGCTCCTGTCCGTCCGCTTCGTGTCGCTCTCGCAGATGCCGGCACAAGGGCCGGTCCTGCCGTCGTCCCCGGCCCCGTCGACAGAAGCGTTCATGGAGCAGGAGAAGCGGGTGGTCTCGGTCGTCATCACGCCCGAGGGCTTCGTCGTCGGCGGGAGCGACGCGGCGGATCCGCGCATCCCATGCATCGGCGCGTGCACGCCGGACACCTACGACTACGCTTCGCTGAACCGCTCCCTGATCTCCGCGAAGCGCCTCCACCCGACCGAGAACCGCGTGGTCCTCGCTCCGGGGCCGACCGTCCCCTATGACGTCCTCGTGCGCGTGATGGAGGCGAGCCGAGCCCGCGCGGACGGTGGCGAGCCGCTGTTCCCGACGCCGCTCATCGCCGCGGGGGCTCCGTGAGCCGCGGCCGTCTTCGGCTCTCGGCGCGCAAGAACCGGATCCCGACGAGCGCCCCGTTCATGCTGACGTCGATGATGGACATGTTCACCATCATCCTCGTCTTCCTCCTGAATCTCCTCGATCCTGCGAACGAGTCCGATCAGGATGTCTCCCTCCCGTCCGCCGGCGTGACGCAGGCGGTGGAGCAGGGGGTCGTCCTCACGGTGACCCCCGATCGGGTATCGGTGAACGGTGTGGAGGTCCTGCGCCTCGCCGACGGCACGCTCCCGGCGGGCACCGCGCGCACCGGGCGCACGGTGGACGCGCTCCACGAGCGCCTCGTCGACGCCGGAAACCTGGCGCGCGTAAGTCCGATGCAAGGGCAACAAGAGGCGGCGAACCCGCTCCTGTCGGTACAGTGCGACCGGGCCGTTCCGTTTTCGGTGCTGGGAGAGCTACTCTACACGGCAGGACAGGCAGGGTTCGGCCAGTTCCGCTTTGTCGTCATCAACGACTCCGGCTAATGAACGGCCCCGAGTGCTCGAAGTCGGGGTCGAACCCGCGGGCGAGCTCCGGTGCGACATTCGTGTGAACCCACGACGCTGGCCGTTGTCCGTACTTCCCACCCCCAGAGGCCTCCCATGAGCGCCACGGCCCCCCAGACCTCCCAGAAGCCGCTCCCCAAGGTCCTCCGGATCGGGATGGCGCAGGACCAGAAGATCGTTCAGGAGAAGGTCCTGAAGATCGGCGAGACCGTGACGATCGGCGAGAACCCGCGGAACAGCTTCGTGCTCACCGGCACCAAGCTCCCGCCCCGGTTCGAGCTCTTCATCGCCAAGGGCGACAGCTACGTGTTGTCCGTGCCCGACTGGGTGGAGGGGAAGATCTCGTGGAAGGACGGCATCCGTGGCCTGGACGAGATCCGGCAGCGCGGCGAGGCCGTCAAGAAGGGTGACCTCTACTTCTACCAGCTCAACGAGAACGTGCGCGGGAAGGTGACGATCGGCTCGTCCACCATCCTGTTCCAGTTCGTTCCCGCGCCCCCCGAGCCCGTCCGCGCCGTCACGGCCGCCGACTTCCGGCCGCGCCTCCTCGACGAGGACGATCCGCTCTTCCACGGCCTCCTCGGCGTCTTCTCGCTCGTGGCCGCCGCGTTCATGGCGTGGGTCTACACCACGCCGCCGCGCGAGTACGTCGACCTCGACGCCCTGAAGGACGCCCTGACCCTCGTGGTCGAGCGGAAGATCGAGGCGGTCGAGCTGGTCCAGGACGTTCCGGTCCCTGGCGATGAGGGCGTGAAGCCCGAGGAGAAGGCGGACAAGCCCGCCGAGAAGAAGCCCGCGGCGGACAACAGCCCCGACACGCCCTCGCCGCCGAGCAAGGATTCGGTTGCCAAGAAGTCGCTGCTGCTCCAGATGATCGGCACGTCGGGCAACGCGAACGGCTCCGACGTGGTGGCCGACATCCTGGGGGACGATGGCGCCGCCATGGCGGGCCTCGACCGCGCGCTCGCCGGGGTGTCCGGCGTGGAGCAGGCGGACGCCGGCAATGTCGGGGGCGCCAAGTCCGGTGGCAAGGGCAACAGCACGGACGCCACGGTCGGCGTCGGGAACGCGAGCGGTGGCAACGGCACCGTGGGGACCGGCACAGTGAAGGTGGCCGTCAAGGCGAAGATCGACGTTGGCACGGCGGACGCGGACGTGGAATCCGGTGACGCCGGCAACATCGCGAGCGTCGTCAAGAAGAGCCAGGGCCGCATCCAGACGTGCCTCGAGTCGTCGCTCAAGGCCAACCCGTCCGTGAACGGTCGTGTGTCCGTCGGTTGGACCATCAACGCCGGAAAGGTGACCGAGTCGCATCTCGTCAAGAATTCGACCGGCGATGCCAAGCTTGGTCAGTGCATCGTGGGCGCGGTCCGCATGTTCCGCTTCGACGAGACGCTCACCGCCGAGGTTCAGGAGTTCCCCTGGGTCGTGTCCGGCCAGTAGTCGGCCGGCTGGCATTTGCGGGCGGGGCCGCTCGCGAGGGGGTATAGTCACGCTCTACGCTTCCTCGGAGCCCGTCATGCGCCAGTTCGCCTCTCTCCTCGGTGTCATGGGGTTGCTGCTCGCGGCCCCTGCTTTCGCGCAGACGCCCGGCATCACCGGTGAGCTGGAGCAGTCCTCCACCACCTCGCCGAAGGAGAAGACCCAGTTCACCGACGCGGCCCTCGCCGAGATCGAGGACTCCGTGAAGACGGTGGAGGCGCTCCTGACCGCCGCGGAGAAGGAGAAGAACGTCGAGGAGATCGAGTGTCTCACCCGGAAGTTGACGCCGCTGCGCGCCCTCCTGGAGGTGTCCCGTCAGTCGGCGAACACAATGAGACTCTCCTTGGCATCCAACGACACGGTCCACGCCGACCAGGAGTTCCGCAAGGTTGCGGTTGCCCTTACCAAGGCACGCGAGTTTCTCGCGGAGGCCCAGGCTTGTGTCGGGGACACCGGTGTGGACCGCGGTGACGCTTCCTCCACGGTCACGGACAACGGCGAGAATACGATCGATGCCGACTCCGACATCCCCGAGATCGAGGTGCCCCTCGACGGGCCCGATAGCACCCCCCGGTGAAGCAGTGCCGTAAGGCGCGGGGCCTTGCCGGCCGCATCAGGATGGGACATGTTCGAATTGCTGGTTCGGGTTGTCGGCGTAGCGTCGATGAACGTGCTGTGTAGAGGCGGGAAGGGATGCTGCGTCAGACAACTCGAGGATGGGTCAGAGCCGTAGCGGCGCTGGTTGTAGTCGGCCTCGCGCCGGCCGCCGTAGCCGCGCCGGGGGACCATGTCCGCGTGGGTGACGGTGGAGTCCTCACACCCTCCGTGATGACGGGGTTCGAGTACCACTCCAACATCTACCTGGCGGATGGGCGGGACCAGCCGGTGTTCGGCGCGTTGTCCTGGGTGCTCCGGCCCGAGCTGGAGTTGGCGTTCGACGGGGAGAAGGTCAAGCTCGACTTCGGCGCCGGTTGGGGCCTCAAGAAGTTCTTCGACTTCCAGCCCAACGATGACATCCATCCGGACAACGCTGACCAGTTCACCAACTTCAATGCTACGTTTGGTTTGATGGCGCTTCCCAAGAGCGCCGTCGGATTCCGGCTGGACGATCGCTTCGAGGTGCAAAACCAGCCCGGTGAGCTCCCGACAACGACCGGCAGCTCGTTGATGGTGCACATCTCCAACGACACCAACGGCGGTGTCACGCTCCGCCCCGGTTCGGCGCTGGAGTTCGATGTCCTCGGCAACATCGGGCTGGATCGGTACACGCTGCCGGAAGATCTCGTCGAGGGTGTCGGTGAGGCCAACATCAACAACCGGACCAACTACGGCCCCGTTGTGAACGCACGTTGGAAGTTCCTACCGAAAACCTCGTTGACCGGCACCGCGTCCGTCAACTGGACCCGTTGGGACAACAACCTCATCATCGCCGTCGGCCCCGAGTCGGACGGCGTGAACTACGGCGAGTACCTCGGCAAGCCCAACGCGGTGGCCTGGCGGACCTCGTGGGGCGTGCGCGGCCAGTTCACCCCCAAGCTCGCGGCGGGGGTCGAGGTCGGGTACGGCCAGATGTACTACGACGAGGAGACCGTCCTGGCGGACGCCGGCAGCCTCCCCGGGAGCAGCCAGGAGATCGACCTCGTCGGTGAGGAGAACTTCGCGCGCGACCTCACGTCGTTCAGCGAGGGCTTCCTGGTCAATGCCCAGATGGCGTACGCGCCGCTCCGGAACCACAAGGTCACCTTCGGGTACCGCAAGGACTTCCAGGACGCGTTCTTCACCAACTACGTGGCGTACAACTACCTCTTCTTGCGCTACGAGGGGCTCGTCATCACGCGCCTCGGCCTCACGGGTGAGGTCACGTACCGCATCGACGCGTTCCACGGCGAGATCGCCCGTGACGACCAGAACGTGGGCGTGAAGCTGGGTGGCGCCTGGAACTTCAACGACGCGCTGTCGGCCGGCGTCTCCGCCGGTTGGAACGAGCGGGCCTGCCTGGATCCGGCCTGTGAGAACGGGGCGTTCTACCCTACGCAGTACGACGACTTCTGGGGACAGCTGGGCGTGACGTTTACTTACTGAACGATGACCGTCCCAGGCCCCGATCCAGCTCCGCGAGATGTGTCGATGCGCGACAGTGGTGCTATCGTAGAGCCGGCTTCGGGAGTCGTTGATGTGGTTCTGCTTGTTGATGGCCTTCGCGGCACACGCGGCAGCGAGCCCCTCGGCGGACGTGTTGAGCTACTCGCTCGGGCCGGGTGACGAGCTTCGGCTCGACGTCGTGGGCGAGGCCGACATGAGCGGCGTGTTCGGCGTCGGTCCGGACGGCGCGATCGACATCCCGCTCGGAGGTCGCGTGCCGGTGGCCGGCCTGACCGTCGACGAGGCGAAGCGGGCGATCACCGCGCACCTCGCGGACCATGTCCTGGTCCGCCCCCAGGTCGTCCTGAACATCGAGAAGTACGGGAGCCGCACGGTCAACGTGACCGGCGGCGTGGTCAAGCCCGAAAGTTACGCGTTCGAGAAGGAGCGCACCACCGTGAGCGACGTGCTCGTGCGGGCCGGCGGCCTGACGGACGCCAGCGCGACCCGCGCGTGGATCATGCGAGATGTGGCCGGAGTGACCAACAAGATCCCGGTCGACCTCGAGCGCATCAACGCAGGTGACGCGGCGGCCGACATCGAGCTTCACGCCGGTGACCGCCTCTACATCCCGCAAGTCGAGTCCGTGTTCGTCGACGGGCAGGTGCAGAAGCCGGGAGCCATCTCCTACCGGGACGGCATGACGATCACCCAGGCAATCACCCAGGCGGGGAGCACCCTCGGCACCGCGCGGAAGACCGCCGCCTACATCATGCGCGGCAGCGAGCGCATCCCGGTCAACCTCAAGCGGATCCAGAGCGGCGAGGAGGCGGACATCGTGCTGCGCCCGAGCGACCGCGTCTACATCCCCGAGTCGGCTTTCTAGGCTGTTGCTTACGCGGTGGATCCTCCGGGCAGGGTCAGCCTCGGGGATGACGCGTCAAGGGGAAGGGGGTACCATGGCGCGGACGAGGCTCCATGGCACGCGTGCGAAACAGCAGTTCCTCCGGTAGTGACCGCTCTGGCGGCGGGCCCGAGAGCCCGGCAAAGTCGAGCGCGAGCCTGCCGGTGCCGCGGCCGAGGGCCACGGGGACCGCGAAGCGGAAGAAGCCCAACGGCGCGGGCGCCGGCGCGTTCCCGACCGCGTTCCCGGCCGCCCTCAACACTGGCGCCGCTCGCCAGGTGTTCCTGCTCGTCGGGCTAGCGGCCTGCGCCTTCACGCTGGTGGCGCTGGCCAGCTACGACGCGCACGACGTCTCGGGCTCCGTGGCTGGCAGCTCCGACACGGCCAACCTCATGGGCCCCGCGGGCGCGTACCTCGCCGACGTCCTTCTCCAGGCCTTCGGCTACGCGGCATGGTGTGCCCTGGTGGTGGGCGCGGCGTTCGCGCTCCGGCTCGCCGGGCGGCCCGTGGGCGGGTGGTTCAGCACGATGGTGTCGGGCGCGGGGTTCGTCCTTCTGGCGGCCGCGCTCTCCCTGGCGCTCACCGGCGTGATGGGACACACCTCTTCGTTCCCCCCGGGCGGCGTGGTCGGCCTGCTTCTCTCCGAGGCGATCGCCGCCCAGCTCGGGCGCGTCGGCGCGGGGCTGGTGGTGATGACCGGGCTCCTCGCCGCCGCCACGGTGTTGTTTCGTATCAATTGGCAGCCCCTCGCCGAGCGCGCCGTGGACCAGGTGCAACGGGGCACACCCGCTGCCGTGCGCGGAGTCGGCGCCCTCGGCTTCGGCGCCGTGCGTGCGTCCCTCCGCGTCGGCGGCGCCGGGCTCGATGCCTTGCGCGACCGCATGCGCGGTGACGAGGCGAACGACGACGAGCGCGCGGACGAGGAGGAGTACGAAGACGACGGGATCGAGATCGGGCACCCCACGACGGGCGCCGCGGCCCGCCAGGCCCTCCCGGAGCCCGCCGCCGCACCCGCCGCGTTGGTGCGTCGCGCGCCCGAACCGGCCGTGCGCCGGGCCGCGGACGTGCGCCGCGTCCCCGAGGAGCTCCCCGATCCGGGTCCCGAGCTCCCGAGCGTGTGGTCCGCCCGGAAGGCGCCGCCAGCCCCGCCGGTGGCCGTGACGACGGGGGATCCCGATCGGGACGCCCCCACCAAGGTCGGCGGGCGCACGCTCGTCGAGGTGGAGTGGGAGGCGACCAGCACCGGCCGTCGCGCCGAGCCGGCGTCGACGCCCCCCAACCTCGCGTTGCCGGCACACCTCCGGGGCGGCATGCCGGCCCCGGTGACCCGCGCGGCGACTCCGTCCGAGGTTGGTCGGCCCACGCCCGTCGCCGCCCGCCCCGAGCCCGCTCCCGCGCGCGTCCCTTCGCCCGTGGTCGGGTGGGCGGCCGATCTGCCCGAGGAGGCTCCCTCCGTCCCGCCCGTCGCGCGTCCGAGAGGGGAGGGGACTCCGGTCGCCCGCCGTCCCGAGGCCCCGCCCGACCTCAGGGAGGAACGCGCGCCGATCCTGTTCCGCGACGACGTGGAGCCCGCCTCCATCGCGCCGCCGCGAGAGCCCGTCGCGCACGCCCCCGCGCCGATCGTGCCGCCGCGGAGCGTGCCGGCGCCGGTCGAGTGGGCCGATCCGCCCTCTGTGGCGGACGACGAGCCGCAGTACGATGAGCCGCTGGACGAGCCGCTCGACGACATGCCCGACCACGAGCCGGTGATGGGGCACCCCGAGGACCGCCAGGCCGTCGCGTTCGTGGCGCCCGAGCCCATCCGCATGCCGCCGCCGGAGCGGGTCGTGGCGGGCACCGGCACCGCGCGGGTCGCGCCCACGGGGCGGCGCACGCCGCGCCCCTCGGGGGACGGTGTCACCGTGCTGCCCGGCAACCTCAAGAGCGGCGGTGCCGGGGACGACGGCCGCGCCGTCCGCGCGACCTCGACGCCCTACCAGCTGCCCCCGCTCTCGCTCCTCGACGATCACCCGCCCGTCATCGGCGGCACCGACGAGGCCGTGTTGCATGCCATGGCGCGTCGCCTCACGGACACGCTCGGCGAGTTCGGCGTGGACGGGAGGGTCACCGCCATCCGGCCCGGGCCCGTCATCACGATGTTCGAGTACGAGCCCGCCGCCGGCGTGAAGCTCTCCCGCATCGCCAACCTCTCGGACAACCTGAAGATGGCGCTCAAGGCCATCTCCGTCCGCATCGTCGCGCCCATCCCGGGCCGTGGCTGCGTCGGCATCGAGATCCCGAACGAGAAGCGTCAGACCGTGTGGGCGCGCGACGTGTTCGCCTCCGCCGAGTTCCGGAACGGCGACCGCACGCTCCCGATGATCCTGGGCAAGGACATCGAGGGGCGGCCCTTCGTCACCGATCTCGCGAAGATGCCGCACCTCCTCGTCGGCGGCACCACGGGCTCCGGCAAGAGCGTGGGCGTGAACGCGATGCTGGTGAGCATGCTCTACATGCGCACGCCGGACGAGCTCCGGATGATCCTCATCGATCCGAAGATGCTCGAGTTCGCGCTCTACGAGGACATCCCCCACCTGCTCCACCCCGTCGTGACCGAGCCGAAGTTCGCCTCCGCCGTCCTCAAGTGGGCGTGCACCGAGATGGACGAGCGGTACAAGATCATGGCCCGCTGGCAGACCCGCCACATCGACACCTACAACCAGAAGGTGGACAAGGAGCTCCAGGACTGGACGCAGGAGAAGGCGAGGTCCTACGCGCCCAAGGACTGGCCGGACGGCGAGCTGCTCCCGATCCCGAAGCGGTTCCCGTTCATCGTCATCGTCATCGACGAGCTGGCGGACCTGATGATGGTCGCCTCCAGCGACGTGGAGGCCAGCATCGCCCGCATCGTGGCAAAGGCCCGCGCGGCCGGCATCCACCTCATCGTGGCGACCCAGACCCCGCGGCGGGACGTGATCACGGGCCTCATCAAGGCGAATATGCCAGCCAGCTTGGCGTATCAGGTGAGGAGCGGCCTCGACAGCCGCGTCATCCTCGACCAGAACGGCGCCGAGACCCTTCTCGGCAAGGGCGACCTGTTGTTCCTCCGCCCCGGCACCTCGGACCTCGTCCGCATCCACGCGCCTTTCCTCTCCGAGGACGAGGTGCACCGGGTGGGCGACTTCCTCCGGGCCCAGGGAACGCCCAAGTACGACCTTCGCATCTCCTCGACGGAGGACGGCGAAGAGAGCGACACGCCGCCCGCCGAGTACGACGAGAAGTACGACGAGGCGGTCGAGATGGCGATCTCCAAGGGCAAGATCTCCACGTCGATGCTCCAGCGGCACCTCGGGATCGGCTACAACCGCGCCGCCAACATCGTGGAGACCATGGAACGTGAAGGCGTGGTCGGGCCCGCGGATGGCGCTCGCCCGCGCGAAGTGCTGGTCGGACAACTATAGATTCGGCTCGTCGGTCGGAAGCAGCAATCCACACGCGGGGTTGGTGCCCGGAACCGCTGTTGCGATGCACCGGGGACCGCGGTAGAAGCCGGGTCCCGAAGAGAGGTTCGTGTGGGTATGTCCAAGAAGTTCACGGCCTTGCTCCTGGGATTGGCGCTCACGGTGCCCGTGGCGCGCGCGAATCCGACGCCGGCGCCCGCCGGGACACCGACCCAGGCCGCCGCCCCGGCGACCTTGCCGGAGGTGATCGAGGCGGTGGAGCAGATCTACGGGACGGCCACGAGCATTCGGGCCGAATTCACACAGGTCGACCGCAGCAAGGCCATGGGCACCGAAGTCCGCCAGCGCGGAAAGATCGCGCTCGAGCGCCCGCGAAAGATGCGGGTCGACATGGGGTTTCCGGTCACGCAGACCTACGTGAGCGACGGCAAGACGATGTGGATCTACATCGCCAAGGACAAGCAGGTCACGGTGATGCCCGAGCTTTCCGGGGGCTCCGGGATGGAGTTCCTGCTCGAGGATCTGGGCCGGCTCGGCGAGCTGTTCAACGTCACGCTGCTCCCCGAGAAGCCCGGCAAGGCCTCGGTGACGGTGCAACTCGTGCCGAAGACCCCCGGCGCCTTCAAGTCCATCCAGCTCACCTTGAGCAAGCAGAAGTACGTGTTGCAGGACCTCGTGCTGGTGAACCAGCTCGACGACGTGACCGAAATGAATTTCACCGCCGTACGCATGAACCAGGACATTCCTGACGCTGAGTTCACGTTCGTGGCGCCTCCGGGCGTCAAGGTGGTCAAGACCGGGGCAATGTAGAAAAATGGAACGTGTACATCTGATCAGCCTTGGCTGCCCCAAGAACCGGGTCGACTCCGAGGTCATGGTCGGGAAGCTTCAGGCCGGGCCCTTCGAGCTCGTTGACGATCCCGCGCTGGCCGACGTGATCGTGGTCAACACCTGCTCGTTCATCCAGCCCGCCACGGAGGAGAGCATCGACACGGTGCTCGAGATGGCGGGGCACAAGCGGGCGGGGACCTGCAAGAAGCTCGTCGTCACCGGGTGCATGGTGCAGCGCTTCGGCCGGTCTCTCGAGGACGAACTCCCCGAGGTCGACCACTTCCTGGGAACGGGCGAGTACCACCGCATCGACGAGGTGCTCCTGGCCCGCGAGGGGCAGGCGCCGCGCTCGTTCGTCGACACGCCGCTCTACATCCACGACGAGCTGTCGCCGCGGATCAACTCGTGGTTGCCGCACTCGGCGTACCTCAAGATCTCCGAGGGGTGTGATCATCGCTGCGCCTTCTGCATCATCCCCACGCTCCGCGGAAAGATGCGCTCCCGCACGATCGCGTCGCTGGTGACCGAGGCCCGGCGCCTCGCCGAGCAGGGTGTCGTCGAGATCAACCTCGTCTCCCAGGACTCGACCGCGTACGGTCGCGATCTGAACGACGGTAGCGATCTCGGCATGTTGTTGCGCGCGCTCGCCCGGGTCGACGGCATCCGTTGGGTCCGCCTGCACTACGCGTACCCGATCGGCCTCCCGGAGAGCCTGCTGCGGGCGATCGCCGAGGAGGAGAAGGTGGTGCCGTACCTCGACATGCCGCTCCAGCACGCGAGCGGCCCGATGTTGAAGGCGATGCGGCGCGGCGTGACGCGGGAAGGACAGGAGCGCATCCTCGAGCGCGTGCGACGCTTCGTGCCGGACATCGCGATCCGGACCACGTTCATCGTCGGCTTTCCCGGCGAAACCGATTCCGACTTCGCGGTCCTCCGTGACTTCGTCGGCAGCCAGGCGTTCGAGCGCGTCGGCGTCTTCACTTATTTCCAGGAGGACGGCACCCCGGCCGCCACCCTCCCGGGTCAGGTCGAGGAGAAGGTCAAGATGGCCCGGCAGAAGGAGCTGATGAAGCTCCAGGCCGACATCAGTCGCCGCAAGCACAAGGCCCTCGTCGGCAAAGAGCTCACCGTGCTCGTGGACGGTCCGAGCAAGGAGAGCGAGCTGGTGTTGGTGGGGCGGCTCGCCACCCAGGCGCCGGACGTCGATGGGTTGGTCTACCTGTCCGAGGTGGGCCCCGACGTGCGGGCCGGCCAATTCCGCCAGGTGCGCATCACGCGCGCGGCCCCCCACGATCTCGTGGGCGACGTGCTCGACAGCCCCGCGGTCTGACGAGAGGCCCGGGCGCCCGACCGGTGGGCGCGCCAGGGCGTCCGGCCCTCGCCGAGTGGCGGGGGGAGGGCGCTCACAGTGGCTTGACATCGTGAGGTGCGTGGGAGGAACCTTGCGCTTCCTCACGGAAGCGGAGAGGCGCTCGAACCCCACGCGCCCGCCTCGGTAAGCCTACGTCGAGCGATGTGATAAGCTCAGCGCGCATTCCGGGTTGGCCGGGCGCCGCGTTACCATCCCCTCGGTCGTCACTACAACAGGCTCCCCCTCGGAGTCTCGCCCCCCTCACTCGGCTCACGCGCATCGCAGCGTAGACACTCGGACGGAGAGTTCATGGACGGAGTACTGCTGTTCTTCCACGAGGGTGGAGAATTCATGTTGATCAACCTCGCCATGGTGGTGATCTCCCTGGCCGTGGTCATCGAGAGGTTCTTCTCTCTCTTTGCTCGGTACCGCATGAACGAGAAGCCGTTCGTGGCGGCTGTCGACCGCAACCTGCAGGCAGGCAACATCGAAGCCGCCGCCAAGGTTTGCGCCTCCGCGCCCGAGCGGGCCCTGTCCCGGGCCACGCGCAGCCTCCTCAAGCTCATGCGTAATGGCTATGAAAGTCCGCTCATGGCCGTCGAAGAGGCCATGCTCGAAGTGCGGCCCCTCGTCATGGCGCGGGTCAGCTGGCTGTGGGCGATCGCCAACATCGCCACGCTCATCGGGCTGGTCGGGACCATCTTCGGTCTCATCAAGGCCTTCAAGGCCACCGCCGCGGTCCAGCAGGACCAGAAGGCCGCCGCGCTCGCCCGCGGCATCTCCGAGGCGATGAACAACACCGCGTTCGGGCTCTCCATCGCGGTGTTCTGCATCGCCGCGCACCTGGTCCTCAACAACCAGGCCTCCAAGACCGTGGAACGCGCCGAGCACGCGCTGTTCCACTTCGTGAATGTGCATGCCCAGTGGCGGAAGGGCTACAAGCCCCCCGAGACTGGCGCGGGTGCCCAGGCACAGGGAGCGCGCTGACCCATGGCTGGAGGCGGCGGCGAGCAAGACCTGAACCTGGTGCCCTACATGGACATCATGGTCAATCTCATCATGTTCATGCTCGTGGTGACGGCCTACATCATCGAGCTGCGGCAGGCACCCGTTCTGGCTCCGTCGTACGTGTCGGGGCCGAGGGCTGGCGAAACTGACAAGCCGAAGCCGTACCTGACGGTGGCAATCAGCACCACGGGCTTCAACCTCCTCGGCAGCACCGAGGAGGTGCCTTCGGCGAAGCTGGAGAAGCTGGACGGCAAGTATCCGTTCGAGGAGCTCACGCAGCTGCTTCGGAACTACAAGACCCAATACGTGGTGGCCGAAAACATGGTCCTCACGGCGGACGGAAGTGTGCCCTACTCCGACCTCATCGCTACGATGGACGCCGCCCGGACGGATGCCAACGGAGCGTTGTTCCCCGGTGTCACCCTGAGCCTGGCGGTCCAATGAGCAGCCCGGCCGAGAACGTCGAGCCGAGCACGAGCTCGGACGACGACTTCCTCTTCATGAAGAAGAAGAAAAAGCACGACGATGGCATGATCGTCGGGCTCAACCTGACCGCGATGATGGACATCTTCACCATCCTGCTCGTGTACCTGATCAAGGTCTACGCGGATTCGCCGGAGAGCATCACGCTCAACGACGATCTCCGTCCGCCGTCCAGCACGGCGCCCACGAACATGGTCCCGTCGGTGAGCATCCTCATCTCCAAGTCTTCGATCCTGGTGGATCAGAAGCTTGCGCTGCGGCTCCTGCCCGGCGGCCAGATCGACACCGCGGACCCCAAGTCCGCCTACGCCCCGCTGGCGCAAGCGCTCACGGCACGTGTGTCGGACATCAAGTACATCGCCCAGGGTGGTGGCAGCCCGTTCAACGGGGACGTCATGATCATCGCCGATCAGGACACGCCGTACGATCTCATCTCGAATGTGCTCTACCACGCGGGCAAGGCCGAGTTCACGACGTACCGCCTCGTTGTTCAGAAGGGCGCCACACCGGCACGTTGACGATCGGTCCGTTTAGGCGGCACAGTGGTTCAGGAGACAAACAGATGCTGAGCGTGTTCGCCTTCGCCTTGCTGGTGGGTTGTAATGCCGACGATCCCACCGTCGTCGACCCCAACAAGGACAAGCCTGTTGAGGAAGAGCCGGACGAGGAACCACCGATCATCGTTCACGAGGCGGTGACCGGCACCCAGACCTTCGGAGCCGACATCGCCATTCAGGCGACGGTGACCGACCTCGATGGGCAGGTCGCGTACGTCGAGCTGCACTACAAGAACGAGGTCGACGGGGCCTCGGATTGGAAGAAGATCCCCATGCCCCCCGCGAGTGGCGACGTGTACAGCGGTACCATCCCGGGTGACGACCACCGTGGGGGTGGCGTCGACTACTACATCGAGGCTGTGGACTACGCGCAGAACGTGGCGTTTTCGCCGGACGGCGGCGAGTCGGACCCGTACCACTTCCGCATTGCCGAGTAAGCGCATTGCCGAGTAGGCGTATCGCCGAGTAGGCGCGCCGCTTGGCCTTGCGGCCGAAATGCTTGTTCCCAAGCTCCTGCGCTACTCGCGGAGGAGCTTCCACGCCTGGGCGAGCGCCGGATCGCGGCCCAGCCGCGCCTCGAGCGTGCCGGCAAAGTCGATCGGCACGCGCTGGGGTTCGGCGGGGATGCGGTCGGCCAGCGAGAGGAGCTGGTCCCGGTCTGTCGCAGCGAGGCCGTTTACGATGACGAGTCGCTCGCGGAGGAGCTGGGCGGCACCTGGCGCGCTCGGCGCCGGCGCGGGCACATCAGGCAGGAGCCCGCGGTGGTCCGCGATGGGGCGGCCCGAGGGCAGGTAGTACCGCGCGATGGTGAGCTTGAGCGCCGACCCGTCTTCATACTCGAAGACGCTCTGGACCGAGCCCTTCCCGTAGCTCGGCTCGCCGACGAGCCGCGCGCGTTGACGGTCCTGGAGCGCACCGGCGACTATCTCGGCGGCGCTCGCGCTCTGGCCGTCGATGAGCACGATGAGGGGCCAGTCCCAGTCGCTTCGGGAGGCGGTGGCGTCGTGCACGTCGTCCGGCTGGGCGCTCCGGCCGCGGGTGCTCACGATGCGCCCGTCGCGCAGGAACAGGTCGGTCGTCGCGATGGCCTCGTCGAGCCGGCCGCCGGGATTGTCCCGCAAATCGAGGACCGCGCCCCGGATGGGGGTGGTGGCGCCCAGCGCCGCGACCTGCGCGGCGAGGTCGCCGGCGGTGCCCTGGCGGAACTGCCGGATGCGGAGGTAGGCCCATCCCGGCGCGAACAGGGCGCTGTTCACGGACGCCTCGACGAGGCGGGACCGCAACACCGCGATGGGGCGCGTGACGCCTCCCCGTAGAACATCGAGGGTCACGGCGGCGCCCTCCAGTCCGCGCACGGTGGCGAGGGCGGCGTCCAGCGGAAGGTCGGCGAGCGGGACGCCATCGACGCTCACGATGCAATCCCCGGCCGCGATCCCCGCGCGTTCGGCCGGCCCGTGCGTCAAGACGGCGGTGATGCCGAGCCCACAGGGCTCCTGGCGCATCTGGGCGCCGATGCCGACGAACTGGCCATCCGACTCCTCGCGGAGGCGCCGGAACGACTCGGGATCGAGGAAGCGGGAGTGGGCATCGAGGGCGTTGTCCATGCCGTCGAGGGCGTGGTACACGAGGTCCCGCTGCGGGATTGGCTCGACATAGGCGTCGGTGATCTGCGTCAGGACGCGGGCGAACACGTCGAGCGCGGCGTAAGGCTGCTCCGCGGCGCGAACCGCTCCGGACACCCTCCCGGCGCACACGCCGAGCACGAGCGCGATGGTCAGCGGGAGGACCCGCCGGTGCCAGGGACGCAGGGGAATCAGCGTGCGCCGAGCCATTCGTCGGGATCCTGCGGCGTGTTGTTGTAGCGGACCTCAAAATGCAGGCGGGCGTCCTCCGCCTCGGCGAGCCCCGTGTTGCCGACGAGGCCCAGCACGTCGCCCTTCTTCACGGCCTGGCCCTGCGCGACGCGCAGTCCGTTCGCGTGGGCGTAGAGGGTGGTGTAGGCGCCGTGCTGCAGCATCACCATCTGACCATAGCCGCGGAGGTAGGCCGAACGTGTCACCACTCCGTCAGCGACCGCACGAAAGGGGGTGCCCATCGGAGCACCGAAGTCCATCCCGAGGTTCGTGGCCGAGGCGCCGCTCGCGGGGTCGACGTAGGGGCCGAAGCGCCGCACGACAGCGCCGTTGACAGGGGAGGGGAGGCGCCCCCGGTCCGCGCGGAACCCGGCGGCGTCGCCTTGCACGGCCGGCGCGGTGGCCTCGGCCGACGCCATCGACGCCGCGAGCGCGATCGCCGCGTCGCCACGCTCACGGACCACGCGAGCCGCGAGCTCGGGGCGCTTCTGGATGTCCCGCACGAGCGCTGTTCGCCGGCGGCGCTCCGCCTCGAGCGCGTCGAGGCGGGCGCGGACGTCGAGCTGGACGCTGGCGAGGGCTGCCTTGTCCGCGTCGAGGCGCGCCGCGGTCGCCCGGCGCTCGGCGAGGCCATCGACGAAGGCGCGGGCGAGCGACTCGTCCTCCCGCACGACGGCCAACAGGTAGTGCACGCGCCGCCGCAGCTCGGGCGGGCTCTCGGCGTCGAAGAGCAGGCGCGCGAAGCCGCGGCGCTTGAGCCGATAGAACGTGCGGAGCCGCTGGGCGATCCCCACGCGCCGTGTCGCCAACGCCGCCTCCGCGACGTCGAGTGCGCCCTGGTGCGTGGCTCGCTCGGCTTCCACCGTGGCGGCCCGCGCGTCGAGCGCGTCGACCTGCCCTTGGAGTGACACCATCTGAAGCTCGATAGCCTCCAGATCAGCGAGGATCTGCGGACGATCCTGCCCGAGGACGAACAGGAGCCCCAGCGCCACGAGGCTCATGCGAGGCGCCCGAGGAAGCGGCGGACGGCGCCCCACGAGGCGCCCACGCCGAGGGCCATGCCGCCCAGGTACATGGCGGCGACACCCCCGACGGGGAGGTATCGCAGCGATTCGCCGCCGAGGGCGAGCGCAAGCACGTCCTGGAGCCGGGAGAGCAGCCCGCGGTGGGCCGCCCACAACAGGCCGTTGGCGACGGTGGCGGCGACCGCGCCCTGAACCGCGCCTTCGACGAGGAAGGGGGCGAGGATGTAGCGGTCAGTCGCGCCGACGAGCCGCATGATCTCGAGCTCGTCGCGGCGCGCGTACACGACGAGGTGGATCGTGTTGGCGACGAGGAACAGGGAGGCGACGCCGATGAAGGTTCCCAGCGCGACGCCGAGGGCGCTCAACACGGAGAGGAAGGTGTCCACCCGCGTGACCCACTCCTGCCCGTAGTCGAGCTCGTCGAAGGCGTCGATCTCCCGGATGGACGCGACGAAGGCCGCCATCTCCGCGGGGCCGGTGTGGCTCGGCCGGAGCGTGATCTCGAGCGACGCGGGGAGCGCGTCCGCGCCGAGCTCGTCGAGCACCGGAGCGAGCTCCGGCATCCGCTCCACCATCCATGCGCGCGCGTCGGCCTCCGAGACGTAGCGGACGTCCGCCACGTCGGACCGGGTGGCGAGGGACTGGAGGACCGCCGTGTGCGCATCCACCGAGCCGCCGGGCTTCAGGTAGGCGCTCACGTGCACGTCGCGCTCCCAGGAGCCGAGCACCAGCGCCACGTTCGTCGTCACCATCACGAACATGCCGATGAGCACGAGCCCGGCGGTGATGACGCCCGTGCTCACCAGCGCGAGGTAGGTGTGCTCCCGCACGCCGCGCAGGGTGCGCAGCAACGTGGGGGTCATGCGCGCGCTCGCGACGCGGACTGCACCAACCGCCCACCCTCGAAGCGCACGCGGCGGTGGGGAAAGCGGTCCATCAGCCCCACGTCGTGCGTGGCGACGAGCACGGTCGTGCCCCGCAAGTTGACGGCCTGGAGGATCTCCATGACCTCTACGGCCATGGCGCCGTCGAGGTTTCCGGTGGGCTCATCCGCGAAGAGGACGGCGGGGTCGTTCACGATGGCGCGCGCGATGGCGACGCGTTGCTGCTCGCCACCGGAGAGGTCCCCCGCCAGGGAGGTCTCGCGGTCCTTGAGCCCCACGATGTTGAGCACGGCGGGGACGCGCCGGCGGATCTGCTCGGGCGGGGCGTTCACCACCTCGAGCGCGAGCGCGACATTGGCGCCCACCGTGCGCCGCGGCAGCAGCTTGAAGTCCTGGAACACGATCCCGACGTTGCGGCGCAGCTGCGGGAGGCGGCTCTGGGGGAGGGCCGCGACGTCCACGCCGCCGACCAGCAGCTTGCCCGACGTGGGCTTCTCCGCCCCATAGAGCAGCTTCAACAGGGTCGATTTTCCGGCGCCGGACGGACCGGTGACGTACACGAACTCTCCCTTGTCGATGGTGAGCGACACGTCGTCGAGGGCGTCGTGCTCGCCGTAGGACTTCACAACATGGTAGAGGCGGATCACCGTCGTCCCAGGGCCCTACACGTTATCACGCACCTTCGGAGGCGCGGTGCGGGTCGCCATCTACGGGGGCAGCTTCAATCCGCCGCACGTCGGCCACGCGATGGTGGCGTCGTGGATCCGGTGGACCGGGCGCGCGGATGCCGTGTGGCTGCTGCCCGCGTACCACCACGCGTTCGAGAAGGTGCTGGCCCCGTGGGAGGCCCGCGTGCGGATGGCCCAGGCCCTCGCGGACACGCTGGGCTCGTGGTGCCGGGTCGAGCCCATCGAGGAGGCGCTCCCGGTGCCCTCGTACACGGTGAACACCCTCGAGGTGCTCGCTAGCCGCCACCCGCAGCATGAGCTCCAGCTCGTCATCGGGGCCGACGTGTTGTCGCAGCTCCCTCAGTGGCGCGACGTCGAGCGCCTCCGCGCCCGCTTCCCCCTCCTTGTCGTCGGGCGCCAGGGCTGGCCTCCGGTCGACGGGGCGCCGTGTTTTCCGGACATCAGCAGCACCGAGATCCGGTCGCGCATCGCGAGCGGCGCGGGCATCACGCACCTCGTGACCTCGGGCGTGGGCGCCATCGTCGAGGAGCGCCGGCTCTACCAGGTGGTGGCCGCCTCCTGATCCCTCAGTCCGCCCCGAGCGCGTACTCCTCCCAGCCGCCGCTGCCGTCATCCGAGAGGTCCGCCGCGACGAAGCTCCGCAGGCCCGGATTGGGGCGGTCGAGCAGCTGGAGCAGCAGGCGCGTTCCGTGGGGCGCGTCCCGGAAGTCGAGCCACCGGAGCGCCACCGGCATCTTCACCGCGCCGGGGTGCAGCTGCCCGAAGCGAAGGCGCAGCGCCATCGCCGGGATCAGCTCGCGGCGGGCCTCCGGCGACACGGGCATGCGCCACGCCGAGTCGATCCCCACCATCTCGTCCCCGAGGAGGGAGAGGTTGAGCAGCTCGTCCAGGCACTCACGCACGGCGCGCGCGGCGGCCCGGTTGAGCAGCGTGTAGTCGACCCCGACGAGGCGCTGGGTGCGCGCGTGCGTGCCCGCGGGATCCAGGAAGCGGTCCCACCACGAAATCCGGTAGTCGGGGTGATAGATGCGCACCTCTTCATCCTACCCCCGGACAGGCCGACCCGTGGACCTCCTGCTCTTCGATATCGACGGAACCCTGTTGCGCACCCGGGGCGCCGGGAGGGAGGCCCTCGACGACGCGTTCCTCCGCGTGCTCGGGTGGCCGGACGCGATGGCGGGGATCTCGCTCGCCGGAGCCACCGACGGGGGGATCATGCGCGGCGTGGCGGCGCGGTTCGGCGTCCCGTGGGACGGGGTCTCCTCGCCGCCGTTCGATCTCGACGCCGTGCGGGCGGCTTATCTGGAGGCCCTCGTCGTCCGGCTCGCGCAGCCCGACCGCGTGGCCCTCTGCCCGGGCGTTCGCGAGCTGCTCGACGCCCTCGAGGGCCGCGCCCACCTCGCGCTCCTCACCGGCAACTGGCGCGCCGGCGCCGCCCTGAAGCTCGGCGCCGTGGGCTTGTGGGGCCGGTGGATCGACGGCGCGTTCGGGGACGACCACACCGACCGCAACTGCCTCGTGCCCGTCGCGCGCGCCCGCGCCGAGGCCGCCGGGATCCAGTACCGGCGGGTCATCGTGATCGGGGACACCCCCGCCGACGTGGCGTGCGCACGCGCGGGCGGCGCCGTGGCGGTCGCCGTGGAGACGGGGTTCGCGACGACGGAGGAGCTCGCCGCCTCGCGCCCCGACCTGCTGCTGCCCGATCTCGCGCGCGGGCGCGCCTGGATCGAGGCGCTGGTCGGGTAGGGGCCGAGTCCGCTAGAGCTCGGGCACGAACAGGGACACGCCCTTGCTTGCGGAGCCGTCCGCCCCGACGCCCCCGACGATCAACACGCCGTAGTCGGGATCGTACGCCACCCGCGGCACGTAGGCCCCGCTGTACAGGCCGCCGGCGTCGTCGCCGTCCTCGCACTCGTCCACCGCTTCGAAGCTGCCGTCGACCGGGTCGTAGATCTCGAGGCACGTGACGGAGTCGGTCGCGGCGTAGTTGCTGTTGTAGGACTTCGCCCCACCGACGATCAACACGCGTCCGTCGGCCAGGAGCACCATCTCATGGCCTGCGCGGCCCACCGACATCCTGGCGGAGAGGCCACCCCAGCTCTCGTTCGTCGGGTTGTAGAGCCACGCGGACGACGACGCCGAGACGTCGCTGATGGTGCTCACCGGCGCGGACGCCGGCACGGCGGCGCCGCCCGTCGCGAGGAGGCTGCCGTCCGCGAGCTTCACCACCGCGGCGCCCGCGAGGCCCTCGGGGAGGTCCGCGGCCGCCTCTACGCTGCCGTCGAGCTTCACGCGCACGCACGCGTCCGAGCTCGACCACGAGGCCTCGGCCACGTCGGCGCCGCCGCAGAGCAGCGTCCCGCTCTCGCCGATGTCGGCCATGAACGCGTCCAGCGGGCCGATCGTTCTCACGTCCGTATCCGTGAACTTGCGTTCCGCGCGGTCGTAGTACTCCAGGGTGTTGTTGAGCTTGACGCTGCCGGGCCCGTTCTGCGCGCCGTAGCCGCCCCAGAGGACCACGTTGCCGAGGAGGTTCTCGCCCACGAGGTGCTGGACGCGCGCATTCACGAGGCTCGACATCGCCGGGATGTCCTCCCACGTGTCGGTCGACGGGTCGTAGAGGGAGGCCGCGCTGCTGGCCTCCCCCTGATCTCCGAGGGGATCCTTCGGCGCCCCGCCGGTCACGAGGATCTTGCCCTGGTCGGCGCCGCTCGCGGTCAACATCGTGTAGCCGGCGCCGATGCGCGCGGTCTCCATCGCCCCGTCGTTCGTCTCGTACTCCGGGAGGTCTCCGAGCGTCGTGAACGCGAGCCCCTCGTCCGGCGGCGCCAGGGTGAGGGTGTACATCGCCTTCTGGCCCTTCACCGGCGCGTCGTTCAGGTCATTCGTGAGCCCGCCGGCGAGCCAGAACCGACCCTCGCCGAGCGCCACCAGCATCGGGCGGTACAGCCCGCCCGTGAGCGGACCGAGCCACGCGGTCTTCTCCGTGGAGGCGACGAACACGTCGGCTTCGACGACGCCAGAGGAGGCGGTCAACGGCTCGGTCATCCCGCGGAGGATGAGCTCGCCGCCCTTGAACCCCTCGACGCTGATGCGGGTGCCCTCGAGTGCGGGCAGGCCCGTGACCTCGGGCGTGGAGCCCGACGTCGGTGCGTCCATCGGGACCTTCAGGGGCGTTCCGTCGGCAGGCGTCAACACTAGGTCGATCCGGTCGAGCCCCTCGAACGGGGTCTGCAACGAGGCGACCACGGGGTTCAAGTGGAGCGTGTAGTTGGCGCCCGAGCTCCCGGTACACCCCGTCATCAAGCCGGAAACGATCAAGAGCATGGGCGAAGCGTACCACCAAGCGACCTTGCTCTGCATGCCGGGGGAGGTCACGTTGGCGGCATGCTCGCGAGTGTCCTGCTTTCCTCCGTTCCCCACGCCTTCACGGGAACCGCCGACGGCGACCATCGCCCCGGTGGCGACGGAGCGGCGGCGGCGCGCCTCCTCGCCGCGCTCGGGGGGGCGGGGCCGGTGCGGGTGGTGTCGCAAGTCCACGGTGCGCGGGTGGTGCGGGTGCAGGAGGCGAGCCCGGCCGTCGAGGCCGACGCGATCGTGTCTACCGTGCCCGGCGCCGTCGTCGCCGTCCGGGTGGCCGACTGTGTGCCCATCCTGCTGGCGGCGCCCGGTGGCGTGGCCGCGATCCACGCCGGTTGGCGCGGCACCGCCGCGGACATCGCCCGCACCGCGCTCCTGGCGCTGTGTGACGCGGCGGGGTGCCGGCCCGGGGACGTTCGGGCGGCGGTCGGCCCGTGCATCTGCGGCGCCTGCTACGAGGTCGGGGACGAGGTGATCGACGCCGTCGCGCGCGTGGCGCCCGGCGTATCGTGGCGGGCGGGGGAGAGGAACGTCGACCTGGGGGAGGCCAACGCCGCCATCCTTCGCGCCGAGGGGGTCACCGTCGACCGCTTGCAGCTGTGCACGCGCTGTGGGAGCGGGTTCTGGTCCTACCGTCGCGACGGCGCGGCGGGCGGTCGCCAGGTGGGGGCCATCCGCCTGTGACACGTCCTACCACCCTGCTCGCCCTCGCCCTGCTCGCCGGCTGCGACGATCCCGCGCTCGCGCCCTTCTCGGCGTCCCTCGACGCCTACGACGACGGGCGCAATGCCCTGGAGAAGGGCCGCCCGGAAGACGCGGTGAAGGCCTTCGCCGCGGCCCGGTCCCAGGATTCTGGCAGCGTCGCGCTCCGCCTCTGGGAAGCCAAGGCCCTCGCGGACGCCGGGCAGCTCGACGCCGCCGACGCGCAGCTCTCGGAGCTGGTCCACGCCGATCCGTCGATCGGGGTGGGCTGGTACAACCGCGCCGCCTACCGCGTCCGCGCCGGCCGGCTTCCAGAGGCCGCGTCGGATCTGCAGAAGGCCCTGTCGCTCGGCGCGCGTTCGGCCCTGGAGGCCGCCGCCGATCCCGACTTCGCCCCGGCCCTCGCGCACGCCGCCTTCGCCGGCATCCTCCCCGCGCAGGCGTTGGAGGCGACCGTGACCGGGCCCGACGGCGCCGTGTTCGTCGGGAGTCGGTACACGCTCGAATTCACCCTCTCGGCGCTGCCCACCGCGGAGCTCTCGATCGAGCGCTCGGGCGCCGACCCCGGGTGCCTCCGGCTCCAACGCATCGTGCAGGACGATCACGCCGAGGCCGGCCGCACCACGCGCCGCCTCGCGGTCGACCTGCGCGCCGAGGGGCCGTGCGCCGCGCCGCTGGGCCCGTTCGTCGTGACCGCCGGGAACGCGCGGCTGGTGCTCGATCCGGTCCCGGTCCAGATCGAGGCGCCCCCCGGAGCCGTCCCCCCCGCCGGCCTCCGACCGCTCGCCGCGAGCATCCCGGTGCCGAGCGCGCTCGCCCCACCCGACGCCGGCTTCGCGGCCCGCCGCGCCCCGGTCGGGGTGCTCGCGATGGGGCGCCCGGACCGCACCATCACCGGTGCCGGCAAGGCCCCGGACGTGGCGCTCGAGTGGCGCGTGGACGGCCAGACGCGCGCGACCGGCGGCTGGTGGCAGGCCGAGGGGCCCCTCGCGTTGACGGCGGAGGGCTGGAGCGAGACGGTGCCCTGAACGAGCGCGGGCGCACCTCCTCGTCGGAGGGAGGCGCGCCCGCGGACCGTGGACGGCGGCCGGGACCTACTCGGCGCAGCTCTCGGAGCAGCCGAGCTGCGTCCCCATCGTGTTGCCCGACAGGTCGTTCGTGGCGCACACGGAGAGCACGGTGTCGTCGCAAGTCATGCCGTACGCCGCGTTCCCCGAGAACGTGTTCTCCTGCACGTCCGCGGTGACGTTGGCGAGCGAGAGGCCGCTCGACGTGGTCGAGGAGCCCGACGCGCCGCTCATCGTCACCGAGCCTCCGTCGAACGAGTAGGCGTTGCCGCCCGCGTTCGTCACCGTGGTGTCGGTGATGGAGGCCGCCGTGTTCCCGTCAGCCTGGAGGTAGGTGCTCGACTCGTAGCTGTAGTACGAGTAGGCGCCCGTGCTGGTGACGCCGGCGCGGCCCGGCGCGGTGATGGTCGAGCCGCTCACGGCCAGCGTCGTGAGGCCCTGCGCGTCGATGCCGCTCCCGCTCACCCCGGTCGCGGCGAGCCCGGCGATCGTGGCGCTGCCGCCGGAGAGGGACACGCCGTTCCCGGCCGCGGAGCCGAGCGTGAGGCCGTCGATCGTGACCTCGGTGGCCGCGTCGAGGTCGACGTAGACGGTGCCCAGGTAGGTGCCGTCGTCGGCATAGTCGTAGTAGTAGTCGTAGGACCGCGCGGTCGTGGAGACGCCGGCGCCGGACACGGAGGCGAAGGTCGAGTTCCGCACGGTGAGGTCGCCGATGGCGGTCGCGGACACGCCGTCTCCGCTCACGGAGTCGACCTGGAGGTCCGACAGGACGACCGAGCCGAAGTCGCTCACGGGGTAGTTGTAGAGCGTCACCCCGGAGGAGGCGACCGTGCCGGCGGTGAGGCCGTCGATCTCCACGTCCGGCGCGATGCCGTACCAGTACCCGTTCAGCAGCGAGCCGCCGACGGTGCCGGCCTCGAGCCCCGCCACGTCGAGCGACGCGTCGGAGGCGTAGATGAGGGAGCTGTACGCGCTCGTGACGGTGACGTCACGGAGGCTCAACGCGGCGGTCTCCTCGGTGATCGTGGTGCCGTCATCGTAGTAGTAGCCGTAGGCGTAGAACACGCTCGACGAGCTCTGGCTGGAGTAGCTGGAGCCGAAGTCCTCGTCGTCGTTCGGGTAGTCGAACTCGTAGCTCACGTCGATGGACGCGGAGAGCCGCGTGGTGCCGACCTGCACGTTCTCGACCTCGACCTCGCCGTAGTAGACCTGCACGACGGGACCGACGACATCGTCCACCACGTTGTCGGTGAAGCGGGGAGGGGACACCGCGGCGGTCGTGAAGAGGACGTAGCTCTCGTAGTCGGTCCAGGTGTTGCCGCTGATCTCGGACTCGGTCACCCCGCTCAGGTAGAGGCTCGTGTCCCCGCCGGAGAAGGTGTTGCCGGTGATGACGAGCGAGCCCGTGTTGTACGAGAAGATGTCCTGCCCCTGGCCGCCGCTGTACGAGCTCCGGTAGATGTAGTCGCCGTAGTCGTACTCGTAGGAGCTGCCCGCCTTGTTCGCGGTGAAAGTGTTCCCCTCGAGGATCAGCACGCCCTCCTGCTCGTAGATGCCGCCGTTGCTCGAGCCGTTCGTGAACGTCGACCCGCTGATGGTCGCGGTCGACTGGTAGTTGGCGAAGCCGTAGCAGCCGTTCCCGTCGAAGGTCGAGTTGGTGATGGTGGCCTCGCTCAGGAGGGACGTGAAGCCCCATCCGGCGCTGTCCTTCGCCACGAGCCCGTCCACTTCGAGCTCGGAAGACACGGCGAGGACGGCGGTGGAGCGGTCCACGTAGCCGCAGAGCAGGTCGCTGGTGAGCTCGGGCTCGCGGAGGTTGCTGACCGTGAGCCCTGTGACCGTGCCCTCGGTGGAGGCGAGGTAGGCGCCCCACCGGCCCACGTTGTCGATCGTGCCGCCCGTGACGGAGATCGTCGCGAGGTCGGCCGTATTCGGGACCAGGATGTAGCCGTAGTTGTTCCACCCGGACACGTCGACGTCGGTGAGGGTGGCGGTGTCGGTCACGACGAACATGCCGCCGCACCACGGGCCGTTGGGGCTGACGTTCCAGTCCTCGTAGGGGTAGCTGCACGACTCGTCGACGCTCGCCGACACGGTGGACGAGGCCATCGTGAAGCTGGACCCGACCGCGTAGATGCCCTGCACCTGGCTGCCGGAGAGGGTGACCCCGGTGAGGTCGTAGCTCGACTCGACGCCGTAGATCCCGATGTAGAACGCGTCCTGGATCGTCGTGTCGACCAGGGTGATGTCCGCGTCGGTCGCCGAGATGCCCATCCCGTCGGCACCGGCGATCGTGCTGCCGCTCATCGTCAGCGTGCCGCCGTCGATCTGCACCGCGAAGCCGTCCGTCACGTCGTCCGACAGCATGACGGTGCCGGTGATCGTCGTGTCCGTGATGGTCACCACGGCGTCGTCCGTGATGTCGACGCCGAAGGCGCCGGGGTACTCGAGCGACGTGTCGGCGATGGAGACGGTGCCGCCGGACACCTGCACGCCGCCCGCGGCGGGCTCGACGACGGTGAGGCCGGTGATGACCGCGGTGGCGTTGGTGGCGGAGACGCCCCAGCTGCCGGACTCGGCGACGGTGATCATCGAGAGCGTGGCCTCGGAGCCGCTCTTGAGATCGACGCCGGTGCGCGCGGACGTGATCACGAGGTTCTCGACGGTGACGCCGGTGGCCGTGATCGTGAGCGGGATGTCGGCGCCGGGGCCGTTGAGGAGCGTGCCGGCGGCCGACGCGCCGCGCAAGGTCACGGCCTTGTCGATGATGACGGCCTCCTCGTACGTGCCGTCACAGAGCGCGATGACGGCGCCCTCCGGCGCGACGGTGATCGCGTCGTTGATGTGCGCGTAGCCGCCCCCGCCGTCGACCGTGATGCAGCCCTGGTCGTACACGACGTCGTCCGTGTCCGCCGTGTCGTCCCCGCCCGCGGCGGTGTCGTCCTTGTCGGACGGGCCGGAACATCCGGTCAAGAGGACGAGGAACAGGAAGGGGCTGCGCATGGGGTCTCCTACGACCGCGTCACGGTACCGCCACCCTGACCGAACCACAAGCGTGTGCGCGTGCTACATGGGCGCTCCCGAAGGGAGGTGCGTGTGGACAGCGAACGCCGCCAGATGCTGGAGCGCCTCGAGCGCATGAACCGCAAGGCCGAGGAAGGCGGCGGACCCGACGCCATTGCCCGCCAGCACGCCCGTGGCAAGCTGACGGCGCGCGAGCGGGTGGATCTGCTGCTCGACCCTGGCACGTTCCGCGAGCTCGACAAATTCGTGGTTCATCGCTGCAACGACTTCGGGATGGACACGAATCGCATCCCGGGGGACGGCGTGGTCACCGGCTACGGCCGCGTCGACGGCCGGCTGGTGTACGTCTTCGCGCAGGACTTCACCGTCTTCGGCGGATCGCTCTCGGGCGCGTACGCGAAGAAGATCTGCAAGGTGATGGACCTCGCGATGAAGAACGGGGCGCCGGTCATCGGGCTGAACGACTCCGGCGGCGCGCGCATCCAGGAGGGTGTCGAGAGCCTCGGCGGCTACGCGGACATCTTCCTGCGCAACACGATGGCGTCCGGCGTCATCCCGCAGCTCTCCACGATCCTCGGGCCGTGCGCCGGCGGCGCGGTCTACAGCCCCGCGATCACCGACTTCATCGTCATGACGCGCACCACGAGCTTCATGTTCGTGACCGGGCCCGACGTGATCAAGGCCGTCACCCACGAGGAGGTGACGCAGGAGCGGCTCGGCGGCGCCGACACGCACACGCAGGTGAGCGGGGTCGCGCACTTCGCCGCTCCCGACGAGTCGGCGGCCATCGCCGTCACGCGCGAGCTCCTCTCCTACGTCCCGCAGAACAACCTGCAGGAAGCGCCGCGCAAGGCCACCGACGATCCGCCGGACCGGGTGATCCCCGCCCTCGACGATCTGGTGCCGACCAACGCGAACAAGCCCTACGACATCAAGGACCTCATCCACGCCGTGGCGGACGACGGGGGCTTCCTCGAGGTGCAGCCCGAGTACGCCGCGAACGTCGTGGTGGGCTTCTGTCGCCTCGGCGGGCGCAGCGTCGGCGTGGTCGCGAACCAGCCCGCGGTGCTCGCCGGCGTGCTCGACGTGAACGCGTCGATCAAGGCCGCCCGCTTCGTGCGCTTCTGCGACGCGTTCAACATCCCGCTCTGGGTCATCGAGGACGTGCCCGGGTTCCTCCCCGGCACCGCGCAGGAGTTCGGCGGCATCATCAAGCACGGCGCCAAGCTGCTCTATGCGTTCGCCGAGGCCACGGTGCCGAAGGTGACGCTCATCACGCGCAAGGCCTATGGCGGCGCGTACTGCGTGATGAACAGCAAGCACCTGCGGGCCGATCTGAACCTCGCGTGGCCCACGGCCGAGATCGCCGTCATGGGCGCCGAGGGCGCGGTGAACATCATTCACCGCCGCGAGATCGTGGACGCGACGGACCCCGTCGCCAAGAAGGCGGAGCTCGTCGCGACCTACAAGGAGCGCTTCGCCAACCCCTACCGCGCGGCCGAGCTCGGCTTCGTGGACGAAATCCTCGTCCCGCGCGACACCCGTGCACGGTTGGTCGAGGCGTTCGACGCGCTCGAGAACAAGCGGGACTCGAACCCGCCCCGGAAGCACGGCAACATTCCTCTTTGATTTCGCCCGGGTGGGGGAGAGGGCGCGCCCACGGCGCTCGTCGAACCCACAGAACACCGCCCGAAGGGCACGAGGCGCTTGACGCCGACGTGCCGAGGCCATAAAGGCCCGGGCTCGCAAGCCCAGGAAGATTGAATGGTCCGCATTCGCCTTACCCGTCTCGGCGCCAAGAAGAAGCCCTTCTACCGCGTCGTCGTCTCTGACTCCCGCTCCCCTCGCGATGGCCGCAGCATCGAGTCGATCGGGCACTACAACCCGATGGTCGAGCCCCCCGTGGTCAACATCGACCTCGCGCGCGCCGACTACTGGCTCTCGAAGGGTGCCCAGCCCTCCGAGACCGTCGGCAGCCTGCTCAAGAAGGCCCGCGCCGCAGCGCCCCCGGTCGAGAGCCAGGCGTGAAGGCCGTCGTCGACCACCTCGTCCGTGGCCTCGTCAGCAAGCCTGACGCGGTGCGGTTGAATACGGTCGAAGGCGAGGCCTCCGTGCTCATCGAGCTGTCGGTGGCGCCCGAGGACGTGGCTCGTGTCAACGGTCCGGAAGGTGACACGTTGCGGGCGATCCGCACGGTCCTCTCCGCGGCCGCGGGTCGCCGCAAGGCGGTCCTCGAGCTGATCGCACCCGGCGCCTCTTCCAGCGGCGAAGAGTAACCCCTGGACGAGGTCGTCCTCGGCGAGGTCAATGGCGTCTTCGGCGTCCATGGCGAGGTGCGCGTGATGCTGCACCATCGTGAGGGCGAGACGTTGTTCAGCGCCCGCACCGTCACGCTGGTCTCTCCGGCCGGCGTACGGAAGGACGTGAAGGTCGTCGCCCGCCCGGGCGCCGGCAAGCGCGTGCTGGCGAAGATCGAAGGGGTCACCACGCCCGAAGCCGCCGCCGGCCTGATGGGCTGGGCGATCGTCGTCGATCGCGCCGTGCTCCCGCCCCCCGCCGAGGGTGAGTACTACATCCACGATCTGATCGACCTGCCCGTCTTCGACGAGGAGGGCGCCGCGCTCGGCACAATCGCCGACGTGGTGACCGGTCAGGAGCGGGACGTGTGGGTGCTCGACACCACCGCGGGGGAGGGGTTCGTCGTCGCCTCGCCGGAGAACGTCCGCTCGGTCGACGTACCCGGGCGCCGCGTCGTCATCGCCGTCGGGGCTCTGAGCACGGGCGAGTGATGCGGTTCGACGTGTTGACGCTCTTCCCCGACATGGTGGAAGGGCCGCTGCGGCATTCGATGATCGGCCGCGCGTTGGACGCCGGCCACGTCGAGCTCGGCGTGCACGACATCCGCGCCCACGGCATCGGGCGCCACCGCACGGTGGACGATGCTCCCTTCGGCGGGGGTAGCGGCATGGTGATGCGGGTGGACGTGCTGGATCCCGCGATCGCCGCCGTGCGCCGCCCCGACAGCCACGTGGTGCTGTTCGAGCCGTCGGGCACACGCTTCGACCAGCGCATGGCGGAGCGATTCGCAACGCTCCCGCACCTCGTGCTGGTGTGTGGCCACTACGAAGGCATCGACGCGCGCGTGCGTGAGCACCTCGTGGACGAGACCGTCTCCATCGGTGACTACGTGCTCACCGGCGGGGAGTACGCGGCGCTCGTCGTGGTCGATGCGACCGCGCGGCTCCTCCCGGGCGTGCTCGGAAACGCCACGAGCGCCACCGACGAGTCCTTCTCGGCGGCCGGCACCCTCGAGTACCCGCATTACACGCGGCCCCGCGAGCACCGAGGTTGGCTCGTGCCCGACATCCTGCTCTCCGGCAACCACGGGCGGGTCGACGCGTGGCGCAAGGAGCAGGCGCGCGCGCGCACCGCGGCGCTGCGGCCCGACCTGACGCGGGACGAGGGATAGGCCGATGTGCCCCCGGTTGTCGTCGCCCGGCGCGGCCGCGTGCGTACGGACGGCTCGTACCCGCGAACCCTTGACGCGGCGTATCCAATGGGCTACTTGCCGCCGCGAACCCGATCACTGCAACCGGGCGGGATGACACGACCACTTGCCGGCCAACCGGCGAACCGTGTCAGGCCATGCCCACCCGGCCGCGGTGACGTATCCAAGGAGAAATCGACATGGCCATGACCGACGAGCGCAAGACCGAGATCATCGCGCAGTTCCGCATCAACGAAGTCGACGCTGGATCCCCCGAAGTCCAGGTCGCGCTGCTCACCGAGCGCATCAACTACCTCCAGCCCCACTTCAAGGACCACGCGAAGGACCACCACTCGCGTCGCGGCCTCCTGAAGATGGTCGGCCAGCGTCGCCGCCTCCTCCGGTACCTCAAGGGCATCGACCGGACGCGCTACGACAGTGTGGTGGCCCGACTGGGTCTCCGCGCCAAGTAAAGGAAACGGCAGCTTCGGCTGCCGTTCGTTCTTTTAGAGTCTGCTGTACGTACAGCTTCAGTTTTCCCCCTCCGAGGGGTTCTTCCGCTCCGCAGATCTCCGCGGGCTGAGCGCGGCCACACCATCAATTGGGATGGTGCCTGGCTCGAGCTCATTCCGGGCAGGTCTACGGCGCATGTGGACCGAAAGAACCTTCACGGTGGGGATCCCCGCGCGCCCGGACGAACCGGAGCGCGCAGCACGGCCCGATCACATCGATCGTGGCCATCCCAACGAGGTTTTTTCATGGATATCCATTCCGTCACCGTCGAGATCGGCGGCCGCGACATCATCATCGAGACCGGCAAGTACGCCAAGCAGGCGCACGGCGCGGTCACCATCCGCCAGGGCGACTCCATCGTGCTCTGCACGGCCACGGCCGGCACCGCGCCGACCCGCTTCGACTTCATGCCGCTCACGTGCGAGTACATGGATCGCACCGGCGCCTACGGCAAGATCCCCGGCGGGTTCTTCAAGCGCGAGGGCCGCGCCAACGAGCGCGAGACGCTCGTGAGCCGCGTCATCGACCGCCCGATCCGCCCGCTCTTCCCGAAGACCTGGCGCTACGAGACCCAGGTCATCGCGACCGTCGTTTCGTTCGACCCCGCCAACGAGACCGACGTGCTCTCGATCGCTGGCGCCTCCGCCGCGCTCCACGTGTCCGACATCCCGGCCAAGCAATCCTGCGCCGGTGTCCGCGTCAGCCGGGTCGAGGGGGCGTTCATCGTCAACCCGACCCGCGAGCAGATCGATCTCGCCGACATGAGCCTCGTCGTCGCCGGCACGTCCGACTCGGTGTGCATGGTCGAGGGTGGCGGCAAGGAGGTCTCCGAGGCCGCGATGATGGACGCGCTCGATCTCGCCCACGGCGAGATCAAGAAGATCTGCGCCGCGATCGACGAGCTCCGCGCCAAGACCGGCAGCAAGGCCAAGCGCGACGCCCCGGCGCCCGCCGCCATCGACGCCGCCGTGGCCGAGAAGGTCAAGGCCGTGGCCGTCCCCGCCGTGCAAGCCGCCCTCGAGGTCGCGGGCAAGACCGAGCGCCGTGACGCGTTCAAGGCAGCCAAGGTCGCCGGCGTCGCCGCCGCGACCTCCGGCATCGCGGACGAGACCCTCGCCGCCGCCGTCGGCGCCCAGGCCTCCGACGTGGTCGACAAGATCGTCAAGACCGAGATGCGCAAGCGCGTCATCGAGAAGGGCATCCGCATCGACGGCCGCGCGACCGACGAGATCCGCCCCATCTGGTGCGAGGTGGGTGTCTCCCCCCGCGCGCACGGCTCGGCGATCTTCACCCGCGGTGAGACCCAGGCCCTCGTGGTCGTGGCGCTCGGCACGGAAGACGACGCGCAGCGCATCGACTCGGCCGGCTCGTTCGGCAGCTTCCGCCGCTGGATGTTGACCTACAACTTCCCGCCGTTCTGCACCGGCGAGGCCTACCCGATGCGCGGCCCCAAGCGCCGCGAGATCGGCCACGGCGCGCTCGCGCACCGCGCGCTCCAGTACGTCATGCCCGCCCAGGAGGCGTTCCCCTACGTCATCCGGTCGACCTGTGACGTGCTCGAGTCCAACGGCTCCTCGTCGATGGCGTCGGTGTGCGGCAGCACGCTCGCCCTCATGGACGCGGGCGTGCCGATCAAGGCGGCGGTGGCCGGCATCGCGATGGGCCTCGTGAAGGAAGGCGACGAGTTCGCGGTCCTCTCCGACATCCTCGGCGACGAGGATCACCTCGGCGACATGGACTTCAAGGTGACCGGCACGACGACCGGCATCACCGCGTTCCAGATGGACACGAAGATCTCGGGCGTGCCCCGTGAGGTCATGTCCCGCGCGCTCGCCCAGGCGCGCGAGGGCCGGCTCCACATCCTCGCCGAGATGGCGAAGTCGCTCCCCGCGACCCGTCCCGAGCTGTCGATCTACGCCCCGCGCATCACGACGATCCACATCAAGTCCGACAAGATCCGCGAGCTCATCGGGCCGGGTGGCAAGGTGATCCGCGGCCTGCAGGACAAGACCGGCTGCCGCATCACGGTCGATGACTCCGGCAAGGTCGACGTGGCCTCGACCGACCAGGTCATGGCCGCCAAGTGCATCGCGATGATCCGCGAGATCACGGCGGAAGCCGAGATCGGCAAGCTGTACGTGGGCGTGGTCAAGCGCGTCACCGACTTCGGCGCCTTCGTCGAGATCTTCCCCGGTACGGACGGCCTGGTGCACATCAGCCACCTCGCCAAGGAGCGCGTCAACAAGGTCACCGACGTGGTGAACGAGGGCGACGAGGTGCTCGTCCGCGTGATCGACATCGACAAGGCCGGCAAGATCCGCCTGTCCCGCAAGGAAGCGCTCGAGGACACCTAGTCTCCTCGGGCCTCCGAGACCGCTTGGAGCCTGAATGCTGGTGATCGACGTGAAGGTCCTCCCCCATGGGGAGGGCCTCCCGCTGCCCGCGCGAGCCACCCCCGGCTCCGCGGGCTTCGATCTTCGTGCCGCGGAGGATCTCACGATCCCCGCCGGCGCGTGGGTGGTGGTCCCGACGGGGATCGCCCTGGCCATCCCGGACGGGTGGGAGGGCCAGGTGCGGCCTCGGTCCGGGCTCGCGGCGAAACACGGCGTGACCGTGCTCAACGCGCCGGGCACGATCGACGCCGACTACCGCGGCGAGATCAAGGTGCCGCTGATCAACCACGGGCCCGCGCCTTTCGTGGTCACCCGCGGCGAGCGCATCGCGCAGATCCTGTTCGCGCCGGTGCCGCTGGTGGAGCTGCGCGTCGTGGCCGAGCTGCCGGACGGGCACCGCGGCGACCGCGGGTTCGGGAGCACGGGGCGCTCGTAGGCTGCCCTGTGGACGCCGGTCAGCGGATCGCGCGCTCGGCGCCGTGGGCGTGTTCGACCAAGGCGTCGAGTACCTCCGGCCACACCGCCGGCGGCAGGGAGTGCCCCATGCCCGGGACCACGCGCATCGCCGCGTTGGGGATCGCGCGCGCGGTCGCGATGCCCGCGGCCACGGGGATCAGGGGGTCCTCGGCGCCGTGGAGGACCAGGGTCGGCACGCGTACGCGGGCGAGCGCCGGTGTGCGGTTGCCGGAGGCGAGGATCGCGGCGAGGTGGCGCGGGAAGCCCTCGGGGTGCCACGACCGGGCCACGGCTTCTTCGGCCCGGGCGCGGATCTCGGCCTCGGGGAAGGGGACCCCCGCGCCGTTGAGCACGCGGAACAGCTTGACGACGAACTCCGCGCCCTCCTCGCGGCCCTTCGGGCGGGCGCCGAGGAACGCCGAGAGCGCGCGCGGCTGGCCGATGAGGTGGCGGCGGCCCCCCGCCGTCGACATCAGCGAGGTCAGCGACGCCACCCGCTCCGGCGCCTCGATGGCGACGTGCTGCGCGATCATCCCGCCCATCGAGATGCCGACGATGTGGGCGCGTTCGAGGTCGAGCGCGTCGAGGAGGCCCACGAGGTCGGCCGCCATGTCGGACAAGGTGTAGGGCGCCGCCACCGGGAGGCCCATCATCGCGCGGGCCACGAGCCGGGGCAGGTCAGGGATGCCCGCGTCCGTGAGGTGCGTGGACAAGCCGATGTCGCGGTTGTCGAACCGGATGACCCGGAAGCCGCGGGCCGCCAGCGCCTGACAGAACGCCACGTCCCAGAAGATCATCTGGGTGGCGATGCCCATCACGAGCACGATGGCCGGGCCCTCGCCGAAGCTGTCGTACTCGAGCTCGAGGCCGTTGGCGCGCGCGCGGGGCACCTACGCGGCGGGCCCGGGGTTCGTCAGCTGGATCGGCTTGCCGAGGCGCTTGGTGAACAGCTCGGAGAGCACCTTCTCCAGCGGCTGGTTGGTGTCCCGCTCGAACCAGGCCCCGGCCTCGTAGCGGAAGTGCCACGCCTTGGAGAAGGCGGAGAGCCACAGTTCGCGCACTGGCACCTGCTGGGAAAGCACGAAGACCCCGCCTGTTTCGAAGTCGACCTGGAAGACGCCGTCGGTCAGCTTGGGGTCGAGGTCGTCCGAATCGATCGCGTCGACCTCGTGGGCGATGTTCTTGAGGGCGGTGACGACGATCTGACGGAAGCGATGCTCTTCGATCTGCATGGTGCCGTCCCTAACCGTGACCGGTTAGACGCGCGCATGCTCGAAACCCTCTCTCGCGGATTCCGTAACGCTCGCCTCAAGCTCCAGGGCAAGGCCGAGCTCTCGGAGGAGTCGGTCTCCGACGCCCTCCGCGATGTGCGCGTGTCGCTCATCGAAGCCGACGTCGAGCTCGACGTCGTCAAGGCCTTCCTCCAGCGCGTCAAGGAGCGCACCCTCGGCAAGGTGGTCCAGATCAAGGCGCCCAAGGGGTTCCAGGTCGGGCCAGCCGATTACTTCATCAAGGCCTGCTACGACGAGCTCGAGGAGCTCATGGGCCCCGCCGACGTGCAGCTCTCGCTGGACGGCAAGCCCACGATCATCATGATGGTGGGGCTCCAGGGCTCCGGCAAGACGACGACCGCCGGCAAGCTCGCGCGGCACCTCGCCAAGCTCGGGAAGAAGCCGCTGCTCGTGGCGGCCGACATCTACCGGCCCGCCGCCGTCGATCAGCTCACGACCATCGGGCGCAAGCTCAACGTGCCGGTCTTCTCCATCAAGGGGATGAACCCGGTGCAGCTCTGCACCGCCGCGGTCACCCAGGCGCGCAACATCGGGCGCGACGTCGTCATCTTCGACACCGCCGGGCGCCTCGCGCTCGACGAGACGTTGATGACCGAGCTCGACGAGATCAAGGCGAAGACCAACCCGCAGAACGTGCTGTTCGTGTGCGACGCGATGATCGGCCAGGACGCCGTCCGCACCGCCGCCGAGTTCGAACGCCGGCTCGCCTTCACCGGGTTCGTGCTGACCAAGTTCGACGGTGACGCTCGTGGCGGCGCCGCCCTCTCGATCAAGCACGTCACCGGCAAGCCCGTGATGTTCCTCGGCATGGGCGAGGGGCTCGACAAGCTCGAGGAGTTCCGCCCGGCCGGCCTCGCGAGCCGCATCCTCGGGTTCGGCGACGTTGTCGGCCTGATGAAGGATTTTGAGCAGGTCATCGACAAGGAGACTGCCGAGAAGGACGCCGTGCGGATGTTGAAGGGGGACTTCTCCTTCGACGACTTCGCGCAGCAGCTCAAGATGATCAAATCCATGGGCAGCCTCAAGGACGTGATGGCGAAGCTGCCCTTCATGGACGAGATCATGTCGCAGGTGCCCGCCGAGGCGCTCGACGACAACGAGCTCGTCAAGGTCGAGGCCATGATCCAGTCGATGACGAACCAGGAGCGTCATTTCCCGGACAAGCTGAACGACTCGCGGATGAAGCGCATCGCGAAGGGCTCCGGCCGCAGCTTCCAGGAGGTCAAGGAGCTCTACGAGCGCTTCAAGATGACCCGCCAGATGATGAAGCAGGTCGGCACCATGTCCGGCATGTTCGGCAACATGAAGCAGGCCAAGCAGATGCAGCGCCAGATGGCGCAGATGGCGCAGGCCAGCGGGCTGGGCGGCGGCGCCGGCGCGATGGGCATGGGCGCTGGCGTCGGCGGGGAGGGCGGGATGCCCCTGCTCCCGGCCTTCTCCAAGGAAGACTTGGCCGCGCGCCGGGCCAAGACGAAGGACGCGCGCAAGGCCCGGAAGAAGCAGCGGAAGTAGGGAGTCGTGGGGCGGGGGCTACAGCCCCGGCCCTCCACCCAGCAGGTAGACAGCGCCCGCGTCGGCAGCGGCGCTGTCCTCATCGACGGCCGCCGCGAGCAGGTCGGGGTAGCCGTCGCCATCCACGTCGCCCGCGACGCGGACCGCGTTGCCCGCGTGGTCGTTCGTGTCCTCGCCGAGGGCGACGGACTCGGCGTCGGCGAGGGACAAGACGCCCGCCAACGGGCCGTACGCGGTCCAGACGGCGCCCGTGGTGCCGTGCGCGCTGCCGTAGCCGCTCACGACCACGTCCGCGAAGCCGTCGTCGTCGAGGTCTCCGAGGGCCACAGCTTCCCCCGCGCCGTCGTTGGCGGCCTCGCCGAGGAGGGTGATCTCGGCGTCGAGATCGCCGCTACCGGTGACCGGCCCGAGGATCACGTACGCGGCGCCAGCGCCCCTGCCGCCCTCGTCGTTGCTCAGGGCGCCGACCACGAGGTCGTCGTAGCCGTCACGGTCGACGTCGCCGCCGCCCGCGACCGCGAACCCGGCGCTGTCTCCGCCGGAGGCGCCCACGCGCACGGCGTCCGCCGAGGCGACCGGCACCAGGCCGGCGTAGGGCCCGAGGTACACGTAGACGGCGCCCGAGTCGCCGCCGCCGCTGCCCGCGCCGTACGCGCCCACCGCGAGATCCCCGAGGCCGTCGCCGTCGAGGTCACCCGCCGCGGTGACCGCGCGGCCGAAGAAGTCGCCCGCGCCCCCGCCGGTGAGGATGGCGACCGCCGCGGCGTCGAGGGAGCTCCCACCGCTCGGGACCGCGTCGAAGACGTAGACGACGCCAGCGCCCCCGCTGCGGAAGGTCTCCCGGTGCGCGCCCACGGCGAGCTCGCCGTCGCCGTCGAGGTCGGCGTCGTCGAGAACAGCGACGGACGTGCCTGCGTTGTCGGCCGCGTCGGTGCCGAGGAGGCGGCTGTCGGCGTCCGCGAGGCTCCCGCCGGCGAGCGGACCCCGCAGGAGGTAGACCGCGCCCGCGGTCCCGCCGGCCGAGCTCTCCAGGCTCGCACCGAACACGAGATCGGTCACGCCGTCTCCGTCGACATCCCCCGCGGCCAGCGCGGATCCCACGCCGTCGCCCGCGGTCACCCCGAGCCAGCTCGACGTCGCGTCGGCGGCTGTGCCCGCGGCCGGGAGCGGACCCGAGAAGAGGTACACCGCACCGGCATCGGCGGCGCCGTCGTCCGCGCCGGGCGCGCCCACGAGCACATCGGCGTAGCCGTCCCCGTCGAGGTCACCGGGGCTGAACACCCCGCTGCCGAACCGGTCGTCCGCGCCGAGGCCCGTCAGCTTCGCGCCGGCGTCGGCCAACGCCAGCTCACCCGCGACGCCGCACCCGGGCGCGAGCCCGTCACAGTCGTTGTCTCCGCCGTCGCCGCACACCTCGACGCCGTCGGGGTGGCTGGTGGGGTCGGCGTCGTCACAGTCGCCGTCGTCCGAAGCGGTGTAGGGGGCCTCGGCTTCGCAGAGGCAGGCCACGCCGTCGCCGAAGTTGTCCTCGTCCATGTCCGCGTAGAAGTCGAGGCAGTCGGACGCGCCCCGGTTGGCCTCGCCGTCGCAGTCATCGTCGTCGGGTGTGCCGCAGCGCTCGGTCGCGTCCGGGGACACGGCGGCGTCGGTGTCGTCGCAGTCCGTCTCGTCGGCCACGTAGCCGTCGGGCTGTTCGCACGCGGCGAGGCTCTCGTCCCCATCGCCGCCGGCATCCCCGAACCCGTCGCCGTCGGCGTCCGCGTACCAGGTGACGGCGCCGGGGGCGTCCTCGTCGGTGTCGCCGTCGCAATCGTCGTCGAGCTCGTTGCAGGTCTCGGTCGCGTCGGGGTTCCGCACGGTGGACGCGTCGTCGCAGTCCTGGCAGGCGATCCACCCGTCGCCGTCGGCGTCTGCGCGGCCGACCGACCCGTCGCAGTTGTAGTCGGCGGGATCGGAGCAGTCGATCTCGAGCGCGCCCGGGTTGAAGGTGGTGTCGGCGTCGTCACAGTCGCCGCCGAGGGCGACACGGTCGGCCACCGCGGCGCACGCCGACTCCACGTCCGCGTCGTCGCCCCAGCCGTCCCCGTCGAGGTCGGCGTACCAGGGGAGCCCGTCGAGCGCGCCGGCCTCGTCCAGCTCGCCGTCACAGTCCTCGTCGACGCCCCCGCACCGCTCCGACGCGTCGGGGTTGACGCGCACATCGTCGTCGTCACAGTCGCCGTCGTTCTCCACGAAGTTGGTGGGCTGGAGGCAGGCGAAGACGACGACCTCGGGGTCACCCCAGCTGTCGCGGTCGCGATCCATGTACCAGGGGGCGCGGTCGGTCGCGTGGTCGTCCGTGACGGCGTCACAATCCTGGTCGACCCCATCGCAGATCTCGACGGCGTCTGGGTTGATCGCGGGGTCCGCGTCGTCACAGTCCCCCGCGACCGCCAACCGATCGGGCAGGGGCTCACACGACGATTCCCACGCGTCGTCGTCGCCGTAGCCGTCCTGGTCCACGTCCGCGTACCAGCGGGTGTTCCCGAAGCGGTCCGGCTCGTCGACGACGCCGTCACAGTCGTTGTCGTCGCCGTCACACGCCTCGGGGGCGTCGGGGTGGCGCGTGGCGTCGAGGTCGTCACAGTCGGTGTCGGTGGCGGAGAAGCCGGTGGGCCGGCCGCAGGCCTCCACGGACACGTCGGGGCCGCCCCAGCCGTCCGCGTCCGCGTCGAGCCACCACGTCCGCAACGGGGCGTCGTCCCCCCCGTCCATGTTGTCGACGATGCCGTCGCAGTCGTCGTCCGCGCCGTTGCACGCCTCCGGCGCGCCCGGGAACACCGTGCTCACGACGTCGTTGCAGTCCTCGCAGCCCCTCCACCCGTCGCCGTCGCCGTCGAACGAGGAGGGGGAGCCGTCGCAGTTGTAGTCCTTCGGATCGGCACAATCGCGCTCGGGGGCGGTCGGGTACACGTCCCGATCCCCGTCGTCGCAGTCCATCGGCGAGTCGACGTAGCCAGGGGGCGCGTCGCAAGCGAAGGTGGACGCGCCGGGGTCTCCGTAGCCGTCGGAGTCGAGGTCGGCGTACCAGAGGGCGGCGTCCTCGGCGTCGTCCTCGGAGCCGCTGCAGTTGTTGTCGACGCCGTTGCAGGTCTCGTGCGCCTGGGGGAAGGCGTTCTTGTTGAAGTCGTCGCAGTCGTTCAGTGAGGACCAGCCGTCCTCGTCGAGATCGTAGACGCCGGTCTCCTCGGGGAGGCGTACCCACTCGCACCCCGACAGCGCGAGGGCGCCGAGCCACGCGCCGAGGGCGAGGTGTCTCGTCACGAGGCTTCTCGTCGCGCGCGCCCTCATCGTGCACCGCCGCGCACGACGAACGCGCCGCCGGCGTCCCGCCCGCCGAGGTCCATGCCGGGCACGCCGAGGACGAGATCGTCGAAGCCGTCCATGTCGAGGTCTCCAGCGCCGGTGAGCACCATCCCCGCGGCGTCGCTCGCGGCGGCCCCGTAGAGGCGAAGGTCGCCGTCGGTGTTGCGTGCGGTGCCCTGCACCGGCCCGAAGAAGACGAAGACGGCGCCCGCGCCGTCGGCCTTCGTGTCGTCGCCCGGGGAGCCGATGGCGAGGTCGGCGGCGCCGTCTCCGTCCAGATCGCCCGCCTGCTCGATGCTGTACGAGGCGTCGAAGGCGGCCCCCCCGTCGATGCGGGCGTCCGCGTCGAACAGCGAGATCGCGCCCGCGAGGGGCCCCCGCACGAGCCAGACGCTGCCGGCCTGGACGGCGCCGTCGACGTCGGTCGGGCCGCCGACGAGCACGTCATCGTAGCCGTCGCCATCGATGTCGCCGGGGCCCGCCACGGTCGCCCCGGCCACGGACCTCGGGACCGGGCCCCAGAGGACCGCGGTCGCGTCCTCCGCCCCGACGCTGCCGGTCGTGCCGCCGGAGACCAGCAACACGGCGCCCTCGGCCGAGGTCCCGTGCAGCGGGGCGCCGGCGAGCAGATCGCCGAGCCCGTCCCCGTCCACGTCGCCCGCGGCCGCCACGGCGCTCCCCATCTCCCCGATCACGCCTTGGATCGAGCACGCGGCCGAGGTCGGCGTGAACGCGCCCTCCACCGGGCCCGAGAAGAGCCACACCGAGTTGTTCCAGGTGCCGCCGATGATCAGGTCGCCGATGCCGTCCCCGTCGGTGTCGGGCGAGACCGCCACCCGGATCGTGTGGCGCGACGTGGTCCGCGCGCTGTCGAACCGGGCGTCCGCGTAGCTCAAGTCGACCGTGCCGGAGTCGCCGCCCCCGAGGATGTAGACCAGGCCGGTCCAGGCGCCCTCGGGGACCGTGCCGTACGCGCCGAGCACCAGCTCGTCGGCGCCGTCTCCGTCGAGATCCACGCCGCCGGCCATCGTCAGCAGCGGCGCGGTGTTCAGGATGGTCTCGTTGAACGTGGCGCTCGGAGCGCGCAGATCCTTGTCGCCGTCGAACGGGCCGCGCAACAGCACCCAGCTCGGGCGGGCGCGGTCCTCCGGGGCGCCGACGAGCAGGTCGGGCCAGCCGTCCCCGTCGGGATCGCCGGCGCGGGCGAGCGACGTGCCCGCGGAGTCCCCTGCCGCCGCGCCGACGATGGCTGACTCCCCGGCGCCGAGGGTGCGCGCCCCGGAGAGCCCGCATCCTTCGACCTTCGAGCTGTCCTCGTCGTCGCAGTCCCCGTCGACCGGCGCGCGGTAGTTGCCCTCGGCCTCGCACAGGCACGCCGACCGCTCGACGCCCACGCCGTCCCCGTCGAGATCCTCGTACCAGGGCACGCAGCCCTGGGCGCCCGCGTCGTTCGTGGAGCCGTCGCAGTTCTCGTCCGCCGGCTCTTCGCAGGTCTCCAACGTGAAGGGGTGGACCCTGCGGTCCCCGTCGTCACAGTCGCCATCGTTCGTGACCCAGGGGAGCGGCTCGTCCTCGAAGTCCCCGCACCAGAGGTCCCGCGTCGCGGGATCGCCCCAGCCGTCACGATCCATGTCGAGCCAGCCCCAGACGCCGTCCGCCGGATGGTCGTCCACCTGGCCGTCACAATCGTCGTCGCTCCCGTTGCAGCGCTCGGCGGCGCCGGGGTGGACCCCGACCAGCGCGTCGTCACAATCGAGCGGGAGCGGCCAGCCGTCCCCGTCCTCGTCGACCAGGACGACCTCGAGCGGCGCGGTGTCCTCACCGGTGGGCGCGCACGCCGCGAGCCAGCCGCTCGCGAGGCCCACGCACCACCACGCCCTGCGCCGAGGGGGCGGCGTCAGCGGGTTTCGGGCGCGGTGCATCGGGCTCCGGAGGCCCCCGCGACGGGAGCGTTCACGGGGGAGGGAGCAAGGAGGCGTCATTCTACCCACACCGCGGAGCCTCCGCATGGTAGCGTCACCTCGGATGAATGGCGCGCGAAGCTATCGGGTCACGGAGCTCCTCGGGCGCGGTGCGTTCGGCGCGGTGTACCTCGCGGACACCGTGGGGACCGGCATCAGCCGCCCGGTCGCCATCAAGGTGCTCCGGCCCGAACAGGCCGCGATCCCGGGGCTGCTCGAGCGCCTGAGGGACGAGGCGCGCATGCTCTCCATGATCCGCCACCGCGCCATCGTGCGGGTGGACGACCTGGTGGAGCTCGACGGCCACTGGTCCGTCGTCATGGAGTACATCGAGGGCTGCGACGTGGCCGCGCTGCTGACGGACGGGCCGCTCCCGCCGCGTGTCGCCCTGGCGATCGCCGAGGAGATCGCCAACGCCCTGCACACCGCCGCCACCCAGCCGGGCCCGGACGGCCGGCCGATCCGCCTGGTCCACCGCGACGTGAAGCCGGGCAACATCCGGGTCACCGCGCAGGGCGAGGTCAAGCTGCTCGACTTCGGCGTGGCGCGCGCCGACTTCTCGGCCCGCGAGGCGGGGGGGACCAACGCCGTCTTCGGCACGCCGACCTACATGGCGCCCGAGCGGTTCCGGGGCGAGGACACCTTCGCGGGGGACGTGTACGCGCTCGGCGTGACCCTCTTCGAGATGTTGGCGGGCGAGCCCCCCGGCCAGAGCCCGATGGAGCTGGAGCGGGTGCCGCCGGGCATCCAGCTCGCGGGCGCCTGGCGCCAGATCCGCGAGACGAGCCTGCCGTTGCGGGATCTCATCTGCGCCATGCTCGCCCACTCGCCCGGCGAGCGTCCCTCGGCGCGGGACTGCGCGCGGTCGTTCGCGCGGATCCGCGGCCAGCTCGGGGGCATGATCCTCGAGGACTGGGCGGAGCGGGTGGTGCCGCCGGCGATGAAGGCGCGCAAGGGGCGGGAAGAGGGCGGCGGCCGCGTCGGGACCATGATGATCGAGCGCCCGAGCGAGATGTCGCTGCGGGTGCAGGGCACGTCGACGGGCGCCCCCCGCACGGCCCTGATCGCGGCCGCGGGCACCATGGCGTTCGGGACCTTCGCGGTGCTGGGGCTCGCGGTGGTCGGGCTCGGCGCGTGGTGGGTGTGGAGCACGTCGACGCCGAGCGTGGGGACGCCTGCGACGGTGGTGGTGGATGCGCCGGCGGAGGTGCCGGTGGTGGTGGTCGAGCCGGTGGCGGTGGTCGAGCCGGTGGCGGCGGTCACGACGCCGGTTGAGGCACCGGTTGAGGCGCCGGTTACGACGGTGACGGCGGTTCCGGTGACGGCGGTTCCGGTGACGGCGGTTCCGGTGACGACGGTTCCGGTGACGACGGTCGCGACGGCGGCTCCGGCGGCCATGGTGCCGGTGACCCCCACAGCTGCCGTCGAGCCGGTGGCTGCGACGCCCACGCCGGTGACGACGAGGCGGCCCGACCGATCGGCCACCGTGCCCGGCGCGCGCGGGATGACGAAGACCGGGATCGTCACGCTGGAAGGGCAGGCGGCGACGATCATCCTGACCGGGACGCCCGGCGTGTTCGGCAAGGGAGAGGCCGCCGTGGGCGACTACACGGCGGACGTGACGCTCACCAACGGCGAGACCGTGCAGCTCTACAACGTCACGGTCAACCCGGCGCGTGTGACCAAGGTGACATGTGACGCGTCGAGCTGCCGCGAGATCGAGGAGTGGTAGGCGGCGGGCCTCGGCGTCGACCGGGTTAGGGTCGGCCGTCGTCTCGAGGCGTACATGCGCGCGTTCCCCCCGCTCTTCCTCCTGGGCTCGCTGATCCTCGCGCTCGCGTGTGGGGGCTCCGCCGAGACCGAGCCGGCCATCGAGGTGCCGGTCGAGCCTCCGGCCGCTGACGTTCCGCTGTCCGAGGGGGCCGTGGCCACCCCCGCCGTGGAGGCTCCGGCGGCACGGGCCGAGTTCACGGTCGACCAGGTGCCGGCCGAGCTGAAGTCCGGCACCCCGGGCGCGCGGATGGACGCGCTCGTCCAGCACGAGCCGGACGCGGCGATGACCGACGCCATCGTGTGGGTGCTGAAGAACGACAGCGACGCCGCCGTGCAGTTCAAGGCGTGGCGCGTGGTGCGCGCCCGGTGGAAGCGCGGCACGGGCAGCGCCTCCGCGCACGAGGCGGCCGCGGCCTGGGTGGCGACGAACGGCGGGGACGACGCGCGGGTGGAGGCGCTCGACGCGCTCGGCGAGCGGAGCCGCAGCCTCACCGTGCCGAAGAAGCACCTCGCGGACCCTGAGCAGAACGTGCGCATCGCCGCGGGCAAGGCCGTGTTCGACATCGGCGGCCGCACCGGAAAGCGCTCCGAGGCGAAGAAGCTCCTGCAGGATCGTCGTGATGTCGAGTCTGCCAATCCGGTCCGGAAGCGGCTCGGGGACTGGATCGAGGAGCTCTGATCACGATCGGGGTCCGAACAACCCGAGCGGTGGCGGGCGCAGGAGCCTCGTGGGGAGGGGCGCCACGAGGCGGCCCTCCAGGCGCGTGGTGAGGGCGCGGTGCAGGGCCTCCACACGGGTGAGGAGCCCGACGACGTCGCGCTGGTGGACGAACACCCAGGCCTCGCGGAGCCCGAGGTCGGTCCAGGCGGCGATGCGGTCCGCCCAGTCGGCCACGCGGGCATCGTCGGGGCCCTCGCACGCGAGGAAGCGGAGGTAGAGCCGAGGGGAGGGGAGCGACGCGTGCGCCACGTCGCGACGCCCCGGCGTGTCGGTGACGACGGCGATGCGGTCCGTGCGGGCCATCCACTCCACGAGCGCCGGCGCGAGGCGGCCCTCGCGGAAGAAGTCGGGGTGGCGGACCTCGACGGCGACCGGCAGATCGGGCCCCAGCGCCGTGATCCGCGCGATGATCTCGGGCAGGTGCGCGGGCCCCACCTCGGGGGGAACCTGGAACAGGACGGGGCCCAGGCGCTCGCCGAACGTGCGCACGGCGGCGCCGAACCGCGGGGCGTCCTCGCGCCACGGGCCCGCGTGCGAGATGGTCTTCGGCACCTTCACGCAGAACCGGAAGGTGGGCGGGGTCACGGCCGCCCAACCCGCGACGAGCTCCGGTGTGGGGATGGCGTAGAAGGTGCCGTTGTGCTCGACGGCGCCGAGGCGGGCGGCGTAGTGGCCGAGCCACGCGCGCGGCGGGAGGCCCTCGGGGTAGAGCGGGCCGACCCACGCCTTCTCGCCCCACATCGGGGCGCCGGAGTGGACGGCGAGCCGGTGCTCGCTCGGAGCCGACACGACTAGCCAGCGCGCGAGGCACGCCGGGTCGAGCGGGGGGAGGGAGAAGTCGATCCCGCGAGCGTCGTCGACCGCGCCAAAGTCCATGCGGTCCGTCTATCGCAGGCGGCGCCGCGCGCTCGGATGCCTGGCCCCACCCCGGGCCCCGTCGTGACCGGGCGCCTGCCTCCGTTCCCCCGCGCCCCGCTGCACCGCTTCGGTTACCCGCCCGGGAATGCGCACCCCCCCGGCCCTCGTCGCGATCCTCCTCCTCGCGTGCACCTCCCCATCCGAGCCCGACGACAAGACCTCCGACACCGCCCCCGACACCGCCCCGATCCCTTCGGACGTGGACGCCGACGGGTACACCGTGGAGGCCGGTGACTGCGACGACGCCGACGATCGGATCCACCCCGGCGGCACGGAGGAGTGCGCGACGGCCGCGGACGACGACTGCGACGGCGACACGAACGACTCCGACGCGCTCGGATGCCAGCCCTTCTTCGTGGACGCCGACGGGGACGGGCACGGTGGGGAGGGCACCGCGTGCGTGTGCGTGGAGGCGCCCGGCTACTCGGCTCTCGGCGACGACTGCGACGACGGCGACGCCGCGATCGCGCCGGGACGGGAAGAGGTGTGCCGCGACCAGGTGGACAACAACTGCGACGAGGGCGTGCCCGAGTGTGTCCTCGCCGACCTCAGCCTCGCGGATGCCGACGCCCGGTACACCGGAGAGGAGAGCAGTGACCGCGCGGGGCTTTCGGTGGAGGGTGTGGCGGACGTCGATGGGGACGGCTTCGACGACTTCCTGATCGGGGCCGTGACGCACGGCGAGACGCAGAGCACCCAGGGCGCCGTGTACCTCGTCCTCGGGTCGGCCTCGCCCACCTCGGGCTCGCTCGACGACGCGGATGCGCGGTTCGACGGCGACGGGGAGTCCGCCCGGGCCGGCGACGGGCTGGCAGGGCTCGGCGATGTCGACGGCGACGGCCTCGGCGACTTCCTGATCGGCTCGCCCCACCGGGACGAGTACACGGGCGCGGCCCACCTCGTGCTCGGCTCCCCCTCGATGGGGTCACGTTCGCTCGCCGACGCGGACGCGACCTTCCTCGGCGCCGGGCGCTACGACAACGGCGGCGCGGCCGTCGCGGCGGCCGGTGACGTGGACGGGGACGGGCTGGCGGACATGCTCGTCGGCGCGTGGGCGGCCGACGACGGGGGCGCGGGGGCCGGCGCCGCCTACCTCATCCTGGGGGCCAGCACGGTCGCCTCGGCGACGCTCGGCACCGTGGGCGCGACCTACGGCGGGGTGGCCGCCGTCGACACCGCTGGCGCCGCGGTCGCCGGCGCGGGAGACGTGGACGGAGACGGCCACCCCGACCTGCTCGTCGGCGCCCCGTTGAGCGACGCCCTCGCGGAGGACGCCGGCGTCGTGTACCTCGTCCTCGGGTCCGCCAGCCCGGGCTCCCTCGGGCTCGAGGCGGCCGATGCGGTGTTCGAGGGGGCGTACTCGCGCGGGGAGGCGGGCGCCGCGCTCGCAGGCGTTGGCGACAGCAACGCCGACGGGTACGCGGACTTCCTGGTCGGCGCCCCGGAGTACTCGATGGGCGGGCGGGCGTACCTGGTCCACGGCTCGGCCTCGCCCGCGTCGGTCCCGCTCGCGGCGTCCGCCGCCGTCTTCTCGACCCCGTACACCTCGGGCGATGCCGGGTGGTCCGTGGCGGGCGCCGGTGACACCGACGGAGACGGCCACGACGACCTGCTCGTGGGCGACACCGGGTACTGGAGTCGCGACGAGGGAGCGGCCTGGCTCGTGTCGGGCGCCGCGGCGGTCGGCGCGCTGACCCTCGGCACGGGGGACACGAGCCTGACGGGGGAGCACGTCGGTGACGGCGCCGGCTCGGTTTCCGGCGGAGAGGACTTCAACGGCGACGGATACCCCGACCTCTTCGTAGGGGCCTACGCCAACGACGCCGGGGCCAACCTGAGCGGTGCGGCGTACGTCGTGCTCGGCACGGGCTTCTGAAGCTCGAACCGAGCACCGCGGCTATTCGAACGGGAGGGCCTTGCATCCCAGGCCCAAGCCGGTGACGAACCCTTCGCCCTCCCCGTACCCGGTGCCGATCACCGTGGTCACGCCGATGGTGCCGGGCTCGCACGCGATGGGATCGAACGACACCCCGCCGGCTCCACCGTACGGCTCGAGCTCGGTAGACGCGCCCAGTGTGTAGACGCTGTCGACACAGTCCAATTCCAGCGGCGCGCAGGAGAAGGTGAAGCCGTCGAACCACCACCCGGCCTTGCCACTGAACCCGACGATGACCTCGCCGTCCGGGCAGGCGCGCTCCCACGCGACAGCCCCGTTCGTGCCACGGGTGGAGAGTGTGGTGCCAGCGGAGATGGAAACGCTGCCCGCTCCGGTTTCGTCACAGGTGCCCGCGGGCACGCCGCAGAGGCCACGGAGCTTGCCGATGTAATAGTCCGGACCGGCCGTGGACTCGCCGCTGAACCCCACGAGCACCTCGCCGTCGGGGCAGCAGTCCGTGAAGAGCTCGTCGTTGCGCTCGGCCACGTACACGTCGGTGAGGACAATATCCGGATCGTCGCATGTCGCCGGGTCGGTGTCCGTATCAGTGTCCGTATCCGTATCCGTATCGGTGTCCGTATCGGTGTCCGTATCCGTATCCGTATCCGTATCGGTATCCGTATCGGTATCCGTATCGGTATCCGTATCGGTATCCGTATCGGTATCGGTATCGGTATCGGTGTCGGTGTCCGTATCGGTATCGGTATCGGTATCGGTATCGGTATCGGTATCGGTGTCCGTATCAGTATCGGTATCGGTATCGGTATCCGTATCCGTATCCGTATCGGTGTCCGCGTCGGACCCGGAGTCCCCGATGATATTCGTGCTGCCGCACCCCACCACGAGCGACACGGTCAGGAGCAATCGATGCAGGGTGTTCATCGTCGGCTTCCTCTGGACGTGGCGATCGCTAACCTGTCCGGAGCGTGCGCACGGCCGGAGACTCCGCGGCCAGGAGCCGATCGAGCTCGTTGGGTTCGAGCGGCTTCGTGAGATGCTCGTCGAAGCCCGCATCGAACGCGCGCTGGCGGTCCTCCGGCCGACCGTAGCCGGAGAGCGCCACGAGCTTCACGCTCGCTCCGAGCGCCGCGCGGATCTGGCGGGCGACGCCGTAGCCGTCGAGGCGGGGCAGGCCCAGGTCGACGAGCGCGAGCGTCGGTCGGAACCTCAGCGCTGCGGCGACCCCCTCGACGCCGTCCTCCGCGCCGTGGGTCTCGTGGCCGAGGCCCTCGAGCAGGCACAACATCATGTCCAGCATGTCGTTGTTGTCCTCCACCACGAGGATGCGTTGGACGACCCCGGCGACCGGAGACGCGGCGCCGGGCGGCTCGACCAGGGGCGGCGGGGGCGCGCCCAGGGGGAGGCGGACGACGAAGTCGCTCCCGCTGCCGCGGCCTTCGCTCTCGGCGTGCACGGTGCCGCCGTGCAGCTGGACGAGCGAACGCACGAGCGTCAGCCCTATCCCCAGCCCACCCTGGGAGCGGTCGAGCGTGCGCTCCGACTGCGCGAAGAGGTCGAACGCGTGCGAGAGGGTCTCCTCGTCGAGCCCCACGCCGTCGTCACGCACATGGATGTTCGCCTCCTCACCGTCCCGGCCGACCGAGACATCGACGTGGCCGCCGGAGGGCGTGTACTTCACCGCGTTCGCCAGCAGGTTCGACACCACCTGTTCGAGGCGGACCGGGTCTCCGTCGACGAAGATCGGCTCGGGGACGCCGGCCATGCCGATCTCCAGGCCCTGCGACCGCGCGGCGGGCTCGACGGCGGCGATGCAGCGCGCCACGAGATCCTGCAGGTCGACCGCGTTGCGCTGCAAGGAGATCTTCCCGGAGGTCACGCGCGCCACGTCGAGGAGGTCGTCCATGAGGCGGGCCAGGTGCCGCCCGTGCCGACGGATGATGTCGTGCTGTTTGGCGGGGTCGTCCGAGGTGCCCCGACTGAGGATCTCGGCCGCCAGGAGGATGGAGCCGAGGGGGTTCCGCAGCTCGTGCCCGAGCATCGCGAGGAACTCGTCGCGCTGGCGCACGGCGAGCGCCTGGCGCTCGATCTCCTCGCGGGCCTCATATTGGCGCCGGCGGGCGCGGACCGCGGCGCGCGCGGCGCTCAGCATGGTGATCGGTCGGAGCGGGCGGTCGAGGAGCGTGACGTTGGCGCGGGGCCCGAGCAGATCGAGGGCGGGTGCGCGGCCGCGCAAGGTGGCGCCCTCCCCGGTGAAGATCAACACGGGCAGGTCCGACCAGGACGGCTGTTGATCGAGCATCTCGACGAGAACGGCCCGGGCAGGGGCGCGGAGGACCTCCTCGGCGACCATCAGCGCGGCCGCGCCCCGGGCCGCCTCCCGGCACAGATGTTGGAGGTCGGCGCACACCAGGGTCGCGAATTCCGCGTGGGCGAGGAGCTCGCACGTCAACAACGCGTCGCGGCCGGTCGGCGTGAGGACGAGGAGGCGCCCTTCGAGCCGTTCGCGCTCCGTCACTCCGCCACTCCGAGGTTCGCGCCCGCCGCTGCCCCCAGGAGAGGACCGCCCTCGCCCGCGTCCCCCAGGAAGGTCGGCGCGCCGGTGAGAATCCCGTGGAACGAGGTGAGCGGCGGCCCCACTTCGAGGCCGTTCTGCCCGAGGGTGTACTCGCGGATGGTGTCCTCGTGCAGGCCCGAGCGCTTCTTCAGCACCGACACGGCCTTGCGCAGGCGGCCCGCGGCCTCGAAGTAGCGCAGCACCACCACGGTGTCGGCGAGGTAGCTCACGTCCACCGTGGTCGTCATCGTCGGCCCCACCAGGCCGTGCTGCGCGAGCGTGAGGAGCGTGAGCACCCCCTGCTGACGCAGGTAGCTGAGCACCTCGTGGAGCTGGATGACGACGAAGTGCTCCTCGGGCATCGCGTTGAGGTAGCCGTTCAGGCTGTCGATGATCACGACGCGCGCCTTGCGCTGCTCGACCTCGTCGCGGACCCGATGGGCGAACTCCCCCGGCGAGAGCTCGGCGGGATCGATCTGCTGGACCTTCATCAGCCCCGAGGCGATGTGGGGCTCGAGCGGCAATCCGAGGCGGGCGCACCGGACGAGGAGGGTTTCGAGGCCCTCGTCGAACATGAACAGACACACGTACTCGCCCCGGCTGGCCGCAGCGACGGCATACCGGACGGCGAACGTGGACTTGCCGGCACCGGCCGGGCCGAGGAGCAGCGCGCTCGTTCCGCGCTCCAGCCCGCCGCCCACGAGCGTGTCGATGGACGCGTTCCCGCTCGCCACCAACCCCTTCTCGAACCCGGGCGAATGTTCGGCCGCCACGAGCCGTGGGAACACCCGCACCCCGTCGTCGACCAGGGTCATGTCGTGGTATCCGCCGCGGAACTTCACTTCCCGCAGCTTCACGATCCGGAGCCGCCGACGCTCGGCCCCGTACAGCGGCGACAGCTGCTCCATCTCGACGACGCCGTGCACGAGGCTCTGCAGCATCGCATCCCCGCCCCGTACGATGGGCGTCTCGAGCAGCAGCACGGTGCAGCTCCGCCGCACGAGGCCTTCCTTGAAGGCCAGCACCTGCCGCCGGAATCGCAGCGCGGTCTGGGCGAGGAGCCGCAGCTCGGTACATGAGTCGAGGACGATCCGCCGCGGGTTCACGCGCTCCACCTCGGCCAGGAGCGCCGCCATCCGTTCGCCGAGCTCGACCTCGGAGGGCAGGTACAAGGTGTTCTCGTCCGCGGTGGCGGCGGACTCGCCGGCGGACATCTCGAACACGTCGATGCCGGTCAGATCCCAGCCGTGGGACGCGGCGACGCCGCCGAGCTCCTCGAGCGTCTCGGAGAGGGTGACATAGAGCGTGCGTTCGCCCGCACGTGCGCCCTCGAGCAGGAACTGGAGCGCCAGCGTGGTCTTGCCGACGCCGGGGTCACCCTGCACGAGGTAGAGCCGATGGGCTGGAAGACCGCCCCGGAGAATGGTGTCGAGCCCATCGATGCCGGTGCTGACGCGCTCTGTGTGACGCTGTTCCAAGACGCCTCCCGATGACGAGACCAACTGTTTCGTTCGATTCCGCAGCTTCTCCGTATCTTGGAGCGGGGGCCGCGCCGTCGATTGTTCGTCCCGATAAGAGTGGGCCGCGTAACGGTTGGAGGGGCGGCGCGACCCTGTGTCATTTTTCTTCAGAGCGTGCGTGCGAGCGCTGCGACGGTGGCGAGCAGCTCAGCCGGCTCGACGGGCTTCACGAGGTGTGCCTGGTAGCCGGAGCGCAAGGCGCGTGACCGGTCCTCCTCGCGCGCGAACGCCGTGAGCGCCGCCGCGGGCACTCCCACGCCGCGCCTCCGCAGCTCCAGCATCATCTCGAATCCGTCATAGCCGGGCATGCCGAGGTCCGAGACGATGACATCCACGCCCCCCTCGGCCACCACGTCCAGTGCATCCTGGGCTGACGCCGCGACGACGACCTTCGCGGCGCACTCCTCGAGCAGGCGCCGGACCATGTCGCGGGTATCGGGGTCATCGTCGACGACGAGCACCCGCACCCCCTCCAGATCGGGCGCTGCGATCGCGGACGGAACGTGTCCGGTCATGCCGCGAGAGGCCGGGTTCGAAGGGGCGATCCCGTGAAGGTTCTCCGCGAGGGGCAGCGCGACCGTGAACGTCGACCCGAGGCCCTCGCCCTCGCTGATGACCGCGACCGTGCCCCCATGCACCTCGACGAGCTGTTTCACGATGGCGAGGCCGAGCCCGAGCCCCCCGTGCTCACGGGACGCGGAGCTGTCCGCTTGCCGGAAACGCTCGAACACGTGGGGGAGGAACGCGGCCTGGATGCCCTTTCCCGTGTCACGCACCGAGATCTCGACGTGTGATTCCACCCGCCCCAGCCCCACGACGACCCGCCCGCCACGCGGCGTGAACTTCACGGCGTTGGATAGCAGGTTCCAAACGACCTGCTGAAGCCTGGCAGGATCCGCGCGCACCGGCCCGGTGTCATCGGGCACCTCCGTCTCGAGCGCGACGCCTCGCGCCTGGGCGGCGGGCCGTACCGCGTCGAGGGCCGACTCGATGACGAGGGGGAGCTCCACGTCCTGCACGTCGAGACGCATCTTCCCGGAGATGATGCTGCTCATGTCGAGCATATCGGCGATCAGTTGGGTCTGGACGCGGGCGTTGCGCTCGATCACCGCGAGGCCGCGCGCGAGCGTCTCGGGGGTGGGTGCGCGACGGGACAGGATTTGCGCCCACCCGTGGATCGCTGTGAGCGGGGTCCGCAGTTCGTGGGAGAGGGTCGCGAGGAACTCGTCCTTGACACGCCCGGCGCGCTCGGCCTCGTTGCGCGCCGCCCGCTCGCTGGAAAGGAGCTGCTCGCGCTCCTTCTCGCCCTCGTGGCGATCGGTGACGTCCCGCGTGGTGCCCGCGACCGCCTCGACCTCGCCGTCGCGGCCGAGCACCGGCACCATGATGTAGTCGTACATGCGACGGCCGCCCGTACCGGTGAACGGCACCTCTCCGCGGATGGGCGCCTTGGTCGCGATCACCTGTTCGATCTCACGATCGTGCATCTGCGCGTGCCACGACTCGTAGCCGAGCTCCAGGCAGGTCTTGCCAATCGCCTCCGCGAGCGTCTTGCCCCACGTCGCGAGCAGGACCTCGTTTGCGTAGATGAAGCGATGGTTCAGATCGAAGACGTAGGCGAGGTCGGGCGTGTTGCCCAGGATCGCGTGGTACAGCCGCCGCTCGCGCTCCGTGGCCGCCTCGCTCGCGCGCAGGGCGTGTTCGGAGCGCACGAGGGCGCTGATGTCCCGCGTGGAGCCGGCGACCTGCTCGACCCGCCCGTCCCGATCGAGGATGGCCGAGAAGATGTATTGGTACTCCCCGGGCTCCCCGGCGGGGCTCGTGTAGGGGGTCTCGCCGACCACTCGCTCCCTCGTGTGGATGACGTGCTGGATCTCCCGCTGGAGCCGCTCCGCGAGCTCCGGGGGGTAGCCGAGATCGAAGAAGTTCTTGCCGATGGCCTGCTCGAGGGGCAGGCCCCACAGGTCCAGCAGCGCCTTGTTCGCGAACGTGAAGCGACCCTCCAGATCGAACGTGTACGCAAAATCGCTGATCCAGGAGAGGACGAGGTCGAAACGATCCACCTCCGCCGCGAGCCGGCGCGCGAGCTGCTCCCGTTCCTCGGCCAGCCGGTGCTGCTCGGTGGTGTCCCGGAAGTAGACCGCGATGCCGTCGGGCGCGGGGTACGAGCGGACCTCGTACCAGCGTTGGTGGTCCGGGTAGAAGCTGGTGAACGACGCCGGGATCCGCTCGTTGGCGGTGCGCAGGTACATGCGCTCGAACTCCGACCCGCGGGCCCCCGGGTACGCGTCCCACAACACCTGCCCGACGAGGTCGGAGCGTCCGAGGACCTGTTGGGCCCGGAGGTTGACGTAGGTGAATCGCCACTCGCGGTCGAGCCCGAAGAACGCATCCGTGATGCTCTGGAGGATGTTGCGCGCGTGCTCCTCGGCCTGCCGATTCTGGACGGCGAGGCGATCGCGCTCCCTCTCCAACAGCACCTCCGCGGTATGTTCGGCGCAAGCGCAGAACAGCCCCACGATCTTGCCCTGCTCGTCGCGGATGGCGCTGTAGGACCACGTGAACCACGTGTCCTCCGCGAACCCGTTGCGCTCCATGCGCAGGTGCACCCGCTCGTTCCAGGTGGCCTCGCCCCGCTGCATCACCGCGTCGGCTTGCGGACCGATCACGTCCCAGATCTCCGGCCACACCTCCTGCGCGGGCTGCGCGAGCGCGGCCGGATGCCGGCTCCCGAGGATGGGGATGTAGGCGTCGTTATACAGGTTGATCCTGTCGGGCCCCCACCAGACGAACATCGGGAAGCGGCTGTCGAGGCAGATCCCCACCGCCAACCTCAGGGCCTGCGGCCAGCCCGACGCCGGCCCGAAGACGGACTTCGACCAGTCCACGGCGCGCATTCGAGTGGCCATCTCGCTCTCGCGCATCGGAGGAAGCTCGTCGGGATCGTAGCGCATGTCGTGGTCTCGCCGCATTCTAGTCGACTGGGTTCTCCGAATCCACGCCCTCGGCGTGGTCTCGCGTTGCTCCTTCCCTCCGAGCGGCCACCGAAGCGCCAACGGTGCTGCGAATTCCGACCCCTCGTAACGGAGTGTCATGCGAATGCGCGGGATGTGGTCTACGGGCCGTATTGCCCGAACAGCACGAAGGTCTCGGCGCCGCCGTACGGAAGCGGATGATAGTAGGACGGCGTCACGATGTCGTCGCAACCGTCACCGTCCACGTCCACGACGGCGAGGCGCTCGCCGAGAGATTGATTTGGCACTGAGCCCGAAACGATCAGGTCCGCGTCCTCCGCTGTGAGCTCCGTCGCCCAGGAGATCGCGCCGGATGCCACAGTGCACCGCTCACGGCGTGCGCCTCGCCGCCCCTGTTCACCTGGCTGAACATGAACCAGTCTGCCAGCCCGTCGCCGTCCATGTCGCCGATCCGGCCGGTGCATGCGCACCCTTCTTCCGACCACCTTGCTCCTCGTCCTCGCCTGCGACCCCCCAGGTCGGCTACCCCGGCATCGCGACCTCGCACGCATGGGCGAGGACCGGGTCGACGAAGGCGCGGGCGGGTCGCGCAGAGGGGAGCCCTGGTCCGCGTTTCGCAACCCTGACCCCTCAGGCGCTTGACTCACGCAGTGACGCACGCATGAATCAGTCGGTGCAACGCCGAATCTGACTCACCAATCGCCCCCCGGCCCGCCTTGGGGCGTACCGGGCGCCCCACTGGACGCAACCCGCCCGGCGCCGGGGCCCCCGGCTCAGAGCAGCTGGGGCCTGGTCGACGTTGTGGTGGTCGCGTTCTTCGTGCCCGAGCCGTTGCTGAATTGAATCGCAGGGGGAGCCACGGGGACACCCTCCCGATCCGTCAGGAACACGGCCTCGCCGGCCACGATGATGTCACCGCTGGACACCACCTCGTCCTTGTCGGCGCCCGCGAGCTCCAGGTCGCCGTCCCCGTCACGCGAGAAGGTGCCATAGAACTTGCCCTTGGCGAGCGTCTCCTGCTTCCCCTTGCGGTTCGCTTCGCCGAGCAGCTTCACCTTTCCGGAGAGGTCGACCCCGATGGGATCCCCGACCAGGCTCACCTCGTTGGCGAACACCGCGGTGATCTCGTCGTCGAGCTCCACCAGGGCGGTCTCCGCCGCAACCTCGTCGCCGAATTCGTCCAGGACGGAGATTGACACCTCGAACTCCTCGGGGAGCGCGGCGGCGGCGGCTCCGTAGGCCATCATCGAGAGCTCGTACTCACCCCCGTCGCTGACGCTCACCGTCGCGCAGAAGCCCTCGCTGCACACCGGCCGCACCTGCCCGAAGTAGAGGTCGTCCGGACTCAGCGGCAACAGAATCCCGGACGCCGTGATGTTGAAGGTCTTGAAGGCGAAGCCCGTGTTTTTCGTTTCGGCCAGGTAGTTGATGGTGATGGGGAAGCGGAGGCGCTTCTGGTAGCTGTTCACCGGGATGGTGATCGTCTCGCCGTTCGTCAGCTCGACCTCGGCGTCGACGGGCAGCTCGTCGCCGGAGGCCCAGCCTTCGGAGACGATGGTCAGTTGGTCCTGGGCGGCCTGGTCGTCAAAAGCCCACCAGCCCACCAGGCCCTTGTGGAGCGCCACCCTCGTCAACGGATCCTCGTCCGTCGCGAGCGTGTTGACGCCCTCGCCGTCATCCAGCCACGGCGCCCCGAGCTTCGACTTGGCCGTCTCGAGCTTGTTGCCCCGAGCGTCGGAGGCAATCACCTTCAACTGCATGAGGCCCTCGTGCGCCGCGGTGGCCTCGGCCTCCCAAACGGAGCCGATGTCGTCCCAGAACACCTCGGAGCGGGTGCTCACCTCCTTGGTGGTCTCCCACTTGAGGCAGTTGCCCTTCTCGTCGGTGGCAAGGCAGACCGCCCCGCCCGGCTCGGTGACGGTGACGCTGGCGTAGGCCACTTCATAGGTGTCCGCGCCCGCGAGGTCGATGCTCAGGTCGTAGCCCTTCGCGGCGGCGAACACATCGGCGGCGAGCATTTCGATGTCGGGAGAGTCCGCGCGTGTGGTCTCCTCGGCGCAGCCCGTGCGAGACGCGCAGTCCGCGTTTTCGATCGAGGTGGTATCGTCGGCCGCGAGGGTGACCGTCCCGTCCGCCGCGAGCGTCCCGGAGAAGGAGATCAGCGAGGCGCTGCCGCTATCGTAGAGGGTGACCGTGAGAGCAACATCGGTGGCGGGCAGGGCGGCGATCGTCGCGGCGCCGTGCAGCCAGGCGTCGGTCTCGACGAGCGCGAGCTCCTCCTCACCCGCGTCGGACTCAATCGCGGCGGTAATCGTGGCCACCGTGCCGGCGTCGCCGCTCACGGTGGTGCCGACGCGGTAGGAAGTGTCGCCGTTGCTGTTGGTCTTGACCTTTATGGCTGTGCGCCGGATGAAGGCCGCTTCGGCGTCAGAGGCGCCCAGCGCGGGGAGGCCGATGTAGAGCGCGAGAACGGCCAGGGCGGGGCGATGGAGCTTCACGAGAACCTCGAGGGCGAGCGGCACCCTATGCGCGAGGGCGCCGGGGCGGACCTCTCACTGATCTCTCATCGTGCCTGCACGCCGGCCGCAACGACCTCGGCCAGCGTTTTCGCCATGTACCCGGGCGCGCGCGTCGATGCCGCAAATCCACGGAGATCGGGGGGAAGGCAGGTTTTGGCCTACCAAGCCCCGCTCGGCCCGCCATGAGCCCCCATGTCGTTCCGCGACCCATCCACATCATTCCGCGCCGCGTCCGGATCCCCGGCGTCCACCAGGATGCTACGGCTCCCCAGCGTGAGGTCGTCGGACGCGTAGTCCGTGTCGTCGATCCAATTCGTGAAGCGGGGATTGACGTACAGGTTGCCTTCCGTACCGGTGGGATCCGCGACGGCCTGCCAATCCAGGTCGTTCCCATACACGTCGTTGTAGGTGAGGACCCAGGTGTAACCGCCGCCCGACGCGTCGTAGATGCCGATGTCGTTTCCGCTCACGATGCTGCTCGAGAGCATCACGTCCGAACCGCCGTTGAAGATGCCGTAGTTGCCGGAGAGCAACACGCTGTTGCGGAGCTCGAGCTTGCCGCCGCCGGTGGTGTAGAACATGCCATAGCCCTGCTCGGACTGATTGGCGTTGAAGATGACGTTGTCGAGGATCATGGAGCCGCTCTCGCTCCACACGGTCGGGTAGGGGCTGTTGTTGCCCGAGATGTCGACCCGCACGCCCGTCACGTCCCCGTAGAGGGACTGGATGGCCCCGCCGCTATAGGAGTAGTTGCCCTGGATGGTGACATCCTCGAGCGCCACGCTGCCGTACTCCACGTACAGGCCGCCACCGGAGCTTGTATCGGTGTAGTAGTAGACCGTGCTCCCGTAGTCGACGGTGGTGTTGGTCGCCGCGGGCAGGACGTTGTCCGTGATCACCACGTCGACCAACGTGGGCGCCGAACGGTAGATGTAGACCCCGCCGCCCGCGTAGGTGTAGTCGTAATAGTAGTAGTAGACGCTGCCGCTCACGTAGGACGAGCTGGTGGACGAGAAGTGGCCCGCGCCGCCGGAGAGCGTGAAGCCCTGGAGAAGGGCGGCCGCGGTCTCGCCGGATTGGAAGGTCACCACGGACGTGTTGCCGATCCCCTGCACGAACGTGGAGCCCGAGCCGTCGAGGCTCGCCACGTCGATGTCGCGGCCGGCGAAGTCCAGCTCCTCGTAGTAGGTGCCGGCGGCGACCCGTACGCAGGTGTTGGCCTGGTAGATGGCGGTTTGGATGGAGCTGTACGGGCGGGCGACCGTACCGGGGCCACGGCTCTCCCCGGAGGTGTCGACGAACACGGGCTCGGCGCTGTCCGAGTCGTCACAGTCCCAGTCGTTGGTGGCGCCGCCGGCCGACGCGGCGTCACAGCCGTAGACGAGGGAGGTGGTCCCGGCGCCGTCACCGTCGCGGTCCTCGTAGAACGCGGTCCACTCGGCCTCGTTCTCGTCGATGGAGCCGTTGCAGTCGTTGTCGAGGTCGTCGCAGCGCTCGACGGCGTCGGGGGACACGGCGGCGGTGGTGTCGTTGCAGTCGGAGTCGTTGGAGGCGAAGGAGCCGGCGCCCGGGTCACACGTGAGCGTGCCGACGGACCCTGCCTGGCCGTACCCGTCCCCATCGGCGTCGGGGTACCAGGTCGTGAGGGCTGATCCGTTGTCGACCTCGCCGTCACAGTCGTTGTCCAGGCCGTCACACCGCTCGTCCGCCGCGGGGAACGTGTCGCTGTTGGTGTCGTCACAATCGGAGGCGTTGGTGGCGAACGCGCCGGAGCCGGGGTCACACGTGACGACGGCGGAGCTGGCGGGATCGCCGAAGCCGTCTTCGTCCGCGTCGGGGTACCAGGACAGGTCCGGATCCTCGTCGACCGTGCCGTCACAGTTGTCGTCCCGGTCATTGCACACGTCGAGCGCCACGCCCGGGTTCACGTCCGGGCGGGTCTCGTCGCAGTCGGTGCTGGCCGGGTAGCTGTCCCCATCCCGATCCTCGTCCGGATCGCTGTCGGTGTCCGTGTCGGTGTCCGTGTCGCTCTCGACATCGGACGTGTCCTTCACGTCGGCATCATCCGAAGGGGCGGTGCAACCGGCGAGCAGCAGGGCGGCGAGGAACGTACGCATGAGGGCCTCCGACGGGGCGAACGGTAGCCGCTCCCGGGCCCTGTCGCCAGCCCCGCCGCGCACACGAGCGCCTACTCCTCGAAGCGGTAGCCCGTGCCGTGCACCGTGAGGATGTGCCGCGGGTCGGAGGGGGTCTCCTCGACCTTCTTGCGAAGCTTGAGGATCTGGTTGTCGACCGTGCGGGTCGCCATGCTGGGGGAGTAGCCCCAGACGTGCTGCAGCAGGTCCTCACGGCTCACGTCACGCCCACGATTGGCGATGAGGTAGGCGAGCACGCCGGCCTCGTGCGTGGTCATGCGGTGCTCGTCCCCATCGCGCATGAGGATGCGCCGGCGGAGATCGACCTCGTTCTTTCCGAAGCGGTACACCTCGGGGGCGCGCGGGGCGGCGGGACGGGCGCGCAGGCGAGCCTTCACGCGCGCGATGAGCTCGCGCAGGGAGAAGGGCTTGACCACGTAGTCGTCGGCGCCGAGCTCGAGGCCGAGCACGCGATCCACCTCGGCGCTGCGCGCCGTGAGCAGGATGATCGGCAGCTCGGGGTGCTCCGACTTGACCCGCTTGAGCACGGACAGCCCGTCCATCCCCGGGAGCATCACATCGAGGATGAGCACGTCGGGCACGTCGTCCTCGATGGACTCCAGCGCCGACTCCCCGCTGTCGCAATGTGTCACCGTGAAGCGCTCGTGCTCCAGGGCGCTGGTCAGCCCCATCGCGAGTGTCTCATCGTCCTCGACGACCAGGATGCTGGCCCCAAGCGTCTCCATCTATGACCTCCGTCGCACGCGCATGATGAATCGGGCGCCACCGGCGACGCCTTCACGGCACTCTACTTTCCCGCCGTGAAGAAGCACAGCCTCAGCGACGAAAGCTAACCCGAGACCGTGCCCGCCGGAGAGGCCGCGACCCGGGCCCTCCACGCGCCGGAAGCGCTCGAAGATGGCCTTCCGCATCTTGGCGGGCACGCCCATGCCGTTGTCCTCCACCTCGAACTGTACCCACCGACGCTCGACCTGGACACGGATCCACACGTCCCCCGGGCGATCCGGTTTGCGGTACTTCAGGGCGTTGTCGACCAGGTTCGTGAGGGCGTCGCGCAGGTAGGACGGGCGCCCCATCATGGTGCCTTGCCCCTCCTGCGCCTCGAGGTGGAGCGTGACGCCCTGCTGCTCGCAGAGCGGGGTCCAGCGCTCCGCGACCTGCACGGCGATCTCCACGGGATCGAGGACCTCGGCGTGCTCGTCGATGGGGCGGCTGGCGGCGCGGATGACCTCGTCGAGGCGCTGGCCGAGCCGCTCGGCCTCCTTGACGATCTGGCGCGCGAACCGTTCGCGTTGCGCCGCGTCGCGGAAGCTACCCATCTCGAGGTTCTCCGCCATGAGGCGGATGCCGGCGAGGGGGGTCTTGAACTCGTGGGTCACGCGCGTCATGAACTCGCGCTGGCGGTCGAGCAGCAGGGCCTGCTTGCGGTCGCTGCGGATGAGGCCGATCAGCGAGAACACGCCGATGAGGATGCCGATCCCGATGGGGAGCAGCTGCACGAAGGCGGTGCGCAGGCCGGTGCCGGGGCCGAGGGCGCCGGCGGCCACGCCGACGCGGAGGTGGGGCAGGATGCGGGTGAACGCTACCTCGGCGGCGAGCGGCTCCGCGTTGCCGTCGAGCACCACGCCCGTCGGGTCCCGCACCGAGACCCACCGGCCCAGCTCCGGCGAGACGCTGGCGCGGAAGTTGGCGATGAGCGCGGGCTGATCGAGCTGGAGCCCGGCGAGCAGCGCGCCCATCTCCAGCCGCGCGAAGAACAGCAGGTAGGGCGGATCGCCGTACTGGTCGACCAGCAGGCGCGGGCCCTGGGCGATGGTGGGGACGTCGCGGAGATCCCACTCGCGCGTGCGGATCTCGTGCAGCACCGCGATACGACGCTTCGCGCGCAGGTAGAGCTCGTCGTCCTCGCCGCCGAGCGACGGCCCGCCGTACTGCCGCAGGTCGCGCGCGATGGGGTACACCCACAGGTCGTCGAGGAGCGGCTCGAGCGCGGCGCCGTCGAGGAAGGCGACCTCGAAGGCGAGCGTCCGGACGATGCGCTCGGCGACGTCGGTGCGCCCGAGGCTGTCCACCGCGCGCGCGAGCTGGAGGCGGAGGTAGATGAGGCGGCGCGGGCTCACGCCGTAGGTGGCCGCGTCGTTGAGCGGGATGAGGAAGAGGGTGCCGAGGTCGCGGATGACACGCTCGGCGGCGAGCGGCTGGTCGGCGTTGAGGAACAGCTCGGCGGACTCCGACGCCGCGAGGAGGGCGACGGGCGGGCTGCGCCCGACACACCCGTGGTAGAGGCGGGCGGCGGTGGTCGCGTCGACCTTGCCGGCCTGCTGGCTGGCGGCGGCGAGGCAGGTGTCGGAGCGGAGGAGGGCGAGATCCTCGGCGAGCTGCTGCGGCGGCCAGCTGACCTCGTCGGCCTCCCACAGGTAGAACGCGTCGAACCAGGGGCGGTTCGCCCGCAGGGACTGCTCGCGCTCCCGCACCTTGTCGCGGTCGCGCGACGACAGATCGGTGAGCCAGAGGTCGACCTGCTGGGCGATGGCGTCCTCCCACCGATCGACGTCGAGCACGAGCCGCTCGCGCAGGATGCGGAGCTCACGCTCCTCGCTGGCGCGGCGGAAGCTGTCGGCCTCGCCCACGCCCACGATGCCCAGCATGCCGAGGAGGATGGAGAGCGTGGCGTAGATGATCGGTCGCATCAGCGCACGCACGTGGAAGGGGTGCCATGGGGGGCAGAGGCCAGGAGGGTATCCCAGGGGTGGTCAGGGTCGTCCGAGCGGTCCCGGTACACGACGGTCGCCGCGGAGTCCCAGCAGCCCCGCGCGGCGTGGCCGAGGGCGAGGCACCAGGGCTTGCCCTTGACCGGCCACTCGCCCCGGCGCTTGTCATCGACCGTGCTCGACTCGCACCCGATGCCGCCGCCGACGTACAGGTGCTTGATCGTCGACTTCTTGACGGCGCCGTCGGCCATGTCCGCGCGGACGAGCAGATCGGCCCAGTGCAGGTACTGGTCGACGTCGAGCGCCGCGCTCGCGAGCCGCAGGCAGTCCTGGAACAGCTCCGGGCCGTTCACGGGCGCGTAGGGGAGCCAGGCCTCGGCCTGCGTGCACCGGGCGCGCCCGGCGTCCAGCTGCTTCGCGTCGCTCGGGAGCCCCGCGTTGCGCGCCTGGGACACCAGCTCGCTGCGGACCAGGACCTCGGTCCACGCGGCCTCCATTCGGAGCCAGTGGTGTTCGGCATCGGCGGGCAGGGCCTCCTGGAGCTCCTCGAGCCCGGCGAGCGCGCGCCCGCAGTGCACCGGCGCGGTGGTGTCGAGGCGGTTGAGGCGGCAGACCGCGGCGTCGAGCGTGCCCCGGGCGAGCTGGGCCTCGGGCTGGCGGCTGGACGCGACGGGCTCGATCGCGGCGAGCGCCGCTTCGTAGCGCTCGGGCTTCCATCCCTCGCTGGAGTCCTGGAACCCCTGGGCCCACACCGTCGCGAGCGCGCGGACGGCGGCGGACCGCGGGGTCTCTCGGATCGCCCACGCGTCCTCGGCCATCGTCCGCAGCTTCTCGCGCTGGGACCTGTCCTTGTTGAGCTCGGGGCGGGTCTTGTTCGCCTTCATGGCTTCGAGGGCCTCCGCGGCGGCCGTGTTCGCGTCCGCGATCCGCGACTGATCCCAGGTGAACGCCAGGCCGCCGCAGGTCAGCATCAGCAGCGCGATCGCCGCGAACGCGCCCCACAGACATCCGGCCTGGACCCGGCGGGGCGCGACGGTGGTGGCCGTCGTGTGGGTTCCAGTGCTCGTAACCTCGCGGAACCCCACGCCGCCAGTGTCGCCGGTGCGTTCGGGGACCCGCTCCGTCTCGAACGGCGCCCGCCCCCCGGGAGAGGTCGGGGACGGGCTGAACGAGCTGGTGACCTCGGGCATCCGCTCGGTGGCCGTGCCCGGCGGCGGCGGCGTGGGGCGGTCGAGCCAGTCGACGAGAGGTGCGCCGAGCTCGAGGTGAGCGAGGAGGTACTCGGTGCGCGGCCGCCGGAGCGGATCGTGGAGGCGGCAGGCGTCCAGCGCGGAGCGCCATTCGGCCGGGGCGCCCGCGGGGAAGAGGTGCTCGACCAGCTGAGCCCACGACCAGAGATCACTCGCGAGGTAGGTCCGCTGGTCGCGCTCCTGCTCGGGCGCCGCCCAGCTGCGCGTCAGGTCCCGCGTGGGCGCGTAGGACGTGGCGTGGGCCACCTCCCGCAGGGTGTCCAGGTCGATGAGGGCGATGCTGCCGTCGGGACGGAGGACGAGGTTCTCCGACTTGAAGTCGCCGTAGGTGACGAGGCACGCGTGCAGGGCGACGAGGATGCGGAGGGCGTCGAGCGCGCGGGCGCGGGCAACCTCGGGGCTGGGGGCTGGGAGCAGGTGGAGCGGATCCCCCTCGATCCAGCCCGTGGAGATCGACACGTGCCCCTCGGCGTCGACCCCGGCGGCGACCGCGACGGTCCACGGGAGGGGAGGGCCGAGGTCGGACGGCAGCCACGCGGCCACGCGGTACCCCTCGAGCGTGAGCTGGAGATCGTCGGGGATGAGCCCGAGCATGCTGCCGTGCCCGTGCAGCACGATCTTCTCGACGAGCGGGCCGAGATCGGTCGGCACCTGGGTGGAGAGGAGCACGCGGGTGACACACTCCTGGCCCGCCACCCACGTCCGCGACACCCGACGCGAGCCGGGCACCTCGCGGAGCAGGACCGATGGGCGCCCCGGGTTGGTCATGGCACCGTCGAGGTCGTGGCGGCCGGCAGGTAGCCGAGGGTGTGGAGCTCGCGGACGGCCGCGATGGCGAGGGGGCCGGCGGCCGAGGCGCCGAAGCCGCCGTGGGGGACGACGGCGGTCACGACGTAGCGGCCGGGCGTCTCCGTGGCGCACGCCGGCGCCTGATCCGGCTCGGCGATCGCGACGAACCAGGAGTGGGGGAGGGTGGTCTGGGCGGGCCGGATCTTCCACGGCGCCTCGTCCCGCGTGCCCGGCGCGTCGGCGGTGCCGGTCTTGCCGTAGATCCGCACGCCCGGCACCTTCGCGAGGCGCGCGCCCGTACCGGACTTCATCACGCCCTCCATGCCGGCGAGCACCGGCGCGAGCGCGTCCGGCGCGTCCACGAGCGGGGCGGCGACACACTCCGCGCCGAAGCGCATGTCCGACGGGCAGCGCCGATAGGTGCCGCCCGCCGCCACCGCGCCCACGAGTCGCGCGGCCTGGGTCACGTTCCACGAGCCCGCGCCCTGGCCGAAGCCGGTCTGGGCGAGGCGCCGGCTGCCGCGCGCGCCGAGGCCGGTGTAGTCGGCGTCGCGCTCCTCATCGAGGCCGGGGTTGCCGAACTCGACGCCGGCGGAGCGCAGGGCGCGGTAGGCGTCGGGGCCGAGATCGAGCGCGAGCTGCCCGAACCACACGTTCGAGCTCTTCGTGATGGCGGCGACCAGGTCGAGGTCGCCGCGCGCGCCGCCGTCGCCGTGGTCGTGGATGGGGCGGCTCCAGGCCGGGAGGGTGAACGATGGGCGGCCGTCGTGCATCGTGTTGCAGGGATACCGGGGCGAGGCGGCCGTGGGGCAGACGGAGCCGGTCTGCGCGGACGGGGGGCCGGAGGGCTCGACCTTCCCCGCTTTGACCGCCGCGACCGCCGAGAGGACCTTGAACACCGAGCCGGCCTGCCACACGCCGTGCGCGCCGGTCTTGTCGGACCACGCGCCGTAGATGCCCATGAACTTCGCTTCCGCGGCGATGCGCTGCTTGCGCCACGTCGTGCCGCTCGGGTCGTAGTCGGGCCACTGGACGCGCGCGAGCACCTCTCCGGTGGCGGGATCGAGCACCACCAGGGCGGCGGCGCCCACGCTGCTCTTGGCGGCGGCGGCCTTGACCAGCGGCGCGAGCGCGGCCTGCAGGCGCGCGTCGATCGTGAGCTTGACCGAGCGGCTGATGACGTTGGCGGAGAGGACCTGGATCGCGGCCTCCCGATCGACGAGCGGGAGGCGCGCGAGCGGGAGGAGCGAGGTGAGATCGGGCGTGGAGAGCGCGACGCGGCGGATGCGGTCGAAGCTCCCGTCGGGGGAGGGGACGCCGCCCAGGCGCGTGAAGGCGGCCTGCGCGCGACCGCGTTCGGAAGCCTCCTCGTTTGCCGCGGAGGGGACGGCCAGGAGGAGCCGATCGACACCGTTCACCGCGCCGAGCCAGATGGCGGGACCGTCGGCCTTGTCGGGGTAGCCACGGAGCGCGGCCTCCTGCTGCCGCTCGATGCTCCACTTCGCCCGGAGCACGCCGCCGCCCGCGGGGCCGAGCACGGTGCCGAAGGCGTCTCCCAGCGGGTTCTCGCGCGTGCCGGCGACCGGCGACGTCGCGAGCGGCTGGTCGTTGCGATCGAGGATGTCCCCGCGGCGGATCGCGGCCGCGATGGACGAGAGACGGCGGTCCTGGAGGAGCACCGGCGTGCCGTCCTTCAGGGTGGTCACCACGCCGCGGAGGCTGGTCTCGTCGCGCCCGACCACGGCGGCGAGGAGCGTCACTGCGACGCCGAGCACCGTGAGCGTACCGACCGCGACCTGCACGTGTCGCACGCCGCCGGCGATCTCGCGCAGCTCGTCGGTCGCGACGCGCGCCTCGCCGTCGTCCCCGAGCCGCGCGAGCAGGGCCGCGATGGCCCAGAAGGCCACCATGCTGGTCTTGCCGAAGGAGAGGAACGGGACGACGACGCCCGTCAGGGGGATGATGCCGAACGTGCCGCCGAGGATCGTCGCGGCCTGCGCCACGACGAGCATCCCGAGGCCCGCCGCCATCAGCGCGCGCTCCGGCGTGCGGTTGCGCGCCGCGACGCGCAGCCCGTCCGTGACCGCCACTCCGAGGAGGAGGAGCCACAGGAGCGCGCCCCGCACGCCGAGCTCCTCGACGAGGTGGGCGTAGACGAGATCGGTGTGGCCCGCCGGGATTCCGCCCGGGAACGCGGTGCCGAGGCCGCTGCCCTCCCAGCCGCCCGCCGCCATGGCCCAGAAGCCGAGCGCGAGCTGGTCGCCGTTGGGCAGGCCGTTGAGCCACGGATCGGACCACATCCGGAGGCGGGTCTGCACGGTGCCGGCGGGGGCGAGCTCGGGCGCGACGGCGAGCAGGGCGAGCGTCGCCGCGAACGTGCCCACCGCGAGCATCACCCAGCCGGGGCTGCGCGTGGCGAGGTAGAACAAGCCCAGGAACACCGCCCCGAGGATCAGCGTGGGGCCGAGATCCTTGACGAGGAACAGGCCCGCCCAGGTCGCCAGCAACGCGACGAGCGCCGGGACCAGCAACGTGGCGCGCGGCAGGCGCAGGAAGCCCGCCCGCACGCGCTGGAAGCGGATCTTGCCCGCGCGCCGGCCGAGCGCGTCGGCGGCGAACAACACCGCCCCCACCTTCACGAGCTCGATGGGCTGGGTGCCGAAGAGGTTGATGCGCTGGCCGGAGCGGCCGGGCGCCTCGCCGAAGATCGCGAGCGCGATGAGCAGCGCCACGGCGCCACCACCGATGACCCAGCGCCCGCGCGAGATCCACGCCCCGATGTCGCCGGGCACGGCCAGGATCGCCGCCGCCGCGAGGCACCCGTAGAACACGCCCTGCGCGAACCCGGGGCCCGGCCAGTCGGCGCGGAAGGGGTTGCCGTAGCCGAGCTGCACCACGAGCCCGAGCGCGGCCGCGGCGCCCACGGCGGGGAGGAGCAGCGGCGTCCGGATGTGCTGGCCGCGCCGGAGGCCGGTCGCGCCGCGGGCCACCGCGAGCAGCACGAGGCCCCCCGCGAACCACAGGGCGGCCTGGTCGCCGGCGGCGCGGACGAGCACGGCGTCGCCGGTCTGAGCGCGCGCGGCGGCGGTGGCGAGGGTGCCCTCGATGGCGAAGCCCGCGCCGAACCAACCGGCGAGGGCGACGAGGAGCAGCAGCGCCAGCTCGACGATCAGCAGGATCACGGCTTGACCGGCGTGGCCGGCACCGGGGCCGGCGTGGCGGGCACCTCGCCCTCGGGGGCGCCTTCTGGCGGGGCCTCTTCAGGAGGCGCCTCCGGCGCGCTGCCGACGACGAACACGCGCGTCTGGGTCGGCGTCACGGGGCCCTCGTAGACGGGGCCGGGCGTGCCCGTGGTCTCGAAGATGACGTCCTCGAGCACGATCTCGTCGCCGACCTGGCTCACGATCCGCACCGAGTTGGCGCTCACGCGGCTGTCCCCCATCAGGAGCTTCGCCCCCTCAGCCAGCTCCACGATGAAGGCGCCCTCGAGCTCGACCGTCGTGAGCTGCAGGCTGAGCGTGGCGCCCTTCGCCACCTCGACCCGCCAGTCGATGCCGCGCACCTGGGTGCCGCGCACCTCGAACACCGTGCCGCTCGTGACCTGGGTGACCTTGCCGGCCTCCACCCGCACCTGCGTCGTCGTGCCGTAGTGCGTCGCGACGGCCACTTGATCCGGGAGCTGCACCACGGGCGGGATCCGGCGCCCGAACAGCGTGACGCCCGCGAGGGTGGCCATCGCGAGGAAGAGAACCACGGTCACCGCGAACCCGAGGCGCCGCGGGCTGCGGCCGCGCCGGAAGCGCCCGATCCGCACCGCCACGACCGTGACGTTGTCGGGCCCGCCGCGCGCGAGGGCGAGCGCGATCAGGCGCGCGCTCACCGCGTCGGCGTCTCCGCCCTCCCGCCACAGCCGGGCGAGCTCCGCGGCGAGCTCCTCCGCCGGCACCGCGTCGTGCAGGCCGTCGCTCGCGAGCACCAGCAGGTCACCCCGGGCGATGGGGAAGCGGCCGGTCTCGACCCAGTCTCCCTCCATCGTCTTGCGGCCGAGGTCGCGTGCCACCGGGCGTTTGTTTGGGCCGCCGTTGTCGGCCGCGACGTGGTCGTGGGTGAGCTGGCGCACACCCTTGCCGTTCACGAGCCACGCGCGCGTGTCGCCCACGTGCGCGACGCCGACGCTGCGCCCGTTGTCCTCGATGCGCACGGCGGTGGCGACGGCGCCCATGTCCTTCTGGGTGGGGTCCAGCTCGGCCTGCCGCAGGATGCGCGCGCGGGCCTCCTTCATCGCGGCGGTCAGGACGGTCTCGCTGGTGAGGCGCGGGAGGTTCGGCACCTCCGCGAGGGCGGCGGCGGCGATGGCGGCGGCGACCTCGCCGGCCTCCTGGCCGCCCATGCCGTCGATCACGGCGAACAGGCCCTGCTCGGGGCGGCACACCGCGGCGTCCTCGTTGTGGGGGCGTACGCGGCCGGCGTGCGTGCGGGCGGAGGCGCTCATCATGACGCGCCCCCACCGACGCGCTGGACCACGAGCTTCATCTCGCCGGAGAGCACGATCTCGACCGGCAGCTTCTCGCGGACGGTCTGGCCGGGCGCGAGGGCGGCCCCGCCCACCGCCACGGGGTTGCTGTCGGCCGGCTCGCGGGTCACCTCGACGTGGTCATTGTCGACGCGGACCGCTGCCTGGCGGCGGTTGATGCGCGGGCCGGCCCCGGGGATCGCGACGTGGTCGCCGCCGGCGTCGGGGTGCGCGCGTCCGAGCACGTGGCGGACGCCGCTGCGGAGCACGACATCCCCGGTGGGGGCGCGCAGGACGGCGGCGCCTACGGGCACCGTGCCCGGGCCTCCGGCGGAGAGGGAAGGGCCCATCGGCTTCTGCTTGTCGAGCCGCACGGTGATCTCGCCGGCGCCCGGCACGGCGGCCTGGGCATCGGGGACGTGGCGGGCGTGGAGCACGCCGTTGCCGGGCTCGACCTCGTCCGCGTCGTCTACCAGCAGGCGTACGGTGAGCGCGCCGACCGTGACGGCGTCGATGCGGACGAGCTCCTCGTACAGGATCGGCCCGAGGTCCTTCTGCAGGCTCTGCTCGATCGGGCGGAGCCGGTCGTGGTCGGCGCGGGAGAGGAACACGCGGTACTCGTTCCAGACCTGGGGCTGGCCGGTGGCGCTCTTGAAGGGGCAGGTGACCATGGCGGCGCTGACCGCCCGGCCGATCGCCCAGGCGTCCACCACGACCACGGACTTCGGTTCGAACACCTTTCTCCAATCCCCCTTCCGCTTGACCTTCGAGAAGTCGGCCCGGAAACGATCGGGGGTCTCGGCCTTGAGCATCTAGGTCTCCGCCGCGTCGAGGCGCAGGGCGACGCGCCCGTCGTTACCGTCGTGAAGCTCGATGCGATCGCCCACGCGCAGGGGCAGGCGCCCGGACGCCGTCATCGCGGGGCGGAGCTGGGTGCCGTCCCGCCGGACGACGAGGAGGAACTCGCCCTGCTGGCGGGCCTCGACCTCGAGCAAGGCGCCCGTGCGCCGCAGGATGGCCGCCGCGCGGCTGACCCAGGCGAGCGACTCGGTCAATACGATGTCGTTGGGGAGCCGCTGGTCGTCCGGGCGCTCCTGGTGCCATCGGCCGCGGCCGATGCGCCACTCCTTGCGCGCGAGGTCGACCGGGAACCGATGGCCGTCGTTGTCGCCGCCCTCGACCACGAGGATGCCGGCCAGGGCCTGCTCGTCCTCCTGGATGGTGACCCCGGCGGGCTCGCCGCGCTCGACCTTGTAGCGGCGCGCGGGCAGGGTTTCGCTCGCGACGAGGCGGTTCTGGAGGCGGGCCTCGAGATCCCGCTCGAAGGAGGGGTCGGTGACGAACGCGCGGAGCGTGACGATGCTGCCCTCGGCGGCGCGGATGTCGACGCGGACGCCGGCCGGGAACACCTCGCGGCCGCGCGCGGCGTGGCGCTTGAGCGCGAGGATGCCCTCCTCGACCTGGCGCAAGAGGTCCTCCCGCCCGAGCTCGTCGTCGCCGCCCGCGAGCGAGCGTCGGATCGTGTCGAACAAGCCCGTCTTGAACAAGCTCATGGGAGCGCCTCGGACGCCGAACGTATCCGCGAACGGGGCCGCGTGGCCCCACCGGAGCGGCACCCGGTGCGCTACGACAGCGACGATGCCCGTACGACGCGGTTTCTTCCCGCGGCTTTGGCCGCGTACAACGCCCGGTCTGCGCGGTTGATCAGCTCCTTGACCCCCTCGCGGCGCCGCACGACCGCGACGCCGATCGAGGCGGTCACCTCGAGGCCCGGGTTGGTGCGTGCCCAGTCATGGGCCTCGATCGAGCGCCGCACGCGCTCCGCCACGTCGAGCGCGGTGTCCTCGTCCGTGCCGTGCAGGAGCATCAGGAGCTCCTCGCCGCCGTAGCGGACACACGCGTCGGTCTCGCGGACCCCGACCATCAGCAGGCGGGCGACGCCCACGAGCACGTCGTCCCCGACCTGGTGGCCGAAGCGATCGTTGACGGACTTGAAGTTGTCGATGTCGACGAACAGGCACGCGTAGTCGACGCCGACCCGCGTGGCCTGGTCGAGCTGGCTCGGCAGCTCCTCGTCGAGCCAGCCGCGGTTCAACAGGCCGGTCAGCGGGTCACGGTTGTTGGCCTCGAGCCGCTCGAGCACGCCCTGGAGGTGTTCCACCTCGACGAGGCTCAACAGGTCGAGCCGCAGCGCCACCGCGCCGATCTCGAGGTGGTCGCCCGGGCGCAGCTCGGCGCTCTCGACGGGCTGACCGTTCACGGCGGTGCCGTTGGTCGAGCCGAGGTCCTCCACGAACACACGACCGTCCTCCGAGCAGGTGATGCGCGCGTGGCGGCGGGACACGGACGCGTCCGTGAGCACGAGCGCGCCGCCCTCGTCGCGGCCGATCGTCACCTCGTCCACGTTCTGGAGGGTGACGAAGCGGAGCATGTCGCGCCCGGCCACGACGCGGAGCGTGAGCACCACGATCTTGCGGTCGGGCCCCTGCCGGCGGACCACCACCTTGCGCGTGCTCTCGTCGTCCGGAAGCGCCGCGAGCTTCTGGGCGCCCATCTGGGGGCCCGCCTGGGTGCCCAGCAGGTTTCCGGCGTCGTCGCGCTTCGAGCCCATCCGTGTTTGCCGGGGCAGTGGGGGAGATCGTTAGCGCCTCGCGTCATGCTTTTCAAGCGGCGTTGCAAGGAGCGTCCGCGCGTATGCACTCGCGCGCGCCGACGTCTCCTCCGCCCGCTCGTCGTCCGCCTTCAACGCGGCTTCGGGCGGTCCTCGGGGCGGGGGGGCTTGCCGGCGCCCTGGCCGCGGGGGCGGTCCGAGGGGCCCGTGGTGTCCGAGGGGCGCACCGCGGCACCGCTGCCGCCCTTGCGGATCTGGAACACGACGCGCCGGTTGGCCTCGCGGGCCTCCTCGCTCACGCCGGGCTGGAGCGGGTCGGACTCGCCGTACCCCTTGGCCTGGAGGCGCGCGGCCTCGACCCCGGCGGTGACCAGGTAGTCGCGAACGGCGGCGGCGCGGCGATCGGAGAGGCCGAGGTTGTAGGTGTCCGTGCCCTGGTCGTCGGTGTGGCCCTGCACCTCGACGAGCGTGATCTCCGGGTGGTTCATCAGGATCGCCGTCACCTCGTCCAGGATGCGGAAGCTCTCGGCCTTGATGGTGGCGCTGTCGAACTCGAAGAACACCTTGTCGAGGATCTCGACGCGGTCGTCCTTCACGATGGCGCGCGCCTTCTTGAGCACGACCGTCACCTTGGCGGGCTCCTCCTTGAGGATGTTCGCCTTCACACGTTCGGCCTGGTAGCCCTCGGCCCACACGGACACCTCGACCGCGCCGGGCGGGAGGCGCTCCTCGCCGACTCCGTCGGGGCCGGTGGTGAACTTCTTGCCGCCGCCGAGCACGGTCACGAGCGCGGACACGGGCATGCCCTGCTCGTTCTCCGCGATCACGATGAGCCGCCCGCCGGCGATGACCGGCTCGAGCGTGAACGTGTACTCGAAGCGGTCGTTGTCGGGCACCTCCATCACCGCGGCTTCGTCCTCGAAGTTGTCCGCGAGGGCGAGCACCTTGTACTTGCCCGGGGGCAAGGAGCGCGTCATCTCGCCGCTGCCGAGCACGTAGCGGCCGGACTCGGGGCCGGACACGAGCTCGACGGAGGCGTTGGCGACGCGCTGGCCGCGCGGGTCGATGACCTGGATGCGGGTGGGGGTCAGGCCGGCGTCGGGGCAGCCGTCGTCGTCGTTGCGGCCGTTGCGGTCCTCGGGCTGGCCGGGGCAGAGGTCCTTGGTGTCCTCGATGCCGTCGCCGTCGCGATCGGGGCCCTTCGCCGTCGTGACCACGTCCGCCTCGCGCTTGATCACGGGGACCCACGAGAGGCCCGCCACCACGCGGAAGTCCGGGGCGCCGACGCCCGTGGTGATGCCGGTGCCGAAGGCGCCGGTCACGACGATCTCGGGGCGCGGGTAATACTTCACGCCGGCCCGCCACTCCATCGGCGCCGCGCCGAGCGCGTCGAGGTCGGTGAACGAGACCTCGCCGTCGATCTCGGCGAAGGCGTCGAGCTCCTCGACCACCGGCACGCCGCCGCCCACGCCCCAGAACAGGCGGGTGCCCCACGTCAGGTCGGGGAGCAGGTCCGCCGGGGGGCCGCCGCGCACGCCGAGGTTCGCCGACAGGATGCCGCGCTTGCGCCCCGCGGTCGCGATGATGCGGCCGCCGAAGGTCACGCCGGGATCGCCGAGCCACGCGGCCTCGTCGCCGGTGGGAAGGCCGAGATCGATGGCCGCGCCGATGCCGAAGCCGGTCTTGGCGCGGTCGACCAGGGTCGCCTTCAGGTCGAAGCGGAGGTCACCCGGGCTGAAGCCGCCCGCGCCGACGTCGCTCCCCGCCGCGAGGTGCAACGGCATGTCGACCGCGAGGCGGAACCGGGAGAGGGTGAAGAAGGCGGCGAGGTTGGCGGTCGCGACGTCGCCGGTGAGGCGGGTGTCGTCCTGGTCGTCGTCGTAGCGGTACACGAGCGGGTCGGCCGCGTAGTTGAACCAGAACCCGCCGCCGAGGCCGGGGCCGGGGACCGAGGCGTCCTCGACCGTCAGGAGCGAGCGCCCGTCCGGCACGGGGCGGAAACGTTGGGCGTTGAACTCGTCCTGCGCGAACGCGGTGCCGACGCCTCCGAGGGCGGTCCCGCCGATGGCGACGGCGGCGACGGCCGTGCGACGGCGGCGACGCATCACGCCGGCGAGGGCCAGGAGGGCGGGGAGGAGCGCGGTGCGCGGATCGACCACGGAGCAGGCGCCGCCGGTGTAGTGGCCGCAGTCGAGGAACGGATCCTTGGAGTTGCAGGCCGGGCCGCCGGTGTCGTCGCCGGCGGCGCTGTCGCAGCCGTCGGGATCGTGGTCGCCGTCGAGGATGTCCGGAAGATCGTCGCAGTCGGCGTCTTCGTCGCAAGACTCCTCGCCGTCGGGGATCCCGTCCCCGTCGGTGTCCTGGTTGTTCGAGTCCGACGCGCACTCGTCCTCGGCCTGGTTGTCCAGGCCGTCGCCGTCGGTGTCCGCGCACGGGCCGTCCGTGGGATCCGCGTCCTGGTAGTTCGGGATGCCGTCACAGTCGTCGTCCGCGGTGCCCTCGTCGATGTCGGGGATCCCGTCGCCGTCGGCGTCGGGGTCCTCGTTGTCGGGCACGCCGTCTCCGTCGGTGTCGTCGCCGCCCTCGACGTCGGTGGGGATGCCGTCGTCGTCATCGTCCACGTCGCAGAAGTCCGGGAAGCCGTCGCCGTCGGTGTCGCCGAGGCCCTCGACCACGTCGGGGATGCCGTCGCCGTCCTGATCGTCGGCCGTGCCGTCGAGCGGGCACTCGAGCTCGGTGCCGTCGGGGATGCTGTCGCCGTCGAGGTCCACGTCGTCCGACGGATCGTTGGGATCGGTCTCCCAGGGATCGATGAACCCGTCGCCGTCGACATCCTCGAGCCCGTCCCACAACGTGCCGCCGTCCGTGTCCCCGGAGTTGGGGTTGGTCGTGGTGGTCGGGTCCGAGTCGGGCGTGAAGCAGCCGGCCGTGGTGTCGGTGTCCGGGGAGTCCAGCAGATCCTCCTCGGTGACGCCGCTCTCGAGCCCGTCGGAGAGGCCGTCGCCATCGGAGTCGCAGGCGAGGGGATCGGTGGTGAGATCGACCTCGGTGCCGTCTCCCAGGCCATCGTCGTCCGAGTCGCCGTCGGTCGGGTCCGTGCCGTGGGCGGCCTCTTCGGGGTCGGTCAGGCCGTCGCCGTCCTGGTCGATGCCGATGGCGTCGGTCGTATGGTCGGGCATGGAGCCGGGGCCCGCGCTGTCGTCGTTTCCGGCGATGTCGTTGTCGAGCGACACCACGAGCGGCAGGTGCTCGGTGATGATCACGACGCCGAAGGTGCCGTCGAGCGCGTTGCCGGTCACCAGATCCAGCGTGGCCCGGTCGAACTGCATGTCGATGAAGAAGTCGGCGGCGCTCGAGATGGTCGTACCGGCGTCCAGCACCCGCACGAGGTCGTCACCGACCGGGTCGAGCCAGGTCTCCGGGAAGGTCTCCACGGTGTCGTAGGGGCCATCCCCCTCATAGGGGTTGTTCTCCCCGAGCCAGAGCGTGCCGGGACCGGTCAGCCCGAGCATGTACTCGAAGGTGGTCGGCTCGGTGTCGGTGTCCAGGAGGAACGCCCAGCCGCTGGACCGCAGGGTGCTCGAAGCCGGCGTGAGGCGAGGATCTTCGTTGACCCGCATCCGGAGGTAGAGGGCCAGATCGTCGGCATACCAGTACGCCACCGGGGCGAGCAGCGTGGCGTCTCCCACGAGGTCGACACTTCCATCGGCACCGTCGAGGTGCACGTGGTCCAGCGGCACGTCGTACAGGTCGACCCCGCCCTTCTGGAAGGGGAGCCAGGCATCGTCCGTGGGCCAGGCCGCGAGAGCGTGGAATGGGACAAACAGGCCGATTGCAAGCGGCAGGAGGCGTGCGTGTTTCATCCATTCTCCGAACGATGGTGTTGACGGCGCAAGCCTACCGGGCAGGCTCCCGCATGTCCACTCGCTTCTCGGGGAGCGTACCCGGTCGGGGCCGGCGTCATCTGGGCCTGCGCCTACCAAGAAGCGTCGGGTGTGGGCGGCGTTCGTGCCCCGCCGTCCGGACATCCGTCAGCGTCGTTGCCACCGTCGAAGTCCTCCCGTTGTTCCGGGCAAGCATCGACATTGTCGGCCACGCGGTCGCGGTCGCGGTCGGGGCCGTCCGTGCGGGGGCGGCGCGGCCGCGGCGCGGGGATCCACACGGCGCCGACTGAAAGGGTCGGGAAAGCGGACGCGCGGCTCCCGGCGACGGCGACCGTCAGGACGAGCGGCCGGATCGGGGCGAGGTGGAGGCCGGCCCGCGCGCCCATCCAGGCCGGCGCGCCCATCGAGGGATCGGGGAGTCGGAGGGTGATCGGCGCCACCCCCTCGAGCTCCGCGAAGGCGCCGAGGGGCCCCGTGAGGGGGAGGGCGCCCCCGAACGACCAGGTGAACGCCTCGAGCGGGCGCCCGATGGCGGCGCCGAGGTTCACGGCAAAGACGGTGTCCTTCTTCCCGACCCCCAGCGTGATGCGCCCGTGCGCGTCCGGATCGCCGCCCCGGACGAAGGGGAAGGGGCTGTCGATCGCCGCGCCGACGCCGAGCCCGCCGCGGCGGCGATCGGCCATCACGAACCGCAGGTCGAGGCGGGGAGGCAGCCCTACGATGCGGTCGGCGCCGACCTCCGTGGGCATCACGACGGCGAGCCGGAGCGGCCGGACGGTCCACGCGACGACCGCCGTGGCGTCGAGCGAGGACGTGACGGCGCCGAGGCGGCGCCCGTTGGCGAAGAGCCCGCCGCCCGGGCCGTTGCCTTCGAGGGCGGGGTCGATGACGGTGTGGAGCGCGCGTCCGTCGGGCGCGGGGGTGCCATCCGCGGCCGCGGCGGCCCACGCGCCGGCTGTCCACACCGCGGCGCCCGCGAGCCACACGGAGATCATCTGCCTCGAACCTCTGGAGTTCGGCCAGAGCTTGGTCACGGCCCCGGCCCGGGTCAACGGGGCCCTCCCCGGTGGGGCGCCAACGCGCTAAACGCTCGGATGCCCGCCGACCTCCGCCCCGCCGCCACGGTCATCCTGCTTCGCGACACCCCCACGGGGCCCGAGGTCTGGATGATGGAGCGCAACCGGGCCGTGGGCTTCATGGGCGCCGCGTGGGTCTTTCCCGGCGGCCGGGTCGACCCGGGCGACGCTGCGCTCGCCACCCGCCTCACCCGGGAGGACGGCATCGCCGCCCACTTCCGCGCCGCCGCCGCCCGCGAGCTGGAGGAGGAGGCCGGCGTGCGCCTCGGGGACGCCGACGGCTACACGCTCGACGTGCTCGTGCCGTGGTCCCACTGGATCACCCCCGAGATCGAGCCGCGCCGGTACGACACGTGGTTCTTCGTCGCCGCCCTGCCCGAGGGCGCCGAGGCGCGCATCGACGGGCAGGAGGCCGTGGCCGGCGCCTGGCTCCGCCCCGCCGACGCGCTCGCCCGCGCCGAGGCCGGCACCCTGCCGCTCGCGCCCCCCACGTTGCGCACCCTCGTCGAGCTCCTCCCGTACGCCGACGTGGCCGCCGCCCTCGCGGCCCGGCGCGCGCTCCCGCCGATCTGCCCGCGGTTCACCGAGGTGGAGGAGGGCAACGTGTGGGTGCTGCTCCCCGGCGACCCCGACTACCCCTCCGACGAGCCGGTGGACCCGCCGACGCGGTTCCCGTTCGCCGTGGGCCGGTGGTGGGCGCGTTGACGCTCCTGCTGCTGGGGAGCCTCGTCGGCACCGCCACGGCTGCTCCTCCGACCGCGGTCCGCCCCACCGCCGCACGCCCCACCGCCGTCTATTGGGAGGAGGGGCGCCGCACGGACGTGCTCTACGTCGAGCTCCACGCGCCCGCCCCCCGCGAGCGCGCCCGCTGGGCCCACGATGTCGACTGGCGCGATCTCGACACACTGATCGGCCCCGCGAAGGTGCGGCCCGTCGCCGCCACGCTGCCGCGGTTCCTCCGCGTCGACACGGAGGACGCCGAGCTCCTCGGCACCGAGCTGCTCGCCGATCCGCGCGTCGCCCACGCCTGGCTCGGCTACGCCGCGATGCCGCCGCCCGTCGACATCGATCCGTTCACGCCCGACCTGCGCGTGGAGCAGGACTGGCTCGACGCCTTCCCGGGGCTCGGCTTTCCGGAGGCCGCGCGGTGGCCGGGCGGCCGGGGTGACAACGTCACCATCGTCGACATCGAGTACGGCTGGGACGAGGCGCACGAGGACCTCGAATCGGCCATCGGCGCCGCCGCCTGGGGCGAGAACCGGAACCTGTACGTCTACCACGGCAATTCCGTGCTCGGGCAGCTCGTGGGCGGGGTGAACGGGTACGGGATCGACGGCGCGGTGCCCGGCGCCACCCCGCTCGTCGTCTCGCCGTTCACGGATGACGGCGCCTATGACATCGCCGCCGCCGTGGCCGGGGCCACCGCGCTCCTCCGCCCGGGCGACGTGATCCTCATCGAGCAGCAGTCCTACGCCAACGGCGACTACTGCCCCGTGAGCGTGGATCCCGCCGTGTTCGCGGCCATCGAGGCCGCCGTCGCCGCCGGCATCGTGGTGGTCGAGCCCGGCGGCAACGGGGGCCAGAACCTCGACGCCGAGTATTGGGACGGCTGGTTCGACCGCGAGCACGACTCCGGCTCCATCCTCGTCGGCGGCGGCTCGTCGCCCCGCGGCGGGGTGTGGGAGCCGCGGAGCTGGTTCCCGCTCGGCTCGTCCCACGGCGCCCGGATCGACGTGCAGGGCTGGTACGACGGCATCGTGACCGCCACGTCGGGCGAGTACGGAACGGCCGTGGCCGACCTGTACTACCCGGAGGAGGACGGGCGCCAGGCCTACACCCGCAGCTTCGGGGGCACCTCGGGCGCGTCGCCGATGATCGCCGCCATCGCCGCGATCGCGCAGTCCGTCGCCATCGAGCTCACCGGCGAACCGTGGGCCCCCGAGGAGCTCCGCGCCGCGCTCGTCGCGACCGGCACCCCGCAGACAGGGGAGAACCTCATCGGGCCCCAGCCCGATCTGCGGCGGTTGCTCCGGACGTATTTCTCGCCCTAGGCCAGCCCTGGGACAGATCAGCGCGACCGCGGCAGGTAGTCCAGGCTCCACTGGCGGAGGCGCTCGATCTGGAGCGGGTCGAGCATCAGGCGGTAGGTGGCCGACTGAGGGCCGTGCGCCTTGATCGTGGCGGCGCACTCGAGCTGCAGCTCACCGTGGTGGAGCATGACGCGGAGCGGCTCCTCGCTCGGGAGCGGCTCGGCGCCGCCGGCTTGGAGCACCAGGATGTAGTTGCACAGCTGCAGCCGGGCGTCGCGCTCGAACGCCGCGGGCGATTGCCAGGTGACCTGCATCCAATGGGCGGTGCGGGTCTGGGTGGTCGCGATGGAGGGGTCCCGCACCGGCTGGGGGGAGGGGATCCAGAAGCCGGGGTTGGTGCCGCCGGAGGCCACCACGCGCCCCGGCCCGTCCGAGGAGATCGGGGGCACGGAGCGGGGAGGGACAGAGACGGGAGGGACCGAGTGGGGAGAGGGTTGGGACCCCGCCGCCGGCCGACCCGCGGCCCCGCGGGCGATGGCCCCATGCAGCGCGTCCCGCATGGCGCCGCGGCCGGCACCACGGGTGGCCCCGGTCACGAGGTCCGAGCGCACGCCGAACGGATCGGTCGCCGGGCCGGCGGAAGGGGTGCCGCGCCGTGCCATCCGCTCGAGCGCCATGCGCACCTCGGCGTTCGACTGGCCGGCGGCCGGCGGGTTCGAACGTTGGGAGGACACGACGGTGTCGAACCGGGAGAACGTGCCGCGGTTCTTGACGTTGAGCTTCCAGTCGTCGAGCAAGGCGCGTTGGTCGGGGGCGATACGGACGATCTCCAACAGATATCGGGCAATCTCATCTTTCGCCGTGACCAGCGGTCGTGTCACGATCGCGTTCAACAACGACGTGCCGGTGGTTGGCGCGAGCGTGATGCGGACATCGATCTCGTCGCCCGGGTCGAGCTCAGCGTCGACCTCGACCAGCAGCCGCCGTGCCTCGATCCACTTGAGGGTCCCGAAGAAGAACCCAACGTCGCCCCGCACCGCCACCGCGGTGCTGACCTCTACACGCTCGTCCTCCACCCCCATCGGAAGCCCTCCCAGCCGCGCGGCCCTATCCCAGCTTCGGCGCCGCGTCCGCCGAGAACGCGAGATGGACAGGGCAACGTATGGGCGGGATCCGACGGGCCCGTCAGTCTTCCAGTCCTGGCAACACACTTGGTGCCGTACGCACGCCGATTGGCTTGTACGGGGCAAGCAGCTGGTCCAACGGCTCGTCCGACGGGCGGCCCAACAACGCGGCGAGCGCCCCTGTCACCCCGGCGCGCCGGAAGGGCAGGCGGGTGATGCCCGGATCGTCCAGGTACATCCGCACCACGGCCGGGTGCTCCTCCTCGCCGCGCAGGTGCGCGAGCAGCTCGCCGTAGGCGGGCAGGAAGTGGACGCCCTCGACCGCGTCGTAGATGACCCCGGGGCGCCCCGGGCCCGTCAACGTGGGGCCGAGCGAGAGCTGCATGATCGTCGGATCGGCGCCCTTGTTGGTGCGGAACGCCTCGGCGCGGGTGAGCCCGCCGAGAGAGGGGAAGGTGTGCTCGTTGTTGAGGTAGCTCACGAACGGGGCGAGGCGGAGCTCCATGTCCTTCGCGTTCGGGAAGACCAGCTCGTCCGCGCCGAAGTGGAGGATCCAGGCGTCCCGCTCCTCGCGCTGCCGGAGGAACCCCGCGCGCAGGTCCGCGAGGTGCTCGAGCAGCTTGGGCTCGGGCCCCTCCATCCATTGCCGGAGCAGATCCATGCGGGCGATGACGCTCATCGGATCCCACACGTCGGGCTCGCCGGAGAAGCGCCACGTGTCGCCGACAGGTACCACCCGCGCGCGGATCACCGAGCGGCGCACCAGGTCCGCCTCGGCGCCGGGCGCGGTGACAGCGACCTCGGCCTCGGTGCGCGCGTCCCTGAGCAGCACCTGGTCGCCCTCCCAACCGTCCACCACCCACAAGGCGGTGCGGGCCTCGCGCGGCCAACGGAGGGCGTCGGCGGGGAGCTCCCCGTCGCGAACGGCGTGCTCCACCTCGGTCCACCCCTCGGCGTCGACCCACTCGATCACGAAGAAGTCGAGGAAATCGGTCTGCCCCGACGCGTCCGGCGGGCCGCCGTACAACGCGTGCGCGGCGAGGGCGAGCTCGTCCGGGCGGCGCGCGGCCCGGGCGTAGAGGTGGTGTTTCCAGGCGGCGACAGGATCGGTTGACACGCCGCCGTCTATCCCGCCGTCATCCATCCGGCTTCGGGCGCGGTGGCCGAAGCGCCGGGGATCCTTTATAGGTGGAGGTTCAGCAAGGGTCCGATGCTCGTCCTCCTCCTCGCCTGCACGGAAGGCCCGTCGCTCAACGCGGGCAAGCCCGAGATGGTGGTCACCCCCGCGCGGGTCGACTTCGGCGAGGTCGTGCTCGGCAACCAGAGCACGTTGGGCCTGCGGGTCCGGAACGACGGCTACGGGGATCTGTTGTTCGAGTCCGTGGCGCTGGGCACGGGCACGTCGCCCGACTTCGTGGTGGTCGCCTTTCCCGAGGCGCTGGGCCACGACGAGGAGGGTGTGCTCGAGCTCCGTTACACCCCCGACGTCGAGGGGCAGGACTTCGGCACGGTGGTGCTCACCAGCAACGACGAGGTCGCGCCCGTGCTCACGGTCGAGCTCGAGGCGATGGGCGTGCTGCCCCGCATCGACATCGATCCCGAGCTGCTCTACTTCGGCACCGTCCCGCCGGGAACCGCGGCCACGCTCTCCACCCGCGTCACCGCGTCCGGCTCCGGCAACCTGCGCATCACCGCCGCCGCGTTCCCGGGGGAGGAAGCGCTCGCCTACACCCTCGTGCTCCCGGACGACTGGGTGGTGCCCTACGTCGTCACGCGCGGCTTCTCCTTCCCGATCGAGATCGTCTTCACCCCGCCCGACGAGTCCGCGTACGTCGGCGAGCTCTACATCGAGTCGAACGACCCCGAAGAGCCGGTCGCCGCCGTGCGCCTGTTCGGCAACACGATCGACAATCCCACCGAGAACGAGCCGCCCGTGGTCGAGATCCTCGATCCCGACAACGGCGAGTACTTCATGGACGACGCGACGGTGTACTTCACCGGGTACGTCTTCGACAGCGACGAGCCGGCCACCAACCTCTTGTGTGGCTGGTTCGCGGACGGCACGAGGGTCGCGGTGGGTGACATCGACGCGACCGGCGCGGTCACCGGCGCCGGCTTGCTCCCCGTGGGCGAGGTCGAGATCGCCCTGCGTTGTTACGACTCCGAGGGCCTCATGGGGGAGGACAGCGCGGTGGTGACCGTGTGGCCCCACGACGAGCCCGTGGTGTACACCATCAGCGGCGGCGCGTCGGTGTTCGATTGGTTCGGCATCGATGACGACGTGACGTTCACGGTCAACGGCGTGGCGGTCTACACGGACTCCAACCGGACCAAGGACACCCTGCCCCCGGTCTCCATCGAGGCCCAGAAGGGCGACACGATCGGCATCGTCGCGACGGACCAGAACTATTGTGACATGGGGCTGGACGCCCTGGTGCTGCATTGGGGCACGGGCGAGTCCCAACCGTTGAATGAGGCGTTGTGTGACTCGGCCTGCGGAGACAGCGTCTGCTATTCCGGGGGGTACAACGGGCCTTGGCCGGGCGTGTTCTTCGATGAGGCGTATACGATTGTGATCCCCTGACTCTCCGGAGTCGGAGAATCAGGAAGGCAGGAATCGAGGCAGAAAGGCAGGAATCGAGGCAGGAAGCGAGGCAGGAAGGCAGGAAGCGAGGCAGGAAGTCAGGAAAAAGGGAAAGTGGAAGGCCGAAGGGCCTTGCTGGCAGCTACGCCTTGCGGATCCCTCGCACCGTGACCGCCGGCCCCGTCATGGCGAACCCGAAGCCCTCGTTCGGCTCGCCGTCGACCTCCACGTGGTGCCCGGCGAGCGTGTGCGGCACGTCTCCGTAGAGGGTCACCTCGCCCGTGGGGGTGTGGAGGATCCACACGCCACCTTCCAGATCGCGCCGCTCCAACTTGCCCGCCAGCTTCGTCCGGTTCATCAGGCCTCCTTCCGCCGCATCTTCTGCATTCCGGCGACCGCCATCCCCGCGAGGAGGCAGGCGCTGCCGTTGAGGGTGAGCCACGTGCGGTCGAGGCCCAGGGGCATCCACCAGAGGTCGGTGCCGCCGGTGGCCGCGCCGAAGAGCAGGTAGGCGCCGATGCCGCCGCAGAAGCCGAGCGCGAGGGGCCCGAGCGCCTTGCTCGGCCCGAGGAGGACCGCGAACCCGAGGGGGAGGAGGCACGACTGCCACAGCGGGAAGCCCGACCAGAACGGGCCCGGCCACGTGAGGAACGGCCGCCCGAGGAGGCCGAGCCAGGTGTTCGGCGGCAGGGGGAGCAGCGGGAGCAGGAACAGGCCGCCCGCCGTCGCGCCGCCGAAGAGGAGCGACACCATGCGCACGCGCCCAGGGAGCCCGCCCAGCAGGCCGAGGCCGAGCGTGAGCAGGGCGCCCACCGCGAACAGGATGCCCTGCTTGGCGAGGAGCAACGCACGGACCGCGCTGCCGAGGTCGAGGCGCCCGGCGCCGAACTTGAGGGGGTCCTCGCGGCCGTCCGCCGTGGTCTTGAGGTAGCGCTCGACCTCGTCCGCGCTCTGGGCGCCGGCGCCGAGGAGCACCGCGGCCGCGCCGGCCACGTGCGGGGTCGCCATCGACGTGCCCTGGAACTCCGCGAACTGCTGCGCGCCGCCCTTCTGGATGGTGGCTTGCACGATCCCGCCGCCGGGGATGGTCTTGTCGCCGCCCGGGGCCGCGATCTCGACGCCCTTGCCCCACGAGGAGTACGGCGCCAGCGTGTCGTTCGGGCCGACCGCCGTGACGGCGATGGCCGCGGGCGCGTCCGCAGGGGAGCCGATGCCCTGGCGCCCGGTGTTGCCGGCCGCGGCGACGACCACGACGCCGGCCTTGCGCGCCTTCTCCACCGCCGTGACGATGATGGAGGAGTGCCCGCCGCCGAGGGAGAGGTTGATCACGTCGGCGCCCTGGTCGACCGCCTCGTCGATGGCGGACGCGATCCAGGTGGACATGCCCATGCCGCTCGCCGAGAGCACCTTGAGCGGGAGGATCTTGACGTTGGGCGCGATGCCGGCGGTGCCGAGTCCGTTGTTGGTGGCCTGCCCGATGGTGCCGGCCACGTGTGTGCCGTGGCCATTGTCGTCCTTGGCGGTCGCGGCGCCCGGCACGAACGAGAAGCCCGGGAGGATGCGCTCCTGCGGCAGGTCGGGCAGCGGCGAGACGCCCGTGTCGATGACCGCGACGATCACGCCCTTGCCGCCGCCCACGCGCCAACCGACGGGGGCGCCGATGAGCGGGAAGTTCCACTGGCGCTCGTACATTGGGTCGTTCGGGTAGCCGAAGACGCGGGGCGCGGGGGCGATGGTGGAGGGGGCGAGGGCCTCCTGCTCGCCGAGGGCGTCGAGCACCTCCGGGATCTCCTCGAACGCCGTCATCTCCAGCACCGGCTCGGCGGCCTCGACGTTCGGGTCCGCCAGGAACACCGCGAGCGCGGACGCGGGATTCGACGCGTCCGCGACGAACAGCGCCTCGTCCTCGGAGACCGGCGTGGCGAACGAGAGCGTGACGCCGGCACGATCCGCGGCCTGCCGTACGAGCGCGAGGTCGGTCCCGTCGACGAAGTCGACCGCGATCGGCCCGGGCGTGGACCCGGGTTCGGCGGGCACCATCTCCCCGGACTGGGACTCAGGTGCGCCGGACGGCGCGACGAGCAGGAGCGCGACGGCGCTCGAGAGCACGGCGAGGGGGAGCAAGCGTGAACTGGACATGCGGCCTCAACGCCTCACATGTTCACCCTATTACACCCCGTTCGCGAAGTCGGCCGATTTCATCGGTCCCCAGGCCCGCCTCCCGGAGCACCTCGTCCGTGTGCTCGCCCAGTCGCGGCGGGGGGCGCAGGGCCACGGCGGGGAGGGGAGGCGCGGGAAAGGACCACGACCCCGTGGAGATCCGCGCCGCGAGCGGGTGGTCGAGGGAGTCCTGCACGGAGAGCGCCGGCCCACAGGGCACACCCGCGGCGGCGAGGCGGGCCTCCCAGGCGGCGGTCGTGTCCGTGGCGAGCACCGCGTCGATCGCGGCGTCGAGCCGGTCGCGGTCGGCCACCCGGCCCTGGATCGTGGCCCACGCGTCCGTCGCGCCGCCGGAGGGGAGCGCGAGGACCCGGCGCAGCTTCTCCCACAACGGGTCGTTCGCGCAGCAGATGGCGAGCCAGCCGTCCGAGCACCGGTACAGGTTGTAGGGCGCGATCGAGGGGTGCCGGTTGGACGGCGGCGGCGGCGCCTGGCCCGCGTTGATCCACGCCGAGGCGTAGAAGGCGAGCAGGTGGTGGGCGACGTCGATCATCCGGATGTCGATCCGCTTGCCGAGGCCCGTCCGCCCTCGCTCCAACAGCGCGAACAGCACGGCCTGCACCGCCACCTGCGCGCTGGCGAGGTCGGCGATGCTCGGCCCCGCCTTCATTGGCGGGTCCCCGGTCAACGCGGCGATGCCGCCCACGCTCTGCACGACCAGATCGTAGCCAGCCCGATCCGCCCAAGCGCCGCCGCCGAAGGCGCTGATCCCGACGTACACGAGCCCGGCATTGTCGGCCGCGAGCGTGTCGTAGGCGAGGCCGAGCCGGTCCATGACGCCCGGGCGAAAGTTCTCCATCACCACGTCGGCCGTGGCGGCGAGGCGGCGGGCTAGCGCGACTCCGTCGGGGTGCTTCAGATCGAGCACGACGCTGCGCTTGTTGCGGTTGGTGCAGGCGAAGTAGACGCTCTCGCCCCCGTGATCGCCCTGTCGCAGAGGCAGGAACGCGCGGGTCTCGTCGCCGGCGAGCGACTCCACCTTGACGACGTCAAAACCCTGGTCGCCCAGCACCTGGGTGGCCCACGGCCCGGCGAGGACGCGAGTGAAGTCGAGGACACGGTACATGCTGCCCCTACGGGCAGGTGACCTGGGCGTCGGCCGGGAGCTCGCGGTTGAGCGCCCTGAGCTTGTCCTCGAGGTCGACCACGCGCTGGCACGCCGCGAGGGTGGTCGGCTCGGCGAAGAACACCTTGGCCTTCTTCGCCGCCAAGGTCGGGTGCCCGCCGCGGCCGAGCTCGACACACTTCTTCTCGAACTGGGCGCGGTCGATGCCGGTGACGGCCTCGCCCAGCACGCCCTCCTTGGCCCCCTCGGCGACAGCGCTGCCACCGTATTGCGTGTAGAGCGAGTCCAGCGCCTCACGACGATCGCGACACACGTTGGTGGCTTGGTTGCCGGGATCGCACGCAAGGGCGGTGAGCAGGAGGAGCATGCCGCTGGGCTAACCGGGTCAGCCTCGATCGTGCCGTCCGGGGCTTCGTTGCAACGAGCTGCAATGAACTGCAATCGCGAGATCCGTCCCAGGTGCCTACATTGCGGGCGGGGGTACTGGAGCTGATGCGTTTACCGGGGGATGTGGCCTGCTTCGTAGAGCTGTCCAACGTGATCGTCCTTCCGGACGACGTGGCGGACGAGCCGCTCGCCTACATCCGCGGCGGGGAGGGGACCGTCGCGTGCGCCTCGGCCCCCTCGCCGGGCGCCGCCTGGATGGTGTCGATCTCGGGAGGCGAGCGTGGCAGCCCGCTCCGCCTGGGAGACGCCGTGCTCGTGCGCGGCATCCACCGCTTGACGGGTGACCCGTTCTCCGTGCCGACGCGCCTCCTCTGCACCTCGGTCGGAGAGATCGCCCGCTTCGCCGTTCCGTTCGTGCCATCCTCGCAGCTGACCCGGCCCCTCTCCCTCCGCTGGTAGCGCCCGTGGGTGCTGCGCGGCGCCGTCGGGCGTAGAGGTCGCGGCGAGTTAGATCCGTCGAATGCAGGTTCTCCCCACCGAGGCCGACCCCGCGTCGCCCGAGTTCGCCGCCAACCGCGCCCACCAGGAGGCGCTGCTGAAGCGCCTCGCCGAGGAGCTCCGCGCCGCGCGGGACGACCGCTCTGCGAAGGCGCTCGCCCGCCACCGCGAGCAGGGCAAGCTCACCGTCGTCGAGCGGCTCGACAAGCTGCTCGACCCCGACACGCCCTTCCTCGAGATCGGCGCGCTCGCGGCGCGTGGCATGTACGACGGGGGGGTACACAAAGCCGGGAGCCTCGCCGGCATCGGTGTCATCAACGGGCGCGAGTGTGTCATCAACGCGAATGACGCGATGGTCAAGGGTGGCACGATCTATCCGTTGGGTGTCAAGAAGGCCTTGCGGCTCCAAGCCATCGCATTGGAGAACCACCTCCCGTTCGTGTCGCTCATCGACTCGGGCGGCGCGTTCCTGCCGCTCCAGAGCGAGGTGTTCCCCGATCTCGACGATGGCGGCCGCATCTTCTACAACCAGGCGGTGATGTCCAAGCTGGGGATCCCCCAGCTCACCGCGGTGATGGGCCTGTGTACCGCGGGCGCGGCCTACATCCCCGCCATGAGCGACGAGGTCGTGCACGTGGCCGGCACCGGCGCCATCTTCCTTGGCGGCCCCCCGCTGGTCAAGGCCGCCACGGGTGAGGACGTGACCGCCGAAGATCTCGGCGGGGCCGACGTCCACTGCGCTGTCTCCGGTGTCAGCGACCACTGGGCGAAGGACGACGCCGACGCCATCTCCCACCTCCGCGCCATCGTCGCCCGCCTGCCTCCGCCCGATCGGAGCCTGGTGTCCACGCGCGCGCCGCGCCCCCCGCTCTACGACCCCGCCGAATTGCTCGGCATCGTCCCGCCCGACCTCTCCACCCCCTGGGACATCCGCGAGCTCATCGCCCGTGTCACCGACGGGAGCGAGTTCGAGCCGTTCAAGGATCGGTACGGCCCCACGCTCGTGTGTGGGTGGGCGTACGTGCACGGCTACCAGGTCGGCATCCTCGCCAACAACGGCGTGTTGTTCTCCGAGTGCGCGCTCAAGGCCACCCAATTCATCCAGCTGTGTGACAAGCGTGGCATCCCGCTGCTGTTCCTCCAGAACATCGCCGGCTTCATCATCGGCCGAGACTACGAGCGCGGCGGCATCACCAAGCACGGCCACCAGATGGTCAACGCCGTCTCCACCTGTTCCGTGCCCAAGATCACCGTGGTCGTGGGCGGCAGCTTCGGCGCCGGCAACTACGCCATGTGTGGCCGCGCCTATTCGCCCCGTTTCTTGTGGATGTGGCCGGGCGCGCAAATCGGCGTCATGGGCGGCGCCCAGGCGGCGTCCGTGCTCGTGAGCGTCCAGAACGCCCAACGCGCGCGCGAGGGCCAGCCCCTCATCACCCCCGAGGAGGCCGAGATGATCCGCGGCCCGATGGAGGACAACGCCAAGCGCGAGGGGGACGCGTGGTATTCCACCGCCAACCTCTGGGACGACGGCGTCATCGACCCCACCAAGACCCGCGACGTGATCGGGCTCTCCCTCGCGGCCACGCGCAATACACCGTGGAAGAATCCCGTGGGGTATGGCACGTTTCGGATGTGAGTGGGGGGCTGGGCGCGACCCCCGCGAGGACGCGGGGGTCGGGCTCCTACGGACTCGCGGCGGAGCCGCTCGGTCCGGGCGGTCCCGGGGCCCGCCCAGACCCGCCGGGGCGGCGGCCCTCCGGATCCCTCGCGCGGGGGATCGCGAGCCGCCTCTAATTCAGCCGAACAGCATTCGTAGTCGCTGAAACCAGGACGGTGGGTCGACGCTTCCCTCCACCACGACGGGATCACCCTCTCCGAGCGCTCCCGCGGCGTCGACACACGCGGCAAAGACCCGATTCACCGCGTCGGGCCGGACGAAGATCGCGTACACGACCGCATCATGGTAGGGGTCCGGCCCTCCCACCGCATCGTAAGGTTCATACACGAACATTCCCGCCACACCACCGGGTCCACGCACGATCCCGTAGGCAAAGGGGTCGGGGTCCTCCGTCGCGCGGGCCTCCGCGTACCAGGCACCGAGCTCCATTCCAGTCTCCGGCGCCTCTCCAATCTCGATGCGATCGGCTTGGAGCGACACGGAAGCAGCATCCAAAATCGCTACACATGCGTGGATGCGAAACACCATCTCGCCGATCTGGGGATCATAGGTGCGGAGAACCACTGCAACTCTCCCGACCAACCCTGCGCGCTGTGCCCGCGGATCCAAGCGGTCCACGCCCGGGACATACCCTCTGACCAGGGTCACGCTGGCATGTCCGGACGTTCTCATGGGCGGATGACTACCATGACTCGCACGGACGAACAACGCTCGCCGCGTGCGTCCACACGGCCGGCCGTCGCGCGGATGTGGGATTGCGAATGTGCGTGTCCGGACTGGCAGGTGGAACCGATCGGGGCGATGATGTACACGCACCTGGACCGTTCGATGCGCTGCCGCCACTTCCTGTTTGTCCTGCTTCTCCCAGCTTGTGGTCCGTCGGGCCAGGAGGCCGAGATGCTCACTCGTTGCGACGTCCTCTCGGACACCGACGTGGCCGACGATGCCGCGCCGTACGGCTTCACCGCCAGCGAAGCTGTCGCCGCGGTGAACGGACGCACCTGGGGCGTGGCGTGGGTCTCGGACAAACCGGAGGGGCACACCGCGTTGACCGTCGCGTCCCTCAGCATGACCGTCAGCCTCGGGTCCGACCCCGTGCGCGCGGTGGAGCTGACAGAGGGAGAGGGAGGCTGTGCGCACATCGGAGAGTGGCTGGCGATCCCCGTGGAGGTGAGACTCACGGATTCCGACGGCACGTTCGTCGCGAGCGGAACGACCACGCTCACCGCCTCGGCGCTCTCCGACAACGCCATGGACTTCGACTGGCTGTCCGAAAGCCTGGAGCTGTCTCCGGTTCCCGCCGACGCCACCGAGGCCGGGGACGCTGCGTTTGCCGACCAGGGCACGACCGCGGGCGAATTCTACCTCAGCTTCGAGGGGCGCCTCGACGCGCTTTTCGTCAATGTGGGCGCCGTGGCGCAGGACGGTCAAGGCAATGCCTCGGTTGCGCGCGGTCAGCTGACGGCGGAGTAGGGGCGGCGCGGGCCCCGGGGGAAGCGGTTTTGTTGGGTCGGTCGCTCTGCGCCCGGCGCGAACGATGACGCCCCGTCATCCTCCGTGCGCGCTGCCTGGATTGGATGCGTCCGCTTCGCGGGGCGGATCGGCAGACAACGCCAGTGCGATGACCGTCGCCTGGTTGGTGAAGTCACGAATCACGTGCCGAGCGCCTGCGGTACGAAGCTTCACCTCGTGGGCGTCGCTCTGCGCCACTCCGACAAAGCCGATCCCAAGAAGCCGAGCCGCTTGCACGTCCCAGACAGCGTCACCAAACGAAGTGGCCGGAGCTCCGGGCTCCCACCCGACCTTGCGGAGGGCGTGCGCCACGAGGCCGCTTCGAGTGTCGGCATCTTCCGAACAGGCGGCGGGCACACCGTACCGGTCGAGGCCTGCCGAGCGCAACTTCAGCCGCGTCGAGGCGCGCAGGTTTCCCGTCGCGATACACGCCCGTTCCCGGGTGGTGGCGAGGAAGTCGGCGGCGCCAGCCACGGGGGTGAACAGGTTTGGTTCGTCCTCCAGCGCCCGCACGAGGAGCTGATCGACCAACTGCTCGAAGGCCTCACGCTCTCCTGGTTCGAGCGGCTTGCCTCGAAGACGAAGCGACAACGACGCCAACAGCCCGTGATCCGTGTGAACGGGGAAGCTCGCCCAATCCAGCGTTCGTGCGACAGGAACCCCGAGCGCCCCTTCGCAGGCCGCGAGCCACAAGGTCCAGTCGACATCCTCGCCGCGGATGAGAGTCTGATCGAGGTCGAGGACCACTGGACGCATGGACCGAATCCTAACCCGACTCACGGCGGGCCGGCGGGGGGTCCGCGTTACGTCACCCCATGGCCGTGGCTTCTCTCGCTCTTGAATCGCTTCTGGTGGTCTGGCTGATTGTTCGCTCGGCGGGGCCCGGCTACCGTCAGTTGCGTGTCCTTGCGATGCACAGCGAACCCGAGGCGCAGGTCACGTTCTACAGGCGGTTCATTACACGGTGGTGGGTCACGGCCGCGGTCGCCGCCGTGCTGATGTGGATGGGCGGCCAGCCGCTCGGATTGGGGCCGCCGCGCGGTTACGACGCGGCCCGGTTGGTCGCCATGTTTGCAATCGCGCTCGGTGGCTCGGTAGGCCTGGCGGCGGTCTTCTCCTCCATCCGCCGGTTTTTCAGGTGGCAGCTCGCCGGGATCGGGCTGGCGCATGCATTGTTTCCGCGCTCACGAACCGCCGCTGTATGGTTCGTGCCCGCCGCCGTGACCGCCGGGGTTTGCGAAGAGTTCGTCTTCCGCGGCCTGGTGCCGGCGTGGGCGGGCGACATCGCTGCCGCGATGGGCGGCGCGACCTGGGCTCCGCTGGCTGCCTCTGCGGCCATCTTCGGCGCGATGCACATCTACCAGGGCTGGCGTGGCGTGATCCTCACCGGGCTGTTCGGTGGCCTCCTCTACCTTGTCACGGTGCGCACAGGCTCGCTTCTTCCTGCCATGGCCATCCACTCACTGGTGGATCTCCGCTTCGGCGCGCTATTCCTCGTGTTGGGTCCGCTCCATCCGCAGGCGGCCCCCTCCGTTTAGTCAGTCCACCGTGTCGTCGGCCGCGACGGGCGTCGTCACCCCGGTGATGGAATCACCGGCCTCGACCAGGAACACGTTCGCCTGGCTGTCCGAATCGGGGAGGCCGTATCCGGAGCCGTCCATCCCACGGCACACAGTGTTGTCCAAACGACCATCGAAGGCGATGCCGTCGTCTTCCAGCCTGGCGGCGATCGCGTCCACCTGGGCCTCGGTCAGCACGACGGTGCCACCAAAGCAGAAGGCGACCCGGTTCGGGGCCCACGTGATGAAATCGCGTCGCTCCGAGCCCCACAGGCCGGACGTGGAGCTCACCGACACGTCCATCCAGAACGTGCAGGACTCGGCTGCGCCTTCGTCATTGATCACACAGGAGGTATCAACGGGTACCTCGCCCGCGACCAGGCTCACGGTGTCAGCGGCGAAGTCGGCCAGGTTGAGGAACGACCAGTCCAGCGAGAGATCGACGGTGAGTTCGTCCGAGACGAACTCCTCTACGGTCCTCCCGTCCCCGGCGCCGGCATCCAGCGCCCCGAGATCGAACGGGGCGTGTGGCGTTTCGAGCGGCTTGTCGCCTTCGAGGCAGCCCAGGAGGGAGATGATCAGCATGGATGTTCTGTTCCTCGAGACTGTATAGCAGAGTTTTGACCAACAGCCTGCGTCGGCGACGACTGCCTCGCTACGCCCGAGGCGCCGATGGCACGGCGGCAACAACTCGGGGGCTCGATGGCGAGCCATCGAGTTCTTGCCGCAATTCGTGCCGTTGTGCGAACGATGCTTGCTTGCGACGCGAAACTATTGGCGTTCGTCCGTTGTGGCGCGCGGCGTGGCGTGCGAACCGTGGCAACAACGCCGGGTCTCGATGGCGAGGGGTCGAGTTGTTGCCAGCGGCTGGCAAAGCCGGTCGCGCCCCGCCCTACTCGCTCCGCGGCCCATAGATGTGACACGTCGCCGCCTCTCCCAACGCCACATCCGCCGCCTGGTTCTCGACCTGGGAGAAGCGGTCCAGATCGGTGGGGAGCAATTCGGAGAGCGCCCAGAGCCGCCAGCGGTACACGTGGGACTCGGGGGGACAGGAGCCGAGGTAGCCGTCGAAGCCGGAGCCGTTCTGGAGTTGGTAGGCGTCGCCGGGGAGGTCGGCGGTGATGCCGCTGCCGGACGCGCCCGCGGCGAGGCTCGTGGCGTCGGCGGGGATGTTGACGACCGCCCAGTGGTCGAACTCGCCGGCGTCGGGATCGTCGAACACGAGCGCGAAGGCCACGGTGCCTTCGGGCGGGTTCTCCCAACGCACCTCGGGGCTCGGGTTCTGGCATTCGAACGTGACATCGAGCGCCCAGGCGCACTCGTCCGCGCGGGGATCGCCCGCGGAGGAGGTGGCCGCGGGAAGGGAGAGGGTGAAGTCGCCGGGGGCGGGCCTGTCGGTGTCCGTTTCCCCAAGGGAGGCGGTGTCGTCGGGCTTGTCGGAGGCGGTGCAGGCGGCGAGGAGCAGGAACAGCATTCGGTATCGTAGCGAATGGATCGCGCTACGGCAGCACGATCGCGCCGGCGCCACCGGTCTGGATGTCCACGAACCACGCGACCCGGGTGGTGCCGACGAGGAAGATCGCCAGCGCCGAGCCGGGGTAGGGGGCGAGCTCGAGCTGGCCCGTGCCCTCGACGTCGTCACGGGCGTCGTCGTAGGTCCAGAGCGCCTGGACGTCGCCCTGGTTCAGGTCGCCCGCGCAGGCGCGCACCTGGAGCTCCGACGCGGCCCCGATCAGCACCATGGCGTCGACCCGGTCGACAGGCGCGTGGGCGCTCCAGTCGACGGTGACGGTGGCGGCGTCGACCGGGGAGAGGATGGCCGCGGCGCACGCGGCCTCGTCCGCGGGCGAGTCGGTGTCGTCCGGGATGTCGGTGTCGTCGGTGGAGGTGTCGGCGGGGACCCCGGTGTCGTCCGTGGGCGCCCCGGTGCAGGCCAGGAGGGAGAGGAGGGCGGAGAGCAACAACATCACGACCTTCGCGAAGCGCCACGATACCCCCGTGCCGGCCCGACCTCGCGGTTATCTTGGCCCGATGCCGATCCAGCGCCTCCTCATCGCCAACCGCGGCGAGATCGCGGTCCGCGTGGCCCGCACCGCCCGCGAGATGGGGATCGCCACGGTGGCCGTGTACTCCGACGCGGACGCCGACGCGCCGCACGTCCGCGCGTGTGACACCGCGGTGCGGCTCGGGCCGGCGCCCCCGTCGGAGAGCTACCTCTCGGTGGAGCGCTTGCTCGAGGCGGCGCGGTCCGTCGGCGCCGATGCGGTGCACCCCGGGTACGGGTTCCTCGCGGAGAACGCGGCGTTCGCGCAGGCCGTGATCGACGCGGGCCTGGTGTGGGTGGGCCCCACGCCCGAGGTCATCCGCGTGATGGGCGACAAGGTGGGGGCGCGCCAGGCGATGCGCGCGGCCGGCGTCCCCGTGGTGCCGGGCGTCGAGTCGGACGACCCGGCGACCATCGCCGGGCTCGGCTTCCCCGTGCTCGTGAAGGCGGCGGGGGGCGGCGGAGGGAAGGGGATGCGTCGGGTGGACTCGGCGGATGCGCTGGCGGAGGCGCTCACGGAGGCGCGGTCCGAGGCGGCCACCGCGTTCGGAGACGCGCGGGTGTACGCGGAGAAGCTCATCGAGCGGCCGCGCCATGTCGAAGTCCAGGTGCTCGGCGACACGTTCGGCGCCATCGCCCACCTGGGCGAGCGGGAGTGCTCGATCCAGCGGCGCCACCAGAAGCTCGTGGAGGAGGCGCCGTCGCCCGCGCTCGATGCGGACGCCTCCGGAAACATCCGCGCTCGAATGTGCGCCGCCGCCGTCGAGGCCGCGCGCGCGGTCGCCTACACGGGCGTCGGTACGGTGGAATTCCTCCTCGACCCCGACGGCCGGTTCTACTTCCTGGAGATGAACACGCGCATCCAGGTGGAGCACCCGATCACCGAGCTGGTGACGGGCGTGGACATCGTGCGCGAGCAGCTCCGCATCACGATGGGGGAGGCGCTCGGGTACACGGACATCGCAGCGCGCGGGCACGCGATCGAGTGCCGCATCGTCGCGGAGGATCCGGCGCGGGGTTTCCTTCCCTCGCCCGGCCGCATCACGCGGTGGCGGGCCCCGGGCGGGCCCGGCGTGCGGGTCGACGCGGGCGTGGAGGAGGGCTCCGAGGTCGGGCTCTTCTACGATCCGCTGCTCGCCAAGGTGATCGTGCACGGGCCCGACCGCGCTGCGGCCACCGCGCGGATGGTGCGGGCGCTCTCCGAGCTGGTCGTGCTCGGCGTCGACACCACAGCCGAGCTGCTGCGGGACGCAGTGTCGTCCGAGATGTTCGCCGCGGGGGACACGACGACCGACTTTCTCGACCGCTTCGCGTGGGTGCCGCCCGACGTGGACGCCGCGGCCTACGCCGCCGCGTGGGAGGGCGCGCGGAACGCCACACCGGCGGCACCGGCGGGAGTGGGCGCGGGCCGTGTCACGGAGGCCTCGCCGTGGGCCACACTTGGGAGGTGGCGGTGAAGGTGTACGTCGGAGCACAGCTGGTCGACACCACCAACCCGGTCGACACCACGTCCCGGGGGGCGTTGCGGGGGGGCGGAGCCCCCCTGCCCCAAGAACAAACCACGACAATTCGATCGGATGGAAGCGTGGCGGTCCAATCCAGAGACACCGTCCGTACCGCGTTCGTCGCGGGGGACCAGGTCTGGATCGACGGCCGGGTGCGCCGTGTCCGGCCCGCCGCCGCCGTCGCGACCGCGGCCGTGATCCCCGACAAGGTGACACCCCTGATGCCGGCGACCGTCGTGAAGGTGTTGGTGACCGTGGGGGAGTCCGTCACGGTAGGGCAGAAGCTGGTGACCGTGGCCGCGATGAAGATGGAGACCGCGCTTCGTTCGCCGCGCGCCGGCCTGGTCACGGCTGTCAACGTGGTGCCCGGCCAGCAGGTGCGCCCGGGCGAGGAGCTCATCGTGGTGGTGGCGTCATGATCCAAGTCTCGTCGGGCCCTGTCACCACGCTCACCATCGACCGTCCGTTGGTCCGCAACGCCATCGATCTGGAGACGATCGACGCGTTGCACGCCGCGCTCGACGCCGCCGTGAATGCCCGCGTGGTCGTGCTCACCGGGGCAGGGGACAAGGTGTTCTGCGCCGGGGCCGACCTCGCCCGGGTCGCGGCCGACCCCGCGGGCCGCCGCGCCGCCGGAAAGGCCTACGCACGCCTCCTCTCGCGCCTCTCGAGCTTCGAGCGCCCCGTGATCGCGCGCCTCAACGGGCATTGCATCGCCGGCGGCGTGGGGATGCTCCTCGCGTGTGACCTCGCGGTCATGGTCGACGACGCGACGTTGGCCCTCCCCGAGACCGCGGTCGGGATGTGGCCCGCGATGATCGGCGCGTTCCTGCTGCGCGACCTGCCACGCAAGCAGGCGATGGAGCTCGCCTTGACCGGCCGGAAGCTCGCCGCCGCGGAAGCTGTGGCCCTCGGCCTGGTCAACCGCGCGGTGCCCCGCGCCGAATTGGACACCGCCGTGGCCGTCTACACCGACGCCATCGTGGCCCGCAGCCCCTCCGCCGCAAGGATCGGTCGCCGGGCATGGCGCGACGCCGCGGATCTCCCCCTCGATGACGCGCTCGCCCTCCTCGCCGACCGCCTGGGCGACGTGATGGACACGGAGGACGCGACCGAGGGGTTCCTGTCCTTCCTCGAGAAGCGCACCCCCACCTGGAAGGACCGCTGATGGACCTCTACTCCCGCCCAAATCAGGACCCCTCGCGCCCGTGCATGGTCACCGCCGCGCTCTCCGGCGTGGTGGCGAACCGCGCCCAATGTGCCGCGATCCCCTACACACCCGAGGAGTACGCGGCCGAGGCAAAGCGCGCCTACGAGGCCGGCGCCGCCGCGGTGCACCTGCACGCCCGATCGCCCGACGGCGCGCCGAGCTTCGAGGTTGCCGACTACCAGGCCATTCGCGACGCGATCGTGGCCGAGTGCCCGGTGATCATCAACTTCTCGACCGGCGCGTTGGATGTGTCGATCGAGAAGCGGCTGGCCTACCTCCAGGCGGTCAAGCCCGCGGTGGCCGCGCTGAACATGGGGTCGATGAACTACGCGAAGTACAACACGAAGAAGAAGAGCTTCGTGTTCGACTTCGTGTTCCCCAATCCGTTCTCGGAGATCCGCGCGCTGCTCGAAGGCATGAACGCCGCGGGCATCAAGCCCGAGTGTGAGTGTTTCGACGCGGGGCATGTTGGGAGCCTGTACCCGCTCATCGACATGGGACTGTTGGGTGCGCCCTTCCAAGTCTCGCTGATCATGGGTGTCATCGGCGGCGTACCCGGCACCGTGGCCCAGCTGATGCGTCAGGTGGAGTCGCTCCCGCCCAACAGCGATTGGGAGGTCATCGCGCTCTCCCTCGATCAGTGGCGGCTGCTGGCGGCGGGCGCGTCGATGGGCGGCAACGTGCGGGTGGGGTTGGAGGACAACTTCTACCTCACCCCCGGCGAGATGGCGCGTTCCAACGGCGATCTCGTCGCCAAGGCCGTGCGCATGGTGCGGGACCAGGGGCGGGCGATCGCGACGGTGGAGGAGTGTCGGGCGCGTCTCGGGTTGGTGCACGCGTAGGCGCCGCGGCGCGTTCAGGCCTGGAGGAGCCGCCCCTCCCCATCGAACAACCCCCGCCACGCCCCATCCGCCAACGTCCCCGCGGCGGGCCACTCCCGAGCGGGCTCGGCCTCACGCCACGCGTCGAACAGCTTGTCGGCGCCGCGGTGGCCCTCGATGGCGAGCAGGCTGCGGGTGGCGGCCTCGAGGGCGGCGCGCGCGCCGGGATCGCCGAGGCGGTGGAGGGAGCGGGCGCGGAGGATCGCGGTGCGGGGCAGCTCGACGGGGCGCAGGATGGCCGCGAAGCCGGCCTGGGTGCGCTCGGCCTCGGCGATGGCGCGGGGATGGTCGCCGCGCGCGAAGGCGACCTGCGCGAGCAGATCGAAGCAGTAGATCCGCAGCCGGCCGTGGTTCCGGTTGGCGCGCTCGCCCGCGATGGCGGCGGCCCAGGCGTCATCGAGCCGCCCCTCCTCCAGGGCGATGCCGACGCCGAGGACCAGGGTTGCGCCGTCCTCGACCGGGCGGCCGGCCAGCCGGCGGAGGTCCCGCACCTCATGGAGGGTGGCGCCTGCGTCGGTGAGGCGGCCCGCGGCGGTCTCGACGGTGGCGCGCATCACCAGGACCACGTCGCTCAGCTGCGGATCGCCGAGCTCGCTCGCGATCTCCCAGGCGCCCGCGGCGTGCTCGGCCGCCCGCGCGGAGTCTCCCCGGAAGTAGGCGATCCTCGCCAGGGAGTCCAGGTTCATGGCCAGGGCGCGGCGGAGGCCGTTGACCTCGGAGTGGCGGCGATGACGCTCGACGATGGCCTCGGCCTCGGCGAAGCAGCCGCGATCGATCGCGGTGATCGAGAGCTCGGACTCCAGGCCGCGGCGCTGCAGGTCGGGGAGCTGCTCCTCCTCCAGGCACCAGGCGACGTGGGCGCGCCACGTAGCCGCCCGCTTCGCGTCTCCGCCGACGACCGAGAGGCGGTGGCCGGCGCGGACCAGGTTGGCGCGTACGGCGGGAGGCAGCGCGGCGAGGGCCTCGGTGGGGGCGAAGGGGTCGAAGCGCGGCAACATCTCCGCGAACCGGCCGGTCCAGAGCACGTGGACGGGGGTGTCCCCGAGGACGGTGGCGACGACCTCCGCGGGGGCGCTCTCAAGAGCCGCCATGAGGTTCGGCCAGGCGCGGTCGAGCCGGGCGGAGCGCGCGGCGGCGTCCGGGGTGCCGAGGGAGCGGCTCCACGCGACCGCGAGGCCGACGAAGTGGGCCCGGAAGCGCTCACGGAGCACGGCGGACTCGGCCTCGTCGAGCAGGGTGGCGGCGTAGGCGCGCACCGTGGAGAGGGCGCGGTACCGGCCGGGCGCGTCGGGGAGGGGCACGAGCAGGGAGCTCTGGGCGAGGTCGGTGAGGGCGTCGTCGATGTCGTCAGGGCCGTGCAGATCGGCGCCGAGGACAGCGCGCACGTCGGCGCTGTCGAGCTCCCCGGGGAACACGGAGAGGCGGGCGAACAGGGTCAGGCGCTCGGGGAGCAGCAGCCCGCTGGTCCACCGGAGCGCCGCTACGAGCGAGCGCTGGCGGTCGGGGCGATTGCGGCTGCGGTCGGCGAGGGCGCCGAGGTCGGAGTCGAGGCGCGCCACGAGCGCGGCGAGGTCGGTCTGGCCGGCGCGGGCGGCGGCGAGCTCGATTGCGAGGGGCAGGCCGTCGAGGCGGCGCGCGAGGGCGGCGACGAGGCGGACGGTCGTGGCGTCGAGCTCGAACCCGGGGCGGTGGAGCCGCGCGCGGTCGGCGAACAGGAGGAGGGCGGGGGTGTGGGCGAGCTCGGCGTCGTCGGGATCGGGGAGGGGGAGCGGCGCGAGGCGGTACACGGCCTCCCCGAACAGTTCGAGGGCGCGTTGCGACGTGACGAGGCACGTGAGCCCAGGGGCGCGCTCCAGCAGCGTCGCGATCACGTCGGCGAGGGGGTCGACGAGGTGCTCGAGGTTGTCGAGCACGAGGAGCGTGCGGCCGCGCGCCATGGCGGCGACGAGCGCGTCCATCGGGTCGCCCAGCACCTCCTTCACGCCGAGGGCGCGCAGCAGGATCTGCACCGCGGCGTCCCGACCGCGCGCGTCGGCCAGCGGCACCCAACCGACGCGCGTGAAACCTCCCGCGTGCGGAGGCTCCAGGATGTGGCGCGCCGCCTCCAACACGAGCCGCGTCTTTCCCAGGCCGCCGAGCCCGAGCACCGTCACCAGCCGGGCGCCGCCGGCCACGAGCGCGCCGATGTCCGCGACCTCCTGCACGCGCCCGAAGAAGCGGGTGATCGGGGCGGGGAGCAAGGAGAGGTCGGGGAGGCTGGTGGCGCTCGGGGCGGCGCTCGGGCTCGGGGTGTTGGGGCTCGGGCTGGCGCTCGGGGCGCTGGGGGCGCTGGGGGAGACGGACGCAATGGCTTGGGCGCCGTGCGGGGCCGCCGGGGGCCGCTCCGCGCCCTGCGAAGGCTGGCGCCCACCCGCGAGCCCGACCGCGTCCGGGAGGCTCTCCAGCGTCTCGCTGGCGGCGCTCGCCGTGTGCATTCCGGACAACATCCCGCGCACGACCTGCCCCCACGCCGCGCTCCACCCCGCCTCGACCCCCGGGCTCCAGTCGGGATCGAGCTCCCCCAGCGCGCCGAGGAGGGCGTCGCCCACCGGATCGAAGTGCGCGGCCACCACTCCGTACGCCTGGTGGCGACGCCCGAGCCCGCGCAGGAATGGGAGCAGGGTGTCGGGATCGCGCAGGTGTTCGACGAGGGTGTGGAGCGCGCCCACCAGCTTCTCGCGCTGGGCTTCCATCTCCGCCGGGAACAGCGCGCGCAGCTCCGGAGCGGCGGCGAAGAGCCGCTCGTAGAAGCGCGCGCCGAGCGCCCGTGCGCGCGGCTGGACCCGGGTGAACGAGGCCTCGACGACGCCGATCGTGTCGGATCCGCCCGCGGAGGAAGGCGACTCGAAGGCGGCCAGGAGGGTCTGCAGGGACAACAGCGCGTCGAGCACGGCCCCGCCGTTGGGCGGCCGGCGCCACTCGTGGAGGGCGGCGCAGCGGTCGACCAGGTCGCCGAACATCGCGGGCAGGCCGGGCACCTCGCCGGCGACCGGCGGGAAGTCCGCGCGCGACACCGTGCGCGGGATGTCGACCAGCGCCACTCCGTGGAGCGCGTGGCGGCCGGTGAGCAGCGTGCGGAGCACCATCCCGAGGGCCCACACGTCCGCCGCGGTCGAGGCCGGCGCGCCGAACCAACGCTCCGGCGCGACGTACGCGGGTGTGCCCGGGACGAGCCCCGCGGAGGTCTGGCGTGAGGTCGCCCCGGCGTCCCCCAGGTCGTCTGCGAGCACGGCAAGCCCGAAGTCGAGGAGCTTGACCGTACCATCGGGCATCACGATGATGTTGGGCGGCTTGATGTCGCGGTGGAGCACCTCCTGCGCGTGCGCCGCCGCCACTCCGCGCGCCAGGCCGATGCCGATGGCGAGCACCCGCTTCCACGGGAGGGGCCACGGCACCTGGTCGAGCGGCTCACCCTCGATGAACTCGTAGGCGAGGTAGGGCACGCCCTCGACATCGCCGAACCGGTACACGCTGACCACGTTCGGGTGGTTCAACCGTGCGAGTGCGCGTGCCTCCGTCTGGAAGCGTTGGCGCAGATCGGCCGTGGGGTGGTCCGCCTTGATGACCTTGAGCGCGGTCGGGCGGTCGAGCGCCTCGTCGTGCGCGAGGTACACCGCGCCCATCCCACCGTGTCCCAGCGGGCGGACGATCCGGAAGCCGTCAATCACCTCGCCGGGTGCCAAGGGGCGCATGCGCGCAGATAGCGCGTGGCGCCCGGCCCGTCACCGTTGGGCCTCGAGCACGAGCGCCTCGGGCGCCGCGACGGTGCGCGCCCGCACGAATCGCCGGCGCGCCCAGAAGTACACGCCTGTCGCCGAGAGCGCGGCCACCGCGAGGCCCATCGCCGAGACGAGGATCCGCCCGGGGAGGCCGAAGAGGCGCCCGGAGTGGACGGGGAACTGGGCCTGGAGGAACAGGTCGCCCGCGCTGCCTTCGCCGGGCACGTCGGAGCCCGCGAGGGTGCCGTCCCGCCCGTCGACGTAGATCCAGGGGTTGCCGAGGCTGCCGTCGCCGTGGTCGTTCTCCGCGGTGAAGAAGCCGACGCCGTAAAGCCCGTAGTCGGGCGAGTAGAAGATCCCGCCCGGGGGGGCCTCCCACCCGCGCGCGGTGGCCTCGGCGCTGGCGATGCGGATGGCCTCGCCCCTTTCCAGCCGCGGCTCGATTGGATCCTCCGGCGGGTTGGGCTTGCGCGTATCGAACGGATCGGGGGTCAACGTGGAGAACATCGAGACGATGGGACGCATCACCTCGTGGCCGAGGTTCATCGAGATCGCGGTGACCGCGAGCACGAGCAACAACGACCACACCCACACGCCCCCGGAGCGATGGATGTCGAACAGGAGGCGCCGCCCGCCTTCACGCCACGAAAATGCGAAGGAGCGGCGCCAGAGTTTGCGGCTCGGGAACGAGATCACGAGTGACACGAAACAATCGAGCGTCCACACGATGGCCACGATGCCCATGAACACCCCGCCGAGCGGGAGCCCGAACGCGTCCGGGATGTGCATCGTGTAGTGCAGCTTGTACAGGAACGACAGCACGTTCTTGGGAGAGAGGGAGACCGCGCCCCACTCCCGGGAGTCCTGGATCTCCCCGGACGCCGGATCCAACGCGAGTTGGTTGAAGGGGAGGGTGTAGGGCTGGCCGGTGGTGGTGTCGATCCGCGACCCGACGAACACCTGGAGCGCGTGGCCCGGCTCGGTGGAGAGCGGCAGGTAGGTGACACGGACGCGGGGGTCGGCGCTCTCGATGCGGTCCGCGAGCACGACCGACGGCATCGGCAGCGCCGCGGGGCCGCTGCGCGCGGTCGAGAACGACGGGTTGATCAGCGCGTCCAGCTCGTGGTCGAACGAGATGAACGCGCCGGTGAGCCCCGAGATGAACAGGAACACGGCGGTGAACAGGCCGAACCAACGGTGGAGCAGGCCGAGGATACGTCGCACGGATGTCATGGGGGAGCCCTCGACGACGCCCCGGGGATCGGGAACCTCGAACTCGCCCGCCACCTAATCAGTCTTGATAATGAACGTCAATATCATTTTCAAGATGGGCGACGGGCAGTTCGCGTGGCTCACTCCAGCGCGAACAGGCCGTAGAAGTAGCCGTCCATCGTGAACCGCTCCGTGGCGGTGCCCGCGTCCGGGTCCACCTCGTAGATCACCGAGACCTCGTTGTCGCCGAGGCCCACGTACAGGTGATCGTCGAGCGAGGCGCCGTCGAAGCCGAGCACGCTGAAGGGAACCCCGTCGACCTCCTCGGCCTCGGGAACGTCCCCGAGGGTGATCTTCCACAACTTGAAGACCGGATACGACCAGAAGCCGAAGTCGATCGGCTCGACGCCCGCGGGCAGCTCCTCCGGGTAGAACAACCAGGTGAAGGCGACGCCCGAGCCCTGGCTGGCGAATTCGAGCTCGGTGGCGGACTCGTAGCCGCCGGTCAGCGCCGGGATCTCGACGTGGTAGTCGGCCTCGTAGTCGGTCTCGCCGGGGGCGATCCGCAAGATGCAGTTGGGCGCCGCCGTCTCGCCGCCGGCGTTGGCGAACATCTGCGCCGCGTAGTTGCGGCCGTCGCCCATGACGTAGCCGTAGCCGTCCTCGTCGAACACGATCCGGCCGCCGCTCGCGCAGCGGTCGTCCTCGGCGATCCCCACGATCGTGCCCGTGCGCGGATCCAGGATGGTGGTGGAGACGAGCGGGTAGATGCGGCCACCCTCCCAGTCGGCCCAGCGCGCGGGGATGTAGACGAGGCCGTCCTCCGCGATCGTGGTCCACACCTCGACGCCGTACCCCTCGCGCACGAGGTGCGGCAGCTCGATGGTGTCGAGGATCTCCATCGTGCTCGGGTTCCACGTCACGGCCACCGCGGCCTCGGTGCTGATCGACACGGCGAGGTCGTCGGCGAGGATGGCGTTGCCGTAGTCGACGTAGCTGAAGCCCTTGCCGGCCAACGACATCCGGCCGCTCTCGGCAAGCGTGCCGTCCTCGCCGACGGTGTAACGAACCCACTCTGGAGACTCCGCGAGCCCGAGGAAAATGTCGTGGCCGTGGGTGAGGAGCACCCCGTTGCCGGCGGCCTCGACCGCGTTGGTGTTGGTGACCGGCCCGTCCGGATCGAGGTCCGGCAGCACCTGGAAGTAGGTGGTGCGCCCGTCGGGCGTGATGACCACGGAGCCGAGGACGTAGCCGTCGGCGGAGCCCGTGGGCGCCTCGGCGGCGTCCTTGGGGGTGCAGGCGACGAGGGCGAGGAGGGGGAGGAGGGCGGACATCGGAGGCTCCGAGAAGGCGGGGTCGCGGCGCGAGCTGCACCGCGACCCGCGTCTTAGTGAAAACGACTTTCATTTTCAATGTCATTTGTGGGAAATCGTGCGCCCGTCCGCGGTAGGGCGGCGCGATAGGCCCCTCGCGTGGACACAACCTGCGCCGACAGCGCCGCGACCGACGAGGCACTGATGGCGGCGGTCTCGGCCAGCGATCGGCGTGCGTTCGACGTGCTCTTCGCGCGGTGGCGGGACCCGATCTGGAAGTTCCTCCTGCGGCGCCTCGGGAGCGCGGCGGTCGCGGACGACGCGTTCCAGGACACGTGGGCGCGCGTCTGGCGCTTCCGCGCAAGCTATGACCCGAAGCGGGCCTTCCGAGCGTGGGTGTACACGCTGGCGGCCAACGCCGGGCGCGACCAGTGGAGCCGCCCGGTGCCGGAGGACTTCGCGGAAGACCTGGTGGACGACCGGGACCGTGTCGGGGCGAAGCTCACGCTGCTCAAGGCCCTGTTCGCGCTCGAGGGCCTGGACCGCACCATCCTGTTGCTGGTCGCGGAGGGCTTCGAGCCGAGCGAGATCGCGCCGATCGTCGGGATGGACGCGGGGGCGGTCCGCACACGCCTGTCGCGCGCGCGGCAGAAGATCCGGGAGTTGGTGTAACGATTCGGCGGCGCCGGGAGTACGAGGGGTGATGGACGACGACGAGCTCGACCGATCGCTACGCGCGCTCACCCCGCGGCGCGGCCCCCCCGCCCTCGACGAGGCGCGCGTGTTCGCGGAGCCCGCCGCGCCCGCGGCACGCCGGCGCCCATGGATCGCGCTCGCCGCCGTGCCGCTCGCGCTGGCGGCCGCGGCGGTGTTGGCCGTCCGCGCTCTCCTGCCGTCACAGGAGGCGCCCGCGAGGCCGGATGTCCTTGCGGCGCGCGGAGCCGCCGATCGCCCCACGGCGCGCGTCGAGCTGCGCCTCTACGCGGTCGGGGATCCGCCTGAGCGGGTCGGACGCGGCGCGCCGGTCGCCGTCGGCACGGCCGTGTTCTTCGAGGTCGCCGCCGATGCGCCGGCCGAGGTGCGCGTGTGGGCAGAGGAGCCGACGGGCGCCCCCACCCCGCTCTCCACGATCACCGTCGCGACGGAGGCCACGATGCTGTCCGCCGGCGAGGAGCTGCTCGCCTGGACCTTCGACCGCCCTGGACGTGTCGTCTTCCACGCGTCGGCGACGGCGGGTTGCGACGCGCCCTCCTGTGACACCTGGGAGGTCGAGGTCCGTTGATCTTCGTCGGCGCAGCGCTCGCGGCCATCATCACCACGCCCGCCCCCGCGGGCCTGAGCGCTGTGCGCGCGTCCCGCCGTGTCGCCGTGGTCGTCGGTGTGGACACCTACGACGACCCGACGCTGAACGACCTCCGCTTCGCCGCCAAGGACGCCACCGACGTGGCCGATCTCCTCCGCGACCCGAACCTCGGTGACTTCGACGAGGTCCAGCTGCTCGACGGGCGCGTGGACCGCGCGACGCTCGAGAGTGTGCTGGACGACGTGGGGCGCCGCCTCCACCGCGACGACCTCTTCGTCCTCTACTTCGCCGGCCACGGCACGATCGATCTGTCCACCGGCGAGTCCGACCTCTACCTCCTGCCGAGCGACGCGCTGCTGTCCGCCCCCCGCTCCACCGCCCTCGCCGAGGACGCGCTCGCCGCGCGGCTCGCGGCGCTCCCCGCCCGCCGCCGCGCGCTCATCGTGGACGCCTGCCACGCGGGGCAGGGGCGCTCCGGGCTGTCCACCGACACGCGCGCCTTGATCCAGCGCTCCCGGGGGGCGGTGCCGACACCCGGCCTGCTCGAGCTCGGGCGTTCGGACGCGCAGCTGTTCGCGGCGCGCCCGCTCGACCCGGCGTTGGAGTCGGAGGCGCTCCAGAACGGCGTGTACACACACTTCCTCCTCGAGGGGCTGAGGGGAGAGGGTGACGCCGACGGGGACGGCCTGGTCGACGTGAGCGAGGCGCACGAGTGGGCGCGCGACCGGACGCTCACGTACACGTCGGGGCTGCAGGTGCCGTGGATCCGCGTCGAGGAGGAGGGGCGGGTCCCCATCTACCTGACGGGGACCGATGCCCAGCGCACACGCGCGCGCCGGGCCATCCTCACCGGGCTGGCGTCGCTGCCCGCGGGCGCGACCGTGCTCGTGGACGGGGTCGCGCGCGGCGGCGGGGGCCTCGAGCGGGGGTGGCACGACGTGGAGGTCCTCGTGGACGAGGAGACCGTGCTCGCCCGGCGCGTACACGCCGCTCCCGGGAGCCGCGTCTCGCTCGAGCGGCTCATCGATCGGCGCGAGGCGGATCTGTCCCTCGCCGTGGGCGCCGCGTGGGCGCCGGTCGTGCTGGGCGATCCGTTGAGCCCCGCCGTCTCGCCCGTCCTCCGCGGCGAGTACCGCCCGCCGGATCCGCGGGGCGGCCGGCCCGGGGTGGGCGTACAGATCCTCCCCACCTGGGGCCCCGTGTCCGACCTGGGCTCGCTCCCGACGGTCACCCCGACCGCGTTCGCGAGCTGGACCTGGGGCGACGCGCTCTCGGCCGGGCCGGAGCTCGGCACGGGCGCGCTCGCCCGGTTCACGCCCGACGGCGTGCAGCTCGGCCCCGTCGTCACCGCGGGCGCGATCGTCCGCTACGAGCGCACACACTGGGTCGGCCTGTTCACCGTGGGCGCGGAGGCGCCGGTGCTCGCGGTCGACAGCGCCCGCACCCTCACGCCGCGCGCCGCCCTGCTCGTGGGCTGGCGGCCGTGATCCTGCTCCTCGGGGCGTGCCTCTCGCTCTCCAACGAGGCGCTCCGACCCGCCCTCGTGGAGCGCGACAGCGACGGCGACGGCTTCTCGCCGGCCGAGGGCGACTGCGACGACGCCAACCCCGCCGCGGCCCCCGACGCCGCCGAGCTCGCCTACAACCAGGTCGACGACGACTGCACGCCGGAGACGCCGGACGACGACCTGGACGGGGACGGCTGGGACCATGCGGCCGATTGTGACGACACGTGGCCCGCGAGCTGGCCCGGGGCGCACGAGAACTGCACCGATGGGCGCGACACCGACTGCGACGGGGACGCGGACGACCTCGACGAGGACTGCGCGCTCCCCGGGGACGGCTACCGGGAGATCGTGCTCCTGCCGGTCGACCCGCGAGACGACGCGGCCGTCTGCTGGGGGAGCGCAGAGGGCCTCGACTGCCGGGACGCCCACGCGGGCGGCTCGGGCGTGAACAGCCTCGGGGACGTCGACGGCGACCTCGTCCCCGAGCTCCTCGTCGGCCCCTTCAACACCTTCGCCTCCCAGATCTGCCCGATCGACGGCTATCGGCTCGCGTGCACGGACCTCTTCCCGGGCCGCTCCAGCTACACGGGCGACGGTGACGGCGAGCTGCGCCTCGGCGACCTCGACGGCGACGGCCTCGTGGACGTGGTCGTCCCGGGGACCACCTACGGGGAGCGGGCGCAGGCGTGCCTCCAGGTGGTGACAGGCGGCTACAGCTGCGCCGACCTGCCCTTTGCGCACGCGGCCACCGTGAGCGTCGTGGACGTGGACCAGGACGGCGACCTCGACCTCGCGTCGGTCAATCGCAGCTCCGCGGAGCTCGTGTGGTGTGAGAACGACGGCGCGGCAGGGTTCGATGCTTGCGTCGCGCGCCCCGGCGGCGAGCACCTGTGGGCGACGGTGGAGGGGATTGACCTCGACGGCGACGGCATCGAGGAGCTGGTCCTCGATGAGGAAGGCTGGTCGGAGTGCCGCGGGGTGGGGGAGGCACGACTCGACGCCTGCACCCAGCCCGTCCCGGACTGCGGGCCGCCCGTGTACGTCGACGCGGACGGGCGCGGCGACCTCGACGTCCTCTGCGTGAACGAGGGGACGATGCCCCGGTTGTGCCTCGGCGACGGGGCGGGGGGGTACACCTGTGCGGACGCGTTCGGCGACCGGACGCTGGCGTTCCATGACGCGACCCTGGCAGACCTGGACGACGACGGCGTGTTGGAGCTCGTCGCGTCGAGCGCCCTGGACCTGCTCGTGTGTTCCCAGACCGGCGTCGGCCGGTGGGAAGCGTGCGAGCGCTACGCGACACCGCTCGGATACTACACCTTCGGCCTCGCGATCTCCGACCTCGGCGCCCCGCCGTAGCGCCGACGTCCGAGAAACTTCGAGACATCTGGTAACGAAGCGCGACCTGCACCGGTACTCGCGATGACCCCGGCCCTCCGGCGGTCTCCCCCGTACCAGGAGAGTGCATGCGCATCTCGAAGCTCGTCCCTTCCCCCTTCTCGCGCCGTTTCGGGTTGCTCACCCTGGTCGGCCTCTGCGCCGCCACGCCCGCGTTCGCCGCGGACTCCGACGGCGACGGCATCCAGGACGCCGCCGACCTCGACGACGACAACGACGGCCTGCCGGACCAGCTCGAGTGTGTCACGGCCGACATCTCGCTCATCAACGGGAGCTTCGAGGTCCCGGCGACCGCGAGTGGCACCGGCCTGATCATCGACGAGAGCCTCGTGCCCGGCTGGACGACGACGGCGACTGACAGGAAAATCGAGATCTGGGCCAACGGCTTCCAGAACGTCACCGCCGCCGACGGACGGCAGGTCGCCGAGCTCAACGCAAACCAGGTCGCCACCCTCTACCAGGACGTCCCCACCGTCCCCGGCACGTCCTACACCTACGGCATCTACCACCGGGCCCGCAACACCACCGAGACGATGCAATTCAAGGCAGGCGCCCCCGCTGGCGCCCTGCCCGTCATCCTCCAGGACACCCTCAAGCCCGCCAACGGGTGGCGCTTCCTCAGCGGCATCTACACGGTGCCCGCGGGCCAGACGACGACGCGCTTCGCGTTCGCCGGCGCCTCGACAGGCAACCTCCTCGACGGGATCACCTTCACGCCCGTTTGCGGGCGCGACACGGACGGCGACCACCTCACCGACGACCTCGACCTCGACAGCGACGGCGATGGCATCTTCGACGGCGTCGAGGCCGTCGTTCCCGGCGTCAGCACCACCACCGGCAAGGTGCCCGGCCCCTACGGCAACAACGGGCTCTCCAACTCGCTCGAGGGCTCCGGCGACAACGGCGTGCTCAACTACACCCCGGGCGACACCGACAACGACGGCGTCCCCAACAGCACGGACGCCTGTCCGACCGTGAACGCCACGGGCCAGGACGCCGATGACGACGGCTGCATCGACAACGTCGACGCCGACGACGACGGCGTGCCCGACGCCGACGACGTGTGCGCCGGCTCCGACGACACCATCGATCCCGACGCCGACGGCGTCCCGACGGGTTGCGACCTCTGTCCCCTCGACTCCGAGAACGACGCCGACGTGGACGGCTGGTGCGAGTCCGAGGACAACTGCGAGGACATCGAGAACGACGACCAGGCGGACGCGGACGCCGACGGGGTGGGCGACCTCTGCGAGGCCGACTCCGACGGCGACGGCACGATCGACGACCTGGACGACTTCCCCTTCGACGCCGACTACACGCGCGATGGCGACGACGACCTCGTGCCCGACGAGCTCGACCGCTGCGAAGGGTGGGACGACGGCCTGGACGCTGACGCCGACGGCGTTCCCGACGGTGACGGGATCGGCTCGTGCGACCTCTGCCCGGACGACGCCGAGAACGACGCGGATCTGGATGGCTGGTGCGAGAGCGAGGACAACTGCGAGGACGTCGAGAACACCGATCAGGCCGACCTGGACGAGGACGGCATCGGCGATGGGTGCGAGGCCGACTCCGACGGGGACGGGACCATCGACGACCACGACGCGTTCCCGCTCGATGCGTCCGAGCAGCGCGACACGGACGGCGATGGGGTCGGCGACGCGACGGACACGTTCCCGCGCGATGCCGGCGAGACCGTCGACAGCGACGGCGACTCCGTCGGCGACAACGCCGACCAGTGCGACGCGGAGGACGCCACCGGCTGGGACGCCGACTTCGACGGCTGCCTCGACGACACCGACGCGGACGGGCTCACCGACGACCTGGACTTCTGTCCCGCGGAGGATGCCTCCGGCTGGGACACCAACGACGACGGCTGCCTGGACGACACCGACGGCGACGGCGCGACCGATGATGTAGACGTCTGCCCCGACGGCAGCGATTTTATCGACGACGACGGCGATCTGGCCCCGGACGCGTGCGACATCTGTCCGGGCGACGCGCTGAACGACCAGGACGGCGACACCCTCTGCACCGCCGAGGACGCCTGCCCCCACGACTTCGACGACGGCGCGGGCGCTGACGACGTCGACGGTGACACCGTGTGCAACAGCGACGACGTCTGCGCGCTCGGCGACGATCTGTCCGACATCGACACCGACGACATCGCCGACGCGTGCGACCTCTGCCCCCTCGACACGGCGAACGACGCCGACGCCGACGGCGTGTGTGGCGATGTCGACGTGTGCCTCGGCGACGACCGCGCGGACGCCGACGCGGACACGATCCCCGACGCGTGCGACACGCTCTGCCCGTACGACCCGACCAACGACGCCGACTTCGACGGCGTCTGCGGCGAGTCGGACATCTGCCCGCTCGACGCGAACGACGACAGCGACGCCGACGGCTCCTGCGATCGCGATGACATCTGTGCGGGCGCCGACGACTTCCTCGACACCGACACCGACGGGGCCGTGGACTGTCGCGACGCCTGTCCCGTCGATCCCGAGAACGACGCCGATGGCGACGGGCTCTGCGAGAGCGACGACAACTGCGAGGGACTCGCCAACCCCGACCAGTCCGACGCGGATCACGACGGCATCGGCAACCTGTGCGAGCCGGACAGCGACGGTGACGGCATCGTCGACGACACGGACAACTGCGACTACGCGGCGAACGCCGCGCAGGCCGACACCGACCGCGACGGCACCGGCGACGTTTGCGACGCCGACGACGACGGCGACGGGGTCTCGGACGCAAGCGACGTGTGCGCCGCCACGCCGGCGCGCACCCCGGTCCTGACCAACGGCTGCTCGGCCGCGCAGACCTGCTCGCCGACGGCGAGCTGGAAGAACCACGGCGCCTACGTGAGCTGCGTCACGCACACGACCAACACGCTGCGTTCGGCCGGTACGATCACGCAGGCGGAGCGGACCGCGCTCGTGAACGCCGCCGCGCAGTCCAACATCGGCAAGTAGTGAGGTCCGGGGGTAGGGGTTCCCAGGGAGCTCCTACCCGCCAGCGCTTGGGGTAAGCCAGGCTGGCGGCCGGCGCGCTCGCTCCCCGCCCCCCGGTGACTAGCTCCGTCGAAGCGTGAGGAGCCTGTGAACGAGGAAGAGGACCGCCCCACGGAGTCCGACACGGCCGCGTTCTCCTGGGGAGGCGCGCCGATGCCGGGCGAGCCCCCGACCCCCATCCAGGAGCTGGTCGCGGCGGCGTCCCGCGCGGGCCCCGTGCTCGAGACGATCGACCCCGACGGCCACCGCGTGCTCTACGTCTCGACCGTCGCCCTCGCGACGGAGGTGTGTGAGGACGCGCGCTTCGACAAGAGCATCCGCGCGCTCACGGAGGCGCGTCGCTTCGCGGGCGACGGGCTCTTCACCGCGGACACGGACGAGCCGGCCTGGGGCCGCGCCCATCGTGTGCTCCTGCCGGCTTTCGCGCCGGGTCCGGTCGGCGCGTTCTTGCCCGAGATGTGGGACACCACGCAGCAGCTGCTCCTCAAGTGGCAGCGGCTGAACCCCGGCGAAGAGATCGACGTCCTCGACGATCTCGTCCGGTTCGCGCTCGAGACCGTGTGCCTGTGCGCCTTCGACTACCGCCTCAACTCCTTCTACCGGGAGCGGCCGCATCCCTTCGCCGAGCAGGTCGCGGAGGCCCTCGCGATCGGGCAGGCGCGGCAGTTCGCGCGGCCCCTGCCGCCCGACGCCGAGGCGCGGTTCGAGGCGGCCGTGCAGGGGATGTACGCGCTCGTCGACCGGCTGATCGCCGAGCGCCGCGCCGCGGGCACACCCGCCGGGCCGCCGCGCGACGTCCTCGACGTGGCGCTGTGGGCCCAGGATCCGCGCACGGGCGAGCACCTCTCGGACGAGAACATCCGCTACCAGGTTGTCACCTTCCTCATCGCCGGCCACGAGACGACGAGCGCGCTCCTGTCGTTCACGATCGCGTTGCTGTTGCGCGAGGAGCAGGCCCGCAGCCGCGCGCGCGACGAGGTCGACGCCGTGCTGGGCGGCGACGTGGACGCCGCGCCCACCGCGGCGCAGCTGCGACAGCTCCGCCAGGTGCGGCAGGTGCTGATGGAGGCGCTCCGCCTGTACCCGCCCGCGTCGGTGTTCTCGCGCCGCCCCCGCGCCCCCACGGTGCTCGGCGGGAAGTGGGCGATCACGCCCGAGGACGACGTGCGTGTGCTCCTCCCGCTCGTGCACCGCGACCCCGCCGTGTGGGGCCCGGACCCCGAGCGCTTCGACCCGTCCCGCTTCGACCCCGAGGCCGAGGCCGCGCGTCCCCCCGCCGCGTGGATGCCCTTCGGCACGGGCCAACGCGCGTGCCTCGGCCGCAACTTCGCGATGCAGGAGGCGACCCTCGCCCTCGCGAAGATCCTCCAACGTTTCGACCTCGTCGATCCGGTCGGGTACCGCCTGCGACTCCGGCAGGCCGGCGGGATCAAGCCCGATGGGCTGCGGCTCGTGGTGCGCCGGCGCGTCCAGTCGGCGGTTCCCCGCCCCGCGGAGGCGCCCGCCCCGCCCCGCCAGGAGGCGCCGCGCCTCGATGTGCCGACCCACGCCACGCCGCTCCTGTTGCTGTTCGGCTCGAACCTCGGCACCTCCGAGGGGTTCGCGCGGCGCTTCGCCGAGGCCGGGCGCGAGCGAGGGTGGGCGGCGCGCGCGGGCGCGCTCGACGACGCGGTCGGGGCCCTGCCGCGCGACGGCGCCGTCGTGATCGTGTGCTCGACCTACAACGGCACCCCGCCGGACAACGCGACGCGCTTCTGCGCCTGGCTCGACGAGCAGCGCGGCGACGCGGCGCGGGGCGTCCGCTACGCGGTGTTCGGGTGCGGGCACAGGGACTGGGCGTCCACGTTCCAGGCCGTCCCCCGCCGGATCGACGAGCGCCTCGCGGCGCTGGGCGGACAGCGCCTGGTCCCTCGCGGCATCGGCGACGCGCGCGACGACCTCGACGGCGACTTCCGCGGCTGGGAGGGCAAGCTCTGGGGCGCGCTCGGCGCCACGTTCGGGGTGGAGGCCCGCCCGCGGGACGCCGTCGAGGCGCCGCCCGCCGTCACCGTGCACGTGCTCCCGGAGCCCGTGCCCAACCCCTTCGTCCGCACGTTCGGGGCCCGACCCTTCTGCGTGCGCGTGAACCGGGAGCTCCAGCGCCGCGCAGGGCCCGACCCGTCGGAGCGCTCCACGCACCACCTCGAGCTGGAGCTGCCCGACGGCACGTCCTGGCGCGCCGGCGACCACGTGGGCGTCATCCCTCACAACTCCCCCGCGCTCGTAGAGCGCGCGCTCGCCCGCTTCGGCCTCACCCTCGACGCGCGCCTCCGCGTGACCTGCGCGCCCGCCGGCCCCACCTCGTTCCCGGCGGAGCCGGTCGGCGCCGCGCTCCTCTTCATGCAGTACGTGGAGCTCCACGACCGCGCCACCCGGCCGCAGATCCGCGTGCTCGCGGAGCACACGCCCTGTCCGCACACGCGCCGCAAGCTGGAGCTGCTCGCCGGAGACGACGTCGACTCGGTCGCGCGCTACCGCGCCTGGGTCCTCGAGCCGCACCGGACGGTGCTCGATCTGCTCGAGGAGGCGCCGGCCTGCCGGCTGCCGCTCGGCACGTTCCTCTCGATGCTCGCGCCGCTGCGGCCCCGGTACTACTCGATCTCTTCGTCCCCGCTCGTCGACGCGCGGAGCTGCAGCCTCACCGTCAGCGTCGTGGACGCGCCCGCGCGCCGGGGCCACGGGACCTACGCCGGGGTGTGCTCGACCTACCTCGGTACCCGCCCGGAAGGCAGCTACATCCACGCCTTCGTGCGTAGCTCACCCGCGTTCTCGGCCCCGATCGACCCCGCCCTGCCGCTGCTCCTCGTAGGCGCCGGCACCGGGATCGCGCCCCTGCGCGGCGTGTTGCTGGAGCGCACGGTGATGCGCGCCCGCGGCCAGCCGCTGGGCCCCTCGCTGCTGTTCTTCGGCTTCCGCCGCCCCGACCACGACTTCCTCTACGAGGACGAGCTCAAGCTCATGGAAGCGCAGGGTGTCACCCGCGTGATCCCGGCGTGCTCGCACGTCCCGGGCGCCGGCATGGTCTTCGTCCAGGCCCGCATCGAGGAGCGCGGCGACGCGGTCTGGGAGCTCCTCGAGCGCGACGCCGTCGTGCTCGTGAGCGGGGACGGCGCCTACATGGCCCCGGGTGTCCGCAAGGCCTTCCAGTCGGTGTGGCGGCACCACACGGGCGGTGACGCCGAGGGCGCCGAGCGCTGGCTCCAGGGGTTGGTGGAGTCCGGGCGGTATCGGGAAGATGTATTCGGGACGGCGACGTAGGCCCTCGGCGATGAAGTTCCTGGGGTGCAGGTCGTTCCCCGCGCGAGGAGCGCGGAGGGCGCGGCGGCCGAGAGGCTGCCGCGGTCCGGCGCCCCGGCCGCCCGGCAGGGCGGCCGGACGCGCCGACGGAGCCCGAAGGGCGACCCCGGAGCGGTCCGGCCCCGGCCGTCCGCGGCCGGGGGCGCGCCCCGCGCACCCAATGTCACAACCCCGACCACTTCCCGATGATCTCCTTCATCACCTCGCTCGTCCCCCCGCCGATCGTCAGCAGGCGTACGTCGCGGAAGGCGCGGCAGATGTCGTACTCCTCGATGAAGCCGTAGCCGCCGTGGAACTGGAGGCAGTCGTAGGCCACCTTCTGTGCCATGTCGGCGGTGAAGAGCTTGGCTTGGGACACCTCGAGGGTGGGATCCTCGCCGGCGTTGATCTTCTGGACCGCGCGGTAGGTCAGCCAGCGGGCGGCTTCGAGGCCGGTGAGGTGGTCGGCGAAGGTGTGCTTCCACACCTGGAACTTGCCGATGGGCTTGCCGAAGGCCTGGCGGGTCTGGCCGTAGGCGATGGCGTCCTTGAGTTGGATCTCCATCCCGCTCACGGCCATGATGGCGGCCACGAGGCGCTCGCCTTGGAAGTTCTGCATGATGTGGACGAAGCCGCCGTTGAGCGCGCCGAGCAGGTTGGCGACGGGGACGCGGCACTCGTCGAAATGCAACAACGAGCTGTCGACCGAGCGGGTGCCCAGCTTGTCGAGCTTCTTGCCGACGGTGAAGCCGGGCGTGTCTGTGGGGAAGATGACGAGCGAGACGCCGCCGAAGCCGGGATCGCCGGTGCGCACGGCGAGGATGATGAAGTCGGCGAAGGAGCCGTTGGTGATGTAGGTCTTGGCGCCGGTGATGACGAAGTGATCACCCTCGATGCGGGCGGTGGTCTGGAGGTTGGCCACGTCCGAGCCGGCGCCGGGCTCGGTGATGCCGAGGGCGCCGATCTTCTCGCCGCGGATGGCGGGGACCAGCCACTGCTGCTTCTGGGCCTCGGTGCCGATCTCGTTGATGACGGGCGTGCTGATGTCGGTGTGCACGAAGATCGACATGACGACGCCGCCGTTGCGGGCCTGGCACAGCTCCTCGATCATCGCGGTGTGCGCCCACCAGTCGAGCCCGGCGCCGCCGTACTCCTCGGGGAAGCGGATGCCGAGCAGGCCGAGCTCGGCCATCTTCTTGAACGTCTCGCGGGCGGGCCATTCCCCCGCCTGGTCCCACTCGGAGCGGTGGGGCGTCAGGTGGGTGAGGGTGAAGTCGCGAACGGTCTTGCGGAGGAGCTCGTGCTCCTCGGTGAACGGCGGAAAGGAGGTGCTCATGCCGGGAACCTATCGCCCACGGAGGGCCGTGGTAGGGTCCGGAGATGATCGTCGCGTCGTCGTCCCATGCCTGAGCGCCCCGACCTCGAGCACCAGGTGCCGATCCTGGCCGGGCGGCTGGTGGGCGCCACGTTCACGTCGGTGCGCGTCAAGAAGCCGGTGGTGCTCCGCGCGCCGGTCGCGCTCGATGTCCTCGTCGGCCGCACCGTGCGGGACGTGCGCCGGATGGGCCACTTCGTCGTCGTGACGTTGGACGGCGCCTGGTACATGGTCGTGCACCTCATGTTGGCCGGCCGCTTCTCGTTCGTGCCCGCGGGCCAGAAGGACACCGGCGACCTCGCCGTCGCGTGGGGCCTCGGCGAGCAGGAGCTCCGCTACCGCGACGACGTGCAGATGGGGAAGGTGTACCTGGTCCCTTCGGGCGACCTCTCCGGCGTGCCCGGCCTGCTCCCCGTCGGCATCGACGTGTTGGGCCCGGCCTTCACCCGCGAGGCGTTGGGCGCGCTCGTGAAGAAGCGGCGCGAGCAGGTCAAGGTGTTCCTCAAGGACAAGAACACCATCGACAGCTTCGGAAACGCCTACGCCGACGAGACGTTGTGGGAGGCGGGCATCTACCCCAAGGCCACTGTCGGCACCCTCTCCTCCGATCAGTTGGATCGGCTGCACGCGGCGATGGTGAAGGTGCTCCGTGACGCCCGGGACGAGATCGCCCGCCGGGACCCGCCGTTGGACGAGAAGGTGCGCGATTTCCTGGCAGTGCGCAACCGGGGCGGGGAACCGTGCCCGCGGTGTGGCACGAAAATCCGGAGCGCGGGGGTGCATGGGCACGACGCGTTCTTCTGTCCGGTTTGTCAGCCGGATGACAAGGGGAGGGGGGTGGTGGATTGGAGGAGGTGAGTGGGTGGGATGTGCAGGAATCGCTCGCCCGCGTTGTCGCACGCCCGGGCCGCTTCCCCGTGGGCGCTTGGTCGGACGAGGAGTTGATCCTCCGGCGCGCGTGACGTGAGAACGCGCCCCTCCGGGGCGTGCCAGGAGGTGTCGCGCTACTGCACCCCGCGCTCCGACCCACCCATGCCCCCCGTGAGGTTCCGTCGGCCATGGGTCCCGCCGCGCGCCGACCAGCGCCGCGCGTGCCAACCAACCCCCTACGTCACCTTGACCCCCCCAGGAGTCCGCGTCACGTGCGCCACATGCCGCTCGACCTTGCGCCAATCCGTATACACAAGCTCCGCATGCCCGTCGTCATGAAGTCGGAGCTTGCACCAGCCGTTGTTCCCAACGTCGGGGCGGAGCGGGGCGCCGTCGGTGTCGTCGAAGCCGTAGAAGCGTGACTTGAACTCCGCCCATTCGAGCGGCGCGGCGCAGCGGTCCTGGTCGTCGGGGTCGAGGGTGTAGTAGGGGTAGCCGGCGTGCCCGACACAGCTGGCCGCGAAGGGGCCGTATTCGCCGGGCCGGTAGAGCGCCGCGTGGTGCACGTTGCCCCAGAACCAGAGGTCGACCAGGCCGGCGGCGAGCACGTCCTTCAGGTCGCGGGAGAGGAGGGTGCTCACGCCCGGGGAGCCGTAGTCGTAGCCGTGCTCGGAGGTGAGCAAAATGTTCATGCGGTCGGGGCGGCCCTCGCGGAGCCAGCCGGCGAGGCGCTCGACCATCTCGGGGCGTACACGGCCGTGTTTCCACCACTCCGTGTCGAGGCCGATGATCTGGAACTTGTCGCCGAGGAGCCGGAAGCTCGCGCCCTCCTGTTTCTGGACATCGGGAAAGCGCGCGCGCTTCTGGTCGAGGTAGCGGTGGAAGGTCAGGCCGCGGCTGTACATCTCGTGGTTGCCCGCGAGGAGGAACAGCTCGGTGTCGGGGAGCAGCGGGGCGAGCGGGCCGGCGAGGTAGGCGTCGAACTCCTCCTGGCGGCCGCTGTAGTACACGTCGCCGAGGTGGATGGCGTAGGGGAGGCCGACGAGCTGGCGGGCGACGTAGCGCGAATGGGCGAGGCCGTTGGCGAAGTCGCCGAAGAGCCCGATGTCCACGGGTTCGCCGGGCTTGGGCGAGCGCAAGGGGTAGGTGAAGCGCGAGTCGAAGTCGTGCGCGTGGCGCTCGGGATCGAGCTTGAGCACGCCAGTATGGAACCCGGCGCCCGTGAGGACCAGGTAGGCGAGGGTGTCCTCCTTGGTCTGGAAGCGGGTCTCGGCGGGGTCGATGGGGATGGCGAGCGGGTCGTAGCCGTCGAAATCGAAATTCGCGGGGAGCGCGGGGACGTGGCGCTTGTCGAACAGGCCGCGGGTGTCCTCGTCGGCGGGCGCGCGCTCGGCCTCGACCGCGGCGATCGCCAGCACAGGGGCCGCGAAGGCGGCATCGATCTCGCCCACCATCTGCACGGCAAACGCGGCGGCCGCGTCGTCGTCGAGGACGGTGACCGCGTCGACGGTGGCGTGGAGCTGGCGCCCGAGCCCCGCGGGGTCGACCGCGAGGCGGCGGTGGAGCTCGCCGAGGTCGGAGCGGGCGAGGGGTTGCGCGCCCGCGTCGGTCTCAAACGCTTCGAGTGAACGCTCCTCGGGGAGGCCCCGGAGCGCGGTGTAGAGCGCGTCGAGCTCGGGATCGCCCGCGGCGCCTTCGGGAGTGAGGAACAGGTCGCCGCGCGTCGCCTCGCCGACCTCGAGCTCCACGGCCGTGAACGGCGGCGGCACCACGCACGTGATGCGCCGCCAGGCGCCGTCGACGCCCTCTTCGTCCAGGAACTCGGCGGTCCAGACGACGGCGTCCTCGCCGGCCACCGCGACCGCGTGCCGGGCGAGGTCGTCGGGGGGGCGCGGCGGCGCGTCCGCGGTGTAGAGCAGCACGATCGGCGGCTCGGAGGGGGCGAACTCGGGGTGCCACGCCCACCACGCGTAGAGCGTCGCGCCGTCACGACGGGTGCCCGAAGCGATGGGGTCGGGCGTCGGGATGCCGCCGCGTTCGAGCGTGTCCGCGGAGGGGAAAGCGGGGATCGTGCGGGCGGGGGCCACGAACGGCGGGGTCTCGACGAGCCGGGCGAGCCGCGCGGCGAGGTGGGGCACGCTGTGGCGGCCGTAGAGGGTGGCGGCGCCCTCGTAGTGTTGGAAGCGGTACTCGGCGCGGGTGGTGTAGTAACCGGCGTAGTCCGCCGTGTATCCGATGACGGAGGCCGACGCGGCGCCGGTCGCCTCGCGGACGGCCTGCTCGATGGTCCACGCCGCGACAGTGGTGGGCTCGCCGGGGACCGTGGCGAAGGCGTGATCCCCGATCAGCACGACGTGGAGCCCGTGGACCGGGGCGGGCTGCGCGATCTGCAAGCCGCGCACGAGGTTGCCGAGCACGCCCAGCGCGGGGGCCTTGGGGAACTGCGGATCGGCGGCGGCGTAGTGGTCGCCGACCATTCCCTCGCGCGCGGCCCAGGGGTGCAGGCCCGAGTAGTAGTCGTCGGCCCCGCCGAGCGAGGGGGCGCCGATGTCCCACGCGCCGAGGGTGGTGTTGGGGACGCCTTCGACGTCGGCCCCGCCGACAGAGGCCCAATCCTCGTACCAGCTGCGCAGGCGCACGGGGGTGAAGGTGGTGGGCGCCTTCAGCAGGGCGCGGCGCACGGCGGCCCCCACCTTGTCGGCCACGAACCGGGCGAGGAGGAGGCCTTGTGATTTGGGACCGAGGTACCGCGCGCCCTCGTCGCTCGGCGGGAGCGGGGACACGTCCCCCGAGCCGGAGAGGCCCATCAGGATGGGCGGGTTGCCGGGGAGGGCGGCCTCGACGGCGCTCGACACGAGGCCGGCCCAGTCGGGAGAGTAGGTGCGCTCGCCCTTGCGCCCGATGCCGAGCGCGGTGTTGTGGCAACCGAACGTCGCCATCGCGCCGATGCAGCGGCCCGCGCGGTCCCACGCGGAGAGCACGACCACGCGCGGATCGACGGCCCGCTGCTGGGGCGAGCCCGACGAGGACGCCGGGTCGAGCGCGCCGGGGAGCCCGGACTCGGTGTTCCACCGCGCGGCGACCGAGTTGGCCTGGAAGGGGACGAGGCTGCGGTTGCGGCTGGCGCCCCACACGGTCTCGACGTCGACCCGGGGCGTGGCGGGCACGGCGCTGCGCCACGCGGCGTCGATCGCGTCCGCGATGGCATCCGCCAGGTCGTCCGCGAAGGCCTTGTCGAAGCCCGGCTTGGATTGACACAACAAATCGTAGAGCGTGTTGCCGTAGAAGTTGCCCGGCCCGTTGTGGGTGTGGGTGCCGAGCAGGACCACCTGGTGCACGTCGAGCCCGCAGGACGCGCGCCGGGTGAGCGCGGCGACGCGCTCGTGCAGGTACCGTGTGGCCGAATGGAGCTCGACCGCCGCGAACGCGACCACGTGCCCCTCGTCATCTTCGAGGACGAGCGCGCGCACCTGGAGGGGGCGGACGCCCTTGCCACCCTTGCCGCCGTCACTGGAGTAGCCGGCGAGCGAGCGCCCGGAGGGGATGTCGAAGTCGCGGAGGGCGGCGCCGCAACGCGCGCCACGCGGGGCCCGACGCGGGGCGGGGTCACGCACGAGGAGGCCGCCCTCGCTGGGATCGTCGAGCCCGCGCGTGCCCTCCAACTCGGGGCCGGCGCGGTCCATCTGCTCGACCAGGTCGGGCTCTGCTCCGGCCGGGAGTGTGAGCGTGATGGGTCGGCGGGCCAACGGGGGCGTCTCCACCGAGCCCTCGACCCGCACCCGCGCCGCGGTCGACGCGGTGCCGCCGAGCCGCGCGCCGTCGAACACGAGCAGGCGGCCGTCGAGCCCGGCGTCGTACCGGGCGGGCCACACCAGCTTGTTGGCGCGCACGCCGACGCGCAGTCCGACGTTCATCGTGCCGGTCACGACGTCCCACGCGCCATCTTCCACGCCCCAGGCGAGCGCCTGGAAGTAGCGGCCGTGCGGGGCGGGCCCGTGCGAGCCCATGCGGAACGAGAGGCCGCTCGTGGCGCAGAGCGCGTGGGCGAGGCCCCGTGGGCCCGTCAGCTGCACGTTCGCGAAGCCCTCGCCGTCCTCGAGCAGGCGGTCCCGGACGCGGAGCTGGTCCGCCACGTCCACCACGCTCAGGTGGGCCGCGGGCGCGACGAGCGCGGTGTAGCGGAGGGTGACGTGGTGCAGCGTCGGGGTGCGCGGCGCCCCCTTGATGTCGGGCGCGTCCTGGTGCTCGACGTGGAAGCGGGGGACCACGTGGAGCCGCCCGTCTACCACGCGCTCGCGCACGCCAAGATCGATCCGGGTGGGCCAGATGGCCCGCGCCGCGCCCTTCCGGCGCGGATCCCAGTCGAACCCGCGCAGCAGCACGACGCCGATCTCGCCCAGGCCCACGGCGAGCCCGGAGTCGTGCGGCACGGGGTCGAGGAGCACCTTCGCGATGGCGCCGTCCCACCCGTCGGGCACCTCGATCCGGAGCTCGCCGTGCAGGACGCGGAGGCCGGGGATGGCGAGCGCGCTGTAGAAGGTCACGAGGTGCGCGACGTCGCCGTCGGCGCCCGAGTTCATCCCGGCGACGGTGCCGCCGACGAGGGCGTCGGGCGCGTCCAGGGCGGGCTCGTCCAGGGCGGGCTCGTCGATCTCGAGCCCGGACACGAGGCGGCTCACGCGGTGGGGGATCTTCGCCCAGGTGTGGTGGAAGCCCTGGTAGACGAGGGTGGCGGTAGGCGTGGGCACGGCGGGCTCCAACGTACGGGGGAGGGGGATCAGTGGCTGCGCAGGCGCTCGAGCTGGGCGCGGATCTCGGCCAGGCGGGCGCGCGCGGCCCCCGCGTCGAACGGCGGCGCGTTCAGGTCTCGGGTGTCCTGGTCGGCCTGGGTGAGAGCGCTCTCCACGTCGGCGATCGCGTCGCCCGCGCGCGCGAGGCCGTCCTCCAGGCGCTTCACCTTCAGCTCGGACGCCATCGCACCGATGCGGGCGGCCGCGTTGGTGAGCACGGCGGGGCCGGCAAAACCGGCGAGGATGCCGTACGCGACGTAGCCGAGCAGCTCGCCTTTCACGTCGAGCGGCAGGACCGGGATGAGCAGCGCGGCGCCGACGCCCACGCCGGCACGTACGGCGAGATCTGCCCACACGCCGGGCTTCACCGCGGTCAGTGACGCGCCGTCGCTCGGGAGCAGCCGGGCGAGGGACTGGGCCAGGCCTCCCGCGGCGCCGGCGCCGACCAACACGGCGAGGACCACGAGGGGGGCGAGGGCCGGGGTGGGGTCGGTGGGCATCTGCGAGCCATCCTCGTGCAAACGCGGGAAGCGTACACCACCGCCGTCGGGCCGGGTGTTCACCGGGCGTGAACGCGCGCCGTCGTCATGCCGCGGCCCCGGCCGACGATGGAGAACGAGGCCGTTCTGGTAGACTCCTCGCGTCGCTTCGAGGAGCACGGCATGACCACCCACGCACTTTTGATCGGGATCGACGCCTACACCAAGGTGAGGCCGCTGCAAGGGTGCGCGCGGGACATCGACGCGGTCGAGGCGTTCCTCGTCGCCAGCGGCAAGGTGGCGAAGGCCGACATCCGGAAGCTCGTGTCTCGCCACGCCGGCTCCGTCCCCACCGACGTCCCCGAGACCCCGGCGACGCTCGAAGCCATCCGCGCCGCGCTCACGTCGGTCGCGACGCTCGCGGCGGCGCCCGCCACCCGTCCCGACCGCGTGGTCGTGTGGTACGCCGGGCACGGCATGCAGGTGGCCGGGCGCGCGGACCACCAGGGTCGCGAGGCACTGGTGCCCGCCGACTACGCAGCCGCCGGGCCCGGCGGGACGATCCCGTTCCTCTGGGACGTGGAGCTCAACGGCCTGCTCGCCCGCATCGCGCGGCACGTGCCGCTCACCGTCGTGCTCGACTGCTGCAACTCGGCCGGCGCGACCCGCGCGTTCGAGCCCGTCCCGACGAGCGTGCGCGGCCTGATCCTCTCGGGCGCGGAGGAGGACGCGCTCGACATGCCCGACGCGGGCGCGGAGCGCGGCCTCCTCGCGATGGTCGGGGCCGCGGGCGCCCCCTTCAACGTCATCGCCGCCTGCCAGGCCGATCAGACCGCGAAGGAGCGCGCGTTTCCGCCGGAGGGCCGGCGCGGGGCGCTGACCTGGTCGCTCTTGTCGCGCCTGAAGACCGAGCCCGACCTCGACGCCGTCACCTGGGCGCACGTGTGGAGCCGGATCCAGGCGAATGTGGTGGGCGCGGTGGCCGACCAGAACCCCGTGTTCCTCGGCCGGCTCGATCGGCCGATCCTCGGCGGCGCGTCCGCGGGGGTCGAGCCCGGCATCTCCGCCACCCGCGCGGGGAACCTGTGGGCGCTCGACGTCGGCACGCTCGGCGGCGCCACCGTCGGCACGGAGCTGGCGCTCTACCCGGTCGACGCACCCGCACGTTTCGGGACCCTGGGCGGCCCCACCGACCTCGCCGCGCGGATCGGGCGGGTCCGTGTCGTCAGCGCCGACCGCGCCACCGCCCGTGCCCAGCTCTTCGATCCCGTGGGCAGCACGGTGCTCTCCGACATCGTGCGGGCGCGGATCGTGGTGCCCGGCGCCGACGATCGGCTCCGCGTCCGCCTGTTCGCGGACGACGCGCCGCTGCGGGCTGCCCTCGCCGCCGAGCCCTGGCTCACCCTGGTCGAGCCCACCGACGCCGACGCCGATCTCGATCTCCGCGTCACGACGCCGGACCGGGTCGAGATCTCCGACCCCGCGATCGAGTCGGAGCTCACCGAGGCGCTCATGGAGCTCGCGTTGGACGATCACGCCGACATCGTCGACGCGCTCGACCACGCCCGGAAGTGGCGCCGCCCGCTGCGGCTGGCCCAACGCGCGACGGACCTGCCCGGCGCCCTCGACGTGCGGCTCCGGACCGGCGCCGATCCCACCGGCGGGGCGCACCTCCCGCCCGATCCCAGCGGGGGCTTCGGGTGGCGGCTCGACGTCGGCACCGAGTTCGTGGTCGAGCTGACCAACCGCAGCGCCCAGGCGCTCACCGTCGGCGTGCTGAACTGCTCGATGGCCGGCGCCGTCGAGATCCTGGCGGACGCGATCCGCATCCCGGCGCGCTCCACGCAGATCGTGTGGCTCGGCGAGGTGGTGGGCGACAAGTTCGTGGCGGGGGTCGCGCCCGGTCGGTCGGTGGGCATCGATCGCCTCGTGGTCGTCGGCACCTCCCGGCCGGACACCACGTTCCGCTCCTACGAGCTCCCCGCGACCTTCCGCGACCCGACACGGGGCATGCTGCCCGCGGCGTCACCCGAGCGGTGGACCGCCCGCGTCGCCTCCGTGTTGATGTACGACTCCTCGATGCTGGAAGCCGACCCGTTCGGGGACACGCGCACCCTGACGAGCGCCTGAGAGCCCGACGCGGCCTCACTCCACGAGGGTGAACGTCGGGTTGCCATAGAGCACGAACCCCGCCCAGGTCGGGTCGCGGGGGTTCTGCCGAAACAGGTCGGCGCGGGCCATGCGGAGGGCCTCGCCGATCATGTGCCCGTCGAGCACGTTGCGATAGAACGCTGTCGCCAGCTGGGCGGCCTGCCGGTCGGGCACGGGCCAGATGGAGCCGATGCAGGCGAGCGCGCCGCCGTAGATGAAGGCCGAGGCGAGGCCCTCGGCGGGGAGCTGGTCGTACACGCCGCCGGGGACCTCCTCCCGGATGCGCGCCGAGGAGCACGCGTTCAGGAACACGAGCGGGCGCCCCTCGTTCAGGCGCCGGATCTTCTGCGCGTAGAAGACCTCCCCCTCGGCGAGCACCAGCCCGGACAGGTCGGGATCCTCCTCGTCGAACCACGCGTGGCCGGCGTAGTGGATGACATCGTAGCTGCCGTTGCGGAGCGCCTCGTTCAGATCCAGGCCGCCCGCGGTGTCGGCGGCCAGCACGGTGACCTCGATCTGGTCCCCGAAGCTGGCGAGGTTGTCGCGGATCTGCTCGACCTCGCGGCGGGCGCCGGGGAGGTTGCCGGTGGGGTCGGAGTAGATGAGGGCGAACTTGATCTTCGCGCGCATCGGCGTGGGGGCGCGCTCCCCCCGGGGGAAGGCATTTCCCAGCGGCATCCGCGCTACCGGGCGCTTCAGGCACAGGTAGCCGTCGAGGTACATCAGCTCCCAGGGGAGCTCGAGATCGTTCGTCGTGATCGTGACCGATGCGGCGTCGTCCTCCAAATAGCGCTGCATCGCGTCGGGCAGCAGGAGCCGGTACATCAGCTCGCCCAGGTCCCGCAGCAGCCCGTCGACATCGGCCTCGGCGGGCCCGGGCGCCACCCGGGGCACCGGCAACATCGAGCGGGTGGTGCCGCCGGCGTTCTCGATCGGCACCACCTGCGCGCCCACCCCGCGGGCCAGCCGCGCGATGGCCTCGCTGATGCGGGTGCGGTCCTGGTGCACGATCGTGCTCGTGCCCTGGATGTTGACCCCGTGGGTGCCGGGCTCACTGGGGGTGCGGAGCAGCACGGTGTACCGGAGCCGGCCCTGGGCGTCCCGCGCGGACTTCATGATGAGGAGCTCGAGCTGGCGGCTCAGCGGGCGCGCCAGGTCGTACTTGCCGTTGACCTTGCCGAGCAGGTCCGTCTCGACCCGCTCCTCCTCCTGGAGGCGCGCCAGCGGCTGGACGACCCGCACCAGCTGGCGGTTCTCCAGCGCGCCGAACGCTTGTGCGAGGAGGCTCTCCGCGCCCCGCAACCACGACACCTCGCGCACCAGCGGCGCACGGACCTCCCGCGCCCGCTCGATCGCCTCCCGCGCGAGGGTCTGGCGGCTGCGCGCCTGGCGCAAGAGATCGTCGTAGCGCTTCGTGACGGTGTCCCGCCGCTCGGCCTTGCGGGCGAGCCCGTCACACACCTGCTCGGTCACCTCCCAAATCGGCGCGTCGAGCGTTTCGTCGAGCGTGTCGAGCTTCTCGGTGGTCAGCGCGCCCGGGTCCGCCACGAGCTCCGCGAACAAGGCGCGCGCCTGCTCGAAGGTGGTGGTGAGCTGCTCGGCGTAACGAAGCTCTCCCTCCACCACGAGCCCGCCGGGCCCTCGCAGCGGGGCCAGGGCCTTCTCCACGGCCGCGGTGCGCCCGCGCCGCTCGTCGAGCCGCCCGAAGAGCGCCACCAGGCGGTTGAGGTTGGCAGTGTGGTCCGCGCGGGGGGTCTTGACCGGCATGCTCAGCTCACCTCGGGGGCGGACATCTGGGGCTCCAGCCCGGCGGCGGCGTTCCGCTCGTCCTGGAGCTGCTCCACGAGAAAATCGGGCGGGGCGTCGCCGAGCTCGGCGAGCTGCGCCTCCAGCGCGCGGATGTTGGTCGTGTACAGCGCCAGGAGGTACCCCACGGGGCTCATCGGGCCCGCGTCGGGCGGGCTCCACAAGCTCTCGAACGGGCTCGTCTCGAAGCGCACGGGGGCGAGGGCGAGCCGCGCGCCCGGGTCTTGTGTGTAGAGCACGGGCAGGCCCCACTCGCGGCCGGCGGGTTGGGCGGCGCCGAGCTTGCGCCGCGCGGTGGCGACGGCGGCCTCCATCGACCCGCCCGCCAGCAGGCACTTGTACACGCCCTCGGCGAACACCACCGACGCTTCGACGGAGATGAGGCCGCGGATGCCCACGGCCGACTCCACGTGGGGAGCCAACGCGCTCGCGAACCGGTCGGCGCCGTCGGTGTCGAGGAAGACCAGCCGGACGGACGGCGGTAGGAGCGAGAGGAACGCCTCGGCCGGAACCCACTCGCGGCCGCCGAGCCGGATGTTGAGGTCCTCGACGGAGCCGACGTAGTGGAGCAGGTCACAGCCGCCCGCCAGGGCCTCCGCGAGCTGCGGCAGGGTCGGTTCGGAGAGCACCACCACGCGCATGGACGCGTGGTTCTCGGCGATCTGCTCGACCAGGGCGATCCCCTCCCGGCCGCCCAGGTACCCCCCGGCATCCACCATGACGTACAGCACGCGGAGCAGCGGGCCCGGGACACGTGATGGCTGCGCGCCTCCGTTCGCGGAGGGGGCGCTCCGTTGGCGGACGACGGTCGTGCGGAGCGACAGCGCGAGGTAGGCGTCCCCGCGCGGATCGTAGAGGAACTCCCAGGGCAACGCGGCGGCGTTCGGATCGTCCACGACGAGGCGGAGGCGCAGCCCGAGGGACTCTGGCGCCTCGGCCTGCTTGAGCGCGGAGAGGTAGACGCGGCCGAGCGGCCCCTCGAAGAGCCGCTCGAACAGCTGGGTCCCGAGCGCGCGCAGCGGATCGGTCGAGCCGGGCGCGCGCTGCCGCGAGAGCGTGGGGTTGGTGGACGCGCGCGCCTGGTCGATCGCCTGCCGCACCTGGTCGGCGGTCATCGAGACGGTGAGCGTGCCGTCGACGCTCTCGTCCCCCACGCTGGCGGTGGCGTGGAACGAGTCCGGCGTGCTGCCGGTGCGCAACGTGATGCGGAGATCCACGTACGTCGCTTCTACGAGGGGCGCGCTCATGCCCGGCAGCGTACCACGCGTGGCGCCGCCCCCGGCCCGGTGGTCAGTGCGGCGGGAGCTGGACCGGCAGGCGGGTGAACCCGCGAAAGATCCCCGCGGGTTCGAGCCGCGGCGGGTCCCGATCGATCGGACGCAGCTTCGGCAGGTGCTCGAGCAGCACCTGCAGCGCGATGCGCCCCTCCAGGCGGGCGAGCGGCGCCCCGAGGCAGAAGTGGCTCCCCATCCCGAACGCGAGATGGGGGTTGGGACGACGCCCGACGTCGAAGCGGTCGGCCTCCGCGAACACGCGCTCGTCCCGGTTGGCGGACGCGATCCAGGCGACCACCCGATCGCCCTCGCGAAGCGACACACCCCCGAGCTCGACCGGGCGTGTCGCCACGCGGCTGATCCCCTGCACGGGGGACATGTACCGGAGGACCTCCTCGACCGCGGTGGAGAGGAGCGCGGGGTCCTGCTGGAGCCTCGCCAGCGCCTCGGGGTGCTCCGACAAGCAGTAGACCGTGTTGCCGATGAGGTTGACCGTGGTGATGTGCCCGGCGAGCAGCAGGAGCGAGCAGAAGCTCAGGATCTCCCACTCCTCGAGGCCATCTCCGTCGATCCGGGCGTTCAGGAGCGCGGCGAGCAGCCCGTCCGTGCTCGCCCGGCCCGGCGTCCGGCACGCGTCGACGAAGTAGGCGTCCATCTCGCCGCGGGCCGCGAGCGCTGCCGGCGTCGGCTCGGCCCCGATGAGGAGGCGGGCGCCGGGGCCGCCCACGATCGCCTCGGCCCAGCGGCGGTACAGGGGCCGATCGGACGCCGGGACTCCGAGCATCTCCGCGATCACGATGACAGGGAGCGGGTGGGCGAAGTCGGCGACCAGATCGAAGCCGCCTCCCGCCAGCGCCGGCGCGAGCAGCGTGGAGGCGACCTCGCGGATGCGCGGCTCCAACAGGGCGATGGCGCGCGGCGTGAAGTCCCGGGCGAGCAACCCGCGTAGTTGCGGGTGCCGCGGCGGGTCGGTCGTGATGAGGCTCGGGCGGAACGCGGTGGGAGAGACGGCGCGCACGGACGAGAAGGTTTCCCACTCCGTCAACACCTGGCGCACCTCGGCGTAGCGGAACGCGGCCCAGGTGCCGAGGTCGGCGTCCCACCCCACGGCGCCCGCCTGGCGCCGCGCCGCGAAGCGGGCGGTGGTCGCTGCCAGCTGGCCTACCGTGTCACTGTCCCCCAGCTTGACCATCCCCGCTCCCTTGGGTTCGACGCAATCTACACACACACCCGACGGACCAACTCCGGGCGCCCGATCCTTCACGGTCCGATGTCCCTGCGCACGGAGTCCACCCGGGTGCCGAGGTGGTCCAGGATGTCCTCCGCGTCGCAGTCGCCGCCCTTCTTCGGGTCGGTCGTGCACTCGGGGACGACCACCGCGGCCAACGCTTCGGTCCAACCGTAGAGGTCCTGCTCCTCCCACACCACCATCACGTCACGCACCCTTTGTTCGAGCAACGCAGCGCACGCTTCGTCCGCGCGGCAGGCGCCGGTGACACGGGAGCGGATACCCGCGTACAACGGGCCATCTCCACGGAACGCCGTGTCCTGGCCCCAAGGCACGAAGTACCACCGGTCGGTCAGGGTCGCGTGGTACATGAGGTAGTTGTTGGTGTTGCGCGAATAGCCGTCCCAATTCGCGCTCAACAGATCGATCGCGAGGTAGGAGAGCGTCGCCTCGAGATCGAAGCGGGTCTCGAGCACGTCGAGGATGTTGCCGCCGTCGAGCTCGGACACGAGCGCCGCAAGGTCGGCGCCGGCGGTGGCGGGGTCACCCTCCTGCAGCTCGAAGTTGACGAGCCCGCCGGAGGTGAGGTCGGAGTAGACGAACACCGTGTCGTAGAGGTTGCCGTCCGGATCCGCGTCGAACGCCCGCCCGAGGAAGTTCTCGTCGAGCGTCTCCACCAGGCTGTAGACCCCGTAGTCGGTGCCGTTGATGCTCAGCCGCGCGTGGCTGGAGAGCGGCGCGGGCACGCCCATCTGCGCGAAGAGGCGGTACGCGGCGGCCTCGCGCATCATCGTGTCGTCGTACTTCATGTTGTTGAGCGTCAGGCGCTCCACGCCGAGGAACGTCGCGCCCGGCGTGAGCGCGCCGAAGTGCAGCTTCAGGGAGGGCTTGCCGTCCAGATCGTCGTAGGTGCTCGAACCCTTGGTGCGCACGCCGACCGGGGCCTCGAAGCCGGCGAACCGGAGGGTGCCCGGCACGTAGTCGCTCCCGCGATCCAACGTCTCGACCGACGTGGGAGGAAGCTCCAGATCGAGCACGAAGACGCGGTGATCGGCGAAGGGAAAACCCGCGCCCGGTGCGTCCTCCGCCTCCTCCGTGGGGTCGTCGGGCGTGCGAATCGGCGGCTCTGCCTCCCCGTCCCCTCGACGAGGATTCGGGTTCGTCAGGGGGTTCAAGCCTGGCATCTCCTGGCAGGCGAGGACCATCATCAGGGTGAGCGGCATCTCTCTCCAACGTCGTTCCCTGGAGGTAGAGACCCGGGGGCGGCGCGGAAGTAACGAGATGCCCAGCCGTTGCCTCGCACACCGCCACGTGGCACCGGACGATGCGCTCGGGGTGCGGGTGATCGCGGGGTCGCGCGTTGTCAGTGGGCCGTCCGCTGGATGCCCGCTCGACGCGCGCTCAGCCGCGGAGTTTTCGCCCGGTCACCGCGCACGACAGGTCGGGGCAGGAGTTGTTCGACACGCCTCGGGGCGCCAACGCCGTGACGAGGGCCATCCCGGTGGCGACCCCGAGCGCCGCCCCGCGTTGGAGGCCCGCGCCCGCGCCCACGAAGGCGCTCTCGGCGAGGTGGAGGACGACGTTCCGGATCTGCCCGGTAACGTGAGAAACAGGCAGGTTGAAGCTGGTTCGAATCATGGCCCAGGCCGATAACCCGCATCTGCCGGGATCGGGGAGTCAGGAATCCGAAAAACCTGTACGAATGACGGGTATCCGTCGCGACGCATCGTGATACGGACCCGTTTGTGGTGGCGCCTTCGTGCGCCCCTCGCGTTCGCGGTCGGCATGCACCGCCGTCGCGCAAGGGTTCGTGCGATACTCGCCGCGAGCACCCCGGAACCATCCATGTACATCCCAGGCTCCTCGGTTCACAGCGCCGCCTCGTTCCCGACGCGCTTCGCGCCGCTCCTCGCGCCGCTCCTTGCCCTGGTCGCCTGCGCGGAGCTCGGGGTGTCTCCCCCCGGCCCTACGGGCGCGGCAGGCGAACCCGCCGTCGAAGCCACCCCTTCGCCCCCGGTAGAGGCTTCCGCCCCGGCCCCGAGCCTCCCCGGCGCCACCGCGGCCGAGGCGCTGTCCGGCCCCGCGATCGAGCGGATCCGGCGCCGCGGCGAGCTCCTGGTCGGGATGGACACGGGGGAGCCCGCGGGCGTCGGCACGCCGCCCATGTTCGTGCCCGACGCCGCCGGCAAGCCCGATGGGTTCGACTACCAGGTGGCCCGGTGGGTGGCGACAGCGGTGGGCGTCCCCAACGTCCGCGTGGTCCATGGCAAGTATTCGGAGCTGCCGGAGCTCCTGGTCGACAAGCAACAGTTCGACATCATCGTGTCCGGGTACACCCCGGCGCCCCAACCGGGCATCGCGTGGTCGGAGGGGTACCTCGACTTCGGCCTTTGCCTCGTGGTACCCGCGAAGTCTTCGGTGCGGACCGTGGCGGACCTCTGGGGAAAGGACATCGGCATCTTCGACGATGACGCCGCGGCCGAGGCCGTGGCAGGGATGGTGAAGGGGTACACGGGCCTCACGCGGATGGAGGACGGGTATTGGGACGCGCTGCGCGACGGGACGTTCGCGGCGTTCATCTACGACTACCCGTATGCGGTCGCGGAGCTGGCCGAGTGGTCCGCGGAGAGCCGGAAGAACAAGGGGGCGCTCCGCATCACCCAATACAACCTGACGGAGTCGACTTACGCGGCGGGCGTGCGCGCGGGGGAGCCGGAGCTCCTCGCGGCGGTCAACGTGGGCCTGTCCCGCTTCCGCGCGTCCGACGACTACGCGGGGGCCGTGCGCGCCTGGCTCTCCGGCGGGGACAAGCGCGAGGCGCCCACCGATCAAGGCCGCCTCTACGTCGTCCGCAAGGGTGACACGTTGAGCGCGATCGCCGTGCGGGAGTTGGGAGGCGCCGACCGGTGGAAGGAGATCTGGACGCTCAACAAGTCACGCTTTCCCAACCCGAACCTGATCGAGGTCAACGATCAGCTGGTGCTTCCCGGCTGACCGTGCGGACCACGCGCAGGCCGATGCTCGGGCTGCGCGTCTCGGGGAGCGCGGCCCGCCGATACGCGACGCGTTGGGTGCGCTCGGCTGCATCCCAGCTGCCGCCCCGGTGCACGCGGGACTCGCCGCGGTCCGGCCCCGCCGGATCGACCGCCACGTCGACCGGATAGTCGCCGTACCAATCCCAGGTCCACTCGCTCACGTTGCCGCTCATGTCGAACAGGCCGAGATGGTTGGCCGCGAGTGCGCCGACCGGGTGGGTGGCGCCCCCCGCGTTCTGGTCGTACCACGCCACGTCCGCGAGGCGCTTGGGGCCCGCGCCACCGGCACCGGCGAACGGATCCGCGGCGCCCGCGCGCGCGGCGGCCTCCCACTCGGCCTCGGTCGGGAGGCGGAAGCCGTCGGCGCCCGGCTCCCACGTGACGCTTGCCCCCACGACGTAGGCGGGCACGAGCCCCTCGCGTTGGGAGAGGCGGTTGCAGAACTCGACGGCGTCCCGCCAGGACACGCCCCCGACCGGGTGGGTGGGCGCGGCCTGGGCGCTCGGGTTCGTGCCCATCAGCTCGGCCCACAACGCCTGGTCGACCTCGTGCGCCCCGACGAGCACGGAGCGGGTGAGCTGGACGGGGTGGGCGATCTCGTCCTTCCAGCGGCCCGGCTCCGACGGATCCGCGCCCATCGTGAAGCGGCGGGGCGCGAGGAGCACCATGGGGTACCGGACCGCGAGGTCCGCCGCGGGCGCGGAGGGGATGGCCGCGACGGATTCGCCGGTGCTCGCGACGGGGCTGGTCGCGGCTGAGCCGGCTGCCACGGGGTCGGCTGACACGGATGGGGGCGCCGGCCAGAGGACGTACGCGAGGGCGGCGGCGGCCACGAGCCCGAGCGCACCCACGGCGAGGAGCGCGACGGGGAAGGGGGAACGGGCGGCGGGTGGCGGGCGCGCCGACACCGGGGGGTCCACCTTGGGGGCCGCGACCGGAGGCACGGGCGGTAGGGAGGGGACCACCGGGGCAGGGGACACGACGGGGCGCGCGGGCCGTCCCGGATCGGTCACGTCGTCGTCCGGGACGGCGGCTTCGACGACCGGCGCTTCGACGACCGGCGCCCCGCCGGCCTCCACCAGCGCGGTACGCAACGACGCGCAGTCGCGGAAGCGGGCTTCGGGGGAGAGCGCGAGCGCGCGGCGCAGCAGCGCCCCGACTTCGGGCGCAAGGTCTGGCACGAGCATCTCGGGCGGCCACCACGTGCCGGAGAGGATGTCGCGCCGCGTGTCGAAGGCGTCCGCAGATTCACCGCCGGATTCGTACGGCAGCTGTCCCGTGAGCTGCTCGTAGACCATCACTCCGAGCGCGTAGATGTCGGTGGCGGGGCCCACGTCGTCGTCTCCGCGCACCTGCTCGGGGCTGCGGTACTGGAGCAGGCCCGCCTCCCGCGCGAGGTCCGCGTGGCGATGGGCGGTGGTCGGCGTGGTGCCTTCGAGCACGCGGGCGAGGCCGAAGTCCGTCACCATCGGGCACGGGCGGCCCTGCGCGTCGGTGGCGAGGATCACGTGCTCGGGCGCGAGGGCGCGGTGGACGATGCCGGCCGCGTGCGCCGCGGCCACCGCGTCGAGCACGGGGAGCACGAGGGCCAGCATCTCCGCGTGGTCGAGGGGGCGGGCGAGCGCGGTGAGGTGCGCCCGCAACGTCGGGCCCGCGACAACGTCCGTCACGACGGCGGCGACGGGCGTGGTCAGCACGTCGGTGACGGCGACGAGGTGGGGATGCCGGAGGCCGGCCTGGATGCGCCCCTCGGCGACAAAACGCGCCCGGACCTCTGCCGCGTCCGCATACGGGGGCTCGAGCACCTGGAGCACGTGGCTGGTCTGGAGGGTCACGTGCCGCGCCCGATACCTGCGTGCGAACGTGCCGGTACCGATGTGATCGAGCACGAGGTAGCGGTCCTCGAGCAGGGTTCCGTTGGTCAACATGTCGCCTCCAACGTATCATGCTCCCCGGCGTCGGCCGACCGGACCAGGCGAGGAGAAGGTGGATCTCCGCCGTTCGCCCGTCCCTTTCGGTCCCGACGGTCACGGGATCGTGTGCTACTCTCCCGACCCCAAGCCCGACCACGGGCACCGGAGTCTTCATGCGTTGTCTCGTACCGCTGGTGCCCCTTTTCTTCCTGGTCGCCTGCGCGGTCGACAACGAGTTCACCGTGAAGGACGACCGCGCGGGGACCGACACCGGCGGCACCGACGAGCCGCCCATCGACGAGGATGGCGACGGCGAGGTCGACGAGGCCTGCAACGGCGTGGACGACGACGGGGACGGGCAGATCGACGAGGGCTTCGTCGATGCCGACGGGAACGGCCGCGCGGACTGCCTCGACAGCGTGTGCCCGGAGCTCGACGCCGGCGTGGCCGGTGACATCGCCATCGTCGAGGAGTGTACGGGCACGTCGGGCGGCGGAAGCGGCACGGTGACCGACCCCTGGAACGTGCGCACCAAGTGGACGTTCAGCGCGCCCGCGGCCGACGCGACCGCGGTGAACTCGTACGCGCAGCCGGTGATCGGCAATCTCGACGATGATGACGGGGACGGCGACATCGACGCGGACGACTCTCCCGAGGTGGTCATCGTGGCGTTCGGCGCGCGCGGCTACATCGTCGCGATCGACGGCGCGACCGGCATCGAGAAGTGGTCCTACCCGAACGCGAGCATGTCGGGCGGCGTGCTCATCGCCGACATCGACTCGGACGGCTTCCCCGACGTGGTGGGCTACGACGCCTCCGGCCGGCCCGTCGCGCTCGAAGGCGATGGCACGCGCAAGTGGCAGGCGCCGCGCGCGCCGTCGTCGACCAGCTACCCGCTCGTGAGCGTGGCCGACCTCGACGGGGACGGCAACCCCGAGGTCATCGCGGACGATCTCATCCTCAACGGGGAGGACGGGTCCGTCGCCTTCAGCCTGAACGCGAGCGTGTCGAACCCGTACCGCATCGCCGCGGTCGCCGACATGGACCTCGACGGCGACCAGGAGATCTTCCTGGCCGGCACCGCCTACGACAGCGACGGCTCCACGCTCTGGACCACGCGCGAGCGCGGTACCTACGGCTTCTGGCCCATCGTCCTGCAGGCCGACTCCGATCCCGAGGCCGAGATCGGCTTCGTCGGCGAGAACTGGTCGCTCTGGGATGACGACGGCACGCAGCTCTACAGCGTCCGCTACGGGAGCAGCGCCCAGCCCGGGCCCCCCTGCGCGGGCGACTTCGACGGCGACGGCGAGACCGAGGTGGCGTGGCCCGCCTACCAGACGCTCGTGATGTACGAGATCGACGGCACGCCGGTCTGGTCCGTACCCATGAACGACACGTCCGGGTTGGCCGGATGCTCGGGCTGGGATGTCGACGGGGACGGCGCGCTCGAGGTGTTGTTCGCCGACGAGGACTCGCTCACCATCTTCGACGGCGCGACGGGCGCGGAGCGCTACACCGAGCGCCAGCATCGCTCCGGCACGGTGTTCGAGTACCCCACGGTGGCCGACATCGATGACGACGAGCACGCCGAGATCCTCTTCGTGAGCAACTACGGCGCGCCCTGGGGCGTGCTCAAGGTGATCGAGCACGCCGGGGACGGCTGGCCGGCCGCCGGCAGCACCTGGGCGGTGCACGACTTCGCCATGACCAACGTGCTCCCCGACGGCAGCGTGCCCGCCTCGCCCGATCCGTACTGGACCGAGTTCAACGTGTACCGTGCGCGCGTCGCCTCCGACGAGCCGGGCACCCCCGACCTGGTCGCCACGATCACCGACGTGTGCCTCGCGGACTGCGAGTTCGGCCCCGTGCAGGTGTCGGTCCAGGTCTCCAACCAGGGTGGCATGGGCGTGGATCCGGGCGCCGTCGTCTCCCTGTACGCGAACGACCGCCCGGATCGCCTCATCGGCACCAAGGTCCTCCCGGCGATCGCGCCGGGCCGCAAGCTCGCAGGGGTCACGTTCGAGGTGCTCCCGGAGGACGTGGGCCGCGACGGCTTCCTCGCCGTGATCGACGACGATGGCACCGGCGTGGGCGCCATCGACGAGTGCGACGAGTCGAACAACGAGGACGACTACACCGACGTCGAGTGCCCCTGATCGGCGGCGGGTCGAAGCGCCGCCGCCTCGACCGCCGCCGCCCTGGCGTGGCTACGCCACGTGTTGGTTGACCAGCTTCGTCATCTCGAACATGGTGACCTGCTCCTTGCCGCCGAACACCGGCTTGAGCTGCTCGTCCGCGTGGATGACACGCCCGTCCTTCTTGTCCTGGAGCGCGTTCTTTCGGACGTACTCCCAGATGCGCTTGGTGATCTCGGCGCGTGTCGCCGGGTCTCCCCCGATAACCTTCGCCAGCGCCGCGTCGGGCGTCACCGTCTGGGCCAGCCCACCACGCACCGGGCCACCGTCCGCGTCCTTCGCGGTCTTCGTCCCCGTGGCCTTCCGGGCCCCGGCAGCGGCCTTCGGGGCGGCCGTCTTCGTCGCCTTGTCGGCCTTGACCCCCTCCGCCTTGCCCTTGCTCTTCGCTCCGCCGACTCGTTCTTCCGCCATGGCACCTCCCGGAGAGGAGGTAGGAATGAAGAGGACCACCGGCGAGCCTCGGCCCCAAGTTCGTCCGAGATTTCGTGCGGGGCGCCGCGCCCGTGCGCCCTTCAGATCCCGACCGTGCGCCGCACGTAGTCGCCGTAGCCGGGCATCACGCCCTCGTAGTAGTCCCGGTAGTACCAAACGTCGGCGGGCGCGAACGCGCGCTTGGGATCGGTCGCAACGTCCTCCTCGGAGAGGTCCCAGGCGGCCTGGGCGATGCCCGCCACGTCGATCGCGTCGTATGCGTCCACCGCCTCGCCGATGCGGGTCTTGAGCTCGGTCACGCAGGCCTCGTCGTACAGGCACGCGGCGCCGAGGCGGCCCCCGATGACGTTCCAGGTGCGGCCGGAGTACTCGTACTCGTCCCACGACTCGTCGGTGCCCCAGGGCGCGAAGTTGATGCGGTTGCCGTCAGCCGGATTCGCGTAGATGAGCACGTCGTTCAGGGTGAAGGGGTACCCGTCGTAATTTCCGGTCGCGACGCACCACGCCCAATACTCGAGCCATTGGTCGACGTTGACGAGCGGGCCGAGCTCACCGAAGAAGTCCCCCTGGTAGGTGTCGAGCGCCGCGGTGATGGCCTCGAGGGTTGCCGTGCTGCCGTCGCCGCTCTTGGAGACCCATCCGGTGTCGAGATACTGCGAGTAGAAGTCGCCGTAGTAGTTCGCGGTGCCCCAGAGGTTGCCCGTCGCGTCGGGGAAGCGGCGCCGCACCCAGCGATCGTCGGCGCTCTCGAGGTTGGCGTACAGCCCCCACGCCTCGCCGTTGAGCGTCACCCGGGCGTAGCTGCAACGCGACGCGAGCTGGGTCTGGCGGTTGAGGAGGTCGTACACGATGACCTCCTTCGATTGGGTGTAGTCCGAGGACATGTTGTTGAGCGTGATGCGCTCGAGGTCCCCGTAGCGTTGGTCGACGACGAACTCGTTGAGCTTGAGCTTGAACGCCGCCTTGCAGACGCCATCGTCGCAGTCGAGATCCTGGTAGGTGCTCGATCCCTTCAGCCGCACCCCGATGTCGGGGAAGAAGACGCCGTTGATCGTCGCGTCCCCCTGCACGTAGCCTTCGGTGCCCCAATTCAGCTGGCGGATGGCACGGTCGGACAACACGATGTCGACCGTCTGGATGACGGTGGGGTCGAAGAAGGCGGCGTAGATCGCGTCGTCGTCCTGCTCCTCGGGCTCGGTGTCGCCGGTGTCCCCGTTGCCGTCGATGATCTCGACCGAGTCGGTCTCGGTCTCGGGGTCGGTGTCGAGATCACCCTGGCCGCCGGTGTCCGAGACGGTGCGGATGATGGACGAGTCGCAGCCGACGAACAGGAGGGCCAGGACGGGCAGCACGGGCTTCATGGCGGGGAGATTACACGGATCTTACCGGCCCTGCTCGGGCTATGAGTCCGGGATGTCCCTGCGAGTCCTGGTCATCGACGACGAACGCAACATCCGGCTTACGCTCCCCGCGCTCGTCCAATCCATGGGCCACCGATCCCAGGCCGCGGCCACCGCGCCCGAGGCCCTCGCGGCGCTCCGCGCGCACACGTTCGACGTTGCGTTGCTCGATCTGAAGCTCGGCACGGTCTCCGGGCTGGATCTGCTTCCGCGCCTGCTCGACGTCGCGCCCGATCTGCAGGTCGTGCTGATGACGGCGTTCGCGACGATCCCCACCGCGGTGGAGGCGATGCGGCGTGGTGCCCGGGACTACCTCCCCAAGCCCTTCGAGCCGGACCAGATCCGCGCGATTCTCGACGAGATCGCGCGCGAACGGGGCCTGCGGCAGCGCATCTCCGAGCTCGAAGACCGCCTGCGCGAGGTGCCGGAGGCCGACTTCACGACAGAGAGCCCGGTGATGCAGGGCGTCCTCGACCTGGCGCGCCGGGTGGCGGGCGCCGAGGCCCCCGTGCTGCTCCGCGGAGAGAGCGGCACCGGAAAGGGCGTGCTGGCGCGGTTCATCCACGCGCACAGCCCCCGCGCGAGCGGGCCGTTCGCGGTCGTCAACTGCCCGACGCTCTCCGAGGAGCTGCTCGCGGCGGAGCTGTTCGGCCACGTGCGCGGGGCGTTCACGGGCGCGGTGAAGGACGCCCAGGGCCGCGTGGAGGCCGCCGAGGGCGGGACCCTGTTCCTCGACGAGGTGGGGGAGATCTCCCCCGCCGTGCAGGCGCGGCTCCTCCGGTTCCTCCAGGATCACCAGTTCGAGCGGGTGGGCGACACGCGGACCCGGACCGCGAACGTGCGCATCCTCGCGGCCACCAACCGGGTGCTCGAGGACGAGGTGCGCGCGGGCCGCTTCCGGGAGGATCTCCTCTACCGGCTCAACGTCATCGAGCTGACGTTGCCGCCCCTGCGCGACCGCAAGGAAGACATCCCGCGCCTCGCGACAGGCTACCTCGCCCACTTCGCGCGGGCGCAGAAGGGCCCGGCGCTCCGCTTCGCCGACGACGTGCTCCCGAGGCTCCTGGCGCACCTCTGGCCGGGAAACCTGCGCGAGCTCCGCAATGCCGTAGAGCGCGCCGTCATCCTCTCGACGGGGAACGTGCTGGACGCGCGGCTGTTGCCGGGCGCGATCCCGCCGTCCGACGGCGCGTCCGTCCTGGGAGCCGACGTTCCCCTCGAGACGATCGAGCGGGAGCACATCCTCCGCGTGCTCGCCCGGCACGGCCGCCCGGAGGAGGCGGCGCGGGTGCTCGGCATCGACCCCGCCACGCTCTGGCGCAAGCGCAAGCGGTGGGACGGGGATTGAGGCTCCACTACCGGATCCTGTTCGCCCAGCTCCCGGCGCTCCTGGTCATCCTCGCGCTGGTGGTGTGGGGCGGGCGCAGCGTGGAGCGCGTCGGCGCCGAGGGCCAGCGGATCCTGGCGCAGAATTATCGCTCCGTGCTCGCCGCCGAGCGGATGAAGGAGTCGATCGAGCGGCTCGACTCCGCCGCCCTGTTCCGAGTCGTGGGCAGCCCGGAGCGGGCGGACGTGCTGATCGCCGAACACGAACCGGCCTTCGAAGCCGAGCTCGTCGTGCAGGAGGCGAACGTCACCGAGCCCGGGGAGGCCGAGTCGACGGCGGCGCTGAGGGACGCCTGGACGCAATTTCAGGCGGTGCACGAGGCCTTCGGCGCGGCGCCCCCCGAAGCGGCCCGGGCGATCTACTTCGACCGCCTCCTGCCCGCCTTCGAGGACGTGAAGGACGGCGCCGACCGGGTGCTGGTGCTGAACCAGGACGCGATGGTGCGCAAGGGCGACGAGGCCGCCGCGAGCGCGTTGGACGCGCGTCGGACCTGGCTGGTGTGGGCGCTCGCGGGCTTGACGGGCGCCGCCGCGTTGGGCGGCCTGTTGTCCCATCGGCTCGCGGTGCCGCTCCGGGCGCTCTCCGAGAGCGCCGAACGTGTCGGCGAGGGGCAGCTCGACATCCACCTCCCCCACACACGGGTGCAGGAGCTCGACACGCTCGCCGACGCCTTCAACACCATGGCGGGCCGGCTCCGCCTGTACAGGAAGGCGAGTGACAGCGAGCTCGCCCGGGCACGTGAATCCGCCCAGGCGGCGATCGAGAGCCTCGCGGATCCGGTGCTGGTCCTGACCCTGCGCGGCGAGCTGCGGGCGTCGAACGGCGCGGCGCGGCGCCTGCTCGCGATCGACACGCGGACGCGCCGCCTCGACGGCTTGGAGCCGGAGCTTCACGCGGCGGTCGAGCGTGCACGGCTGGCCGTCGTGGCCCAGGGGCGGCCGGTGATCCCGGCCGACTTCTCGGGGGTCGTGGTGATCGACACGCCGGAGGGCGAGCGCGCGCTGCTCCCCCACGCCACCCCCATCAACGACACCGTCACCAGCGAGCTCGTGGGGGTCACCGTGCTGCTCCAGGACGTGAGCCGCCTCCGCCGCCTCGACCAGCTCAAGGGCAACCTCATCCAGACCGTGGCGCACGAGCTGCGCACGCCGCTCACGTCGCTCGGCATGGCGCTGCACCTCGCGCTGGACGAGCGGGTGAGCGGGCCGCTCGGCGGCAAGCTCGGCGAGTTCCTGGCGGCCGCGCGAGAGGACGTCCAGCGGCTCCGCGCCCTGGTCGAGGACCTGTTGGATCTGTCCCGGATCCAGGAGGGAAGGGTGGTGTTGCACCGGGAGCTCGTGTCGCCCGCCGCGTTGTTGACAGAGGTCCGGGATGCCGTTCGTGCCATCGCGGACGCCGCTGGGGTGGAGCTGGCGGTGCGTGTGTCACCCGAGCTCTCGCCCGTGTCGGTCGATCCGCCCCGGATGTTGGTCGCGTTGACCAACCTCGCGACCAACGCGGTCCGCCACGCCCCCGCCGGCACGACAGTGTGCTTGCGCGCGGCGCGGGGGGCCGCCGGCCCGCGGTTCGAAGTGGACGACGCGGGACCGGGCGTGCCCCTGGCCGAGCGGGACCGCATCTTCGACCCCTTCGTGCGAGGTGCCGCGGAGGCGGGCGCGGGGGTGGGCCTCGGCCTGTACATCGCGCGCGAGGTGGCCTTGGCGCACGGCGGTCGGTTGGGTGTCACCGACGCAGAGGGCGGAGGCGCGCGTTTCTGGATCGAGGTGCCGTCCGAGTGACCGGGGCCGGGCGTCGAAACGCCCGGGGGGACCGTCGAGGGTCTTGCAATCTGCAATCCGATGCTTGCAGGATGCAATAAGCCGGCGTTTCAACGGATTTATACACGAGGCGCCCCCTGGGGGCGCACGTTAGCCGTCGCGCCATGCACAGCGTCCATCCCTCACCCGAACCCGCGCCGAGCGACTCGAACCTGGGCCGTTGGCTCCGCCATGGCAGCGAAGGGCACCAGGGGCCGCACCCCGCGTGGCCGTGGTACCGCGTGTTGTGGCTCACCGGCGTCGACTACTTCTCGACGCTCGGCTACCAACCCGGCATCGCCCTGCTGGCCGCGGGCGCCATCGCGCCGTTGGCCACGACGGTGCTCGTGCTCGTCACGTTGTTCGGCGCCTTGCCGATCTACCGCGAGGTTGCAAAGCGCTCGTACCTCGGCCACGGCTCCATTTCGATGTTGGAGAACCTGCTCCCGGGGTGGCCTGGCAAGCTCTTCGTGCTGGCGCTGCTGGGATTCGCAACCACCGACTTTGTCATCACGATGACCCTCTCCGCGGCGGACGCAGCGACCCACGCGGTGGAGAATCCTTTTCTCGAGCATTGGTTGCACGGCCACGAGATGGGGCTGACCATCGGCATGCTCGCGCTGCTCGCCCTCGTCTTCCTCGTCGGCTTTCGCGAGGCGATCGGCCTGGCGACATGGATTGCTGTCCCGTATCTGTTGCTCAACGCGGTGGTCGTCGGGCGTGCGCTCTGGGAGGTGGCGCACCACCCCGAGGCACTGGTGAATTGGGAGCGAGCCCTGGAGCTGCGGGGGAGCGTGACCGGGCTCGTCGTCGCCTCGATCTTCGCCTTCCCCAAGCTGGCATTGGGCCTGTCCGGCTTCGAGACCGGCGTGACCGTGATGCCGCTGGTGGAGGGCACCCCTCCGGATCCTGCGGTTCCTACTGGCGCGCCCGAGGGGCCTCCCGCCGGCCGGATCCGGGCCACCCAGCGTATGCTCACGGCCGCCGCGCTCATCATGAGCGCCCTGCTCATCGGATCGAGCGTCTCCACGACCGTGCTCATCCCCGAGGCGGAGTGGCGCGAGGGGGGCGAGGCCTCCGGACGCGCGCTCGCGTGGCTCGCCCACACGTATTTCGGGGACGTGTTCGGCACGATCTACGACGCGTCCACCATCCTCATCCTCTGGTTCGCGGGCGCCTCCGCCATGGCCGCGCTCCTGACGCTCATCCCGCGCTACCTCCCGCGGTTCGGCATGGCACCCCACTGGGTCAGCTACTCGCGCCCGCTGATCCTGCTGCTCTTCGCGATCGATGTCGTCGTCACCTGGGTGTTCGACGCGGACGTAGAGGCCCAGGGCGGCGCGTACGCCACCGGCGTGCTCGCGCTCATGCTCTCGGCCGCGGTGGCCGTGACGTTGGCGCTCCGGCAGGAGGCCCGTGCCGAGCGGGTCGCGCCGTGGCGCGCGCTCCCGTTCGCCGCCATCTCCGCGGTGTTCGCCTTCACCCTCGTCGACAACGTGATCGAGCGCCCGGACGGGCTCATCATCTCCTCGATCTTCATCGGCGCCATCGTGCTGCTCGGCGGGGTGTCGCGCTTCCGGCGGGCCACCGAGCTCCGCGTGGAGCGCCTCGAGTTCGTGAACCCGGAGTCGAAGCAGCTCTGGTCGGAGATGCGGCCCGGAAAGGTCAACTTCGTCACGATCAAGCACGCCGACACCGTGTACGCGCACGTGAAGGCGCGTCTGCGGCGCCACTACGCGCTCAGAGGACCGATTGCGTTCCTGCACGTCGAGCTGGCCAAGGACCGGAGCCAATTCGACACGCCGGTCCAACTCCGGGTGCAGCGCCTCGGCGAGGACTACCGGGTCACCGTGTACAACGCGGTCGCCGTGGCGAACACGATCGCCTACCTCTCCGAGGAGCTCGATCCCATCAGCATCGTGCTCGGCCTGACCCGCGAGAACCCGATGAACCAGGCCTTCCGCTACCTCCTCTGGGGCGAGGGCGAGACGGGGATCCTGGTGTACCAGATCCTGCTCAAGCACTGGCGCAACACGCCGGAGGACGACGTGCGGCCCAACATCTACCTGATGAGCGACTGACCGGTCACCCCCGCCGCAACATCCGCATCACCCCCGCCACCGCGACGAACCCCAGCGCCACGAGCGTCTGCGACGCGCCGACCGGCCACGACTCGAAGAACGCCAGGACGTAGCCGAGCCCGCCCGACAACATCCCCACGAGGAGCGCGGTCGGGAACACCCACGTCAGGCTGGAGGTCGCCAGGAGCCCCGCGAGCGCGGGCAGCACGGAGAGGGCGAACACCGGCAGCGCCCCGAGCGCCCGCGTCGAGACCGACACGGTGAGCGCCACGACCAGCCACAACACCAGGTCCAGCCGGGTCACCGGGAGGCCCTGTACGCGCGCCACGTCGGGATCGAAGGCGGCGAACACCAGCCCCCGGCGCAACCAGCCGTGGGCCACGAGCGTCAGCGCGGCGGCCACGGTGACGAGCTGGAGATCGACGGGACGCACGAGCACCGCCGATCCGAAGAGGATCGAGCTGATGTCGTGCGCCTCGACGCTGATGGCCTCGCCGACGACCAGCGCGGCCGCCCCCGCGCCCACCCAGGCGGTCCCGAGGAGCGCCTCGCGGGACAGGTGCACGCGCTCCGGCCGCACGGTCACCAGCAGGGTCGCGACGAAGCAGAGCAGCACGGCGCCGAGCATGGGCTCCACGTCGCGATCGAGCTGCATGCCGACCCAGAACGCGAGCGCCACGCCGAGGCCCGCGGACTGGCTCAGCACCGCGGCCATGAACACCACGCGCCGCAGCACGATGTAGACGCCGAGCACGCCCAGCGCCGCCCCCGCGAAGATCCCGCACAGCACGGGATCGCGGAAGATCTCCCACGCGCCGAAGAAGTCGGCCCAACCGAGGGTGGCCTCAGGCATGGGCGGGCTCCGCGAGCCGACCGTAGCGCGACTGGAAGATGGGGTGGGTGAACACGTCGTCGGGGGTGCCGACAACCACGGCCTGCGCGGGGCGGTCCACGAACAGCACGCGATCGGCGTGCTCCCGGGCGACACCCAGAAAGTGGCTCACGACGACGATGGTGGTGCCGAAGCGCTTGCGCACGTCATCGAGGAGCGTGAGCGCCTCCTCCTCGGCGACCGAGTCCATCGCGGCCGTGGGCTCGTCGAGGAACACCACGTCCGCGCGGGAGGCTACGACGCGCGCCAGCAGCACGCGCTGCTTCTGGCCCTCCGACAAGGCGCGGAAGGGCCGCCCGCCGAGCTCCGTGGCGCCGACCGCAGCGAGCGCGTCCGCCACGCCAAGGCGCGGGCCGGGTCGGAAGAACGAGCCTCCCCGTTCGAGCCCCATCGCGACCACGTCGCCCGCGGTCACCGGCCACAGATCGTCGTACCCGGTGCGTTGGGGCACGTAGGACAGCCGCGCGCCCTGGGCGCTCACCTGTCCCGACAGCGGCCGCATCAGGCCGAGCATGGTCTTGAACCACGTCGTCTTGCCAGAACCGTTGCGGCCGACGACGGCCCAGAACTCGCCCCGCCCGAACGCCACCGTGATGGGCGGGAGGAGCGCGCGTCCGCCGTAGCCGACGACGAGCGCCTCACATGCGAGCGGGGAGTCGGTCACTCTTCGCCTTCGTCGTGGGCGTGGCCCTCGGCCGGGGCGAGCGAGAGCCAGACCTCGGTGACCGCGGCGGGGCCGAGCTGGATGTACCAGGTGCCGACCGTGTCGAATTCGAGATCGAAGTGTTCGGGGATGTCCTCCGGGCAGTCCGCGTTCGGGGCGGGCTCGGGGAGCGTCACGGCCTCGTCGCCGTTGTAGAGCCCCGACACGACGTCGGCGGTGCCCGCGAAGAGGAGGGCGGGGGTGTCCGCGTCGATCTGGACCGAGAGGTACGACGGGATCGAGTCCTGCAGCGTCACGGTGTAGGGCTCGCCGTCCATGGGGATGACGACGGCGTTGCCCGTCGAGTTGCCGCCGGGGAGCGTGGCTTCGGACTCGGCGATGTGCTCGCACGCGTGCGCGGAGGGATCTTCGACCTCTTTCGAGCCGGCGCAGGCGAACAACGAGAGGAACAGCAGCATGGGGTCTCCTACCAGGGGGAACGGGTGACGAGGGACGTGGGCTCGACCGCGAGCAGCGCGGCGAGCAGGGAGGATGCGCCGGGATCGGCGATGTCGTCGAGCACGACACCGTCCTCATCGGCGAGGAGCGCGAAGTCGAGGCCGTCGAAGAGGGTGCCGCCGGGCTCGATGGCGAGGGCGAGCGAGATGGCGGGCGGGTGCGCGCGGTCGAGGGGGAGCTCCAGCCCGGCAGACAACGCGGCGTCCGTCGGGAGGGTGACGGTGAACGGCGCGGCCCACCCGTCGCGGTCGGCCACCGTGCCGACCAGGGTGAAGCCGGTCAGCCCCACCTCGATCTTGCTCACGTCCGCGCCGGGAAGGTCCGCGTCGGGCGGCGATAGATCGAGCGAGGCCCCGGCGAGCAGATCGACCTCGGCGTCGATGGGGAGCGTCGTGACCGCGACGAAGCTCGCGTCGCTCCCCGCGAGCTCGGCCTCGATGTCGGCGTAGGCGATGAGCGCACCGTCGTCCCGGTGGCAATGCCCCCCGTGACACAAGCCGTAGCCCTCGGGCGGGTTCGCCGGGTCGAACGTGGAGGGCCCGCCGCCGGAGAGCTCCAGGAGGCGCGCGTCGACCAGCCCGAGCGTGAACGTGTCGAGGTGCACCTCGTACCCGAGGTCGGTCAGGACGGTGTCTCCGCCGAGGTCCCGGCCCTCGCCCGGCACCCACGCCGCGTCGAGCGTGGCCTCGTCGAGCGCGCCGAAGCCATGGCCGGGCGCGAAGGTGCACGCCGCGAGGACGAGGAGCAGCGTCATTGTGTCCCGCCCGACACGCTGCCGCCGATCAGCTTGACCATCGCGTCGATACGCGCGGTGTAGGTCTGGCCGACGTCGGCGCCGCCCGGCAGGCGCACCAGCTTCGCGCTGGTCTTCGAGGCGATGAGCTCCGCGGTCCCGGCGGGGTAGTAGACCTCCTGGAGGAGGAGGTGCACGGACCGCGCCTGCGCCACCTGGAGCACCTGCGCCACGTGCGACGGGCTCGGGGGGATGCCCGGCTTGGGCTCGATGGCGATCGGCACGGTGAAGCCGAGCCAATTGGCGAGGTAGGGGAACGACCGGTGGTAGGTGATCACCTCCTTGCCGCGCAGGGGCGCCAGCGTGCGCTCCCAGCCGGCGCGGGCCGCCTCCAGGCGCGTGCCGAGGTCGGCGGCGGCGCGCTGGTAGGCCGCCCTGTTCGTCGGGTCGAGCTGGCCCATCCGCTCGGCCATCCCGACGGCCACGCGGGCGCCGTTGCGCGGGTCGAGCAGGTAATGGGGGTTGCCGCCCGGGTGGATGTCGCCCATCGCGCGGTCGAGCTTCTCGGTCGGCACGTCGAGCAGCGCCACGAACCGCGAGCAGTCCACATACCCGGGCGCGCCCACCTGCACCTTGGTGTTGCGCGCGCCGGTCACCAGCGTCGGGAGCCAGCCGATCTCGAGGTCGAGCCCCACCATCAAGAGCATGTCGGCGCGGGAGAGCTCCAGCGCGAGGTTGGGCCGCGCGTCGACGAAGTGGGCGTCCTGGGTGGGGAGGACGAGCGAGGTGACGGTGACGCGGTCCCCGCCGACCTCGCGGGCGATGGCGGCGAGATCGGGCACGGTCGCGACGACGCGGAGGGCGGCGAAGGCGGGGAAGGGGAGGAGGAGGCAGAGAAGGACGAAGAGGCTTCGCATGGATTGCATCCTCAGAAGGCGTGGGCGCCGTGCGCCCCGACGTTGATTTCGAGGGCCGCGAGCGCCGACCAGTCCGGTCGGTCGCGCCACCCGGCGAGGTCGGCCCCGGCCTGCACGCGCAGGCGGGAGAATTCGGTCGGCCAGAACGTGAGCGCGGCCGCGGCGCGGTGGCGAGCCACGCTCCACGCGGGGTCGAGCGTGTCGTCGATCACGGCCCCATCCAGCCCCGTGGCCGGCGTGCCCAGCTCGTAGCGGCCCGCCGCGCCCCACCGCGGGGAGAAGCGCCAGGAGAGCTGCGTGTACCCGTTGATGTCGCTCCACACGTCGCCGGGGACCTGCCGCCGCCGGTAGAGCCACTCGGTCTGGAGCGCGACCGTGCCGACGGTGGCCTGCGGGTCTGTCGCCCGGGAGATCGGGCGGTACTTGAGGTACACGTCCGTGCCGTACACCTCGGTGCGGTTGCCGAGCCCGCTGGGGTTGGGCCCGAACGCGCCGGACAGGCCCCACGCGAGCGAGAGGTCCTGCGAGAGCGGGAAGAACTGCTTCACCGCGAGGGTGGCCTGCAGATCGAGGGGCGTCTCGAACCCCTGGTCGTCGGCGCCGTAGAAGCTCCGCGCGGTGGACTCGCCGGCCGCGCTGGTCGCCGAGCCGACGACCTCGACGAACCAGGGCGTCGGTGCGAGCCAGGAGGCCTCGACGCCCAGCCCTCGGTTGCCCTCGCCGCCGAACACACGCCCGATCACGAAGGTCTGATCGACGAAGTCCCAACTGTGCGGATGCGTGTTGTTGATGCGCCCGAAGCGCGTCAGGAACTGGCCCGCGCGCACCTGGAAGCGCCCCGGGAGCGCGAGCGTGGTGGCGTACATCTCCTCGATCTCGACGCCGTACAGGCTGAACACGATGTTCGAGTCGAAGCGGAAGTAGGGGTCGACCGACTTGCTGACCGACATCTCGAGCTGCTGGAGCGTGAACCCGTTGGCCTGCGGATCGTGGCCGCCGGACATGAGGGGCTCGTCGGCCGAGAAATACGCGAACGCCACGTCACCGATGAAGGCGATGTCGGGGTTGAGGCTCTGGAGGGAGAAGGCAGGCGTGGGCGGTTCCTCGGCCATCGCGAGGCGAGCCGCCAATAGAGGCAGGATGATCACGGGTAATACCTCCCCGCAGAGGTGGGCCGTGCAGCGCGTGCACAGCAGGAGTCCGCACGCGCTCGGGGCGCGCACGGACGACCGTCACCTGGACCTCACGCCTGTGGCGGAGAGGTCTTCGGGGCGAAGCTCAACGCGCAGCGGGCCCATCCGCCGGTGCGGGGCGTCGCGACGGGGAGCGCGGTGGGGACGGCGTCGGGGAGGTCGAGGAACACGGGGTTCGGCGGGGTGACCGAGCCGAGCGGCGGCAGGGAGCAGCCGTCGTGGTGGGCGTCGGTCGGGGCGGCGGACAGGGTCGGGACCCGGTCCTCGTCATGCTCGTCCGCCGATCCTACAGACGCGCGCGCATCCACCACCTCGCCGTGTTCGGGGCACACCATGTGCTGGGCCGTGGCGAGGTGGATGTTCGTCGAGAACGTAGCGAGCAGCCACACCACCAACACGCCGAAGGCGAGCGGGGCGCGCAGCAGCAGGCGGGCGAGATGCACGGCGCGAACGTAGCACGCGGCGGGGGAGCACGCCGCGGACGTTTCTCGCCGAGCCTGGCGTCTGTCAGGTTCGTTGGTAGACATTCTCGTGAGCCGCTCGCGCTTGCTCCGCCGGCCACGGGTGCAAGGATCCGCCCCAATGAGGGCTTCATGTCGTCGATCCCGGGCTCGTTGATGATGGTGTCGCTTGGCGTGTTGGGGCTCACCGCCCTCGTGATCGTGGTGGAGGCCGCCCGGTTGGCGTTCGGCTGGTAGGCGGGCGCTACCCCGAGCGGGCACGACGTAGGGCGACGGGAGCATTTCTCCCGAACGCTCCGATATCGGGCTAAACCGGTCGCCATGTGCACGACCTCCGCGCGCCGCCGGCCGCTCGTCCTCATCGTGAGCCTCCGATGACCTCGACGTTGTACCTGGAGCTTCTGCCGGAGCCGGGCGACGTGATGTACGCCGCGCACCCGCGGGTCCCGCTCGCCGAGCGGCCCCTGCACATCGGGCGCGGGCCCGAGAACGCGCTGGTCCTCGCGGAGGACACGGTCTCCTGGAACCACGCGACCGTGTGGCTCGAGCGCGGCACGATTCGCGTCCAGGATCGCGCGAGCACGAACGGGACCTGGATCGACGATACCCGGCTGGACGGCGACGGCGAGGTCAAGCCCGGCCAGATCCTCCGCCTGGGCCGCCGCGCGCGCCTCCGGGTGGTGAGCACGGCGCCCTTCACGCGGATCGACGCGCCGGCCTGGCGCCTCGAGGTGCTGGAGACGGGTGCGTCCGTCGCCGTCCCCGAGGGCATGCTGCGCGTGGGGACGGGGTCCGACGTGGACCTCTCGTTGCCGCTCGAGGGGGTGGGCTGGTTCGGTGTCCGCCCGGTGGAAGACGGCGCGGAGATCGAGATGGAGGACGGCCAACGGCGCCCGGCGAAGGCCGGTGTGGCGTTCATGATCGGAGAGCGGCACTTCCGGATCCTCCCCGCCAAGGGCCCCGCGGTCCCGACGGTGGGGGAGCGCTCGCCGACGGACGCGTACCGGCTGCAGGTGTCGCTCGACGGGCCGGCCGGCCCCGAGGCGGTGCTGGAAGATCCCGCGCGGAGCGTCAGCCACCGGGTGTCCGCCGAGAACCGCGCGGTCCTCCTCTACGTGCTCGCCGTGCGGCTCCTCGACGATCGCGCGGCGCGGGTGCCCGACGCGCGGCAGGGGTGGCTCGCCGACGAGGAGCTCGCGATGGGCGTCTGGGGCCGCGAGGCGCAACGGATGGACTCGAACAACTTGAACGTCTTGCTCCACCGGCTTCGGCGGGAGCTGCTCGAAGTGGGGTTCGACGCCTCGTTCCTGGAGCGGCGGAACCACGCGGTCCGGGTGCGGCTGGTGCACGTGTTCCGGAGCTGACGCTCCGAGCGGCGCCGACCTGGCTCAGCCGCCGTCGGGTGACGCGGTGAAGCTGCCGACGAGGTGCAGCTCGTCGAAGTTCCAGGAGATGCCCGACCCCTCGAAGGTGCCGGTCAGCGAAGGGTCGTCGTTCACGCTGCCGGTCCAGCTCACGGTCGTGGCGAAGTCCGATCGGAACAACATCGTGCCGCCCCCGAGGTCTCCGCCGATGTCGCCGTCCTGGTCCTCGTAGACCGAGAACCCGTCGCCGAAGGTGCACACGAAGGTGCCGGAGAGCGAGTTGTCGCCGTCCACGTCGAGCAACACGCTGCCGGTGCACGTGTCCGACGGCGCCGTGGTGCCCTCCACGGTCATCGTCATCGTGCCGGTGAGGCTCCCCCTGAGGGGCTCGGTGTCCGTATCGGTGTCGGTGTCCGTATCGGTGTCGGTGTCGGTGTCGGTGTCGGTATCGGTGTCGGTGTCGGTGTCGGTGTCGGTGTCGGTGTCGGCCGCGGTGTCCGGGCACAGGGTGGCGAGACGCTCGGCGTGGCGCTCGGCGCTGATGAAGCAGCCCGCGAGCAGGACCACGGGCAGGAGTCCGGACGGGGTCATGGGCTCTCCTCGCGTACACACCGCTGTTGCTGGGCGTCACACTTGAACCGTGTCGTCTGGCCGGCGCGGATCGAGACGAGGCCCGTCTTCACGAGGGCCTCCACGCCCGGAAAACTCGCGAAGACGGTGTAGGTCCCGACCGGGACCGCGTCGGGCCCGTACTGCTGCCCGTCCTTCTCCAACGACACGATCTCGCCCTCCCCCGAGGACACGACCTTCCCGGTGCGCGGCGCTGGGGGCTCGGGGGTGGACGGTGCGGGGGCAACGGTGGGCGCGGCCGTGGCTGCGGCGGTGGCCGACGGGGCGGTCACGGGCGGCGTCGCGGCAGCGGGGGGCAGCGCAGGGGGAGGGGATGCGATCGACACCGACGCGGTGGGCCCCCCGGCGTCCGGCTCTCCGGGGAGGACTGCCCCGGGGAGCGTGGCCTCGGGGAGCGCGGCGGGCGCGGCCACGACGTAGTCCCGGGCGACCCACCCGAGCGCGGTGACCGCGAGCGCGGTCGATGCGGCGGTCGCGACGATCACCCCCGCGAGGATGATCCACCGCATGGTGCGCCGCCGGGGCCGGAGCGACGGCGGAAAGGTGACCCGCGTGGTGGGGGTCGCGAGGGCGGCGCTGCCCGAGACCGGCGCCGGCGGAAGCGACGCGGCGGCGTAGGTGGGAGATGACGGCGGGCCCATCGGGGCGACGTGCGTGGGGGTCGGAACTTCGCGCGGCGGCGCGCCGTCGAGAAGCGCTAGCACCTCGGCGATGTCGGCGGGACGCGCCGCGGGGTCGACCCGGAGGCACGCCGCCACGGTCACCCCTACCTCCGGCGGGAGCCCCACGATGCAGGCGTCCGGCGGGATGAAGACGCCCGTCGTGAGCGCGGCCGCGTAGACCGCGAGGTTCGTGTCGGGGAAGGGGCGGGCGCCGCACGCCAGCTCGTACAACAGGCACCCGAGCGCGAAGATGTCCGCACGGGCGTCGACCGAGGAGGCGTCGCGGAGCTGCTCGGGCGCCATGTAGCCGGGCGTGCCGACGGGGAGCCCGGGCAGGGTGACGCTCTGGCCGGGCACCGGGTCGAGGAGCTTCGCGACGCCGAAGTCGGTCACGCGGGCGATCGGCCGGCCGTCCACCACCTCGACGAGCACGTTCCCGGGCTTCAGGTCGCGGTGGACCACCCGCGCCCCGTGCGCGGCGCCGACGGCGGCGCACACCCCGCGGAACACCTCCAGGCGAACGTCGAGCGTGGGCTTCTCGGCGGCCACCCACGCGTCCAGCGGCACGCCCGCCACGAACTCGGCCACGAGCGCGAGCGCGCCGTCCACCTCGATCACGTCGGTGACGGGGACGAGGTTCGGGTGGCGCAGCCGCGCCTGGATGCGGCCCTCGTCCAGCAGGCGCTCGCGGAGCGGCCCGCGCTCGAGCAGGAGGAGCTTCACCGCGTGCATCGTGCCGAGCTGCACGTGCACGGCGCGGTACACGAAGCCCTGCCCGCCGCGCCCGACGAGCTGCTCGATGCGGTAGTTGCCTACCTGTCGGCCCGGCTCGAGCACCTATTCTCCGAACGGCACGGTGAGGGCCACCACGGTCGTACCACCGGCGAGGACCGCGAGCCCGAGCGCGCTCATGCTGCTGACGTTGGTCAGGGTGTACAGGCGACCGGCGTCGGCACAGGTCTCGGCATTCGCGTACGCATCCTCGGAGAGGAAGCTCGTCACCGCCAGCCCTGCGGCCACGACGCCGCCCGCGGCCGCGCCGATGAGGAGGCCCCGGCGCACGTTCCGGGGCGCGTGCACGGGGTAGGCCGGCAGCGGCTCGTCCGGCCAGACGTAGGCTGTCGCGCGGACCGCGCCCTCGGCGTCCCGCCACTGGAAGATGGTGGGGAGGTTCTGCGGCCGTTCCCGCCCGACGGTCGCGTCGAAGCTGAGCGTGCCGTCCGCCGCCTCCGGCACCCGCTCGATCATCACGCTGGAGAGCGAGAGCGCGTCGAACTCGGCCTGGAGCGGATGGCCCTCCGGCGCGAGGGCGGTGGGCAGCTTCGCCGCGGGCTCGATGCGGCGCGTGGCCGCGAACGCGGCCTGTGCGCGGGTGCTGTCGCGCAACACGAAGGCGCGCAGGCCCTGAAGGCGGTGATAGCGCGCGACCAGGGCGCGGTCGGTCGCCTCCGCGAGGCAGGGGAACGCGGCCGCGAGTGTGTCGGCCCCGGCGGTGAACGCCGCGGTGTCGAGGCGCGTCCAGGCCGCCTCCGCGTCGTCCACGAGCAGGCGAAGGCGTTCGCCGCTCACGGGTTCACACTCCGCCGGCGCCGTGGCCAGCGCCGTGGAGGGGGAGCCGAGGGCGCAGAGGGCTCCGAAGAGCGCGGCGACATGGGCGGTACGCAGGCGAATGCTCCAGACGAAGGCCCCACGGGGCGGACCCCGCGTGCCGATTGTAGCGCGCCGAGCGTCCCGCCGAGCGCCCCCAGGATGTAGAATCGCGGCCATGAGCCCCACCCTTCTGTTCGTCCTGGTCGCGTGCACCGACCAGAAGATCGACCTCGGCGCCCTGCAGACGCCCGACGACATCGCGGATGTCTGCGAGAAGTACGAGCCCGAGGAGATCACCCTCGACGTGTTGTTCCCCGCTCAGACGGGCGCGTGCCCCTGGGAGGAGGGCGACAACCAGGGCCCTGCCGACGGCCTGCTGACCGCGCGCGTGGAGCAGGTGGAGAGCGTGGAGCTGCCCGAAGACGCGGTCATCTGCGACATGGCGTTCGATTTCTCCGGCCTCGTCCCCGACGAGGTCCAGGTGATGGTCTACGACGACCACTTCTTCTTCACCTTCAACGACATCGTGCTCTCCTCGAGCTTCGCGCCCGCGGTGAACGATCTCGTGGCCGACGGCGACCTGCACACCTGGGACTGGAGCCGCGTCGTCGGCTTCGACTACCACGCGGTCGGGGACGGCTACGACAGCTACTGTCTGGGGGAGACCGGCGGCTCGGCCGACTGCGACATCCCCGTCACCGAGACCCCCGGCCCGATCACCATGCGGTACGACGAGGAGCTGGTCGCCGAGCTCTCCTTGTCCGCCATCGCGGATGCCCGCTACGACTTCTCGTTCATCACCACCGGCGACGACGATGTCGAGCGCGACTGCAAACACGACGCCTTCGGCTTCACGGTGACGGTGCCGTACCTGCAGCCGTAGGGCGGGTGACGACGAGCACGTTCGGCAGGTCGCCGGTGGTCGTGGCGTCGTCGTTCTCGTTGAAGCCGGTCTCCCAGCTCCCGGTCCAGGTCTGCGTGAGCGCGGCCGTGCGGATCGCCAGGAACGCCTCGGGGCCGCCCTCTCCGTAGTGGAGGGCGCGCAGGTCGAGCGGAAGCGCCTTGAGTTGGTCCACCAGCGCGTGCATCCGGTACGGCGAGCGCACGTGGATCAGCAGCACGCGGCCCGCATGGTCCTGCCCCACCAGCGCCGCGGACCACTCCTTGGGCTGATCGCTCCACAGGTTCTCGCCCGCGCACCCGAGCAGGCGGATGGACTGGACGAGGGTGCGGTAGCGGGCCTCCGCGTCGGCCCGGGGCTCGCAGCCGACGCTGTAGAGGTGCGCCGGTCGGTCGGCCGCGGACACCGGATCGAAGGCGAGGAGCGAGTTCTGCTGGGCCGCCCACCGGTCGGAGTTGACGTGGGTGGCGGTGGTGAGGAGGCCCACGGAGGAGACGTAGTCCTCCCGGAACATGGAGGGGTTGATGGCCGCCACGGCGTCCGCGCGGTCCATCCACTCGGGGACCGGTCGCGGGCGCCCGCCCTCCGCCGACGCCATACGGACGCCGAGATCGAGCACCGCGGGGTCGACACGGGCAACGCGGGCGACGGAGTCCCCGACGAAGGAGGGGACGGGGAGATCGAATTCGGCGAACTCGAGGCCGGGGAGGAGGGGAGTCCAGGGGTCGGCCGGGTTCACGACGATCGCGGACGGCGCCCGCTCCAACCAGCGCGCCATGCGCTCCGTCACCTCGTCCGAGTGCGTGAACAGGATGAAGTGGTCGCCCTCGACGGGGCTCCACGTCACGTCCACGCCCGCCTCCACCATCGCCTCGGCCGAGGCCTCCACGTAGTCGAGGGGGAAGCGCACGTCGGTCACGCCCGGGATGAAGAGCAGGGGGCCGGTGGCGACGTCGCTCGCGTCGAACCCCGCGCCGACGAGGAGGACCGTGCCGCGGAAGCGGGGTCCGAGCTCGGGATCGGCGGCGAGGTGGTGGGCCCCGATGGCGCCGTTGGAGATGCCGACCAGCCACAGCTGGCTCCGGTCGATGCGCGCGGGGAGGGTGGCGAGCGTGCGCGCGAGGACGTCGCGGCCGTGCGGCTCCCACCAGTAGCCCTTCATGTCGAGCGCGGGCGCGACGATGGCGTACTTCTCCCCGAGGGACGATTGCGCGAGCGTCGAGACGTAGGGCGTGAGGAGCCCGCCGAAGCCGTGCAGCGCGATGATCGCGGGCACCGGGCCCTCGCCGGGCGGCAGGGAGACGAGCGCGGTGACGTGCTCCGCGTCGGAGGAGAGCGCCACGCCGTTCGGCCCCGGGCGCCCGCCCCGGAGGGTGTCGAGCTCGGCGTACACACGCCGCGTCGAGCTCTCGATGATCGGCGCCTCCTCGTCGGACAGGAGCCCGAGCGGGCCGGAGAGCGCCATGCCGGCGAAGGCGGTCTCGTCCTCCCGCACGAGGCGGGCCAGCCAGGGCGCAGTCTGGCCGCACGCGCCGTCCACGCAGAGCGAGAGCGTGTCGTCGGGGACCACGCGGGTGATGCGCCAGGTGGCGTAGGTGAGGTCGAGGAGGAGGAGGCTCGCCACCAGGATGGCGCCACGCCGCTGATGCTGCGGGTTCGCCAGCAGGTACGGACCCGCCAGCAACAGTACGGGCAGCGTGGCGAGCGCGAGCGCCCCGTCGTTCACGCCGTTGCCGAGGACGTAGAAGGTGAGGACGATCAGCGCGGCCGCGACGAACGGGGCGCTGAACAGGACCAGCCCCCCGTCGAGGAGGCGACGCCGCAGGCCGCCGTCATCGTCACTCACGGCGGATCAGAACACCGAACAGTAGTCGGGGAACACCGACAGATCGCCGTTCGCGAACGGCGAGGCCTGGCCGTACGTGTGGGCGGTGAGCCAGGCGTCCATCATGTCGCGCCCCTCGGGGGGGATCGTGTGGCCGCCCTCGTGGTTGCACGTGACGACGAAGTGGCCGTCCGCCTTGAGGCTGGTCGCGAAGTTGGTCGTCGTCTCCTGGAAGTCGACCACGCCGCCGCCGTAGAGGTCACTGTCGCCGCCGAAGGGCAGGAACGCGGGGAAGGGGCCCGCGGGCGCCTCGTACGCTACGACGGGATCGGTGCCGCCGGAGAAGGGCAGGATGGTCGAGAGCGTGTCCCCGCGGTGAACGGCGAGGTAGCTCGTCCACAACGCGCCGGCGGAGAAGCCCATCGCCGAGACGCGCCCGAGATCGATGTCGAGCTGCTCGTACAGGCACGTGCGCATGTCGTCGAACAGGACGAGATCGTCGTTCCCTTCGACCGCGGAGGTGAAGTTCCACTCGAACAACACCTCGCCCGTCGCGCTGGGGACGACCACCACGGCGTCGACCGTGTCGGCAAACTCGCGGAGGCTCAACGCGTTGATCATGTAGCTGGCGGTGCCGCCGAGCGGGTACCACACGAAGACCACGGGCTTGCCGGCGGTCCCGCCCTCGGGGAGGAGCACCTTGACCGTGCGGTCCTTGCCGTTGGAGACGAGCTCGACATCGCCGCCGTCCTCGATCGTGGGGCACGCCCCTCCCGACACCGTGGCGAGGGGCGCCGACCCCTTCAGGTAGGCGTTGGGGTCGACCACTTCTTCCCCGGCCGTGTCGTCGGTGATGGGGGCGTCGTCGGGGCTGGTGCAGGCGAGAAGCAGGAAGAGCATGGGCTCGAACGTAGCCGGTTGCGGGGCGTTCGCCCGCCCAACGCTCCGGATCTCAGGCGCTCGCGCGTGGCGGCGCGAGCGTCGCCACGGCGGCCTTCACCATGGCGCGCTGCGCCTCCGTCATCACCGCCCGGGGGCGCACCGCGAGCACGATCTGGTGCGCCGCTTCCCACGTGGGCGCGAGCCCCTCTGCCATCATGACGCCGATACACACGGCCACGCTACGACCATGCCCGTAGGCACAATGCACGAGCACCGGCAGCCCTTCGGCCCGCCACGCTACGGTCTGTGCCACCGCCTCTTTCCACACGTTCACGTCGGCGGGGGCGCCGTCCAACATCGGGATGCAGCGGTACCGCAGCGCCTCACCCCGCCGCGGCAGCTCCGCGGTGAGGTCGAGCTGCGCGTACTCCGGCGCGCCATCCCGCGGCCATCCGCCCACCCAGAGCCCCGGCACCAGCTCCACCTTCCACTCCCGCATCGTCCGGACGCCCGTGCGCGCGGCGCCTCTGGCCGTCAGGAAGTACGGCAGGAGCGCCCAGAACGCGAACGTCGGCCGCGCCTCCTTCCCGAGCATCCCCGGCCGGCCCAGGTAGTACGCAAGGCTCACCCAAAGCGTCGCGACCCCCGCCCACACGAACGCCCACGCCGCCCACGCGGGGACCAGCGTAGCGAGCCAGAGCTCACCACCACCGACAACGAGGAAGGGCAGGTAGGGGTTCATGCGGTCGCAAGGTACCCCCGGCCCGCGCTTCCCGCCGCTCCCCCTCACCCTCGCTCTCACCCTCACCCTCACCCTCTCCCTCTCATGCGGTCCCATGCCATCCCGACGACCGCGGAGGAGCGAGCGCGTCAGTGCGGGCGGATCGAGGCAACGGCCCCACGGCCCACCGAGCCGGCGACGTGCAGCCGGGTCCGCTGGTGGGGCCCCCTTTGGGGGGGACCAGCGGGGGCCCCGGCTGCGGTTCTCGTCGCCGGCTCGGTGGGTCCGGGCACGCGCCCCATCCGCCCGGCGCCCGCCCCCGACCCGTCGGGATAGGAGGACCGCCATGGCGTTCGCCCACCTCCACGTCCACTCCCAGTTCACGCTCCTCAACGGCGTGCCCTCGCCGAAGGATCTCGCCAAGGCCGCCAAGGGCCTGGGGATGGACGCGCTCGCGCTCACGGACACGTGCAACCTCTACGGGGCCGTGACCTTCTACAAGGCGTGCAAGGACGCCGGCATTCACCCCATCTACGGCGCGGAGATGTGGGTCGATCCGCGCGGGATCGCATCTCGGGAGGGGCTCGCCGGCGCGCACCAGGTCGTGCTCCTGGTCGAGGACGACGCCGGCTACAAGAACCTCTGCAAGCTCATCACCCGCGCGATCTTCGACGGCATCCACTACCGTCCGCGCATCGACCTCGCGCTGCTCCGGGAGCACAACCAGGGCCTGATGTGCTTGACCGCCGGCGAGAGCGGGGTCATCCGGCGCCCGTCCGTGAGCGTTGGCGCCGAGAACGACGGGCGCATCGTCCCCCTCGCGGAGATCTTCGGCGCCGATCGCCTGTTCTGCGAGCTGATGGACCAGGGGCTCGACTGGCAGGGCGACCACAACGTCGAGGTGCGTCGGGTCGCCGCGGCGCACGGGCTCCGCACGGTCGTCGCGAACGACGTTCGTTACCTCAAGCCCCGCGACGCGGTCAGCCTCGATCTCCTCAACAGCATCGCGATGGGCGCCTCGCTCAACGACGCGAAGCGCCCTCGCGCCCAGACCGACCAGCTCTACCTGAAGTCCGAAGAGGAGATGCGCGCTCTCTTCCCGGACGACGGCCCGGCGCTCGATCTCGCCCACGAGATCGCGCACCGCGGACACTTCAAGTTCAACACGAGCACCTACTACTTCCCGGCGTCCACCCCGCCGGATCCCGCGCCCGACGCCGACACGGACGCCAACTGGGCGTTCTTCTACCAGGCGTTTCCACCACCGATCGACTTCGGGATGCCGCTGGACTCGGTGCCGCCGCGCCCCGAGACCGCGGGCAGCCTCAACGGCTACTACTGCTGGTACGCGCGGCAGGGTCTCAAGCTCCGGCTCACGCGGATCCCCGAGGAGAAGCACCCGCCGTACTTCGAGCGCCTCGAGTTCGAGCTCAAGATGATCATCAAGATGGGCTTCGCCGCCTACCTGCTGATCGTCGCGGAGTTCATCAACTGGGCGAAGGATCGCGCGATTCCCGTGGGTCCCGGCCGCGGATCCGCCGCCGGCTCGCTCGTCGCCTACGCCATGCGCATCACCGACATCGACCCGGTGCGGTTCGAGCTGCTCTTCGAGCGGTTCCTCAACCCCGAGCGCATCTCGATGCCCGACATCGACGTCGACTTCGCGCAGGACCGCCGCGAGGAGGTCATCGAGCACGTCCGGCAGAAGTACACGCCGCCGCTGGTGAGCCAGATCATCACCTACGGGAAGCTCCAGGCCAAGGCCGCGCTCCGCGACGCCGCGCGCGTGTGCGATCTGTCATTCCAGGAGGCCGATCGCCTCTCGAAGCTCGTCCCCAACGTGCTCAACATCACGCTCGCCGACGCGCTGACGCAGGAGCCCAAGATCGTCGCCCTTCTCGCGAGTGATCCGAAGGCGCGCCGCGTCTACGCGCTCGCGACGCGGATCGAGGGGCTCGCCCGGCAGGTCGGCGTGCACGCGGCCGGCGTCGTCGTCGCCGATCGTCCGCTCGTCGAGCTCGCGCCGCTCTACCGCGACGGCCCCGAGGGCGGCCCCGTCGTCCAGTACGACATGAAGTCGGCCGAGAGCATCGGCCTCATCAAGTTCGACTTCCTCGGCCTCAAGACGCTCGACCAGATCCGCGACGCGGTCGCGATGATCGAGCGCAACACGGGCGAGCGCATCGACATGTCGGAGATCGACGACACCGATCTCGACAGCTGGAAGTTGTTCCAGAAGGGCGACGGCCTGGGCGTGTTCCAGGTCGAGTCCTCCGGCATGCGGGACCTGCTCACGCGCTTGCGCCCCTCCTGCCTCGACGATCTCATCGCGCTCGTCGCGCTCTTCCGCCCGGGCCCGCTCTCCTCGGGCATGGTCGACGACTTCATCGACCGCAAACACGGCCGCAAGCAGGTCGAGTACCCCTTCGAGGAGCTCAAGCCCGTCCTCCAGAGCACCTACGGCACCATCGTCTACCAGGAACAGGTGATGCAGATCGCCCAGGTCCTGGCGGGCTACTCGCTGGGCGAGGCCGACCTGCTCCGCCGCGCCATGGGCAAGAAGGACGCCGCGGAGATGCAGCGTCAGAAGACGCGCTTCATGACCGGCGCCGTCGCCAAGGGGTTCGACCAGCAGAAGGTCTCCGACCTGTTCGATCTCGTGGCGAAGTTCGCCGAGTACGGCTTCAACAAGAGCCACTCCGCGGCCTACGGGTACGTGGCCTACCAGACCGGCTGGCTCAAGGCGCACCACCGCGCCGAGTACATGGCCGCGTTGATGTCGATCGACGCGGGGGACTCCGACAAGATCCTCGTCTACGTGGGCGATTGCCGGCGGGCCGGCATGAAGATCCTCCCGCCCGACATCAACGCGTCGGCGGGCCCGTTCGACGTGCCCCGCGACGACCGCAAGGCGATCCGGTACGGGCTCCACGCGGTGAAGGGGGTCGGCGAGAGCGCCGTGGCCTCTGTCGTCGAGGCGCGGGTCGAGGCCGGCGGGCGGTTCAAGGACTTCATGGACTGCCTGAACCGTCTCGATTATCGCCGCGTCAATCGCCGCGTGTTGGAGAGCTTCATCAAGTGTGGCGCCTTCGACTCGCTCGGGGATCCGCGCGCCCGGCTGATGGCGGCGCTGGAAGACGCGATGGCGGCCGCCCAGCACGCGCAGGCGGAGAAGGCGTCGGGACAGGTCAACCTGTTCGGCGGCGCGATGAAGGCGCCCTCGTTCAAGCTCCCGAAGGTGGCCGAGTGGGCCATCGGCGAGCGCATGAAGTTCGAGAAGGAGACCCTCGGGCTCTTCCTCACCGGCCACCCCATCGAGGCGTTCGCGGAGGAGGTCGCGCGTTTCGCCTCGGCGCCCATCGACGGCTTGCGTCGCATCGACGACAAGTCCAAGGTGGCGGTGGCGGGGATCGTCTCCGCGATGCGCGTCATTCGCACGCAGAAGGGAGACAAGATGGCCTTCGTCACGCTCGAGGACATGAACGGCAGCGTCGAATGCCTGTTCTTCCCCAAGGCGCTCCCCAAGGCGCAGGCGGTGCTGGAGGCGGGGCGCCCTGTGCTCCTGCGCGGCACTGTCGAGCAGAAGGCGGACGAGACGAAGGTGCTCGCGGACACCGCCGAGTGGCTGGAGGACCTGCGCGAGCGGTCCACAGGGCTGGTGGAGCTCTCGATCCAGACACATGAGCTGGAGGACCCCAGGCTCGCGAAACTCCAGGAGTTGTTGGAGGCCAACCGGGGCGTCGCGTCGCTCAAGATCTGGCTCGAGGAGCCCGGGCTGTTCAAGACGCGGATCGGCGCGGGGGAGGGGCTCCGCGTCGCGGCCACGCCCCGCCTCGTCGAGGGCCTCCGCGCCCTTTTCGGCCGCGCCGACGCGTTGAGGCTCTCGTGATGGCGCTCCTGATCGCGCTCCTCCCCGGCATGGCCTGGGCCTTCGACCCCGTCATGGAGGAGCTCTCCGACGGCCGCATCGACTGGACGTCGCTGCGCCTGCTCGCCGCGGCGGAGGGGGTTCCGTCGAGCGGCGTGCTGGTCAACCTGGAGACCCTCGAAGGAGACGCGCGCCAGCGCCTCGGCCCGCGCATGCTCGCGATGGCCCGCAAGGTGCGCATCTCCGCCGACCAGACGGCGGCCGATCTGCTCGACGCGAAGGACGCCGTCGCCGATCGGATCGACGACAACCTGATGCTCTGGGAGGTCTACGAGGTCCGCTACTACATGTCCGGCGGGGTGGAGATGGAGGGGGCGCTGCCGCTCCAGTCCTGGCTTCGCCCGGCCCTCGTGAGCCTCGCGAAAGGAAAGGACCGCACCACGCCCGCCACCGCGCCCACGAGCGGGCTCGTGATCGACGCACGCGGCCTCGAGGTGTCGCCGGCAATGTCGCCGCGGCTCCAGGGCCCGTCGGGGGACACCTTGTACAGCGTCGCCACGATGACGGTCCTCGCGGCCTCCCAGCGGACCCCGGTCGTCTACGTCACCGATCCCGCCGACATCGCCGCGGGCAAACGCGCCGGAGTGCAGCCGCTCTTCGTGCGCGCCGCGAGCGTGAGCGCCTCCACCGATCTCGTCCTCGACGCCACCGATGCCGCCCGTGTCGCCCAGGCCGCCGCCGACGCGCCATTCCTCCTGCAGGGCAACGTCGTCGTCGTGGTGGACAAGTGATCCGCCGCGGCGCCCACTCCTCGGCCGGCACCCAGGTGCTCGCCGCCCGCCGCCCGCCGGCGCTTCCCCAGGTCGGCTGGGGCAGCCGCCTGCGCTGGGGGCTCGCGTTCGTCGGCATCATCGCGCTGCTCGTGTACCTCACGGGCTCGCTGCTCTCCGTGCTCATCGCGTCGGCCGTCCTCGCGTACCTCGTCGATCCGCTGGTCGGTCGTCTCCAGGCCCGCGGCTACTCGCGGGAGGGCGCGATCGTGGCGATCGGCGGCCTCTTGACCGCGGCGGTGCTCATCGCCGTCGGGATCGTGGTGCCCGGCCTCGCCAGCAAGATCAGCGAGGTGGGCGCCGAGGTGTCCCCCTACCTGAACGGCGTGTCGGGGCGCGTGGGCCCCTTCCTCGACCAGGTGGAGACGCGCTTCGGCGTGGTGCTCCCAACCGATCTGCGCGCCTTCGCGAGCGAGATCCCCGGCTACCTCCAGAAGCTCTCGCCGGACGCGCGCAAGAGCATCCAGGACTGGCTCGGCCGGCTCGCGGGCGGCGGCCTCGACGTCGTGTTGTCGGTGCTCACCGTGTCGTTGTTGCCGGTGTTCACCTTCTACCTGCTGCGCGACTGGCCGCTCATCGTGACCTGGGTGGACGACCTGGTCCCCGTTCAGCACCGGCCGGTCGTGCGGACCCTCGCGGTCGAGATCGACGGGCGGATCGGCTCCTGGCTCAAGGGGCAGCTGCTCGTGGCGGTGATCCTCGCGGTGCTCTACACCGTCGGGCTGCTCGTCTCCGGCATCGATCTCGCGGTGACGATGGGGCTCCTATCGGGCCTGCTCTTCCTCCTGCCCTACATCGGCCCGATGATCGGCGCGGGCCTCTCGATCGGCCTCGCCCTGATCCAGTTCGGCTTCGACTGGCACGTGATGGTGGTCGCCGCGACCTTCGGCCTCGGCCAGCTGCTGGAGAACATGTTCCTGACGCCGTCGCTCGTCGGAGATCGTGTGGGGCTGCACCCCATGGTCGTGATGATCGCCCTCATCGTCGCCGGCAACATCCTGGGTGTCTGGGGCCTCGTGGTGGCCCTCCCGGTGACCGCCGCGCTCGCCGTCGTCGGAGCCCATGTGCTCCAGACGTATCGCCAGAGCCGGACGTACCTCGGGTGATGCGCTGGCGCTGGCTCGGGCGGGTGCCGTACGCCGAGGCGCTCGCGGCGCAGCGGGCGCACCGGGACGCGCTGGCCGAGGGGAGGGCAGGGGAGGAGGTCTGGCTCCTGGAGCACGACCCGGTCATCACCACGGGGCGGCGCGGCGTGGACGACCTCGATCCCGGCGCGATCGCTGACGGTGGGTACGCGCTGGTGGCGACCGAGCGCGGCGGGTTCGCCACCTGCCACGAGCCCGGCCAGCTCGTCGGGTACGTGCTCATCGACGCGCGGGACATCGGTGTGCGGCGCACGGTGGCCGCCCTGGAGGAGGCGATCGTCGAGTGGCTCGGGACGCAGGGGGTCGTGGCGGGGCCGCGGGAGGGCTACCCCGGCGTGTGGGTCGGCACCGACAAGATCTGCGCCATCGGCTTGCACTTCCGCTCGGGCCTGACACTGCACGGGTTCGCCCTGAACCTCGTCAACGACCTGCGCGGCTTCGGCCTCATCACGCCCTGTGGAATCCGCGACGGCGGCGTCATCACGCTTGCCCGTCTCGTGCCCACCGCCCCGACCCCGGCGACGGCCGCGGCGACTCTTGGTGAGATTGTGGTGCGTCGGCTCCTTGACGCCGCAGGCCGTTCTGTTAATAGGGGTGCACCTGAAGGCACGTAGCTCAGTGGTAGAGCACCGCTCTGACACGGCGGGGGTCGCCGGTTCAAGCCCGGCCGTGCCTACCATCCCCCAACAGGTATAGGCGGGCGCGTCATTGACGCGCCCGCCTTTCGTTATTAGCATTCGCCGTTCGCGGACGTGGGTACGCCCTGCCGACGAACCCCAGAGAACAGCTCGAATCCGGAGAGTAATTGCGGAGTCCCCCTCGGCGCGATCAGAACCTGGTCCCTGAACGAAACGAGCCCCGCGTCAACGAGCGGATCCGCGTCCCGCGGGTTCTCGTCGTCGATGAGGAAGGCCAGAAGCTCGGCGAGTTCCTCACCGAGGACGCGATGGCCCTCGCGCGTGAGCGCGGGTTGGACCTCGTGGAGGTCGCGCCGATGGCGCGTCCGCCCGTCTGTCGCATCACGGACTTCGGCAAGCTCAAGTACGAAAAGAAGAAGCGGGACGCTCAGACCCGCAAGAACCAGGTCATCGTCGAGGTCAAGGAGATCAAGCTCCGCCCCAAGACGGACGACCACGACTTCGACGTGAAGGAGCGCGCCGTGCGCCGCTTCCTCGAAGACGGCGACAAGGTCAAGGTCACCGTCCGCTTTCGCGGTCGCGAGATCGCCCACCGCGACATCGGCGAGAGCCAGTGCCGCAAGTTGGCGGACATGCTGGTCGACGCGGCCATCGTCGAGATGCCCCCGCGTATGGATGGTCGGCAGATGATCATGCTGCTCGCCCCCGGCAAGAAGAAGTCCTAAGTTTCACGGAGCCGAGATGCCGAAGATGAAGACCAACCGTGCCGCGGCGAAGCGTTTCTCCGTCACGGGTACGGGCAAGATCAAGTACAAGAAGCGCGGTCTCCGCCACTGCCTCGAGCACGTCTCGAAGGACACGAAGCGGAACCTCGAGAAGACCGGGTACATCAAGGATTGCGACCACGCCAACGTCGCCCGCCTGATCCCCTACAAGTTCTAGAATCGTTCTCTCCCCTCCGCCGCTACCGCCGCCCGCTTCGTCAACCCTGACGAGCAGCTGCTGGGAACCGGTCACACTCAAGGAGTCTCAAGATGGCACGTGTAAAGCGCGCTGGTATTTCTCGCGTCCGCAAGAACCGCCTCTACAAGCGGGTCAAGGGCTTCTTCCTCGGCCGCCAGCGCCTCCGCCAGGCGATGGAGCACTCGGACCGCGCGAAGCGGTTCGCGTTCCGCGGCCGCAAGGAGAAGAAGCGCCTCTTCCGCGCTCTCTGGATCGTCCGCATCAACGCGGCGCTCCGCGCCTCCGGCATCACGTACAGCCGCTTCATCCACCAGATGAAGCTCGCGAACGTCACGCTCGACCGCAAGATCCTCGCTGACCTCGCCCTCAACGATCCGGCCGGCTTCGCCGCCGTCGTCAAGACGGTGCAGGCCGCCCAGGCTGCGTAGATCGATGTACGTCGTCGCTCTCACGCTGCTGTCCGCCTGCGTCGAGTCGGACGACGTGACGTATACCCAGTACAACGGGGACGACCAGAGCGTCTCCGTTGACGTGGGTTCTGACACCCGTTTCGTCCTCGCGGACGACGGTGTCACCGAGGTCCCCGAATCTGCGGCGGTGGTGCTCACGAGCAGCACCGGCGCGGTGGAGATTGGCACCGGTACGGTCTCGCCCTCGGCGGGCCCGGTCGGCACCATTCACACGGTGATGGTCGACATCACCGAAGAGTACGCCGAGGATGTCGACCGCGTCACCGTCCGCACGGACAGTGGTGACCGCGGCGAAGACGAATACGATCTCGAACGTGACAGCGCGGGCGAGGGGTACTGGGTGTTCGAGCTCGAGTCCCAAGGTGAGGACGGTGAGCAGCGAACCGACACGCTGACGTTCTTCCTGTACGAGGAAGTCGCATCCGAGGAGTAGCCATGGCGGGCACTGAGAAGCGGCAACGCGCGCGTACGGTCACGAAGGCCGAGGTGGTCGAGCGTGTCCGCCAGCTCACGGGCCTGGGCTGGACCGAGAGCGGAGATCTCCTCGAAGCTGTCCTGGACAGCATGAAGGAGACCCTCGAGGCCGGCGAGAACATCAAGATCAGCGGCTTCGGCAGCTTCATGGTGCGATCCAAGTCGCCCCGTCGTGGCCGCAACCCGCAGACCACCGCCGCCATCGTCATCCCGAAGCGGCGCGTCCTCACCTTCAAGCCCTCGCAGGTGCTGCGCCAGTCGCTCAACACCGGCCGGTCCGAAGGCTAATCCGTGGCCGACATCCCCGATAAGCTCTACTTCCGCATTGGTGAGGTGGCGGAGCTGGTCGGGGTGGAAGCCCACGTGCTCCGCTATTGGGAGACCGAGTTCAAGCTCCGGCCCCACCGGTCGAGCTCGGGCCAACGCTTGTATCGCAAGAGCGACCTCGCGCGTTTCCTACGCGTGCGTCAGCTCCTGCACGAAGAGGGGTTCACCATCGCCGGCGCCCGCAAGGTGCTGCTCGAGGGCTCCGAGTCTCCCAAGGGCATGGGTGTCGACCGCGACACGCTGAAGGATGCCCTCCGTCGCGTGCGCGAGCTGCGCGCGGGCATCGCTCGTCTGAGCACCGAGCTTGCAGAGGAGTGAAGCACAGCCCTTGACGCCAAGGGCTGACGGGATAGAATGTCTGCGTCCGGGGTGTAGCGCAGCCTGGTAGCGCACCTGAATGGGGTTCAGGTGGTCGCTGGTTCGAATCCAGTCACCCCGACCATACTGGATGGCGCAGGGTCCCCCCGAGGGATTCTGCGCCATCTTCGTTTTTGGCGCTCGCGAGTTCTGCAAGTGCATCGAAGGGTTTCCGGTAGGTCGGCACCACGGTGCCCGAGCGCAATTCGCAGTTCGAAAGCAGCAGATTGAGCAGCTTCCTCTGTTGCGACGGCTCTTTGGTGAGATACAGGTCGTACGCCGAACTTACGAGTTCTAAGACCTCCAGGGCCGTATCCATGACCTTGTGGTCCACCCGGGCGTACCGCTCGATGTCCTCGTGCGCGGACTGCATCCCGTCCTCCCACTCCAGGCGCTTGCGGGCGAAGAAGGCCTCGTCAACGCGGCCCTCGAGCTTGTCCTCGTAGGCCTTGTCGAGCATGCGGCGGAGGCGGTCGTAGCGGGCGCGTGCGTCGGCGAGGCGGATCGTGGTCTCGCGCACGACGTCGACGCGGGACGCCTTCAGCGCGCGCGTGGCGAACGCGAGCTTGTCGGGCGGGAGTTGGAGCCCCTTGACCACCACATGGGCGAACTGCTCGGTGATGCGCTCCTCGCGCACGTAGGAGGACAGCTCGCAGAGCTGCGCGCAGCGGTAGTAGGTGTACTTCTTCTTCTTCATCTCGGCGGTGATGGTGGCCCCGCACCCGCAGGTCATCAGCCCCTGGTAGACGAAGTTGCGCGGGGCGGGCCGGGTGTCCGGGAACCCGTCGAGGCGGTCCTGCACGCGTTGCCACAGCTCGCGTGTCACGAGGGTGGGATCCTTGCCCCGGTAGATGGTACCCGCGAAGCGGAACTCGCCCGCGTAGATGGGGTTCCGGAGGATGATGTGCAGAGCGCTAGGGTTGAGCTTGCCCCCGCGACGCCCGGTCAGGTTGTAGTTCTTCGAGTAAGCGGCAAGATCCTGGATGGAGTGCTGGCCGCGGTCGTACAGGTCGAACAGGTTGCGCACGAGGACGGCGCGCTCCGGGTCGGGGACGATGAAGCTCTTGTCCCCGTCGCGCCGGTTCAGGTACCCGAAGGGGGCCACGCTCGGCCAGTACCCCTCCTCGGCCTTCATGAACATGCCCTTCTTGACCTCCTCCGAGAGGTTGTCGACGTAGTTCTTGGCCATCAGCACCTTGATGCCGTGCATGAATTTCTCGGAGGACCGCGAGTCCTCGGAGACGACGATGTTCTCCTTCACCAGGTGGATCTCGGTCTTCATCTCGTCGACCGTGACCCAGTCCTTCAGGTTGCGGTACAGGCGGTCGGTCTTCTCGACGAGCACGGCGGGCGGGTTCTGGTGCCTTTTGCGGACGTAGGCGAGCATCCGCTGGAAGTGGACGCGGCCCGTCCGCTTGGCGGTCTCCACGTCGACGAACTCTTCGAGGATGTGGAACCCGCGATCGGCGGCGTACTCCCGGAGCAGCTTCTGCTGCGCGGGGATCGAGAAGCCCTCACGCTCCTGGTCGCGGGAGGAGACGCGCGCGTACATGACGGCGGGACGACGAGGGGGCGCGGGGGGCTCGACCAGGGTGGGCTTCGAGGGGCTGCGGTCGCGACTGCTGTAGCGCACGTTGAACTCCGGGCCCAGGGGTTGGGCCGGTTCAAGTTGACATAATCGGAACCGGTTGGAAACCCGCCACCCGTTCATCAGGGGCGGGTTCGCACTCTACCCAGGTTCGAAGCTGTAAAGCGGCGGGTGCCCCTTGCGCGGCTCGTCGCGACGCAAGCGGTAGCGGGCGTCCCCCACAGGGAAGGTCGTGCCGTCGAGGTACCCGGTGAAGAGCTGCCCGACGATGGTGGCCTGGGCGCGCGCGGCGCGGAGGTTCCCCTTGCCGTCGGAGAGCTTCTCGGCGAGCACGCCGCGAGCGAGCAGGGCTCCCCAATCGCCGGCCGTCCGCGGCCCATCGGCGTGGTGCGCCGCGCACACCTCCACGACCAGATCGTAGTCAGGGTCGAACGCGTGCTCGGAGGCCGCGAAGTTGGAGAGGAAGCCGTCGAAGCCAACCCCGCGCAGGATGGCATCCATCGTGGCCGCCCAGCGCCGGTTGGTGCTGTGCGTGGCCGGTTGCTCTGGCATCGGTTGACCGGCCCGAAGCCACGCCTCCACCATCCCCGCGAGCTCCGCCACGACGGCGAGGCGAGCGGCCACCGCGTCACCTACGGGGTCGTCCGTCCGGTAAGGGAAGTGTCGCACGTCCCCAGGGATCTCCAGGTTCAACGGCAAGGCGCGACGCCGAAGGTCCGCCCCCATCTGGGTGAGGTTCATGGTGACGACGAACAACACGTCGTTCATGGGCCGCGTGATCGCAGTGTTGCCGCCGAGACGCCGGAAGTTCAGCCGCGTGTCGGTGATGCAGCGCTCCAACACGGGGCTCTCGATGGGCCGGGAGGTCTTGGCGTTGTCGATGACCACGATGCGGTCGCCGGCATCAACTCGCGTTGCGAGCTGCTTTTCGAACTCCTCCTCGTTTGCGCTGAACGAGACGGTCGTGGGCTCGGTGCCCTCGGCCATCACGCCGAGGACACGCGCGAGCGTGCTCTTGCCGACCCCAGGCTTGTTGCCGTTGATGGCGAGGAAGGGGTGACCCCGGCCCCAGTGAGGCATCGTCAGTGAGGTCAGCAGCGCGCCGATGAAGTTCACCATGTCGATGGCGTCCTTCCAAGGGAAGTCCTGCACCACCGAGAGGAGCCTGGTCACGCCCTCCACCGGCACCACCTCCGGGCCGTCGTAGAAGATGCCACTCGCCGTGTGGAAGCCGGGCCGCCCGACGAAGCTCCAATGACGGTCGAAGACGGGTGTCCGTCCGTACATCGTGAGCACCGGCAGCTTCGCGGCCACGCGTGGCGAGTGAACGAAGGCGCGGGAGAGGTCCGACGGGAGCACGTCGAAGCGCTGGAACGACACGCCATCGTCTGTCGCGGAGAGGTAGCGGATTTCCACCAGAGCGGAGAGGAGGCCGGGGAGACTGCGTTCGTCGACGACGCGCGGCCCGAATCCACGGCGCACGAACACGATGTCGCGTTCGAAGCGGAAGAAGCGGTTGGCCGGGACAATCGCCGCGACGAGCGCGTCGAACAACCCGTCGACGGTATCGCGGTTCTCGATGAAGTCGACGACGGGCAGGCCGGGCCGGGAGGGGGGCGACGCCTGGCTGCGCTCTCTCCGGGCGTACCGACGCGCCTCCACGATGGCCGCTTCGAAGGTCCTGGCGGTCAGGCCGGCGATCGTGCGGACCTCCTCCAGCGCGGGCTCGCGAGAGATTGCCGGAAGCGCGATGAGCGCCTGGAGAGTGGTGCGCATCGCCGCCGCGCGCGCTTCTGGCCCCGCGGCCGATCCCCAAGCGGTATGGAAAGTAGCGACCAGGGAGTCGATCGGAGGCGGTCCCGGCATGGGCACGCCAGAGAACTCGGCCACCCGGGCGGCGGCGACCCGGAAGTCTGCCGCCTGGCCCCTGCCGATGAGGAAGTCGAACACGGAGAGCGACTCCCCCCGGACGAAGGAGTGGAACGTGGCACGTTCGGCCTCACCCGAGCCGTCTGCTACCCCTGCGGACGGATTGCGATCTCCGCTCTCGGACCAGGGGTCACGGCACTGGAGCCAACCGGCGCCCGAGGGCTTCCCGGTGAGCAGGTCGCCGTAGACCGCGGAGAGCGACAGCCGCTCGAGCGCAGCGCGCCGCCATTCCGTCCAGGCGGGCGACGGCGGTGTCGCGGCGATGCTCGGTCGGGCCGTTCGCGGCGGGGACGCCGCCGGCGCGGGGGGCGCCTCCACATCGACCTCCGCGACGGCCAGCCGCTCGAACAGGTCCACGTCGTCCGGGATGGTGTCAAGGTCGATGGAGGCCAAGCGGTGGGGGTGCTCCGGCGTGGGCGGTCCCTTCACGGCAACCGTCCCGTACAGCTTCAGGATGCGCGACGGGTTGAACGTGGACCGGTCGACCTTGGCGCCAGCCGTGGAGAAGCGGGCATCGAGCAGGGCCAGGAGCCGACGCGACGCCTGCGCGTACCGCGCAACGTCGTCGCCAAATGCGGGCACCAATGGGACCAGCAGGTGGTAGCCGTTGCCGCTGTCGGCGAGCATCGGGCGGACACCGTGCTCGTGGAACCACGCACCGACCCGTGCTGCGACGGCGAACGCTTCGGCCTTCTCCGCGTCGGTGGCAGAGCGGTCGCGGGGCCGGCGCTCCGGGTCGATGTCGACGACCAGGAGCGAGTAGGCGTGGATGTCGCGGTCCTTCGTGGCGCGGGACACCCGGCGGAGCGGGAGTCCCATCGGCCGAGCAGCCGTCGCGGCTACTGCCTGGAGGCTGAAGTAGATGCCCGCCTCGCCGCTTCGCGGATGTTCCCCCGGGGGTACCGCGGCCCGCCGGGTTCCCGCGGCCAGACGGAGGGCGCCCATCAGGGCGTCCACGTCGCGCGGGCCGACAAAGGCGGACCACACCCCCGATGCCCGACCCAGGATGCGGATCTCCGTGGCCCCCCCGAGCACGGCGTTGCGGTTGAGGATCCAAACGAGGAATGCCCGGAGGCAGGGCTCGCCGGCCCCCTCCTGCTTCAGCTCGATAGGCATTACGACGCGCTTTCGGGCGGAGTCTCGCGAACGACGGCCACGATCATCCGCGCGCCCTTCTCGTTGTAGGCGAATGAAAGCAGTGGCCCACCGTCGCGGGCTCCTCCGACGGCCGCCCGGGAGTAGGCAGGGGCCCCTCGGATCCCGAGCTGACGAATCGCAAAGGCGACAGCCTCCTCGGACGCCCCCGCAGCGGCGGCGATCTCCGCCGACGAGTACCAGCGGTCGTCCGGCTGGGGCTCCGAGAGCGAGGTGAACAGGAGCAGCGTGCGAACCGCGCCACGCACCAGCCCGGACTCGAGGGCGCGCTGGACGAGGTGGTCGAACGCGTGCCGCCCGCGGGCTTCCGGTCGGTCGGTACGGGGGACGAGGACGATGAGCACGAGCTCGCTTCCGTCCTTAGCGGGCGCCGCGCGGGGGTGCTGCGCGATCCGCGGAAGCACCCCGTCGTCGAGCATCGAGAGGAGGCGGGCGCCCGCCGGAGTCGGCGTCTTCCCGAGGACCCGGCGGAACCCGGCCGACGTGAGGAAGAGGGGGTGCGCCGCGCGCGCCGCACGAGGGTCAGGGCCGCCCAGCAACTCGGCGAGCGCCTCCGCCGCGGGGATGACGTAGGCCTCCCCCTCCGTGAACTCGCGCTGCCACTCGCTCGTGACCAAGGTGCCCAGGCGGCGGCCGCGGTTCGGGTAGTCGAGGAGGTCTCCCACCTGCGTGCATCGCCAGATCGGCTTGCCATCGAGTAGGAAGGTGTCGAGGCGCCGCCCGCCGAGCAGGGAGACGAGAGCAAGGCCGGTGTAGGGATTCAAGGCATCTCCGGGGGGAACTTCCGGCCGCGAGGCCGGCGCAGCCGCTTCCCGGAGACCATCTCCGGAGGCGCCGCCACTTCCTGCTCCGGTGCCTGAACCTCCTCGACGGCACGCGCGTCGGCGCGCCACTCGCCCAGGAGCGTGAGCACGTCCGTCACGCTCCGCGTCATGCCGTGCCCCTGATCGAGCGAGAGGGGCTCGTCGTAGTGGGGCTGGAAGACCTCGATGGCGAGCATCGCGAGGTCGCCGGGGGCGTCGGCGAGGGGAGGTTCAGACCGGAGCATGGGCGGAAGGTCGCCCGTTCCGGTTGTTCGTTCACTTGTACAGGAGACGCCGTCGCCGCGGCCCGCTCACGGACGAACCTTATTTTTCCGGGCGTGGACGCGAACGGTCCTTCAATCGATCGAGCTCCTCGTCCAGGTGGAAGCCTCGCGCCCGAAGGGGGGCGCGAAGGCGAAGCCCGCTTCTTCCTTTGTTTTCGAACAGCACTGCGACGGAGGCCTTCCCGATCTCGCGGTCGAGTCCGTGAAGGAGCCGTGCAATCGAATCGGGCGTCAGCGTGCGGCTCTCGTCAAGGGCGCAGAGGTCCCTGCGCTTCGCGAGCGTGGTCCAGCCGTGCTTCTCCCCCCACTCCTGGAGGAGCGCGAAGAGGAGCCGGAAGCGGGGCATCTGGGGGCCAAGGAAGGTCACGGTCCCTCGCCGGATGCCTCCGGTGGCGTCGGGTTCCACCCACGAGTCCTCTTCCCGCTCCTCCGGGCGGGCGGCGGCCTCGACCTCGGCCGGGGGGATGGCTCGGGTTCCGTCCGCGAGGAGCGCGGCGAGGCTGATGACCGGGTGGAGGCCTTCGGTGTCGGTCCCTGGATCCAGCGCGGCCCAACAGCATCTCGGGGCTGTTGGAGTTCGCCAGATGAGGGGGGCAGCCTCGAGCACCGCGAGCGCGCGCCGCCCGTAGCCCCGTACGAGCTTGGTGTACACACCCGGCTCGTCCTCTTCCCAGCGGCTGGGGGTCAACTCGCTCCGAAGCCAGGCCGTGGCGGCCGGTACCAGGACCTGCACCCGAACCCGGCGGAACCACGCAGGCCGGACGCGATCGAGGGACCACTCGTGCCCGTGGTCGCAAAGGATACGGGCGCCGGGCTCCTGGGCGAACCCGTCCTCGCTGCTCACGACGCCGAACGGGGCCGTCACTTCGGCTGTGCAATGCAGCGACCCCGCAGGGCGGAAGAGCGCTGGGACGCTGCTGTCTCCGCAACGGAACACGCTCTCGTACACGGCCCGGATCAAGCCGCGACGGTCGAGGTCCTTCAGCTCCTCCCTCTGCCATTCCGCGGGCGCGTCGATGCGCCCGGCGAGCAGTGTGGCGTAATGCTCCGCCTTGAGCGGTCGCGGCCGCGACTCGCTGCCATGCTGGCGTCGCCGACGTCGAGCATCTGCCACCTTGGGATGGATCTCCACGCCGAGCTCGTTGAGCATCTTCACGCGAAAGCGATCTACCGTGTCCTTGTTCGTGCTCGTGTCTGCGAGCGAGAGCGCGAGGTCCTTCTCCTCGTCGTCGGGCTCCGGGAAGAAGAGCGCCATGCGGTAGTGCTCGCCCTCGTCGGTGAAGCTGATCTTCACGCGGTCGACGTGTCGCGAGTCCCGCGCGAAGCCGAACTGACGCCGTTCCGCCTGTGCGAGTTCCTCCACCCGCCCGTGGCCCCCGCGGTGGAGGGTGATGAGCGCGGGGTCGGCGTGCCCAGCGGTGCTCCCCACGATCTCGTGCAGCTGGAAGGCCGGATCGTCGGGGTCGAGGAGGCGTTCGAGGAACGCGTCGAGCCGCTCGCGGTTGAGCGGGTCGCGCGCGTGCTTGTACTGGACGTCAGCCCCGAAGAGCAGCGTGCCGATGGCCGAGGCCAGGGGCAGGGCGCGGTCCATGTCGCGGGTCGTGATGTCCACCCTCGCGCCGCGGGAGTGGAAGCGGAGGAAGGTCAGGTCCTCCTTCGACATCGCTCGGGCACGGTCCTCCTCGGGATCCCACTGGACTGAGGAGGCGCCGTTCCTCCTGAACACGAGAAGCGCATCGTCGAACCACTCGCGGACGAGGGCCCGCTCGAACCGAAGTCCCTCCACCGCGGACGCCGGCAGGCGGGCTTGGCGCAGCCCTTCGGCCGCGACGCTGTCCCACGACGCGTCGGCGAGCGGGCGAGGGAGGCGTCGCTGGTGACCCTGCATCTTCATTGCCGCGCGCCCCCGCGGCAGCCAGGCGTCCCAGTAGTACACGTCGGCGAGGTTTCCAGGCGCGTGCTGCAGGAGGCCGGCAAGCGCGGCGAGCCGCCGCTGGGAGCCCACGAGGTAGGTGGCGCGGAGCGGGTCGGGCAGCGCCCCTCGGCAGGCCGACTCGATCGCCCGGTACGACTTCTCCTCTGCGAACCACGCGAGGAGCATCAGATGCGTGTGGCCGTGCTCGGAGCCCCAGGCCTCGATGACCGAGCGCGCGACGGCGCGCTCTCCGGATCGGGACCAAAGACGGTCGAACTCGACGCCGACGCCGCCGTCGCGCACAAGTCGACCGAGCTCGAAGAAGCGGCCGACGCGGAGCTCGCGGACCCAGAAGGCTTCGTCGGGTGGGGCGTTAGGATCGAACGGGACGGGCATCGTGGGCTCCATTGCCGGGGTGCGCCTCCGAAGGAAGGGCGGGGCGACCGAGGCGCGAAGGAGCTAACGCTCGAAAAATGAGGTTATTCGCTCGATTTTCGTCGCTGTCCGGCATCACGAGCCTCGCCCTCTCATGAACGTGCGGCAGGCGCTGGACCGCGTCTCTCACGTCCGCCAAGCGCGCGCCGAGCGCTGTCCACGCCTCGGGCCACCCGAAGTCCGCCCAGGCCACGCTGCACCGGCCGGCCTGGCCGCCTCGCGCGCCCGGTGGGCGGCCAGCGCGGTCAGGTGGGCGTCGTCGGCCGAGGAGATGACGTGAACTCGCCCCGGCCGCCGCCACCGAAGCGATCGTCGAACGCGGAGACCCGGGTGCGGAGGACGCTCGCCGGGCTGGAGGCGATGACCGGCGGCGACGCGGGCGAGAGGCGGTCCATCGGCATGCGTCTAACGCTTGGACGGGCATGCGCGTGGATGTTCGCTGGGTACCCCCGAGTCTGCCCGGGCGGTTCTCGGCTGTCTGGCTGGCAGACCTGCTTGACCTTGGCGGACCTGCCAAAAGCCGAAGGTCAACAGAGAATGCCGGCGTATACGGAGCACTTCTACCGGGTGCGGGACGTGGCAGACCTACTGTAGCCAAGTAAGCGCAAGAGATTCTGTTTCTCCCCATAGGTCATGCTGCGAAAGGGCTTCCTTCATATAGAGTAGCGTAGAGAGGTCCGCCAAGTCTGCCAGCGTTCGATAATGCTGGATAAACGCTGGTTATCATGGTTGATTAGGTCCTATTCGCAGGTACCGGCAGGTCTGCCAGGTACAGCGCCTTCGCGCCGCCGCCCTTGAATCAGACCGCCGGGAAGAGCGGGTCCCAGTTTTGGAGTTTGGACCGTTCGTTGACAATAGTTCGGTGGCGAATGGGATCGCGTACCCGCTACAACGAGAGCGAACGACGGGCACAGCAGCGACCCTGCAATCGAGGAGACAAATCATGCTCGACGAGCGCGTGGAACTCGACCTCATCAGCCTCTGGAACGCGGACCCCACGTGGGTGTGCGAGCGGCACCCCGAAGCGGCGCCCGACATCCCCGGGCGGTGGAAGGCGGGCCACCCCATCCACGGAGGCGTGTTCACCACCGGCGGATCATGGCGGTCGCAGCCCGTCAACGTGCAAAGCGGGTGGTCGACCCCAGGTATCCACCGGACGGCGATCGATGCAGCAAGGGCGCTCGGATGGCGCCCACCGGGCGAAGCCGCGTGAACGCGGGGACGGGATGACCCCGGGGTGGGGCCCCGCCGAGTACTACGCGGCCTCCACGCCAATCTCCCCAAATCGCCCCAACGGCACCGCCTTCCTCATCCCCGGCCGAAGCCGCACGGCGAACTCGGCCACCGTTCCTCCGCTCGCCCCCGAGGTGAACCGCGGCCCGAGCGCCTCGCCCGCAGCGAGCTCGACGGCGAGCTGCGCCCGGAGCACGTCGACGGCGGCCGGCGGCACGATGAGCACGAGCGCGCCGTGGTGGTTGTAGAAGCCGATCTCGCCCATGAGCTTCACGGGGATGGAGAGCCCCTCGCCGTCCGGGATGGCGAGCGGGTACACGTCGACCGGGCCGGCGGTGCCGGACCGCTGGTAGCGCGAGCCGATCATCAGCGGGGAGAGCGCCTCGGCGAGGTCCACGCCGACGAGGGCCTTGAGCCCGTCGAAGGAGAACGGGCCGAGACGCACGGCCGTGGTCGGCGCGGTGAGGTTGACCCGCAGCGCCGAGCGGTCCTCGCGAAGAGCCGGGTTCACGCGCCCTCCGTCGCGTCCGCGGGGGAGCGCCGCGCGCTGGCGGGGAGCACCTCGGGCACCAGGGCGTCCCCGTTGCCGTGGTCCTCTTCTTCGACCTCCATCGCTTCCTCGAGGTCGGTGTCTTCGTCTCCGTTGTTCTCGTCGTCGGCGGGGTCCTCATCGGCATCGGCGTCGCCCTCGCGCCCGCGGGCTGCGCCTTCGAGCAGGTCGAGCATCTCGTCCTGCCCCTTGGCGATGACGACCAGCGCCTTGCGGATGCCGGGGAGGTGCCGCAGGGCGGTGAGCGCCTTCGGGTCGAGCCCGCCGAGCGCGGCTTGGATGCCCTTGAGCGTGGCGTGGATGTCCGCGAGCGCCTGGACCTGGCGGAAGGTGAGGTGCGCCTGGTGGAACGCCTGCTCCTCGGGCTCCATCTCGGCGAAGGCCTCGGCGGACTCGAGGAGCGCCTCCTTCGTGCGGCCGTCGAAGCTGTCGGCGTAGAAGCGGTCGATCACATCGGCCCACTCGGGCTTCTTCTCGGTGCGGATGCGGGGCAGACGGGTAGCGCGGGTCTCCGACATGGAGCCTCCTGGGGGGTGGACGGTTGGGAGAGCGGGTCAGGCCGCGGCGGGCTGGTCCTGCGGCGAAGCGTTCGGGGGCGCGGCGGAGCGAGCGGCCATCATCAGCAACTCGGCGAGCTCCTTCCGCGTCTTCTCCTCCCGGAGCATCTTGCGGACCTCCGGGTTCTTCATCGCGTCCAACAGCTCGGGCGACGCGTTGACGATCTCGGCGAGCTCCATCAGCTCGGGCGCCATGCCGAACTTGGCGGAGGCGAAGACGCGGCCGAAGGTCCCGAGCTCCGAGATGAACTGCTTGCCGAGCTCCTCGCGCATGCGGCTCGCGTCTACGTCCTCGCGGCGCGTGGTGTCCGCCTCCGCGACGCCGACCCGCATCTTGACCACCTCGCCCATCAGCTCCTCGAGCACCCGCTGGAGCCGCAGGATCTGCGTGTTCTGGTTCGAGATGGTGGTGTTCTGGAGCGTGGCGAGGTGGGCGTAGGACTTCTGGAGGAGCTCGATGAGGTGGGTGTAGCCGCCCCCCAGCGCGCCCCAGACACGGGCCTCGGGGAGGGATTCGAGCGAGGGGTGCGCGGGCGCGGCGGCCACCGTGGGGGCGGGGAAGGACGAAGCCGGGAGCGCGGTGGATGCGGGCACCGACGGCGCGACCGGCGCGTCCGGGTCGAACGTCGGATCCATGCAGCCGAAGCGCGCCGAGAACAGGATCTGCTCGCCCTTCGGACGCCACACGAACACGCGGAACCGGCAATCGGCCCGACCCGGCATGTTCTGGGCGGCCGTCTCCCGGATCCAACGACACACTCCCTCCGCGAGCCTCAGAGCGGGGTCGTCGAGCGTCGCGGCGTCACCGAGCTCTCCGAGCTCGCCCGCCTCCTCGAACTCGGCGGGAGGTGCGGGGTCGAACGCATACGGCGCGAGGTCCGTCTCCGTGAAGTCGACGCGGCCGATCCCCTCGATGTGGTGGCGGTCCACCACCTCGGAGACGGAGACGTAGCCGATGTCGGCGCGCACCTGGCGGATGCGCCGCTCGATCGTTTCCAGGGAGTCGTATACGTATCGTGACATCGGTCGATTTCCGGGGGCCGGCGAGGTCGCCAACCGTGCTGAAACCGTATCTCAGCACCGCTTCCACGGGCGGAAAAACCGCTTACCGCCTCCTACCGCGCTTACCGCGCGCACCTACCGCGCCAGGTTGATTCCTTACCGCAGTGGTTTCCGCGGCTTGGAATTGACTTACCGCGCGCCCAGGCGTCGCCTACCGCGCCACGATCGGTTTCGAGGCACGCTTACCGCGGCCTCGGGGGGCGCCTACCGCGTGGCGCGCTCGCTTTCCACGCGCCCCCGATCGTCTACCGCGGCGGGGTGACACTTACCGCCAGGATGTCGATGGGGCGCGGTAGGAAGCGGTAAGCGGAAGTCCCTTCCTGTGCCGGTTCGGGGCCCATAGTTGGTTTGTGTCGGCCGGGTTGTGCCGGCCCCCCACTCTGACCGGCCCGCCGGTCCATTCCCGAGGAAGTCACCCCCATGAGCACCGCTCTCTCCAAGGCCGTCGCAGGCGAGAAGGTTCCCGACAGCAAGAAGAACGGCGTCCTCTCCGAGGCGCTCGACAAGGTCAAGAGCCTGGGCGGGCGTATCTCGAAGGCCAAGGAGATGTCGGAGACGCTCGCGGACGCCGTGATCGCCACCGCGGAGACGCAGG
>JAZKFH010000002.1:316966-350391 GCA_040386535.1 Myxococcota bacterium | reverse complement strand
GAAGGGATCGGAGAACCTGAGGAATGAGCCGAAGTGGCTAAACCTCAGCCCTGAGGCCCCGTTGTACTCTTCGGCAAGGGGCCCCTATGGGGCCCTGGTGCTTGGGGGTACCTCCTCGGAAACGGGGTGAGGATGACCGTTGTCGCCTGGAACCTGGCACGAGCAGAGACGGGACCGGACGTGATGGGCACATCGGTAGGCGCGTCCGCATGCTCCTATTCGGTCTCGCCGTACCAACATCTTGATGCCGGCAAACTGGAGGGAGACACCGGTCCATGTCGGGTCCACGGCGAGGGCGGCAATGAAAATTGCAGCAGCTACTAAGACAATATCCATATCGAACTTCCTTTTACAAAGATTTACCTTGACAGCCCGCCTCTGACCGATAAATGGTTTTTTGATTGCGAAACGGCGGGTAAAGACAGAGATGAAAGTGAGAGGTTGAAGGAGGAGTAAGAGGCCGTTGCACTAGGCATGCATCGCATGCCTCCTCTTCCTTCCCTCATCTCAATTTCTTCTCTCTCTTTGTCTTCCCCGCCGCGACCGCACGCGCGCGACCGTGAACGCGGCGTCCTCGGCCTCGGCAGCAGCCGCGCATCGCGCGGCTTTTTCCACTGGCTGTGGCACGGGCGCGAATCGCTTCGGCCGAAGTCGGCCTCGAGCTCTGCTCGACCAGCGTGGCGAACGAGGCCTCGGCCCCGAGCAGGCGGCCGGCGCGTCGCAGGCTCGGTAAGGCTCAAGCGAGCCGTTCCACCGCAGCAGGCAGAGAAGGGCGGTAGGCCGTCGGCGCTGTCCCGGTTGAGCTTTTACTAGCTCAGCACGACCCTCCGCGACCGCTCCGTCGTGGACCAGCGGGTCGCCTCGGACCACGGGGGGAACGGGAGGGCGAACGGCATCACCGCATCGTTCCAGGGCGCGCCGGTCGTCCCGAGCACGTCGACCACGCCCATCGCTACGGCGAGTTCGGCCGCGGCCGACGCGACGATCGCGCGTTCATCGGCCGGCGCCACCCGCCTGTGCGTCAGTGGGAGGCTCTCGTCCTGGCCGCCGTGGACGTCCTCGACCGGCCCGTTCCGGTAGCCGACGAGGACGGCCGCGTTGGCGAACACGCGCGTCGGGTTCGCCAACGCCTGCGCCGCTCCTCGTGCCCGGCCTTCCTCGGGCCAACTAGCGACGAGCGCTGGGACGCCGGGATGGGCCACGATCAGGAGCGGTGAGACCCGGGCGGCAGGCGGAATCCGGCCAGCCGGAGGGAGATGCACGAGCGCCTTCGCCGCGAGCTGCTCCCAGCGCGAGCGGTCGCTCCGGAAGAGGTCCACCCAGCACTCCAGCGCGTAGGACGCCTCGATGTTGATCCGCGCCATCTCCGGATCCGCGATGGCGCTCACGTCTGGATCCCCGGCGTGGTGCCAGAGCGGACGCTCGGGGTCGGCGAGCAGCGCGAGCCAGCTGCTCCACCGGACGCACACGAGCGCGGTGGCCGCGCCCGTGAGCCGGCGGAATTCTCGCGGCTTCCACGGAAGGGCAGGCGGCCGCACGTCGAGGAACGCGACGACCTGGTCGTAGAGCGAGACCTCGGGCGGCTCGATGGCCCGGGCCTCGGGCGCGACGCGCAACGAGCCCATGTCGAGCTCGAGGCCGCCGGGGATACTGACAGTGAGCCGTTCGGCCTGGGATGCTGTCATTAGACCTCCAAGTATCGGTCAGGAACCGCCGCAGCGCACGTCACGCCGCCTCCACGCCCAGCTCTCCGAACCGTCCCAGCGGCACCGCCTTCCGCATCCCCGGTCGCAGCCGCAGGGCAAACTCCGCGACGCTCCCGCCGCTCGTCCCCGTGCGGAACCGCGGCCCGAGCGCCTGCCCGTCGGCGATCTCCGCGGCCAGCTGGGCGCCGACGACGTCAACGACCGCGGGCGGCACCACGAGGACGAGCAGGGACCGAAGGTTGTAGAATCCGACCTCGCCCATGAGCTTGATCGGGATCGTGAGTCCCTCCCCGTCGGGGATCGCGAGCGGGTACACGTCCACCACCCCGCTCGGGCCAGGCTGTTGGAACCGCGGCCCGATCATCAGGGGTGCCAGCGCGTCCGCGAGGTCCATCCCGACGAGCGCCTTCAGCCCGTCGAACGAGAACGGCCCCAGGCGCACCGCCGTGCTCGGCGCCGTGAGGTTGACCCGGAGCGCGTCCGGGTCCTGTGCGAGCGCCGGGTTCACGGCGCACCTCCCGCGGCCGCCCGATGCGTCCCCGCCGGCAGGACCTCCGGCACGATGACCTCACCGTCGCCGTTCCCGTGGTCCTCCTCCTCGACCTCGTCGAGGTCGACCGCGTCGGAGAGGTCGCTCTGTTCTTCGTCCTCGTCGTCGTCCTCCTCCTCGCGGTCACCCGACACACCCTGTCCGCCACCCGCCTCGAGCAACTCGAGCATCTCCTCCTGCCCCTTCGCGATCACCACGAGCGCCTTGCGGATCCCGGGAAGGTGCTGGAGCGCCGTGACCGCCTTCGGGTCGGGAAGCCCGGCTTCGATGCGGCGGAGGCATCCGTAGATGTCCCCGAGCGCCTGGGTTTGCCGGTAGGTCAGGTGCGCCTGGTGGAAGGCGCGATCGGTGTCCGACAACTCCGCGAAGGCGTCGGCACAGTCCGTGAGCGCCTCGCTGGACGAGGCGTCGAAGCTGTTCGCGTAGAAGGTGTCGAGCACCTCGGCCCACACGGGCTTCTTGGGTTGGGTTGTGCGGGCGCGGGGCAGACGGGTAGCGGTCTCCGACATGGGAGCCTCCTTGTTGTGAACGTGAACGGGGGTCGTCAGGCCGCGGCGGACTGGTCCGGCGGCGGGGTGGGGGCGGCAGAACGAGCGGCCATCATGAGCAGCTCGGCGAGCTCCTTCCGAGTCTTCTCATCGCGGAGCATCTTCCGGACCTCGGGGGCCTTCATGGCCTCCATGAGCTCCGGCGAGGCGTTGACCATCTCGGCGAGCTCCACCAGCTCGGGTGCCATGCCGAACTTCGCGGCGGCGACGACGCGCCCGAAGGTGCCGATCTCGGTGATGAACTGCTTGCCGAGCTCCTCGCGCACGCGGCTCTCCTCACCCTCGGTGCGGCGCGTGCCGTCGGCCTCGAGGATCCCGGCCCGCATCTTGATGTGCTCGCCGACCAGCTCCTCCACCACCTTCTGAAGCCTCAGCACCTGCGTGTTCTGGTTCTGGATGGTGGTGTTCTGAAGCGTGGCGAGATGCGCGTAGGTCCGCTGCGCGAGCTCGATGAACTGGGTGTACCCGTTGCCGAGCGCGCTCCACACCCGCGCCTCCGGTACGTCCGCGAGCGCCGCCGTGAGCACCGGCGACTTCACAGTGGGCGCGAGCTCGGCGGTCGTGACGAGCGTGAGCGCTTGGGGAGCGCGGGCAGCCTCGGGGTTGTAGTTCGGGTCGGTGCAGCCGAAGCGGGCGGTGAAGAGCACCTGCTCGCCCTTGGGCCTCCACACGAAGATGCGGAAACGGCCCTCTTCCTGGCCGTGCATGTTGTTGGTCACCGTCTCACGGACCCAGCGACAAGCGGCTTCGGCGAGGCGCAGGGCTTCGTCGCCGGGGAGCGCGGCGTCGCCGAGGTCGCCCAGGATGCCGGCCTCCTCGAACTCCGGGGGCTCGGGGTCGAAGGCGTAGGGCGCCAGATCGGTCTCGGTGAAGTCGATGCGTCCGAGGTTCTCCGACTTCACCCGGTCGACCACCTCGGAGAGGGTGATGTAGCCAATGTCGGCGCGCACCTGGCGGATGCGCTTTTCGATGGGCTCGAGGGCGTCGAAGGAGAGGGGTGGCATCAGATTCCGTCCCGGTGTGGCGGCAACCATGCCAACCATGCCGAAACCCTATCTCAGGGGCCCAAAAAGGGGCCTGAATACTGCTTACCACCTCCTACAGCGCCAAGAGCGGCGAGCCTACAGCGCGAGGCACATTCCTTACCACGGGGGTTTCAGCAGGTTGGAGATCGCCAACCACCCAGCCGGCTGCCGCCAACCACACGATGGCCGCTCGCTTGCAACATTTCAGGCGCCATCAACAGCGGCCCGCCGGTTGCCTACAGCGTGGCGCGCGGCGTCTACAACGCCGACCGGAACGCCAACCACGCCCGACCCCGTACTTGCAGCGCGGGGCGCAGATCTCCGCTGTAGGAGGTGGTAGGCGGAACTCCCTTCCAACGCCGGCTTGGCGTTCATAGTGGATTGTGTCGCCGGGGCCTTCCCGGCTCCCAACTCCCGACCGGCCCGCCGGTCCATCCCCCAGGAAGTCACCCCTATGAGCACCGCTCTGTCCAAGGCCGTCGCAGGCGAGAAGGTTCCCGACAGCAAGAAGACCGGCGTCCTGTCCGAAGCGCTCGACAAGCTCAAGAGCATGGGCGGGCGCATCACCAAGGCGAAGGAGATGTCGGAGACGCTCGCGGACGCCGTGATCGCCACCGCGGAGACGCAGGGCACCGTGTTCGCAGCCTCGTTCGCCGAGGGGTACTTCGGCGAGGAGAAGATGGACGTCGGCCCAGTCGATCTGCGGCTCGGCGGCGGTCTCATCGTGGGCGGCTACGGCCTCTACAAGACGATGACGGGCAAGGGCGGAAGCCACGCGCTCGCCATCGGGAACGGCCTCCTCGCAACCGGCATCGGGCGCATCGGCCGCAGCGCCGGCAAGGCGCTCGCCGAGAAGAAGGGCGCCGCCTCGAGTCCGCCCGCGCAGGTCCCGGCCGCCGCTCCTGCCCCCGCCGCCGCGCCCGCCCCGGCGCAGCTCAAAGGCGACGACATCGGCGAGATCGCCCGCATGGTCCGCATGACGCCGGGCACCGAGGGCGAGGACGTCGCCGGGCGCCACCGCCGCCGCGAGGCGCGCTCCGACCGCTTCATCCGCGCCCGCGCCTGATCTCCCACCCCCTCCAACTCCGCTTCCGAATCTCCCACCCAAGGAACACCAACATGGCACCCATCTGGGCCCTCGTGACCTTCACCGCCGACGGGGAATGCCTCGTCGACCGCACCTCCCTCCGCGCCTCGATGCGCGTCTCCGGCGACCCGTCGTTCGGTGCCGACTTCGATGGTGACGACGACTTCGGCGACGACGACTTCGGCGACGACGACTTCGGCGACGATGACCTCGGCGACGACGATCTCGGCGACGACGATCTCGGCGACGACGATCTCGGCGACGACGATCTCGGCGACGACGACCTCGGCGACGACGTGGGCGCGGCCCGGAAGCGGCGCCGCCGCGTGCGCCCGGGGAGCCGCCGCGCCAGCCGTCTCGCGCGCAGGAACAAGCAGCTCGAGGGCCGCCTGAAGAAGGCGAAGAAGGGGAAGGTCGTGGAGCGCAACGTCACCGTCACCGGCTCGGTCGCCACCTCGGTCGGCCAGGCGATGAGCATGACGCTCACCCCGCGCACCAGCCTCCACCTGTCGAAGATCTTCGCCACGGGTGACACCGCCGCGACCATCAACACCATCATCTCGGGCGACGACCCGGTGGTGCTCGACAACCTCGACGCGGCGCTGATCTCGCCCACCGCGTACCACGGGCCGTCGTTCGGCGGCCGCGTGCTCCGGGCCGGCGTACCGGTCACCATCAACTACTCGGCGGGCTCGACCACCGCGGCCCTGAAGCTCAGCTTCTACGGCAAGGCGCGCGTCAAGAACCCGAGCTGCTGATCGGGGGGTGAGTCGTGGGTACCTGCAAGCTCTCCCGCCGCTCCGGCAACGCGAAGCTCCCCGCTTCGCTGGTTGCCGGCGCGGGCGGGGCCGAGGTGGAGGTGCTCACGGCCCACTCGCTCGGGCAGGGCGACGGCGACTGGCGCATCGTCGACCTCTGGTCGGATGAGGGCACGCCCTGGGAGGCGCGGCTTGTCTGGTCCGGCGGCGGCGGTGCGCAGCGGTCGGCGCTCCTCGACGTGCCACGTTGTACCCGGGTGTGCGTCCACGCGACGATGCTGCAGGTGTTCGGGTCGAACCTCTCGACCTCAACCAACATCAGCGCCGTGGCCGCCATCGCCGACGGGCAATGTGACACCGAGAACCAATGGACGGTCCGGGGAACGCGCGTCCAAGAGGGCGCGGGCAACGTGGCCGTCGTGCCGCCTCCCTGGGCGAAGTTCGCCCGGCTGGAGCTCTCCGATAGCGCACTTCTCTCCACGTCCTTCGTCGAGCTCGTCGACGTGAACGGCACCGCTCGCGGGCGGTACGCCGGGGACAAACAGCCCTTCCCAGGCGCCCCCATCGGGGACGCCGCCACCGTGCGGTGCGTCCTCCCCGCGGGGAGCTTCGCGTACCGCGTCGTCTTTCTCCTTCACCTCTGAGGCCGTGCCATGAAGTGCTACGCGAACCAGGTCACGACCCGGCTCCTGAACATCCCCTCTACCGCGCCAGTTGCCCTTGCTACCAACGGTGCTGCGTACCGGCTGCTTCCCGCGCAGAGCGATCTGCAGACCGACGACTCCCAGGACTTCCGCTTCGTGACGTCGCTCACGTTCGCGGGCGGTGTCACCTCCCCGACCGCCCAGCTCTTCCTGCAGGGCTCGATCGACGGGACGAACTGGATCGACGTCGGGAGCGGCATCAGCCGCACGGCCGACGGCACGTACCGCGAGGTCATCGACAACAACGGCGCCGTCCTCCTGCCCTGGATCCGCGTGCGGCTCGCGCTCGGCGGCGCGACCGCCCCAAACGTGTACGCCACCGTCGACGTCGTCTCGAACGGCCCCTTCCAACTCTCTACGTCCTGATCGGAGCTCTCCGTGAACATCACGGTCGCCCTCACCTTCAACGAACGCGACGCCGTGAGCCTGCTCAACTGGCTCGCGCGCTGCAACGCGCGCCTGCTCCGCGAGCGGCCCACGTTGCCGCTGCTCTACAGCACGAGCGTCGTGTATGGGCGAGAGGAGGAGGAGACCTGGTCCGACTTCATCCAGCTCCTCGCGCAGGGCTGGGAGGACTGTGACGCGCTCGCGGCGGCTCGCGCGGGCGAGCTGCTCGCACGGGGATGGAGGGCGCTCTCGCCCCGCGATCCCGGCTACGCGGCGGCGAAAGCGGCGGGCCTCACGTCAATCCGCGCTGAAGTGGCGCTCACCACCTCCGTGCGCCCTGGCGAGCACGGCCTCTACCACTGCATCGTCCGCTACCTCGTCGACGGGACCGTCTGGTTCGACGACCCCTCCGCCCGCCTCGGCATGCTCGAGGCGCGCCTCGACGGCCGCCAGTGCCACGAGCGCATCGTCACCCGCGTCCGCCTCGCCGGCCTCCGTCGCGCGCCCGACGCCCACCGCCATCCAAACGCGCGTCGTTCCCGGCGCCGGGAGTCCGTATGACCTCGTCTCGCTACATCCGCGCCCGCGTCGTCGACTTCTCCCAGCCCAACTTTGCGGGTGAGGTCGGCGCAGGCCGTCGCGGCGGCGCCAAGGACGGCAGGATCCGCGCGAAGCTGCGCCGGGCCCGCGCCATCAAGCGCCGCATCGCGCACCTCGGCATCCGCAAGCCGCTGGGTTGGAAGGGTGCGGTCAAGCAGAAGAAGCTGAACCTGCGCGTAGTGATGAGCGACCTGCGGGCGCTCGGGTGGAAGCCGAAGAAGGCGAGCGGCGCGCGCAAGCCCGGTGAGGACGAGATGGACGCCGCCCTCGAGGACATCCCCGAGGCCGAGCCCGGCGAGACGGAGTTGCCCGAAGAGGAGGTCGAGGAGATCCCCAACGCTCCGGAGACCGAGGGCAACTGGCTCGACGGCTACGTCGGCGCCGAGCCCCGGCGCCCGAAGCGGAACCTGCTGCAGGACGCGGGCAAGCTCCTGGCCGCGAAGTGGAACCAGCCCGTCCTGCTCGGGGAGGGTGCGCGCATCCAGACGAAGCCCGGCCAACGCGCCATGGTCACGACCATCAGCCCCGGTCTGTACATCGTGCAGCTCGTGTCCGACGCGGCCGCGAAGAAGGTCGCCGGGGACAACATCGGCATCCTGCCGCTGGTGCTGTACCCGCTCGTGAAGAACCGCATCCTCCAGAAGCTGGCGCCCCAGCCGGCTCCCGCGCCGGTGGCGGCGCCCGCGCACCAAGCGCCCGACGCGCCGGTCGGCTGCGACGACTGCCGGCGAGGACGCTGAGGTGTCGACCCTCACCGTCAACACGGAGGCCCTCCGGGAGCGCATCAACGCGATGCGCATCACGGCGGAGCAGTCCCTGTCCCGCGTGAAGACGTTCGCGGCGTCCAATCCGAAGCCGCTGGTCAAGGTCGTCGCGGCCTACCGCGCGATGGTCGCGAACATGGGCCGGCGCCTCGTGCAGGCCCACGTGGCGGTCATCCAGGTGCGGTCCAAGGACCCGACCAACGCGGCGCTCGTCGCTCTGGAGCGGCGCGTCGTCGATCTGCTCACGGCGTGGAGCGCACACGCGCGCGGCTACACCGAGTACGAACGGCCGGCGACAGAAGCGGAGAAGGGCGGCGCCATCGAAGTTGGGGTGGCGCCCGGCGTCATCGTGATCGCGCTCGCTGCGGCGGGGGCGGTTGTGGCGGTGTCGTTCACCGGCATCGCCTGGGCCGTCGTCCACTACAAGGAGGCCGAAACGCTTCAGCAGGAGATCGCGCTCATCGAGCGCGACCCGTCGCTCGCCGAGGCCCTCGCGCGCGTCAACGAGACGGCGCCGCGCTCCGACTTGCCCACCGATCCGCCCAGCGGCGGCGGGTGGGGCTGGCTCATCGCGGCTCTCGGCGTCGCCGGCGCCGCCGTCTACCTCCTCCCCAAGCTGGGGAAAGGCTGAACCATGATCACGAAGCCCGAGAAGTTCCGCCTCACGATCGTCGGCGCCGACGAGGACGTGCCCCGCCTGCTCCTCACCTACGGGCGCGGGTGCGGCGGCGAGGTCGCCTTCGCCATGCGTCCGCGCGACAACGTGGCCCTGCACGTCCACCAGGTGAAGAAGGCTCCTGCCAAGGTCTGGCGCACGGACCTCGGGCTCGCCCCATCGCACGCGCCCGAGTTGGACCTGCCGCCCGCAGACGCGGTCGCGGAGATCAAGCGCGTGAAGGTGGGACTGCCCCCTGCGGGACCGGCGACCCTCCGCGGCAAGTGGTCGGGGTTCCTCTTCTGCGACGACGGCACCCCGTCCGTGCGCCTGGAGCGCAAGGTGGCGGCCTACGGCACACTGAAGCTCGCGTCGAAGGCGGACGGCCGCTGGACGGCGACGTTCGACCGCGCCGGAAAGTGGTTCACGGCGGCGAAGCAGGAGAGCGCCGAGCGCACCAGCCTCGCCGAGGCCATCCAGGCGGGCATGGGCCTCGTCATCGGGCTCGTGAGCGAGGCGTGCAGCTTCCGCGACACGCGCCGCCGCAACACCGTGGACGCCGACTACGCGGCGCAGCACCCCTACACGCCGCCGAAGGACGCGAAGGACCCGACCGACCGCTACCAGGGCCGGTCGAGCTTCCGCGCGATCGAGCAGGCGGACGGGTGGGTCGTCGTCAACGACGTGGGGTCCGTGGTCGCCAAGTTCGGGACGCGGGAGAAGGGCAAGGCCGAGAAGCACGCGAGCGCGCTCACCCGCGGGAAGGCGCCGGCCGCCACCGTGTCGCCCGAGATCGCGTCCGGGTTCGGCCTCGGGGGCATCCCAGGCGTAGTCGTGGCGCCCACCCTCTCCGAGATCCCCATGCCCGAGTCGCCCGCGTGCCCGACCAGCGTGGCCCGCATCGCGTCCGCGACCGAGAAGGAGGCGGAGGCGCTGCAGGAGCTGTCGCAGTCGCTCTGGGGCTCGACCGAGGCGCCCGAGCTCCTCGGCCGCGCTGGCAAGCTGCTCCGCCGGGCAGAGGCGCTGGTGAAGTCCCCGCTGTGCTCGGGCAAGGAACAGAGAATGGCGTGGGAGGATCTACGCCGCGGTGCGGACGCGTACGGGCAGGCCCGGGACGCCATCGCGCGGGGGGAGAAGCCCGACATCGTCACGACGTTGCGGCGGATCGCGGAGCGCGTCTCGCTCGCAGCGGCGAGGGCGGCGAAGTCGTGCTCGGCGGGGCAGCAGAAGATCGGTCCTGCGACGAGGCCGGCTGCGGAGGTCGGGGCGCGCCCGCCCACGGTCACGATGCAGCCGGTGTGGCCGCCTGCGGCGCCCCCGCAGGCGGTGCCGACGACTCCGAAGCCGACGCGGACCCGGAAGGCGATTGCGCCCGAGGTGGACCCGGCGAAGGACCAGCTTCTCGTCAACGCGTTCGCGGACGCCATCAAACAGGCGGCGCAGCAAATGGGAAGTGGGGCGTGAGCCGGTGGCTTCTTCGCCTGGGTCCCGCGTTGGTGCTCGCCTCCTGCGCGCTCGCGTTCGCGCAGGATCCGGGGACCGCGGTGGCTGCTCCGGGTCCGACCTCGATGCCGAGCACGGACTTCCTGCTCTCGATGGGGCCCTACGGGGCGCTGGTCTGGGGCGCGTACCTGCTCGGGAAGGGGGTGAAGGTCACCGTGCAGATCGAGCTTTCGGAGCGGGATCGGGAGATCATCGAGAAGATCGGGCGAACGGGGCCCATCGGGTAGCTCCACCGGCGCCTCGAACCCGCGAGTTGACGGTTAGCGTCGGGTCCCGCGTGTGCACATGGCGGCCGCGCATCAATCGGGGTACGCGGACGCGATGAATGACCAGGGTGAGACGGTTTCAGCCATCGCGCGCCTTCTACCTCACTCAATTCGGCAGCGGTTCAATTCGCTTGGTCCCTACGTCCGGGGCCTACTCGAGGCAGAAGGCTATGCAACGCTGTCGCGCGATCACGTCGAGACTATTCACCTGGCGGTGTTCGCCTATACCCTCAAGGAGTTCCTCCAGGCGGGAACGCGTGCAGCCAAGACGGCGGCGGAGAAGTTCGAGGAGCACGGCTTCCCGGGCTTTAGCGTAGGAAACACGATCTTCACTAAGGACAACGGGCCAACCCTCCGGGGCGACGAAATCGCGGCGCTGCTGGCTCGATCGTTGGAAGGAACAACCATAGGCGAGCGAGTCGAGAGTGCCCAAAGCATGAAGGCGCTCGTCAGGGGCCTGGCGAAGGAGTTCTCCCGTGGCTGAGCCTTGGGTCGACCAAGCCGAAACCAAGAAGCGGCTCGTCTCGTTCTTTTCCGCGGCCAGCAAGGAACTCCACCTCTTCGGCGCCACTGTCAACCAGACATTCGAAGCCCACGTATTCGCTGGACTAATCTCCCACTACGCGGAGCTTGGGTGGAAAACAAAGCTTGTTCATCCGGGAAAGAAGGCCGACGGGAGCGCCGTCGTTCGTCTCAAGTTTAGCACACGCGGCAAACCCAGCGGTTATACACATGCCGTGTGCGAGAAGGGTTCCACGCGGGTCCAGATTCGACACCAGCTCCGGGTCTTTACCGCACACCGGACTGGGCGTGAAAAGCGTCTTCCTAGCGTATGTCTTGACGTCGCGGTGATCGACGACACCGACCTGGACGCGCTGAAGACGGACGATCCCGTGCCCAACGCGATCCTGTGTTCCTTCGGGGAGGCGAAGCACATGAGCGCATACGCGGAGCTCGTGGCCCAGTTTCTCGGAATAGTTCACGAAATAATGCCATCAAGCTTCGCAAAGCCCAAGCCCACCGATCGTCAGGCCCACCATCCCTGGCCCTTCCTCTTCGTCAGTGGCAAGTTCTACCCAAGTGCAGAGGGGATTGTCGAGACGATCGTGGCTCGGGCCTTAAGGGTGCGGTTCTTCAACCACGTCTCGGGCTTCAAGGGCTTCCCCTTGGCCATGACCCCCGCGCCGCCGAAGGTGAAGAAGCCGCGGCCTCCCCCGATCAGCGTGGTCAACGACGACGACATTCCGTTTTAGGCAGATCGAACTACCGATCGCGATGGTCCGGCTCGCGCAGAAGCCCGACATCACTGGAATTTTCGTGGAACCAATCGACCCTGTTCGATAACGTGATCGCGGAATGTACTAACCGTCCGTTCCACGAACTCGTGAAGCAGTGTAACGGCCATGAGCGCGTCACGCCGGAGAGCGCGCTCGTTGAAGCCGGTCTTCGGGTGTATGTGTCGGTTGCGCAGCCTGTTCAGCGCAACGAGAACGCGCTTGTCTGAGTCAGCGATAAGGTGCAGGCTGACCAACTTGTCGGGCTTCTGACCGAAGGTCATGCCGCGAAGTTGTGTGTTGGCATCGGCAGGCACCGCGTGCCGATCCGCGAGGTGCAGGCAGACGCGGTCGGCGGCAGTAGCGGCGGCGGCAACGGCCGAAAAGAAGTAGCCCGCGATGTACGTGTCCCTCGCCTCACGAAGCAACGGGGTCACGTCAGGATCGAAGTGACTCTGCAGCGCGGGCAGCAGTCTGTGCCGACGAACTGCCTGCGGCGCAGCGTGCCGGGCCATCTCGACCCGAAGCTGTTGCTCTTGCAGCGTCGCGGCACGTTTGTGGGCCGGCGTTCCAGAATACCAATTCCTTGTGAGGTCGATGTACACGGGCAGTTGGCTTTGGCCGCGGGAAAGTGCGACCCCCTCCGTCAGAAGCGCCTTCCTCACATCCATGAATTCGCGCGCGAATGGGAGGCCGTCCAGCTTGTCGAAGGCAAGGAAGTACATACCGTTACGTCCGATGCATCCAAAAATGTGTGGTGCCTTGGTGCCAAGCGACACGCGCCGGAGCCCCACCACCTGACCTGCGTTCACCGGACTGCCAGGAGCGACCGTTCCATCGTGAACCACCTCGACGACGCGTACCCGAGGGCCGACGTCCGCGTTGAAAAGCACAGTGGGGGCGGCGGGCCAGGGTGAGTCCCAAACGACGAGCACATGGAGAAGGTGAGGTGAGGCCGCGCTCGCTCCGGCAACGTTCCACTCCGGGATGATCCAGGTGGCCGCCGTGCGGTCGAACAACGACTGTGCTGGAGAGGGGCGCATGTACATGACTCCGAGGAGGAGTGTGTGCCGGGCCACACGTGCGGTCAAGGCTCGCCGCAATGCGACCATCCGAATGCGCAAGACCCCGTCGCAGACGAGGCGAAGCTGCACTCGGCGCTGTAAGCGCCCCGCTGTAAGCGAAACCGCCCCGCTGTAAGCGAAAGTCGCTGTTGATGGGCCTCAGCGCTGGGTACGACCCCCAATGCCCTCGCCCTCCGCGCCCGCCCCGGCGACCCGATGACCGCCGCCGCCCAGCTCCTCGACGCGATCGTTCCGATCGTCCGCACGCGCCTGCCGCGCGGCGTGGACGTCGTCTACCTCGACGAGTTCCTCGCCCGGAACCGCGGCTCCCTCGAAGCCGTCATCGAGCAGAACCTCGGACCGCTTCTCCGCCGTATGGAGGCGGCGAACGGCCCGATCGTCGAGGACATCCCCGAGTTCTGGACGGCCGCGAAGCGCACAGCCGCGAACATCGCCGCCATGTCCACCGCGGCCAACCTCTACGCGCAGAAGCGCACCCCGAACGCCGACGAGCGCGCCGTCCTCGCCGGGTACTCCGGCTGGGGCGGGCTCTCCATTCAGGCCGCTGCGGGCCGCTTCCCGCCGGGCTTCCCACCGCCTGAGGAACGGGGCCTGATCCACCAGAGAGTCCGCTCCCGTAACCTTCGGAGGGCGGGCGGGCGGGCCGGCGGCCGCCCTTGGATCCGTGCGGGGCTCCGCTCGTGCCCGGCGCTGCGTCGTCATCGGCTGGAGGCGCGTCCCCTACGAGCACGCGGATCTCCACCTCGCGCGTCTCGGTGTCCACTGTCACGCGTTCGATCAGCTCCGCGATGATCGCCCGCTGCTGGTCGCGGTCTACCGTCTCGACGGCATCGCGCATCGATGCGAGACGGGCGTCCACGGCGGCGAGCCTCGCCGAACGTGCGCCCTGGCTGCGCTCGTCCATCCGGGCCAGCTCCAGGCGGTTGAGGAGCGGCGCGCGGTCCCGCTCGATCGCCGCCAGCTCGGTCGCGACCTCTTCCTCGTTGTACAGGCCCTTTCGGAAGCCCGCCTGCACGCGGCTGCGCTCCAGCGCGAGCCGCTCCAGGTCCGCGCGGAGCTTGCGGGCCGCCTCGGCCCCATCGCCGCCGTTTCGCTTCTGGTCGGCCTCGACCGCGCGCTCGACCTCGGCGCTGAAGTAGCCGGGCTCGGTGATCAACTGGCGGACGTAGTTCCAGACCAGCGGCTCCAGATCGTCCGCGCGGACGCTCTTCCGCGCCGTACAGCGCTCGCAGTTGACCTGCTCGCGGTTGGCGAACTCGCAACGATAGCGAGCGGTGCCGTCGGGGGTCGTCTGCCCCCGGAGCTTCCGGTTGCAGCGCACGCAGTAGGCGACGGCGCGCAAGAGGTAGTCGTACTTCACCGGGCGGGCCGGGGGACGCGGGCGGCCGGTCAGCGCGGCGTTGGCGGCCTCCCACTCCTCACGCGTCACCACGGGCTCCACCGGGACCGTGAAGTTCGCGTCCCAGGCCGGGTTCGGCGCCCAGCGGTCGGAGCAGTACAGCGGGTTCGCGAGCATGTCCGCGATTGAGCGACGCACGATGAACTTCGTCCCCGACTCCCTCGGCGTGCCCTTCGCCGTCCCACGCGGCCGGTACTTCTGCACCCGCCCCGACGGCACGTTCCTGCGCACCAGCTCGCGCTCGATCTGGAGCGGCCCGAGCCCCTCGGCAGCGAGGCGGAAGATCTCGCGCACGACCGGGGACTCGGCAGGCGAGGCGATGTAGCCGTGCTTCTCGGCCGACCACTCCAGGCCGAGCGGCGTCTGTGTGAGCGGGCGTCCGCCCTTCCGCAACACCGCGTCCTTGCGGCCCCGGAGCGTGCGCTCGCGGGTCTTGGAGCGTTCATATGACGCGACGGACGAGAGCATGTCCTGCGTCAGCTTCTCCTCGGGCGTGATGTCGCGGAGGATGCCCTTCGGCGTCGCAAGGAGCACGCCGTGATCCCGCAGCGCCTTCCGCACAATCGCCCGCTCGAAGGGATCCTCGGCGCGCGACGTGCGGTCGAGGTCCACCACGAGCAGGTAGTCCACCTCCCGGCGTTCGATCAGCCGCAGCGCCCTGCTCATGCCCGGACGCTCCCAGGCTGGCACGGTGCCGCTGAAGCCGTCGTCTTCCTCGACGGAGACGACCGTCCAGTTGTTGGCCCGCGCAAACTGGAGGAGGACCTCGCGTTGAGACTCGATCGTCCCGGCCTCACGCTGGCGGTCGGTGCTCACCCGGCAGTACACGACGCACTTCATGGGGTTCTCCTCTTCTTCCCTGGCTTCGGGGGCGGGGCGGGGTCAGAGTCGGCCGTTGATGGTGCGGCGCGCTTGGGCCGGGCGACGATCGCGTCCACCTCGTCGGACGAGCCGAGGAGGTGCTTCTCCAGCTTCTTGGCGAACTCGATCCACTGTCGCTTCACGAGCGGGGGGATCATCTCGATGATGACCGCGTCCATCCGCATCGGACGCAGCTCGGGGTGTGTCACGAGCCGGAGGAAACGGGCGTCCAGGCTCTCCTCCAGCGCTTCGACTTCCGGTGATGTCTCGAACCGGAACCCCGCCTCGTGCATCAGCTCGCGGAGATCCCGGCCGTAGAGGTTCGCCATCCGCTGGAGCACCTTCAGGCTCGGCGGGGTGGGCTTCTCGCCCGTCTCGAGCTTGGCGAGGTAGCTGAAGGACACCCCCATCTCCTCGGCTGCGGCGCGAAGGGAGAGCCGCGCCGCGTCGCGGAGTCCCCGCAAATAGGGCCCGAACGAGGCCCGCGCCTCCCACATCAGCGCGGCAACGCCGACCGGCCCCGTCGGCGAGGGTGGAGCGTTCTTGAGCTGGAGCTCGGTCGGGGATCGGGTAGCCATGCGCTACCCTACCCCGCCTGCGCCGAAAAGTACACAACTTCTCGGCGTGCCGCGCAAGGCTGTGGACGGGTCGGACACATCGTGCGACGATGGACACATGATTACCACTTCACATCCCATCGTTCCTCGCCGGGCGTACCTCCTCCGCGGAAACCGCGTGCGCGCCCTCCTCGGACGTCGCAACATGACGATCACGGAGGGGGCCGCGACGCTCGGCGTCTCGCGCTCGTACTTCTCGCAGCTCCTCGCCGGGCGCCGGGCCCTGTCTCCGAAGGTCCGACGACGGCTGCTCGCGAACGCACCCTTCTCGGAGCTCCCGCCCGAGGACCTCTGGCGCGCCCCGCCTGAGGAGCCCGACGACGGGGTGCCCCATGTCGCGTAGCGCGCGGCTCGTCGTCCGCGTCGTCTTCGTCCCGGCCGGACCGGGTGCCGCGGAAGCGCGACGCCGCGTCGCCGGCGTGCTCCTCGGGGCCGCCCGGTCCGCGACTCCAGCCGATGCGCCCGCGCCGATCAACGGCGCCACGGTGCCTCTCGACCCCCCCGGCCTCCATATGGCCGACCCATGACCATCCCAAAAATCCGCGTGCCTGCCACGCATTCTCCATAGGACGATCATATGACCCGCCCCTCCAACCCTCCCCGCGCCGTGCCGACCCTCCCCGTTCTTGCGGAGTCCGCCAGCGACACCGCCATCCCGCGCCTCCCAACGATCGTCGTCTCCTCCTGGAAGGGCGGCGTCTGGAAGACGTGCCTCTCCGCGAGCATCGCCGAGCGCCTCGCCTTCGCCGGGCTGGCCGTGCTGTACCTGGTCACCGACGACCAGCTCGACGCGCGTCGCCGGCTCGGCATCTCCGAGGCGGACCCCGACGTGGCGCGCGTGCATCGTGGCGCCGGAACCGTCACCGTGGTCGGCCTCGCCGGGCCGCACGCAGTGGACGTGCTCTACCGCTCCGGGCCCGGCCGCTTCGGGCGGTTCGACGGCATCGTGGTGGACACGCCGCCGATCAAGAAGGGCGGCTGCCTGCCGGGGGTGCTCCTGCTCACCCCCACCGACGGCGACGACGCCTCTGCGAACCTGATCCGGATGCTCCGGGCTACGCCCGCCAACACGGAGGTCGTCCTGGTGCGGATCGACCGCGTGCCGAAAGCCGAGTGGGCGCACGACGCCGGAGTGATCGCCGAGGCGTCGAACCGCTCCGACGGCCTGAGGTACCTGCCCGACCCGCTGCCACGGACGGCTGAGGTGCGCGAGGCGCTCAACCGCGGGCAGTCCGTCTGGACCCTTCCGCGGCGCGGGGCGACGCTCGACTTCCTGCGCGGTGTTGAGTCGCTGGCGGGGCTGGCCTGGGAGCGCGCTCGCCCGGGGAGCGCGCTGCCGCCGCTCGCGCCGGCCGGGCCAGCCCAGGCGCACATCCGTGGGTGGGACGACGATGCTTGATCCGGCCCGCGCCCGCGCTGAGGCCGATGCAGCAGAGCGCCGAGGGTCGGGGACGCTTTGGGCGGCGGGGCCGGTGGAGTGGGAGGGGGTGAGCGCGGGGACGGTTGAGCAGGCGGAGGTCGTTCCGGTGGTCGAGGAAGGACCCAGCGAGACCGCGCCCGTCCGGCTGCGCGTTGCCGCGCGTCGCCGGACCGAGGCGCCGCGGGGCACCGAGGAGGTGCCGACGGCGCTGCTCGTGGCGATTCTCGCCCGCCTTGAAATGGTGCCCCCAGCCGCCAGCGGCGTGCCCGCGTGGTTGGTCGAGGCCATCGGCAACCCGCTGACCTACGACGCAGTAGCGCCCGGCCGGAAGGACGTATGTGCGCGAGTGGATCCGGCGCTCTACCGGCGCTTGCAAGCGATGAAGGAGCGCCTACGGCTGCGAACGACTGCGGGGGCGTGGGAGTATGTGCTGCGGGCGGGACTGGCGTCGGCGGAGCGGGCGGTTGGGGGTCAATCGGGCGGACAGCCACGCTGACGCGCGGAGGGCCGATGTTGGCGTGCGGGCGAGGGCTACACCTGCGAACCTGATCGCAGGCGGCGCCGCTTGGCGAGTCTCGCCGAGACATCGCAAACCCCTTGCAGCGCGCAAGAGCCTCCGCTAATATCCTCAGGCTCTTGGAGTGCAAGCGTGTCTTCAATCTGGATGAAGGTAGGTAGTGGTCGCTTTTACTCGGATGGATCCGGCGGCGAGCGAAAGTTCGTTATGCCGGTTCAGAAGTGGGGGTTGCAGGTCAAGGACCTCCTCTCCTCCGTCGTGGTGACCGGGCGGAGCAGTGCGAACGCCAAGGTGAAGCTCTACCTCAACGTCGGCGCGAGCGCAGACGAGAACGCACTGGTAGCTGCCGCGTCGCCGATCCCCGGCACGCAGATCAACGCCGTGCTCCCGCAGACGGTGACCGGCTCGGCGGTGGGCACGAACTACCCCTACTTCCAGGTGGTCATCGGCGTGCTGGACAATGCCGTTCCCGCGGCCACGGAGCAGTACGTGGACTGTGACATTTACGTCGGTGGAAAGCCGTTCTAGGTATCTTGGAGGCGTCGTGGGCGTTGAGCAGGAATGCGGATGTTCGTCAGCGACGCCACCCTCCAAGGGGTGCGGATGCAGTGATGCTAAGGGGCAAGGCAAGACGGCCGCGCCGGAGGGCCGGCCTGCTGGCTTGCGTCGAAGGAGTCGGGCGCGAAGTGTTCTGAGTACCCGTCCCCCGGCGGGAACACGTTTCATAGATGTCACCGTCGCTCCCCGTGCGAGTCGTGGTAGAGTGCGCGTTGCGGCGAATCTTCGGCCAGACATTGCCTCGATCGTCGAACGCGTTGGGAACGATTTCGAGTCGGGGGCCCAGTTTTCAGGCGACTGGGGGACTTTCATTTCCGACTGCATTGAGGAGTGTCCTGGCTGCGCAGCTTTCATTCCCTTTGGAACCATTGCTGTTTCAGCTTGCTGCGCTATATGCATGGGAGACTTCGGACTTAGCTCCATTCCGGATGAGCCGGAGGACGACGGTGTCATTTCGCTCGGCGACTGTGAGGTTACCGTCGCGCCGACGGACCCCTTGGATGAGCAGTGTGTCGGTGCGATCCGGTGCAGCCCAGCGGTCGAACTGCTGACCTGTACGTCCGGCCTGGGTGCTGTAGATTTTCCGACTGGAATCTCGCCGGGTGTTGCGGGCATCGGAACGCCCGCCCGGACGGTTGGAGCGTCGAATGCGCCGTGCTCCCTTTGGACCGCCACCCGTCCTCCGCCCCAACTCGCGGATTTTTTCTCAACGCGGGCGGACCTTTTGAAGGCGCAGTGGATGTTCATGGGAATCTCCGATGCCGCGTGTGAGGAGGGGCGCGCAGGAACGTTCGCGTCGTTGTTCTCGGAAGCGACGTATGGCACAAGGTACATCGCCAACGTCGTTGTGCCGTATGCCGCCTATGAGAAGGTGGGTGGCGGATTCTCGGCCAGCCGGTCTGACGGCGTCACCGAATCGGCGCTGTTTCGCTACTGGGTCGGTATCATGCACTTCCCCGTGGTGTTCGGTGAAGTCGACGAGGACGGGACGATCGGCGTTCCCAGTGACTTTCGGGGGCACGCAAGGCGGGTGGGAGCGTTCATGGACATGGTTGGCTCCGTGAAAGCCTACGTGATCCGGAAGTCCATTCCCGAGTTTGGAGACGAGTGTTCGGGGCCGTTCGTGCGCGTGGAGCGGGTTTTCCCGTGTCATTCGGACCCGGAGTACGCCGATTCACTCGAAGTCGACGACACCCGACCTCCGGACATTGACGACTCCAGTTTAGGCGCTTATGCCGATTTCGCGGCACAGAGGTTCTATACTGCATCGTTCACTCGCGCCGCACACTCAAGCGCGTGGTCGCTCCTCGGGCGTGTTGTCGTTGGTGAGACGTGGGTTGAGGGATCGCCATCCGCGACCGAGACAGATCTCGCCCGTCGCGGTTTCGACTGCCTGTTCGGGAAACAGGTTGAGGTTGGTGTGGAAGTATCCTATCTGCCGTTTGGCTCCTCGGAATTGGCCACGGGGGTGTCGCGGGGTTGCCTCACCGCAGACAGTCTCCAGACTGTCGAGTCGCTTCGGGATCAAATTGACGGGCGGCTTTCGTTGACGGGAGGTGGGTTGGTCTACGACCACTACGACGTCGAGCAGATCGAAGATGACCTGGCGGCATCTTAGCACGGTGGTCGTGTCGCTGGTTCTCGGATGTTCCGAGCAGGGACTCCAGTCTACAGACGATCCTCCTGACGTCCCGGTGCCGGTGACACTTGACTACCTTCGAGATTCCGACGGAGATTGTGGATCGTGGGGGTTTATCTCCACAACGGGAGCTTGGTGGCAATGGGGGTACGCCGACCTGATGCTTCAGTATCAGGCAGCAGGCACTTCGACATACGAGGGCATCGCAACGTACGCCGTTGAAATGCGGCAGGTTCCTAGTGCGTCTAGCTACACTCGTCACCACATCGTATGTCGAGGGGGTGACGTATTTCGGGTGGCAACGCTTCTTGTCTTCCCGGGTGATTGCTCTGGGACGTGGCCCGGCGGCGGCACGGCTCAGATGACTTCCGCCGAGAAGTTGTGGTCCGAATCTGGATTCGCAAGCGGGAGGGGATGGGACTTGTATTTGAACGAACGTACGGAGACGGTAGTCTATCAAGGCTGCGATGGGACCGACATTGTTGCGTATGAGGAAACTTTGCTATCGCAGACAGGGCACTATTCGATTGGAGGTCTCGAGTCCATTGTTAGCGACTACGGTGAGCCCTTTGATGCGTATCCAGTCTCGTTAGATATCGACCTGGCGGGGGATTCGGGGTTGCCAGCCAACAGGTCGTGGTATGCGAGCGACCTTCCGTACGTCATGGGAGATGGCATCGGCGTGTTGGCGTTCTACCCGATGGGTCAGGATCTGCGCGAGTACGACGTGTCCGGGACCACGCTGGCCCCCTGAATCGAGGCGACCGGCGGCCCGCAACCAGTCGGCGCGTGCACGGGGCGTCGGTCCGCGGAGGGGATCCCGCGGTCGCGTCCCCTAACTAACTAAGCCCCCGGCCATCTCCGCTTCGCTCCTCGCCGCGGCGAGGGTAGAGGGCTCGGGCCCTTGGGATGGGCCTCACTGCGCCACCCGCGTCGTGACCCGCATGGTTACGCAATAGGAAACTCTCCCACGAGTTCTACACGCCGAGCAAGGTCGCGAAGGAAGTCGCGCGCCTTGTCAGTCCGCTCGTCGCCGGCCTTCCCCACGACGCCGGGACGGTCCACGCCCTGGAGCCCTCCGCCGGCATCGGCCGCTTCCTGCGCGCGTTCGAGCCCGTCCCGGGCATCACCTGGCACGCCGTCGAGTGGTCCGAGCTCTCCGCCCGCATGCTCCACGTCCTCCGCCCCGACGTGGACCTCATGCTCGCCCCGTTCGAGCGGTGGGTGCGCGAGAAGGGCCCCGCCGCCTCCGGGCGCCTCGGCCTCGTCGTGTCCAACCCGCCCTACGGCATCCGCGGCGCCTCGATCGCGGAGGATCCCGACCGCGCCTACCGCGAGAAGATGGCCTACCACTACTTCCTGCGGCGGGGTCTCGACCTGCTCGCCCCCGCCGGGCTCGGCGTGTTCCTGATCCCCGGCGGGTTCCTCACGAGCCGCACGGCCCAGTTCGTCGCGCTCCGCGAAAAGGTGCTCCAGCGCCACCACCTCGCCGCCGCGTTTCGGCTCCCGAGCGTCCGTCCGGACGGCCGCACCGCAATCTTCCCCGGCGCCATGCTGGTCACCGATCTCCTGTTCTTGCGCGCCCGCGGCGGACACCTCGACGCCGTGGACGCGGCCGACGCGGGCATTGTCGCGGGCGGCTACTTCAAGGAGTACCCCCGGCACATCCTCGGCCGCGAGATCGGCGACGACCACGGCGAGGACGACCAGACCGCGAAGCCGCGCTGGGGGTACCAGGTGCAGGGCGAGTTCACCGGGTTGCCCGCGCTCGTCGAGCGGCCGGTCTGCGGCGACTGCAAGATCATCGCGTTCCCGTCCCGTCAGGCGGCACCCGGGCCGACGGGCCGCGTCGGCGTCACCCGCGCCGGCGAGGCCGACGTCACCGACCTCCCGCGCGAGCTCGCCAGCGCGAGCCTCCTCGGGCTCCGCGTCGATCGGTACCTCGCGCTGGTCGCCGCCGAGAGCGCCGAGGAGCCGCCGCTCCTCTGGCCGGAGCTCCATGAGGGGCTCACCGCCTGGGTCACTACCCACGGCAACCCGCACGGGATGGTCGATCTGGTGAAGCTGGCGCGTGGTGGGAACACGGGCGCCGAGCGGTTCCTCTCCGCGTTCGACCGCGCCGGGCACCTCATCGCGGGCCTCCGCCGGAAGCCCCCCGTGGTCGAGCCGCGCTTCAACGGCCGCGCCGACGACGTGGTCGCCCAAGCCGAGCACCTCTTCCGCCACGCGCGGATGCTCTCGGTCCGCGAGCTGCTCGAGTACCACGCCGGCCTCGGCGGCCCGTTCGCGCCGGACCAGGTGCGGGCGAAGGTGCTCGCCGCCGGATGGTGCCTCGACGGTGACAGTTGGGACGAGCTGTTCCCCGCCGAGGTGTACCTCTCCGGCTCGCTCTGGCCGAAGATGGACCGGGCGATGGCCCGTCCCGAGGATCCTGTGGCGAAGGCGCAGGTGCGGCGCCTCCTCGACGTGATCAAGCCCGCGATCTTCGACGACATCGAAGGGGTCAGCGCCCGCCAGGGTTGGCTCCCGCTCGAGCTTGTCGCGGACTGGGTGAACGCCACGTACACGGGGTACGACGACGTGGAGTTCGTCCGCCAGGGCGGTTTGGTCGTGCCCCGCGGCTGGCAGTACGACGAGCTCAACAAGAAGGACCGCGAGCTGCACCCCGAGGTGCTGCTCGTGGTCGGGTGGATCAACCACGACAAGACGCTCTTCTCGCCGTCCAAGAAGTTCGACGACGACAACGAGAAGGACATCGACAAGATCCGCATGAAGAAGGCGGCCGAGTGGGACGCCAGCTTCAAGGGGTGGGCGGGTGCGACGCCCGAACGGCGCCTCACCATCGAGAACGCCTACAACCGGCAGTTCCGGGGCTACATCGCGCCGACCTACACCGCCGAGCCGCTCGCCATCGCGCGGTGGACGCGCGGACGCGGCTTCCGGGCGGCGGCCGAGCTCCGCACGGGCGAGCGCCCCATCCGGCTCGACCCCCACCAGGTCGCCGGCGCCCGCCGCATCCTCGCCAACCGCGGTGGCCTCCTCGCGTTCGACGTCGGCGTCGGCAAGACCTACACCGGCCTCGCCGTGCTCGCGCGGGCCCGGCAGGAAGGCTGGTGCAAGCGTCCCGTCGTGCTGGTCCCGAACAGCATTGTGTGGAAGTGGTACGACGACTTCGCCACGGCGCTCCCCGATTACCGGGTGGCGGTCATCGGGTCGAAGAAGAAGACCATCAGCCGCGGCGAGCGGAAGGGGCTCGCGACGAGCGACACCGACACGCCGCAGGAGCGCGCCGAGAAGTGGACCCGGTTCCAGGCCGGCGAGTACGACGTGGTGCTGCTCACATACACCGCGCTCGGTCGCACGCGCATGAACGAGAAGGCCGTGCGCGCCTACGCCGAGCAGACCGAGGCGATCCAGCGCGAGGTGGCGCTACGCCGTCGCAACGCCGCGAAGCGCAAGAAGCTGTCCGAGCGCGACGAGGCCATCCTGCGCGAAGGCATCAGCGCGTGGGTCGCGCAGCAGATGGAGCTCACCGAGGGGTGGGAGTACGACCCCGGCATCGCGTGGGACGACATCGGCGTCGACCTCCTCATCGTGGACGAGGCGCAGAACTACAAGAACCTGTACCTGCCCGAGGATCGCGAGGGCGGCGTGCCCCGGTTCATGGGCAACCCGGGCGACGGATCCAAACGGGCTTGGCAGTTGGATTTCCGGTGTGGTGCGGTGCGGAAGCGCACGGGCGGGACTGGTGTGGTCCTCCTGTCCGCCACGCCCGCCAAGAACTCCCCGCTGGAGTTCTACAACCTCATCCAGTACGTCGACCCGAACGCCTGGCGCCGGATGGGCATCCGCGACCCCGAGCAGTTCATCGACCGGTATCTCCGCATCGAGATTAAGCCCGTCGTGACACCGAGCATGGAGGTCGAGGAGCGCGGCGCCGTCGTCGGGTTCCAGAACCTGCACGAGTTGCGCGACACCATCCTCCGCTACGGCGAGTTCAAGACTGCCGAGGACGTGGGCCTGAAGCTGCCCGACCCGAAGGTCGAGATGGTCGAGGTCGACATGGACGCCGCCCAGGACGCCAAGTACGACCGGTACGTCCGCGAGATCGAGGCGGCGCTGAAGTCCGACGACCCGTCGGACAAGGCCAAGATCCTCGGGCTCCTCGCGCGCATGGCGCTGGTCGCCATCCACGCGCAGCTCGACCAGGGCTACGGCTGGAAGACCGCGGACCAGGTGAGCGACCCGAGCTCGCCGAAGTTCGAGGCCCTCGCCGAGCGCGTGCTCGCGAACCGGACGTGCGGGCACATCGTGTTCGTCGACAACATCGCCGCCCACCGCTGGGTCAAGATGGTGCTCGTCAACGCGGGCATCGCCGAGAACCGGATCGGCGTGCTCAACGCGGAGGTCGCGCCCAACGCGGCCGACCGCCAGCGGATCGCCAAGGAGTTCAACGGCGAGCCCGAGACCGGGACGTTGCCGAAGTTCGACGTGGTGATCTGCAACGCCGTCGCCTACGAGGGCATCGACCTCCAGACCCGGACCTGCGCGATCCACCACATCGATCTCCCGTGGGAGCCCGCCACGCTCCAGCAACGCAACGGGCGTGGCGTTCGGCAGGGGAACACCCTCTCTGCCATCGCCATCTACTACTACTTCGCGCGCCGCTCGCAGGACGGGCTCCGGTTCAACCTGATCCAAGGCAAGCGGGGCTGGATGACGCAGCTCCTCAAGTCGCAGGATCGTGACACGAATAATCCCGGCGCCCAGATGGACATGGGGCCCGAGGAGATCCTGCTCCTCATCTCGCGCAACCCCGAGCAGACCCGCGCCCGGCTCGAGGCCGTCCGCGCGCAGCGCGAGGGCGAGGCGAAGAAGAAGATCGCGGCCGAGGCGTCAAAGCTCCTCCGCGCCATCAACGCCCGCTTCCGCAACGCAGAGCGGACGAAGGACGGCATCGAGGCCGCCCGGCTCCGCGGCGAGGCCGAGGAGCGGCTGAAGCACCTCACGCGCGTGAACGTCGAGGCGTGGCCGTGGGCCTCCGCCGCGGTGGTCGTGCGCGAGAACCCGGTGCTCGTGCCCGATGGCGGGGGTCCGCTCTACGAGGGGCTGCGCGTGGGCGTTCCGAGCGCGTGGAACGCGAGCAAGGTCGAGTACGTCGAGTTCGGGAAGGTCACCAAGGAGGGGCAGATCGCCGCCCGGAACGCCGGAGAGGCGTCCTGGCGCCTGTTCAAGAGCGACGACACGCGGTTCAACGCCCTCAAGCCCGAGCACTACGTCGCCAGCTTCCCCGCCGACGAGGAGCCCGCCGCAGTCCGCGCGGTCGGGCAGCTCGCGGACGACCGGCTCCGCTACTCCGGCGACTGGCCCGGCCTCGGCTGGCAGCACGCGCCTGATGCCTGGGTGGAGCGGACGTGGCCGCAGGTGGCCGAGACCGTCGTGGGCGCGCTCGCGCGAGTCTCCTACTACAACGCCCAGAACCAAAAGGTCCCGGTGGTCGCGCCGGCCGGGCTGCGGATCGTCAACGCCGCCGCGGCCGCAGGAACCGCAGGGGTCACCGTGCTCCCGCCGACCGAGGGCGGCTGGCGGGCGTTCCTGGACGCCGCGCCCGGCTCCGGGCTGAAGTTCGGCGAACTCGCCGAAGCCGGGCGCTGGTGGTGGGGGCGGTCGATCCCGCGGAACCTGCTGTCGGCCGACGAGGGCGAAGACGCAGGCGATCTCGGCCAGGGGGCCGCGTGAACGCCTACCAAGCGCACATGGTTGGCAAGAGTGCGCTCTGTGTCAGTACGAAATTGGTCTTCCCGGCCGCGAGCTGGGCGCTCATCCAGGAGGCGACGGCCGCGTCCGCTTGCGCGAAGCCCTCCTTGGTCTGTGGGGGGCGCGCTCCCTGGTACTGCCAACTGCACACCGCGGTGGGCGGCGTGTCGGCGCGCACGGGCCTCGACAGGGTGAGCCCCCCGACGACCGTGCCGGTGACCAGGGCGGTGAGGGCAATGGCGGAGAATAGGCGAGGGTGGGACACGAAGACACCTGGGTTGCGACGAGCGTATCACCGCGGCCCGACGGTGAATCCATGAGCCGCGCCAACAACACCCCGCTCCTGCTCAGCGCGGGGGCGATCGGCTTGCTCGTGCTGGCCGCGGCGGCGTCGCCGTCGGGCCGACGCACCGCAAAGCAACTGGAGGAACGTGTGGAGAGTTTCATCACCGACTGGATCCCAACGCTGCTCCGCAAGACGAGCGAGCACGAGGGCCAGTTCTGGTCCGTGCAGCGCAACCTCGACGGCAACGGCGTCAGCTACGGCATCCTCCAGTGGACGCAGAAGTCCGGCTCGCTCGGCGGCCTGCTCCGCGCGATGTCCGCCGCGGACCCGGTCGCGTTCGCCCGCTTCTTTGGGGCGAGCTGGGCGAAGCTGCTCGACGTGACCGCGCGCGCGAGTCTCGAGGCGGTCGATGGCGTGGTCCTCTGGGCCGACCCGTGGGCGACCCGATTCGCCACGGCTGGGCGCTGGCCCGCGTTCCAGCGAGTGCAGGCGCGCGTCGCCGCGGAGTCCGAGTACATGGCGGGCGCGGTGGAGATCGCCCGGCTGCTCGGCGTCTCGACCGAGCGGGCGATGGTCCTGTACTACAACCGCACCGTCCACCAGGGAGCCTCCGGTGCGCTCGGCCCCGCGCGGCGGCTCGTCGCCTGGTACGCCGAGGATGCGCGCCGCCGGCCCGTCGCTCCCCTCGATGTGGTCGCGCAGTACGCCTGGACGTGTGCTGCGAAGTTCCGGCGCACGTCGGCGCCCGAGCGTCGGAACTACAACGCCGACGGGAACGTCTGGTGGTCGCCGGTCACGTCCGAGTGGTCCGAGCTCGGCGTCGGGGCCTTCCGCTCGCGCAGGGTCGCTGTCACCGGCGTCTGGCACGCCGTCACCGGCCCCCCGGCGAAGCCGTGGAGCCTCTACGACCTCATCACGAAGCGGTCGAGCGACATCCTCACCGACCCCACGCTCCGGGACGCGCCGGTCGCCCTCCCGGGCTCGCTGGCCGCCTGATCCAACTCTCACCGCTCACCCAAGCCAAGGCAACCAACATGGACCTCTCCAACATCAAGCTCCCCTCGTGGCTCTTGCCCTCCCTCCAGCGCCTCATGGGCATCGCCGAGGACCTCTTCGGCCCGGGCACCGGCGTCGCCAGGAAGCGCTGGGTCCGCGCGGCGATGCTCGACGCGCTCCGCAGCGTCGACGTTCCGAAGGTGCCCGACTGGATCGAGAACCCGTTGAAGGAGGCGCTGGTGGACTTCCTCATCGAGGTCGTCTGGTCGCTGCACTTCCAGGGGCCGGGGGTCGGGCGGATCGTGCGGCCCGCGCCCACCGTCCACGCCTGAGCATCGTTCGACCCCATGCCCCTCGTCCCGCGAACAGCCCTGCCCGTCTCGTCCCCCGTGACGGCGCGGGTGCTCGAGCTGTTCGCGGGCGCGGGCGGCGCGGCCTTGGGGCTCGAGCGCGCGCGGTTCGCGCACGTCGCCTGCGTCGAACGCAACCCATCGGCCGCCGCCACCCTCCGCTCCGCCGGCCTTCCCGCCATCGAGGCCGACGTGCGCGCCGTGGACTACGCCCCCTTCCGCGACCGCGTCGATCTCCTCTGGGCGTCGCCCCCGTGCCAGCCCGGTAGCACCGCCGGTGCCCGCCTCGGCGCCGTCGATGACCGCGACGGCTGGCCCGCGACGCTCGCCGCCATCGACGCCTGCCGCCCCACCTGGCTCCTCGCCGAGAACGTCCTCGGCTGGACCTACCACGCCGAGGTCTGTGGGGGCGCCGCGCATTCCTGCCCGGCCTGCCACCTTGACCGCCTCGCCGGCGAGCTCGCCCGGCGGTTCGCCTTCACCGGAGTGTGGCGCCTCGACGCCGCCGACTACGGCGTTCCCCAACGCCGACGGCGCCTGCTCCTCTGGGCCGGCCCGCTCCCGCTCGACCCCGACGGGCCCGCGCCGTCGCACGCGCACCGCGACGCCGCCGAGCGCCTCGGCCTGCGCCCCTGGGTAACGATGGGCGAGGCCATCGGCGATACCCTCAACCGCGCTTCCTGCGACCGTCGCGCCTGCTACCCCTGCGACGAGGAGCACGGCCGCGCCTGCTCCCAGCCGTGGCGGCTCGACGCGCCCGCACCCACGGTCATGACCACGGACGAGAAGGGCACGCGCGCAAACGGCGCGGCCGGGTGGACGTTCAACGGCGGCCCCGATCGCGCGAGCGACGCCGCCTTCCTCGTCGCCGGCATCCGACGAATTGACGTGGGCGAGGGCCTTCGGCTCCAGGGCTTCCCGGACGACTGGCCGCTCCAGGGCACCGTCCACGACCGCTACGTCCAGGTCGGCAACGCCGTGCCGCCCGCGATGGCCGAGGCCGCCGGTCGCGTCGTCGCGGGCGCGCACCGCGCGTGGACTGCCCTCCGTGCCGCCAACGTGGACGCCACCGCGCTTGCCGGGGCTCTCCGTCGGAACCGTCTCACCGTCCCCGCCGCCCTTGGAGTCGCCCGATGACCTGCCCCTGTTCCCAGCCCATGCCGGCACCCGGCTCCCAGAAGGCGGAGGGGCGCCTCCGGATCGACCAACTCGCCCTCCGGCGCGAGCTGGGGGGACAACCCGAGATCCGCGAGGCGATGACCGCCAAGGCGTCGGGCCGTCCGTCCGCGAACGTCTCGGTCCTCTGGGGCTACTTCACCAAGGCGGTCTACAAGTCCGGCGACCTCCCGTGGCTGGCCACGCGCGAGGCGATGCAGAACTCCGTCGACGCCATCAAGGCCGCGGTGAGGGCCCGCCAGATCAAGGCCGACGACGGCTACTTCGCCGTGTCCTGGGATCCGAAGCAGTTCGCGTTGACGTTCGAGGACAACGGCATCGCGATGGACGCCGACACCATCATCGGCAAGTTCCTCTCCATCGGCGAGAGCGGCAAACGCGACGCGGCGAGCTCGGGAGAGGCGGCGGGCGGCTTTGGCGTGGCGAAGGCCGTGATCCTGGGGGTGAGCCGCTCCTTCAAGTGGCGCATGCACACCCGCGACAACCTCGCCGTGGCCGACGGCGCCGACGCGGAGGTGCAGGTCTACGATGCGCCCTGGAGGCAGGGAACCCTCCTCACCGTCTCGGACGTGGACCCCGACTTCGTGCGGTACTGGGACCGCGCGCGCGGCGCCTACATCGGCATCGAGGACCGCCTGAAGGAGCTCCTCGCCGCGAACGATCTCCCGGGCATCCGGCTCCTGTTCAACGGCGTCGAGGTCAAGCCGATGTTCAGCCGCCGCGGCGGGTCCAAGGTGGCGGTCGAGGGCTCCTGGGGCGCGGGCACGACGGCAACGGTGAAGGCCTTCCGTCGGGCTCCCGGCGATCGAGGCGGCGCCTACTACCTGCGCCTGGGTGGCTTGTTCCAGGTCAAGGCGCCCGCTCAGCGCGGCGGCCTGAAGGCCGACGTGGTGGTGGACCTCGCCACGACCGTGCGCCCCGGGCAACGCGGCTACCCGATGAACGCCGCGCGCGACGGGCTGCAGGACCAGGCCGCGTGGACCTTCTCCGATCTCATCGACGAAGTGGAGCGGGAGAACGAGTCCCTCGGCAAGTCCGAAGAGGACGAGTGGATCGACCCGGAGGGGGACGACGACGCAGGCGGCACCGAGATCGCCGACCAGATGGCCGAGGCCTTCGCGGACGCCGACGTGCAGCGTGCCATCGCCGAGGCGGCGGGCGGGATCCGCGACTTCTACGGAGAGCAGGCGAAGTACGGCGGCATCGAGGAAGCGATCGCGTCCGCGGCGCCGCGGGGCACGAAGGCCGTCGCGGACGGGGACGCGCCGGATCGCGGGTGGGTGCTCCCCGCGGGGATGGCCGTGGCCGCAGGCGGTGCCGCCGCCCTCGAGGGCGACATCGCCGCGCCGTCCGACGTGCTGGCGGCTCGCGTGCTCCGCGTAATGCTCACCGACGCCGACGAGCAGGGCAAGGCGGCCGGCGGCGTCCGTGTCGTCATCGTCACGGACCAGGTGGAGCAGGCGCTCCGCCGGGCGGAGGCGGGGGAGCAGCTCGACGGCTGGCAGACCCAGGCGGTGGAGGCGGCGATCGACCGCGCCGCCGAGGCGGCGTTGGCTCCGGGCGGGGGAGGCCTCATCCAGGCGGTCGCGGTCTCGAGGGCGACGACCGCGCTGGACTCGATCACGCCTGCGTGGGCGAGGCAGCTCGACAAGGCCGAGGCCCGGCGCGTCCGCAACCCGTTCGGGAAGTTCGCGGGGATGCGAATCTCGAAGAAGACCTACGACCGGGACCGCGCTCGGCGCTTCCGGAAGAACTACGCGAAGTGGGTGCCTTTCCTGCTGGCTTGGGATGGCACGCTCCGCATGGTGGCGACGGAGGCCCGCATCCGACGTTCGTTCCGGCCGGGCTTCGTGCTGGACGACAACGTGGTCGCGGAGGCGGTCGAGCGGCCCGGAGGGCGGCGGTTTGTGTTCATCCACCCCGACCGGATGGCGCAGGTGGTGAAGGCGCACCGGGAGAGGCCGCTGGCGCTGGCGGCGTTCCTCCACGGGGTCGCCGTCCACGAGCTCACGCACCTCGACGGGAAAATGGGGGATGGGCACGACGAGGAGTTCATCGCCCGCCGCGAGGACCTCGGGGCGGCGACGGCGCACCTGTTGCCCGCGATTAGCGTGCTCGTGGCGAAACTCCTGAAGATCGGGGAGCGGGAGAGCGAGGAGGGGAGGCGGGTGGCGCGGCTCGAGCGGGACCTCGAGAAGGCGCGAGCCACGGTGAAGGACCAGCGCGCGCGCATCGTGGAGATGGAGCGCGGCGCCGGCCCGACGCGCACGGAGGGCACGCGACTCCTCTGGTCGAACCTGCGGGAGTGGCTGGACGCCTGGGACGAACTCCACCGGCGGCGGATCAGCGGGGCGCGCATCCTCGCGGCGAAGCAGCACGTCGCCGCGCTGTCGGAGGGGATGGTCGAGGCGGCCGGGGTGGCGGAGCTCGACGAGCTGGAGGGCGTGCTCGCGAGCGCCTACGTGACGCCGCCGCGGGGGCAGCGGGAGGGGCACCACACGACGCGGCTTCGGGACGCGATCGACCGGCGGCGGACGCGGCTACGGTCGCGGGTGCGCTCGGGGATGGACCCGGAGCGGTTGCTGGCGGTGGCGGTGGCGGCGCTTAGGGCGCGGCCGCCGGTGGGGGTGGAGGTCGGGTATGTCGAGGGGTTCGTGGCGAGGAATCGGGGGGTGTTGCTGGGGATTGTGCGGGGGGCGTTCGCTTAGCGCGGGCCCTAGGCTCCAGACTCATCGTCCATCGCGTCGAACGACGGGTACGAGCCAAACCGCCCGTCTTCGCGGGCGAAGAAACCGGTCCCGTTAGAACCGTCGGGCCCCCGCCGTTCCGCGCCTCCGCCCTCCCATCGACCTTCGGCGGGGTTTGTGCGCGACGCAGACGCCTCGCGAACCCTTCGCATTGCCGCTCGGTCGCCTGCGGGGGTTCCCGCTGATGCGGGGCGCCGGATCACCGTTTGCTCTCGTTGTCCGTGAACGCGGCGAAGGTGGGTTGCGAGCCGGTCCCGACGGACCACGGAGCGACACTCGCGGCAGGGGACGAGGCCTTTGGGGTCGGGAGTGGGCGGTTCGGTCTTGGGGCCGGGGCGCCCCGTGGCGGCCCGCGGTTCGGGCGCCGGTTGTGGCTTCGGCGCCGGCTGTAGCTTCGGCATTGGCTGTGGCTTCAGCAAGGGCTTCGCTACCGACGTGGCTGCACTCGCGATCGAGGGGGCCGACTTCGGCGTGCCGGTGCTCCCCTGCGCCATGCTCGGTTGAGCCTTCGGGATCGGGGTAGTGGGTGGCGGCGCGTGAGGCGCAGCCTCGACCACAGGGGCGGCTCGTGCGACGGGTTTCGTCCCACCGGAGCCGGCGGGAGCCGCCGAGGGTCGCTTGGGACAGCGCTTGGCGAGGTGCCTCTCCATCTTTGCGTTCTTCACCTTCACGCCGCAGCCGGCTGGGCACGGCTTGGGCGGGCCTGCCTGCGCTGCGGACCGATGAACGCGCTTACGGGCCGCGGAGGAGAGCGCCGTGGGCGCGGGCCCCGACCATCCGATGGTGCCGTCGGGGTAGACGACGTATTGAGGCATCCCTTGCTCCGCAGTGGACGAATCAGGAGCTTACCCGAAGCCGCAGTCTAATTCTGGCCAGCTACATGATCTATGGGACGGCGCAGGTGAGCGCCCCCATCAGCCCGAACGCCGCCCGCCACCCGGCGCCGCGAGCCGAGGTCTGGAGGTGGGCCCAACGAAGGACGTTCAGTCGCACGGTCTCGTTGTCGCGAAGTTTCGCCACGCTCGCCTGGAGCTGCGCCACCAGCGGCGCGACCTCCGCCTCCGGTACCGAACACGCCACGCCATCCCGCAGGGGCTCCCACGGGGGCGAGGAGAGCTCGATGAAGGCGGACTCCCGGCACAGGTCGGGAAAGCGTAGCCAGAACGCCCGCCATGTCGCCGGGCCGTCGAACCCGCCGTGCCGCCGCGCGATCAGCGTCCGCGCGTGCTCCTCGGGGAGATCTTCGAGGCCATGCAGTGTCTCGTGGGGGTGCTTGCGCCACCAATCGACGACTGCGTCCCACGCCGCGGGGCTGAGCCAGGCCCACTCGATGTTGGTGCCGAAGTGAAGGGAGTTGGCGTACGCTGACAGGAGCACATCGGGTGGGAGGTGCCGCCAGGCGCGCTCCGCGAGGGGCTCAGAGAGCTTCTCGATGGCGGGGGGCAGGACGGGATGCCCCCCGGGGTCGGAGCGCCGCCAGAGGGCGTCCAGGACGATTTCGGCCGGTAGCCCCTCGCGCTCACTAAGGTCGAGGATCACTTGTAGGTCCGCGTCGCAGGACAGGCGGCCGTGCCACGTTGCGGTGGTTCCGTGCTTGATTTGCGTGATCAAGTCGAACAGGGCGACAAGCCAACCCAAGGGGCCAGCCCGGCGCCCCGACACTCCGAAGCGACGGATGAGCCGCCCCGCGAGCAGGAGCGCGTCGACCGAGAAGTCAAAGAGCCCGACAGGTGCGTCGTGGTCTCCCGGGTAGGGGAGCGCGGCTTGTACAAGCCGAGCGAGCGCCTCGTCGAGCATGGGTGGGGCGGTGTCGCTCGCCCACGGGGAGAGGGCAGAAGTGAGAAGGGCGTGCCCGCTTGCCGCGAGACGCTCGCTCAACGAGAGGCAGGCGATGTACCAAAGCCCCTCCGTCGGCCTGCCCGGCACCTCGAAGCGCAACACACGAGGAAGGGGCGGGGTGTTGATGAAGCGGGGGACCGCCAGCTCCATCTGCGCGTCCCAAAGGCGCCGGAGGAGTGCGTGCGGAACGGCTCGCCGAGGGTCGAGAAGTACGGTTCCCGCTGCCTGGAAGGTTGCTTCGAGCACGGCCACCGATGCGGGTTCGGTGGCGTCGAAAGTGGTCAGCGCCCACTCGACGACGCTCCAGTCCTCGCTCTCCTCGCTCCCCTCGTCCTGCTCGTCCTGCTCGTC
>JAZKFH010000002.1:187677-316866 GCA_040386535.1 Myxococcota bacterium | reverse complement strand
CTCCTCGTCCTCCTCGTCCTCCTCGTCCTCCTCGTCCTCCTCGTCCTCCTCGTCCTCCTCGTCCGCTCGGATGGCCTTGACCAAGCCGTCGAAAATCGCGCCGGCCAGCTTGGGATTGAGGAGTACGTGGCCGAGGCCCTGCGCCGGTTCGGCGATCAGTTCGCGCACAACCTCGTCGCCAGCAAAGATCGCAAGCCAGTGGGGGCGCATCTCCAGGATCCCGTCACCCACGGATTCCAGGAGGTGCATTCGCTTCAATTCTGCGACAGAATCCACCCCGGAAAATGGCAGATCTCGGGGGAACCACTCGACGATGTCGAACTCGCGAACATACCCATCCGTTCTTGTGGCGTTTCGCAAGATGCCTCGCACCGCCGCTCTGTAGGCTGCCCACACATCCTCGAGCTCCCAAGCGCTCGGAGCGAGATCGTGCCGTTCCGCGCGGGCACGGAGAAACTCGATCACGAACGCCTCCGACTCCATCGCGACGAGCCCGTCGACCCCAAAGCGCTGGAGCAGTCCGCATAAACCAAGGTAGTCGCCCGGAGTCTTCAGCCACTTCTTCGCGAAGCCGCGCTGGAAGAATGCCTTTGCGTCCTCAGTCGGGAATCCCTCCACCCGATTGCCGACCCACTCGACGAGCGGGTCGGCCCATTCCTCGGGGTCCTCCGTGGTAATAAAGCTCCAAGAGGTGTCCGCTTCGGGCTCCTCCGCCTGGGGTTCATCCTCCGCCTCCCGAGCCCGGCGCTCATCGGCGAGATCCCGCATTTCTGGCAGCGGTACGGGGAGGAATGGGGCGGCGACGGTGATGTCCCTTCCCTCCAGGGCGTCGGGATAGCGAGGCACGCCCTCCGGCGAAGTCAGCTCCATATAGACGGATCCGCTCTGTGGGAGGGAACCTTCAAGGTCCGCCCAAGTCCCCCGAAGCGAGAGCGCGATCCCCCGCTCGCGGAGCCATTGGCCAACGGAAGACCGGCCCGCTCCGGACATCGCAAACCACCATTGTAGACCCTTGCCTTTCGGCGCCAGAACCTCCGACGGGATGCCAGGAAACAGGTCCTCCCGCCGAAGGTCCACAGGCCGTGCGCCGGTGAGCTCACGGAGCACGAGCCGGGGGGCTCCTTGACGCGGCGTAGCGACGCGGTCGAGCTCCCCCGCCGCCACACCGAGCAGTTCCGCGAGCAGCAGCCGCGCCTGTGGCCGCTCGTCGAGCCACTCCAGTCCGTCCGAGTCCCCAAGGTCGATCGCTCGGAGCGCCCTCGCGACGTCAGCCGGTGCCTCACCGCCGAGCCATCGAGCGTCCGCCACAAGCATGCGTCCGAGGTGATCGAGGTCGTTCCACCCTTCTCGCCGCGCCATCTCTGTCAGTCGACCCACATCACCTCCAACGAACGCATGATCACCTCCCGAGAAGGGCGTCGCGGAGGGCCGAGTCGACACGCCGAAGACCTTCCGGGCCCACGTTGGCTTCGTCCGCCGCGCTCACGAGCACCTCAGCCGCAGCTCGGGCCAAGGGGCGTTGCAAGATGAGTGCGTTCGGGGGGCCGGACACGAGCACCAGGAGCTTGCCGCCTGCAGGGCCGTACTCGGCGAACGCATAACCCTGGCCGAGGCGCGCTTCGCTCACGAGGCTGTGCTCCCGTACGAGCCAGTCGACGCGCACACCTACGAGTCGGGCGGCCTTCCTTGCGCGGGAGCCCGATGGATGCGTGGGGCCCACCGGAAAATCTGCGAGCGAGCGGCCTTGTAGGTTCTTGAGCCAGCTCAGTGACCAGCGCCGCACCACCTGCGCCGTAAGCAGGGCGGCCACATGGTCGGCAGCGAGGTCGACGTGCATCAGTGACGACTCGGCGCCGGCCTCGCGAAGGGCCTGCACACTCGTCTTGTCCCCGATCCCCTGGTGAAAGTGGGCGAGCTCGTGCACGACGTAGAGCACGAGGAGCGCGTCCCGTTCTTCGGAATTCCACCGAGTCTCGCTCGCGAGCATGCTCGGGTACTCGCGGTCCACGAGGAGAATGTCCCCGGACACACGAACCTTGTCGTCGGGAGAGAGGTCGTCGAAACGAACGTTTCGGGCTGACCCCAGCAGACCTGGGAGGTCGACGCCGAACGCGGATTCCACCCAAGGGGCGTTGACGAGGTCGCGGAGGAGGGCCTCGAACGAGTCCGGCAAGGTGACCGCAGCCGGAGCTCGAGCCTGCCTGTGCTTCGGCAGCGCGCGAACCGCAGCCTCGACCCCCACGGGCAGGTCGGCCGCGCTGTCGAGGATGGCGATTGGAAGGCGGGCGAGCTCCGACTGCGGCGACAGCCGCTCCCGCAGGATGCTGGCGACCAGGTTGGGATGGGAGCTGGCGACGCTCAGCAGCCTCCGTCGTCCCGCCTCCCCGGCGGCGAGAGGGCCCCCGTGGACATCGAGCCAGGCGTCCAGAAGCGCGCGCACCCACTCCGGGCGGGGACGCATCCGCTGGACATGCACGTCCAGCGAGCCGACGCGCTCGATGTCCGAAGAGGCGCGGGCGCGGTGCGGCAGCACATCCAACGCCCGCTCCAGCACGACGAGGGGCGCGTGGGAGATCGAGCCGTTGGCGGGCGGCTCGGTGGCGAGCGCCCAACTCCACACGGCTCGGTCGAGGGGCGCCGAGATCTGCGCGCGCAGGAGGCCCGCTACGAGCGCCTGTCGAACGCGCGGGAGCGAATTGCCCGGCACGAACGCTAGCCCGGCGGACTCCCCAACGGTATTCGCGAGTTCCACCGCGAGTGACGGCGCGCACCCGGCCTCCAAGGCCTTCTCCAGCGCACGCCAGAGCGGTTCCTGAATGCGCGCGGCGATGCACTGCTCGGCGTCCGATCTTCGCAGGACGACTCGGAGCGCCGCCGGGAGATGGCCTGGCTCGCCAGTGACCACGAGCTGCAGGAGGCGGGCGACGAGCGTACGGCGGTCGGTGGCCCGGAGCTCGGCGGAGCCGTAGTCTAGCAGCCAGATGGCGAGGGGCCGGAGCGCGGGGGCGACACCGCCGGGCCCCATGTGGGAGCCCGAAAGGGTGAGCAGCTCAGCGACGAGGCGGGCCTCCCCAGGTGTTGCGTGCGCTGTCAGCCACGCGACGAGTGGGTCGAGGAATACGTGCCGGGCCTCCGTCCGCGCCAGGAACGGCACAAGCTGCCGGAGCGCGTCGTGGATCCCCTCGTCGAACCTTCTCCCCAGCGAGGCGAACGCGACCACCACCTGCTCAGTCAGCTTGCCGGCCGCGACGGGGAGGAGACGGCTACCGTCGCTGAGATGACAGACGAGGTCTACGAGCGCGGCCGGGGCCTCGCGCCATGTCGCGTCCCCCAGCCGCCGCTCGACGAGGTCAACCGCCGCGTTCGCTGGGAGCGTCTTCGCGTAGGCGAAGTGGGCCTCGACCTGTTCGAAGAAGTCTTCGTACGAGAGGACCGGCGTTGCGGGCGTCGTCATGCATCCCCTCGCGAACCACACACCACCACCCGCTCCCCCAAAACCCGCCGCGCCCCGTCCACATCCAACAGCCGCTCGACCAGCAACGCCCGCTCCGCTCTCTCCGGCAAGCACACCTGGAACTTCGACAGCTCCCCCCGCAAGAACCCGTCCGCGGCCTCCGCCCCGATCGAGGCGAGGTCAGCCGAGCGGAGCCCCTCGATCGCCCGCTGGGCGTCGACCCGGGCGATATCCTTGCCCCCGAGGCCCAGGTTGCCCATGCGCCATTTCTGCCCGGCGGTGGCCTGTAGGGCGGCCACGAGGACGCGGTTGATGAGACCGCCGGCGAAGGTGTGCCAGGTGACACCGTCGTCAGTCTCTTCCAGCGCGGTCACGTCGGGCTCAACCAGCCCGTCGTAGTCGCTCCGCAGGCTCGCCAACTCGTCTGCCGCTGCTCGGCTCAACCAGGCGTCCTCCTCGGGCGTCGCCTCCCGCAGGGTGGCCTTGATCTCCTGGCAAAGCGGGTAGGAGAGCGTGCCCGGCATGCCCATCCAGTTGGGCGCCTTGCCGATGTCGGAGGGATGGACGAAGAGCTGACCGCGGCGCTCGTCGTAGAACTTGACCTGCCAGGACTGCCCCGCGAGGCGGAAGCGGAGGGGGCCCTGAGCGGGGTCATGGGCGCGCACGAAGCCGGCATCGACGGTGCCGACATCCTCGCGCCCATGCATCACCGCCACGAGGGGGGGAGAGGAGAAGACGGCGTAGAGCTCGAAGAAGTTCTTGGCGCCGTACAGCTTCTCGCCTTTGAGGCCGAGCTGGAGGCGGCCGCTCGCCTCGAGGAGGATGTCGCGCTCCACCATCGTGTCCACGAGCTCCTGCACCTCGGACGACGCGAGGCCGACGAAGGGAGCGGCCCGCGCCAACCAGTCGAGCACGCGGAAACGACTGATGCCGCCCTCCTGCAACACGAGAGCGAGGATCTGGTGGGCGAGCACATGGAGGGCGCGCCGGGGGGGCTCCACGTCCTCCACCCAGCCGCGGTGACCCAGGCGGAGCAGCGCGACCGCCCGCGCGAGGTCCATTCCGCTCTCGCAGAAGAAGGCGCAGTTGGCCACGGTTTCCGCGCGGCGTCCGGTGCGCCCCATGCGCTGGAGATACGACGCCACGCGCGAGGGCGCGTCCACCTGGATCACGCGGTCGAGGTCGCCGACGTCGATGCCCAGCTCCATGGTGGAGGTGCAGACGATCGCCGCCGCGCTTCCGCCTTGGAACATTGCCTCCGCTTTCTCGCGATCCGCACGCGAGACGGCGCTGTGGTGAACGTACACGTCCAGGTCCCGCATCGTCGCCAGGGACTGGGCAGTGCGCTCGGCCTTACGACGCGACTCTACGAACACGAGGCTCTTCACGCCGCGCGCGGCGCGGGCGATCCCGGCGGCGAGCACGTCGGGCTCGGGGGCATAGTCGACGGTGAGGCGGCGCTCTGCGCGCGCCTTCGGAGGATCGACCAGGGCGAAACCCCGCTGGCTCGACCCCTGGAGCCAGCGCCCGATCTCCTCGGGGTTCCCCACGGTGGCGGATAGGCCGATCCGTTGGATGTCACGCCCGCAGAAGGTGGACAGCCGCTCGAGCAGGGCAGCGAGGTGGGCGCCGCGGTCATCCCCCGCGAACGCGTGCACCTCGTCGATGATCACCGCCTGGAGCCCCGCGAACACGCGCGCAGGATCCACCCAGGAGCTCATCAACATGACCTCGATGCTCTCCGGCGTGGTCATCAACAGATGCACCGGATCGGCGACGAAGGAGCGCTTCTGGGAAGGGGACACGTCCCCGTGCCACTTGAACACTTCCAGGCCGACCATGCGCGTGTACTGGCGCAGTCGCAGCTCCTGATTGTTGAGCAGCGCGCGGATGGGACAGATGTAGAGCGCGGCTACCGGCGGGCGCTCCTCGGTGAGGATCGCAGAGAGCACCGGGAAGATGCTCGCCTCGGTCTTCCCGCCCGCTGTTGGGGCGAGGACGACGGCGTTCTTGCCATCGAGGATCGCTTCTGCCGCCTGCTCCTGCACCGGGCGTAGCGAGCGCCAGCCGATGTCGTGGACGATGGCGTGGCGTAGGCGCGGGTGGAGCCGGTCGAAGGCACCCACCTACTCCTCCAGCCGGCGCGGCCTCTGCCCACCACTCGTCTCGGATGCCGCCGCCGGCGCGCGCGCGCGCTCGAAGGCCTCGAGCTCCTCGTCCAACAGATCGTCCCGGTTCACGTTCAGCTTGTGGTGAACGCGCGGGTCGTATTCGGCGTGGGTGTCGGCGCGGTCGAGCACGTCGACCAGGGTGCGGAGGAACAGGCGTGGAACGATGTCCACGCGCCCGCCGAAGCCCTCGGTGAGCTTGTCGACGAGCGCCTGCACGAAGGGGTCGTCCACGCGTCCACGGATGTCGACGGGGTCACGGGCCGGGTACAGGTCCCGCACCGCGAGGCCGACGCGACGGAGGCGGGGGCCGTCGAAGGCGCGCAGCCGCACCTGGGGCGCCTTGAGGTTCTCGAAGCCGGAGCCGTCGTCGGGCGGGAGGGCGAGGCGGTCGCGGAGCGGCGCAAGCTCCTTGATGCCCTTGGGCCCCTCGAAGAACGCAGGTGTACCCGTCACGATGAGGTAGAGGCCGGGTAGACGGTCCTCGGAGAGCATGTCCATGAGCTGACGCAGCGCGTCGAGGCTGCGGCCGCGTGTGTCGGACTTGATGCGCTGGATGGTCTCGACCTCGTCGAGCACGACCACGAGGCCCTTGTGGCCCGACTGGCGCAGGAGCCGGAGGAGTCCGCCGAGGAAGGTGAGCGCTGCCTGCCCGTCGATCTCGCCCCGCACGCCGGCCTCGGCCTTGAGCGCGCGCCCCGTGTTGGGCTGGCCGCCAAGCCACGCGAGGAGCCCCTGGGCGAGGGCGCGATCGCCGTCGACCTGTGCGCGGTTGTAGGTGCGGAGCACCGCCGCGAACGCGGGATTGACCCGGGAGATGTCGGCGAGCTCGTCCTCGATCTGCTGCTCACAGGCGTCGGGGAAGGCGGGGTCGTCCTCGGTCAGACCGCGGAGGCGCGTCACCTTGTCGCCTACGTCGTAGAGCCAGCCGTCGACGATGGGCTGGAGGGCGCTCGGCGGGTCGGTCGGCGTCTCCAGCCGCTCGGTGAGGCGCCGGTAGACGGTCTCCAGCTTGTGCAGCGGGGTGTCGTTCACCGACACCTGGATCTCGGAGGTGGCAAACCCGAGCGAGCGCGCGACCGCCGCGAGGTGGCGGGCGGTGAACGTCTTGCCTGCGCCGTAGTCGCCGCGCAGCCACTTGGAGAGCCCGTGGCCGCGGCCGACGTGCTCCAGCTCGGCCTTCACCTGCGCGACGAGGGGCTCGAGGCCCGTCGCGAACAGGTCGAGCCCCCGCGCGGGCACGGTGCCCTGGCGAAGCGCGTACACGATCTCGTCCCGGACGGCGTCCTGGCTCACCCATCCTCCCGCGGGCCACTGTATCGCCACTGCTGCTCGAGATCGGGGAGGGCCTCGGATTCGAGGCGGGCGCCGTGCTCGGAGAGGGTGCGGTTGAGCTTGGCGAGCCAGCCGGGGACGCGGGACTCGGGCCTGCCGAGACGCTTCGCGAGCACGGAGGTGCGGATCGGGCCGTCCGCGGCGATCCAGGCTACCGCCCGCGCTCCGTCCTCCTCCAGGGCCAGGCGCAGCGCCACAGGGAGCCGGCCCAGGGCGGCGTCCGGCGGCGAGAAGGGCAGCGTCAGCACCTTCTGTACCGAAGCTCCAGCCGGGGGGAGCTCAACCGGCGAGACGGCGCGCGGCTCGAGGGGTGCGGGCTCCGCAGGGGAAGCCACGCCCTCCACCGCGCCGGCGTCGTGCCACCACGCGGGGCGATCCGCGGGGACGCCTTCGCGCGCGAGCCAGGCGACGGGCACCACCATCTCCTCCAGGCTGCACCCACCGTGAAATCCGACCTGCACCTGCCCGCGGTAGGCCCCCGACCGCCACGCGTAGGCGGTGCGTCCGGGCTCTCCGGCGAGGTCGCCGCAATCGATCTCCAGGAAGCCGTCCGGCACCACCTCGCCAGGGGCGAGACGGGCGTACCGCGGCGTGCTCCCGGCCCCCACGCGCAGCCCCGTGCCGCGGAACGGCGTGTGGCCGTGGTCCGCGGTGAGCAGCACCTTGCGCCCCGTGTCCAGCGCCGCCTGGAGCGCGGGCAGGAGCCCCGTCACGTCTTCCACCTGGAGGCGCCACGCGGCGCCGGTGTCGTGACTGCCGATGCGATCGTCTACGGCATTGAACACGGCGGCCACAACCTCCGTCGGCCCGCGCAGCGATGTCTGGAGCGCGGCGCCGCCGTCCGCGAGGTCCCCCTTCAGGAAGAGCTGGCGCGGAGCGTCGCCCAGCGCCTTGTTCTGTTTGAAGCGCGCAGGATCGGTGGTGCGCTCGCCCTCGTCACGCCACTGGGTCTCGGCGGCGAAGGGGTCGTGCGGGATCGCTCCGAGGAACAGCGCCCCGCGCGCGTGGCTGGTGATGGTCGGGAGCGGGGAGAGCCCGGCCCGCGCGAGCAGCGACATCCCGGGGCCACGCTCCAGGCCGACGTTCAGGCCCGGCTGGGTGAGCTGGTCGAGGAGGTCGAGGAACACGGGCACCGAGCATCCGTCGAGCACGAGCAGGAACACCCGCCCGCATCCGGGCTTGGCCCGCCGCTCTTCGACGACGTCGCGCACGACGTTCTGGAGCGCCACCAGCCCGCGGTCGTAGAGCGTGGCGCTGTATTGGCCCACCAGGGCGTCGGCGTAGGTGCGGTTCAGGGTGTCCCGGGCGTCGTGGACGCGGGCGAGCAGGGCGCGGGCCTCGGCGTGGTGGGCCGGCGCGCTCGCGAGGGCCCGCTCGACGCGGCGGGCGCACTGGTCCGCGTGCGCGTGGTCGGCGAGGTAGCTGCGCGCGAGCTGCGCCGCGCTGGTCGCGACGGGCCGGGCGTGGCGCAGGTAGCGCGTCAGCCGGTCCATCTCCTCGAGGAGCTCGAGGCGCCGCTCCGCGGTGCCACCGAGCGTATGTGCGCGCAGGGCACGGAGGGCTTCACGCGCGACAGGTTCGCCGGTGGCGAGGCGCGTCGCGATCGCATGCGCGGCCTCTTCGAACGCCAACGGCAGGAGCGAGGAGGTCTGGAGCTGGCGGGAGGGAAGGAGCTGGCCTGCCAAGGAGTCAGCCTGGTCGAGGAGCGGCCGCGCGGCGTGACCCAGCGCGGCGGCGGCACCCCGTGCGAGGTCGACGACGAAGCTCCGCGCGAGCGCGGGCGCCCGCAAGATCGCCTGTTTCTCGTCGCGCAGCGAGGCGAGTTCTCCCCACGCGCTCGCCGGCACTTCGCCTTGGACGCTCAGGAGCGCGCCGCGGATCAGCAGCGCGCGGCAGCGCGTCGTGGGCTCGTCCAGCGCCCACCCGAGCACGCGCCCCGCGTCCCCGTGGTGGTGTTCGAGGGTGGAGCGCGCGAGCCGACGGAGCACCGGGGGCCACGCCGGCGGCACCTGGATCCAACGGGCGAGGAGCCCCGCGAGCCTCCCCGTGCCTGCGTCCGTGGAGGAGGCGCGGAGATCCTGAAGCTCGGCCACCACCTCTACGAGCGTGCGCTCCAGCAGCGCGCGGTCGATGACCGTGGGGGTGGTCTTGGCGTGCAGGCGCGCCTGGATCTGCGCGGCGTGCTCGATCGCCAGGGTGCGGAGCTCGCCGTCGTCCACGCCCGTCACCCGGGTACCGAGCACGGCGGAGAGCACCTCATCGCCCGAGAGCGTGTGGATGCGGCGCCGCTCGGCGCCCTGCTTGAGGTCTGCCGCGAGCGTGAGCGTCTCGGGAACGAGCGCGATCACGGGCGCCGGACGTGACTTCCACAAGGCGTGGCGGAGCGCGAGCTCCGAGTCGACGCGCACGACCACGGCGCTCACGCCGGTGCGAAGGGGGAGGGTCTCGGGGATCTCCTCGAAGCCCTCGCCGTCCTGCACGAGCAGGTAGCCGCCCCGGAGCATGCCTTCGGCCGTCTCCGTGAGGCGCTGAAGCAGGAGGAGCGAGGGGCTCACCGTTCACGCTCCCGGCGCCGCAGCGTCACGTCGACCGACAGGAGGTCACCCGTGGCGAGCGCGGTCTGGAGCCGGTCGATCAGGGCCGCGATGCTCTCCGCGTTCGGCGTCCCCACGCGCACGACCTCTTCGGTGACTCCGGGGGGAGTCGGGCCGACACCACCACCGCCGCCGCCGCCCCCACCACCGCCGGTCCCACCACCGCCGCCGCCACCGGTCCCACCGCCACCGCCGCCACCACCGCCGCCCTCGACGAGCTCGGCCACGATCTGGCGGGCATCCTTGTTGAAGCGGGCGACGTCCTCCATCCGAAGCGGGCGCACCTGCTCCCGCGCGCGCAGGCGCTCGTCGAGCTCGTCGAGCACGGTCTCGATGCGGGCCGCGAGGCGCCCGGCGCGCGCGCGGACGATGTGGCCGCGGCTGGTGGTGTCGAGCTTGTCCAGCGCCTCGATGTTCGCCCCCGCCGCGCGCAGGGCGACGCGGAGCGAGGTGTCGTCCTCAGGCCATCCGGCGAGCCAATCGGTGAGCAACCGGAAGCTGTCCGTACCCGTCTTCACGAGGGGCGCGAGCTTCTCGATGAGCGTCTTCACCTCTTGCTGCCGCTCGGACCCCTCGGTGCCGAACGCCACGAGGCGCCCGTGAAGCGTGCTCAGTGCAAGCCGGGCGTCGGTCGCCTTCGTCGAGAGGTCGGCCGCGAGCCGGTCCTGGGCGGACAGGCTGCGGTGCGAGTCCCCAACCGTGACGTGCAGCGCCTGCTGGGCGAGCGTGCGGGCGCGGCTCCACGCCGCGAGCTCGAGCAGTTCAGCCTTCTCCAGCTTCACCGCCTTGCTGCCGATGCCCACCTTGGGCTCCAGCCGCTCGCCGCTCGCGTCCAGCAGACGGTAGCCGCGCAGGCAGACGTAGACGAGCAGGAGATCAATCACGTCGTCCGTCAGGCCGTACGGCGCCTCCCGCAGCTTCTCCGCGATGGGCCCCCACGTCACCGAGCGGTGATCGCCCAGCTCGGCCGTGATCTCCTTTACGAAGCGCCCGTGGTGCTCGATCGCGGCGCGGCTCTGCCCGACGTCTGCGAGCTCCAGCGGCCTGGCGATGTGCTCCAGCGCCGAGCCGGTCTCCGCGTCGAAGTGCACCGATCCCGACTGGCCCCACGCGCCCCGCATCCACGCCTCGACCTGCTGCACGCGCGGGCGCGTGGCCTCGAGCTTGTAGTCGGGGTGCTGCCCGTGGCGCCGGTCGAGGAGCTCGCGCACGATGCGGTCGAGGTCTCCGGCGAGCGTGCCGGTGCCGAGATCGGGGTCGCGCGGGCCGATGAGCGCCTTGACCTCGGCCTGGGCGCCGTAGGCCACCAGGAGGTCCGCATCAACCTGCCGCTGCAGCGTGTCCAGGCGGTTGCGGGCCTGTTCGAGCAGCAGGGTGCGCTCCTCCCGGCCGTAGCTCGCCAGGAGCTCGCTGTTGACGCCGTCGTCCACCACCCATGCGGCCGCCGCGAGCTCGCGGAGCAGCCGCTCTTCCTGCGTCGAGAAGTGCCGCGGCAACCACGCGGCCGACGTGAGGCCGCCGTGCTTCTTCCGCACCGAGTCCACCCGCTGGATGTCCTCTCCGACCGTGTGGCCCGGCTCGTCCCACGGGTAGTCGACGAGCACGCGGAAGTCCTCGCCCGTGCCCGGCCGGAACGTCTCGTAGGGTTGCTCGCGCACGTTCCCGAACACCACCCGGCCCGTTCGGCGCGTTCCCCGCCACACGAGGTCGTAGCGCAGGCCGTCCTTGCTGCTCACGAGCCCCTGGAGCTTCGGCAGCATCCGGTCCAGGCGCTTGCCAATCGCGGCCAGCAGCGCCTGCTTGTTCCGGACCTTCTCCTCGGCGCGCCGCAGCACCTCGCCCAGCGAAGCCTGCCCGAGCGCGTAGCTGACGATGGCGGCGCCCTTCTCGCCCGTGATCTGGATCTCCGGCGCGTGGAAGATCTGGAAGTCCACGAGATCGGCCGAGAGGCGGTTGACCTTGTTCTTCATCTGCTCGCCGTCGGCGTCGGCGAAATTGAGCTTCACGAGACGATCGACGGTCAACCGCTCGTTGCCCTTGCCCGCGAGCCGCGGAGAGACGAGCCCGAGCAGGACGGTCTTGATCACCTGCCGCAGCGTCTGGGCCCGCTCGTCCGAGATGGGGTCGCCGTTCTGCGCCTTGTTCTGCACGAAGTTGTCGATGCGGGGGCGGAGGCGCTGGTACCACTCGGCGTGGATCTTCTGGAGCGTCTCCGTCTTCTGGGCTGCCTCTACGCCCGCCTCCGGGAACACATGGTCGAAGGCGCGGCCGACCGGCAGGAGGTGGTCGAGCGGCAGCGTGCGGTTGGCGCTCAGCAGCTCGTAGAGGAGCCGAAGCGCAGAGCGCTCGCGCTGCATGAGGTTGCTGACGTCCACCAGCACGTCGATGAGCGCGGGGTGGAAGGGGTACACGTCGTCCAGGACCTCGGGCCCTGCCTCTCCCACCAGGTCGTCGATGGCTCGGCGGTAGGTGTTCCTCACCACCTCGATGGCGGCGGCGATGGCGGCCGGGTCCTTCTTCTCGCGAAGCACGCGCCCGGCCACGATGTAGCGGAGTTCGACATCCTGGAGCTGCGTCACGTCGAAGCGCTTGGCGTGGTGGTCCACGCGCTCCTGGATGCGGTCCTGGTTGGTGAGGTCGGGGAAGAACTCCTTGATGTTGCGCTGCCGCGCGAAGACGACAAGCACCGGAGCGTCCCGACGCCCCGCGTAGTCGACGATGGTGTTCATGTCGTTGATCGCGGAGACGAAGTCCTCACCCGCCTTCTCGGCGAGCCAGAGCAGGAACTCGTCGATGAGGAAGGCGATGCCGCCGAACCCCTGCGAGCGGACGTGCGTCGTGAGCCGCTTGAGGCCTTCGCCCCAGGCCGGCTTGAGGCCCTCCACCTGGAAGGAGCGGCCCTTCATGGCGAGGTACGCCTCGGCCAGGGCCTGCACGCCCTCCTCCCCGGCCTCCTCGGCGGCCACGAGGTCCTCGGGACCCACGCCCACACCCGCGGTCTCCGCCCGCTTCCAGAAGGCTGCGCCGTAGTCGGCGGCCTCCCGCCGGATCTCGGCGAGCACCTCCATCGCGCCGCTCACCAGGAACGGCGTCTTGCCCTGCGCCACCAGCGTCGCGTTCACGGCGTCGTAGAGGATCTCGTCGAGGGCCGCGCCCTCTCGCCGCACCGAGAGCATGTGGACGCGGACGACGAGCAGGTTGGCGCCGGCGACCCAATCCCGATGCTTCTCGCGGAGGGCGGCGAACGCGGGGTGGTCCTTGCCCCACGCGGCGGGATCGCGCTCGAGCAGGAGCGCGAGCATCGTCATGAGGTGGGACTTGCCGCTGCCGAACCCGCCGTGGAGGATGTGGCCGTACGGCTCTCCGCGCGAGACCGCAGTCTGCATGTGGCCGAAGAGCTTTGGCAGCGCGTCGGCCACGACGGGCGTGACGACGTAGTCGTCTACGAGGCGCCGGAGCGAGGTGTCGCCGCGCGCCGCGTCGAGGCGGATGACGAAGTCGAGCGCCGAGAGGTCCTCGGCGCGGGGGATGACGAAGGCGTCGTCGAGGGTGCGGGGGGTGCTCATCGGGGAGTCCTTACCAGGCCTTCGTGGGCGGGTGCGTCTTGAGCCAGTCGCCGAGCTGGGCGGCAGTCGGCGGGGGGCCGGCTTCTCCCTTGAGATCGGCGCGGAGGTCGGCGGCGCGGCCGGGCTCGGTGCGAGCGAGCTCGTCGGCGTAGCGGAACATCAGGTCATGGAGGGCCACGCGCTGGGCGGGGGCAGCGCCCTCGTCATCCAGCTCCTCGAGGAGGGCGAAGAGGCGGGCAAGACGGTCGGCGCGGGTCCAGCCGGCCCAGCCGTACAGCGAGTCTTCCGCGGCGCGGCGCTTGCCGTCCACCGTGGGGATCTCGGTGTGGGCGACGAAGCGCTCCTTCGGCACGTCGAGCGGGCCGCGGAGCGGGTACGCCGTGCCCCCGACGAAGTCGACGCCAGTGTACTTGGGCGGCACCTTGATCTTGCCGACCTTCTCGCCGCGATCTTCCTTTGCCTGGAGATCCCAGGTGGCTTCCCACTCGCGGCGCTTGATCAGGCCCTTGGCGGTGTAGCGGTGGGCCGGGTGGGCGGCGACGGCCTCCTTCGCCATGAGCTCGGCGGCGAGCGCGCCGAGATCGGGGGCCTCGGAGCCGGTGAGAAGGACGGCGGCGGCGACGAAACGCGCGTCGGCCGCGAGGCGGCGGGCGAGGGCGCGGGGCGTGGTGGGGGCGCCGAGGGGCGAGAGCGAGGCCTCGAGCTTGTCGAGCAGGAACTCGCGGAGGGCCTTCTCCTCGTCTTCCTTGAAGTCGGGATTGTACCAGCGACGCTTGTGGACGGGGGCCTCAAGGAGCTGGAGGTGCGCCGTTGCGGCGGTGATCGCCCGACGGCGGGCAACGAGGTCGGCCCACGTCGGCGGGGCGTCGGCGGGGAGGGTGGTGGAAGCGGTCCAGTTGTGGCGGCTGAACCACGCGGTTGGCGTGTCGTCCGGCGTCTCGCCGCGGGCGAGGGCGGCGTGGATGGCGGCGTCGCGGACGGCGAGGTCGAGCTCGAAGGGGCGGTGGCCGGGGGTGACCGCCGGGGTGTCGTCGGGGGCGAGCACGGGGAGCTCGGCGGGGACGAGCCCGTAGAGGCGGTAGGCGAGCCAGTCCAGCTCTTCCTGGAGGCCGACCATGCGGCGCAGACGGGCGAGGTCGCGGGTGCGGCGGGTGTCGAGGAGGGCGCGCAGGGCCTTCGCGTCGCGCCAGGAGGGCTCGGCGAGCGAGGCGGCGACGGTGTCGGCCGCACGGTCGGAGCCCAGGGCGTCGAGGGCGCGGGCCCAGGGGACGGTGGACTCGCGGTTGGGGGGGAGGGGGAAGCGCGCGAGCTTGGTGGAGTCGAACTCCCAGAACGGTTCCCAATCTTCCGAGCGGATGGTGTCACCCGACGACGAGCCCTTGCAGAAGAACGTCTGCTTCATCCAGAAGCAGGCAACGCTGCTGTTCAGTGGACCCAGCAGGGCAAGATGGTCGGCCTCTGTGGCTCCCGACGGGAGCTTGATCACGGGTGCTGAATTTTTGAAGACGGCTCCCGTCCGGTCGAGCAGGAAGTCGTTGTGCGTGGCGATTAGACGACACGCGATAGTGAGGGAGCCGCCGATTCGTTCGGCGTAGACCTCGCGAAGCTCCCACCAGGCTTTACCCTTGGACTCAATGGGTTTTCCGAAGAGTTTGCGATCTCGCAGGCTGGTGCGGTACCGCCAAAGTTCGCAGATGACGTCCTGGACCTCGGTTTCGGGCAATGGGGCAACCGATTCGCTCATCGGCCAAGCGCACTCCAGCGCAGCGGTGCCCTGCCACGCAAGCATGCCTTCACCGATGAATAACGGGCGTGTACGGGATACCCCACGCCGAGCGTACGCTCCCTTCTCTCGCAGGAATACAGGGTCTAATCCAGCGATGAGCATGAACCCGGTCGCCTGGGCAACTTCGGCGAGCCTCGTAGCGCCATCCTGGAGCCGTGTCTGGAGTGCCAGGGCGCCGCCGCCCCGCAAGCTCCAGGGATGAACGCTGAACTTGGCGCGTTCCACCCATTCGGTGGACACGAACGGACTGTCGAAGCCGGGCCGATGCCACCCCGCCACGATTGACTGCCAGACTTTCCCCTTCGTGCCGTCGTCTGGGTTGCTCGGCTCTCCACGCTTCCCGAGTACAGCGACGAAGTGCTCGGAACTTGGTGACCGGTTCCGACCGAAAATCATGATCGTCGGTGTACCGTGGCCGGGGATGTACGCGCCGGAGGTGTCAACGAGGAGCGTCAGGTCGTGGCTCGTTAGGACCTCTTCCACCAGCGGCACACCGTACTCACGCTTGGTGAAGGCGCTGCCATTGATCAGTCCGACGAACCCAGCCCTAATGGCCAGCTGAAAACACCGCTCGGTGAACGGTGCGCCCAGGCCGTACTCCCGGTACGCCGACACATACCGCGGGCGTTTCGGGCGGCCGACCGCCTCGCGGTGGTACTTCTTCCGCGCCTCGTCACCCTCGACGATGTACGGCGGGTTCGCCACCACCACATGAAAACGCGGCTCCAGCACCGGGCGCAGGGCCTCCCGCGTGGCCTCGGGCGTGAGCGTGGCCGTCGGGGTGTCTCCCGGCCGGTCGAACAGCCCGATCGGCGTGCCCCGCAGCGACTCGCCGCGCTCCACCTGCTCCAGCCCGTCCGCCCAGAACACGTTCGGCTGCAGATCGCTCGCGGCGCGCAGCCGGCCCTCGCCGGAGAGCTCCAGCGCCGTCATCACCAGCCGCGCCCGCGCCAGGGCCGCTGCGTAGTCGTTCAGATCGATACCGACGACGCGGGGCAGCGCGCTCCTCACCACCTTCGGCATCGGCCAGTCCGGGTGCTGGGCGGCCGTCGCGTCCACCAGCCGGCGCAGCGCGTCGATGAGGAAGTGTCCGGAGCCGCAGGCGGGGTCCAGCACGCGGATCTCGTCCGCCGGCCACTCCTTCAGCGCCTCGCCGAGCGTACGGTCGAGCATGAAGGACCGCACGAAGGAGGGGGTCTGGAGCAGCGCGTACCGCTCCTTCACCACGGGGTCGAGCTCCTGGTACAGGTCTCCGAGGAGCTGCCCCTCGAAGCGCTCGCCCGTGAAGTCGAAGCGGCGGACGCGGGTGTCCTTGTCGGCCTCGCGGAACAGCGCGAGGAGCGCGCGGGTGTGGGTGTCTTGCGGCGCGAGCACCTCGGCGGGCTCGGTCGCGAAGAGCTCGGGCAGGCCACCCTCGGGCCGCGCGAGGTCGATGAACACCCACCGCACGAATGCGGTGTCGCCGAGGCTCGGCGCGATGCGCTCGAAGAGCTGCTGGTGCGTGGGGTCGATCAGCCGGGGGCCGATCAGCGCGCGGTCCTCCAGCACCCGCACGTACACGAACTTGAGCACCCACAACACGGCGGCGCGCCGGCCCAAGAGATCGAGCCAGACGTTCAGCGCCTCGCCCACGGCCTCTTCCGCGTGCAGGCGCGTGGCGGCCATGCGGGCCGCCACCTCGGCGCGCGTGCTCGGATCGACCAGCCGGGCGCGGAGATCCTCCGCGATCGCGGCGACGTGCGGCTGGAGGGCGGCGAGCAGGTCGGCGCGGGCTTCGGTGGTCAGCGGCATGCGGGGGGGCTCCGATCGGGGGGGTCGGGATTGTACAGGAGCGCGGCGGGCACCGCGGAAAATGCGGGCGCTGGCTCTTGCGCGGCGGAAGCGGGGCGTCCCTGCGTCCGGACTGTCTGGGGGCCCCGAACACCAAAGGAGTCCGCCCCGCATCCGCACGGGCACGCAGCCCTCGGCCGCAGGCGCGCGCGAGGTCAGTCCGCAGCGCCTCCACCCGAGAGGCGAGCCGCCACCCCAGCGGCCGTGCGCTCCAGCTCGTAGTGTCGGGTGTCAATCCCCGCGTTCCGCATCTTGCGGGCAGTCCACTCGGCGAGCTGGGGCTCGTGCGTAGTGAGGATGAGCTGCGTTCCTTGCTCGACGCACAGGTTGCGTAGCACGTCGAGCAGCGCGCCCACGCGCACGACGTCGGCGGCCTGGAAGGGGTCATCGAGGACGAGCGCAGGCCAGCGGGACCAGCGCTGCCGCGTGTGGAAGGCGAGGAGGTACGCCAGCGCGACGGCGGTGTGCTCGCCCTCGGACAGGAGATCCGCGGGAGACACATCAGGCGCGCCCTCGCCCGCGAGCCGGGTGAGCGCAGCGTTTCGGTTCTTGGCGAGGCTGAGGCGCCATCGCATCGTCGGCGCGAGCGCCTCGAGGAAGGCGGTGACGGTCGGGTCCATCTCCTTGAGGCACTCGTCCTCGAAGCTCTGGAGCTCCTTGGAGAGGGTGCTGACCCACTTCGTCACCGTCTCGGTGCGCTTCATGCCTGTGGCGGCCTCTCGCTGCGCGGTGAACTCGCGCTCTAGAAGCCCCTCAGCCGTCGTCTGGACCCAGCTCTCCCCAATGACTTCGGGCGCTTCGACTCCGGCCGATTCTGCCTCCGCCCTCAGCGCGACCTCGGCTCTACGAACCGCGCTAAGTCCGGCGTAGGCGTCGACGCCTCGCTTGGTGGCATCGACGCGCGTCGTAAGTTCGTCCAGTCTCGACGCATGGGCGGTGCCGAGCGCTTCGATAGTTGCCGGCAGCCCAGCTACGCGCGTTCCCGCCAGTTCGGGCAGCGCGAGGCGCGAGAGCTCGACAAGTAGCGCGTCGAGGCTTCCTCGCGCGTGTCCGAGCCGCTGCCCGGCTGCGGCGATTGCGTCATCGGCCTCGGTCAGGGCGCGCTCTGCGAGCTCCAAGCGGTGCCGCGCGACCTCGACCGTCGGCGTGTCGGCGCCCTCCGCCACCGCGGGCTCCGCTGCGCGCACGGCCTCCTCCGCCTCGACGACCTTCCGCGACGCCTCCACACGCGTCGCGCGCGCTTCTTCGGCGGTGATGCCTTCTGCGCCGGACAGGGCCGCGTCCGAGCGCATCGCTGCGGCGCGCTGTCCTGCGTCGGGCGTGAGGACGTACTCGGGGAACGCGGCCAGCGAACGCGCGAGTTCAGCCGTCAACGTCGACCGGGCTCGCGTGGCCTCCGAGCGGGTCGACGCGGCGGTTTGGCTTCGAAGCCGGGCGGCCTTGAGGTGCTCCGTGGCGAGACGCACCGCCTCCGCCGCCGCGGTGTGGCGCTCTCGCGCGTCGTCAGTGGCATCGTCTCCCAGGGCGCGCAGCTTCACGTCCAGGTCGTCAAGCAGCGTCTCCGAGGGCTTTTCGCAGACGGGGCAGCTTCGAGGATCGTGGGTGTCTTGCTCGATGTGCGGGCGAAGCTCGCGGAGAATACGGGCCAGCTCCCCATGGGCCCGCTCCCGCTCCGCCAGTCGGGACCGCGCCTGCTCCGCATCTCCCTGTAGTTTGGCCAGATCCGCCGCGGCACTCGCCTCCACAGCATCGAGCGTGTCAGGTTCTTGGAACTCCACGAGCTTTGCCTCGGCTTCGCGCGCGGCGCGCTCGAGCCGCTCGAGCGTGTCGGCCCGAGCGCGCAGCTGCCAGCCGCGATCGGCCCTTTCCGCCTGTAGTAGAGCGCTACGGAGTTCTGGGAGGGCGGCCTGCGCCGCGGCGCCCATGGCGCGAAGGAAGGACCCTCGGGCCACGCCGAGGTTTAGAGCGGCTTCCATCTTGGTGGTGGCCGCGGTTTGGAACTGGGCGTCGCAGACAGCAACTTCCTCTTCGGAAGACTGGATTTTTGCATGTAGCCGCGTGGCGGACGCCAGCTTGTTGGAGAACGTGAGGCGCCGCTCCTCGATGGCGGTGCGTGCGCGTTCCACCGTGAACGGCGAGGAGACGCCTAAGACCTCGCAGACCTCGGCAAGGCGCGCCGCGGCCTCCGCTGGCGGGAGCGCGCCCTCATCAAGCCCGATCTCGCGCGCCTCGGTCCAGTCCTTCACCCGCGCATCCCAGCGCTCCCGCGCGGCTCTTGCTTCTTCATACACGCGGGTAGCGTCCTGCACCCGGCGCGAGAGCGCCACCCCGATCGGCCCCTTTCCCTGAGCTGCCCGAACCGCCTCCCGCATTCCATTCAGATCGAGGGCGCGCTCGACGAGGGTCCAGCGCGCGCTGCCTTCGTGGTCCGTGAAGCGCTCCCCCCAGCCCTGCGGGAGCAGGTGGGTGAGGCGGAGCAGGTTGGCCACTGCCTCGGGGCTGTCCGTCCTCGTCGTCAGCAGCGCTGAAGTCGCCTGCTGGGTGAGCCTAGTGTCCTGCCCTTCTTCCCACACGAGCTGTGCGTCCGCTCCGAAGCTGAGCGTGACGCGTGCGCGCAACGCCGGTTTCGGCCGTGGCGAATGAACGTAGGCGGCCTCGGTGAGGGGGGCACCCCTGCGGCGCCCGGCGCCGGTCAGCCCGAGCGTGAGCGCCTCGATGAAGCTGGACTTGGCGACGCCGTTCGGCGCCGAGATGATGGTGACCGCCCCCAGATCGAAGGCCAATCCCGGTCCGCCATCGGGAGCCCAGTTGATGTTCCGAATCCCGGCAATCTCGACGCGCTCGAGACGTAGGGGTTGCTTGTTCATGGCTTCTCCGCGAGCTCAAACAGCTTTGTGGCTATAGATTCCGGATCGGCGGCGGCGCCTTCAGTCCCGATGAGTGCCGAGAGTAGGGCCTGCACGCGCTCGGGCTCCCACTGCGCCTGCCTGCCGCCGAGCTTCCGGGCGAAACGCGCATGCAGATCAAGTTGTCCGTCCGAGGCCGTACCTGACTCATCCCATGGCCTCGCGAGCGGGCCCTCACGGAGAAAGGACGCCGGATCCGGCACGGACCCCGGAAGCCAGACCGACTTGGGGAGGGACCATGCGTCCTGATGGATCTCCGCGCGAAGACGCGTCCACGCCTCGATGCCCTCGGTGCCGGCGGGCGCGACTGCCCAGAGCTGCGCGTCGTCGGCCAGCGACGGCGGGTTCAACTTCATCGTGAGGTAGTGTGCGATTCGACGTAGGTTGTCGCGGGCGGCCGTGAACCCGGCATCGTCGACTTTCGCGTCGCCTAGGGCCACGAGCCCGATGACTACGCGCACCTGTTCGTTGTCGCTGAGCTTCAGCACCTCCCGCAGCGCAGGGGGGCGCTCGACATCCAATCCGGGAAGCTCGACCAAGGGCTGAACTACGACGGTGCGGGTGCCGCCGCTCCAGGTTCTGCGGATGGCGGCGCTGAGGGCTGCGAGGGCGGCGTCGGGCATGTGGCTCCTTCCGGGTCGATGAGCGCGTTCTGCGCTCGGATCTCTCGCACGAGGTGCTGCTGAAACGTTTCCCAGCCCGCTGCCAGGCTCCCCCGGGCATCGTCGCTTAGGCTACACAGGATTCGATGCTGGCCCTTCTGGTCGCCGATGCGCCAGACCTTCCGCAGAGGTTCGTTCAGCTCACGCGGGGGATCGCCGATACGGCGCGGGTCGGGGAGATGGGTACGGCTCGATCCGGACAGCAGGAGCAGGTAGGCCTCTGCCTTCAAGCCATCGACCTCCGCGAGCGCGTAGGTGAAGCCGATTCCCTCTCGCGCGACGGTACCGGGGCCGTCGAGGTTGTGGGGAAAGTCGGGCTGGGCGCAGGCGTCCAGCGTCTCGAGCACCAGCGAGACCGCCTTCGAGAAGAGCAATGCGTCGACGAGGTAGGTGACTGTCCTCCGCCCGAGGCGCTGCTTCGCGTGAACGGCGTCCGATCGCGATGCGCGGAGCGTCGATCGAAGCCATGCCGCTTCCACCGGCGGGGTGTCGAGCTTGGCAGCGACCGCGCTCCACGGGCCCGTCCGCAACGCCTCTGCGGTCGCGATCTTGACCGCCTGAACGACCCAGGTGTCCAACGCGGCGGCAAGTGCGGAGGCCAACACGACGGGGTCGCCAAGATCCTCCTGCGCGACCGCAGGCGCCTGGCGGGAAGCCGCTTCGGCCCGCACCTCTGTTGCATGATGACGTTCCAGATTCAGCGAGATCTCGTCGAGATTCGCCTGCCAAAGTGCTGGCTCTTCGACCGCGAGCTGTGTTGTAGGGGCATGCATCTTAAGCCGGGCGAGCGCCTCGACGAGGCCGGGGGCGCCGAGCATCCAGTCGTCGTGCTTGCCGATGATCTCAAGGCGCACGGGGGCCACGGCCCGATCGCGACTCACCGGGCTGCCCCACCACCGCTGCGCGGCGAGGAACGCGGCTGGGGGGTGGTCGCACCAGACCTTTCCATCGCGGAGCTCGAGGCGCAGGAGTTCGACGCTGTGGTCGATGTTTGCAACCCGCTTCCGGGCCTCGTCTACCTCGTCCCGTGTCCTCAAGTCCTCGTGCAGCTTGGTCAGTTGCTCGCGCCCGAGCAACGCGCGGACCTCGTCGAACCGTGTGTGGAATTCAGCTCGAGGAAGATCCAGCTCCCGCTTGTCGGCCTCCACAAGACGCCGATGCCAGACCCGGATGCGCTCGCCGTCGATGACCGCGTAGACAGGGGCGTGGAGAGGGTCGGCGTAGCTTTGCGCCTGCGCTCGAGCGTCCTCGTCGGCGAGACCACGGCGCTTGAGCTCGATTACGGCGTAGACGCTTCCTGGCTTCTTCGTGTCAGCCTTTGACGCGGCGAGCACGAGGTCTGGGTAGAGGTCGTGGTACTTCGAGCCAACCCGAAGTTCCAGTTTCTCTTTCCACGCACGATTGGCCTTGTCCCAGCCCAGAAGCCGAAGCAGGTCTGCTGCGAAGTCCTCTACGGCGCCCTCGTTGTCCGTGGCCGCCGCGGTGCCGACGAGCGCCGCGCCCCATTGGGCAAACAAGTTCTCCCATTCGAGCGCGCTTACATCCATTCGGTTGACTCTAACGCTGCCGCGTGCGGTCGCAAGGCGGGGCCGAGCGGGCATGGACGATTCACGATGTCCCGCGCTGTTCGCGCTCCGTCACCGAGGGGGAACCCCGCATCCTCAGGGGCGCAGCGGCTCCGTCAGGGGCAACACAAGGCCGGGCTGATGCCAGACGGCGGTGCGGTCGTTGAAGAGCGGGCGGCGCTCGAGGATCACGCCGGGGATGACGACGATCCAGAAGCCAACGCCCTGGCCCTGCACGCGGTCGTACATGAGGCGGATCTGCTCCAGGCCGCCCAGCGTGTCGAGGATGCCGGTCTCGTGGAGGACCACAGTGCGGCCGGGCGCTCCGTGGGTGCGGACGAGATCTGAGAGGAGCTGGTCGAGCCGTTTGCCGGTTGCGACGCGGAGCGCTGGGAATCGCCCGGCCCGGGCGTCCGTCCCGAGCGTGCCCTCGTGTCGGGAGAACCACTCGTGGGCAAGGTCCAAGGAGGTGGCGCCGAGCTGATCGATGAGGCTGCGCGCGACGACGCGATGGTGCTCCGCGGGGGCCACCACCAGGCGGAAGCTGCTGCCACGGCGCCCCGCTTCACGCAGGATGTCGCGGACCTGATCCCGAGGGTCCACCGTGGCGTCGACGTTGAGGAACTCGCGCGGATCATCCCCGCGGGAAGGTGTCGCTTCCGCGCTCGCGGCCCCGCGGCGTACCACGCTGATACCGTCGATCTTCCAGGGCGTGCCGTCGAGGAGCGCGGGGAGCTCGTGGAGGGGCGGCAGCGCCGGGCCGGCGCCCCCGAACACGCGATCGAGCTCGGTGGCGAGGGCGTCGTAGGTGACCTCGTCGCGCACGGCGTCGAGCACGTAGAGCAGGGCGCGCGAGAGGTCAATCGGGGGCTCGAAGGGCGAGCCGCCGGCCGTGGTGCGGACGGCAGGGAGGAGCCACTGAGCGAGCCGGATGAGGTCGCCCTCGAAGTCGGGCAGGATCATCCTCAAGGTTTGCCGCACGGCGCTCGGGGGCTCGGGAGGCCAGCCGGCGACCACGCGGGAGGCGGCCTCGGCGAAGGTGAGGAGCAGGTCGCGCCCGAGCCAGGGGCGGGTGAGGACGGCGACGCCGGGCTCGGTGAGGTCCTCGTGGGCGACGAAGGCCTGGGTGTCGAGGGCGGCGGCGAGGCGGACGAGGCCCATCGGGCCGACGTTGGCGGTCGGGAAGTCGCGGGCAAGGCGCTCGCAGGTGACGGAGAGGTCGAGGGCGCCGCCGGACTGGTCGAGGTAGCCGTCAAGCGCGCCGAGGACCGGGGCCAGGACCTCCTTGTCGAGCTTCTCGAGCGCCGCGATCTTGAGGGAGCTGATCGTCGGCTGGTCGGAGCCGAGCAGCGCCGCGACCGTCGCCTGTGGCTCGGCGGGGCCGCGCACGCCGAACACGCGCTCCAATACGTCGCGCTCGAAGGCGTCGAGGGGGAGCGTGGCGCGCTCCCAAAGGCCGTCGAGGGTGTCCGCGGGCGAGGTGTCCGCGTGCTCGTGGCGCTTGACCAGGGCCTGTCCAAGGCGCGTGAGCGCGACCTGCCCGATGCGGGGGATGTTCAGGAGCGTGGCGCGGGTGGTCCCCGCGACGGCGCCCACGGTGCGAAGGCCGGCCTGTCGGAGGGCGTCGAGGACAGCGACCTCGACCTGCAGTTCGGCGAGCGGCGCCGGGTCGTGCTCCAACGGCCGGAAGAACGGCGGAGCGTCCCCCTCGGTGGGGCGCTCGGCGCGAAGGCCCTGACGCTTTGCTCGCGCGACCAGGGCCACCACGCGATCGAGGAGCCGCGCGCCGAGCCCTGGCACGCGCCCGATGCGGTCGTCACCGAGGGCGAGGAGGTCCCCCACGGTGCGGACCTGGGCGGCCTGCAAGACGCGGACGGCGCGCGGTGCGAGGCCGGCGTCGACGAGGCGGGTCTCGGCGGTGAGGTCGCCCTCGTCCACGCTGTCGGGTTGGCGCGGGGCGCCGAGGGCGGCGAGGTAGTCGTCCCGCATGGCGCGCGCGGTGCGGAAGCGATCCGCGGGGCGGGGGCTCAGCGCCTGCTTGAAGAAGCGCTCCAGGGCCTCGGGTTCGAGCTCGATGGCGTCGAACTCCGGGGCCTCGCCGGGCTCGGGGACACGCGCGTCAAAGGGGTGACGGGCGGCGTGCAGGTAGAAGAGGCACATCGCCGCGGCGTAGCGGTCGGTCACATGCCCGGGGGGCTCGCCAGACGGGTCGCGCCAGTCGTAGGTGCCGCCGAACGTGGGGACGGGGCCCATCTTGGCCTCGACGGCGGGGCTGCGCGCGAGGCTGAAGTCGATGAGCACCAGGCGCCCCTGGCGCGTGACCATGAGGTTGTCGGGCTTCAGATCGTTGTGGACGAGCCCGATGCGCTCAAACTCGTCGAGCGCGCCCAGGAGGTCCTCGCCGAGGCGGCGGCGGGCGGCGATGTCGCCGGCCGGGAGCTTCGCCGCTTTGACCGCGACCGAGAGGGTGACGCCGGCGACGAGGTCGAGGCGGAGGGTGATGCGGTCTTCCACCATCTTCGTGAGGTCGTGCCCACGGACGACGGAGGGGTGGGAGATCCCCTGGAGCGCGAAGAACTCGCACCGGATGGCACGCTCGGCGACCTCGGTGGGGCGCGCGACCTTGAGCGCGAACCGCTCGCCGAGGAGCTGATGCTTGACCTGGTACACGTCGGAGAGGCCGCCCTCGCCGAGGCGGCCCTCGACGACGTAGTCGGGGCCGATGCGGGCGCCGGGGGCGAGGCCGCGGGCGGGGGCGGCGCCGTCGGCGTCGACTGCGGCGCGCACATGCGACATCGCCTCTTCGACGGTGGAGAAGCGGTCGGCGGGCTTGCGCTCGAGCATGCGGGCGACCGCGTCGTCCAGGCGCTGCGGGACGTCGGCGTCTACGTCGCGCAGGTGCGGCATGCGGTGCCGCCGCTCGATGATGGGGACCGTGCTCTCGACGAGGGGGCGGCGCAGAACGAGGTGCGCGAGGAGGAGGCCGAGGCTGAACTGGTCGGACGCAGGGATCGCGTCGGAGAGGGCCTGGACGACCTCGGGGGCGGCGCCTTCGAGGCGGCCGAGCGCGGCGTCTGACCAGGCGATGGTGGTCTTGCTGCCATGGCGCTTGGCAAGGTCAAAGCCGGTAATCCGGTACGCCGGCGTGGCGGGATCGCGCGGGTCGGCCTCTCCCTTCACGAGCACGAGATCGGGCCGAAGCTGGCGATGCACCACGCCGGCGCGGTGCGTCCACGCGAGGGCGCCCGCGATCCGCAGCCAGAGCGCCACGCGCGCCTTCAGGTCGAGCCCCTTCCCGTTGCTGGCGAGCCACGCGCCGAGCGTCTGCCCGTCGAAGTGCTCCATCGGGACGACCAGCCCGTCGTCGGTCTCCACCGGGGGGTCAACCAGCGGAAGGCACACGTCGTGCGGGGCGCGCGCGAGGCTGCGGAGCACGCCCGCTTCCCACGTTGCCCGCTTCTTCATCACCTCGCGCTCGGCCTCGTTCGCGTCCCAAGGGATGCGGTAGATGCGGAGGAGCCGCCGGGTGTGCGTGGTGTCCTCGCCCAGCACCTCGCGGAAGCGATCGTTCGCGTCGAAGCGGTCGATGATGGTGAAGCCCGCCACCTGGGTGAGCGGGCGCTGGCGCGGCGCCCCGCGGAGGAGCTTCGTGACCGCGTCGAGCACCTCGTTGGTGTCGGCGGGGCCGGTGCTGCGGTTGGAGAGCTCGCGGATGCGCCCTGCGTCGTTCAGCACGGCGTGGATCTCGCCTCGGAGGGCCACGCGCTTGCGGACCCCGAGGTTGGACGAGTGGAACGACGCGGCGGCAGGGAGAAACACGAGCTCCTGCACCCAGGCGCGCCCGGCGTCGTGACTGTGGCGCTCGAGCAGCGTCCGGAGCACCTGCGCGGTCTTGTGCCCGAGGAGCAGCGGGCTGCGCCGGGTCTCGGGGAGGTACCAGTCGCGTTGCTCGCCGGAGAGGTGGCCCCGCCAGCCCTTGATCTCTACGACGTAGATGGCGTGCGGCATCACCACGACCGCGTCGAGCTCGTAGACGGCGCCGGAGGGCTCGATGAGCCACGGGTTCGTGAACACCGTCGCGCTGTTCGGCAGGCCGTTGGCGAGGAAGGCGAGCGCGGCCCGCTCGTCCTCGTGGGCGGGCTGCCCGATGTCGATCACCATCGCGGGCATGTCAGACCAGCACGATGGTGGCCGCCGGGAAGCGGCTCTGCAGCGTCGCCGTGTCCCACCGTCCGCCCTTCTCCGGGAGCAGGCCGAACACGAGGTCGAAGCGGTGGCGCTGATCGGGCTCCGTGGCCCACGCGAGGTCGGCGTCGTCCCGGGTGAAGTCGACGCCGGGCGCGTCCCACTCCATCGCGGCGAGGCCCGCGAGTGTGCGCTCTGCCCAGGACGCCGTCAGCACCGTGCAATTCGTGTGGAGGTAGGCCTCCGGGCTGCGCTCCAGGGCGCGCGCCACGAGCTGGCCCCCGGTGCCGGGGAGCTCCAGGACGCGCTTGTCGGCCTGGATCTTGTGCAGATCGGCGCCGGCGAAGCGCGTCGGCAGCTCGAGCAGCTTTGCGTAGTCCGCGATCGCGTCCGGCCGGGGCGCGTCGAGCACATCAGGCGTGAGCTCGCGCAGCCACCCGTCGACGATGTTGTCCAGGATCTTCGAGAAGCTCTGCGAGTCGACGTCGAGCACGCGCCCGAGGTCGGCCGGGATCGGGAAGCGGATGGCGGCGTCCTCCGCGACGAGCGCGAGGAGGTGCTGGAGCTCGAGGTTGCCCTTCATCTGCACCCACGTCGCGAGGCCCGGCTCAGTCAGGCGCGCGGGGGCGCGGCCGGAGCGCTCGCGGCGCGCGAGGGCGCGGAGGAGGCAGCGGGCGATCGTGTTGCGGCGGTTCTGGATGAAGTCAGCAGCCATGCGGGGGGCCCCGAGGGGGTAGGGGGAGGGGGGAGCCGCGAAGCGTAGCACCTTCGCTCTTCCGGCGGGTGCGCTCGAACGAGGTCACCGAGTGAGGGGAAGCCTCGTGTGTCAAATCGGTGTCTCGCGGGGCGAGAGCGCCCGTGAGAGACGACTCCCGGTGGCGCGGCGCGCGGTGCTCCCGCCGGGGCGTGTCTACCCGGCGATCGTGTCCCAGAGCTCGACGAGAGCGCGGGCGGTGGCCTCGGCGGCGCGCTGGCGGTCTTCCGCATCTGCGAGGTCGAACGCTTCGGCGAGGTCACGCTTGCACCGGCAGAGTTGCTTGTTCTTCTCCCCGTAGCTGATGCGCCACTCCGAGCCGGTGAGGCTGCCGCGCAGGTCGGCCCAGGCCGGGCTGCTCGGCTCTTCGCCTGCGCGGTCGGACACGGCCTCGAGCGAGATCGTGGGAGTTCCCACCCTCCCGTTGCGGGAGACAACGAGGAACGGGGTGGCGCCGGGAAGGGCGGCGCCGTGCACCTTGGCGTAGTAGCGGTCCTGGGAGTGCGCGAGCCGCAAGGACGGCCCGACCTTGCGTAGGGCGTCCGTCACGGCTGCGAAGAACGGCGCGTATTTTCCGCCCTCACGGGAGGCCTCGTGCGGGATCGCGTCCTCCTCGCGCGCCTCGTCGGCCTCCGCGACCAACACCGTGTCCCCGGCCACCACCGCGGGAGGAGCACTCGCGGGGCGCTCCGCCAGCGTGATTCCGCAGGCTCGGTACACGGCCATCGCGTCCGCCAACGAAGCGCCGCGGCTGCTTCGATGCCCCTGCTTCGTCAGCTCCTTGTCCTCCTCCCGTGTCACCCAGGCCGTCTGGAAGTTGTCCCGGAACCAGCACGCCACGAGGTAGGCGTCGAGCGTGCCCGCGCGCTCCCGACGCATCGAGTCGATGAAGGAGCGGAACATGCCTCCGGTGACGACGTGCTCGTAGATCAGCCCGCTCTCGCTGATCTTGCACCCATCCACCCGGGGGATCTCCGTGCGCCGGAGCGTCCAGACCTTGTCGGCCTGGTCTCCCCAGCGCTCCAGCGCGTAGGCGCGCGCCTTCACCGACACCAGCGGGGGCCTTTCCACCACGAGGTCCGCCGCGTAGAAGAACGCCTGGGAGAGCGCGTATCGCCCTATCGCCTCGCGCTGCTGGGCATGCGCCTGGGTCTCGGCGGGGGCGTCCGCGAAGTCGTGCTCGACCATCGGGATGCGGGACCGGACGAAGGCGAGGAGTTGGGGGGAGGGCGGATTTGGGGGCATGTCGTTTCTCGGGGGGTACGCGAATCGGCGGGGTGAGTGTACGTCAACGAGCGGAGCATCCTGGGCCGGAGAAGCACGAAGCAATTTATCGGGAGGGGCTCGCGGCTGCGTCGTCGTGAGCGGCTACATGCACCACATGGCGCTCAACCATTCCGTTCCTGTCTACTTCCTCGACGCGGGCCCTCACTTCGCTCACGCGCAGCACTACTGGAGGAAGCTGTGTGCGGCCCAGCGCACGGAGATGGAAGGTACGTTCGGTGAGCTGCTCCCCGTACCGGGCGCAGGGAGCGATGACCCAGCGTGCATTTCCACGCTTCCGACGCCGTCGGTCCTGGTTGTCCCTGCAGTTGCCGGTGGGAGGGTGCAGAAGGACTGGGGTGCGTGGTGGCGGTTTCGTGCCGCGCTTCGTACCTACCGAGCGGCCGGAGGGGTCGTTGTCGTGCTCGAGGCTGCCGCCCACCTTCCGGCGGAAGGCCAGAAGGCCCGGGGCCGGAACTTCTTCGGCATGGACCGCGACCCGCAGCTGCCCGGGACCACCGGGGAGGTCACCCTCCTGGTGGGGGACAGCCCTGTTCCCGTGGCCACCGTGAACGCGCACGGCCTCAGGGTGTGGTCGGAGTGGCGCTATGTGGGGGAGGGGGGAGGCGTTCCACCAGTGCCTATCGCCTTCGTGGAGGGGACTGGCGGGCGGTTCACGGTCGCCTGGCGGTGGCAGGGCCACGAGTGGGAGCAACCCGGCGCAATGCTGTTCCTGAGCAGTTGGGGATGGATCGGGCGCGACGAGATGGAAGAGAAGGCGTGGACCCAGAAGCCCTTCGACCGCGAGGTCATCGGCGAGGTGAGGAAGGCCTATCGACGGATGAACCACGAGATTGTCGCGCGCACGGTGGCCGACACCCTGCGCCGAGCTGGGACGCGTCTCCGGCGCCTCGAGCTGTTGACGGGCGAGAGCGAACGGCTGCCCCATCGAACGGGACGAGAGAAGGACTACCACCGCCTCTTGGTGAACGACCAGGCGCTCCTGGTGGATCTGGTCAGCTGGCGCGCCCTCGTGGGCGTGGACGATGGCGGCGCATCGGCCGCCTTCCATGAGTTGTTCCGCCTCGCCGAGGTCATCAACGAGCCGGGCCACGCCAAGGGGAACGGCGGCTCAGGCCGTTTGGACATCCTCCTGCGATCGCTGAAGCGCGGCGCGCCACCGGAAGAGGGGGGGCTCGCCTACCTCGCCCAGCCTGGTCGCAGCCCCGTGGCCTGGATTGAATTGGAAGCGGGGGGCATCCACCTGCATCAGATGAACGAGTTCCTTCGTGGAGAAGGAGCGAAGCTTGGCGCGAGCGACTGGGTCGTGGCCGTCGATCGGAGCCACGACGACGAACCCTCCGTGGCGCAGGTTCGCTCCCAGGTTGCGGAGCTTGGTGCGCGATTCCTCCACGTTCAGGTTCCTCACGGATTCGCACGACTGGAGGAACACTACGTCCCCGAGATGCATCGCGTGAGCCGGAAGCGGTACACGTTGGACGTGATCCGCGGGCTGCTCGGATAGCGCGTTTGTGAGCTGAGTAGGTCGAGCCGGTCGCGGCGGCATCTACCCCTTCCTCCCCGCCCGCATCTTCACGACCCGCGCCTCCGACGGCCCGCTCCAGTCCACCGGCGCGAGGTCCCGAACGGCGGTACGCATCCGCGGGAGGAGCGTTTCGTCGCCCGCGTAGTGACGCGCGCGCGTGGTCCCCCCGTTGTGGCCGACGAGCCCGTCGATAATCTCATCGGACACGCCGGCTGTGCGGAGGGCGGCCTGGAATGCCGCGCGGAAGGAGTGCTCTGGCCGTGCGATCTTCCGGTTCGCCGGCTTCCACGCGATCTCGCGGGCCTCGCCCCACTTCGTGGCCTCCTCCCAGGCGCGGGCGAAGGTGTCCGGCCGGATACCGGCACGCCGCTCGGAACCCACGACGCCCCAGGCCGGGAAGAGGAACGCGCTCGGGGGCAAGGCTCCCACCCATGGGCGAAGCTCGGCGACGAGCGCGCGTGCCATGGGGACCGACCGCCGCTGCGCCTTCTCGGCGCGGCTCTTGCCGGCCCGCACGACGAGGACCTCGTTGGCGAGGTCGACGTCCTCTCGCCGGATCTCCAGCACCTGCTCGGCACGGAGGCCCGTGAAGCGCATGATCGTGCCCATCCGGCGCGACTGGAGCGCGTCGATGGGGAGGTGACGCAGGCAGGCGTCGCACTCGGCGAGCGTCGGCGCTGGCGGTGCCGTATAAATGGGCGGCCGGGGCAGCAACGCCTTCGGCTCCCGGGGCGGCGTCGGCATGGACGGCCACGCGTCGGGGTCGTCCGCGGCCCACCGCCACATCTCCAGCGCGGACCGCGCGACGGCGTACACGTAGGACTCCGAGAGCTTCTCGTCCTGCCACGCGGTGATCGACCGGGTGATCAGGTCCCGGGATAGCACCGTAGCGAGCACGACCGACCCCTTCGCGATGCCCTCGAGCCGCCGAACCGTGTCGAAGAACCGATGAGTGTGCTGGGTGTAGCGGACGACCGAGCGCGGGCTGCACCGGGTCGCCTTCCAGCGGAGCCACGCGAGCGCGGCGTGCTCGAGGTTGGCCACTGCAGGGGTCTCGCTCGCCGTCGGCGGCTGGTACTCGCCTTCCTCCAGCAGGGCCCGACGGACGCGCGCCACAAGCTCGTCCCGGGCGGCCTTGCCCTCCACGGTCAGCGAGCGGTTCCGACGTGCCAGCCGCCCATCCGCACCCCGCTGTGGCTGGCCGTCGCCCCCGGGCACGAGCTCCCGCCACCGAACCTTGAACCGCCCGCCACCGAGGTCATCCACCGAGAGTGAGGCCATCAACCCCTCCGTCAGGGGCCAGTGTGTCCTCGGTGTGTCCAGTCCGTCAACCCTGGCCGTCCGGGATACGGGGCATTTTGCAGGTTAGCCGGTGCTTGTTTTCGTACGTTATCAGGACAACGCAGCAAAAAAATCATTCCCCTTGTCATCCACCACCACGAACGCCGGAAAATCCTCCACCTCGATCTTCCAGATCGCCTCCATCCCCAGCTCCGGGTAGTCGAGCACCTCGACCTTCCGGATGTGGTCGCGCGCCAGGATCGCGGCGGGACCGCCGATGGAGCCGAGGTAGAAGCCGCCGTGCTTCTTGCACGCCTCCGTCACGGCCTTGGAGCGGTTGCCCTTGGCGAGCATGACGAACGAGCCGCCGTTGGCTTGGAGCAGATCCACATACGAGTCCATGCGGCCCGCGGTGGTGGGACCAAACGAGCCGGACGCCATCCCGTCCGGCGTCTTGGCGGGGCCCGCGTAGTAGATCGGGTGGTCCTTGACGTAGCTGGGCAGGCCCTCGCCGCGGTCGATGCGCTCCTTGAGCTTGGCGTGCGCGATGTCACGTGCCACCACGATGGTGCCCGACAAGGAGAGGCGGGTCTTGATCGGGTGGCGCGACAACATGGCGCGGATGTCGGCCATGGGCTGGTTCAGGTCAACCCGCACCACCTCCTCGGTGAGGTGGCCCGCTTCCAACTCGGGCAGGTATTGCGCCGGGTTGGTCTCGAGCGCCTCGAGGAACACGCCCTCGGCGGTGATCTTGCCGAGCGCCTGCCGGTCCGCGGAGCAGGAGACACCGATGCCGACGGGGCAGGAGGCGCCGTGGCGGGGCAGGCGGATGACACGCACGTCGTGACAGAAATATTTCCCGCCGAATTGGGCGCCGATGCCGGTCTTGCGGGAGAGCTCGAGCACCTGGGCTTCGAGCTCCGTGTCACGGATGGCGTGCCCCAGCTTGTTGCCGCGCGTGGGGAGATCGTCCAGGTAGCGGGCGCTGGCGAGCTTCACCGTCTTGAGCGTCATCTCGGCGGACGTGCCGCCGATGACGATGGCGAGGTGGTACGGCGGGCACGCGCTGGTGCCGAGCGAGCGCATCTTCTGGTCGATGAACGCCAGGAGGGAGGCGGGGTTGAGCAGCGCCTTGGTCTCCTGGTACAGGAAGGTCTTGTTCGCGGAGCCGCCGCCCTTGGTCACGAACAGGAACTTGTACGCGTCGCCCTGGGTGGCGTACAGCTCGATCTGCGCGGGGAGGTTGGTGCCGGTGTTGGCCTCCTCGTACGTGGTGATCGGCGCGAGTTGGGAGTACCGGAGGTTGGTCTCCGTGTAGGTGCGGTACACGCCGCGGGCGATGGCGGATTCGTCGTTCCCGTCGGTGAGCACGGTGTGGCCCTTCTTGCCGATGACGATGGCGGTGCCGGTGTCCTGGCAGGAGGGGAGCACCATGCCGGCGGAGACGTTGGCGTTGAGCAACATCTGGCGCGCCACGAAGCGGTCGTTGGCGCTCGCCTCGGGGTCCGCGAGGATGGCGCGGAGCTGGGCGAGGTGGCCGGGGCGGAACAGGTGGGAGATGTCGCGGATGGCCGCCGCGGTCAGCGCGGTCAGGGCCTCGGCGCCGACGTGCAGGAACGAGCGCCCGGCCGCGTTGACGACATCGACCCCGCCGACGTCGAGCTTGCGGTAGGGCGTCTCCCCGGCCCCGGGCTGGGCGTGGGTGGGGAACATCTCCTGATACTGGAACTCGGGCATCCGGCCTCCGCGGGGTCGACGGTCTAACGCGACGGGCCGCCGCCGCGCGTGCCCGGCGGGATACACGCTCCCGTCCCGCGGGGTCCCCATCCGTCGCTACGTCGCGCTCGCCGTCCTCCTCGTGATCGTCGCCGCCGGCGTGGCGTTCGCCCGCGCGCAGCCCATGTCCGAGGCGCACACCCTCGCGCGCGCCGTGCGGCTGCACCACCCGCTCGACGAGGTGTGGGCCGCCGTGCTCGACCTCGGCGCGCAGCCCACGTGGCGCAGCGATCTCGCCGCCATGGAGCGCCAGCCGGACGTGCGCGGGCACGAGGTGTGGCGCGAGGTGCCGAAGTCCGGCGCCGCGGTCACCTTCGAGACCGCGGAGACGCTCAAGGACCGCCGCCTCGTCCGCTGCGTGGTCGATCAGGGCGCGCCTTACGGCGGCTGCGTCACCATCGAGATCATCCGCCGGGACGACGGCGCGATCGTCACCATCGCGGAGAAGTTCAAGGTCCACAGCGCGTGGTTCCGCTACACCAACACGGTGGCGGGCCGCCGCGCGCGCCTGGACGCGTTCCTCACGGATCTCGGGCGCAAGTTCGGCGAGCAGGCCCCCCGGATCGCGGACCTCCCGAAGGATCTGCGGGACGTGCCGGTCGCCACGCCTGAGGCCGCACCGGAAGCCCCGGCGCCCGCGGAAGCCGCAGCCGAAGCGGCCCCGCAAGCCCCCGCCGACGCCCCTCCCAAGGTCATGGGCCCCGAGGCGCCGCCCGCCCCGTGAACCAGCTCTGAAACCGTGGGCTCCGACCGCGCGGCCACGTTAATGGGCGGCTTCCCTCGACGCCCTGGAGCTCCCATGTCCGCCAATCCCCGCGTTTTCTTCGACGTTTCCATCGGTGGCGCCCCCGCCGGCCGCATCGTGATGGAGCTGCGCGCCGACGTTACCCCCAAGACCGCCGAGAACTTCCGCGCCCTCTGCACGGGCGAGAAGGGTTTTGGCTACAAGGGCAGCATCTTCCACCGCGTCATCAAGCAGTTCATGCTCCAGGGTGGTGACTTCACCAACCACAACGGCACCGGCGGCAAGAGCATCTACGGCACCAAGTTCGCGGACGAGAACTTCACGCTCAAGCACACCACGCCCGGCCTGCTGAGCATGGCGAACGCGGGCCCCGGCACCAACGGCTCGCAGTTCTTCATCACGACGGTCCCGTGTGACTGGCTCAACGGCAAGCACGTCGTCTTCGGCTCCGTGGTCGAGGGGATGAACGTGGTCAAGGCCGTCGAGGCCGTCGGCTCCTCCAGCGGCTCCACGAGCCAGAAGGTCGAGATCACCGACGCCGGCCAGCTCGAGTAGACGCGCCCCGGCGGACGTGTAGGGCCCGCGCACGCGTCCGGAGGTACGTTCTCCGGATGAGCGCAATCCACTCGACTCGTCCCCTCGGCTTCGTCTGGCACACCGAGGATCCCTTCCTCTTCTGCGTGCATCACGACGATGCGTACCCCAAGGGGGACGAGCGCTTCGGCCCTGTCGCGTCCCTCGCCGGGCGTGACATGGGCCAGGATTTCGCCGGGATCGATGGCTGGCGGATGTACCACGGGCGCCAGGTGCCGGGCTTCCCCCAGCACCCGCACCGTGGCTTCGAGACCGTGACGCTCGCGCGCAGCGGCTACATCGACCACTCCGACTCCCTCGGGGCCACCGCGCGGTTCGGCAGTGGCGACGCGCAGTGGATGACCGCCGGCCGCGGCGTCTCCCACTCGGAGATGTTCCCGCTCCTGAATCGGGACGCGCCCAACCCGATGGAGCTCTTCCAGATCTGGATGAACCTGCCGAAGGCCGACAAGATGGTGCCGGCCCACTTCGCGATGCTCTGGAACGAGGGCATCCCGCGCGTGAAGGGGGAGGGGGTCGAGATCACCGTGGTGGCGGGCGAGCTTCAGGGCCATCGCCCGCCCTCGCCGCCGCCGTCGTCGTGGGCCTCACGCCCCGACACCGACGTGGCGATCTGGGCGATCAAGCTCGACCCGGGCGGGAAGTGGACGCTGCCGCCCGCCACCCCCGGCGCCAACCGCAACCTGTACCTGTTCCTCGGCGGCACCGTGAAGGTCGACAGTCAGCCGGTCACCCCGCCCACGGGCATCAAGCTCCGCCCCGACGTGCCGGTGCTCCTCGAGAACGAGAGCGGCGACCAGCCCGCCGAGCTGCTGCTCCTGCAGGGCCGGCCGATCGGGGAGCCGGTGGTGCAGCACGGGCCGTTCGTGATGAACACACCGACCGAGATCCACGAGGCGTTCTCCGAGTACCGCCGCACCCACTTCGGCGGCTGGCCCTGGCCCAAGGACGACCCGGTGCATGGCCGCGAGTCCGGTCGCTTCGCGCGGCACGCGGACGGCCGAGAAGAGCGCCCCGAGCCCATGAAGCGCTGATCCGCCGCGTGTCCCGACGGTCGCGTCGCGCTACGTTCGGGCCCCGTGTCGCTCACCCCGGACCAGGTCCTCGCGCTCGCTCCGGACGCCTCGAGCGTGGCCGCGGGCCGCAAGGCCGCCAACCCGCGTGATTGGAGCGCGGCGGGCCATGACGACCGCGCGCTCTGGGGCAAGTGCCAGGGGAGCGCGGTCTACACCGTGCTCGTCGATCTCTCGGACAACGCCAGCAAGTGCAGCTGCCCGAGCCGCAAGTTCCCGTGCAAACACGCCCTCGGGCTCCTCCTGTTGCACGCCATGGGCGCGGTGAACGCGGCCACGCCGCCGGACGATGTGGCGACGTGGATCGCGGGCCGCACCACCCGCGCCGCGAAGAAGGCCGACGTGTCGAGCGCCCCCGTCGACGCCGAGGCGGCGCTCGCCCGGCAGGTCAAGCGGCTCGACGGCATGGGGGACGGCGTCGCGACGATGCAGCGCTGGCTCGCGGATCTCGTGCGGGACGGCCTCGCGACGGTCGAGGCGAATACGCCGTGGGAGCGGCAGGCCGCGCGGCTGGTCGACGCGAAGGCGGCGGGGCTGGCGGGGAGGGTGCGCGGGCTGGCCGAACACGTGGGCGGAAACGACGACTGGCCGGCCCGCCTGCTCGACGAGCTGGGGCTCCTGGCGCTCCTCGGGCGCGCCGTGGCAGCCCACGGGACGCTCCCGCCGGAGCTCGCGATCGAGGTGCGCACCCTCGCGGGGGTGCCGTACGCGGCGGATGACGTGCTCCGCGCGGGCGAGCGGGTGGCGGACGACTGGTGGATCGTCGGCCAGACGGAGGAGGACGACGGCCGCTTGCGGTCCCAGCGCTCGTGGCTCGTCGGGACCAACACCGGCACGGTCGCGTTGGTGCTCCAGTTCGCGCCAGGGAGCCAGCCCTTCGCGACGGCGCTGGCGGCGGGGCAGGGGTTCGCGGGCACGCTCGCGTTCTTCCCAGAGGGCGAGCGCGCGCTGGTCGTCGAGCGCACCGGCAAACCCTCCGGCGCCCCCACGCTCCGCGGCCCCGATCGCATCGAGCGCCTCTACGATGACCTCGCGGGCGCCCTCGCGCGGCGCCCCTGGCTCTCCTCGCGCGCGGCCATCCTCCGCGATGTTGTCCCCGTGCGGGACAGCGCCGGCTTCTGGCTCGTCGACGCCGAGGGGGGCGCGCTCGCCGTGCTCGGCGGCACCGCGATGTGGATGCTCCTCGCGCTCTCGGGCGGCCACCCCGTCGACATCGCGGTGGAGTGGGGCCCCGACTTCGTGACGCTCCTCTCGGTGCGGGACGGCGATCAGCTGGTCCCGTTGCGCGCCAGCTCCGACGACGGAGGCGCGTAGTGGATCCGCTCGTCCGCGCCGCCCTCGTCGGCCTCCAGAACGGCGGCGAGCTGCCCGAGCCCGTCGGCGAGGCCGAGGCGCTCGTCGCCACCCTCTCCACGCTCGCCCCCGCGGAGGCCCTCCTGCTCCGCGCCGGCGCCCGGGCCCTCGAACGCCGTGCCGGGCGCCTCGTCGCCCAGCGTCCCGTCCCGACCAACGTCGCGCCGCCGGAGACCTTCCCGAGCGTGCCCGCCAGCGCCGTCCCCGTGCTCCGCGAGGCCTTCCGCGTCGGCAGCGGCCTGGACATCGAGGCCATGCGTGTCGTCGCCGCGCGAGGCCAGATCCTGCCGCCGATCCTGCTCCCCGCCGCCCTCGCCAGCGCGGCGCCGCCCGCCCTGATCCATGCCGTCGTCGGCGCGCGCGGGGCCTGGCTCCTCGCCCAGAACCGGACATGGTCCAGCCGCCTCCACGTGCCCGATCTCCCCACGCTCGTCGCCCGCGTGGAGACCGGCACGCGCCCCGAACGGATCGCCGCCCTCGGGCTCCTGCGCGCCCAGGATCCCGACCACGCCGTTGCCCTCGTCCAGGCCGCCCTCGCCACCGACGCCCCCGACGTGCGGCTGGCCATGCTCGACGCCCTTGGCCCCGCCCGCCCGGAGGATGAGCCGCTCTTCACCGCCGCCCTCGCCGATCGCTCCGCCGGCGTCCGCGAACGCGCCGCCGAGCGCCTCGCCGCGTTGCCCGGCTCCGCCCTGGCCGCGCGCGCCGTCGCCACGCTCGCTCCCTACGTGCAGCTCAGCGAGAAGACGGGCGGCGCCCCCACGCTCGCCGTCGAGCCGCCCGAGATCTTCGATCCGACGTGGGCGAAGGACGCGATCGTCGAGAAGCCCCCCAAGGGTGTCGGCGCCCGCGCGTGGTGGCTCGTCCAGCTCGTGGGGCGCGTGCCGCCCGCCGTGATCTTCCCAGGGAGAACGCCGCAAGAGGTGCTCCCGCTGCTCGACGGCGGGGACTGGCGCGAGCCGATGCTGGCGGGCCTGCTCCGCGGCGCCCTCCTCGCCCGGGACCTCCCTGGCCGCGACTCCCCTGGCAACGTTGCGTGGCTCGCCGCCCTCTTCCCGTTCGCGCCCCCTGGCGGCGATACGCTGCGCCCCGATCGGCTCGCCGTGGTGCGCGCCCTGCCGCCCGAAGAGGCCGAGCGCCGCGTGGCCCGCCTGCTCCGCGAGCCCGATGGCGTCGCGCTCCTCGGCGCGCTCCCGACCCCCTGGAGCGCCGAGCTGGCGCACGCGTTCGTCACGCTGCTCCGGTCCGACCCGCCGAAGCTCCGCGCCACCGCCGAGCTCGCCGCCCGCGCGCTCCCGCCCGTCGCCTTCGAGGCGCTGCTCCTGCTGCGCGCCGATCCCGCCTTTCACCCCCACCGCAGCTGGCTCGACCCGATGTGTGTCGCGGTCGACCTGCGCCGCCGCCTGTACCTGGAGCTGTCCCCATGAGCGAAAACCCCGCGGGCGAGCAAACGCCGCACGGTAACGACGTGTCGAGCGGGCCCGAGGTCCTCCGTCGCCACGCCGAGGACGCCTTCGCGGACGAGCTCGCCGCCCTCGCCGAGGTCGACGACAAGCCGCGCCCCCAGAGCTGGAAGCTCTCCCCCTGGGCCGTCCGCACCTACCTCCTCGGGGGCAGGCTCTCCTCCGGCTTCGAGGTGAGCCCCAAGTACATCGGCAACGCGCGCCTCATCGAGATCGCCATCGCCACGCTCGTCACCGACCGCGCCCTGTTGCTGCTCGGCGTGCCGGGCACGGCCAAGTCGTGGGTCAGCGAGCACCTCGCGGCGGCCATCTCGGGCGACTCCACGATGCTCATCCAGGGCACCGCGGGCACGGACGAGAGCGCGCTCCGGTACGGCTGGAACTACGCCCGCTTGTTGTCGGAGGGCCCCTCCGAAAAGGCGATGGTGGCCTCGCCGATGATGCGCGCGATGAAGGAGGGCAAGATCGCCCGCATCGAGGAGCTCACCCGCATCGGCGCCGACGTGCAGGACACGCTCATCACGCTGCTCTCCGAGAAGACGCTCCCCGTGCCCGAGCTCGACACCGAGGTGCAGGCGCGGCGCGGCTTCAACGTCATTGCGACCGCGAACAACCGCGATCGTGGCGTCAACGAGCTCTCCTCGGCTCTCCAGCGCCGCTTCAACATCGTCGTGCTCCCGACGCCGGCCACCATCGAGGAGGAGGTCGACATCGTGACCCGCCGCGTGTCCGAGTACGGCCGCACGCTCCAGCTGCCGGTCGAGCGCGCGCCGATCGAGGAGGTGCGCCGCCTCGTCACCATCTTCCGCGAGCTGCGCGACGGCCAGACGCTCGACGGCGGCACCAAGCTCAAGTCGCCGTCGGGCTCGCTCTCCACCGCCGAGGCCATCTCCGTGATGAACCACGGCCTCTCGATGGCCGGCTACTACGGCGACGGCCAGCTCCGCGCCGCCGATCTCGCCGCCGCGATCACCGGCGCGATCGTGAAGGATCCCGTGCAAGATCGGGTAGTTTGGGTCGAATACCTCAAGACCGTCGTGAAGGAGCGCCAGGGCTGGCGCGACCTTTACCGCGCCTGCATGGACGTGGCGTAGTGTCCATCCGGGTCTTCGGCATCCGGCACCACGGCCCCGGGTCGTCGCGCGCGCTCGTGGCGGCGCTCGACGCGTGGGAGCCCGACTGCCTGCTCGTCGAAGGCCCGCCCGACGCGGACGCGCTCATCCCGTTCGTGGCCGACCCCGATCTGGTGCCTCCCGTCGCGATCCTGGTCCACGCGGTCGACGATCCCAAGCGCGCCGTCTTCTTCCCGCTCGCGCGGTTCTCGCCCGAGTGGAACGCGCTCCGGTGGGCGGTGGGCCGCGGCGTCCCCGTCCGCTTTTGTGACCTCCCCCAGACGTTCCAGCTCCGGGCATCGGATCCGGTCCAGGCGCCGCCCGAACCCACTCCGGTGGTGACAGACGACGACGAGGGCGTCGAAACGGCGCCGGTGGTCGACCCCGCCGCCGACGAGGACGATCCCGCCGCGTCAGAGCCCACCGATCTCGACCCTTTGCGCCGCGACCCCCTCGGCCTGCTCTCCCTCGCCGCCGGCTACGACGAGCGCGACGGCTGGTGGGACGCCCAGATCGAGTCCCGCCGCGACGCGACGGGTGTGTTCGACGCGGTGCTCGAGTTGATGCGGGCCCTGCGCGCGGAGGCGCCCGAGCGCGGGCCCAGACAGGAGCGCGAGGCCCGCCGCGAGGCGTGGATGCGCCGCACGATCCGCGAGGCCCAGAAGGCCGGCCACGCGCGGATCGCGGTGGTGTGCGGCGCGTGGCATGCGCCGGTGCTGGAAGGGCCCGGCGCCGCGGCTCACACCAAGAAGGCCGACGACGAGCTGCTGAAGGGCCTCCCCAAGGTCAAGGTTGCGGCCACCTGGGTCCCGTGGACCAACAAGCGCCTCGCGGTCGAGACGGGCTACGGCGCGGGCGTCAGCTCGCCGGCGTGGTACGGCCACCTCTGGGACAGCCCCGATCGCGCGTCGATTCGCTGGGTGAGCGAGGCCGCGCGCCTGTTGCGGGGTCAGGATCTCGACGCGTCGAGCGCGAGCGTGATCGAGGCGGTGCGGCTCGCGGAGGCGCTCGCGGGGCTGCGTGGGCGGCCGGCGGTGGGCCTCGGCGAGCTCCAGGAGGCCGTGCGCAGCGTGCTCTGCCGCGGAGACGACGCCCCGATGGCGCTCGTGCGGGACACGCTCGTCGTCGGGAGCGCGCTCGGCGCCGTGCCCGCATCGGTGCCGACGCTCCCCATCCAGCGCGATCTGGAGGAGCGCCAGGCCTCCGTCCGCCTCAAGCCCGCGGCGGGCGGCGCGGTCTCCATCGAGGTCGATCTGCGCGAGCCCGGCGGGCGCAAGCGCTCCCGGCTGCTCCACCAGCTCCGCGTCCTCGAGGTGCCCTGGGGCACGCCCCAATCGGTCGCCCGGACCGCGGGCAACTTCCGCGAGGCGTGGACGCTCGACTGGGACCCGGAATTCGTCATCCGCATCGTGGAGGCGAGCATCTGGGGCGCGACGGTCGAGAGCGCGGCCGAGGCGCGGCTCGTGAACGACGCGGAGTCCGCCGACCGGCTCGATCGCGTAGCACCGCTGCTCGATCGGGCGCTGCTCGCCGAGCTCGACGGCGCGATCGATCCCGTGCTGCACCGCATCCAGGCGCTCTCCGCGGCCTCCACCGACGTGGCGTACCTCGCGAACGCGCTGCCCCCGCTCGCGCAGGTGTCCCGCTACGGCGACGTGCGCGGCACCAGGGTCGACGCGGTGCTCCCCATCTTCGACGGGCTCGTGGAGCGGGTCCTGGTCGGGCTCCCGCTCGCGTGCCAGGGCATCGACACGGCGACCGCCACCTCGCGCACCGAGGCGATGAAGCAGATCGGCGACGCCATCGCGACCGCCGCGCGCCCTGGCCAGCGCGAGGAGTGGCTGGCGCTGCTGTTGGACATGGCCGAGGCCGACGCGGGCCACGCGATGGTCCGCGGATACGCGGCGCGCCTCGCCGTCGACACCCGCGTGCTCGCGGACGACGCGCTGGAGCGGGTCGCGCGCCGAAACCTCTCCTTCGCCGTCGAGCCCGCCGACGCCGCCGCGTGGGTCGAAGGCCTCCTGCTCGGCGGGGCCACGCTGCTGCTGCACCTGGACGAGCTCTGGCGCGTGCTCGACGGCTGGCTCGCCGGCTTGGACGACGAGGGCTTCACCACGCTCCTCCCCGTGCTCCGTCGCGCCTTCTCCAGCTTCACCGTCCCCGAACGCGCGCGGATGGGCCTCAAGATCAAATCCTTCGGCGGGGCCGCCCGCGTCGCCACCGCGGCAACGGTAGAGCTCCACCCCGAGCGCGCCCGGCTCGTCCTTCCCGTGCTTCGCGCGATCCTGGGGGTGTCGTGAGTGATCCTGTGTCGCCGGACACACGCTTGCAACGCTGGCGCCTCGTCCTCGGCGAGCCCGCCCAGGCCGCGCTCGGCTTCAAGCTCGACGGCGACGCGCTCGGCATGGACCGCACGCTCCACGCCATCTACGACTCCGACAAGAAGGCCGGCCTCGGGTCCTCTAGCCCCAACGTCACGCGTTGGTTGGGTGACATCCGCACGTATTTCCCGTCCAGCGTCGTACGTGTGCTGCAGGAGGACGCGATCAACCGCCTCCAACTCAAGCAGCTGTTGCTGGAGCCCGAGCTGTTGGAGGGCTGCGAGCCCGACGTGGGGCTGGTCGCCACGTTGTTGTCGCTCTCCAAGGTCATCCCCGAGCGCACGAAGCACACCGCGCGCAAGGTCGTGCGCCGCGTGGTCTCCGATGTCGAGCGCCAGCTCCGCGAGCCGCTGGTGTCGGCGATCCGGGGCGCGTTGGACAAGAGCCGGCGCACCAACCGCCCCAAGGCCAACGCCATCGATTGGGACCGCACGATCCGCAAGAACCTCCGCAATTGGCAGCCCGACCGCAAGATCCTCGTCGCCGAGCGGCTCGTCGGCTTCCGGCCGCGCACCACCGCCTTGCGGGACGTGGTGTTGTGTGTCGACCAGAGCGGGTCGATGGCGACCAGCCTCGTGTACGCGGGCATTGCTGGGGCCGTGTTGGCGAGCATCCGCGCGCTCCGTACGCGCATGGTGGTGTTCGACACCGCCGTGGTCGACCTGACCGAGGATCTGAAGGACCCCGTCGAGCTCCTGTTCGGCACCCAGCTCGGCGGGGGGACGGACATCCACAAGGCGCTCGGCTACTGCACCGCCATCATCGATCGGCCGCGCGACACCGTCATGGTGCTCGTGACGGACTTGTACGAAGGCGGGGATCAGGCTGGCATGTTGCGTCGCGCGGCGGCGCTGGTCGCCTCCGGGGTCAATCTCGTGGTGCTGCTCGCCCTCTCCGACGACGGCGCGCCGAGCTACGACGCGGCCAACGCGGCGAAGCTCGCGGCGCTCGGCATCCCGAGCTTCGCGTGCACGCCCGACAAGCTGGCGCCGCTCCTCGCGGCGGCGATCCAGCGGCAGGATATCGGCGCCTGGGCCTCCCGCCAGGGATTGATCGTGAGAGGAGTCGCAGGTTGATGTCAGCCCTTCCGGAACAGGCGCCCGTGTCCCGCCGCGTACTCGCCGCGGTCTTCCTCTACAGCTTGTGCCTGCTCCTCTACGAATTGCTCCTCACGCGCCTGTTCGCGGTGGTCCTGTTCGCGTCGTTCGCGCACCTCGCGCTCGCGCTCGCATTGCTCGGCACCGGCGTGGGCGCAGTCGCCCAGCACCTGTGGCCCTCGCTCGTGCCCGAGCGTGGCTTGGAGCGCCGCCTCGGCTGGATCGGCCTCGGCCTCGGCGTGTCCACGGTCCTCGCCGTGCTCGCCGTCCTGCACTTCCCCGTGCTCCAGATCCCCGACGGCCCGCTCACCACCTACCAGGACACCTCGTCCAAGAAGGCCGAGCTGCTCCACCAGGGGTGGTTCGCCGCGCTCCTCCCCATCCTGTCGGTGCCGTTCGCGTTCGCCGGCCTCGCGTTCGCCGGCGTGTTCCAGCGCCTCCGCGAGCACATCGGCGTGCTCTACGGCGCCGATCTCGTCGGTGGGGCGCTCGCGGCCGTGCTGTTCCTCCCCGTGTTGAGCGTGCTCGCCGGTCCCGACGTGGCCTTCGTCGTCGCGGCGCTCGCCGCCGTCGGCGCGCTCGTGTCGTTCGGCGCCGATCGCCTCGGGAGAGGGCTCTCCGTCGTCATGCTCGTGGGCTCCGTCGGCCTCTCGATCGCCGGCCTCTCGGGGGACGTGCTCAAGGTGGTGCGGACCGTCGGCTTCTCCGAGGACCGTGTCACCTACACCGAGTGGACGCCCCTCGTTCGCCTCGCCGTGCACGAGACGAAGGAGGAGACCCTCGTCCTCCTCGACAACACGAGCGCGTCCGCCGTGCCGATGTCCGAGGCCGATCTCGCGCGGCTCACCGACCAGGCCAACCGTCGCATGGCGTACGACGTGCTCGTGCCCGGCGGCAAGGTCGCGATCCTCGCCGCGTCCGCCGGCCCCGAAGTGGCCGTCGCGCGCGCCGCCGGCTTCACCGACATCGAGGCCATCGATCTGGAGTCGGCCATCTTCCGCGTGGTCGCCGAACGTTTCGCCGGCTCGCCGGTCAACCCCTACGCCGACGGCACCGTGCGCCGCGTCCACCTCGACGCCCGCGCCGCCATCCTCTCGTCGCCCGACAAGTACCGCCTCATCCAGATGGTCCACGCCAACCTCTGGTCCGCCGCCGGCCTCCTCGCGAACACCTGGTCGCCCGCGCTGCTCGAGACCCAGGACGCCTTCGGCACCTACCTCGACCACCTCGAGCCCGACGGCGTCATCTCCTTCGGCCGTGGCTCCCAGACCGAGGCGCTCGCCCGCTCCGCGTCCGCCGCGTTGTCGCTCCGCGGGGTCGAGAAGCCGTGGCAGGCCGTCGCGTGGGTGAAGGGCCGCAGCCAGGTCATCCTCGTCCGCCCCCGCGCGTGGACGCCCGAGGAGCGCGCCCGCCTCGCCGCCGCGGTCCCGACCTTCGAGCGCGCCGAGCTCGCGTGGCCGATCGACGCGGAGACCCCCCCCAAGGAGTGGACCAAGCTCATGGCCGAGCGCGCCATGACGGACGACCGCCCCTACGTCGACACCTGGGGCGACGTCCGCCGCATCTTCGGCCGGGCCACGAACGTCGTCGCCAGCGAGGAGGATCCGCTCGCGACGATCTACCTCTCTGTCTTCGTCCAGTTCGCCTTCGTGTTCGCCGCGGGCGGCCTCTTCGTGGCCCTCCCGTGGGCCCTGCGTGGCCGCACCGAGGTGCGCGGCGTCGTCGGCACCGGCCGCCTGCTCGCCTACGTCGCCTGCCTCGGCTACGGCTACCTCGCCCTCGAAACGGTGCTCATCCACCAGCTAGTCTTGTTCGTGGGCCACCCCACCTACGCCATCACCATCGTCGTCCTCGCCATGTTGCTCGGCTCCGGCCTCGGCAGCACCTGGCTCGCGGGGCCCAGCGCGGGGGAGGGGATCGTCGCCGCGCGTCGCCTCCGCAAGGTGCTCTTCGGCGTGCTCGCCCTCGGCCTCGTCTGCGGCGTGTTCGCCCCGCCCGCGCTCGCCGCCGTGGCCCTCGGCGCCCCCATCGCCGTCCGCGCGTTGCTGACGTTCATCGTCATCTTCCCCCTCGGCTTCATCATGGGCGCCCCGTTCCCGCTCGCCCTCCGCTCCGTCGGCGCCTCCGCGGCCCCTGCCATCCCGTGGGCCTGGGCGATCAACGGCTGGATGTCGGTGCTCGCCAGCCTCGCCACCGTCGTCATCGCGCGCCTGTATGGTTACACCTTCGCCTACGGCGTGGCATTGGCCGCCTACGGGATCGCGGCGTTCCTGGCGGTGGGGTTGGCGGGGATCGGGGTGCGGGGGGCGCGGGCGACGAAGGCGGCGTGAGATTCCAGAGCAGGAGGCGCGGTGGGGAGGAAGACCATAACGATAAGGAGCGCGGCGCCGGACATCGGAGACGGGCAGACCTTCGTGCGCCAGCGCGTGCACGTGACCGCTGGCAGCAGTGCAGGCTTCACGGCGGCGTTGCGCAATTGCTCATTCATAGAGTGTGTGCTCGCACGCTGGGCCGTCCGGCGCCTGACGCTGGACGGTGTGAAGTTCCACAATTGCCGCACCGCCGGTCCGCTGCTGTTCGACCAATGTGTCTTTCGTCATGTCACATTTTCCGGAACGGCCGGAGAAGTCATGATTGACCCGCTAGCGGGGCTGGCGGGGTCTGCGGCCCGAGCCGAGTTGGAGACCGCGTTCCGTGATGTCGATTGGGCCATCGATATCACGACTTGCCGTGCCAACAGCTTCTCGGTATCGTCCCACTTTCCGATGGAAAAGATTCGGTATAACTGGTGTACGGCTGCGATCTTCGACATGAGGCACTACGAGCGGTTTCTCCCGTTTGCGGTCGTGGGCCACCCGGCCCGGATGGCACGTGCCGATGTCGTTATCGCTCACCAGCATGGCTCGCCGCGCGCTTTCGTCGTGGCGCCCGAAGAGACCATTCGGTGGCTGCGCGAACACGACATGACGGCGTAGGGGGCGTCGGCTCTTGATCCGTGTCCATCACGAGGGGGCTATGGTGGGTGGGAAATGAAGACTTGGTAGGTATGGTCCCGTCTGTTCAGGCGGGACCCGCCGAGTAGCAGTCATCTCCTCTTCATCGCCTCACAACACCAGCACCGCCTCGCCCCCCACGCATCCACCTTCCGCCCCGTCGCACTCCTCCCCGTTCGGGTAGACCGGCTCGTCCCAGTCGGGCGCGAGCACGTAGTTGTCGGATGTGTCGTCGACCGCGATCCGCACGACCACCTCGGGCTCGCCCGCGCCGAACGACAGCAGCACCGTGATCGCGGACCCGTCCTCGGCCAGCTGGCAATCGCCATTCTCCGCCACCACGCAGGGTTCGCCGTCGAGGAGCACGGTGACCTCGGCCCCGTCGGGAAGCTCCCCGTCGAGGGTGATGGTGAGGACCCCCTCGCAGCCCATCTTGGTGCACAAGGTGCCGATGTGCTCCTGGCACCCGTTGAGGAGGACGAAGGCGAGGAGGAGGCGGACCATGGGAACTCCGGGGAGGGGAGCGTAGCTCTATTGTGGCGAAGCTCAAACCGTGGCGACGACGCGCTGGCCTCCGGCCGGCGGCCGAAGTAGGGGTCGCCGATGACCCTGCGCGCCCCGCTCCCCCTGACGCTGGCCCTCACCCTCGCGTTCTCCCTCGCCTGCGCCGCCGGCAAGGACGGCGAGGACGACGGCGAGGGGATCTTCGGCGGCGACGAGGACGACGATGAGGAAGAGCCCGATCTCCCCGTCGTGGTCGACGTGCCCGACGCGATCGCGTACCTGAACGCCAACGTCGACGGCGACTACTACGGCGACCTTCGCGACGAGGGCGATGTCTGCCCCGACGGCTGGGAGCACCTCGGCGGCGGGTACAGCTCCGTGGCGTGTGGCAGCGGCGCCCCGGGCGTGGCGGCGCAGCTCAACAGCGACGTCGACGGCACGTACTACGGCGACCTGCGCGACGAGGGGGACGTGTGCCCCGAGGGTTGGGAGCACATCGGTGGCAGCCCCTACACCGTGGGGTGTCACCAATCCGGCAACGTGGGCCAGCCCGTCTACTTCACCTCCAACATGGAGGGTGACTACTACGGCGACCTTCGTAACGCGGGCGACGTGTGCCCCGACGGCTGGCCCCACCTCGGCGGCGGCTACTCCACCGTCGTTTGCCAGGCGCCCGTGTACATGTCCGTGGCGTACCTGAACAGCGACCGTGACGGGACTTACTACGGCGATCTGCGCGACCCCGGCGATGTCTGTCCCGACGGCTGGGACTACATGGGTGGTGGCTACTCCACGGTCATCTGCGCGAAGGACGGCGGCGGCACCGTCGCCACGCTCAACACCGACACGGAGGGCACCTACTACGGCGACATGCGCGACCCCTCCGACGTGTGCCCCAGCGGCTGGGAGTGGCTCGGCGGCGCCTACAACGCGGTGGCGTGCGAGGCGCCCGGCGTCGGCAACGTGTTGATGCTCAACAGCGATGTCGACGGCAACTATTACGGGGACATGCGCGATCCCGGCGATGTGTGCCCGAACGGGTACGAGTACATCGGGGGTTCGCCCTATACCGTGGCTTGTTCGGACATCTGAGACTGTGCCTCATGGCACGATGGACCACTCCACGCTGTAACGATCGCCTCCCGGCGGCAGGGACCGGAGGGCGGCGGAGAGCCGTGCAACGTCGCCGAGCGGGGTGATGGAGAGGCGTGTCTTCGCCCGGCGACCGGGCACCGGCGTCTGGTAGGACAGGACCGCGATCTCCTCCAGGCCCGGCGGGGGATCCGCCGCCAACCAGCCAACATCCGTGTAGGCGAGCTGCACGCCTCTTCGCGCCAGGAGCGAACCAAACGTCTGGCCGGTGAGTTGGTTGCCGAGGTGCAGGCGTGTCACCTCGTCCGTTGCCAGGCCCGCGACATCCACGACCGTCGCGTCGCTGAACCACGCAAGCGCGCCGATGTTGTGCACCGCGAGGGTGACATCCGGGAGGTCGCGGGCGACCATCTTGGCCAAGACCACGTCATTGTCGTGGATGCACCGCGAGGCCGCGACGAAGTCCACGCTCGCACGCCACGCCCGGAAGCCTGATGGGATCAGGATGGCGGCCAACAGGAGGAGCTGCGGGCCCTTCACGGCGCGGAGCAGCGGGGGGACGGCGATGACTCCGCCCCAGATGATGAGATAGCCCTCGTAACGATACAGCCAGCCGATCCGTGCGAACGCCAGGTGGAGGAGCGCGGCGACTCCGAACAGCAGGGCGTGGCCCTCCTGCCGACGGTCCACCGCCGCCGCGGCCGCCGCCCCCGCCACGAGGAGCAGGACGGGCGCGCCTTCGTACAGGTTGTCCTTCCAGAGAGTCTCCCACCCTCCGGCCAACGCGGACTTCATCAGGATGCTGTTGGGGATCACCAGCCCCCCCTGCGACCACGACCAGGCGCCGTACGTGCCGACGGCCAGGGCCCCGGCGCCACCGACGAGCAGGCCGTCCATCCAACGCCCTCGCCGCGCCAGGAGCATCATGAGCGGAGCGAGCACGAAGAGCGTCTCGTAGCGCGTGAGCACCCCGGCCACCGCCAGCGCCAGGAGCGCAAACCGCCCGTTCCGAAAAGGCGCGGCCAGCCCCACGAGCGCGAGGGCGAGCACCAACGCGGCATGCAACACGTGCTCCATTCCCAACGAGGCGAGGTACGGGAGAGGACCGCAGACGAGGACGAACGCGAGGCTGGTGGCCCGATCGCGGAGATCCCGCGCGAACGCTGCCACCAACCAACACACCACCGCGCCCGCCGCCACGTTCAGGAACAGGGACACCTGCTCGTGCGCCCCGAAGGCCCCCAGCCCAAGCGCGAGGATCGCGGTGTAGAGCGGCGAAGAGGTGGCGGAGGCGAACTCTCCCGCGTTGATCCCCCAGGTCCCGTGCTCCGCGAGCGTGCGGGCCATGGCGAGGTGGATGTAGGAGTCGTCCAGCGGGAACTACGGCGCAAGCAGGAGGTAGGCCCGACCTTGCTCGTCGGGGCCGGCGCCGTCGGCGCCCACGAGCAGATCGAGCTCGCCGTCGCGGTCGGTGTCGGGGTCGTATCGGCGAGTCTGCCCGGTTACGATCTCGCCCGAACCGGAGTCGCTCATGCTCACCCTTCTCGTCGTCAGCGGCTGTTTGATCAACACCGACGCGTACGAGGATCGGAAGGACCAGCTCACCGACCACGATGGTGACGCCTTCTCCCAGTTGGACGACTGTGACGACCAGGACGCCACGATCTTCCCCGGCGCGGCCGAGGTTTGCGACGCCATCGATCAGGACTGCGACGGCCAGATCGATGAGGACGCCGTCGATGCTCCCACGTGGTACCTGGACGGTGACGGTGACGGCTACGGGAACGTTGACGCGATAGCGGTGACTGGCTGCGCCGTGCCGACGGGCTACGCATCGAGTGCGGACGACTGCGATGACGCCGCGGAGTCAATCCATCCAGACGCCGAAGACAACTGGTACGACGGCACCGACAGCAACTGTGACGCGGCGGACGATTTTGACCAGGATGGCGATGGAGAGGCTCCGATAGCGCTCGACGGAACCGACTGTGACGACGAGGACGCGACTCGCGGCATTTCGGCCACCGAGGGCTGGCTCGACATCGGCATCGACAACGACTGCGACGGATCGACCCAGGATCAGGTTTCGCTCGATACGGGATCGATGCATCGCATCGATGGTCCCGCGGCAGACGCGGGTTTCGGCAGCGCCCTCGTCGTCGTGCCCACGGGATGGTTTGATGACGAACCCTGGTTGCTCGTGGGGGCGGGTGCACTGGATTCATACAGCGGTGGTGTGTACGCATGGCCCGCGAGTGGGCTCTCGTCGGCAACCTCGGCGTCCGAGGCCCCCTGGAAGGTCGAAGGCGGCGGGTTCCTCGGCTATGCGCTCGGCTGGGCGGGGGAGGAGGACGCTCCGGTCCTGCTGGTTTCAGAGGTCACGACAGGGGGAACACAGGGATCGGTCCTGGGTTGGACGGCCGCTGCGATCGGAGGCGGACGTGAGGATGCTTCCTTCGTCATCACTGGCGATGTGGAGGATGTGTATGTAGGAAGCTCGCTCCTCTCCGGCACCGACATCGATGGCGACGGAATTGATGACCTGGTGACCAGCGGTGTACTCGACAGCCGATACTCTCCGAACTCCGGTACCGTCGCAGTGTTCTACGAACCCTCCACGCTGACGGGGATGATATCGTATGCGGATTCGGACGCCCTCTTTGTCGTCGACATGCCGGGAGCACAGATGTACCCGGTCGCTGTTGGGGATGCCAATGACGACGGTCGGGACGATCTCGGGTTCGTGCTGAGCGCCTCCAGTGGTAGCGATCCGTCCGGAGCCTTGTTCTATTCGGATCAACCTACCCTCGGACAGCATGAGGTCATCTCCGAATCTACGATCCAGTTCTACTCATGCGCCCCCCACACCGCGATGGACGTCGATGACGACGGGTCGCCCGAGCTGCTGGCGCTCGGCGGGATTGTATGGCAGGTCGATCTGCCCGTGTCGGGCAGCGTGGTGCCCTGGGAGCCCACGGTCGGGCGCCAGAACTTCAGGGACTCCGATGTCGATTGGGTCGGCACGCTCGACGTGCACGTGCCATTCTGGGATGGAGCCCGGGCGCTTGGATCGTCCTATGTGTACGACGAGGGGAGGGGTGCGGTGGCGATCGATAGGCTGGCCTGGGGATTGACCAGCGTGTACGAAGACGATTCAAAATATCTCCTCCACGGGCAATCACCTGGCGACAGGTTCGGCACAGCAACCGGCTTCCTCGACCATTCGGGCGATCGGGTCGACGATCTGCTCATCGCGGCCCCGGGGCTCGACGCCGGCGGAGCGGATGCGGGCGCCGTCTACATCGTGCCGTCCCCGACTTGATGCGCCGGCAACCAATCGTGTGGGCGCTCTTGTTGGTCCCGGCGATTGGCGGGATTGTCGCGACGCGAGTCGCCGCCGGGCCCCTGGTCGTGCTCGATGGGCTTCGACCGGGCCCGGTCGACAGCTTCGGGGGTGAGATCTTCGTGGTGCGAGGGGACGAGGTCGTCAGCTTCGACGGGGCCGCCAACGTTCGCGTCGTCTTCGAGGGGGTGCCGGCTGACACCTCGGCGATCGCATGGGACCCCGCTGAGCGCCTATGTTGGGCTAGCGGCTCGGTTCTCGGCTGCGTCGACTTGATCACCTCCAAGCACGAGGACTTTCGCTTCGGGACGTCAATTCGTGACATCCAGGTCGCGTGCGACGGAGTGTTCATCCTGCTGGGAGACCCAGCGAGGATCGTGCACCGAACGAGCACGGGAGCGCTTACTTCCTGGCCGGTCGATGCGGATATTGCGGGGCTCGCTCGCGGCACAGACTGCACGAACGTGGGTGTGTGGGCGGCCTCCCGCTTGGGGGATGTGGCGCTCGCGGATGGGCGCTTCCGTAGCGTTCACGAGACCCATGACACGCACGACGCGGTGCGCTCGGGCGGAGGGTGGCTTCTTCGCAGGGGGGATTCAGTGGTGCAGATGGGTGCGACGTCGACGGACACCACGTCCTGGTTCGTCCCGGGAGCCGCCAGGGTCGTCGCCGGGAGCCCGAACGCCGTCCTGGACGCCGCCGGCCGCCTGTGGTTGCTCCCGTGACCGACCCGAGCGCACGAGTCGCCTGGAGCCGCGCTTCGGCGATTCTCGTCCCGACCGCTCTGGCGCTTGTCCTGCGCGTGCGCGGCGTCTTCGATGGCTCGATCTGGTCGGACGAGCTGCATGTTGTCGCCGCTGCAAAACAGGGCGTCGCCCGGGCCATCCAGGTGGCGGCAGCGGACGTCTACCCGCCGTTGTACTACGTGCTCGCTGCGCTCTTCGATCCGGCCGACCCGCACCGACTCCGGCTGATCTCCGCGATCGCCGGCACCCTCACAGTGCTTCTCGTGGCCGGGCTTGGTCTACGCCTGGGCACCCCCCGTTCCGCGTGGCTCGGAGGACTCTGGCTGGCGGTGTTGCCGGCCCATGTGCATTGGTCCCAGGAGGCACGCGCGTACGCGCTGATTGGATTGCTGATCGTGGCGTTGGGGGGCAACGTCTTGGTGGGCGGTGCCACCGTCGTGACTGCGCTGCTCACTTCGGCGCTGATGTACACCCACGGACTCGCGCCTGTCTATCTCCTTCCCATTGCTGTCCTGCTCGTCTGGACGCGGGATTGGGGTCAGCTCATGGCAATCGGGATTGGCGCGCTGACATTCCTGCCCTGGCTCACACTCGGCTTCTCCCAAGGGGAGCGCTACCAGGGGTTCGGGGGGGAGGCGTTGACGTGGGTGGATTTCCTTTCGCGATCCCTGGCGTACCTGGGGAGCGGGCACATCGACGCCTCCTGGGCTCTCTGGAGCGGCGCGCCGATGCTGCTGCTGCTCGCCATGCTCGCCGCGCGGAAGGGGCCCGCGCAGAAGCTGCTGGTCGGAGTCGCGCTCGGATTCGTGGCGCTCGCCGCGGCGGCGCCCTTCATCGGTGGGCTCATGGGGAAACACGCGCTCCCGCTGGCGGGACTCGTGGCGCTGGCGTTCGGACTGGGTGCGCAAAACCTGCCTTCCCGCGCCTGGTGGCTCCTCGTTCCGGTTGTGCTCGCCGCGCCGACCCTCGGGCTCGTTCGCGGCGCCGCGCGGGATCCTGTGCGTTTCGACGTGCGCGCTGTTGTCGCCGCCGCTTCGAACGCGCGGCCGGCTGGCCCCCTGGCGAGCAACCGACCCGAGCTGGTGCGACTGTATCAACCGGCGCCGGTGCTGGGAGTCCCCCTGGACGATCCGGCGGCGATGCTCGACGTGTACCAGTGGCAGCAGCATGCGTTTGCGCGTCGTGCGCGAGCGGCGTGGTGGATCGTCGAGGGAGCCCAGCCGGAGCTGCTCGGGAAGCTCCGCGCCGTGTTTCCGGTCGTATGGGTCAGCCAGCAGCGAGGCGCGCTCGGGGTTGCGGTTGCGCTCGAGTCCGGTGTGCCGCTCCCCGTACGCGAGGCATCCCTCGAGCGGGTCTTGCTGGAGCACGAAGGGGACACGCTGGCCTTCTACCAGGCCGGCTCGGCCAGGATGCTCAGCGAAGCCAGCGGAGCTCTGACACTTTGGATGACGGCGAGCGCGCCCGAGTCGAACCTCGCCGTGCGGATCACCTCAGGTGCGGCGCCCCCGATTGAGTGGCACTGTGGGGCGTCGCCCCTCCTCGAGCGCCGCGTGGCGGGCCACGTCGAGGCGGGGAGCACGGTAGAGCTGGTGTTCGCCGACGAGGCGGGCGCCGGCGGCATGGACGCGAATGTCTGGGTGTATCGAGTAGAGGTGACGGACGCGGCCCAGGTTCCCGACGGGTGCAGCGTGACGAGTCGGTGATGCTGGATGGAGGGCCCTCCGCGCTCCTACCCCCCAAACGCCCCCGTCACCGCCACGACGTTCCTCCGCGCCCGAAGGTCCATCTGGAGTCCGATGGCGGCCACGAGGGTCGGATCGGGTGCACCAGACCGCAGGCGCGCCCCGGTCCGGGCGGAGAGACCCAGGAGCGCCTCGATCTCCCGGGCGAGGATCGGACGTGTCACGACGTGGGCCGCCGCCGTGTGCACCGCGGCGGTCCGCGCGGCCATGGCCTCCGCCGTGCGCGATCGGAGCGACGGCAGCGCCACCGCCGCGTAGGCCGACGCGACGAGGTGCTCGGGGGCGAACCGCGGCGCGAGCGCTTCGACGCCCAACAGGCCGAGCAGCCGGGGGCGATCGACCCGCGGGAGGGCAGCAAGGGCTTTCTACTGACGATGACTCGACCGGGGGGCCGGCCGCGAGGTGCCACATCCTGGGGGGCCCGACGCAGGCCCCCCCAGTTGTGGCATGTCAACGGGGCTCCGAGGTGCCACATCCTGGGGGGCCCGAGCCTGGGCCCCCCTGCTTGTGGCAGGTAGAGGGGGATGGAAGGTGCCACAAGCAGGGGGGCCGGCGGTGGGTCCCCCTACTTGTGGCACTTGCGCGCGCCCTACCCGACCGCGCCCAGCCTCGCGGGCCTGATCGGGGAGACGGATTGGCGGGAGGGCGACGCGATCCAACGTTGCGAGACTAACGCGCTCGTCGGCTCGCAACCGCTCGACATCCCCCCCACGAGGCTGGCCACGCCCCGCGGCGCCGGGCTGATAGGCCACGCGCCACCAAAACGCGCCCCCCCATCTACACCTCGTAGATCCCGCCCGCGGCACCCCGCCCCACAACCGGCACGCCTCTTGCTACCCTGCGGCCGCAGGAGGCCCGATGCCCGGTCCGAGCTCCACCGCATACCCGCGCGCCGCGACGATTCTGTGCGCCACGACGCTGCTGTTCGCCGCGCCCGCGGCCGCCGTCGCGCCCGCCTCCAAGTCGCCCGCCTCCGCCCCCGGCTCCGCCGTCGCGCCCGCCGCCGACGCAGGCCCCATCACGCTCTCCACGCCCACGGTCCCCGCGAACGGCGCCCAGGACGTGGGCGTGCAGGTCGCGCGTTTCGGCCGCTACGCGCTCTCCGCGACGAGCCCCCAGGGCTCCGCCGTGCAGCTCGTCGACCGCATGGCCGGGCCCGGCGAGGTGGCCGGCACCCCTGGTGGCAAGAACGGGCGCGTCGACGCCTTCCTGGAGCGAGGGGAGTACCGCCTGAAGGTGCTCTCGGACAAGGCGGGCACGGGGGACGCGCGTGTGGAAGCGCGACCGTTCGTCGAGGTGAACCCGCGGCCGCCGTTGCTCCCCGACATCGCGACGGTGACCACCACGCTCGCCGATCTCGAGCAGCGCTCCTGGTGGGTGAACATCGAGGCCGACGAGGCCTTTGCGGTCGAGCTCGCGGGCCGCAGCCTCGCGGACGTGCGCCTGTGGCGCGACGGGCAGTGGCTCGACCCCGCCGCGCCCACCTGCGAGGACATCACGCCCGACACCCCGCGCCCGCTGCGCCGCTGCACCCTCGCGACGAAGCTCGGCGCGGGCCTCTGGCAGCTCGTGGCGTACGGCGGCCCGTCGGTGCCGTGGTCCGTACCCGACGGCGACCAGCCGCTCCACGTGCGCCGTGGCCTCACGTCGCTGCCCGTGGCGAGCCGGCTCGCGGGTGTGATCGGGCCGTTCGGGGCGGAGCGGTGGTTGGTCCCGGGGCAGGCCACCAGCTACCGGCTGGAGCTCCCGAGCGAGGGGCGGACGGCGGGCGACGTGCGCATCGCCGTCCGGACGTTCGACGCCGCGGATCCGTTCCGGCGCGACGGCACCGGCACGAGCATCCAGAAGGAGACGATGCCGCCGCTCGCCGAGGTGGGCGTGGGGTCGACGTCCGAGGGGCGGGTGGTGACCGTGTCGGGCGCCGCGGGCCAGCCGTTCGTGCTCCAACACTTCCCGCAGGTCGGCCGCTCGATCCCGGTCAAGGGGAGCGGCACGTACTTCCTCACGACGCTCCACGGCGGGGACCCCGGCGATCTGCCCGACGTCACCGGCGTCCTCGTCGAGAACCGGACGGACCCCAAGGCCCCGTTTCCGGCCCCGATCGCCACCTCGCTCCTGCCGCTCGGGCCCGACGTGCCCTACCGTCGGCAGTTCAACCTGCTCGGCACCACGAGCCTCTCGTTCGAGGTGGCCACGGCCGGCGACTACCACACCGCGGTCTCCGTCGGCGGGGTGGGCTGGCGCTGGGAGCCGCTGCTCACCTCGGTCGTAGCCGGGTACCAGGCCCCCCCGCTCCGCGACGGGCCCGGCGTCACCACGCTCACCCCCGGCCGTTGGACGCTCACGTTGGCGCCCAAGACCCCCGGCATCGCGGAGGTCGTGGTCCGTCGCGACGCAGCAGTCAAGGCCGAGCCGACCGCGCCCCGCGCGAACGTGCAGATCCCCGTCGTCACGCTCGATCCCAAGAAGAGCTACACGCTGACGCTGAACGAGGTGCCGGACACCAAGGTCGGGATGGTGCTCCGCGCGCTGCCCGCCGACCTCACATCGCCGCTCCCGCTCACGCTCGCGCCGGGCCAGAGCGTGACGGTGCCCACGGCGCCGGGCCCCGCGGGCGTGATCTCCGCGGGCGCGGGCCTCGAGGTCGCGGTCGACGGCGCGGCGTGGTCACCCCACGCCGCCGTCGGCAACGGCGGGCACACGGTGGTGGTGCGGAACAGCGGCGCCACGGTCCGGCAAGGCGCCGTCGTCCTCGTGCCGAACGATCGCCGCCCCGACGCGCCGCTCCCGCCGCTCCCCGACACCATCGACCCGACGCCCCCCGACCTCCCGCTCCTCACCGCCGCCGCCCCGCGCGCGCTCGACCTCGCCGCCGACGACACGGCAACCTTTGGGCTGCGCGTCGACAAGGCCGGGCTCTACCGCACTGAGAGCACCGGCCTGCTCGCGACGGCCGGGGCCCTCCGCACCCGCACCACGCCGGTGCTCGCGTCCGCGGCGGTGAACGGCACGGGCCGCAACTTCCTGCTCCAGCGCTACCTCCGCGAGGGCGACTACCAGGTGACCGTCGCGACGCAAGGCGCGTCCGCGGGGCACCTCGGGCTGCGGCTCGCACCAACCGCGCTCCGCGACGGGGGCGCCCTCCGGGACGGCGTACCCGCCCGCGCCACCGTGCCGGCGGGGGAGGGGATCGCCTACGACTACGACGTGCCCGAAGCCGCCGAGTACGTGCTCCGCTCCTTCGGGCAGGGCGCCGCCGGGCAGGGCCGCCTGTTCCGCGTGCGGGTGGAGGACGCCGACGGATGGCCGCTCCTCGCGCCCGACGTCGAGGGAGACCTTCGCCTCGACCTCCCTGCCGGAAAGGGCCGCATCCTCGTGCTCCCCGAGGCGGTCGAGACGACCCGCATCACGACGTTCACGCGCGTCCCGCCGCCGCTCGTCCGCCTCGGCCACGGTCCGCACGCCCTCGCGCTGGATCTCGCGGCGACGCACGTGTGGTGGGAGCCGAGCGGCCGCGAGGACCGCGTGCCCGACCAGTGGACGTTCACGTTGCGCGCTCCGGCCGACGTGACGATCACGGCCGACGCGGAGATGACGGGCGACCTGCTGCGCGGCACCGACACGGCGGCCCGGCTCGTCCAGGGACGCCCCTGGACCGGCCGCCTCGCCGCGGGCGCCTACCGCCTCGATCTGGTCAACGCGCGTCGCAACAGCGGCGTGACCTACACGGTGCGTGTCAGCCCCCGCGAGCTCGTGGCCGGGCTCTCCCGCGAGGTGACCGCGCCCGCCACGCTCCCGGTCTCCATCGGCGCGGACGGGCTCGTGGAGATCACGTCGATGGGTGTCGTCGACGTGCGCGCGCGCCTCTACGACGCCGATGGCACCCTCGTCGCGACGGCGGACGACCGCCCCGACGACTGGAACTTCCGCCTCGCCGAGCGCCTCGCACCCGGGGCCTACACGCTCCGGGTCGATCCGGTCGGCGTCGACGCCGGACGCACCACCGTGACGCTCGCGCTCGCCGCCGAGGCCGACGCGCCCGCGCTCAATGTGGGGCAGTCCCGCACCGTGACGCTCGGCGCCGGCGTGTCGCGCGTGCCGCTCCAGGCGCCCGGCGAGGGCCTGCTCGTGGTGTCGGCGCGCTCCGAGGAGAACGTCGGGCTCGCGATCGAGGCGCAGGACGAGGGCTCCTCCACGTGGCGCACCGTCGGGACCGGCGTGGGCGGGGCCGCGCGCGTGGTCGTGCGCCTCGGAGCCATCCCGGGAGAGGCGGCAGGCCGTCGCTACCGCCTGCGCGTCGAGTCGTTGGACGGCCGCAAGGTGCCGACCACGCTGCGCGCCGACGTTGTCACGCCGAAGCGCATCACAGAGGGCGCCCTCGCCAACGGCGCCTCGGTGCCGACGGACAAGGCGACCGGCATCGCGGCGGTGATCGTGGCCCGCGACCGCGCCGGCCTCCTCGAGCTCGCGACCCGGGTCGGGCTGTCCTGGTGCCCGATCGTGGGCGAGGTGTGTGAGCCGGTGCCCGGCCCCGTGCTCGCGGGGGAGGGCGGCGACCTGTGGCTCGTGGGGGAGGGCACCGGCGGGCGCGCCGTCGCCGTACGCGGCGTTCGACACACGCTCGGCAGCGCGCCCGTGCGCGCCTCGTTCCGCGCCGGCACGCTGCTGTTCGGCCGATCGGTGAACATTGACCTCGCCAAGAACGCCGGCCCCGTGTTCGTGACCGCGCGCACCGAGGTCGCCCAGCCGCGCTTCGGCGGGCAGATCGACGTGGCGCGCGGGGTGGCCGCGACGGTGCTCTTCGGCGACCCCTCGGTCAGCGTCTACGTGGACGCCCCCCTCGGCGGCACGCCCGTCGACGTGGCGCTGGCCCGCGTGGCCTTCCCCGTCCCGACGCCCGGTACGTTCGCCGGGACCACCGCAGGCGGTACGCTCGCGCCTGGGGCCGCCTGGCGCGGCACGCTCCCGGCCAGCGCGGGCGTGCGGTTCATCCTCGGGGAGGGCCTCGTGGCCGTGATCTCGAAGGCCGATCAGCCTCAGGACGTGTTCTGGGCGTCCGATGGCGCGCGGGACCTGACCACCGTGCCGCGCGGCGACACCCTCACGGTCCTCAACCCGAGCGGCGCGGCCGCCGTGTGGTCTGCGATCACGACGACCGACGTGCGGCCGCAGACCGCCGGCCGCGTCCGCATCAACCTCGCCGGAGACGTCGGCGCCAGCCTCCACGTGCGCGGCGACGTGCGCGACGTGGTGGGCGTGACGAACGGCGTCGTCCGGGGGCTGGACGTGCCGCTCGGGCCGGCGCCGGGCTGGATCGAGGTGGTCCAGGCGTCCGGTCTGTGGACGGTGTGGACCGACCGCGTGGCGGGCCCCGAGGGCGACGCCGCCGCGATGTGGGGCAGCCCGCTCCCCACCTTCAAGGGCGCGACCACCCCGATCCCGACCTCCGTCCCGGTGGGACGCCGCGAGCTCCGGATCGCCACCACCGGCGCCGGGCTCCTGACCGTGCGCGCCGACCAGCCCGTGATCGCCTACGTCCGCGAGGGGTCCGGCCCCGCCCGCGGGTTCTTCAGCCTCGACGGCGCGCTCGACGTGCCAATCGGCGCGGACGACAAGACGGTCGACCTCGCGCTCCGCACGCTCGACGGCGCGCAGCAGGGCACGGCCCAGGTCGACTTCGTCCCCGCCGCGCCGTTGCGCGAGGGCCTTGGGCCCGAGGTGCTCCTCGGCGCCGGGATGAGCCGCGGGTTCACGTTCACCGTCGACCGCGCTGGGCCGATCGGGATCGGCGTGCGTACGGACGGTGCCGACGTGCAGGTGGCCCTGTACACCGCCGGCGAAAGCGCCCGCCTCGTCGCGTCGGGCGTCGCGATGATGCCGACGCTCCAGCCGGGCCGCTACCAGCTCACCGCCACGCTCCCCGCGGGTGCCGCCCCCGCGCGCATCCGCCCCGCGCTCGTCGGCCTGACCGCGCCCGATACCGGACCGCCCGAGGAGGTCATCCGCGCGTACCTCGTCGCCGCCGGCCTGATCCCGCCCGCCCCCGTGAACGACACGTCCGACGCCCAAGATGCCGGCGAGGTGACCGAATGAGCGCGCTCTTCACCCGCTCCCGCCTCCTCCTCGCGCTGATCGTGTTCCTGCTCGGCGGTGTCGCCATCGCCAGCTCGCCGGCCTTGCGCGCCATCGCCCAGCGCCCCTTCGCCGCGCAGGGCACCGTCGTGGTGCCGGATCGTTTCGTACGAGCCTGGGATCCCGTCACCATCTTCTTCGACAGCGCGCGCGGCCCCGCGGCGGGCGGCCCCGAGGACGCGCCCGAACGGTTCGTCCGCGTCACGCCCGACCACCCCGGCGCGTGGACCTGGCTCGACGGCAAGACCCTGCAATTCCGGCCCGCCGAGATGTGGCCGGCGCTGGCGCGGTACGCGTGGACGGTCGACGGCCGCACCACCGAGGTCGCGACGTTGATGACGCCGCCGAGCGCCACGCTCCCGGTGGACGGGGCCGAGGGCCTCGGCCCGGTCGAGACGATCACGCTCACGTTCACCGAGCGCCTCGATCCCTCCGCGCTCGCGCGCATGGTGTCCATCGAGCTGCGCCCGCTGCCCGGGGTGGACGCGAAGGCCGCGCGCTGGCTCGGGAATGCCGACTTCCGCGTCAAGGCGATGGAGGAGACCCCGCCGGAGGGCCGGTCCTGGAGCCCGCCGGACGCGGGCGGCGAGGCGGGGACCGAGGACACAGGGAGCGCTGACACGGGCTCGGAGGGTTCGGGCGACTCGGGCGGCTCGAGCGACACGGGCTCGTCCTCGGAGATCGTCACGGTCGCGAACTCCGGCCACCGCTACGTCCTCACGCTCGACGCCCCGATCCCGCTCGGCACCCGCGCCATCGTGCACTTCCGCCTCTCCCGGGACGACGCGGCCACCGAGTCCGTGGCGGACGTCTCGTTCGCCACCGCCGAGCCCTTCCGCTTGGCCCGCCTCGGCTGCGGCGATCGCCTCCTCCCCGTCACCCCCGCCGGCGTCGTGTACGCCGAGGACCAGGCGCTCGCGTGCGCCTCCGGCCGCCGCACCGTGGTCGTCGAGTTCACCGCCCGGCCCGCCGGCGTGGGCCCGGTCGAGGCGCGCAACCTGCTGCGGTTCGAGCCCGAGGTGGCCGATCTGACCTTCGCGCTCGCCGGCAAACGTCTGGAGGTAAGTGGTCGATTTGCCCAGGAAACGGCGTACCGCGTGACCGTGGTGCCGACCCCGCTGGTGGACGTGGACGGGCGCGCCCTCGAGCTCACCGGGGAGAGCATGGTGCCGCTCTGGTTCCCGCGGCGCGAGGACTACCTGCGCTTCGTCGCGGGCGAGGGGCTCGTAGAGCGCTACGGCCCGCAGCTCGTCCCGATGGAGGGGCGCGGGCAGGAACGTGTGGATCTACGCATCTATGCGATCGATTCTCTCGACCGGAGCTTCTGGCCCTGGCCGCAGAACGGCGTGTCGATCGACGAGGCGGCGCGGCCCCCGGGCCCCGGCGAGGAGCCCGACGAACACACCGAGGCGCTCTCGTCGCCCGGGCGCGAGGAGGTCATGACCCGCATCGCGCTCCTGGGCTCCCCCGGCATCTCGAAGATCGTGCCGCTCCCGCTCGGCGACGATCGCGACGCCGCCACGTTCGGCCTCGATCTCGCGCCGCACCTCGCCGAGCTCGCCGGCAAGGGGACGCCCGGCGCCTACCTCGTCGGCGTGCGCCCGCTCGACGGCACTACGGCGCGCTCCTGGCTGCGTGTCCAGGTGACCGATTTGACGCTCACCACGATTGAGGAGACCGACGGCGTACGGTTCGTCGTGACCTCGCTCGCGTCGGGGAGCCCCATCGCGGGCGCCGAGGTGCGGCTCGAAGGCGGGGTGTCGCGCGACGGGAACACGACCTGGGAGCGCCTCGCGTCCGGTCGCACCACCGGCGACGGCGCCTTTACCTGGAACGCCCCGGGCAACGTCGTCACCGACGTGCGCTCGCGCCTTCGCCGCATCGTCGTCGAGAAGGGCGCGGATCGCCTCGTCCTCGACGCGGACCGGCCGCCCGCGAGCTTCGCCGACAACCACTGGCAGGCGACCTCGGGCGACTGGATGCAATGGGGTTTTGCCAACCTCTCGGGCCGCGGACCCAAGCCGGCGAACCTGTGCACGTTGTTCTCGGAGCGGCCGATGTACCGACCCGAAGACGCGGTGCACCTGAAGGGTTGGCTTCGCAAGCGCGAGAAGGGCGTGCTCACCCCCATCCAGGGGCCCGGGCGGGTGGTCGTGGAGGGGCCGGGCGATCTCGCGTGGCGACTCCCGGTGACGACGACCGCCGCCGGCGGATTCTACGTGAAGTTCGCCGAGGCCGACCTGCCGAGCGGCACCTACCAGGCCCACTACGAGGGCGAGGCCGGGCCCACGGCAGGCGTCTCGTGCGGGCGCATGAGCTTCCAGATGGAGGCCTACCGACTCCCGACGTTCGAGGCGAACCTCCACGCGCCGGACACGACGCCGCTGGACGGCCCCTTCGACGTGAAGCTGGTGGCGTCGTACTTCGCGGGCGGCCGCGTGGCCGGGCAGCCCGTGCGGTGGCGCGTCACGCAGTTCCCCGCCACGTACACCCCGCCGGCGCTCGGCTCGCGGGGCCGCGACGGCTTCATGTGGTCGTCCGACGCGCGTTACTCCGGCGACGCGCGCTTCGACGCCACCCCGCGCTTCGAGTCCGAGGGCGCGACCGACGCCGAGGGCGGCGCCAGCATCGTGCTCGACCCAGCCATCGAGCCCACCGCGCAGCCCCGCACCTACGTCGTAGAGGCGACCGTGACGGGGGAGGACGACCAGACGGTCACGACGACGAAGCGCGTCGAGGCGGTGCCCGCGTTCGTGCTCGGCCTCAAGGTGCCCCGGTACCTGGAGCGCGCGGCCACCATCCCCGCGGAGCTCGTGGTGGCGGGCGTCGACGGCAAGGCGAAGGCCGGCCAGGCCGTGACCGTGCGCCTGTTCGCGCGGCGCTGGGACAGCCACCTCCAGGCGAGCGACTTCTCCGACGGCAAGGCCCGCTACGTGACCGACGTGGTCGACGAGAAGGTGTCGGAGACCGTCGTGACCAGCGACGTGAACCCGACGAAGCTCGCGTTGCCGGTCACCTCGGCCTCGGGCGCGCAGGCCGGCGTCTACATCGTGGAGATCGAGAGCCGCGATCGGCTCGGCCGCGCGCAGGTCGTCAAGGTAGACCTCTACGTCGGGGGCGCGGACCCCGTCGCGTGGCAGAAGCCGCAGGCGGGCGTGTTCACGGTCGCGACGGATCGGGCCACGTACGACCCGGGCGCCAGCGCCACGCTCGTGGTGCAGAGCCCCTTCCAGAAGGCCGACGCGCTCGTGATCGTAGAGGCCCCCGAGGGCAACCGCTACCAGTGGGCCACCGTCTCCGGCGGCTCTGCGACCATCCGCGTGCCGATCGAGCCGACGTGGGTGCCGCGCATCCCCATCCACGTGGTCCTGATGCGCGGGCGTGTGCCCGGCACGGAGCCCGTCGGAAAGAGCACGACCGACCTCGGCAAGCCCGCCACGCTCGCGAGCACCACGTGGCTCACCGTCAACCCGGTCGAGAACACGGTGGTGGTGAAGGTCGAGAACCCCAACCGCGCCACGCCCGGCCAGACCGTGCCCATCACCGTGAAGCTCACGACGCCGAAGGGCAAGCCCGTGGCGGGGGAGGTGACGTTGTGGTTGGTCGATCAGGCGGTGCTCACGCTCGCCCGGGAGCAGCGCCTCGATCCGCTCCCCGACTTCATCACCGCGGTGCGCTCGTTCCTGACCCTGCGTGACACGCGCAACCTCGCGTTCGGACGCATCCCGTTCGCGGAGATGCCCGGGGGCGACGGCGGCGGGGAGGAGGAGAACCCCCTGGAGCGCGCGGCCGTGCGTCGCAACTTCCAGTCCGTTCCGTTCTACGAGGCGGCGCTGGAGATCGGGGCCGACGGCGTACGCACCGTGCAGGTGAAGCTGCCCGACGACCTGACCGTGTTCAAGATCCGCGCGAAGGCCGCGGCCGGGCCCGACCGCTTCGGTGTCGGCACCTCCGAGATCGCCGTGCGCCTGCCCGTGCTCGTGCAGCCCGCGCTCCCGCGCTTCGTGCGGCCGGGCGATCGCTTCGTCGCCACCGGCGTGGCCCGCGTGGTCGAGGGCGCCGGCGGGTCAGGCACCGCCGGGATCAAGGCGGACGGCCTCGTGGTGGAGGGGGCGAACGCCAAGGGAGAAGCGACGGCGAAGATCGCGCTCGACCCGAACGCGGCCACGACCGTGGCGTTCCCGGTCACCGTCGCGACGCCGGGGTGGACGGCGGACGGCAAGCCGGCGCGCGCCGCCGTGCTCGTGCGCATGGGCGTGGGGCGCACCGCGGACGGCGCCACCGACGCCTTCGAGGTGTCCCTCCCGATCCGGGCCGACCGCGAGATGGTTGTGCGCCGGGACCTCTACGACGTCGCCGCGGGCGGGGTCGCCAACGTGCCGGGGATCACCGAGGCGGCGCGGCCGGGCACGCTCCTCCGGTCATGGCTCGCCAGTGACGACGCCGCGGTGGTCCGGATGGTGGGCGCGCTGGACTTCTTCGAGGCGTACCCCTACGGCACGACCGAGGCGCGCATCAGCCGCGCGCGCGCCTACCTCGCGCTGGGCGTCCTGCGTGGCGGCATTGGCCTGACCGACGCGGACGCGCGCACGGATCGTGCGGTCGCCGATACGTTGGCGTGGCTCCCGGGCGTGGTCGATGGGCGTGGGCGTGTGGCCCAGTGGCCCGGCACCGACGGGACCGTGTCGCTCACGGCGTGGGCGATGCAGTTCCTGGTCGAGGCCAAGGCGGCCGGCCGCGCGGTGGACGACGCGCTGCTGCGCACCCTCGGCGACGCGCTCGCCCAGGCGCTCCGCTCCGACTACGGCGGCTCCGGGGGCGGCGGTTTTGTGGACGGCGAGGCCTACGTCGAGCGCGCCATGGCGCTCGAAGCGCTCGCGGCCTCTGGGCGCTTCGACGCGGCCTACTTCGCGGAGTTGGCACGCACCGCCACGTTCCTCGACGCGGAGGGCGTGGCGAGCGTGGTGATCGCGGGCGCCCAGGGCGGCCAGGGCGCCGGCGCGTCCGGCGGGGGCCCGGTCACGCGCGGGCTCGCGACGCTCCTCGGCGACGGCGTGCTCACGCGGCTCTGGCAGGGGCGGGTCGTGTACGCGGGGGTGCCGGGGACGCGGCAGGCGCGGAGTGGCCGGGTGTTGCCGAGCGAGACCCGCACCGTCGCCCGGATCGCGCGGGCGCTGGCCCGGGTGGCGCCGGACCACCCCAAGCTCGCGGTCCTGAAGGACGCGCTGGTGACGCTCGGGCAGGGCGACGGCTGGGGCAGCACCAACGCCAACGCAGAGGCGATGCTCGCGCTCGCGGACGGGCTCTCGGCGCGGGCGGGGAAGTGGAAGGTCGAGGTCACGGAGGACGGGCGGGTGTTGGAGATCGCGCCGGGTGGTTCGGGCGCGGTCGGCGTCAACACGTCGCGCACCGCCGGATCCGCCGTGGCCCGGGCCTCCGGCGCCAACGTCGTGGTGCGCGTGGACACGCGCTACCTGCCGCAGGCCGACGGCGGGCAGGTCGCGGCGGCGGCGAACGGGTTCGTCGTGGCGCGGACGCTCGAGATCGTGCGGGAGGACGGGCCGGGCGACAAGGTGGAGCTCGTGGCGGGCGCGCGCGTGAAGGTGGGGAAGGGGGCCATCGTCGAGGATCGTGTGCAGGTCGTGGTCCCCGAGGATCGCACCTACGTCGCGATCGAGGTGCCCCTCGCCGCGGGCCTCGAGCCGCTCAACCCCCGCCTCGCGACCGCGCCCCCCGAGGCCACCCCGCGCACCCGCACGACCCGCGCGCCGACCTATGCGGACTGGCGCGACGACGTGGTGATCTACTACTACGAGTCCCTGCCGAAGGGCACCTACGACCTCGCCTTCCGCGCCCGCGCCACCGTGACCGGCGACTTCGTCCAGCCCCCGGCCCGCGCGGTGCGCCTGTACGACGCGACGGTCACCGGCTGGTCGGCAGGCGCCCGCGTGGTCATCGAGTAAACCGGAAGGGGTCTGACCTTACGACTTATCACCTGCGACAGGCGAACGCCGAGAATCAGAGGAGGGGGTCTGACCTTACGACTTGTCACCTGGCGAGGGCGCTCCACATCCCGCGCCGCCCCGCGCCCCTGGACCCGGCGACTCCTCCTCGCCGCTCTCCCGCTCGTCCTCCTCCTCGCCCTCGCCGCCCCCCGCGCCCACCTCCACGATCCCCCCGCGACCCTGCTCCTCCGCGATCGGCACGGCGCCTTCCTCGGTGAGGTCGGCGCCCCCCAAGCCGAAGGCTACGGCTACTGGCCCGTGGCGCCCCAGGCAGGCGCCCCATCAGCCCCCGACCACGCCCTCCCCGCCCGCGTCGTCGCCGCCACCCTTGCCCTCGAAGACCACCGCTTCCGCACCCACCCCGGCGTCGACCCCCTCGCCATCGCGCGCGCCGTGCGCCAGAACCTCACTGCCGGCACCACGCTCTCGGGCGCCTCCACGCTCGCGATGCAGGTGGCCCGCATGCAGGATCCCGGCCCGCGCACGCTGCCCCGCAAGGCCGTCGAGGCCGTCACCGCCGTGCTCCTCACCGCCCGCTACGGCCGCGACGCCATCCTCGCCCAATACCTGCGCCTCGCGCCGTACGGCAACAACATCCACGGCATCGCGTACGCGGCACGCCGGTACCTCGACAAGCCCGTGGCTGACCTCTCCTGGGCCGAGACCGCGTTCCTCTGCGCGCTCCCGCAGGCCCCGAGCCGCACCAACCCCTTCGATCCGGCGGGCCGCGCCCGCGCCGTCGCCCGCGCCGGCCGCATCCTCACGCACCTCCATGCCGAGGCCCTCCTCACCGATGCCGAGCTCGCCCTCGCGAGGAGCGAGCTTCATGCCCTGCGCATCCCCGACAAGGGCCGCCGGCCCCCCGAGGCCCTCCACGTCGTGCTCCGCCTCGCGCAGACGCTCGACCGCGCCGACCCGCTCGTCGACACGACCCTCGACCTCGCGCTGCAACAGCGCGTAACGACGATCACCCGCGACGCCCTGGCCGACTGGGCGGGCGCCCCCAACGCCGCCGTCATGGTCGTCGATCGCGCCACCGGCGAGGTGCACGCTTCGGTCGGGTCCGCCGACTACGACGACGCCGCGCGCGCCGGCGCCATCGACTACACGCGCACGCCGCGCAGCCCGGGCAGCACGCTCAAGCCCTTCTTCTACGCGCTCGCGCTCGATCGGGGGCTTCTCACCCCCGCCACCGTGCTCGACGACATCGGCCGCGGCCCCGACGCCATCGAGAACGCAGACGCCGCCTCCCTCGGCCCGCTCCTGCCTCGCCAGGCGCTCGCCAACTCGCGCAACGTCCCCGCCGTCGACGTGCTCGACCGCATCGGCCTCGAAGAGGGGTACGCCTTCCTCCGCGAGCTGGGCCTGCATGCCGACGAGCTCCCCGCGCGCCATTACGGCCTCGGCCTCGCCATCGGCGGCCTCCCCGTCACCCTCGAACACCTCGTCACCGCCTACGCGGCCCTCGCCGGCGATGGCCACCTCCAGCGCCTCGCGTGGCGCCGCGGCACCCCCGCCACACCCGCGCCCCGCGTGCTCTCCGAGGCGACCGTGCGTCGCATCGCGCTCTACCTCGCCGACCCGATGGCGCGCCTCCCCAGCTTCCCGCGCATGGGCGCCACCGAGTACCCGTTCCCCGTCGCGGTCAAGACCGGCACCTCCGCCGACTACCGCGACGCGTGGACGATGGCGTGGTCGTCCCGCTGGCTGGTGGGCGTGTGGGTGGGGGACCCGACGAGCGCGCCGATGGCCCGCCTGGGCGGCTTCAGCGCGGCCGCCGAGGTCGCCCAGCAGGTGCTCCTCGACCTGCACCACGACCAGGGAGACGGCCTCGCCGACCTCACGTTTCCGCCGCCGCCCGGCCAGGTCGCGGCCCGTGTGTGCCCGCTCACCGGCCAGCGCGCGGGGGACGCGTGCCCGCGCGCCGTGAACGAGTGGTTCACCCCGGTCGAGGTGCCCGCCGATCCGTGCGCCGCCCACCAACGCCTCGCCATCGACACGCGCGACGGCCGCCCCGCCACCGCCGCCACCCCCGGGCGCTTCGTCCGCGCCGAGATCTTCGTCGATCTGCCGGCCCGCTTCGCCGCCTGGCAGGCACGCGCCGGCTTGCCTCGTCCGCCTGTCGCGCCGAGCGGAACGCGTGCCTCGTCCCTGAAACACGAGGCTCCGGTGGTCCGCGTCCTCGCGCCCGCCGACGGCCAACACGTGGTGCGAGACCCCGAGGCGCGGGCCGGCCGGGCCACCCTCGCGCTCGAGGCCACCGTCGAGCCCCCGGTCGCCCAGCTGCTCTGGTATGTCGATGGGGAGCCCTTCGCGGTGGTCGACGCGCCCTACACCGTGCGCTGGCCACTCACGCCGGGGGAGCACCACTTCGAGGCCCGCGTGCCGTTCACGCCGATCGGCTCGAACACGGCGCGGGTCACCGTGCAGTGATCGGTCCGAACGGACTTCTGCCGCCGGTGACAGTCCCAGGCAAGGACCCGGTGCCCGCGCCGAGGTAGCTTGGCGCGCATGTACGCCCGCCTCGCTCTCTCCCTCGCCCTCGTGGTCTCCATCCTCGCGTGCTCCGGCGGCCCCGAAGAGGCCGACGTCTCCACGCCGTCCCCGCCGCCTCCCGTCGAGGTGCCCGTGGCCCCGCCGCCCGAGCCGGCGGTCGAGGAGGTGATCGCAGAGGAGGTGGCGCCGGCCGGTGGCTGGATCCAGGACGAGGTGATCTACGACGCCGAGGGCAAGGTCTACGGGTGTGTCGGTGGCGGCAACTGGTGTGGCAACTCGCCGCCGCGGGACCCGGTCACCCGGAAGCCGCTTCCGTAGTGTCACCCCGCCACCGCGCCGGCAGGAGCTTCTCGAGCGGGAAGAACGACAGGAACGCCATCCCGGAGATCGGGTAGGGGAACACGAGGTTCATGAACAGGTGGATGCCCCAGTGCATCCCGATGGCCGCGAGCGACCACGCGTAGCCGATGCGACGGTGGAGGAGCGCGATGGGCGCGCCCAGCTCGACCATCAAGGAGCCCGTCGCGGCGGGGCCGAGCAGCCAGGCGTACGAGAACGCGTAGGCGATGAGGGGCGAGGGCATGTCCCGGTCGTCGCGCCCGAGCAGGCCCTTGTAGAGCCCGTCGTAGGCGATTTGATCGAGCAGGTTGTGCCCGTCCGCCCAGCCCCAGCCCGCCAGCTGTACCTTTGCCACGCCGGCGAGGCAGTACAGGATCGCGGTCACGACACACACCAGCCGCACCGGCCAGCCGAACCGCCAGGAAGGGGCGGGGGCGGGCCTGCCACGCCGGCTGCCCCACCACGCGTCCACCGACACCGCCGCGGCCGCGGGGGCCGCCGCCACGACGAGGACGTGCAACATCGTGAGGTGGTGCACGTGGTAGATCATCTGCCACGAAACGCGGTAGGTCCACGAAAAGAGCAGGAAGCCCGCGAACAGCGGACCGATGACACGCCACCCGGCGCCGAGGATGAAGAGCAGACACAACCCGATGGTCGCGTCGTAGACGGTGTGCCATTGGGCCGGGGCGAGGGGCCCGGCGAGCAACGTGGTGACGCCCACGGGGTCCCACAAGAGGGGATCCCCGTCGCTCAGGGTGTGCGCGGCGCGCCGCACCCGGACCAGGTCCTGGAGCACGTAGAGGCCCAGCAGGACGCGCAACACCCCGAGCCTCGCCGCGGGCCAAGCGGGGAACCAGAAGTTCTCGAAGACACTTTTGAAGCGGCCGCTCATCGGACCACCGGGCACGTGGTGATGATCCGCTCGCGCATGGGTTTCCGGTCGCCCTCGAAGAAGGCCTTGCGATCGTAGGTGCCGGTCGCGACGGACAGCTCGGTCACCTTGCGCAGCGGCTTGCGGTTCCGCTCGGCCACCTTCTTCGCGATGCGCTCACACATCGCGTCGATGCGCGCGGGGCCGCCCTTCACGGTGGTGGTCAGCTCGTTGCGGCCCTGGTTGAAGCCGCCCGAGGTCCAATACGAAACGTCGACCTTCACGCGGTCGCCGTCCGGATCGGTGCCGAACACGTAGGTCGGACGTTCGTATTCCGGGCGTTCCTTCGCGAACATCGGGTACCAGGAGAGGGGAAAGCTGTCGCCCTTGCGCCCGCGGAGGGAAGGGGAGATCGGGCTGATCGCCGCGAGGCAGGTCACGACGATCACGGCGGAAGCCCAAACACGCGCGAGGTCCATCCCCTTGTTTAGCACCGGTCGGGTCGGATGGTCGAGGCGGTGCACGTTCGCGAGGCGCCGCGATAGCGGGCCCGCGGAGCTCGCCGACGACCATGTCCCTCCCGATGTCCCTGCCCGTGCCCCTCCCGATGTCCGTGCCCGTGCCCCTGCCCGCCGACTTCGCCTCCGAGTGCCTGTACACCGCCGACCAGTGGTACGTGCACGAGCTCCTCGAGCTCGACCCCGAAGGCAACCGCGTGCGCGCGCGCGTCGACACCACGCGGCTGGGCGCGCTCGTCGAGGCCCAGGTGGAGACCCCGGGGCACCCCCGCCACGTGCCCGGCGCGGTGATGGTCCAGATCACCGGCACCCTCGGCAACCTGCACGCCGTCTACATCCTGGGGCTGCGGCCGAGCGAGGGGTGGTCCGGCTTCGGCACCCACGTCCGCAACGCGAAGTTCCCGTCGATGGGCCGCATCGGGCCCCCCGTCGACGTTGAGCTCCGCGCGACCCGCGTCCGCAAGGTGCGCGGCCGCCACTTCGTCGAGTACAGCTTCCGGTACGAGCAGGAGGGGCGCGAGATCTACGTCGCGGAGCACGCGGCGATCTGGTTCAAGGGCGAGCCGGGCGCGGCGGCGTAGCGTCACCCCACGCTGATCAGCCGGGCCAGTACGTCCCCATCGGCCCCGGCGCAGCCTCGCTCGTGGGCCCCGCCTTGGTCCCCCAGTCCCACCCGAGCGACACCCACACGGACGCTCGCGAAATCCCCGTTTGCCGCTCGATCCAGGGCGCGTAGCCCCCGGTCACGTCGGCGAACAGCCGCCCGCGCCACGCCCGCACGCCCAGGCCCACGCCGGCCGCGCTCCCGCTGTCCCCCGTGCCGCCGCCGAACGTGGCGAGATCCACGAAGGGGGACACCCGCACGCCGAGCGTGCCCGCGCCAGGCTCGCCGACGCCTACGGTCGGCCCGATCCGCACGGCGGCGTAGTCCTCGGCCCACCACTCCGCCCACGCGGCGCCCGCGAGCGGCACCACCCAGGGGTTCAGCCCGCCGATCCGCGCGTGGAGCAGGTCGTCCTGGGCGTCCGCGACGCCTGCCCAGGCCTCGACCCGCGGCGCGAGCGCGACCGTGCCGACGTGCAGCGCCGGGAGCCAGTGCAGCTCCCCGACGAGGTGCGGCGCGCGCACGCCCCGCCCGTCCACCGCGATGAAGTCCACCCCGGCGCGCGCCCACGCGGAGAAGCCCGGCCGCCACAGCCCCGCGATCGCGTCCATCGTCACGACCGCGCGCGCGTCTGGGACCGCGACGGTGGTGCTCGGCTGCTCGCCGAAGAACACCCCGTCGATCGCGGCCCGCCCGCCGGCGTAGATGCCCGCGGGCCCGTAGCCGACCCACCCGGCCTCCGCCCCGACCGACGCCGCCCGCAGCGCTTGCTCGGGGTCCGGGGCCCCGTCCGCCCACGGCGAGATGAACAGCCCGGCCGCGAACGCGTGCCCCCGCGCCGTCACCCAGGCCCGGCCCCGCTCGTCGCTCGGCGCCCACGTGATCTCGGGGGCGTCGGTCCGCAACACGAACGACCACGCGCCGGTGCGCAGGCCCAGGTTCACGTCCCCATGGGAATCAGAATCGATCTGTCCGCCGGCGCTCGCGTGCCATTCGAGGGGGGCGTCCATCAGTGGCCAGAAGCGGGGTTGCGCATGGCGTCCGGTCTAACCGGAGGCCCCTCGGCAAGTCGTCGGGTCCTGTCGGCATCGGTGACGATCTGGCGGGCGCCGCGTGCTTCACCGGCCCGATTGGTGTAGATGCCGCGCATCCGGCTATGACCATGTCCTTCGATACTGCCCATCCCTCCCTCGCCGCCGCCCTCAAGGCACGCGGCTACGCCGATGCGACGCCGGTTCAAGCGTCCGTTCTCGAGCCCGAGGTCAAGGGGCGCGACCTCCTGGTGTCCGCCCGCACGGGCTCCGGCAAGACCGTGGCCTTCGGCATGTGCCTCGCCGAGACGCTCCTCGGCGAGAACTTGACCTTCAGCCGCCCCGGCGCCCCGCTCGCGCTCGTCGTCGCGCCCACCCGCGAGCTCGCGCTCCAGGTCAGCCAGGAGCTTGCGTGGCTGTTCGCCGGCACCAACGCGCGCGTCGTGTCCTGCGTCGGCGGCATGGACGTGCGTCGTGAGGCGTATCAGCTCCACGACGGCGCCCACATCGTCGTCGGCACCCCCGGCCGCCTCTGCGACCACCTCCACCGCGGCAATCTCAAGCTCGACGCGGCCAAGGCCGTCGTGCTCGACGAGGCCGACGAGATGCTCGATCTCGGCTTCCGCGACGAGCTCGAGGTCCTCCTCGACGCCACGCCGGACACGCGCCGCACGCTGATGTTCTCGGCCACGCTGCCCCGCGAGATCCTCGGCCTCGCCACCCGCTACCAGCGCGACGCGCTGCGGGTCGCCGCGACCAACATGGACGAGCAGCACGTCGACATCGAGTACCGCGCGGTCGTGGTCTCGCCGCGCGAACGCGAGCACGTCGTCGTCAACCTGCTCCGCTTCATGGACCCGCCGACCGCGCTCGTGTTCTGCGCCACGCGTGACGGCGTGGGCCACCTGCACGCCAGCCTCGTCGAGCGCGGGTTCACCGCGGTAGCGCTCTCCGGCGAGCTCTCCCAGAACGAGCGCGCGCGCGCCCTCCAGTCCCTGCGTGACGGTCGTGCCCGCGTCCTCGTCGCGACCGACGTGGCGGCGCGTGGCCTCGATCTGCCTCAGCTGAACCTCGTCATCCACGCCGACCTCCCGAACGACGGCCAGGTCCTCCTCCACCGCAGCGGCCGCACCGGGCGTGCCGGCAAGAAGGGCACCAGCGTGCTCATCGTGCCGTTCACCCGCGTGCGGATGGCGGAGCGCCTCTTGCGCGAAGCGCGGCTCACCCCGCGCTGGTCCGAGCCCCCGATGGGGGACGACGTGCGCGCCAAGGACCAGGAGCGCATCGCCGCCGAGCTCGCCAGCGTCATCGTCGAGCCGACGGAGGACGAGGCCGCTTCCGCCCAGGCCCTCGTCGAGGCGCACTCGCCCCAGGCCATCGCCGCGGCGCTCCTGCGCATCGCGCGCCAGGGCTGGCCCGAGCCCGAAGAGCTCCCCGAGACCGACGCGATCCAGGCCCGCATGTCGGGCGGCCCGCGCCGCCTCGCTCCGAACGAGCCCGATCGTTCGATGGGGCACGGTTCCATGGGGCGGGGCTCTGCCCCGCAACGCCCCGCCCAGGGGGCCCGCCCCCCGGGACCCCCGGCCCGTGATGATCGTCGGGACTCCCGGCGCGATGTCGAGCCTGTCGAGGCCAACCCCGAGATCTCCGGCTCCGACGCCGGCTGGGGAAACCCCAAGGTCGTGACCTCTCGCGTGCTCGAAGCCGCCGCCGCTCGGCCCGCGGCCCCGGCGCCCGCGGCCGCCGCGAAGCCCGAGAAGGAGCTGACGCCCGAGCAGGCCGCCAAGGCCGCCGCCAAGGCCCTGAAGCGCGCCGAGTGGGCCGCCAAGGAGGCCGCGAAGGCCGCCGCCGCCGGGCTCGAGGGAGGCACGCCGCCCGAGTCGCCCGCGCCCGCGCCGTCCCCCGCATCGCGGCCCGCCACCGCCCCGGTGCCCGCCCGCCCGTACACCCCGCCTGCCGCCTCCGCCCCCGTCGGCGACGCCGGTGGTGCGCGCCGCGCCTACACCCGCTCCCCGGCCGGTCCGGGTGGCGCTCCCAGCGGCCCCATGCGCGGTGGTGAGGCCCCCGTGCGCGCCCCCCGTCGCGATGCGCCGGGCTGGGACAGCAACGAGAACAGCGCGCCCCGCGGCCGCCGGGACGACGCGTCCTGGGACGTGCCGGTCGACACCGTGCGTGGCCGCTCCGCCGGCGCCCGCGAGACCCGCGGCGTGTGGTTCCGCATGAACGTGGGCCGCAACGATCAGGCCGATCCCCGCTGGCTCATCCCGCTCATCTGCCGCCGCGGCGGCGTCGAGAAGAATGACATCGGCGCGATCCGCATCCACGACGACGAGACACGTTTCGAGGTCGCCGGCGACAAGGCGAGCCGCTTCGCCTCCTCCGTCAAGCGCCCCGACCAGAAGGACCCGTGGGTGCGGTTCCAGGTGTTGGCGAAGGGGTAGGGTTCGAACCGAGCGGCCTCGGGTCAGCTCGGGTCCGTCCGCCGCGCCCAGACGTGGATCATCCCCGCGAAGATGCGCGGGTGGTCCGCCTCGAGCGCGTCCCACTTCAGCAGGTCCAGCTGGCGCGCGTCGAGCTGGCGCGAGCTCCGCCCGTCCTCGTCGGGCCAGCGCGCGCGGTACAGCCGCAGCGCCTCGGGCCGCGCGTGTTGGAGCGCCACCACGGTGAGGCCCAGCGTGTCGAGCAAGGCGCCGACCTGTGCCGGCGTGTAGCGGTGCTCGCAGGGATGGAACACCAGATCCCGCAGCCCGCTCTGGCTGTAGAAGTCGACCGAGTTGGTCACGCCCGCGGCCGGGTGGTCGCGATCCAACGCAAGCAGCGCCCTCCGTGCCGCGCGCAGCCCGTCCTCCGTCGGGAGCCATCCGTGCTCGGTCGCGAGCGCGCGCGCCGCCACGACGTCGCTGCGGCCGCGCTCGCTGTAGAGCCCGAGCCGCAGGATCCCGCCGGGCGCGAGCTTTCCCACCAACGCCCGCCCGCCCGCGAGCGGATCGGCGAGGTGATGGAGCACGCCGACACAGTCCACGAAGTCGAATTGGCCGAGCCCGTCGTGCGCGCCGAGCGCCAGGATGTCCCCCTGCACGAAGCGCAGGTTCGTCACGCCATGGGCCGCCGCCAGCCGCGCCGCGCGGCCGAGGCTCGCCCGCGACAGGTCGACACACACCACCTCCGCGGCGTCGGCACCCGCGGCTACGCCGATGGGATGCTGGCCGGTGCCGCCCCCGGCTACGAGCACGCGCCGGGGCCCCTCGTAGACAGGATCCCCGAGCAGCGCGCGCGCCGTCGCCACGAACGATCCCGCCGCGCGCAGGTGCACGCCCACCAGGCGCGGATAGGGGTTCTCCTCGTATTGGTCGCGTACTGCACGAGACGTCTCGTCAGTCGGCGCGCCGAGGCTCGGCAGGCCGCGGGCCAGCCTCGCTTCCACCTCGGGCTCCCAACGTTGGATCCGGAGCAGCGCCGCGGGAGCCCCCCCCTCCACGATCGCGTCCACGTCGGGCCGATCGGTGAGCGGGCGGAACAGCGCGAAGGCCGCGACCTGGGCGGGGGTGGCGAGCGCCCCGAGCGTGTCAACACGCCCGGCCGACGCGTACTCGGTGTGCCACGCTTGGGTTGCCAGGGCCGCCATTGCGTCCAAGTCGACTCTTTCTCCCAGCAGCGCCCGCGCCGCCCAATGGTCACGGAGCGCCTCGACGAGCCGCGTCCACGCCGGCGTCGCCACGATGGTCCGCGTGAGCCACCGTGTGAGCAGCGGGTGCGCCGCGAGCGCGTCCGCAGTCGCCGCGTCGAGTGGGACGCCCTCGAGAACCGCGGTGACCCCCGGCACGTCCAGCAGGACGCGCCGCACCGCGCGCTCGATCCGCTGGTGATCGAGGCCCTCGGCGTCCAGCAGCACGCCCAGCTCGGGCGCGAGGTCGGCGGGCGGGTCGGGATGTTGGAACAGGGCGTCGGCGAGGCCCAGGCGCGCGGTGTGGTCGCTGGGACCGAGCCGCACCGCCTCCCGTAGCAACTCCACGGCCGCCGGATCGCCGGCCGCGAGCCGCGCCAGGCCCAGGTTGCGGGCAAGGGCGGCGCGTCGGTCGGAGAGCCCCGGCAGGCCCGGCGCCAGGGCCGCCGCCGTGCGCCACGCCGCCGCCGCCGCTTCGTCCTTCTCCTGCGCGAGGAGGCACGCACCGAGATCGGCGTGGAGCCGCGGGTCCGACGGGCGCGTCGCGAGCGCCTTCCTCAACGGGGCCTCGGCAGCCTCGGGCCGGCCCGCCTCCATCAGCAGGCCGCCGAGGAGCGCCAGCGCGTCGGTGTTCCCGGTCACTCCGAGCGCCTCTGCCGCTACGATGGCCTCGTCCCGCCGGCCCGCGAGCGCCAGGGCCCTCGCCCGGCCGAGGTGCGCCTCCGGGAATCCCGGGCGCGCCTCGAGAGCGGCGGCGAAGGCGCCCTCGGCGTCCACACCCCGCCCCAGCACGAGGAAGGCGCGGCCCTGGTTGAGGCGGGCCACGACATGGGCGGGGTCGAGCGCCACGGCCCGCGTGAGCACCGCGAGCGCCTCGGCGGGCCGCCCCATTCGCAACGCGGCACCTCCGAGGAGCGCGAGCGCATCGACGTTCCCGGGGTCCTCGGCCAGCGCCTCGGCGTAGGCCCGCGCCGCCTCCGCCCAGCGCCCGCCCCGGTGGTGGTCCGCGCCCCGGGCAAGGGCCTGCCGAACCAGCCGCGCGCGTCGTTCCGTGCCCCCCGAACCGCTCACCGGACCTCCAGCCGCGAGCCTACGGTGTGCCCCGCTCCGGGTCAACGGGCGTGCGGGCCGCGGCCCGTCGACCGCGCGAGCGTAGGCACTCCCAGACCTTTGACACGCCTCTTCCGCTCCCGTATTGTCCGCGTTCCCATCTGCGGGCCTTCTCGGGCTTGCAGGCGGCTGGAGCCCTGTCACCATGCGCCGCTCGATCCGTACGCTCCCCAATCTGGTGAGGGTCTCCTCCTTCGGCACGCTGCTGGTGTGCGCTGGCTGCCAGCCCTACGGGGAGCCGGCCTCGCCGACCGACCCTGCGTCCGTCGTGCTCCCCGACGGGACGTCGGACGGGTGGCTCTCCGTCGTGAGCACGCGGATCGCCGCCGAAGGGCGCGCCATCCACGCACGCGACGGGGCCTTCGTGGCCGATCTCACCGCCACGGGGCTCACGGCCCGGCTCGGCGCGGACGGTGTGGTGGTCTCCGGGGCGCGCGGCGAGGCGTTGGCGCTCCGGACGAGCGCGTGGGGGCGAGAGGGGGCGCTGGCGACCGTGGGCGCGCGGGAGCCGGTGTTGGGCGCGTGCATGCCCGAGTTGGACGCCCAGGGGCGTTGCCTCCGCCGGTTGGAGTACGCGGACGGGGAGCTCACCGAGTGGTGGATCGGGCTGGGAACCGGGCTCGAACAGGGCTGGTCGGTGGACACGGCGCCGTCCGGGGCCGGGATGCTCGTGGTCGAGGTCACGGTCGACGGGGCGCTGGCGATCGACGGCGGTGGGGAGGACGTGGCGATCACGGACGCGGACGGCCGGGCGTGGAACGTGGGCCGGATCGCGGCGTGGGACGCGGGCGGCGAGCCACTGCCGGCGCGGATCGTGGCGGACGCCGACAGCCTGCGCGTCGAGGTCGACGACACGGGGGCGCGCTACCCGGTCACGATCGATCCGGTCTACGAGACGGCGGTGTGGTCGGCCGCGGGGGACGAGGCCACGAGCTCGTTCGCAGGTTCGGTCGCAGGCGCGGGCGACGTGAACGCGGACGGGTACGACGACGTGATGGTGGGGGGCAGCGGCTACATCTCGTCGACCGGCAGGGTGTACGTCTACCACGGCTCCGCGAGCGGCCTGGACACGACGGCCACCAGCACGTTGACCGGCGAGGAGACCTATGGCTATTTCGGGGGGCTTCTGGCGAGCGCGGGCGATGTGAACGGCGACAGCTACGACGACGTGATCGTGGGCGCGTGGGGCTACGGACCGTACTCGGGCCGGGCGTACCTGTTCCACGGCTCCGGCACCGGCGTCCTGACGAGCCCCGCGGTGACGTTGGAGGGCGCGAGCGGCGATGAGCTCGGGTACGGCGTGTCCGGCGCGGGAGACGTGGACGGGGACGGGTACGCCGACGTGATCGTGGGCGCCCCGGGCTACGGCGCCGACGTGGGGCGAGCGTACCTGTACCACGGCTCTGCGGGCGGGCTGTCCACCAGCGCGACGACGACGCTGACCGGCAGCCGCGCCAACGACAACTTCGGTGCCGCCGTGTCCGGCGCGGGGGACGTGAACGGAGACGGGTACGCCGACGTGATCGTGGGCGCCGACACCTACCCGACGCGTGTCGGCGGCGCCTACGTGCACCACGGCTCCGCGGCGGGGGTGGCGACCACCGCGACCACCACGTTGACCGGAGCGGCCGCGCTCGACGCGTTCGGAGCCGCCGTGTCCGGCGCGGGAGATGTCGACGGGGACGGATACGACGACGTGATCGTGGGCGCTTGGGCCTATGGCTCGCGCGCGGGCCGCGTGTACGTGTACGGCGGGTCCGCGGCCGGGGTGTCGACCGGCGCGAGGTCCACCCTCACCGGAGCGGAGCTCTCCGACTACTTCGGGGCCGCGCTGTCGAGCGCGGGGGACGTGAACGCGGACGGCTACGCCGACGTGATCGTGGGCGCCCACCAGTACGAGTACGAAGGGGGCGCCGGCTCGGCGTACGTGTACGCCGGCTCCGCGACAGGGCTCTCCGCGGCTGCGGTGACCACGTGGGCGGGCGACGCGCTCGACGACGGCTTCGGATACGCCGTGACCGGCGCCGGAGACGTGAACGGCGATGGGTATGCCGACGTGATCGTGGGCGCCTTCGGATACGGCGACACCGGCCGAGCCTACGTGTACTCCGGCTCCGCGACCGGCGTGCCCACGAGCGCGACGTCCACGTGCACCGGGCTCTCCAACACCGGCTTCGGATACGCCGTCTCGGGCGCGGGCGACGTGGACAATGACGGCTACGACGACGTGATCGTGGGTGCATGGGGGTACAGCGGTTCGACCGGCCGCGCCTACCTGTTCCCCGGCTCGGCCACCGGCGTGGCGACCACCGCGGCCACCACGTTGACCGGGGAGGGGACCACCAACTACTTCGCCCGTTCGTTGTCGGGCGCGGGAGACGTGAACGGAGACGGCTACGACGACGTGATCGTGGGTGCGTACGGGTACGAGTCGATGGCGGGCCGCGTATACCTGTACCCCGGCTCCGCGACCGGGTTGTCCAGCCCCACCACGCTGACCCGGGCCCCGGGCGTCAAGGCCTTCGGGTACTCCGTCTCCGACGCGGGGGACCTGAACGGGGATGGCTACGCCGACATCGTCGCGGGCGCGCCCGGGTACGCGTACGGCGACATCGGCCAGGTGTCGGTGTACGCCGGATCGGCGAGCGGGATCACCCCGACCGCCGCCGGCACGCTCGCCACCGGGGCGATCTACGACCTGTTCGGGTCGGCCGTGTCGGGCGCGGGGGACGTGAACGGAGACGGCTACGACGACGTGATCGTGGGCGCGTACAGGTACGAAGGGTCGGTGGGGGCCGCGTACGTGTTCTCGGGCACGGCGAGCGGGATCTCGACCACCCCCGCGGCGACGATGGTCGGGGAGTCGACCCTCCTCTACTTCGCGTTCGCCGTGTCGGGCGCGGGGGACGTGAACGGGGACGGCTACGACGAAGTGATGGTGGGCGTGCCGAAGTACGACGACTCGGTCGGGCGGGCGTACCTGTACGCCGGCTCCGCGAGCGGGGTGGTCACGGCGACCCCGACGGTCCTGTCCGGTGAGGCGGACGGCGCGTTCTTCGGGGGCGCCGTGTCGAGCGCGGGGGACGTGAACGGGGACGGCTACGCCGACGTGATCGTCGGGGCCTACGGGTTCGACTACGACTCGCTCGGGCGGGTGTTCATCTACGCCGGCTCGGCGAGCGGGCTCGTGACCACCCCGGAGACCACCCTCGTCGGCGAATGGGACGCGAACTTCGGCTACGCCGTGGCGGACGCCGGGGACGTGAACGGGGATGGCTATGGGGACGTGATCGTGGGGGCCTATGCCTCCCGTGGATACGAGGGCGCCGCCTACGTGTACCTCGGCTACGGGGACGCCGACGGGGACGGCGTCGTCGCCACCGAGGACTGCGACGACACCGATGCGAGCCTGGGCGCGGCCTCGACCCGCTACGTCGACGCCGACGGCGACGGACACGGCGGAGCAGCCACGGCGGAGGTCTGCCCGAGCGTGGCCGGTTACGCCTCGACGAACGACGATTGTGACGACACCGACCCCGCGTACCACCCGGGCGCGGTCGAGACGGATTGTGCGGATCCCAACGATTACAACTGTGACGGCACCACGGGCGCTACAGATTGGGACGGCGATGGTTGGGCCGCGTGCTTCGACTGCAACGACCTCGATGCGTCGATCAACGCCGCCGCTGCCGAGATCGTAGGTGACGAAGTGGATGGTGACTGTGACGGCGGCGAGGTGTGTTTCGCCGACGCCGACGGCGACCGATACGCCGCCGACGGCGGCGCCACCGTGGCGAGCAGCGACGTTGATTGTGCGGATCCGGGAGAGGCCGCCGCCTCCGTGCCCACGGGGGACTGTGTCGACACCGACGCCGCGTACCACCCGGGCGCGGAGGAGATCGATTGCACCGACCCGAACGACTACGACTGTGACGGGTCGGTGCTCTACGCCGACGCGGATGGCGACGGGTGGGCCGCGTGCCTGGAGTGTGACGACGCCGACGCGTCGGTGCGCCCCGACGGCGTCGAGCTCGTGGGCGACGGCGTGGACAGCGACTGCGACAACGCCGAGCTCTGCTACGTGGACGCGGACGGAGACGGCTACCGCGCCGATGCCACCACCGTCATCTCCGCGTCCGTGGCCTGCGACGGCGCGGGCGAGGCATCCTCGCGGGCGCGGGACGGAGATTGTGACGACGCCGATGCCGCCTTCCATCCCGGCGCGGCCGAGCGGGATTGCACCGACCCGACCGATTACAATTGCGACGGATCCACCGCCTATGCCGACGCGGACGGCGACGGTTGGGTGGCTTGCCGGGACTGTGACGACGAGGACGCGTCGATCAATCCGGACGGGGTCGAGGGCGTGGACGACGGCGTGGACGGCGACTGCGACGGCGGCGAGCTCTGCCGGGCCGACGCGGACGCCGACGGGTACCGGCCCGACGTAGACGTCCTCGTCGCGAGTCGGGACGAGGACTGCGAGGACGGTGGAGAGGCCACCGCCGCCACACCCACGGGGGACTGCGACGACGCGGACGCCGCGTACCATCCGGGCGCGGACGAGTCGGACTGCGCCGATCCGGTCGACTACAACTGTGACGGCGCCACCGGCCTGGTGGATGGGGACGCGGACGGCTTCCCAGCGTGTGACGACTGCGACGACAGCGTCGGAGACGTGCATCCCGACGCGACGGAGCTGTGCAACGCGGTGGACGACGACTGTGACGGCTCGAGGGACGAGGGCGCCACCGACGCCTCCAGTTGGTACCTGGACCGCGATGGAGACGGCTTCACGGATCCGGTGACGCGGGTCGACGCGTGCGCCGCCCCCCACGGGTACCTCGCGGGGACCGAGGCGGACTGCGACGACACCAACGCCGTCGTGTTCCCGGGTGCCACCGAGGTCCTGGACGACGCCCTCGACCAGGACTGCGACGGCGCGGACGCGACGGAGCGAGACGCCGGCTCGCCTCCGGCCCCCCCCGCGGAGGGGGGCGGATGCTCGAGCGCCGGGGGCGGAGGGGGAGGCAAATTCGTCCTCCTGCTCGCCCTCGGGATGGGGATCCGGCGCAGGCGTCGACGCGGGTCCCCGCACCACGCGGCCGGCGGGACACGCGCGGCCGTGCGATGATGGCGGCATGCTCGCACTCCTGCTCCTCGCGTGCGCGCCCGCGGCGTACGTCTCGCTCGACGGCCCCGGGGGGGACGCGTTCACCTTCACTCCCCGCCTGACCGGCACGACGAGCGAGACCTGCGACGAGGTGTGGGTCGAGTCCTCCCGCGGGCGCATCCTCGCCACGCGGGACGCGGCCCGCTTCGCCGCGGACGTGCCGCTCGCCGCCGGCGCGAACGAGGTCGTGGCGATTTGTGTCACGGGGGGAGGGGAGCATCGCTCGGCCGCCCAACCCTGGAACGTGCGCCTCGCCGATCGGCCGACAGCGCGTGTGCGCGTCCGCATCGCCGACGAGGGCGTGCTGCTCGAAGGCGGCGGCAGCGCGCCGAGCGAGGCGGGCACGGGCTCGATCGCGCGGTACGCGTGGACCGCGCGCGATGGCAACCCCGCGGACCTCACGCTCACCGACGGCGCGGCCCTCACGGAGACGGGGGTGCCGGGCGAGTCCCTGACGCTCGCGACACCCGCGGAGGACGGGGAGTACTACGTCCGCCTCACGGTCACCGACACCAACGGCAACACCGACACGAGCGTGGCCACCTTCCGTGTGTCCTACGGCGAGCCGCTGCTGGTCGATCTGACGGACGAGCACCCCGACTGGGTCGACGGCGCGGTGGTGTACGGCGTCGTGCCGTTCTTCTTCGGCGAGGCCGGCTTCGACGATGTCACCGCGCGCCTCGACGCGCTCGATGACTTGGGTGTCACGGTGTTGTGGCTCTCCCCGATCCTCGCGTGCCCGGACGACGACTTCGGCTACGCGGTCACCGACCCGTTCACCCTGCGCGAGACCTTCGGCACCGAGGCCGACCTGCGCGAGCTGATCGACGGCGCGCACGCGCGCGACATGCGCGTCATCATGGATTTCGTCCCCAACCACACCTCTGACCGCCACCCCTACTACAAGGAGCAGGAGCGGACCGGGGCGGCCTCGCCCTACCACGATTGGTACGACCGGGGCGCGGACGGAGAGGTGACGTACTACTTCGGCTGGGACAACCTTCCGAACCTCGACTACGACAACCCCGAGGTGCGCCGGTACATGACCGAGGCGTTCGCCCACTGGGTGCGCGATTTTGACATCGACGGGTTCCGCGCCGACGTGGCATGGGGGGTGTCCGAGCGGGCGCCCGACTTCTGGGCGGAGTGGCGCGCGGAGCTCAAGCGGATCAAGCCCGATCTCCTGCTGCTCGCGGAGGGTTCAGGGAGGGATCCAACCTGGTTCGGGCACGGCTTCGACGCCGCCTACGATTGGACGTGGGAGCCCGGCGAGTGGGCGTGGCAGGCGGCCTTCGACGCCGAGGAGCCCGACGTGGCCGCGCTCGTGGACGCGTTGACCAACGAGGGGGAGGGCTTCGACGACGACGCGCTGCTGCTTCGTTTCCTGGAGAACAACGACACGGGCGAGCGTTTCGTCACCCGACACGGCGCGGCGCGGGTGCCGGTCGCGGCGGCGCTCACGATCACGGTGCCGGGCCTGCCGCTGGTCTACACCGGGCAGGACGTCGGCGCCGAGTTCGAGCCCTACGACGAGGGGCCGGTGCTCGATTGGGCGGATCCGTCCGCGCTCACGCCCGTCTACCAGCGCCTCATCCGGCTCCGGCGGGACCTCGCCGCGCTGCGTTCGCGCGAGTGGGCACTGTTGGACCTGGGCGACCACCCCTCGATGCTCGGCTACGTGCGCATCGCGCCCGACCCCGCAGAGAACGTGGTGGTGCTGCTCAACTTCGGCGAGGCGGCCGCCACCGTGGACGTTCCCGCCACGGACGACACCACGCCCGTGTTCACGACCGGGACCGCCCAGGATCTCTACACCGACGGGCAGGTGCGCGGGACCCGTGTCACCATCGACGGCCTCGGCGTGCGCATCCTCGCCGCCCCCACCCTGTAAGGACGCCCCATGCTCCTCCCCGTCGAGCCCCCGGATTGGATGGCGGACACCCGCGCGCTCGGCGCCGCGCTCCGCGCCGGGACCTATCGCCCCCGCGCCGTGGCCCAGGCCATCGGCATCATCGCGTGGAACGGCAAGCAGATGGACGGGCGCTGGTGGGAGCGCGCCAACTGCGCCGAAGGGGTGTTGGGTGACCAGGTGGAGCTGCTCCTCCGCGGTGGCGCGATCTCCTCCGAGCGCGCGCGGGCGGCCCTCCCGGAGGCGGCGTGGTCCGCCCGACTCCTCGACGAGACGCCAGAAGGTGTCACGTTGGACGGCACCATCGTACCCCTCGAATTCGACCTGGTCTGGACCGACACACCCACCCGCGCCTTCACCGGCAACGACGGCCTGTTCCTCCCCGACAGCACCACGTTGGCCGTGCGGCGCTGCCTCCCGTGCGAGCCTGTCGCGCGCCACCTCGACCTCGGGAGCGGCGGCGGCGGGGTGGCCGCGCGCGCGGCCCGCTCCGCGTTGGAGACCATCGCGCTCGACATCAACCCCCGCGCCGGCCTGGGGTGTCACCGCACCGCCGCGCTGTCGGGCCTCCCCAACATCCGGCCCTACACGGGCGCCGGGGCCGAGGCGTGCACGCTCGGCACGTTCGACCGGGTGAGCTTCGTGCTCCCGTTGCTCGTGCCGTGGAGCGGCCTCGCGGCGGCGCCGGTGCACACCGTGGCAGAGGACCGGAACCTGCTACGCGAGGTGCTCGAGCTGCTCCCCACGCTGCTGGCCCCCGGAGGGCTCGCCGTGCTCTACACACAAGCGTGGGCAGGCGATCGGTTCCCCGGCGGGGGGGTGCGTGACACGTTGGCCGCCGCCTTCGGGTCCCGGCCCTGGCGTGGCGCGTACTGGTGGGACTACGAGGGGCCGAGCCCCGTCGGACCACTTCGGGCCGGCATCCTGGCGGTGCGGGCCGATCGCACGCGCGGCTATGTCGAGGCCCCGCTGGACGCGGTCGACGTGGGTGTGGACGATTGGTGGCCCGGCCTCGCGCGGCTCCTCGGCGAAGGGTGACGGTAACGGAGAGGCGTGCGGCGCTACGCCAGCGGCCCCTTCGGATCCACCGTGGGGATTGGCACCTCGCGCAGCCCCTCCGTCGAGAGGACCACGTTCGCGGCGACACGCCCGCTGACACAGGCCGCCTCCATCAGGTGGGCCACCACGTCGAGCTTCACGTGATCCCCTGCCAATAGCAGGTTGGGGATGCTCGTGGTGGTCCCGGGGCGCATGGTCCAGTCCCCCGGCGCGAAGCGGCTGAAGTCGTCCTGCAGCTGCATCTCGTGGTGCAGCACCGCGGCGCCCTCGAGCTCGGGGAACATCCGTGTCATCTCCGCGATCATCGCGACGCGGATCTGGTCGATGGGCGCCATGTCCTCCGCCGCGACCGCGTAGGCATGCAGCTCGATCACCGCCCCGCCCGTGCGCTGGGCCCAGGCCACGAACGGCTCCTGGAACGCGGAGTAGACCGCGATCGAGTCGGTGTACCGGAAGCGGGACGTGGTGTAGAAGGCGTCCCGCTCGGCCCGCACCGGACGGTCGAGCCAAACGCGCAGGACCACGTAGGGCTCGGACTCGCCGAGGGAGGCCACCTGCACCGCGAGCGCGGAGCTGCCGAGGTACTGGGAGGCCGCCATCAGCTTCTTCAGGCCGCGCACCTCGCACGCGACGACACACCAATCGGCGGGCACGCTCTCCTCCGGCGAGCCGGGACGTGTCACCGTCACCACGCCGTCGGCCTCGGTGGCGGCCAACACATCCAACGCGCGGGGAGGGGGCCCGCCCGTGACCGCGCCCCGCCTGTCGAAGGTGCCACCGTGACAGGGGCAACGGAAGCCGCCCGTCGCCGTGTCCAAGCCGACCGGGCATCCCTTGTGGGTGCAACGCCCGTCGAGCGCGGTCAGCCCGCTCTCCGTTCTTGACACGAAAACGGGGGCCCCGGTGGCGTCCCGCACCTCGGCCCACCCGGTAGCGGGCACGTCGGTGGCGGGGAGGCTGAGCGTGTCCGCGGCCGCCGCGCCCGCCTCGACCACCACCCCGGTGACCTTCTTGCCTTCCGCGTCGATGCGCCGGACGCGCGTGCTGGTGCGGATCGTACCGCCGAGGGCACGGAGACGCTCCGCGAGGGGCAGGACGATGGCCGTCATCGAGTCGCGGCGGGTGTAGTCGAAGGCGAGGCCTTCGGGGTTGCCCATGAAGTAGAAGTGGAAGAAGCGGAGGGCCTCCGCCGCGGACAGGCGCTCGACACGATTGAGCGTGGTGTCCCCGAACGGGCGGAGCACGGTGTCGACCATGGAGGCGGGGATCCGGCGCTCCTTCGCGAACGTGGCGAAGTCGATGCCGTCGAACGCCTCGAACGTCACCGCGGGGTCGAACCGCATCAGGTCCAGCAGGCCCTCGCTCGGCTCGGTAAAATCCTTGAAACGGAGCGTGTCCGACTGGGTGATGACCGAGAGCAGGTTGAGCGGGAAGATCGACGTGGTCGTGCCGAACCGCTCCATCGGGCGGTCGGCGAACAACACCGGGTAGCCGGTGGAAGGCACGAGATCGCCGAGCGCGCCGGCGTCGGCGAGCAGCTCGCGCAGGTTGTAGTACTGGGCGAAGAAGCCGTGGAAGCCGTGCTCGATCGGGAAGTCCTCGCCCAACGCGCGGATCGTCCACCCGCCCACCTTGCCGCCGAGGTGGGAGGCCTGCTCGAACAGGGTCACGGCGAAGCCGCGCTCCGCCAACGTGATCGCCGCGGTCAGCCCGGCGAGCCCGCCGCCCACCACCGCGACCCTCCGCGGGGCCCCGTCCGGGAGCTGGCTCGGGAGCGTGGCATCGTCGGCGCGGGCGGGCCGCCGGTAGATCCGGCGCGGCTGGATGGCGACGCCGAGGCCGAGCGTGCCGAGGCCGGCGGCGGCGAGCGAGGCCCCGCCGAGGCGGAGGAGGGTGCGTCGGTTCATGGCGGAGCGGCGTCTCGCGGAGGCGCCTTCCTATCGCGGGCCCGGAATCGTCGTGCCCCCCCTTTCCGCGGAGCGCTTACGGACTAGATTGCGCTCCTCCCAGGGTCACCAGCAATGAACGGGCTTTTCATCGGCGGAGAGTGGGCGAAGGGCGGGCCGCCCATCGAGATCCGCAACAAGTACGACGGCACCGTGTTCGCGACGGTGACCAGCGCGCGGATGGAAGATGTGGACGCGGCGATCGGCGCTGCGGCTCGCGCGGCGCCCGAGATGGCGAGGATGCCGGCGTGGCGGCGGGCGGAGATCCTCGCGCGCGCGTCAGAGGGGATCCGCGCGCGGCGGGAAGAGCTCGCGCGCACGATCGCGACCGAGGCGGGCAAGGCGCTGAAGTTCGCCCGGGTCGAGGTCGACCGCGCGGTCCAGACCTTCCTGGTCGCGTCCGAGGAGGCCAAGCGCCTGCACGGGGAGACCATCCCGCTCGACGCCGCGCCCGCGGGCGAAGGGTACTTCGGCTTCTGGCAGCGGCGTCCCATCGGCGTCGTAGCGGCGATCGCCCCCTTCAACTTCCCGCTCAACCTCGTCGCGCACAAGGTCGCGCCTGCCCTCGCCGCGGGCAACACCGTGGTGCTCAAGCCCGCCACGTCCACGCCGATGTCGTCGGTGCTCCTGTGCGAGATCCTGCACGCCGCGGGCCTCCCGCCGGGCGCCATCAACCTCGTGGTGGGCTCCGGGGCCACCGTCGGGGATCGCCTCGTTGCCGACCCGCGCGTCGGCAAGGTCACGTTCACCGGCAGCGCGCCCGTGGGCCGCCACATCGTGGCGCGGGCGGGCATCAAGAAGGTCACGCTCGAGCTCGGCAACGCCTCGCCGGTCATCGTCGCGCCCGACGCGGATCTCGATCTCGTCGCCAAGCGGTGCGCGCTCGGCGCCTTCTACAACTCGGGCCAAGTCTGTCTCTCCGTGCAGCGCGTCTACGGCGATCGCAGCATCGCCGAGCCCTTCCTGGAGAAGCTGGCGCTCGCGACCGAGGCGATGGTGGTCGGCGACCCGCTCGACGAGAACGTCGACGTGGGGCCGATGATCAACGTCGGCGAGGTCGATCGCGCCCAGTCCTGGGTGGAGGAGGCCGTGGCGGACGGCGCACGGATCGTATCCGGCGGGCGCCGCGAGGGCCCGGTGTACTGGCCCACGCTGCTCGACAACGTGCGCCCCGGCATGAAGGTGATGGACCAGGAGGTGTTCGCGCCCATCGCGTCGTTCGTGCCGTACGACGACTTCGAGCAGGCCCTCGCCGCGGCGAACGCGAGCGACTATGGGCTCCAGGCCGCCGTGTTCACGCGGGACATCGGCCGCGTGCTCGCCGCCATCCGCACGCTCGACTTCGGCGGCGTCATCATCAACGACACGCCCACCTTCCGCGTCGACCACATGCCCTACGGCGGCATGCGCCAGAGCGGCATCGGGCGCGAGGGCGTGCGCTTCGCGATGGAAGAGATGACCAACATCCAGGTCATCGCCATCAAGGGATAGCCGCGCGCGGCTCAGCCCGTGGGCGGCTCAGCGCGTGAGCCACCACAGGTGCGGCTGGAGCATGAGCCCCGCGTGCGCGGACCGCACCGTGCCGTCGGGGCCCACGATCACGGTCGTGGGCAGCGTGCTCACGCCGTACGCCTCGCGCGTCGCGGCGTCGGCGCGCAGCACGAGGTAGTCGATGCCGAGCTCCTTCGCCGCCTTGCGGAGCGCCTCCGGCTCCCCGTCGACCGCGATGCCGAGCACGGGGATGTCGGGGTGCGCACGGGCGAACGCGGAGAGGCCCGGCACCTCCATCCGGCACGGGCCGCACCAGGTGGCCCAGAAGTTGAGGACGACCGTTTGCCCGCGCAGCTCCGCGAGGGTGTGACGCCCGCCGTCGAGGTCTACCAGCGCGAAGTCCGGCGCCGCGCGGGGCAACTCCGGTGCGCGGAACCAACCGAGCCCGACCCAGAGGACGACCAGCGCCAGGACGGTGATGCCGAGCTCCCGGGCGAGGCGGCCGGCGCGGCGCGCCAGCGGGGCGGGCGGCTCCGACGGCGCCTCGTCGGGCGCGCGCACCCGAAGCTCGTCGTCAGGCGGAGGGGAGGGGGGTTCCACCTCCGCGACGTACTCGCTCGCGTGGCCTGGGGCCAGCGGCCGAACTCATCCGCGCGCGACAGTGGGTTGAAAGTGATAGGCGGCATCGGCGTCGGCAGGCGGTGGTATGCTTGGGCTCGCCGCTGAGGTTGTGATGCGAACCGCCCCTCCCGGACCAGACACGAGCGAGGAGGGCCGCAAGGGTTCTTACGCGATCCTGTTCGCCTTCGCTGTGGTCGTGCTGCTCGGCTTCGGCGCCATGGCGATCGACGTAGCCTACGTGCGCCTCGCCCAGATGCAAACCCAGGACATCGCCGACGCCGCGTCGCAAGCGGCGCTCTACCGGCTGCGCCGCACGGGTGACCTGGCCGACGCCCGTGCGGCCGCCGCGGCCATCGTCCGGGAGAACCGCGTGGTGGGGGCCGAGCCGGTCCTGGAGGACGTGGTGTTCGGCACGTGGGACCACAACGCGATCCCGAAGGTCTTCACCGCCACCGAGGACAGCCCGAACGCGGTCCGGGCGATCGTCTCGCGCACGGGGGACAACGGCGTCAGCCTCTTCCTCGCGCGTCTCTTCGGGTTCGACGCGGCCCACATCACGCGGGAGGCCACGTCCGCCACGCGCTCGCTCCACGTGGTGCTGGTGATGGACATCACCGGGTCGTGGACCCAGACCGACTTCCGGAACGCGCGCGCGGCCTCGGTCGCCTTCCTGGACACGCTCGGCTCGAGCTACCAGGAGTTCGACATGATCGGCATGAGCGTCTTCTCGGGCCGCTACGCCTGGGAATACACGCCCATGCGCTACTTCGCCGACGAGGCGGACGACGGCGCGGCGCGGACCGCGTGGGGCCGGCTCAACGTCGCGAGCAAGGGCGGCACCGGCAGGGCCTACCCGAACGAGTGCTCGTTGCGGGCCGACACCCCGGTCGGAAGGCTCAGCGCGCGGAACAACTTCACGACCGCTCCGGCGGGGGGCTGCTACCCCGCGATGCCGCGCGAGTACACGGACGAGGCCGGCACCGACCACACGACCGGCATCACGCAGGCGCGCACGATGTTCGAGGAGCAGGTCGATCCGACCGCGTTCCGGGCGATGGTCGTCCTGACGGACGGCAAGCCCAACGGGCCTGCCGCGGCCCACGGTCTGTACCGGCGGCAGCAGGCCTACACCGAGACCCGCTGGCGGGAGTTCCAGGGGACCGTGCCGCACTCCACGGCCCAGATCCGGACCGGCTCGAACGCCCTGACGCAGGACATGTACGACGATCTGGGCGTGAACACCTGGGTCGTGTCGTTCGTCGCGCACGAGGCGTTCATGGGCACGATGCCGAAGGGCATCGGCTACTACACCAACACCAGCGACTCCGCGGCGCTCGTCCCCATCTTCGAGGACATTGCCAACTCGCTGCCGATGGCGATCGTCCAATGAGCTCCACCCCTCCTCGGTCCGTTCCCCCATCCCTTCGGCGCGCCGGGCGGCGCGGCACCTCGGCGCTCGAGTTCGCGCTCATCCTGCCCGTGTTCGTGCTCCTCGTCTCCGCCGTGATGGACCTCGCCTGGCTGGCGTTCCAACGGTCGGCCCTGTCCAGCTCGGCGGCGATCGGCTGCCGCGTCGGCGCCCTGCTCGACCCGGGCGAGGACGACGCGCTGTGGAACGAGCTCGAGGAGGGCGCGCGCGACGGCATCCTCGCCGCGCTGGCGAGCACCGCCGCGCCCTGCAACGAGGACTGCACCGTGACCGTGACCTCCTTCGGCACCGATCCCGGCCGCAGCCTGGGCTGCACCGTGGTCCGCGAGTTCCGGCCGCTCACCCCCCTGATCATGAGCTCGTTCCCGATCGAGTCCACCATCGTCGTCCGGATGGAGTGGCAACGATGACCCTCGCCCGCACCCCCCGCAGCTCCCTCCGCCGTGGCAGCGCCGCCGTCGAGTTCGCGCTGTGCCTGCCCATCTTCGTGCTCATCGTCGCCGGGATCGTCGACCTGTCGTCGTTCGTGTCCGTCGTGCAGCTCGCGTCCCGCGCCGCCCGTGACGGCGCCCGCATCGGGTCGACGGTCATCGAAGGCGCCACCCCGACGGGCGATCTCATCGAGGACGAGTCCATCGAGCACGTGGAGCTCCTCCTCGCCGAGGCGGGCAGCCCGTGCGGCGCCGGATGTGAGGTCCTGGCGGACTGGGTGGACATCGACGGGCAGATGTTCGTGCGCGTTCACGTCCAGTACCCGTACGAGCCCATCGTGGGCATCTCGGCGTTCCTGTCCGACCGCGTGACGGCCGAGTTCACGATGATGACGCAGCAACAACTGTGAGCGTATCGTCCTGATACGGTTTCATCGGTCATTTCCGGCACGCACCTTGCATGGTGTTTCCTGTCGAGTCGTCCCGCGGGCGGCTCCAACGGAGAGCGGATGACGGGTCTGGCGAGTTTGGGCACGGGTTGGTCGATGGGGGCGCTCGACGCGTCGCTGTCCAGCGCGGTGCCGGTCGACGCCCAGGTCCCAGAGCCGCTCGGCGCCGATCCGGCGAGGCCCTTCGACGACCTCGCGCGCATCGCGGGGATGTTGGCCGGAACCTCCGCGTGGCTACGGGACGCCTCCGGGATGTGTATCGGCCACGCGGGCCCCATGGACGTACCCGAGCACGACGTCGGGTCGGGCTGCACCGACCTGTCCGTGGTCGTCCCCGACGCGTCGCTCGACCGCCGCCTCGCGAACCATCCCGCGGTGCTCGGCCCGCCCTACCTGCGCTCGTGGGCCCGGTTCCCGCTCCTCGGCACCGGCGGCGTGGTGCTCGGCTCGCTCGAGCTCGCGGACACGATGGCCCGCTTCTTCCCGGACGATCGGCTCGACGCCGTGGCCTCCGTGGCCCGCCAGGCCGCCACCATGATCACGTTGGCGGCCGAGCGGGACGAGGCGTGGAAAGAGGCGATCATGGGGCTTCCCATCGCCGTTTTCCTCCTCCGGCGCGCACCCGAGCCGACGGCGGGCGAGCAGATGCCGCTCGACGACGAAGCGCGGTGGCGGATGGTGGGGGCCAACGTGGCCGCCTGCCGACTCAGCCGGGACCCCATCTCCCACCTGCTGGGCCACTCGCTCGACTACTTCCCCTGGGCGCGGCCCCACGGCATCGGCGAGCGGTGCATGCGCGTGGCGCGCACCGGCGTGGCCGAGGACCTCGATCTCACCCTCTCCGTCGGAAACGGCGCGCGCCCCGAACACGCCGTGCGGATCTTCCGGCTCCCGGGCGGGCACCTCGGCGTCGCCGTCGAGGACGTGACCGAACGCCGGGGCCTGCCGCGCCTGAAGGCCGAATTCATGGCGAGCGTGTCCCACGAGCTGCGGACGCCCCTCGCCGCCATCCGCGGCGCCGTGGGCCTGCTGGAGGGCGGGGTCGCCGGCCGGCTCCCCGACAACGCGCTGCGCCTCGTCGGCATCGCGCGGGAGGGCACCGAGCGCCTCGGCCGCCTGGTCAACGACATCCTCGATCTCGAGCGGCTGCGGGGCGGGCTGATGCCGCTCCGCCACGAGCCCATGGGCGTCTCGGAGCTCGTCGACCTGGCGACACACGCGGTGCACGCCGCCGCGCGCGCCGCCGGGGTGCGGGTCGAGCGGGTGGGGAACGATCGTGGCCAGATCCGCGGGGATCGCGAGCGCCTCGCGCAGGCCCTGACGAACCTCCTGTCCAACGCCGTGAAGTTCTCGCCCTCCGGCGGCGTGGTCGAGGTCATGGTGACCACGAGCGCCACCGGCGGCGTGCGCTTCGCCGTCACCGACGAGGGCCGCGGGTTGTCGGAAGACGAGGTGCGTTACCTCTTCCTGCCCTTCCAGACGGTCGACGGTTCCGATGCCCGCACCCGCGCCGGCGCCGGGCTCGGCCTCGCGATCAGCCGGTTCATCATCGAGGGGCACGGCGGCATGGTCGGAGTCGAGACCGCGCCCGGCGTCGGGTCGACCTTCTGGATCGAGCTCCCGCGGTACGTGGGCGGGTAGTACACTCCCGCTCCCTCCGAGGCTGCCGTTGTTCTCGATCCCGCTCCTGGTCCTCGCGCTCGGCGCCACCTCGCCGGCCTTCGCCGCCGCGCCCGCTCCCGACGCTCCCGCGCCCGCCGTTCCCGCGCCCGCGGGCGACGTCAAGGCGGACGCCGCCGCGTTCCTCACCCTCTACAACTCGCTCTACGTCGGACAGGCCACCGTGTCGTCCGAGGCCAGCTGGGCGGCCTCCACGAACGTGGGGCCGGCCACCGAGGGCGGGCGCACCGCCGCGAACCAGTCCTTCGCGGCCTTCGTCGGAGATCTCGCCATCATCGAGCGCACGCAGGCCCTGTTGAAGCGCCGGGCCGAGCTCGACCCGCTCCAGGTGCGGCAGCTCGAGTCCATCCTCCTGCGTGCGGGGGACGCGCCCGGCACGCTCTCCGAGGTGGTCAACGCCCGCATCGCGGAGGAGAGCCGGATGGCCGCGGTGCAGGACGGCTACGTGTTCTGCTTCACGCCGCGCGGGCCGGACGGCGCGTGTCCCGACGGCAAGACCGCGAACGACGTGGACAAGGTGCTGCTCGAATCGCGCGACCTGTCGGAGCGGCTCAAGGTGTGGGAGGCCTCCAAACAGATCGGCGTGCCGCTGAAGCCGGGCCTCGTCACGCTGCAGAAGCTGCGCAACCAGGTGGCCCGGGAGATGGGCTACAGCTCGTTCTTCGGGCTGCAGAGCGCCGGCTACGGGCTCACGTCCGACGAGATGATCACGCTGCTGGACGGCTTCAACACCGACATGGCGCCGCTCTACGGCGCGGTCCACACCTGGGCCTCCCGCCAGCTCGCGGCGCGCTACGGGCAGCCCCTCCCGGCGGGGCCGCTGCCGGCCCACTGGTACCCGAACCGCTGGGCACAGGAGTGGAGCGGGCTCGTCACCGCGACGGACCTCGATCCGTACTTCGTCGGGCGCACGCGCGAGTCGATCGTGAAGGACGCCGAGGCGTTCTACGTGTCGATGGGGTTCGAGCCCTTGCCGCCCGTGTTCTGGGAGAAGTCCGACCTCTACCCGGTGCCCGAAGGGCAGACACGGCTGAAGAACGCGCACGCGTCCGCGTGGCACATGGATCTGAACCGCGACGTTCGCTCGCTCATGAGCGTCGAGGCCGACAGCCAGTGGTTCTTCACGTCGCACCACGAGCTCGGGCACATCTACTACGATCTGGCGTACACCCGCCCCGAGGTGCCGCCCACCCTGCGCGAGGGCGCCAACCGCGCGTTCCACGAGGGCGTCGGTGAGCTCGCGAGCCTCGCGGCCGGGCAGGTGCCCTACCTCCAACAGCGCGGCATCCTCCCCAAGAAGGCGAAGATCGACCCGACCCAGGCGATGCTCGCCTCCGCGCTCGAGCAGACCGTGGCGTTCATCCCGTGGTCGGCCGGCGTGATGACCCACTTCGAGTACGAGCTCTACGAGAAGGACCTTCCGCCCGAGCAGTGGCAGGCGCGGTGGTGGGCGCTCGCGGGCCAGTACCAGAAGGTGGCCCCGCCCTCGCCGGAGCGCCTCACCGATCCCACCCTGTGCGACGCCTGCACCAAGACCCACATCATCGACGATCCCGGCCAGTACTACGACTACGCCATCGCGACGGTCATCAAGTACCAGCTGCACGAGCACATCGCGACGAAGATCCTGAAGCAGGATCCGCACATGTGCAACTACTATGGAAACAAGGAAGTAGGGGCTTTCCTCAAGGGAATCCTGGAGCAGGGCGCCACCCGGGACTGGCGCGAGGTGCTCGAGGAGGCCACTGGCGAGAAGCTCTCCACGCGCGCAATGGTGGCGTACTTCGCGCCGCTGCAGAAGTGGCTGGACAAGGAGAACAAGAAGCCGGTCAAGGCGGTCGCGCAACAGCGCTGATCGGACGTCGGCGGGACGGATGCCCTTTGCAGGAGCGGTCGGCCCACAATCGGGTGGCCGCGCTCGCGTCGCGGGCGTAGCTTGGTCGGCAGGTGTGGGAGGCTCGATGGCCGCGGTGCGCAAGGTGGAGTCGGGAGACATCGCGAAGGATCCACGTTGGGGGGGTGCCGCTGGGCTGGCGCGGGTGCGGCCCGGGTTCTGCACGTCGCCCGACTACGACGCGCTCTTCGCGCTCGGCTGGCCACACATCCGTTTTGTGATGGACGGGCACCGGGAAGATGACGATCCGCCGGGCCACGCCCTGCGCATCCTCGCCATGGCCGACCCGCCGCTGCGCTTCGCGTGGCCGCGAACGGTCGCGCAAGGGGTCGTGCGCGCCTGGGGCCTCCCGTCGATCTTCGAGCTGGCGCCGGGCTTCCAGGAGTTCCGTCGCGAGGCGGAGGAGGCCGTGTGGAAGCCGGGTCCGATCACGCCGGCCGAGGCATCGGATCTGATCTCCTGCCGCCTGAACCAGGACATCCCAGGGGTGTCCGACCGGGGAATCGAGAGCTTCGTGCTCCTCCTCGAGGCGCTCGTGGGCGCCGATGTCGTGGGCGGCGCCATCCTCGATGTCCTCGAGGCGCTCCCGGTCGACACGCTGCTCTCCGAGTGGTCGCTCCCGCCGCACGTGACCTTCCACCTCGGCTTCCTGATGTTGCGCGTGCCGCAGGCGCAACACGACGCGTGGATCGTGCGGATGAAGGCGCTGCTCGAGTCCTGCTTCGAGGCCCGGCCGTCGCTGCGTCGCCACGGCTTCCGCGGGGCCGGCGCATCGCACGCGCGCTCGCTCCACCTCGTGCTGAACGGGGGCGCCGCCGCCGAGAACAGCACCGATCGCGCGCTCCGCTGGTACGTCCACGTCGCGGACGACTCGGTGCTCGTCCGCATGCGCGTCGCGGTCAACCGCCTCTCGTACGAGCCGGACGCACGGCTGGTGTTCCTCGGCGGGATGGACGTGCTCGAGCGGTACGCCCGCGACTGGCCGAAGCTCGGCACCACCGACGCGCAGCGCTGGTTCTTCGAGCAGGTGGCGCCCATCGCCGCGCCCGAGATGTACCCGTTGATGCTGGAGATGGCGGGCCGCTCCCTGGTGCGCCCCGAGGCCATCGGCTGGTTCGTGAAGAACGCCGCCGCCACGAAGGCCTTCCTGGAGGAGACCTCGGCGGGGGACGGCACCGCCGCCACCTACGCGCGCGCCGTCCGCAAGGCGCTGGCGGCCGCCGCATAGGCGCGTTCGGGCGCGACTTCAGCGTATACTCGCGGCATGTTGCTCCTCCTCTCCTCGGTTGCCTTCGCCGGCTGGACCCGCACGGCGGAGGAGAACGGCTGCGTGTTCTTCACCGGGGAGCGCCAGGGCACGTACGCCCCGGTGCGCGCGGAGTGCGAGTGGCCGATCGCCGCGGACGAGCTGCAGAAGCTCCTCGCGGTGAACAACGCGCACGCCGACTACTTCGCGAGCGTGTCCCAGAGCCGCGTGCTCGGGCCCACCGCCGGCGGAGAGCTCGTGTACCAGGTGCACGAGGCCTCGGGCATCTCCGACCGGGAGATCGTGCTCCTGATGGGGCAGGAGGCGATCCCGGGGGGCACCCGCTACACGTGGACCCGGGCGGCCGACCAGTCCAAGATCACCGGCAAGCTCGTGCCGACGGTGGTCGACACCGGGAAGTGGGAGGTCTCCGCGACCGCCACCGGCAGCAAGGTCGTGTACGAGCTGCTCTACGATCCGGGCGGCAGCGTGCCGAGCTTCCTGGTGCGGTCCTTCCAGGGCGCCGGCACCCGCACGCTGGTGGGAGAGCTCCGCGCCTGGGCCGAAACGCACTGACGGTCACGCGCTGAAGTGACGGGCGCGTGCCGCCGCCTCCATCGATCGATTGACAGGGCCGCCCCAGCGAGTGTACAGCCGCTGTCGAGTCGGAGCGTACGTGCCGCGTCCCCCCAGATTTCCGCTACGCCTCCGTCTCGCGCTGCTGTTCGCCCTGCTGCTCGGCGGGCTCGCGCCCACCCCGGCCGACGCCGCGCCCCTGACGGTGAGCGCCGAGGAGGAGGCCGTCCTCCGCGCGCGTGACGTCGTGCTCCGTCCGCTGTCGCCCCGCGCGGCGGGGGGCGTGCGGGTGCTCGCCATCGTCGACATCCACGCCCCGAAGACCGCGGTGTGGGGCGCGCTCCTCGATTTCCAGGCCCGAAAGGTGAGCAACCCGGCGGTCAAGAGCGTCGAATTCTACCGCCCGTCGACCGCCACCGAGCAGTGGGTGCGGTGGCGCATCTCCAAGTTCGGGATGGACATCGGGTACCACAACCACTACGTCCTCGACGTGGCGGGGGGCAAGCTCTCCCACGAGCTCGACACGGCGCAGGAGAACGACCTCGCGGGCAGCCGCGGTGTCTACGAGCTGCACCCTAGCCCGGCCGGCGCGGACTGGACCCGCCTCGTCTACGAGTGCGAGAGCAACTTCGGGCAGGCGATGCCCGATTTCGTGCAGCGGTGGATCAGCACGGGCGGCACGCGCGACTTCATGGTCAACATGGCGGCGAGCGCCGAGGGCCGCGCCAAGTGATCCTCCCGGGGATGCTCCTGCCCGCGCTCGTCGCGACTGCCCACGCCGATCCCGTCGAGCTGCACACCACCCACCAGGTCGGCGCGGCCTTGTTCCCCGAGGGCGTCCAGTACGTGTTCGAGGCCGAGGGGCGGCTGCCGTTGTGGAAGTCCGACCACTTCCTGCTCGCCGACGCGTACGTCTCGCTCGCCGGGCACGCGGAGATCACGCCCTCGTTTCCGCGTGGTGGCGCCGTGCTGCGCATCGCGCCGGTGGCGTTCTGGGACGCGACGTTCCGCGCCTACGGCACGTGGTACTTCGGCGCCTTCTCCAGCATCCTCCCGTTCGACGATCCCGGGTTCGAGGCCACCAAGGCGAACAAGCGCGAACTCATCGCGGACGGGGTGCGTACGGGCGGGTGGGGTCTGCGCTTCGACGCGGAGACCCGCCTGAAGGGCAAGGCGGGGCCGGTCATCGTGATGCTGGAGCTCCAGTTCCGCCACCACCACGTCGAGGCGTTTGGGCAGGAGCTGGAGTGGTTCTGGGAGCCGACCGAGATGATCAACGTCTCGGCCGACGGCGACGTGATCAATCGCAACGGGTACCTGTTCTTCGAGCTCATCAAGCCGGTCAAGGCCGCGGAGGGCGTGCCCGCGAACGACCGCAAGTTGTGGGTGGGCGCGCTGGGGATGTGGCAGACCTCCCCGCAGAGCGGCGATCGCAACATCCGCGTCGGCCCGGTGCTGTTCTGGAAGCCCGCCAACGGCCCCACGGTCCCGACGTTGATCGTCGGCGCCCAGGCCTGGGTGGAGAGCAGCTTCGCGCCCGTGTTCCCGCCGTACACCTTCGTCGCGGCCAGCTGGGCACCATGACGCTCCCGACCGGGCTGGCGACGCCGCCGAAGGTGTCGCTCTCCAACGTCCTCCGGATCGGGGTCGGCCTCGTGGTGGTGATCGGGCTCGTCGCAGGCATCGGCATCTCCCTGCGCGACCCGATCGTCGCGCTCTCGGGGAGCCTCGTGACGGAGTACGGGCTGATCGGCCTGTTCGTGACGCTGCTCGTCACCGATCCGATGCCCGGCCTCGGGTTCCAGCCCGCGGTCTTCCTGGCCTATACGGGCGGCATCCCCCCGTGGCCGCTCTTGGGCGTGGCCTGGGTCGCGTCCATGTGCGCGAGCGTCTTCGTCTACGCCGTGGGACGTACGTTGCGGGGCCGCCCGGCCCTGGTCGCGTTCCTCATGCGGTGGCGCGTCGGCCACTGGCTCAGCGACCACGGAGCGCGGACGATTGCGCTCGCGTCGATGGCGCCGGTGCCGTTCGTGCTCGTCACGTTCGGGGCGGGCGTGATGGGCGTGAAGCTCACGGACCTGCTCCTGGGCGCCTCGTTCCGCGGCTTCAAGATCGGGTTCACGCTCCTGGCCATCATGGCGGGGTGGGGCGTGAGCGCGTGAGGGCCGGCCGATGAGCGGAGACGACACCCGCGAGCGCATCCTCGAGGCCGCGGCGCCCTTGTTCGCCGCGGAGGGCTTCGCGGGCGCCTCCACGCGCGCCATCGCGCTGGCGGGCGGCGTGAACATCGCGACGCTGGCCTACCACTTCGGCGACAAGCAGGGCCTGTACGCCGCGCTGGTCGACCGCACCTATGGGCGCATCGTCGCGTTCGACATCCCCGGCGGGGACGAGCCCGATCCCGAAGCGCGGCTGCGCCTGATCGTGAAGGGCCTCTACCACTTCGCGCGCGCCCACCAGGTCGAGGTGCGCGTGCTGCTCCGCCACGTGCTCGAGAACCGGCGATTGCCCGAGGCCGTCTCGGGCAAGTGGCTGGGCCCGCTGCTGGCGCGGGTCGGGGCCGCGGTGACGCCGCTCGGCATCCCGCTGGACCCGCCGCGGATGCTGGCGCTCTTGTCGCTCAACCACCTGGTCGTGCGGTACGCCATCACCGAGCCCGAGGATCTCGCGCTGTTCGAGCAGGGCGGCCCGGGTGGGGACCCGCACGCGGTCGTCGCGGAGCACCTCGCCGATGTGGCGTGCAGGCTGCTGCTGACCTGAGAGAGGGTGATTCGGGGCGGCGGCGGCCCGCTCGGGGGCCGGGCACCGCCGCCCGCGCCGGTCGCCCAGACACCCTCGGGCCGATCTACCGGCGCCCGCCCGAACGACCGCGACCGCTCGGGCCGTTGTTGGCGCCGCGGCCGTTGTTGCCGCCACGTCCGCGCACAACCGGCCGGCCCGTGCCGTGCGGGCGCGCGATGGGGGGCGGCGGGGCTTCGCGTTCGCCGAGCTCGATGGCCGCGGCCTGCTGCTGCTCGGGCGTGCGGCCCTGCACCTTCTCGGCGTAGCGCCGGCGGAGGATCTCCATGTCATCGGCCAGGGGCGCGACGAAGTGCAGATCTTCCTGGGTGAAGGGGTGGCGGAAGGCGAGGCGCGCCGCGTGGAGGGCGAGGCGCGGGGCCTGGCCCTGGGTGTGGCGGTCGGCGTAGAGCGGGTCGCCCAGGACGGGGTGGTCGAGCTCGGCGAGGTGGATGCGCACCTGGTGCGTGCGGCCGGTCTCGAGGCGGGCCTCGACGAGGGACACCTTGCCGTAGCTCTCGACGCGCGCGAGCCAGGTGATGGCGGGCTTGGCCATGAAGCCGTCGCCGCTGCCGCGCAGGCCGTCGCCGCGGTCGCGCACCATCATCGTGCGCATCTCGCGGGAGGGGCCCGCGGGGAACGCGCCGCGCACGAGCGCGAGGTACCGGCGCTCGATGGTGTGGGACTCGAACAGCGCCTTCAGAGCCTCCTGCGCGGCGTCCGTGCGGGCGACGAGCATGACGCCGGAGGTCTCCTCGTCGAGGCGGTGGACGGCGAGCGCCGAACCGAGCCGCGTGCCGACGTACCGGAGCACGTTCTCGGCGTCGTTACGGCCGGGCGCGGGCACCGAGAGCATCTCGGGCGGCTTCCAGACGACGGCGAGGTGCTGGTCGTACCACAACATGACCGCGTCGCGGCCGACGACCATGCGGGGCGTGTTCGGGTCGTACCGGACGCGGGTCGGATCGACCATCCGGCCGGCATCCGCCGTGGGGACGTTGTCGATGCGCACCTTGCCGGTACGGAGGGCCTCCCGGGCGGCGTTGCTGCGGAGCCCGAGGGTAGCGAGATGATCGAGCAGGCGGACGATGGGAGGCCTCGGGTCGCGGGCTTCTAACCCACCCGCATCACGGTGGAGGGGGCATCCGCGCGCCCTCCTCGACACCTGGCCTCCGGCAGAAGACGAGGTGGAGAAGGGCGCACGTTTGCGGGAGAGGGCGTCGATCCCGAGGATCCGTGCCGATGGGCACCGGGGGTGGTGCGTGGCCGCGGGACCGACAACGATTCGAACCTATGCAGGAAGTGTGCCACTACGTAGAAGCCGTGTTTCGTCCACTTCTGTGGAGGCGGTGTATCGAAACGAGGCGTGTCGGGCGAGGGGTGTCTCGGATCGAGACAGGCGGCGCTCGCGTCAGGGATCGACGGGGACCTCGAGCTCCTTGAGCGTCCGGTACAAGGTCATCCGGCTCACGCCCAGCAGGCGCGCGGCCTCGGCCTTGTTGCCGGCGGCCACCCGCAACGCGTCGACCACGTGCTGGCGGCTGACCTCGCGCAGGGTGGGGAAGGGGACCCCCGCGCGGACGACCGTGGGCCGGGCGATCTCCGGCGGCTCGTGCGCCGGAACCTCGACGATGGGGTGCGCGGGCGGCTCCTCGGGCGGGAGCACGCGGGGCTCGGGGCGCGCGTCGACGTCGAGGTCGTGCGGGTCATCGTGCGCGACAGGCTTGCGACGCTCCAGCGCCACCGCGCGGAGGAACGGCTGGGGCAGATCCGCGATGCCGAGGAGGGTGCCGCGCGCCGCCACGACTGCGTGCGCCAGGAGGTTCTCCAGCTCGCGCACATTCCCGGGGAACCGGTAGGAGCAGAGCAGCTCCATCACGCGCGGATCGAGGTCGAAGACGGGCTTGCCCTCGCGCGCGGCGCACACCCGCACGAAGTGGCGGGCGAGCTCGGGGATGTCCCCCGCGCGGTCACGCAGCGGCGGCAGGTTCACGGTGTAGACGGAGAGCCGGTAGTAGAGGTCCTCGCGGAAGCGCCCGGCCGCCACGGCCTCCTCCAGATCGCGGTGGGTGGCCGACACCACGCGCACGTCCGCGCTCAGGGTCTCGACGCCGCCGAGCCGCACGAACTCGCCCTCCTGGAGGACGCGGAGCAGCTTGGGCTGGAGGCCCATCGGCATGTCTCCGATCTCGTCGAGGAACAAGGTGCCGCGCCGGGCCATGTCGAACCGCCCGAGCTTTCGCGCGGTGGCGCCGGTGAACGCGCCCTTCTCGTACCCGAAGAGCTCGGCTTCGAGCAGGTTGTCGGGGATGCCCGCGCAGTTGACGGCGACGAACGGACCGTCGCGACGGGGGCCGTTCACGTGGAGGGCGCGGGCGATGAGCTCCTTGCCGGTGCCGCTGTCACCCCGGATGAGGACGGGCACGCGGGAGGGCAGGGCGCTCTGGACAGCGCGGAACACGCCGCGCATCGACGCGGAGCGTGCCACGATGCCGGCGAAAGGCGCGGACTGCGCGGCGGACTCGAGCTGGAGGCGCGCGTGGTCGACCGCGTCGGGCAGGCGCGCGGCGAGCTGCACCTTGTCGACGAAGTCGAACGCGCCGTCGCGGATGGAGTCGAGCGCCAGATCGGTCGACGCCTGGCCGGTGAGGAGGATGACGGGCATGTCCGGGGCGGCGAGGCGGATCTGGCGGAGGAGCCGCGTCCCGTCGATGTCGGGGAGGTTCACGTCGAGGACGACGACCCCCTCGAACCCGTCGTTCAAGGCGGCGAGCGCGCCCGCGCCGTCCGCCACCGAGCGCACCGCGTACCCACGGGCCCCGAGCAGGCGCTCGACCAGCACCCGGATCCACGGATCGTCGTCGATGACGAGCACGTCTCGTCCGGTGGTGCCCTGCATGCGCCCCTCCTAACCGTCGGCTGCCACGCCCGTCGGGGGCCCGGGTCACGAACGGCCCTTCCGCCTCGCGATTCCGCTACTGGAGGCTGGAACCGTAGAACAGGTACGCCTTCCCCGCGAACACGTCTACTTCCTGGTTGTAGAGGGCGCCCGCCAGCACGTCGGCGAGGCCGTCCCCATCCACGTCGCCCGCGCCCGCGACGGCGCGTCCGGCGGCGTCGTACTCGGCCTCGGCAGCGAGGAGCAGCCCGGCGTCCCCGAGGGCGCGTACGCCCGGAGTCGCGGCGGCGCTCACCAGGTAGAGCCCGCCGCCGTCGAGCGCGCCGCCATCGCTGTCGGGCGCGCCCACGAGCACCTCGGGCCGCCCGTCGCCGTCGACATCGCCCGCGCCGGCGACCGACCACCCCGCGAGATCGCCCGGATCGTCCGCGACAAGCGTGGCGGGGGTGTCCGCGAGCGCGCGTTCGCCGTCCGCGATGGGCCCGAGGAGCACGTACACGTGGCCGCCGAGGTAGCCGTCCGCCGCCACGAGCAGGTCGGCGAGGCCGTCGCCGTCGAGATCGCCGACGCGGGCCAGCGCCCCGCCGGCGTAGGCGCCGGGGCCCGGCCCGGACAGGCGCACGTCCGCGTCCGCCGCCGTGTGGTTGCCCGCCGCGATCGGGCCGCGCACGATCCGCACCGCGCCGGCGTCCTCCCCGCCAGTGTCCGCGCCGCTGGCGCCGAGCGCGACATCGTCCACGCCGTCCCCGTCGAGATCGCCGCAGCCGGCAACCGCGTCCCCCAGCGCGTCCCCGCCGGTCGAGGCGCCGTGCGCCAGCGGGCGGCGCGCGGACGTGGACGCGCCGGTGAAGGTCGCGTAGGCGTCTCCGAGCGCGTTCGTGCCGGGAGCGAAGGGGCCGCGGAGCAGGTACACCCGCCCGCCGCCGCCCCCGCCCGCGTCGTTCCCCGTGGCGCCGACGAGGAGGCCGGCGCCGCCCTCACCGAACACGTCCCCCGACGCCCCGACCGTGATCCCCGCCTGGTCGCCCGGGGCCTCGCCGAGGAACGTCACCGGGGCGGTGTCGGCCGGCGTGTGGCCCACGGGGATGGTGTCCAGGAACAGGTACACCTTGCCGGCGTCGATCCCACCGTCGTCATTGCCGACCGCGCCGACGACCAGCTCGGCGCGGCCGTCCTCGTCCACGTCACCCGCGCCCGCGATCGCGTAGCCGAGAAAATCGTAGGGATCCTCGCCGTCCACACAGGCGCCGTCCGCCAGGAGGTGGGCGCCGCGCGCGACCGGCCCGGACCAGACACAGGCGAGGTTGCCGTAGAAGGCGCTCACGGCCACGTCGTCCAGGCCGTCCCCGTCGAGGTCACCTGGGCCGGCCACCGCGCTGCCCGCCGCGGTGGATTGGGCGCCGAGGAAGGTGGCGTCGGCGTCGGCGAGGGTAGGGGGCTCGGGTTCGGGGGCGCTGTCCTCGTGCGCGCTGTCCTCTGGAGCCGGCTCGTCGCACGCAAGGAGGCCCGTCACCACCATGGCGAGCAACGAGCGGGGGAGGGCGCGGCGCATCGGCCCCGCCCGTATCATCGAGGCCCGCGAACGGTCACACCTGCATGTCCCCCGCGTACACGAAGGGGCGCTCGCGACGGTCCCGCGCCTGCCACTCGTCCCAGGCGGCCTGGTGCTTCCTCCGCTCGGGGCCCTCGTAGAGCGCGCCACGGGCTGCCTCCGGATGCAGCTCCCCAGGGCCCACCATCGTCGCGGGCTCGTAGGGCTCTCCCGCGAAGACGCCGGCCTCGCGCGCGTCCGAGAACCGGACCGCGTTGCTGCCGGGCACGCCGTCTTCCGCCGCGGCCTCCGCCTCCCCCGGCGCGACCGGCCACGCGCCCGACGCCCCGGGCGGTCCACATCCGGCGCCGGCAAAGGCGCTGACGGGGTGGGTCCCCTTCGGCCGCGCCTCCTCCCCGGCGGGCCGCTGCCCACCGCCGAGGTCCGGCTGTCGCAACAGGGTGCTGTCCTCGGCGGGCGTCCGTTCCTCTCCGTCTTTCTTGCGCATCCCATCCCTCCGTCCGAACCATAGGCATGGCGCCGCGCCGCGCCTTGTTTCGGGGGACCGGGTGCGTAGCTTGTGACAGGATGGGAACTTCCAACCCAGAAACGATTCGGCCCGTGTTCCAGGTGTTCGCCTGGGCGCTCGTCGCCGTCGTCGTGGGTGCCACGGCGGTTTTCGCGTTGTTCTTCGGAGGGCTGCCTGGATTGGTAGCCTTCGCGCTGGCGCTGGTCATCGGGGGGGGGCTCTGGTGGTGGCAGGCCGGCGTGCTGGAGAACCGCGAGGACGGGGGGCGCCGAGAGCATCCCGGCGACAGCTGATCGGGTGGGCCCGGCCCTCCTGCCTGGAGAAGGCAGGGGGGCCTCTATCTTTTTTGGGGGTGCGGGGGGGGGCGCGGGGGGCGCGCCAGGCTCCTGCCCGCGTTGAGGCCAACTTCCGTCCGCGATGAAGGAGGGGCTGGACGAAACGGGATTCGGACCTCAACTTCCAGGCCATGGAAGCACGAACCGCCCCAGCGAACGCCCGCCCGAAGACCGTCCGAACGGATGTCCGCGGGCCCCCCACCCCCTCCTCGTCCCTGGTCCTCACGCCCGAGTCCCTGGCGTTCGTGGGGGAGCTCGCGCGGCGTTACACCCCGCGCGTGCAGGAGCTGCTCGCCAAGCGGCGGGAGCGCCAGGCCGAGTTCGACAGCGGGCGGCTTCCCGACTATCTCCCCGAGACCGTCGGCATCCGCACGAGCGAATGGACGGTGGCGCCGATCCCGCCCGAGCTCCAGGATCGCCGCGTGGAGATCACCGGCCCGGTCGACCGGAAGATGGTCATCAACGGGCTCTGTTCGGGCGCCAACGTGTACATGGCCGACTTCGAGGACGCGACCTCACCGACGTGGCACAACCTGGTCGAGGGCCAACAGAACCTGATCGACGCCGTGCGTGGCACGATCCGCTACGTCCAGCCCGACACGGGAAAGATCTACACACTCGGCGCGAGCACGGCGACGTTGTTCGTGCGCCCGCGCGGGTGGCACCTCTGGGAGAAACATGTCCTGGTCGAGGGGCAGCCCGTCCCCGCGGGGCTGTTCGACTTCGGGCTGTTCTTCTTCCACAACGCCGCCCAGCTCGTCGCGAACGGGCGCCGGCCCTGCTTCTACCTCCCCAAGATGGAGAGCCATCGCGAGGCGCGGCTGTGGGCGGACGTGTTCGCCTTCGCCGAGGAGTCCCTGCGCATCCCGCTTGGGACCGTGCGGGCCACCGTCCTCATCGAGACCCTGCCCGCCGCCTTCGAGATGGACGAGATCCTGTGGGAGCTGCGCGCGTACTCGGCGGGCCTGAACTGTGGGCGGTGGGACTACATCTTCAGCTACATCAAGACCTTCGCCGAGCACGCCGCGTTCGTCGTGCCCGACCGGGGCGCCATCGGCATGGAACAGCCGTTCCTCGCCGCGTATACACGCGCGGTCGTGACCATCTGCCACCGCCGCGGCATCCACGCGATGGGCGGCATGGCGGCGCAGGTCCCGCTCCGTGACGACCCCGTGGCCACCGCGGACGCGCTCGCCAAGGTGCGGGCCGACAAGCTCCGCGAAGTGAAGCTGGGTCACGACGGCACCTGGGTTGCGCACCCCGCGCTCGTCCCCGTGGCGCGCGAGGTGTTCGACGCCCACATGCCCGGCCCCAACCAGCTCGAGGTGCGGCCGCCGGGCGGGCCGCCGCGGGCGTTCGATCTGTGCGCCGTGCCCCAGGGGCCGCGCACCCGCGCCACGCTCCGCCACGACATCGACGTGTGTGTCCGCTACCTCGAGGCGTGGCTGCGCGGCGTCGGCAGCGTCGCGCTGTACGGGCTCATGGAGGACGCCGCCACCGTCGAGATCGCCCGCAGCCAGATCTGGCAGTGGGTCCGCCACGGCGCGCGCCTGGATGATGGCACCGATCTGACCCTCTCTCGTTTCGAGCGGCTGCTCGACGAGGAGATGACCCGCCTCCGCGCCCAGGTCGGCGCCGAGGCCTTCGACCGTGGCCGCTGGGCCGAAGCGCGCGCGTTGTTCCAACGCGCCTGTACCGCGCGCCGGCTGCCACCCTTCGTGACATCGCTCGCCTACGAGCGGATCGTCACCCTCCTCCCTCCGACCATGGAGTGACCAGATGCCTAGCAGGAAGCCCGTCCAGAACCCGCCCGCCGTCGCCAAGTCCCAGGGCGCCGTGACGCCCGAGCGGGACGAGTCGCCGAAGGGGCGGTGGACGGGTGTGGTACGCCCGTACGAGCCAACCGACGTCGATCGGCTCCGGGGCACCCTCCGCGTACGCCACACGTTCGCCGAGATCGGCGCCGACCGCCTCTGGGAGATGTTGAAGGCGCGCGCGTTCGTGCCCGCCCTCGGGGCGTCGACCGGCAACCAGGCGGTGCAGCAGGTGCGCGCGGGGTTGCCCGCCATCTATGTGAGCGGGTGGCAGGTGGCCGCGGATGGCAATCTCGCCGGCCAGACCTACCCCGACCAGAGCCTGTACCCCTGCAACAGCGTGCCGACGCTGGTGCGGCGCATCAACCAGGCGCTCCAACGCGCGGACCAGATCGATCACGCGGAGGGGCGCGCGGGCCGCCAGTGGTTCGCGCCCATCGTGGCCGACGCCGAGGCCGGCTTCGGCGGGCCGCTCAACGCGTTCGAGATCGCGCGTTCGCTCATCGAGGCGGGCGCCGCGGGGATCCACTTCGAGGATCAGCTCGCCAGCGAGAAGAAGTGTGGTCACCTCGGCGGAAAGGTGCTGCTGCCGGTCAGCCAATTCATCCGCTCGCTCGTGGCGGCGCGCCTGGCGGCGGACGTGCTCGGGGTGCGCACCGTACTCATCGCGCGCACCGACGCCGAGAGCGCCCGGCTGGTGACCAGTGACATCGACCTGCGCGACCAACCGTACCTGACCGGCAGCCGGAGCCCCGAAGGGTTCTTCCACTACCAGGGTGGCCTCGACGCCGCCATCATGCGGGCGATGGCGTACGCGCCCTACGCGGACGTGTTGTGGTGTGAGACCTCGACCCCCGATCTCGTCGCCGCCCGGCGCTTCGCGGAGGCGGTCCGCGCCGCGTTCCCGGACAAGATGTTGGCCTACAACTGTTCGCCGTCGTTCAATTGGAAGATGCACATGGACGCGGTGGCGTTGGAGCGCTTCCAACGCGAGCTCGGGGCCATGGGGTACAAGTTCCAGTTCGTGACGCTGGCCGGCTTCCACAGCATCAGCCACGGCATGTTCTCGCTCGCCCACGCGTACGGGGAGCGGGGCATGGCCGCCTACGCCGAGCTGCAGGCGGAGGAGTTCGCCGCCGAGCCTCTCGGCTACACCGCGGTGCGCCACCAGCGCGAGGTCGGCACCGGCTACTTCGACGACGTGGCGCAGATCATCGCGGGTGGCACGTCTTCCACGACCGCGCTCGAGGCCTCGACCGAAGCCGCCCAATTCGCGCGGGCGCTCGAGACCGCGTAGCACCCCCGGTGAGGAGGGCCCCCGAGTTGGGGGCCCTCTCTTGGTGCACGGTAGACCCGGCGTCAATGCACCGGCGCCGCCATCGGCAGCAGCTCGACCTTCATCCAGCCGGCCTCGCGTCGATCGAAGTGGCGGTAGGCCTCGATCGCGCTGGTGAGCGGGGCCTGCTGGGTGAGCACGTCCCGCGGGTCGATGACACCGCTGCGCACCAGGTCCACCAGCATCGGGATGAAGCGACGATGGGGTGTGTTCCCCATCCGTACGCTCAGGTTGCGGTTCATGGCCCGGCCGATGGGGAAGAAGCGGTCGTTGCTCGGGTAGACCCCTACGATCGCGATGCCGCCGGCCTTCGCGGAGATGTCGATGGCCCAGTCGAGGGCCTGCGTGGGCGCGTCTCCCGCGTTCCAATTCGGGGCGAGGTTGTTGTTGGAGATCTCGTCGAGCTCCGACTTGTCACGCGCGGCCCGCCCGTTCGGCGGGGCGTTGTGGCTGCGGCACGCGTCGACCCCCACTGCGTCGATGACACGGTCCGTGCCGATCCCGTCGGTGAGGCGGCGGATGGTCTCCACCGGGTCCTCCTTCTCGAAGTTGACCACCTCCGCGCCCTGGCGGCGGGCCATGTCCAGCCGCGACTCCACGCAGTCGACCGCGAAGATCCGCCCTGCGCCCATCAGCTTCGCGCTCGCGATGGCGAACTGCCCGACGGGGCCACACCCGAGCACCGTGACCGTGGCGCCGGGGTGGAGATGGGCCAATTCGGCGCCGTACCAACCGGTCGGGAACACGTCCGAGAGGAGCACGGCCTGCTCGTCGCTCACCTCGTCGGGCAGCTTCACGAGCCCGACGTTGGCGTACGGGATCCGCGCCCGCTCGGCCTGCAGCCCGTGGAACGGCCCGCTCTCGCTGGGGCCGCCGAAGAACGCGGTGCCGGCCAGCTTTCCGTTGGGGTTGGCCGTGTCACATTGAGAAAAGCATCCGTCACGGCAATACGCACAGACGCCACACGCGATGGTGGAGGGCACCACCACGCGGTCGCCGACGGAGAGGTTCCGGACGTCGGGCCCGATCTCCTCGACCACGCCGACCGCCTCGTGCCCGAGCACCGTCCCCGCTTGGAGCCCCGGCAGGGTGCCCCGGATCATGTGGAGATCCGTGCCACAGATGGCGCTCGCGGTGACCTTGATGATGGCGTCGGTGGGCGCCTGGATGCGCGGGTCCGGCACGTCCTCCAAGCGGATGTCCCCCACGCCGTGGAACACGACTGCTTTCATCTCTCCTCCCGGATGTTGGCCGATAGACGTAGGTGCTTTGCGAGCGGCGTAAAGCGGCGCCACCCCGGTCGTCGGCTTAGGACCCGGACATGCTCCCGCTGGTCCTCTCGGCCCTCCTCCCGCCGGCGCTCGCGCGTGACGGTGCTCCGGTCCCGGGCCCGGGGGCCCACGCCGCGCACGCCACGCTCGCTACGCGGCCGCTCGGCCTCTCCCGCGCGCCCGGCCCCCCGCCCGCGCCACCCGCCGACCCACCGGACAAGGTGGTGTACGGCTACCTTCCGTACTGGACCGTGGGGCCCGACGAGGTGCCGTGGGCCCACCTGACCCACCTCGCCATCTTCAACGTGGACCTCGAGTCGGACGGCTCGGTGTCCAGCCAGTCGCGCTGGACCGGCGTGGCGCGGGAGGCGGTGACGCTCGGGCACGCGGCGGGCGTGAAGGTGCACCTGTGCATCACGTCGTTCGACGGGGACGTGATGGACGCCGTGCTCGCCTCGCCGAGCCGCCGCGCCGTCACCATCGACGCCCTGGCCGAGCTGGTGGACACCTACGGCGCGGACGGCGTGAACGTCGACTTCGAGGGGCTGCCCGTCGCGCGGCGCGCCGATCTCGTGACGTTCGTGACGGAGCTGCGCGCCCGGGTCGGGGAGGTGTGGCTGGCCACCCCCGCGGTCGACTGGAACGACGCGTGGGACTATCCGGCGTTGGCGGACGCGAGCGACGGTCTCTTCATCATGGGGTACGCCTACCACTACACGGGCGGCGGCGCGGGGCCCAACTCGCCGTTGTCGGCGGGGGACCTCTGGAGCCGCTGGGCGCTCGATTGGACCGTCGCCGACTACCTCGCCACCGGCGCCCCGGCGGACAAGATCGTGCTCGGCTTGCCGACCTACGGGCAGGAGTGGCCGGTCGCCGACGCAACGGGCGTGCCCGCGGACACGACAGACGACGGGTGGAGCGTGATCTACAGCACCGCGGTGGCCGACGCGGGCACCTATGGTCGGTCCTACGACGTGGGGAGCGACACGCCCTGGTATTCGAGCTCGTCCACGCGCCAGGCCTGGTACGACGACGCGGACTCGCTCTCGGTGAAGATGGAGTGGGCGGTGGACCAGGGGCTCGCCGGCTTCGGCTTCTGGGCGATCGGGTACGACGGCAACGACCCGGTGCTCTGGGCGGCGGTCGACGCCGCGAGCCACCTGCCGGAGGACACGGGCCCGGGAACCACGGACTCGGACATCCCCGAGGACACGGACCGGCCGCGCCGACCGCCGAAGGGCCAGGTCATCGAAGAGGCGGCGGGGTGCGCGTGTGACGGGGGGGGCGGCCTCCCGGATGTCTCCAAGCTCGGCGGGGCCCTCCTTGGCGCCCTGCGCCTGGCCCGCCGTCGGCGCCAATACGGTCCCTAGTAGGCGCGGAACCCCGTCCCGCCGTCGCCATCCACGGCGCCCCCGTGCTCGTCGGACGTGCCGGCCCACGCGATCCCGAACGAGGTGTCGTTCGCCGGGGCGCGGGTGTCGCCGGCCGGCCACACGTAGGTGTCCACGTCCCCGCCGCTGTCGAGGAAGAACCCTTCGGAGTCGGTCGTCAGGCGCGTGGCGCACTCGGTCGAGTGGTTGCCGAGCCCGGTCGAGTAGGCGGAATCCGCGCGGTAGGTGTCGGCGCCGTCGTTGTCGACGAACACGCCCACGCCCTGGCAGTTCGACGCGCCCGCCGCGAGGGTGGTGTAGTGGTACACGTCATCTCCGGCGCCGTCGATCGCCACGCCCACCGAGAAGTCGTGGCCGGAGCCGAGCATCACGTTGTAGGGCGTGAAGTTCGGGTTGTACTCATCGTTCCCGGCGGTGTCGACCAGGATGGCGAGCGCGAAGTGGGCCGCGCCGCCCTGGATGTACCAGAGGGCGTCGTAGGTGTCGTTCCCGGCGCCGTCCGCGAGCACGCCCGTGCCTTCCCAGTAGCCGGTGGCCTGCGCGAACACGCCCGCGGTGTAGGCGTCGTTCCCCGCCGCGTCCCGCAACACACCCAACCCGCCCGCGAGCCACACGCTGTAGGTGTCGCCGCGCAGCCCGAAGCCGGCGCCCTGGGTGAAGGAGCTGTTGCCCTGGCCCGACGCGAGCTGCGGGGAGTAGTAGAGCGTGGTGCCGCCGTAGTCGTTGCCGGGATCGGACCACCAGGTGTCGTCCCCGTCGCGGTCGTAGGCGAGGCCGCCCGAGCCCACGTAGCCGAAGCCCTGCGCGTTGCTCCACGCGCGGTACGAGTCGGTGCCACCGCCGTCGTAGAGCAGCCCGAAGCCGAACACGCCCGCGCCCTGGGCACCCGTCTCGGCGGCGTAGGTGTCGTCGCCGCCGTCGTCCGCCAGCACGCCCACGCCGAGGGAGCCGAAGCCCTGGCTCATGCGGAGCGAGGCGTAGGTGTCGGCGGTGCCGCCCAGATCGTAGAGCATGCCGATGCCGTGGCGCCCGGAGCCCTGGCGGCCGGTCATCGACGCGGACACGTAGTAGCCGTTGGCGCTCGATCGCCCGTCCTCATCCGAGGCGAGGACCCCGGCTACGTCGTTGGCGTCGGCGACGATGGTGTAGCCGTAGGCGTCGTTCCCACCGAGGTCGACCAGCACGGACACGGGGTTGTCACCGTCGAGCGTGGCGCCGGCGCCGCCGGTGTAGGTGTCGTCGCCCCCGAACTCGAGGTGCAGGAGCAGCGCGCCCTCGTCGTCGCCGTGGATGTCGTCGGTGCCGGGCGAGAGGAGGATCGCGCCGGCCGAGGTGTCGATGCGCAGCGCGGCGTCCATCCCGACGAAGCGGGCCAGGTCGGCGTCCTCGATGGCGAACGCGACGCGACGCGCCGGGTCGATCAGCGCGCGCGGGCCCAGGTCGGAGAGGTACCAGGTCGTGAACGCCGCGAGCTCCTCGGGGTCGGAGTAGTCGGGGAAGGCGCGGCCCACGTCGATGACCAGGCCCGGGCCCTGGTTGTAGGCCTTGTTGGCGCCCCAGCCGTTCTCCTCGAGCGCGGCGTCCAGCAGGTGCCGGGTGGCGACGGCATCGGCGACGGCGAGCACGATCGGGACCAGGGCGTCGGCGAGCGCCGGGTCGAGCGCTGATACATCCGATGTATCAGCAGATGTATCACCGGTGATTTCGAGGAGGTACGACACCGCGTCCTCCAGCGTCGTCTCCCCGGGGTCCACCGGGTCGGCGGCAAGCGGCGCGTCCACTCGGCCCGCGAGCGCGGTGAGCAGCCCCGCGACCGGGTGCGGCGTGGCGGCGGCGGCGTCGAGGTCCGTCGTGAGCTGGCCAGCGAAACACGGCACCTGCTCCGGCGCGTGGTGCACCGTGGTGTACCAGGAGAGCACGAACGCGTTTTCGACGTAGGCGCCCCACTGTGTCCACTGGCGGTCGGTGTAGCCGACGTCCTCGCGGGCGAGGTTTGCGTCCGCGAGGGCGGTCTCGAGCAGCGGCGCGTCCCCGCCGGGCGTGCAGTCCACGAGCGGCGCGGCGGCGTCCCACGCGGGGCCGGGCACCGGCTCGGGGACGGACGCGCTGTCGGACGCGCTGTCGTCCTTCGATCCGGGTGACGTGCAGGCGATGAGCCACAGGAGCATGGGCGGGACCTCGGCCGCCACACGATGCACCGGGCCGGGAGCGCTTGTCGAGCCCGCGCTCCCGAGGCGGACCGACGGACGCCCGCCTACCGGCTGCTCCCCGAACCCGCGAGCCGACCGTGCGCCCCCGCCGCGATGACGCTGGCCGCGATCGCGGTGGCCGCGGGCTCGCCGCTCGGGGTGGTCCACCCGCCGTCCGCGAGCCACTCGCCGATGGGGGAGGCCGAGAGCTGCGCGCTGGTGCCGTGCGACAGATCCAGGCGCTCGCCGGTGGCCACCACGAAGGGCTGCGAATCGAGGGCGCAGGCGCGCGCGCCCCCGCCGCTCATCAGCTCGGGGGTGCCGAGCGCCAACGGGGTGTCGCCGAGGCCGGTCGCGTCCAGCACCAGCGCGGTGACGTCCGCGTCCGCGAGGTCCAGCACCTCCCAGGCGGCGGCGCCGCCGTCGCACCGGGGGGTGGTCCTGGCGCTCACGGTCACGGGGTGGGATGCGGGTGCGCCGCCGCCCACCTCGAACACGCCGTTCGCGAGCAGCGTCGAGCGCCCGAGCGCGCCGGGGGTCGCGACGACCACCTGGGGCGACGTGGCGATGCCGGTGCCGAGGTTTCCCACCACGTAGGAGGCCGCGACCCGCCCGAGCATCGGGTGCTCCTGGGCGCGCCAGCGCCACACGGGCACGGTGCCGACGAGGTCGGGGTTGACGCGCATCTCGTGGAGCAGCGCCTGGAGGCCCTCGCTGGCGTACAACGCGGTGCGCGGATGGTGCGACACGCCGCCCACCACCACGTCGTCGGCGGAGACCGTCCACGCGCCGAGATCGGTGGCCGGCGCCGCGGGCCCCACGACCGAGCACATGCCCTCGGCGTCGGTGACACACGTGAACGACAGGTCGGAGACGCCCGCGAAGGTGCCCACGACCTGCACGCCGACGGCGGGGAGCAGCTGTTCGTCCAACACGGTGACGCGCGCGGCGGGCCGCACGGTCGTGTCGTCGTCGGCGGCCGCGAGCCAACCGAGGAGCGCCACGGAGAACCCACGCGCGACCGGCCGGATCGCGCCACGGCCGAGCGCCAGCGCGTTCGTCACGTCGAGGCGGCCGCGCCCCCGGCCGTCCACCCAGTCGGTGTGGATGTAGGACTCGACCGCGGCGCTGCCCTGGAGCAGGACACGGATCTCGTCGGCCCGACGCCCATCGGCGAGCAGCCGGGCGGCCGCGCCGCTCACCAACGCCGTCGCCTGGCTCGTGCCGGCGTAGAGCCAGTAGCCGGTGCGGCTCGGGTCTCCGAGCGCGATGGTCTCGCCGATGACCCCGTCCAGGAGCCCGTCGCCGTCGCGGTCCTCGTCCACCGAGCCGCCCGGCGCCATCAGATCCACCCGCGGGCTCGCGTTGCTGTAGGGCGCGGCGCCGTACACCGCGACCCCCTCGGGCCGGTTCGCGCCGACCGCGACGACGAGCGGATTGGCCGCGGGCTGTGACACGTACTCCCCGCCGTCGTTGCCCGCGGCGGCGACCAGCACGGCCCCGGACGCGGCGGCGCGCTCCAACGCTTCGACCAACATGCGGGAGGGGACGTAGCCGCGCCCAAACGAGAGGCTCATGTTGATGATGTCGGCGCCGTGTGTCACGGCGTGCACGATGCCATCCACCAACGCGAGCTCGGTCCCGACATTGTCGCGATCCAACACCTTGATCGGCATGATCGACACACCCGGCGCGATGCCCGGGTAGGCGCCGGCCGCCGCGATCAGGCTCGCGAGGTGGGTGCCATGTTGGTGGTCGTCGTTCGGGTGTGCGTCGCCATTGATGAAGTCCCAAGGCGCCACGAACCGGACGCCCGCCAACGAGGGGGCTCGTCGATAATCGAGGCCTCCCGCCGAATGATCCTCATAGGCAACGCCGGTGTCGAGCAGCGCGATCGTGATCCCTTTCGCGTCACCGTCCGCCGGCGGATTGGACGCCACGATGTGCCAACGGGCGCGCGATACAGCTCTTCGCGCCGGCCGGTCGTCGCCGGAGACATACACATCCGAGGCGCCCTGGATGATGCCATCCGGCGCCGCGCGCAAGACCCGCCCGTCCCGGCGCAACATGTCCAGGAAGGCGTTGCGCGTGAGGCCTGTCGGGATCTCCAGCGCGCCATAGCCCGCGGGCCCGGGCTCCCGCATGACGCGGCTCCGCAGCGAAGGCGCGAGATCCGCGAGCGAATAGCCGGGGCGTGGCAGGACCACGACATGGTCGTCCGCCCACGTTCGTGGCGACGCGCGCCGTACGGAGGGTGCTCCCTCGCTGGGCCTCCGCTCCTGCATGTGCCCGTTCGCGGCAATCGCCACGATCCCGAGGCACGAAAGGAGCATAAACCCGCTGTTGAGGCGGCTCATCCGTGGTTCCCCCGTTCCTCGGGAGAACATAGGAGCGGTCAGCGCCGAGTGAAGCGCTGGTCGTCCGCCTTCAGCCCGTCGCGCTGCCCTCGGCGAGATCCTGCACGTCCGACAGCGCGTCCAGGAAGGCGAGCAGCGGCGCCCACTCGGCCCGTGGGCCCTTGCCCCGGGAAGCCGGCAGGTCGAAGAAGGTGATCCCGGATCCCGCGGCGGCAACGTAGTGCTGCGCATCCGACAAGCGGGCCACCGTGGGGATCTCCAGGCCCTCCAGGAACGTGTTCAACTGGCGGGCCGCGGCGCTGTTCGTGCGCACGCGGTTGGCGACGATCGCCACCGGCCGGCGCCCCTTCCGGATGGGCTTGAGCTCGTTCAACACGTCCAGGAACCGCGCGGTGCCGCGCTCGTCGAAGACCGAGGGGAGGAGCGGGACGACCAGGGCATCCGACGCCCGCACGACGATCTCGAGCGCCTTGCGCTTCATCCCCGCCGGCACGTCGATGACCATGCGGCCCTCGTCGAAAGGGAGCGCCATCGCGTCGATGTCGAGCGCGAGCGCCTCGATCATGGGGAGGGAGGGCGGCCGCCGCTCCACCCACTCGATGGCGCTCTGCTGCCGATCGAGGTCCCCGAGGACGCAGCGATGCCCCTGGCCGGCGTACCGGGCCGCGAGGTGGGTGGAGAGGGTGGTCTTCCCGCAGCCACCCTTGGAATTCACGACGGAGACGAGGAACATTCCGCCTTCTAACGGAGCGGACGCCCCGGAGACCACCCCACCGGCCCTCGGCGTGGCGGCGCTTAGGTTCACGGGGGAGGTGAGGATGGGACGCATGGTCGGATTGTTGGGTCTGGCCCTGATGGGCTGCCCGCGGGCCATGCCGCCGGAGGTGCCGACCCCATCTCCGGTTCCTGCGCCGGAGCCCGCGCCGGAGCCCCCGAATCCCATCCCCGAGCCGGTGCCGGACCCGACGCCGGAGCCGGATCCCGACCCCGCGCCCGTCCCGGAGCCTCCACCCACGCCCGAGCCCATCCCCGTCCCGATCGAGCCGACGGCGCGCCCTCCCGGCGAGCAGGAGCCAATTCCGGCGTGACGCGCCTCTTTCGCGAAAGTCGCAAGAAGTGGACTTCCGGATAGGAGCGTGCCCGGAGAGGCGTGTGAGCGAGGTCGGCGTCGACGGTACGGGCAGCGCCAGCGACATGGTGGCGCTCCTGCGCGCGCTCATCCGTGACCTCGAGGCCGCGGACGACGAGGGCGCGGTGCTCCACGTGGGCGTCGAGGCGGCCCTGGCGCTCGGCATCACCGACGTCGCGGCGTGGTCCACCGGCGGGCCGGAGCTGCGGCGGGTGGCCGCCTCCGGGCGACTCCTGGCGTTCCCGGATCCCCCTCGCCAAGGTGAGCACGCGCTCCGGCAGGGCCTGGATGTCCGGCCCTGCGGCGCCCCCGGCCGTCGTGACGCAGTCTTCGTCGCCGCGGTCGAGCCGGGCTCGGAGATGGAGGAGCGCTTCGGCCTCGTGGTCGACCTCGCGGCCTCCGCGCTCCGCCGCATCGAGCGCGCGCGGGAGGCCGGTACCGCCACCGCCAGGGTCGCCGCCGAGCGCCACCGCTTGCGCACGCTGGTCGAGCAATCTCCGATGATCGTGGCGCTCCGGAGCGGCCCCGAGCACGTGCTGGAGATGGCGAACGGCCGCTACCTCCAGATGGTCGGGCCGACGCGCGATCTGTACGGCCGGCCCGGCCGGGAGTCCCTCCCGGAGGTGTCCGCGCAGGGCTTCTTCGACCGGCTCGACCGCGTGTTCGCCACCGGCGAGCCCTACACGGGGCACGAGGTGCGCGCCGTGTTCGACCGCACGGGGGACGGCCGCCTCTCGGAGGGGTGGTACAACTACGTCTGGGCCCCGCTGCGGGACGCGGAGGCCCGAATCGTCGGGACCGCCATGCACGCGGTCGAGGTGACGGAGCAGGTGCAGGCGCGCCTCGAGGCCGAAGCGGTGCGCGCGCGCTTCCAGGACCTCGTGAACTCCATCGACGTCATCGTCTGGGAGTCCGAGGTCAACTCGCCGAGCTTCACGTTCGTGAGCGAGTGGGCGGAGCGCGTGTTGGGGTACCCGCTCGAGCGCTGGTACGAGCCCCACTTCTGGCGGTCCATCCTCCACCCCGACGACGTCGAGCGGGTCACCACGAGCTCGCGCGCGGCGCTCCGTCGCGGGCGCGACCAGGAGCTCGAGTACCGCGTGATCGCGCGGGACGGGCGCACGGTGTGGATGCACGACGTCGTGCGGGTGATGCGCGACCACGACAGGCAGCCGCGGCACGTGCGCGGGGTCATGATCGACGTGACCGGGCGCATCGAGGCCGAGCGCGAGCGCGACCGGATCAACGCCCAGCTCCTGCACGCGCAGAAGCTCGAGAGCCTCGGCCTGCTCGCCAGCGGCGTGGCCCACGACTTCAACAACCTGCTGGCGGTGATCCTCGGCAACGCCTCCCTCGCGGTGATCCGGGCGGAGGCCGCCGGCGCCGACCTGGCGCTGCTCTCCGACATCGTCACCGCGTCCCGCCGGGCCCAGAACCTCACGCGCCAGCTGCTGGCGTACGCTGGCAAGGCCCCGTTCCGCACCGAACACCTGGACCTGTCCGCGAACGTGCGCGAGATCCTCGGCCTCGTGGAGACCGCCTTCCCGAAGAAGGTGGTGCTGGATCTCCACCTCTCGCCGAACCTGCCTCCGGTGCAGGCCGATCCCAGCCACCTCCAACAGGTGGTGATGAACCTCGTGATGAACGCCGCCGAGGCCGTGGGGGACATGGTCGGCCGCGTGAGCGTGTCCACCTCGCTCCACGAGCTCGGGGAGGCGCAGGCCACGCGGCTCGGCACACCCCCCGGGGTCTACGTCCTGTTCGAGGTCGTCGACACGGGCCCCGGCATGAGGCCGGACGTGCTGGCGCGCGTGTTCGACCCGTTCTTCTCCACCAAGGGGATCGGGCGCGGCCTCGGCCTCTCGGCCGTGACCGGCATCGTGCGCGCGCACGGAGGCGCGATCCATTTCCAGAGCGTGCCCGGCGAGGGGACCCGCTGCATGGTGTACCTCCCCGCCGCGGAAGGGGTCGTGCCCGAGGCGGGTTCCAAGGTCGAGGTTCCCCGGATGCGCCCCGCTGTCGGCACCATCCTCGTCGTGGACGACGAGCCGGAGGTTCGCGCAACGGCCCGGCTGCTCCTCGAGTTCCTGGGGTACCGCGTGATCGAAGCGGGGGACGGCCCGACCGCGCTCGGCGTCCTGGATGACGACGCCACGCCCATCCTGGGGGTGCTGCTCGACCTGACGATGCCCATCATGGACGGCGAGGAGACCCTCGCGCGCATCCGTGACCACCATCCCGATCTGCCGGTCGTGGTGTCGAGCGGCTACGACGAGACCGGGGCCATGGGCGGCAAGCTGCCGCGCGGCCCCACCGCGTTCCTCCAGAAGCCCTACACGCTCCAGGAGCTGGCGGACATCCTGCTCGTGGCGCAGGGTCGCTGAGGCTCGGGGGCCCGAGCTACGCCGGGTCCTCCGCTCCCTCGCAGCGGAGCGCGGAGGACCCGGAGAGCCAGTCGGGATCGGGGTAGTAGGCGAACAGCAGCGTGCCGTCGCGGATGGTGTCGATCACCGCGTCGGACACGGCGGGATCGAGCGCGGGGCACCCCTGGCTGCGGCCGAGCCGGCCCCACTGGGCAACGTGTTCGCCCGTGCAGTAGGAGGCCGCGTGCACCACGATCGCGCGGTCGCGCGCCCGATCGTTGAAGCCCGGCTCCAGCCCGTCCAGCTTCATCGAGCGCCCATGCTTGCCGACGTAGATCTCGCCCGTGCGGAAGAGCCCGAGGCTCGACTGGTTGCTACCCGGGATGTTCGAGAACGCCGTGGCGGCATCCTCGCCGGTGTTGCGCCCGTGGGAGACCCGCTCCGTGAACAAGGTGGCGCCGCTGTCGAGGTCGATGACCCAGAGGCGCGGGGTGGAGGAGGGGAGGCGGAAGTCGATGACCGAGAGCACCTTGTCCGCGCGCTCCCCGGCGGAGCCGGACCTGCGCGCGCACTCCAGCGCCCCGAGAGCCATGTCGAGGACGGCCGGATCGAGGGAGGCCGCGTCCTTCGAGGCGGCGTTCATGGAGGGCGCCCCGGTATCGACGGAGGCCGCTTCGACCGAGCCCACCTCGACGGAGCCGGCTGCGAGCGGGACGGCGCCGACGAACGAGGCGCGGGTCTCGGAGGGGGCGCGGGGTGCGGAGGGGGCGAGCGGCTGGGCGTGGGCCGGGCCGCCACCCGCGGCATCCAGCGAGAGGAGCGTGATTCCCAGCATTGACAGCAGGGATCCTCGAGCTCGTCGGTGTGGGCGCATGTCGGGAGGGTATCCGGCTGGACGCCGCACTGCCCAGCGCGCCCGCGCGGTCCGCGCCTACGGGTAGCCGGCGCTGAAGTCGACCGCGTCGACCAGCACCGGGTCGATCTCCGTGTCGAACCACTCGAATCGCTCCGCGAGCGCCCCGTCCGGGCCCCACCCGGTGAACTTGCGTGGGAGGCCGGTCCTGGCCGACACGAGCAGCTCCGTTCGGGCGAACCGCGGGTGCTGCACGTCGGTCATCGAGATGGTCCACGTGGGCTCGCCGCCGGCGGTGGACGAGACCGGCTCGGCGAGCGTGGGCCTGTGCGGAGAGGAGGCCGCCACCGAGGACGACACGAGCTTGACGAGGTAGCCGAAGCCGCCGTCCGCAGGGGAGTAGTTGGTGTCGGCCTTGAGGATCCGGTTGTCCATCGAGAAGCTCAAGATCCCGACGGCCCGGCCGGCGAGCCCGCCGGGGTAGACCTGCACCTCGCCGCCGTGCCGCGCGGCGTTCCAGTACACCTTGCGGCCGGGGTGAGGAGACTCCCACTCCAGCTGGATCTCCCAGGGCTTGCGGAAGCTGGCCTTGACGCGCTGCTCGACGCCGAGCTGCCCCTTCACGCGTTCCTGGATGACCTGGGTGGTCCGGTAGGACGAGAGGCGCTCCCACGCGCCCTTCATGCGACCGATGAGGGCTTCCGAGGTGTCGGCAGAGGCGAGGGACACGGTGAGGAGGAAGGCGAGCACGCCTGCAAGCTAGCACGTGTTCGGCTCGCTACCAGGGCCGATGTGGATCGGCGGCTCGATCAGCCCGTTTCGCGCCCGCCGCCGCGCACGGCGATCAGGGCTTCGGCGGCGGCCACCCGCACCTCTTCGTCCATGTCGTCGAGGCGGGCCTCGAGGTGCGGAATCGAGGACGGGTGCGCCAGGTCCTCCAGGGAGCGGCAGGCCTCGGCGCGGACCATCTCGTGCTTGTCGTCCAGCGCGTCGAGCAGGACCGGGAGCGCTTCGATCGACTCGGAGAAGCCCAGCAACTGCACGCAGAGGAAGCGGAGGAGGGGATCCTTCCGGCTCTTCTGGAAGCACTCGATCAGATCGGGGAGGGCCTCCGCCCGATCGAAGAGCACGGCGTCGAAAGCGGCATCCGCGGCGACCGAATCGGGGTCGCGCATGCGGCGGAAGAGGTCGGCGTAACGGGGGCGCATGGCGCGCACAGCATATCGTGCGGGGCATGGGTTATGCCCGCGGACCCTACCCGAACGCACCCCCTGACCCCATCAAAGATGCTCATCCTCCTCTCCAATGACGACGGCATCGAGGCCGCTGGCTTGAGCGCGCTCGAGGCCGCGATGGCCGACCTGGGCGAGGTGTGGACCGTGGCGCCCGCCACCGAGCAGTCCGCCAAGTCGCACTCGCTCACCATGCACGAGCCGCTCCGTGTGGCGCAGCACGGCGAGCGTCGGTTCTCCGTGTCCGGCACCCCCGCCGACTCGGTCTACATCGCCGCGCACCACCTCCTGCCGCGCAAGCCCGACCTGGTGGTGTCCGGGATCAATCGCGGCTCGAACCTGTCGAATGACGTGATGTACTCGGGCACGGTCGCGGCCGCGCGCGAGGCCGCCTCGTTCGACATCCCGTCCATCGCGGTGAGCCTCTGGGTGTCGGGCGCCGCGCCCCATTGGGACACCGCCCAGCGCATCGCGCGCGACGTGGTGATGGAGACCATGCGGCAGAAGCTCCCGCCCGGCGTGCTCCTGAACGTCAACGTGCCGGACCTGCCCCATGACCAGCTCAAGGGTGTCCGCGTCGCGCCGCTCGGGCGCCGCTGGTACCACCCCACGGTCGCGGTGAACCTGGATCCGCGCGGGCGCAAGTACTACTGGATCGGGGGCGACCACGACCGCTTCGATGACCTGCCCGAGTCCGACGGGCCCCTGTGCGAGTCCGGCTTTGCCGTCGTGACGCCGTTGCACCTGGATCTGACCGCGCACGAGGTGCTCAATGCCCTCCGCGCCTGGAAGCTGGAGAGCTGAATGTTGCACGAGCTGATGGTGACGTGGTTCGATTTCGTCGAGGAGTGGGGCTACCTCGGCGTCTTCGTGATGATGGCGCTGGAGAGCACCATCGTCCCCATCCCGTCCGAGATCATCATGCCGCCGGCCGCGTACTGGGCCGAGCAGGGCCGCATGAACATCTGGGGCGTCATCCTCGCGGGCGGCACGGGCTCCACGTTCGGGTCGTCGCTCTGCTACGGCTTCACCTACACGGTCGGGCGCGCCTTCGTGCTCCGCTGGGGCAAGTACTTCCTGCTCCCTCCCGCGCGGCTCGAGCTCGCCGAACGGTGGCTCTCCCAGTACGCGCTCGGGGGTGTCTTCTTCGCGCGGTTGCTCCCCGTGGTGCGGCACCTCATCGGGTTTCCCGCCGGGCTCGTACGGATGCCGTTCCTGGCGTTCATGGCGATCACTTTCGTAGGTTCCACCCTCTGGTGCGCGGTGCTCGCGTTCTTCGGCGCGCGCACGATCGGGCGCCGTCCCGACCTGTTGACCGACCCGAGCGCGCTCACGCACGTCATCAAGGAGGACCTCCTCGGGTTCGTCCTCTTGGTGGTGGGGCTTGGCGCGGGGTGGCTCTTCGTGAAATGGTTCGGCGCGCGTGGCCGTGCCGCGCCGGAGGCATCGTGAGCGATCTAGAGACCGCGCTGAGGCAGACCATCCGGGACGTCCCGGATTTCCCCAAGCCGGGCATCCTGTTCAAGGACATCACCCCCATCCTCGCCAAGCCCGCGCTGGTGCGGGGCATCACCGACCACTTCGCGGAGCTCTACCGCAACGCCGGCATCGACGCCGTCGTCGGCATGGAGTCCCGCGGCTTCCTCTTCGGCGTGCCGCTCGCGCTCGCGCTCGACGCGGCGTTCGTCCCCGCGAGAAAGCCGGGCAAGCTCCCCTACGAGCGGGTGAGCGAGTCCTACGCGCTCGAATACGGCCACGCGACCCTCGACATGCACATCGACGCCGTGCTCCCCGGCCAGCGCGTCCTCGTGGTGGACGATCTCATCGCCACCGGCGGCACCGCGGTCGCCACCGCGAAGCTGGTCGAGAAGCTCGGCGGCAAGGTCGTGGCCTGCTGCTTCGTCATCGAGCTGTGCTTCCTCGACGGTCGCGCCGCGCTCAGCCCGGCCCCGGTCCAGTCGCTCGTGCAGTACTAGGTGCCCGGCCGGCGAGGGGCCTTCCGATGACCTGGCTCGTGCGCGCCACGATGTGCGACATGATGCCGGCCACGGCCGCCCTTCCCGGCCTCGCGGACGCCGGCGTGGACGCGTTCCTGGCGCAGACGCGCCGCGAGACCACGCCCATGGTGTGGGCCGGCCTGGTGCTCGGCGCGCTCGTATACGCGCTGACGCCGGTGCTCACCGTGTACGTGCCGCTCCCGTCGTTCCTCCTGCCCCGCGGCCTGCGGGACACGCACGCCGAACGCATCTGCACCACGCGGTTCTACCTGCTGCGCCAGGCCGTCTTTCTGCTCAAGATGTACGCGTGCATGTGTTGGGGCCAGGACCCCGAGGTGCGCCGTCGGCTCAACGTGGCGCCGTACCCGGTCGATCCCGGCACCTTCAGAACCACATGAGCGGCTCCGGATGAACCACGTCGCGTTCCAGGAGCGGGGCGATGTCGCCCTAGAGGCCGACTACGTCGTGGTCGGCACGGGCGCGGGTGGCGCCGCCGCCGCGGTGACGCTGGCGCGCGCAGGCGCGAGCGTGTTGATGGTGGAGGCCGGCCCCTGGCGCGAGCCCCACGACTACGCCCACACGACCTATGGCGCCATGCGCGACATGATGGACGACTGGGGCTCTACGATCACGATGGGGCGGGCCTTGTGGCCGGTGGTCCAGGCGCGGCTGGTGGGCGGCACCACGGTCATCAACTCCGCCATCTGCGTCCGCACCCCGCTGGACATCTTCCTCGAATGGGAGCGCGACCACGGCGTCGGCGGCCCCGGCTTCGCCGAGCGCATGTGGGGCTTCCAGGATCGGCTCGAAGAGGACCTCTGCGTCTCCGAGACACCACCGGAGTCGATGGGACGCTCCAACCAGCTCGCGTTGAAAGGCGACGCCGCGGCGGGCTTCGGCGGGCACGTCATCAAGCGCTACGCGAAGGGCTGCCTGGGCTCGGGACAGTGCCTCCAGGGCTGCCGCTCGATGCGCAAGCAGAGCACGAACCTGAACTACGTGCCCGAGGTGTTGCGTCGCGGCGGGCAGTTGCTCTCCTCCGCGCCCGCCGAGCGCATCCTGTTCGAGCGGCACGGATCGACCGGCGGCCGCGCGGTCGGGGTCAGCGGCCGGTTCGTCCACCCGCAGACCCGGTCGAAGGGCGCCCGCTTCACCGCCCGCGCCCGGAAGGGCGTGTTCGTGGCCGCCTCCGTTACCCACAGCCCCGTCCTGCTCCGGCGCTCGGGGCTCACCCACGCGGCCGTCGGCGCGGGCTTTCGTGCGCACCCCGGCACCGGCGTGTTCGGGGTCTACGACGATCCGGTCGACCAGAACGTGGGCGTCACCCAGGGGTGGGCGTCCACGCGGTTCCGCGAGGACGGAGGTCTGAAGCTGGAGACCCTCTCCATCCCCATGGAGATGGCCATCTCCCGCATCGGGGGCGGCGGCCGCGCGTTCATGGAGCGCATCGTCGGGTATCGCCACCTCGCGATGTGGGTGCACGCGCTCCGGGCGCGCAGCGTGGGCAGCGTCGGCGCGGGCTTCGGGGGCAAGCCCATCGTTCGCTACAGCTTCGACGCGTACGACATGGCGCGCTTCCGCGCCGGCATGGTGCGCGTGGCCGAGCTGCACTTCGCCGCGGGCGCGACCGCCGTGTTGCCGGGCATCCAGGGCCTGCCCTACAGCCTCGGGCCCGGCGAGCTCGACGTGATCGCCAACGGCCCGCTGGATCCGCGTCGCTACGTGGCCATCCTGTCCCACCTGTTCGGCGGCTGCATGATGGGCGCCGACCCGACCCGCTCCGTGTGTGACGCGCGGGGCCGCGTGCACGGGCACCAGGGCCTCTACGTGGCGGACGCCTCGTTGATGCCGGACAACATCGGCGTCAATCCCCAGCACACCATCATGGCGCTCGCGATGCTGGTCGCCGAGGAGGCGATGGGGGAGTGATACATCGGCGATACATCGACTCGATGTATCAGATGTATCACTTGTGCTTGCGGCTGCCGTCGTTGAGCCGGTGCCGGCCGCTGTCGGCGTACATGTCGCCCGACCAGTCCCGCTCCTCCTCGCCTCGCCGGCCCTGGCGGTCCACGTCGTCCAGGGTGTTGACGTCGTCGCGCTCGTCGAGCGCCACGCGGCTGGTCATCACCTCCTCGGGGGCCTCGAGGTCCCGGTCGTCCTCGATGCGCTCCTCGGTGCGCTCTTGGTCCAGGAGCATCTCCTCCTGGCTGGTGTAGGGCACCTCACCCGTGACGTACTGCAGCCCGTCGAGCCCCTCGGCGTCCGCGTGCGTGCCGGCCTCCACCGGGCTCTCGCCTACGCCGCCGTACACGAGCGGGTCGTCCCCGCGGATCGAGCGCCTGGAGCCTGCCGTCTTCTTCGTCGTCATGTCCGCTTGCCTCAGCCCCCCGCTAAACACCCTCTGGGGGGTGGAAAGCAGGAGCGGAACACAGTGATACATGCCGCTCGCGACGCATGTGTCACGCCTCCGACAGGATCTCCCTCCATGCTGCCGCCGTGCGGGCGGCCAGCGCTTCGGGCGATGTATCGTTGTGTATCACCACGTCGGCCACCGCCTCCTTGGCGGCGAGGGGCATCTGCGCGGCGAGCCAGCGCTCCACGGTGGCCGCGTCGTATCCCTCGCGGGACGCGAGCCGGGCCCGCTGGACCTCGGGCGCGCAGGAGACCACCAGCAGCTTGTCGTAGCGCGTATAGCTCCCGGTCTCGACCATCAGCGCGGCCTCGACCACGGCGACCGGCGCGCCGGCAGCCTCCTGTTCGGCGAGCCACCGCTCCATGCGCTCCCAGATGCGCGGGTGGGTGATGGTCTCCAGCGCACGTTTGGCCGCGGGGTCGGCCACGATGACCGCGCCCAGGGCCTTGCGATCGAGCGCGCTATCGACCACGACGGCGGGCCAGAGGGCCGCGATCTCGGTGAGTGCGGGCTCGCCGGGCGCCACCACGTCCCGGGCCACGCGGTCGAGGTCCAGCACAGGCACGCCTTGGGCGCGCAACAGGTCGGCCACGGTGCTCTTGCCGCACGCGATGCCGCCCGTGAGGCCGACGGTGCGCATCCTGGGCACCGACACTAGGCGCCCAGCCGCACGAGGGCCTTTTCGAGGTGCCGGCGCACCCACTTGCGCTTCTCGACCAGGAGGACGGCCTGGATCTCCGGGATCGCCGCCTTCACGTCCAGCAGGCCGAGGATGTCAGCGCAGGGGGCCACGCTGTTGAGCTTCTGGAGGCCCGCCCGGCACGCGCGCGGCAAGCGCTCCTCGAGCTCGATGAGGATGGCGCGGGCGTCGAGCGAGGCGAGAGAGCCGGCCGGCGCCTTGGCCTCGACGTGCAGCACGCGGGTGAGCTCGCCGCGGAGCACCCGCGCGGCGTAGAGCCGGTCGGGGTCGGAGTCGCCCTCCAGATCAGCGAAGTAGTCGCCGAGCGACTTCTGGCTCTGCACCGCCACGTCGGACTGCGCGTCGACCGCGTGGGCGGGGGACGCGAACAGCGCGGCGACCGCGAGGAGGAGGACGGCCTGGGGCCGCGAGGGCGTCGGACGGAGGGCGTTCATCGAGGGCTACGCTATCCTGTGGGGGCGTGGTAGGGGGCCGCGATGACGACCCCCACCTTCGACACGCTCGAGCTCATCGAGCCGCTTCGGGCCACCCTGGCGGCCCTGGGGCACGTCGCGCCCACGCCCATCCAGGCCCAGGCGCTGCCGCTCCTGCTCGCGGGTCGCGACGTGTGTGGAACCGCCCCCACCGGCTCCGGAAAGACCGCCGCGTTCGCCCTGCCCATCCTCCAGCGGCTCGCGGCCACCCCCGGCACGGGCATCCGCGCGCTCGTCCTCGCGCCCACACGTGAGCTCGCCATCCAGATCGACGAGGCGTTCGGCGTGTACGGCCAGCAGCTCCCCGGCGTGCGCCACGCCGTCGTCTACGGCGGCATGAAGCCGCGGGCCCAGCGCCGTGCCCTCGAGAACGGCGTCGACGTGCTGGTGGCCACCCCGGGCCGTCTCATCGACCTGTGCGCGCAAGGCGTGGTGGCCCTCGACGCGGTGGAGTGTTTCGTGCTCGACGAGGCCGACCGCATGTTGGATCTCGGCTTCGTCACGGACGTGCGCGCGGTCATCAAGAAGCTCCCCAAGTGGCGCCAGACCGTGTTGTTCTCGGCCACGCTTCCCAAGGACATCGTCGATCTCGCCGCCTACATCCTCACCGATCCCGCGCGCGTGACCGTGGCCCCGGTCAAGCACATCGCCGAGCACATCCGCCAGATCGTGCTCCTCGTCGAGAAGCCCGACAAGCGCGTCGCGCTGCTGCGCCTCCTCGCGGGCGAGGGGGTCACCCGTGTGTTGGTGTTCATCCGCACGAAACACGGCGCCGATCGCCTCGCGGCCGCGTTGGTCGCGGCGGAGATCCGCGCCGAGGCCATCCACGGCGATCGTCCCCAGTTCGAGCGCGAGCGCGCCCTCGCCGACTTCGAGGCGGGCACCACGCGTGTGTTGGTCGCGACCGACATCGCGGCGCGCGGCCTGCACATCGAGGGCGTGTCACACGTCATCAACTACGACGTGCCGAGCGTCCCCGACACCTACGTGCACCGCATCGGCCGCACGGCGCGAGCGGGCGCGGCGGGGGAGGCGATCACGTTGTGCGCGAAGGAGGAGATGGCGTTCCTCCGCGAGATCGAGCGGGTGATGGGGCGGAAGATCCTGGGGGTGTGAGGGGGCGGCGGCCCGCGCAGCTACTCCCCGAACTTCTCGATATACCGAAAGATCGTCCGCGGATCGACATCCAACTCTCGCGCCGTCTGCGCCTTGTTCCAGGCGTTCTGGTCGAGCGCCTGGCGGATGTAGTGCTTCTTGAAGTCCTCCTCGGCCTCGGCGAGAGTCTGGAGCTTGGTGCGATCGGCCTTGGGCTCGACGCCCAGGTCATCGGGGCCCAGCTGTTGGCGGTCGGTCATGATGACCGCCTTCTTGATGCGGTTCTCGAGCTCGCGCACGTTGCCCGGCCAATAGTAGGAGCGCATCGCGTTGATGCAGCCGGCGGAGAAGCCGCGGGCCTTGCTGCCGTACTGCTCGGCGTACTTGTTGAGCAGGAACTGGGCGATCTGCTGCACGTCGTCGCCGCGATCGCGCAGGGGCGGCAGCTGGAGCGTGATCTCGTTGAGGCGGTAGAAGAGGTCCTCGCGGAAGCGCCCGGTCTGGATCTCCTCGGTGGGATCCTTGTTGGTGGCGGCCACGACGCGGATGTCGAGGGGGCGGCTCTTCACGTCGCCCACGCGCTCGATGACACGCTCCTGGAGGACGCGGAGCAGCTTGACCTGGAGCGGCATCGGCATCTCGCCGATCTCGTCGAGGAAGATGGTGCCGCCGTCGGCGGCCTCGAACTTGCCGACCTTGTCGGTGTTCGCGCCGGTGAACGCGCCGCGCTTGTAGCCGAAGAGCTCGCTCTCCAGCAGGTTCTCGGGGATGGCGCCGCAGTTGATCGAGATGAACGGCTTGCCCGCGCGGGAGGAGAGGCGGTGGAGCTCCTTGGCGATGAGCTCCTTGCCGGTGCCGGTTTCGCCGAGGACGAGCACGGACAGATCGGTGGGCGCGACCTTGCGGAGGACCTTGAAGATCTCCTTCATCGGCGCGCAGCTGCCGATCATGCCGCCCTGGCTGGTCTGGCGGAGCTGGTCGCGCAGGTTGCGGTTGGTGGCCTGGAGCTCGTTCAGGAGCAGCGCGGTGTGCACGAGCATGGACGCCTGGCTGGCGAACACCTCGAGCAGCGCGAGATCCTGCTGGTCGAACAGGTTCCGGACGTTGTCGTTGCCGAGGTAGAGCACGCCGAGCAGCTCGGTGCGGTAGCTCAAGGGCACGCACATCACGCTGGACAGGCGCAGATCGACGACGGAGCGCGCGTTGGCGAACGTGGTGTCGTGCATCGCGTCGCTCACGATGATGGCCTTGCGGTCCTCCATCACGCGCTCGACGATGCTGTCCGACACGCGGGAGATGTCCAACGTCTCGCGGCCGACGTTGTGGGAGGCGGCCAGGAACCGCTCGCCCTCCTTGTTGGCGATGAGAAAACCCTTCTCCGCGCCCGTGATCTGCACCACGGACTCGAGCAGCTTCTTGAAGATGCGCTCCTGGGAGGACTCGGCCATCAGGTCGCGCGAGAACTCGGAGAGCTTGCGCAACGAGTCGACCTCGCTCATCCGGGTGCCCGGCGCGGGTTGGCTCGACTTCGGCTCGCCCTCCATGAGCGTGACGGTGAAGCGGCCGAACACGACCTCGTCCCCCACCTTCAGGTCGGTCGACCGCGCGCGCTGGCCGTTGAACAGGAACACCGTGCTCCGATCGATGACCGAGAGCGTGAAGTGGTTGCCCTTCCGCAGGAGGTTGGCGTGGGTCGGGGCGAGCGTCACGTCGCCCAGGACAACGTCATTGCCCTCGGCGCGGCCGATGGTGACGAGCGGCTTGCGCAGCGGGATGTCGCGCTCGTCGTTGCGGACAGGGTCCTTGCAGCGGAGGTAGGCCATGGTTCCAGTCGTCGGGGTGGCCGGGAGTATATCCCCACGCCTCCACGAGAGCGTGCCCGGCTGGGCCTCCGGCGTGTTCCATGCGCGGAACAGCCGACCTCAGAACCGCCCGGCGAACGTGACGGTGGTGGGCCCGACGTACATCGTGACGCGCTGCCGCCTCGCGCCGCGCCCCGCCCACAGGCCCGTCTCGATCGGGATGGGCAGGAGGTAGGCGAGCACCGCCGCCGAGGCGCTCACGCGGTTGACCATGAGGAGCGTGTTGAACTCGGCGAGCCGCTCCGGATGCTCCTCGGGGAACTGGCCGTCGGGCGGCTGGCTGTCCAGGAGGCGCGTGGGGTAGCTCTCCTGGAGCTGGACGTAGGTCGCCAGGGAGAGGCCGAACCCCGCCGCCTGGATCCCCCCCACGATCGCGCCCGCGACGGGCTTCTTGTCGATGAAGTAGCCCACACCGCCGGGCAACAGCACGGTCCACGGCCAGGGTGTCGGCTCGGGCTCGAGCTCGAGCTCCGGCGGGTCGGGCGGAGGCGCGGCGGCCGCGGGGCGCAACGTCTCGAAGAACGTCACGACCTCGGGAGAGTGCGCGAACGGATCGATCGGGTAGTCCGGGGCCTCGCCCAGGAGCGTCTCGAACACGTTGCGCGAGGCGTTCGCGCCGCCCTCCGCGTACAGGAGGTCTCCCAGCCAGAGGAGGGCCTCCCGGCGCACATTCGGGGCGAGCGTGGGCCCGCGCGCCAGGAGAGCCTGGAGCTCAGTGCGGGCGACCGGCGCGTTTCCCGCGAGGTACTGCTGAATCGCGTGATTCAGCGCCCCTCGGGACCCATCGTCCTCCGCCCACGCCACCTCGACCATCACCGCGAGGGCGGCCACCGCCAGCATGGCGCGGAGGGTAGCCGCCGATTCGGGCCCAGGTCAACCGCTCAATCACGGATCGCTCGATATCGGGCGCGATCGGGCCGGTCACGACGGTCGCCGAGGCCGGGGCTTCAGCGGGCGGTATCCGCCGTGTCGGTGCCGGAGTCCGCGGCGGTGTCGGCGCCGGAATCGGACGCGGTGTCGTCCGCCGCCGTGTCGCGCGCGGTGTCGTCGGTG
>JAZKFH010000002.1:0-187577 GCA_040386535.1 Myxococcota bacterium | reverse complement strand
TCGGTGTCGGAGGTGTCGGTGTCGGAGGTGTCGGTGTCGGAGGTGTCGGTGTCGGAGGTGTCGGTGTCGGTGTCGGAGGTGTCGGTGTCGGTGTCCGTGTCCGCCGTATCGCCGCCGGTATCGGTCTCGGTCTCCTCGGTCTCCGTCGGCGCGGGCACGGAGATGCGGAGTGAGAACGCGCCCGTCTCGTCGGAGACGGTGCGGCCGAGGAGGACACCGGAGCCCGCGTCGTACACGTCGACCGAGGCGTACGCGATCTCGGCGCCCTGGTGGGAGAGCCGCCCGCTCACGGGCACGCCGACATCGAGCCGGACGACGCCGAGGTCGTCCGGATCCTCGATGTTCACCGTGGTTATGGCGCTGTCCCCGCTCTGCGCGGGCGTCAGCGTGATGGTGAGCGGCACGTCGGTCACCGGGAAGTCGAAGCCGCCGTCCGGGCCGGTGCTGGCGTAGTACACGTGCCCGCCGAAGCCTACTTCGGTCGCGACGATCTGCACGTCGGCCACCGGCTCCTCTTCGACCGTGACCACCCGGCCGGTGAGGCGCGCGGCCCGCGAGAGCTCGAGGTTGCGCAGGCTGACGCCATCCGTGATGCGCTGGCGCGGGAACCGGGCGGGGCTGGTCGTCACCTGGGCCTCGTACGCGGGCATGATCTCGATGTCGTACATGCCGGGCAACAGATCGGTGATGAAGCGCCCCTCCTCGGTCGTGTTCGTCTCCACCTCGAGCGAGCCGATGCCGCTGTCGAGCGTCACCGACGTGAACCGCACGCGCGCGTCCGGCACGCGGCGCCCGTCGGCGTCGACGACGCTGCCGTCCACCGAGGCGGCCATCACGTTCCCGAGCACGAGGGGAAGCTCGATGCCCTCCGGGGCCTCGACCAGCACCGGGACGGAGAGCGCGGGGGCCATCTGCTCGCTCGCGTTGGGGGCGCCGCCCTCGACCTCGATCGTGTAGTCCCCGAGCTGATCCACACGCGCGACGTACCAGCCGGTGCGGTCGGTGGTGAACACCGCGCTGCTCACGACCTGGCCCCCGATCGTGCGGGAGATGCGGAGGGGGATGCCGGCGAGCCTCTGCTCCACACCCTCCACCTCGCCGGTCACGCGCCCGTACACGGGGATGCCCGGCACGATCTCCTGGTTCCAACCCGCCGTGTCGGACGTGGGGGCCGCGAGCACGAGCACGGGGGCCATTCCGGCGTCGACAGGAACGATCGCGACGTCGATGGGGGTCGCGTACGCCGGGAAGGAGAGCACGAACAGACCGTCCTCTCCGCTCTGCGCGATGGCGCCCTGCAGATCCCCCTCGGGCAGCGCCAGGATGCCGGCGAGCAGCGGCTCGGAGGTGGTGGGCGCACCCAGGAGCTGAGGATAGCCGCGGGCCACCTGCGCGGTGAGCACGCCGGAGACGTAGCGGGTACCGAACAGCTCCAGGCCGAGGCCCTCGTAGTTGTCCGGCGCGATGACGTGGCTCTGCGGCAGCAGGATCGCGCCCTCCGTGGCCGGGGGCGTCACGTCCAGGCGCAGCGTCCCAGCGGGCGTACCCTCGGTGTCGGTGCCCTTTGCCGAGTCGTCCGCGAAGTTGGGGCCGCAACCGGCAAGGATCAGCAGGAGACTCGCAAACACGTGTCTCACAGCAACACCTCCAGGGGCCAGGCAACGGTGACATAGGCGTTCTGCCCATCGTCGATGTCGACGTAGAGCGTCTGGCCGTCGAGCTGCTCGTCGAAGGGGAGGGCGACCTCGCTGCCTTCGCCGTTGTTGACGGGGTAGGCCGTGCCGACGATGCCACCCTTCGAGAGGCTCCAGATGAACACCATGGGATCCCCCTCGGGATCGCGCGCCAGCACGGTCACCTTGTGCCCTTCGGGCCCGATGAGGATGACCCCGTCGGGGGTCTCCGTCTGCCGCAGGACTTCAGGGGCCACGTTCTCTTCCAAGGTGGGGATCGGGCCCAGGTAGAAACAGCCCGATGCCAGGACGGGAATGCAAGCGATGTGCCACACGCCGGAAAACCAGGGGGGCACGGGCTTCTGGAACGACAAGAGGCTCGCGGGGCCCCGCCGCCGCGACAGCAGGGTCATGGCGTGGCCGGGAGGTTGGGGACGTGCGTCGGCAGGAAGACCGTGCCACCGGGCTCGGTCTTGCCGATCGGTACGGCAAAGGTGCCGATCGGGCCGGGGCATTCGAACGTCGCGAGCGTGTCGGGCCTCGGATCACGAAGCTTGATCGTTCGGAACGTGCGGACGGGATCGTACACCATGTCGCCGATGGTCAGCTTGCACGCATCGGGGATGAGGTAGTGGACGGTGAACTCGACCTGCTTGCGGAGCAGCACGGGGGTCAGGGTCAGGGGCTCGCCCTCCGAGAGCTGGACCTCGGTGCGCCAGGGGTCGGCGTAGGGGTTGCGCACCTCGATGGCGTGTTTCCCCGGCGTGAGCTTGAGGGGGCGGGTACCGGTGCCGATCCAGGTCTCCGTCGGGTTTCCGTCGCGACGCGCGCCGACCCTCACGCCGTCGACCCATACGTCGTAGGTCGCGTTGTCGGTGATGATGAACACGACCTCCGCCAGCTTTACCGGCCGGGGCAGATCCATCGCCTTGCGTGCGCCCTCGGGGATCCGCACGGGGAGCAGGTCCCCGAGGGAGGTGCGGGGAGGGGAGACCGCCGCTGCGACCGGGGTGCCGGCCGCGTCGGGTGCGGTGGCGCCGCCGGTGGGGTTCGACCCGGCCGTGTTCGTGGCGCTGCCGACGTCCGCGGGGCCCGTGCTGCTCTCCGTACCGTCCGACGTGGCGCTCGACGCCGGATCGGCCTCCGCCTCGGTGGCCGCGCGCCCCGCCGCCCGCGGAGGGACATCCCGCTGGCTCCATACCCACCAGCTCCCGCCGACGAGCAGCCCCAGGACCACGATGACGAGCGCCGGCAGCAGCGCACGTGTCCGCCGCGAAGGCTCCGGCGCGGCCTGGTGGAGCGACTGGATGAGGGAGATGACCTCGGCGTTGTCCTCGTCGATCGCGAGGAGCCGGTTGAAGAACTGGAGCGCGCCGAGCGTGTCGCCCCGGTCGAGGCGGTCCTTGCCGACCTGGAGCAGGGTGGGGCGCAGGATCGTCGCGAGGTGGTCCTCGCACGACACGGCGTCGACCACGTAGGCGCGCAGGTTGATGGTGGGGTGATCAGCCGAGATGCCCACCTCGGCGAGGCACTCGAGCAGCGCTGCGCTCGCGTCGTCACCGGTGGGATACCGGTCGTCGGGGCGCGGCTGGAGCAGCCGGTCGATCACGGCGGCGATGGCGGGGGAGGCCTGTGGGGCGAGCTCGAGCACGTCGGGCCGGTTGGCCTCGATGATGTTGCGGAGGATGACCGAGGCGTTGCTGCCGGAGAAGGGGACGTGCCCGGTCACGGCGTGGAACAGTACGGTTCCGAGGCTGAAGAGGTCGGTCCGCCCGTCGAGCGTCTCGTCGAGCGCCTGTTGCGGGCTCATGTAGGCGGGCGAGCCGAGCAATGAGCCGTCGAGCGTGATGGAGCTCTCGTCGAGCACGCGCGCCACGCCGAAGTCCATGAGCTTTACCCGGCCGTCCCGCCGGATCATCACGTTCTCGGGCTTGATGTCCCGATGAATGATGCCCTCGCGGTGGGCGAAGGCGAGCGCCGAGGCGAGCGAGGCGCCGACGAGCGCGGCGATCTCGGAGGGGAGCCGGCCGCGTTGCTGGATGAGCTCGAGGATCGTGACACCATCCACCAGCTCGGTGACGATGTAGCACTCCTCGGCGTTCTGACCCGAGTAGTCGAGGATCGACACGATGTTCTGGTGGGACAGGCGCCCCACGGCCCGCGCCTCGCGGTTGAACCGCTCGCGGTAGCGGCTCGACGCGGAGAGGTGCGGGTGGAGCACCTTGATCGCGACGTCACGCCCAATCGTGAGGTGCCGGCCGCGGTACACCGTGGCGGTCGCTCCTTCGCCGAGCTTCTGGAGCACCTCGTATTTGTCGAGCACGCTGCCGATCACGGGCTGAACCGCCGCGTCACAGCTGACCGACCTCGCGCTCGAACACGCCACGCTCCGTGTAGAGCGAGAGGATGGACGCCGCGGTCTCCTCGAGCGCCTTGTTGGTCACGTTGATGTGTGACCACTGGCGATTGCGTTTGTACAGCTCCTCGGCGTATTCGAGCTCGGCGAGGATGTAGTCCATCTGCCCATAGTTGGTGTCGCTCTGCATCCGCATCGTCTGGAGACGCTGCTTCCGGATGGTCTGGAGCGCCTCGGGATCGATGGTGAGCGCGAACACCTTGCGCGGGTCGATGTTGAAGAGCTGATCGGGCGGGTCCCGGTTGAGCACGATGGGGACGTTGGCGACCTTGTACCCCTTGTACGCCAGGAAGACGGAGAGCGGCGTTTTCGAGGTGCGGGACACGCCCACCAGCACGATGTCGGCCTTCTCCAACATTCGCGGCTCCTTGCCGTCGTCCACCTTGACGGTGAACTCGACCGCCTCGATGCGGCGGAAGTACTCGGCGTCGGTGCGATGCATGAGGCCGGGCTGGTTGACCGGGGCCTCGCCGAGCCAGCCCGAGAGCGCGTTGATGACGCCCCCGATGACGTCGATCTGGACGATGCGGTAGGCGCGCGACAGCTCGTTCGCGCGGGACCGCTGATCGGGCGCGACGAGGCTGGTGACCACACACGCGCCGGTGAGGGCGGCCTGCTTCAGGATTCGGTCGAGATGTTCGCCGTCGGTCACGTTGGAGAACACGTGCACGGCCACACGAAACCCCTCGAACTGGCGGAGGGCGGCGCGCGTGACACGATCGGCGGTGTCACCGGTTCCGTCACTGACGATGAAGAGCGGGCGCGCGGGACGTTCGACCATCCCGACACTCTATCGCGATAGACGCCGACGGATGAGTTCAATGGGGAGGGGAGCGTGAAGGATACGATCGTCATCGACCTTTCGCGCCTGTTGCCGGGGCCCTTCGCCACACTTTGCCTGCAGGGGCTGGGTGCCCGGGTGGTGAAGGTGGAGGATCCGAACGGGGGCGATTTCGTGCGGCACGTGCCGCCCAGGCTCGGGGAGCACGGCGCGTGGTTCTCGGCGCTGAACCGTGGGAAGCGCTCGGTCGCCCTCGATCTGAAGCTCCCCGAGGGCCGCGACGCGCTGTTGGCGCTCCTGGCCGACGCGGACGTGCTCGTGGAAAGCTTCCGTCCGGGTGTCCTCACGCGCCTCGGGCTCGACCCGCTCGCGCTCCGCGCCCGTTTCCCGCGGCTGGTGATCGCGAGCCTCACCGGGTGGGGGCAGACCGGCCCCTACGCGCAGCTTCCCGGCCACGACATCGGGTTCCTCTCCATCGCCGGGCTCCTCGGACACGCCGATCCCGGGGTCCCGAAGCTCCAGTGGGCAGACCTCGCGGCGGGCGGGCTCGCCGCCGCGCTGCGCATCACCGGGGCGCTGCTGGACCGCGCGCGGACCGGGGACGGCGCCTGGCTCGACATCGCCATGCTCGACGGGCTCATCGGGCTCCAGCAGACCCAGTTCGCGCAGCTCGCGGCGGGCGCCCCCCCCGACGAGCTGCTCACCGGCGGCGTGCCGGCCTACGGGCTCTACCGCTGCGCGGACGGCGGCTGGGTGAGCGTGGCCGCGCTCGAGCCTCAGTTCATGGCCGTGCTCCGGGCCGCCACCCCCGATCTGACCGCGGAGGGGCTCCAGCGCCTGTTCGGCAGCGCGGCTCGGGATGTGTGGCTCGAGCGGCTCGGGGGCGCCTGTGTCGTCCCGGTGCTGACGCTCGCCGAGGTGGCGAACAACCCCCAGGTGGCGACGCGCGATCTGTTCCGCGACGGCCTCGCGCACCCGCCTACCGGGCCCGTGGATGGGCCTGTCCCCGCGCTCGGGGAGCACACGAAGGCGGAGCTGGCTCGGGTCGGATACGTGCGCGCATGATCGCCGTCATCCAACCCCCGCTGCTCGTCGGATGGACGGAGTTCGGCGTGTTCATGCTCGCCAACGCCATCATCTTCTACATCTGCTTCGGCAAGCTGTGGGAGGACATCAAGCGCTGGCGCAAGGGCGCGTGACCCGCGTTCGCGTTGCGCATGTGGCGTCGCGCTCCGTCATCTCCTGTGCGTGGGCTTGCATCGGCCTGTCCCCGCTCGCCTGCGGCGTATACGAAGGGTGTGCATGACGGCGGCTTTCTACTACTTCGGGTCTTCGGAAGGGTCCTCGGCAGGATCCGCGAAGAGCCGCTGCCGGCCGTTCCACGCGGCAACCGGGACCTCGTGCTGAAGCGCCTGAAGCAGCGAGTCCGCAGGATGTACGTGGGGATGATCCGATCGCCGGGCGCTCCGCGCGAGGTGGCGCTGGGAATGGCCATCGGCCTCCTGGTGGCGTTCATCCCCATTCCGGCGCAGATGTTGCTCGCGGTGGGGATCGTCGAGATCGTGCGCCGCGCGACCGGCCTGCGGGCCTCCCCCGTCGCGGCGGCGCTCGGCTCCTGGTTCAGCAATCCGCTCACGTCGGCGCCGATCATCGCGCTGTCCGTGCTCATCGGCCGCCCGGTAGCCGCGCTGTTCCTGGGTGGCGTCAGCGTGGCGGGCCCCGAGATCCCGGTCGAGCGCACGTGGCTTCAGGAGGTCATGGCGCTCGAGTCCGTGCTCGGCTTCTTCGCCGGCTCGTTGATGCTCTCGGCGCCAGTGGCATTGATTGGCTACGAGGTCACGCGGCGGAGCGTGGCCGCCTATCAGCAGCGCCGGATCGCCCGGCAGCGCGCCCGGGCCCTGCGTGCGATCGGCCTCGACCCGGACGCCATCACCGAGCCCCACCGAATCGCCCAATAGACTGGCCCCGAATCAGCGGGGCAGGCTCGCCGCGACCGGATGGCGGGGCTCGTACAGCCCGAGATCGCCGCCGCCCGGCACCTTGATGGTCACCAGCAGGCCCCAGCCCTGGTCGCTGACCGGGCCGCCGAACGTGACGCCCTTCTGGGTGAGCTCGGCGACGGTCGCCTCGATGTCGTCACACATCAGGTAGAGCTCGTGCTTGCCGGCGCCCTCGGTGGGGTGGATGCCGAGCTCGGCGGGCGGGAGCGCGAAGATCAGCCAGCCGTGGCCGGCGTCGACGAAGGGGAAGCCGAGCACGTCGCGGATGAAGTCCCGCGTGGCGTCGGCGTTCTGGGCGTAGAGGATGGCGTGGGCGCCGGTGATCATGGAGGGCTCCGAAGGGCGTGTGCCGTAGCGCCTTGGGCCCCCTCCCGCACCCCGCGGATCAGGGCCGGGCGCCCCACACGCTCATGCCCACCACCGCGGTGAACAGCACGGCGTTGATGGCGATGTGGGTCGCCACCTGGTTGACCGAGCGCGTGTACGCGGCGCGGTCCTTGATGTCGCCGGCGTCGAGCAGCCGCAGCGGATCGAGGGTCCAGATCTCGAGCCAGACGTAGCTCACCCAGAACGCTCCGAACGTGAAGAGGCGCGCCACCGTGAGCGTGTCGTCCCACGGCACCGAGAAGGCGTCGGGCATGCCGCGGTCGGCGCCGAGATCGCGCCACCACATCCAGATGTTCGAGAAGATGAGCACGCCGAGCGACACGCCGAACCCACCACCGAAGGCACGGTAGACGCGGATCACGTCCTCGTCCGTCACGCGCGGGATGGCGTGGCGGAGGTTGATGAGCAGGGCGAACGCGATCAGGGCGCCGCCGTGCACCATCGCGGCGAGGGTCGACAGCAGATCTGGGATCACGCCAACAGCTCCTTCACCCACGCCGAGCCGTCCGACTTCGCGTCGACGCCCGCGAGGGCGACCGCGTTCGTACCCCCATGCTTCGCGAGCGCCACGGCCTCGATGTCGCCGGTCGCCACGCTGCCAGCGGGCAGGGAGCGGCGCTCGGGCCACCAGCCGCCGCGCGTCGTGTAGAGCTTGATCTCGACGGGCACCTGCCACCGGAACGTGGTCAGATCGATGTCCCCGAGGTCTCCCCCGGCGGCCTGGAGGTTGCGGACCACCCGGTCGGGGCGGGCGCGCAGCATCGGCCAGAGGTCACCCCGGTGCCACTCGGGCCAGCCGCCGGCCTCCTTGAGGCGCGTGCGGACCTGCCGGAGCTGCATCGGGGAGAGGCCCGAGACCAGCGGCCCGAGCACGCGAGTGAAGCTCTCGACCATCGAGACCGACAGGGCCCAGTCGTGCACGACCTCCACCCGGGAGGCGACGTGCTCGATCTCCGTGGCCTTCTCCGCGAGGGCCTCGGGCGTCAGGTCCTGCGGGCGCAGGTCGTTGCGGGCCACGAGCACGCCCACCGCGCGCTTGAGCGACCAGGCCGACGCCCCGTCGATCCCGACCGCGGCGTGGTCCATCGCCCAGGGCAACATGCCGACGCGGATCTCGATGCGCTCGACCTGCTCGGCCCGGAGCCGCTTGTCGGAGGCCTTGATGTGGCGCTTGAGGATCTCGTTGACGCCCTGGAGCGCCACGCCGCCCCAGGTCATCACGGCCTCGGGCTTGATGACGAGCGTGCGCGTGAGCCAGGCGCGGCCGAGCCCGCCATAGGCGCCGTGGAGCGGCTGCTGGGAGAGCGGCCCGTAGAAGACGCTGCCCTCGTCGAGCAGGTCGAGGCTGCCCTCGGTGCGCGCGCGGCCCACCGCGTCCATCGCGGCGGCCGCGGTGCGCGCGCCCACGGCCACGGGATCCGCGGCGGCGTCGGCCGGGGTGAGGCGCTTGCCCTGCTGGAGCGCGACGCTGACGGCGCGCGCGATCGTGTCGGCGTCCGCCCCGGCGAGCCACGCGGCGGCGGCGGCGGCGGCGGCGGCGGGCACGAACGTGTCCGTACGGGTGTGGCGGGGCCCGAGGAGCAGCGCGAGGCCGATGCGCCCGCCGATCTCGTTGCCGATCACCGTGGCGACCAGCAGATCCTCGACCGTGTGGCCCGCGGCCGACGCCCACACGGCGGGCACGGCGGCGAGGCTGGCGCGCCCGGCGAGCAGGTAGTCGTCATAGTCGTGGAGCGCGGCGAGGCCCGCGTGCGCGGCGGCGGCGGCCTTCGGAGAAGCGGTGCCGCCCCCGACGACGGCCGCGGTGCCCGGCGCGAGATCGGCCGTGATGCGGGCCCCCTCGGGGGTCGCCACGGAGGCGCGCGCGGCGCCGGCTGCGCCCAGATGTTGGAGGCGAGCGAGGCGCAGCACGTCGTCCGGGATGTCAGAGGCGCGGAGCGCTCGAGCCCACTGGGCGAGGGAGAGGAGAGGGGAGGGCATTCAGTACTCGAGGCTCCACTGCAGGCCCGCGGCAAGCAGGTGGCCGCCGATGGGGATCGGTGAGCCGCCGACCGGATAACCCGGCGTCGGCTCTTGCGGTTCCGGACGCGACAGCTCGCCGGACGCGAGCAGATGGTACTGGAAATACCCGTCCAGCCGGACCCGGCGGTCCTCTGTCTTGCGAAAAGGGTCGTCGTGTTCGAGGCCGAGCCCGACGGAGAAGATGACGCGGTCGGCGTCCAGCAGCGCGGAGGCCGATGTCTGGCTGACCAGGGGCGTGGGCTCGTAGCCGAAGCCGCCGCGGGCCAGGATCCGAACGTCCCCGAAGCGGGTGCCCCCGTCGATGCCGGGGAGGCGCAAATCCATGCCGACACGCGGCGCGACCGTGGGCTGCATGGTGATCGCCGCCGGGTTGCCGTCCGCCACCGGATCCTCGCCGAAGTCGACCGCCGCCCCCTTCACGGTCGACCCGGTCACGTGCGCGATGCTCACCTGCATGCGATCCCAGCGGGTGAACCGCACCTCGCCGGAGAGCGTGAGCGTCTTCGCGAGGGTGTACGCCGCGCCGCCCACCCACTGTTCGGGCACGTAGTGGTCGTACACGCCGAGCTGGATGGCCATCACCAGGGGGAGCACGATCTCGTCGAGATCCTCGACCTCCTCGGTGCCCGCGTTGATCTGAAGATCGATCTCCACGTCGACCGGCAGCCCCGCCTCGCCGCGCCAGGAGGCGCCCAGCACCAGCCCGTCGAGCGCGGGCACGGCCTTGCCCGCGTCCCAATGCAACGCGAGGTGCGGGGAGAAGCCGGGGATGAGGTCGAGCTGCATGTGGTGCACGTCGAGGCCCATGGCGACCACGTCTCCGGCGCCATCGCCCTCCTCGGCGCCGGACACCGTCAGATCGAGCGTGGCGTCGAGACTGTAGCGGGCGCGCGGGATCATCGCGACACCCGCGCCGATGGCGAGGCCACCCCACGGGCGCCAGCCCGCGCCCAGGCCGAGCTCGTAGCTCTGGACGCGGTTCGAGTACATGAAGTAGGTCGGCAGCGCGGGTTCGAACGTGGACAGGCGGAGGATCCGCTGCACCGGGACGAGCAGGCCGAACCCCACGCCGAGGGTGGGGCCGAGGGGGCGTGTGGCCCCGATGATCACGGCCTGGACGGGATCGTAGTTGGCCTCGAGCGCGAGGGGCGCGTCATTGTCGTTGAGCAGGCCGTCGCGGTTCGTGTCCCACGTGAGGGGCGGGAGGTCGGCGAACGACATCTGCGCGCCGAGAAACCCGAAGGACAGCTCCGGGTAGAGCCGTCCCGGCAAGGCGGCGGGGTTGAGGAGCACGTTCTCCGCGCCGTCATCGACGGCCACACCTCCGCCCGCGCGCCCCATTTTCCGGGCGCCGAACCCAAAGATCTCCACCGGGCTGGCGTGGGCTGCCGGGAGGATGGCCAGCAGGATCGGGATCAGGCGTACCCGATCTCGGGTACCGGGGTGAGCGCGGACTGGCGCAGCACCTCGATCACCTGCTGCGCGCCTTCGCCGGCGAGGGCCTCACGCAGGCACGCGGCGCGGCCCGACAGGTAGGCGGTCGCGAGCCCGGAGCCACGGTACCCGCCACGCTGCCCGTCGGGCAGGATGGTGTTCCCATGCGTGAGGAACTTGCCCGTGAGGGCGCCCCACTGCTTGGCGGGGAACCGGTGCGGGGCGAAGAAGTAGTACTTCTCGATCGGGCAGTCGGGGTGGCTGGCCACGCCCACGGTCTCCGGGAGGTCGGCCGGGTAGGCGCGCTCGCCCTTCGGGTGCGCCGCCGCGAGGACGACCGATCCCTGCTCGACCGCGAGGGCACAGCAGTCCCGCAGCAGCAGGGCCTTGCCCATGTTCGGCGTGCCGAGGGAGAGGTTGATGATGCCGGCACCGTTCCGGGAGCCGAGCTCGATGCCCGCGGCCATCAGATCGGCGCTGGTACGCAGCCGCGCGTCCATGATCTTGATGCACAAGAGCTTCGCGTCTGGGGCGATGCTGTGGATTGCCGCGGCGATCTCGGTGCCGTGCCCATTCTCGTCGGCGTAGTCGCCCGCGATGAGCACGTGCGCGGTCGCGCTCATGGAGATCCCCATCCCGATGACTTCCGCCTTCGCGAGGCGGGGGTCGCGAACGTCCACGCCGCTGTCCACGATCGCGATCGTCTGGCCCTTGCCGGTGTACTCCTGACCTCGGAAACGCATGTGTTTCCACCTCTCGCGTGTAAGTCGATGGTAAGGATCGCGGCCCCGCCCCGCAAGCACGCGTCCGGGGGCGACGGCGCGCCCCGCCGGGGCTAAGGTATAGCCCGGAGGGCCCCTTGCCGCTAGCTACAGCCGCGATCGGCGCGGCGAACGCCGGTGCCAGCCGAGGTTCCGAGGCGATCCTCCTCCCGGTGGACGCGGGCGCCCCAGCGGAGCGTCTGGCCCTCGAAAACCTGCTCGTGCGAGCGCGGGGCAGTGGCGTCGTTGGCGCGCGCCTCTTCGGACACGTCGCCACCCCTCCGCCGCATGCCGGGGACATCGCGCACGCTTGCGCCGCGCTCGTCGCGTTCGCAGCGGCGGCCGCCGGGTTGAACGCCGGCGTGTGGCTTCTCTCGGGGATCGCGCTGTCCGCTGCGTTGCGCGCGATGGGTTGGCCGTGCCTGGACACGTTCCTACCGAAGCGCCCGTGCTGGTCGCTCGTGCTCCGTCCGTACACCCAGAAGACGCGCCGGATCGTGGTGGCCGCGACCGATCGGACCCGGGTCGCGCCACGCTTGCCGCTGGTCACGCTCGCCGCGGTCGCGGTGGCCCTGCTGGGGCTCGCGGCGGGCCACACGGGCTGGCTCGTCGGCATCGTCGGGCTGCTCGGCGTGGTGGCGGCGGCCTCGTGGCTCGGCCGGTCCGCCCGGGTCGAGCCCGAGGGGCCGGAAGCCGCGGCCGCACGGCGCCTGTTCGCCCTCGCGGGGCGGAACGATCCGACCACGGCGGTGGTGCTCTCCGGCTGCTCGAGCGCGCGGGGGGACGGCGTCGTCGCGCTCCTCGACTGGTGGGGCCTGCGTCCGGAAGCGGTCGACATCCACTTCGTCCAGGCCGAGGGCGCCCCCGTGGCCGCGGCGCTGTCCCCCGTCGCCGCAGCGCTGGCTCGCGCGGGCTGGCGCGTCCGCACCTTTCCGCCGGAGGGCCTCCCGGACGCCCCGGCGGACGCCCCTTCCGCCGGCCTCCCCGTCCCCGATGCGCCCCGGAGCCCCCCGTGATCCTCCTGCTCTCCACGGCGCTTCTGCCCTCGGGGCTCGCCGCCACGCTCAAGGGCACCGTGCTCGACGCCGAAGGCGCGCCCGTCCCGTCGGTGGACGTTGTCGCCTACGACGCGCGGCTGAACTACGCCAGCGCCCGCACCGTGAGCGACGGCGGCTTCCTGTTGGGCTCGCTGCCACCCGGTCGATACCGCCTGCGGGCCATGCCGTCCGACGGTGATCCGCGGGTCGACCGCTTCCTGCCCGACACGTGGGACTTCTGCGACGCGGAGGTCGTCGAGGTCGACACCGCCGCGATCATCGAGAACCTCGACTTCGCCCTGCCGGAGGGCGGCTCCCTCACGGGCCGCATCCTCGCGACGGACGGCTCACCCGTCGTCGGTGCGCAGGTGCTCGCCCTCGGCCAGTCCGAGCGATCGTCGCTGGTGAGCCGCCTCGGCTCCACCGACGCGGACGGGGTCTTCACGATCGTCGGCCTCGACAGCGACGAAGGCGAGTCCGAGCCGTACGCCGCGTACATCGCCGCGAGCGGCTACCCCCGGCAGTACCTCGCCCCCACCTACGACGAGGGGACCGCCGCCCTGTTCGACATCGTGCTCGGCGAGGCCGACGACGCCGGGGATCAGCCGCTGCTCGACGGCATCATGGTGACCGGCACGGTGAGCGGGCCCGACGGTCCGGTCGCGTCGGGCACGGTCTACGTCTACAGCCCGTCGCAGGTGTTGTCGGTCTCCATCGACGCCGAGGGCGCCTACGTCGCGGACGGGCTGCCCCCGGGCGACGTGACCGCGTGGTCGTCGTCCCCCGGCCTCGCCACGTCCTACTACCCGGACGCCGATCGCCCCGGAGAGCGGGTCTCCGTGCCCGACGAGGGGCAGGTCGCCACCGGGGTCGACCTCGACCTGGGCCCGGCGAGCACGCTCACCGTCACGTTGGCCGCGCTGGGGGACCTGTCGGAGGCCTCCGTCCTCCTCTACAACGACACCTACACGGTCGGCCGCGGCGGCGCGCTGGACGAGGCGGGCCAGCTCACCATCGAGGCGCTGCACCCCGGCACGTACTTCCTCTCGGTCTATGGCGCGGACGTGGGGCTCACCGACGACTACGTGCGCGACGACGCCGGCGCCCCGCTCGCCATCGTGGTCGACGGCGAGACCGCCATCACCGTCGAGATGCCCGCGGGCGCCTCGTTCTCGGGGACCGTGCGCGGCGACGACGGGGAGCCGATCTACGGCGCCTACGTCTACGCGAGCGCGATCAGCGGGGAGAACACCGAGGTGGGCGTCACGAACGCCGACGGCGTCTACACCATCCAGGGGCTCCCGGGCACGGAGTACACGCTGCGGGCCTCCTACGCGCACTACTGCCCGAACGACGCGGGCTGGGTGACCGTACACTGGCCGGACCACCTCGCCGCGGCAGACGCGACGGTGACCAGCCTGGTGGCCGGTGAGGCGCGCACGAGCGTGGACTTCACGCTCTTCTCCGACGACGACCACGACGCCATGGGCGATGCGTGGGAGGCCGACAACGGCCTGGATCCCGACCGGGACGACGCCGGCGAGGATCCCGACGGCGACGGCTACGTCAACGTGGAGGAGTGGGTGCTCGGCACGGACCCGACGGACGAGGGGGCCTCCGAGCTCGACGGTTGCGGCAAGGGCTGCGGCTCCGGCGGCGCCGCGCTGATGCTGTTGCTCCCGCTGGCGATGCGGCGCAGGCAGGCCGCGTGGACCGGCACGCCGCGTACGCGCGCCTTGCGCTGGTAGTTGGTCACCACGTCGTCGTTCCAGATGGGGCCCTGCTCGTCGACATCGGTGCGCACGCCCACGACCTCCCAGGGGAGGCCCTCGCAGGCCTTGAGCAGCGCCTTGACGTGGGGCCCGAAGTCGGTCTTCAGGCGCAGCTCGGCGCCCGGGGCGCACAGGCCGGTGATGAGCTCGATGAAGCCGCGGTCGATCAGGCGGTGGTGCCGCTTGGACTCGCGCTCCCACGGGTCGGGGTGGTTGATGTGTACACCCGCGAGCGAGCCCTGCGGGAACAAGGAGTCGAGCGCCCGCGCGTCGTAACGCACGATGCGCGCGTTCTTGAGCCCGGCCATGCGCAGCTTCTTCGCGACAAGCACCACGCGCTTGAACCGGATCTCGACGCCGACCCAATCCTGATCCGGGTGTTGCTCTGCCATTCCGGATAGATAGAACCCGTTTCCCGATCCGATTTCGAGGTGCATGGGGGCCACACGCTCGAACACCTCGGGCCACTTGTCCTTGAGCGCAGGCGCGTCGGAGCCGGTCACGATCTCGTCGCCGAACTCGCGATGGGCGACCACGTAGGGGTTCACGTCGGGGCGGGGCACGTCCTCGGGCAACATGTCGCGGAAGGGCTGATGGTTGCCGGGCCTCACGTGTCGTCTCCCTCGGGCTCGCGCCCGTCGGCTTGCGCGGGGACGGGGCGGTTCGCCACCCAGGCGCCCCCGTCCGCGTAGATCTCTTTCTTCCAGATACGGACGGTGGCCTTGAGCGTGTCGATCGCGAAGCGGGAGGCCGCGTAACATTCGTCCCGATGGGGGGCGCCGACCGCCACGACCACGCTGGGCTCGCCCACGGCGACCTCGCCCGTGCGGTGCGCGATCGCGACGCGCACGTCGGGCCAGCGGGCGCGCGTGTCGTCTGCCACCTGGTTCAACTCGCGCAGCGCCACGTCGTGCCAGGCCTCGTAGAACAGGGCGCGGAGGGGAGGGGTGCCGTCGTCGCGGGCCACTCCGGCGAACGTGAGGAGGGCGCCGTGGCCCGGGGCGCGCACCGCGTCCTCCAGGGCACGCACGTCGAGGGGAGAGTCGGTGAGGAGCACCATCAGCCACCGCCGAGGGGGGGAAGGAAGGCCACCTCGTCGCCGTCCACGAGCACGGTGTCGGACGCGACGGTAGCGCGGTTGACCGCGTAGGCCACGGTGAGGTCGAGGCCGGGGAAGATCCGCACGAAGGCGCCCCGCGCGGTGGTGCCCTCGGGGAGCTCGACCGGCTCGGAGGGGGTGCCGCGCCGCTCGCGCAACGTGGCGAAGTAGAGGGCGGTGACTCGCATCGGCAGGGCACCTAACGCAGGGCGCCACGGCGGCGCGCTATCATGCCGTCGTGAACCTCCTCCTCCTCCTGCTCGCCTGTGATGGTCCGGAGCCCGTGTTGCGCGCGGTCGACGTGCCCGAGACGGTCGAGCAGGTCGCCGCCCGCCGCGCGGCCGCCGAGCTCCGCGTGACCCCCGAGAACATCGACGCCACCTACGTGAAGCCGGAGGGCGTCTACATCGACGCACGCCACTTCGGCGGACGCGGCTACCGGTCGGCGCGCGCCGAAGTGGAGCAGCAGCTCGGCGCCGTGATCGAAGAACGGGAGGCGCAGGCGGGCGCCCGCGAGATCGTGTTCGAGCGCGGCACCTTGCGTCTCTCGGGCGACACCATCCAGATGATCGAGGTGCCGCTGCCCGAGCCGGTGCGCCGCACGGAGGCCCTGGGTCAGCTCGGTTTCCCTCCGGCAACGGACGAGTATCAGTCGTTGTCACTCGAGTTCCGGTTGCTCAACGCCTGGGGCTTCCGACGCATCCGCCTGATCAGAGTGGCACGGGGCGCGGAGGAGATCACGCGTGTGCAGGTCTGGCGCTTCTCGGATGGCGAGGGGTAGCGGCCACTCCGGCGAATTGTTCGCATCGGGTTGTTACGCGTGACTTTCTGTTTCCGGCGGGGAGGCTTGACTTCCTGCCTGCGGAGATCGAGTATACGGGCACCGTACCCCGGGTCCCATTTTGGGCTGGTTCCTCGCATCATCGCTGCTCTCCGGATGCGTCGAGTACGTCGTCCAGGCGCCCGATGTGGAGGCCGTGCCCCCCGTGGTGGTCGAGGAGCGCTTCGTCCAGGCGGCGCTCCCCGAGGTCGACGTGTTGTTCGTCGTCGACAGCACGGGCAGCATGGCCGACGAGCAGGTGGCCCTCGCGGGTGCGGCCGCCACCTTCCTCGACACGCTCGCGGGCCTGAACCTCGCCTACCAGATCGGCGTCACGACCACCGACCCCGCGGATGACGGCGTCCTTGTCGGCCGTCCCTGGATCGTCACGGCTTCGACCGAGAACCCCGCCGCGGCCCTCGCGTCCGCCCTCCAGGTGGGCGCCGAGAGCGCACCGCCGGCCGCCGGGTTCTACACCGCGACCCGCACCCTCACCGACGAGCAGGGCTTCAACCGAGGCTTCCGCCGTGCGGACGCCGGCTTGCACGTGATCTTCGTGTCGGACGGCGACGACCAGAGTGACCTCTGGCTCGGCATCGACCCGGGCAGCGCGTTCCTGACCACCCTGGCGGATCAAGAGACCAGCAGCGGCCGTGTCGCGCGGGTGTCGGCTGTCGTCGGCGATGTCCCGGGCGGGTGCGGCACCGAGCCCGCGGCCCGCTACACCGCCCTCGCCGAGGCCACGGGCGGCATCGTCCAGAGCCTCTGCACCGCCGACTTCTCCGCCGTCGCCGCGGCGTTGGGCGGGGCGGCCGCCGAATACGCCACGCGCTTTCCGCTCGAGTGGGCGCCCGTGGAGGGGTCGGCCCGCGTCGAGATCGACGGCGTCCGGGTGGAGAGCGGCTGGCGGCTGGACCTCGTGGATCCCGCCCTGGTGTTCGATACGGCGCCCGCGGCGGACGCGGAGATCAGCATCCTCTACACGCTCGTCGTGGAGGAGGAGTGAGCGCGCGCCGCCTCGGTGGAGGGCTCCTCGCCGTGGGGTTGCTCCTGCTGCGCTCCGGCCCCGCCGCCGCGTTGCCGTTCGAGCGCCACGACCTCCAGGAAGACGACGGCGGCTTCATCGCCAGCGGCGAGGTCGGGCAGTGGGAATGGGGCAGCGTGGCGAACGGACCGGGCGCCGGGTTCGACGGCACGCACGCGTGGAGCACGGGCCTCACGCGGGACTACCTGAACGACACCGTCGACTACCTCGAGATCCCGGTGCCCGAGCTCACGGGCGTCGTCCGCGCCACGATGTCGTTCCAGCACTGGTACGACATCGCGCTGGGCGACGCAGGGTGGATCGAGGTCGACACGGGCAACGGGTTCGAGCTCGCCACGCCTTTGTACGGCTACCCGGTCGCGACGGGCTTCGTCGGCGCCTCGGGCGGCTGGCGCACCGTGGTGCTCGACCTCTCCACGTTCGGTTTCCAGCCGCGTGTCCGGCTCGCGTTCGCGGCCGACCTCGCCGCCGTGGCGGACGGGTGGACCATCGATCAGGTCGCCTTTCACGACGGGGACGTTGCCGCGCCGCAGCTCTCGGACCTCACGGTGCTGCCCGACACGGAGAACCTCGAGGGGCCCTACGTGGTCGAGGTGGCCGTCGAGGACGACACGGTCATCACCTCGGTCACGCTCGGGTGGACGGCGGGCGGGAACGACGGCTCCGCGCGGATGATCTCGATGGGCGCCGGCTCCTGGCGGGGGGAGATCCCCGCGCAGCTGCCGGGCACCGAGGTGACCTACTGGGTCGCCGCCTCCGACGGCGTGAACGACAGCCGTGAGCCGTTCGACCACGAGCTCGCGTTCCGCGTCTACCTCCCCGCGCCGACCGATCTGACCGGCCCCACCGGGCGTGTGGTCGGCTCGACCGTGCCGCTCTCGTGGTCCGCGCCCGAGACCAGCCACGAGGTGGTCGGCTACCAGGTGCTACGAGGCGGCCTCGCCGTGCTCGACGTGACCGAGCTGCGGGCCGACGCGCCGCTCCTCGGGGGACTGGAGTCGTACGCGGTGCGCGCGCTCTTCGCCGAAGGCGCGGGGGATGTGTCGTCCGCCATCGTGGTCGACGGGGTGCTCCCGTCCGTGAGCACCGTCCGGCCCGACAGCGCGTGGCCCGGCGAGTCCGTGCGCGTGCGGGTCTCCGGGAACTACCTGCTGCTGGTCGACGGCGCGGTGGGCCTCGACCTCGGCGCCGGCGTGCAGATCGGCACCATCGACGTGCGGGACGTCGACACCGTCTTCGTCGACCTCGTGTTGTCCGAGGATGCGCCCCCCGGGCCACGCGCCCTCATCCTCCGCTCGGGCGACACCACGGTCACCCTCGGCGATGCCTTCGTCGTGCTCCCCGGCGTCGAGCGGCCGCGCCTGACCGGCATCGAGCCCGAGTCGGTCCGCCAGGGAGAGGAGGCCGAGCTCGAGATCCACCTCGTCGGCACGCTCGGCGCACTGCCCACCGTAGACCTCGGCCTCGGGATCGACATCGAGGCGGTGGAGCAGGTCGACGGGGGGACCCTCCGCGTGCGGTACGCCGTTCGTGCCGATGCCCCCCTCGGCACGCGGACCGTGCTCGTGGATGACGGCGTCCGGGTCTTCGAGGGTGTGTCGCTCGAGGTCGAAGACGCCTACGCCCAGTCCGGCCGCGCGTGCGGAACCCCCGCGTCGCCCGCTGCCTTGCTCGCCCTGTTCGGCCTCGCCAGCGCGCTGGGCCGACGCCGGCGGTCCTGAAGGCGCGGCCCTACGGCGGCCCAGCGAAGGGTGGCAAGGGCGCCGAGCCGATCTTAGACCGTGCGTCGCGCGCCGTCCCGCGGCCGTCGAGTCCATACAAACCGCTCACCCCGGGCCTCCTCCAATGTCCGAGACCGCCATCATCGGCGCCGACCGCGCCGTCTCCCTGCAGTACACCCTCTCCGGCAGCGACGGCACCGTCATCGAGAGCGGGCAGATCGACTACCTGCACGGCTACCAGAACATCATCCCGGGCCTCGAGTCGGCGCTGGACGGCGCCGCCGTGGGCCAGAACCTCCAGGTCGAGGTGCCGCCCGAGCTCGGCTACGGCGAGCGCATGGAGGTCGAGCCCCAGCGGGTGCCCCGCGAGGCGTTCCCGGCCGACATGGAGATCACGCCCGGCATGCAATTCCACGCCCGCGGCCCCGCTGGCGAGGCGCTCCCCGTGTGGGTCATCGGCGTCGAGGAGGGCATCGTGCTCATCGACCCGAACCATCCGCTCGCCGGCGAGACCCTGCACTTCGACGTGACGATCCTGTCCGTGCGCCCCGCGACCCCCGAGGAGGTCCAGCACGGCCACATCCACGGCCCCGACGGGCACGGGCACCACTAGGATCACACGGGCGCGGCCTCGGCCTCGGGGTCGTCGCCCTCGTCCGGCTCGCCCCGCGAGCCCTGGGCGGCGAGCACCTCGATCATCGCCAGTCCGAACGCGGGAAGATCGCGTGACAGCCGTGACGTGACGAGGTTCCGGTCGATGACGACCGGGGCCTGTGTCCAGTCGGCGCCCGCGTTGACGAGATCGTCCCGGATGCCGACCGTCGAGGTGAGGCGGCGGCCGCGCACGAGCCCGGCGGAGATGAGCACCCACCCGCCGTGGCAGATGCACCCGATCATCCGTCCGAGCTGATCGAGCGTGCGAAGGTGGTCGAGCACCTCGGGGTCCCGACGGAGCCGGTCGGGGGCCCACCCCCCGGGGATCACGACGCCCGCGAGGTCGTAGACGGGAAAGTCCGCGACGGTGCCGTCCGGCGTGCACGTGAGGCCCCCGCGCCCGCGGTACTCGTCGGCGCCCAGGCCCGCGAAGCGGACGGTGTACCCGGCCTCTTCCAGGCGGAGCCGCGGGTACCAGACCTCGAGATCGTCGAACTCCGGGGCCACGAGGACCAGCACCGTATCGGGCATCGTGGGCCTCCAACCTAGGGCTATGCGTGTTTTACACACGGTGGGGAGGACGGGCCTTCCCCGCGCTAAGATGCCGGTGGAGGTGGGCATGCTGGCCAGCTTGATCGGCGGCTTGATCGGCTGCGCGCCGGGCGTGTTGACGCCCGAGGAGGCCGACGTGGTCTACGAGGCCGTGTCCAGCGTCAACGCCGACACCTACGCCACGATCTACGCGTTCTCCGCGCCCGACGGGGAGGACGCCGGGGGCTCGCCCGCGAAGGGGCTCCAATGGTTCGAGGACGCGGGCGGGGGGCGCCTCGACGGCACGGTGGAGGGCCCGGGCAGCTGGACCGGCACGGTGCAGGTGGAGGGCACCTACGTGGTGACGCTCGTGACCGCCGACTCGTGGTCGGTGGTGTGGGCGCTCGCGGCCACGTACGTCGACGTGAACTACGGCGATCTGGTGCTCGACGGCGACCTGCGGTGGAACCTCTCGGCCACCGCCGACCGGGGCGTCTACACCCACGCGTCGATGGTCACGGGCGACATGGTGGCGGGGGGGGCCGCGACGGGGGCCGGCGCGCTCGACTTCGGGACGACCGTGTCGCTGGCCGGCGGCCGCTACCAGGTGGCGACGGAGGGCACGGTGGGCGGGCACGACATCTCGTCGAGCTACGACGCCACCACGTTCGGCCTCTAGGGGCGACGGGCCGCTACTCGAGCTCGTCCCACTTCTCCAGGCGCCCGCTGGCGCGGTCGACCGGGTACTTCAATGCGTTGCGCGCGATCTTGGCCTCGGTGGCGGCGGCGAGATCGATGCCCGCTGCCTCGCAGAGGTTGAGCAGCGAGATGAACACGTCGGCGGCCTCGTCGGCCACGCGCGGCGCCCGGCTCGCCACGGCGGGCTGCGGGCCTTCGTCGGCGCTCCACAGGTAGAGCTCCAGGAGCTCGCCCGCCTCGACCGACACCGCCATCGCGAGGTTGCGGGGCGAGTGGTACCGGCTCCAGTCCCGCTCGGCGTTGAAGGCCCGGAGCTTGGCGCGGAGCTCGGCGATCGCGGTGGTGTCGTCGTTCATGGGGCCCTCCGCGGGAAGAACCCCCGCGCGCGCTCGTAGATCCGCTGCGCCACTTCAGGGTGCAGCAACACCGGGTACGCGGAGAGCGCGACCCAGGAGAACGGCCCCACGTTCATCAGCGCGGCGATGCCGAGGTGGAAGCTGGCGCCGAGGGCGAGCAGCCACGGGTTGAGCCGGCGCGACCACACGAGCAGCGGGAACGACGCCTCGAACAGGATCGTGGCCCAGCCCATGGGCGCCACGAGCCACACCTGGCCGCTCACCCAGGCCGCGAGCGCGCCGCCGCCGAAGTGCCGATGGAGGAGGTGAAAAGCGAGCACCTCGCCGGTCCACCAGCTCGACTCCTCCATGAGCTTGAGCCAGCCGGTCGACCCGTAGATGCCGGCGTAGACGATGAGCAGGTACCAGCGCGAGGCCGGGCTCCGCCACTTCGTGGAGAGGGCGCGCTCCGCGGCCGGCGACAGGAACAGGCCGAGCGCGATCCACAACCCGAGCCGATCGTGGGCCTTGATGTTGAGCGACTCGGCCGCGAGGAGCGTCCAGTCGCCGACCACCCACAGGAGCAGGCCCGGCCGCATCCACCTGCCACCCGCGAGCACGCCGAGCAGCCCTACGATGCCGACGCCCCAGAGCGCCCACGCCGTCGGGAGCGTGATGCGCACGTAGTTGGCGAGGAACAGCGGCCAGTTGGCGAACACCATGTCGGTCGCCGCGTAGGCGTCGGCGAGATCACGGCCGCGGAGGAGGAGGAACACGAGGGAGACGGCCCCGAAGGCGAGGCGCGTGGCGGTCCAGCCGCCGGCCCACACGGGGGCGTAGAGCCGATCCAGCACGGACGGCGCGGGGACCACGGGCGCCGGGGTGGCCTCGGGAACGGCGTTCACAACAGCCGCCCGGCGGGGAGCGCCACGACGCGATCACACGGCCAGTCGAGGATCTCCTCGCTACGAAGCCGCCGTTTCGGCTGCTTCAGCTTTCCGAGGGTCTTGTCCCAGCGCTCCACGCGGAAGCGTACGCGGGTGGGGTGCTCGGCGTGCCGCGAGCAGGTCGACGCCGCCAGGACGCGCATCCGCGGGATCGACTTCCAGAAGCTGGAGCGCGCGTAGCGGGGCCCCGACTCCCACTTCGTGGGGAACAACGCCTCGAGATCCACCTCCTGCCACTCGCCGCCGACGTTCGCCTCGGCGTACAGCTCGGAGTGGCCCGGATCGCGCAGCGTGAACATCTGCCAGGTGGCGAACCAGCGCGCCAGCGAGGGCTCGCCCGTGCCGAGCGCGTTCTGCCAGCACCAGACGTTGTAGCCGGCGAGGGCGAACAGCAGCGCCAGGATGGGGATCCGGAGCGCGGGCAGGGTCGTGCGGGTGTCGAGCGGCATCGCGGCGTTGCCGCTATCATGCTCGCGGATGCTCCGCGCCTGATGCCCCTCACCGCGCGCCCCTGGTGGCGCCAGACGCACGTGGTGGGGCTCCTGGTGGCCCTTCTGATGGCGCCGTGCGGCTGCCGGCCGCCCGACGCGGTCCCGGTCCTCGCGGACGATCCGCTCGTGGTGCCCGTCTGGTGGGTCGCGGGCGGGGACGACCTCACTTGGGACCAGGCGAGGGACGCGGTGTGGTGGGCGCTCTCCAACCTCGGCGCCACGCCGCCGGAGGACGAGGGCGGCATCCGGGACGTCGACGCGGCCGAGGACGGCGTCCGGTTCACGCTCGACCTCAGCGCGGCCGGGTTTCCGGAAGCGAGCCTCCCTGCGGTGGAGGCGGCGCTGGTCCCCGTGCGCGACGCGGCCCGCACCGAGGGCGCCGTGGACCTCGGCCGCTTCCTCCTGGCGACCCTCTACGATCCCGGCCGGTACTACGCGATCACTGGGGCGTGCCCCACGTTCGAGGCGTGGAGGGGCGCGCGCCAGGTCCCGGAGCCGGGGCTGTACGCGGTCACCGTGTCGCTGCTCGTGACCGACGAGCGTCTCGTGGCGCTCAACCCGGTCCTGGTCTCGGGAGCGAGCGACGACCCGACGCTCGACACGCTCGGCTGGGTCGCGTCCGAGGGGGAGGGGAGCCTCGTGGACGGCACGTTCACGCCGCGCGAGTTCGAGACGGTCGACGTCATGCCGAACGGTCAACAACGCTTCGCCGTCTACGACGGAGACGGCGTGCTCCGGGCCGCCAGCGCTACCGGCCCCGCCGGCCAGCCCGGCAAGTGTATGTGGTGCCACGAGCTCGGGGTGCAGGAGGGCACCGCCGAGAACCCCTCCGCCGAGGGCTACTACACCTATGACGCGTTCGTGGCCGAGGTCGCCGCCGCCGAGGCGCTCTTGGCCAGCGCGCGGTCGAACATGCCGAGCGCGATCAACTGGGAATACGCTACGCACGAGTGGGCGGAGCAGCTCACCATGGCCTTTCTGGAGCCCTCGCCGGCGCGTGTGGCCCACGAGTGGGGGGTGCCGGTCGAGTCGGTGACCGCGCTGGGCCTCCCGACGCACATCGTCCCGGAGTTCCCCGACTGGGGCCCCGTCTACGATCGCGCCGACGTCGACGCGATCGCGCCCGACGGCCCCCCGACGCTGGCCACGCCGCCCTCCGATCGGGACCTGCACCCGGCCTGGCCACTCGTCGGTGTGGACGGCCTCGATTGCGCCGCCGACGCGGGTGGGCGATAAACGCCCGCATGGACCGTGTCGGCTGGCTGATCCCCGTTCGTGACGCCGCGCGCTGGCTCGGCGAGGCGGTCCGCTCCGCCCTGGACGAGTGCGCGCCGGGGGACGAGGTGCTCGTCGTGGACGACGGGAGCCAGGACGATCCCCTGTCGGTCCTCCCGGTCGATCCCCGCCTCCGGGTGATCCACCAGCCGCCGCTCGGCATCGTGGCCGCGATGGAGCGCGGGCGCCGCGCCCTCGACACGCCGCTGATCGCCCGCCTCGACGCCGACGACGTGGCGCTCCCCGGGCGCATCGCCGCCCAACGCGCCGTGCTCGCCGCGGACCCCACCCTCGGCGCGGTCGGCGGGCGCGCGCGGATGCGTGCCGACACAGGAGAGGTGCCGGAGGGCATGCGTGTCTACACGGAGTGGGTCAACTCCCTCACGGAGCCCCGCATCGGCCTGCTCGTGGAGAGCCCGCTGTTCCACCCCGCGGTGCTGATGCGCGCCGCCGCCGTCGAGGCCGTGGGCGGCTACCGCGACGGGCCTTTCCCCGAGGACTACGACTTGTGGCTGCGCCTCGTCGCGGCGGGGTACGGCATCGCCGCCGTGCCCCAGGACGTCGTGATCCTCCGCGATCGCCCCGGCCGCCTCACCCGCACGGACCCCCGCTACGCCCGCGCCGCGTTCCTCCCTCTCAAGCACGAATGGGCGGCCCGGGTCCTCCTCCCCACGCGCCGCCGGGTCGTGGTGTGGGGCGCCGGGCAGGCCGGCAAGCCGTGGATCCGCTGGCTCGTGGAGCAAGGGCACGACGTGGTCGCCGCGCTCGATCTGAAGCCCGGCACCACCCGCTACGGCGCCCCGGTCCTGCGCCCCGAGGCGCTCTCTCGTCTCGCCCCGAATTGTCTGGAGATGGACCTGTTGCTCGTCGCGGTGGGCGCGCGGGGCGCCCGTGAGGAGATTCGGAGGAGGATCGCCGAGATGCGCCCGGAGCTCGTGGAAGGCCGCGACTGGTGGGCCGTCGCCTGACGCCCGCGGTTCCCCGGGGAGCGGGGCGATCCCTTTCTCAAGGAGATCGCCGATGCGCCTCGTTCTCGCCGCCTTGATCGTCGCCCCGGGCTGTGACGGAACGAACGCCGCCGGCGCCCCGGCGCACCCCACGTGGCACGCCGACATCGCGCCCATCGTGGTGGAGCACTGCGGCTCCTGCCACGTCGCGGGCGGCGTGGCCCCCTTCGCGCTCGACACCTACGCCGTGGCCGGGCCCATGGCCGCCAGCCTGGCCGCGAGCGTCGAGGCCGGCACGATGCCGCCGTGGGGCGCGCGAACGACCGACGAGTGCGAGCCGCGCTTCGGCTTTCTCGACGACCCGCGCCTCTCCGATGCCGAGCAGGCGCTGCTCCGCGCCTGGGTCGACGAGGGCGCGCCCGAGGGCGACGCCGCAACCGGGGCCCCCCTCCCGCCGCCGGTCGATCTCGCCCTCGCCAATCCGACCCACGAGGTGGCGCCCGCCGACGCGTACGTAACCTCCGGCGACACGGACGAGTTCCGCTGCTTCTCCGTCGATCCGGCGCTCGCCACGGACGGCTGGTTGACCGGCCTCCAGGTCGTGCCGGGCAACCCCGAGGTGGTGCACCACGTGCTCGTGTACGCCGATCCCGGGCGCGAGAGCGCGTCGCTGGTGGGGGCGGACGGCACCTACAGTTGCTTCGGCGGGAGCGGGCTCGGCCTGGGCGGCGCGCTGCTCGGCGCGTGGGCGCCCGGCGCGTTCCCCTTCGAGGCGCCGCGAGGGACCGGCATCTCGTTGGAGGCCGGCTCGCTCGTCGTGATGCAGATCCACTACCACCCCGCTGGGCAGACGGCGGCGCCCGACACGACCACGCTCCAGCTCCGCGTCGCGGACACCCCGCCCGGCCGCGTCGCCATGCTCGCGCTGCTCGGCAACGCCTCGAGCGCCCTGGAGGGCCTGGAGAATGGCCCCGACGACCGCGATGCCCGCGCCGAGTTCCGCGTACCGGCCGACGTTGCGAACCATGTGGAGTCAATCCGGTACCCGATCCCGCCGTTCGGGCAGGAGCTCCAGATCTTCAGCGCGGGCACGCACATGCACTACGTCGGCACGGACATGCTCATCGAGGTCGACCATGCCGCGCCCCAGGGAGACGAGCCCGGCACCGAGTGTCTCGTGCAGACGCCCGACTGGGACTTCAACTGGCAGCGCGCCTACAGCTACGATGCGCCCCTGGACGAGGTCCCCGTGATCCGCGGCGGCGACACCCTGCGCCTGCGCTGCACGTACGACAACACGCTGGCGAACCCCGGGGTGCGCACGGCCCTGGACGACGCCGGCCTGAGCACGCCCACCGACGTGTACCTGGGCGAGGAGACGATCGACGAGATGTGCCTCGGCGTGTTCGGGATCGTGCTCTGATCGTGCTCTGATCCTGCTTTCAGGGGGCCCTACGCGCCCACCATCTCCTCGATCGTGAGGTCCGGCGCCGCGCGCTCGTGCTCCCACGCGAGCAGCCCGAGCCGCGCGTAGCGGGGGCGCACGCGCTCGGAGAGCAGCCCGATGCGCTTGAGGTTGGGGATGATGCGGCGGAACATCGTCTCGCGGAAGCGCGACATGTAGCGGCTCTCCAGCATCACGCGGTTCCACGATCGGCGGCCCATGCGGTGCTCCCAGTGCTCCTCGTAGAACTCGTGGGCCAGGAAGCGGTTGCGCAGGAGGATGCACATCTCGTACGCCCAGTCCTCTCGCTCGTGCCGCTCGTTGTCGGGGAGATCGGCGTAGGTGCGCTGGAGCGCGAGCACGCCGAAGTGCACGTGGCGCGCCTCGTCGGTGATGACGCGTCGCAAGAGCTCGCGCAGCAGCGGCTCGTGGGTGTAGGCCCGGAGCGTGCCGAAGGCGCCGAGCGCGAGCCCCTCGATGATGACCTGCATGCCGAGGAACTTCAGGTCCCAGCGGCGATCCGTCATCAGCGCGTCGAGCATGACGTAGAGGTTGTCGTTGACCGGATACCGCTTCTCCAGCTTGTCCGTGAGATACCGATCGAACACCTCCACGTGCCGCCCCTCGTCGACAACCTGGGTGGAGCCGTACAACTTCGCGTCCGTCCAGCTGACGGCCTCGGTGAGCTGACACGCGACGTAGAGCGCGCCCTGCTCGCCGTGCAGGAACTGGGAGAGGCTCCACGCCAGCAGATCCCGCTGGTGCACGCGCTGGGTCTTCAGATCGAGGGCCGCGAAGCCCGGCACCTCCTGGAGGGGCGAGGCGCGCTCGTCCACGAAGGGGCACTCGGGATCGATCGGATCGACCTCCACCGACCAGTCGAGGTCGACGTCGGGGTCCCACTGTCCGCGCCGGGCGGCCAGCAGGAGCGGCCGCATCCCGGCAAGGTCCTGGCGGTAGGTCCAGGTGAAACACGCGTCGTGACGCGCATCCATCTCGGTCACGTCGCCGTGTTTGCCTCGCTGGAAGAGCAGGCCGCGGAGCGCGGGGCCGAGGAGCCGCTGGAGCACGCGCGGGTTCCGGCTGGTCCCGGCGTCGGTGAGCACGTTCGCGTTGGCGATGGCGTTGCCGAGCAGGCGGGGCGGGAGCACATGGGAAAAGGGACGCACCGAGCCCTCCAGGGGGCCGCGCACCGGCGCCCGAGGAGGTCCACACGAGCGCGCCCAGGCCCACAGTGTGGGGCCCACCGCCCGGGGGACAAGCGCGATCGCGAGCCTACGCCACCGGAACCGCGCGGCTCAGCCGGGTAGCCTCAGAACCCCACGCCCGTCTCCAAACCCGCGTAGCTCACGACGTACGGCTCCACGAAGCCGGTGAACCCGTCTCCCCCGAGCTTCAGCTGGAGGTACGCCCGGCTCGAGGTGAGGCGGCCGAACATCACGCCGGCCTGCCCGTACACGCCGGCGCCGATGCCGACATCGTCGTAGCCGCCGATGCGCGGGCCGAAGCCGCCGCCGGCGTAGAGCGCCGTGCCGCCCTTCGACGGGAACACGTGGGAGAGGCCGACCTCGGCGAACACCATGCCGAACGTGCGATCGTCCGTGAGGCCGAGCGGCGCGGTGAAGCCGGCCGCGAACTCGAAGAACTTGTCGGGCGACTCCCGCCGCCACGTGAACGTGTGCGTGATCGACACGCCGAAGCCGGGCCAGAGCGCGCCCAGCACGCCGAACTTGAAGCCGGGCACGTTCTCGGCGCGACGGGTGCGGGGAGCGACGGCCGTGGAGGTCGTGGCATCAGTGGCGGGCGTGCCGGTGGCAGCCACGGTCGTGCTGCTGCCTGCCATGGGGGTCAGGCGTGACGCAGGGATCCGCTCGATCGGCACCCGGCCGGCCAGGGCGCGCGCGACCCGGTCGAACGTGGTCGGCAACGCGTCGAGCCCGACCGCCACGATCTCCACGCGCTGGCTCACGACCCCGGCGCTGTCGCGCTCGATGGCGGTGACGTACACCTCCGTGTCGAGACGGACGAGATCGACCGTGATCCAGCGGGTGCACGCGAGCGCGAGGCACGCGGCGCTCAAGCCCTTGTCGTCGGTCCCGACGATCGCGGCCCGCACGCGCGCGTCGTCCGCCGCGGACTGGCCCGTCGCCGCCTCGTACCGGCTGCGGAAGAGGACCTCGGCCGCGCGGACCTCGGACGCCCCCAGGTTGGCGGCCCGGATGGGGAACAACACCGTGGGGGTGTAGGAGCTGAGCGCGGGCGCCTCGGCCGCAGGGGCCGCGGGCGGCGCGTCCACCGGCACCGCGAGCGGAGGTTCGGCAGCGGCGGGGGCCTCGGAGGAGGGAGCCGGCGCGGAGGGAGCTGGCGCCGGGGACTGGGCGGACGCGACGGCGATGGACAGCAGCAGGGGGAGCATCGGCCCAGGTCTCCAGAAGGTGGCAGACTACCAGCTAACGCACCGGATCGCCCGCCCTCCGTTGGGTGGCCGGCACGCAGCGGCGGTCGTGCGGTACGGACCGCGGATCAGGCCGGCGCGGGAAACCGCTCGTCCAGCATCTGCGCGACCTGATCCGCCACGTCCAACCGGGCGAGCTTCCACGCGGCCTGGGCCATCTCCGTGCGCCGGGGGGCGTTCCCCATGAGCACGCGGATCAGCGCCACGACGGCCGACAGGTCCATGCCGCGCTCGACGACCACCGCGGCGGCTCCTGCCCGCTCGAGGCCTCGCGCGTTCTCCTCCTGGTGGTTGTCGGTCACGTTGGGGGAGGGGAGGAGCACGGACGCTCTCCCGACGGCGCACAGCTCGGCGAGCGTGCTGGACCCGGAGCGGCACAACACCAGGTCGGCCACGGCGAAGGCGTCCGCCATGCGATCTTCGTAGCCGCGGACCACGACGCCCTCCGGCACGGCGCCGTACGCGGCGGTGACCTCGGCCTCGTAGCGGGGGCCGGTGACGTGGAGGATCTGGTAGTCGCGCGCGGGGTCGTTCGCGAGCGCGATCGTGAGCTCGTTGAGCTTCGCCGCGCCGAGGGAGCCGCCCACCGCCACGAGCACGGGCCGCGCGGGATCGAAGCCGTAGCGCTCGGCGGCCGCCACCCGCTCGCCCAGGAGCACCGCGGGGTTCACCGGGCAGCCCACGACGTGCTTCTCGGCGTTGCCGGGGAGCCGCGCCGCGGTCTCCGGATAGGTGAGGAGCACGAGCTTCGCCACCCGCGCGCACAGGCGGTTGGCGAGCCCCGGGGCCACGTTCGCCTCGTGGATGGCGGCGGGGATGCCGAGCGTCCAGGCGGCGAGCACGGTGGGCGCCATGACGTAGCCGCCTACGCCCAACACCATGGTCGCCTGGTCCTGCCGCAGGAGCGTGCGCGCTTGCATCACCGAGCGGAGCAGCGACCGCGCGAACTTGAGCTTGGCGAGCAGCCCGGAGCGGGGGAACTGCGCCGCGTCGACCCCGCGGAAGAGGTATCCGCGGGCGGGGGCGACGCGCCCTTCGAGCCGCGCCGCGTCGCCGTAGTAGTGCACGGTGTGGCCGCGCGCGCGCATCGCGTCGCCCATCGCTATCGCGGGGTAGACGTGCCCGCCGGTGCCGCCGCCGGCCAGGATGACGGTGTGTGCCATGGGGTCGCGGTCTAACGCGGAGGCGCAGCGCGTCGGCGTCGGAACGGCGGCCATTTCTCGGGCGAGTTAGACCGCGCCGTGTCCGCCCTCCGCTTCACCCCCGCCGCAGCCGCCGCCATGCGCGGCGAGATCGCCGAGGCCGGCGGGATGGAGGTCTTCGCCGTCGGAGACCTCGACGCCAAGGGCCTCGTGGAACGGATCGAGATCCACGCGCGCGGCACCGAGGGCGCCGTATTGGCGCTCAAGTCGCGGGCGCGCGCCGGGCAGGTGGTCATCCACAACCACCCCAGCGGCGATCTGCGGCCCTCCGATCCCGACATGCACCTCGCCGGAAACTTCGGCGAGGACGGCGTCGGCTTCATCATCGTCGACAACGCGGTCACCCGGTCGAACTGGATCGTCGAGGCCCTGGCGAAGCGGGAGGTCCCGGTCGACCTCGCGCTGTTGGAGCGCTTCTTCCGTGAGGGCCTCCCCGCCATCCTCCCAGGCTGGGAGCCGCGCCCCGGGCAGCTCGCGATGGCCGAGCGCGTCGCGATCGCGCTGATGGAGGGCGGCCCCGTCGTGCTCGAGGCCGGCACCGGCACCGGGAAGTCGCTCGGGTACCTCGCCCCCGCCGCGTTGTGGGCGCTCGCGAACGACAAGAAGGTCGTCGTGAGCACGTACACGCGCACGTTGCAGGCGCAGCTGGTCGCGGACGATCTGCCGATGCTCACGCGCGGGCTCGCTGCGCTCGGCCAGCCCGCCCTCCGCACGGCCGTGCTCAAGGGCCGCACGAACTACCTGTGCCGCCGCAAGCTCCTGGCCGCCTCGCAGTCCGCCGACGCCGACGCCGTCAAGCCGATCGTCGCGTGGGCCGCCACCTCGGCGAGCGGGGACATCGCGGACCTCGGCTTCGAGGTGTCCGAAGACGTGTGGGAGTCCGTCGAGAGCGACACCGACCAGACGCTCCGCGCCCGCTGCCCCCACTTCAACACCTGCTTCTACTACCAGGCCCGCCGCACCGCCGCGGCCGCGCACGTGGTCGTCGTGAACCACGCGCTCCTGCTCTCCGACCTCTCCGTCAAGCGCCAGACCGAGGGTGTCGGCATCCTCCCCGCGTTCGACCGCGTCGTGCTCGACGAGGCCCATCACCTCGAGCAGGCCGCCACCAGCGTCTCCGCCGCGCGTGTCTCCTCCGTCGGCATCTCCCGCGCGCTCCTGCCGGTGATCGGGCGCTCCCGTCGGCCCGGCGCCTTGGAGCGCCTCGGCTCGCGGTTCCCCAAGGCGTTCCTCGCGTCGAGCGAGGCCCACATGGCCGCGAGCGCCGCGCGGGACTTCACCAAGATCGGGTTCGAGACCCTGGGCGACGAGATCAACCAGCCGCTCCGCGTGCGCGGCGATCCACCCCACGCCGGCTTCTTCGCGGACCTCGGGGACACGTTGGAGCGCGTCGCCGCGCGGCTCGGCGCGGTGCAGGCCGCCCTGGAGGGCGAGGACGTCAAGGTCGAGGACGCCCAGCCCATCCTCGACCTCGGCCGCGCGCGCCGGCGCCTGGAGGAGGCCGCGGCCAACGCGCGCGCCTTCCTCAACGAGGAGGAGGAGCAGGTGCGCTACCTCGATCCCGGCAAGGTCTCCATCGCGGCGGCCCGCGCCCCGGTCGACGTCGCGCCGCTCCTGCGCGATCTGCTCGTGGATCGCCAGTTCGCCACCGTCCTGACCAGCGCCACGCTCGCCGTGAACGGGCGCATCGACCACTACCTCGGCCGCACCGGCTTCGAGGGCGCCGCTTTCGAGCAGTTCCCGAGCCCGTTCGCCTACGAGGAGCAGGCGATCCTCGCGCTCCCCAAGGACCTCCCGCGGCCGGACGACCCGGGCTGGCTCGACGCCGTGGCCGACGTGCTCGTGCAGGCCATCGAGGCGAGCCGCGGGGGCGCGTTCGTGTTGTGTACAAGTCACGACGCGGTGCGCACCCTCGGGGACCGTGTGGAGTCCGCGCTCGGCCGCCGCCACGCGGTGCTGCGGCAGGGCAAGGGCGCCAAGGGCCGCCTGCTCGAACACTTCCGGAAGGACCGCGGCGCCGTGCTCTTCGGCACCGACTCGTTCTGGGAGGGCGTGAGCGTGCGTGGCGATGGCCTGCGCCTCGTCGCGATCCCGCGCCTGCCGTTCCGGGTCCCCACCGAGCCCATCGCGGAGGCCCGCTACGAGAGGATCCGCTCCCGCGGGGAGGATCCGTTCCGCGTCTTCTCGCTGCCGGAGGCCGTGTTGAAGCTGCGCCAGGGCTTCGGGCGCCTCATCCGCTCGGGCACCGACCGCGGCGCCGTGCTCCTGCTCGATCGTCGCATCCACGAGATGTGGTACGGCCGGGTGTTCCTCTCTTCCTTGCCGAACGCGCGCCGGGTGATCGGACCGACACGGATGGTCATGAGCCAGCTCCAGACCTTCTACGCGGGGATGCGAGAGGACGTCCGGAGCTGACCCCGGACACACCTGATCGGCCCCGCCGTGATAGCGCGCGGGATGCGCAAACCGCCCCCCAAGAAGCCCTCCTTCTCCGACCGCAGCTCCTCCCCGCGCGAGGACCGTCGGCTCCCCTCCGGTCGTGACGGACGCGACGGCGGCGCCCCGCCCCGCTCCGACGATCGTGGCGCGGGCCGCCCCGACGAGCGCGGCGGCCGTCGCGAGCAACGCAGCGGTCCGCGCAACGATCACTCGCCCGGCAACTACCGCCCGGCGCTGAACGAGCGCCCCGCGTCCGACCGCTTCGAGCGTTCGGCGCCCTCCCGGGGCGAGCGCCCCCCGGCCCGACGCGACGAGCGTGCCGCGCCCGCCCGCGAGGAGCGGCCCGCGGGTCGCCGCGACGAGCGCACCGCGTTCATCCGCGGCGAGCGCTCCGGCCCCCCGCGCGAGGCGCGCCCCGCCCCCGGCCGTGACGAGCGGACCGAGCGTCCGGCCGCGCGCGACGAGCGCCCGTCGTTCCGCGCTGACCGTTCCGAGCGCCCCGAGGCCCGCACCGAGCGCTCCGAGCCTCGCGCCGAGCGCACCGGCGTCCGCGCCGAGCGGGGCCCCGACAACCGCCCCAATCCCCGCACCGCGGCCCGCCAGCAGGCGCTCGCCGAGGGCCGCATCGGCCCCCACGGCGAGGCCCGCGCGGCCGCCGCCGGTGCGCCCACCGAGTCGAAGTCCACGGCCGTCCGCGCGCTCGCGCCCGCCTCCGCCGACCGTCCCGGCCTACCGCCGGTGAAGGGTGACCGCCTCGAGGGCCGCAACGTCGTGTACGAGGCCCTCGTGCGCGGCCGCCGCACCGTCCGCACCGTGTGGATGGACCTCGGCGCGAAGTCCGACGACAAGATCGACCAGATCCTCGCCCTCGCGGGCGACCGCGTGAAGCGCGTCGAGCGCGCCCAGCTCGACCGCATGAGCCTCACCGGCGTGCACAACGGCGTCATCGCCGAGGCCGACGAGCTCGTGGAGCCCACGGTGCGCCAGCTCCTCGGCGCGCCCGAGCCGTTCCTCGTGCTCGTGGACGAGGTGCAGTACGAGCACAACCTGGGCGCGGTGCTCCGCAGCGCGCTCGGCGCGGGTGTCGACGGCGTGATCATCCCCACCCAGCGCGGCAAGGGCCTCACCCCCGTCGTCCAGCGCGTCAGCATGGGCGGCGCCGAGGCCGTGCCCGTGGTGCGCGCCGGCATCTCCGCGTCGCTCGCCGAGATCCAGCGCGCGGGCGTGCGCGTCATCGGCGCCGACATGAACGGCACCGCGCCCTGGGACCTCGACCTGACCGGCCCCATCGCGTTCGTGCTCGGCGGCGAGGACAAGGGCCTGACCGCGCCGGTGCGCAAGCGTTGTGACGCCATCGCCGGCATCCCGCTGATGGGCGATCTGCAGTCGCTCAACGTGAGCGTCACGGCGGGCATCCTGCTGTTCGAGCGCGTGCGGCAGATGGCGGCGTTGGCGAAGCGCAACAAGGGGTAGGGGACAGCTTGGGCGCTGGCCTCGCACGCTGACCGCGCACGGAGGCACGCCCGCGCTTCGGCCCTTGCCGTGCGATCGGACGTGTCTACGTCATCACGATGAAGTGGACCAAAGGTTATCGAAGCCGCGACACGATCGATCGTCGCGGTGCCAGCTCCGGCGGCGGCGGTGGGTTGGGCGGTGCGGGCCTCTCCATTCTCGCGCAGCTGCTGCCCCGCCTGGGTTGGAAGGGCATGTTGCTCGTGCTCGCGGGCATGGTCGTGTTCGGGCTCGTGTCCGGGAGCGGCGTGTTGGGCGGGCTGACGGGCACCGCGCCGGTGTCCTCCACGGAGCAGACCGGCCCCAACGACGACCCCGCGGCGTTCGTCTCGTTCGTGCTGGACGACGCGCAGACCACCTGGACGAAGCTGTTCCAGGAGCGCGGCGCGACCTACGCCCCCGCCAAGCTGGTGTTGTTCACCAACGGCACCGACTCCGCCTGCGGCTACGGCGCGGCGGCGGTCGGCCCCTTCTACTGCCCGAACGACACGCGCGTGTACATCGACCTGTCGTTCTACGACGACCTGGCGAAGAAGTACGGCGCCCCGGGCGACTTCGCGGAGGCCTACGTGATCGCCCACGAGATCGGGCACCACGTGCAGAACCAGCGCGGCGAGCTCGGCGGGAAGGGCAACGAGGCGTCCGTGCGGCAGGAGCTCCAGGCCGACTGCTACGCCGGGGTCTGGGCACGCTCGGCCGGCGATCGGGGCCTGCTCGAGCCGGGTGACGTCGAAGAGGGCATCGGCGCCGCCGCGGCGGTGGGCGACGATCGGCTCCAGAAGGCCGAGACCGGGCGGGTGACCCCCGAGTCCTTCACCCACGGCTCCGCGGCCCAGCGCACGGAGTGGTTCCGGCGCGGCTACACGGCGGGCGCGCCCGAGGCGTGCGACACCTCGGGGGCCTGACCGGACCGACCCTTCAGTACGCGACGGTCTTGAGCACGTTCGCTGGGGAGGGGTCCCGCGCCCACGCCTCGAGCGTGTCGAGCGCGGGAGAGCGCCCCTCGGCCACCTTCGCGCGGAGCGGCTCGAGGAGGGCGACGTCCTCCCCGATCTCCTGGAGGCCGGCGGCGGCGATGGTGACGAGCTCGCGGGCCCAGTCGGCGGCCGCGTGCGCGCCGAACCGCGCGGCGAGCCCGCCCTGGGCGGCCTGGAGCTGGCGCTCCTCGTGCGTGCCGGGCGTGGCGGCAAACCGGGCGGCCAGCTCGGTCGCGTCGGTGAGGGCGCGCGTGCCGTACAACACGCCGGTCCACAGCGCGATGAAGGCGACGGAGAGGTCGATGTTGACGGCGTCCGCGCCGCGGATCTCGATCGTGCGCTTGACCCGCACCTCGGGGAACACGCTGGTCTGGTGCAGCGTCCAGTCGTCCGCCGTGGGGTACACGCCTTCGATGCCCTTCTCCATCCACTGGCGGAAGGTCACGCCGTTGGCGGGCTTCCACGTGCCGCCCGGCATGTAGAACATCATCGGCGTGTCGAGCAGGTAGTCGACCCAGCCGCGGTGGGTGTAGCCGGCGCGCACGGAGGCGGGGAAGCCGGTGCGGGCGGGGTCGGTCTTCGTCCAAACGTAGCCGCGATACGACGCGTAGCCCGTGTCCTTGCCCTCGGAGAGCGGCGAGTTGGCGAAGATGGCGGTGTTGAGCGGCCCGAGCGCGAGCGAGACGTGGAACTTGCGCGCGCAGTCGGCCTCGTCCGAAAAGTCGAAATTGGCCTGCACGGAGCAGGTGCCCTTCATCATCCAGTGGGCGAGCTCCCCGTGCTGGGGGAGGTAGTCGCGCATCACCGCGTACCGGCCCTTCGGCACGAAACGGATGTCCGAGATGCGGGCGTACGGCGTCAGGCCGCACGAGATCCAGTGGAGATCGTGGCCCTCGGCCATGTCGTAGAGCATGCCACGGTTGCGACGAACCTCCGCGTCCAGGTCCGTGAGGCGGCGGAACGGCGCGCCGGAGAGCTCGACCTGGCCGCCCGGCTCGAGCGTGATGCTGGCGCCATCCCCCGCGCACTCGATCGGATGAGCGCCCTCGTACTTCTTCTTCCAGCCCGTCCGATCGGCGAGCTGCTCGACGACCCAGCGGATCCCGTCGGAATCATGGTAGTCGACGGCGCGCCCGTCCCCACGCACAACCGCTCGCTCGTATTCGCCGCCGACGAGCCAGCGCTCGCGGGGGGCGCCGTAGGAGTGGTATGCAGCCAGGAGGGCTTCGAGGGTGAGTCGTTCGGACAAGAGGGAGCTCTCGGATTGACCCGCCCCGTCACTCGCCTTCACGCCCTCGTCAAGCGCGGATATAGTAGGGGCCGAGGTCACGACGAAATGTTGCTCCTGCTCTCTCTCGTGGCATGCATCCCGGAGCTCACCAGCCCCCCCGGCTCGAAGGACGCCACGGGGGAGGACTGGGTAGCCCCGGACAACAGCTGGGGCGTCTGCGAGGGGCCTCCGGCGAGCCTGGTGAGCGAGGGCCTCGACGTGGGCGAGGTCGCGCGTGACTTCCGCCTCCGCGATCAGCACGGGGCCGAGGTGTCGCTGTGGCAGTTCCACGGCTGCACCGTCGTGCTCGACTTCTCGACCGGGTGGTGCGGGCCGTGCCAGGACCTCGCGGAAGAGGCCCAGTCCATCGCCGACGAGTACCGCGACCGCGGCGTGCGCTACCTCACCGTCATGCCCCAGAACGTCGAGGGGGACGTGCCCGATCAGGACTTCCTCGTCTCCTGGGGCGAGAGCTTCGAGCTGAACGAGCCCATCCTCCTGGACGACGAGGGCTACACCTACGAGCTCATCCCCATCGGGGGCACGCGCGGCTTTCCGGCGGTGCTCGTGATCGACGCGGAAGGCGTGGTGGCGGCCGACATCGGCGAGATCAGCGACGCCACGATCCGCGCCGCGATCGAGGACACGCTTTAGAGCGCTGATCCGGAAGGCCTGGGGCCCTCCCGGAGGGCCGCGCTACTCCAGCCGCTGCAGGATGTGGAAGCCCCAGGGCGACTCCACCACGCCGCTGGTGGCGCCGATGTCCAGGTCGAACACGGCGGTGTCGAGCGCCGGCGCGAGCTGGTTGCGGCCAAGCCAGCCGAGCTCGCCGCCGTCGTCCTTTGCCGGGCCGTCCGAGAAGCTGCGGGCCACGTCGGCCCACGCCGTGCCGGAGGCGAGCTTCGCCTTGGCCTCCTCCACCCGGGCCTTCGCCTCGTCCTTCGAGCGGCTCACGCCCGCGGGTGCGCGCGGCGCACCGGACCAGGTGACCAGGATGTGGCGCGCCTGCACCTCGGCCAGCGCGTCGCGACGGATCACGTGGTAGCCGAAGGGCGACTCGACCACCTCGCTGATCTGACCCACAGGCATCGCTTTGACCGCGGCCTCGAAGGGCGCGACCATCGTGCCGTCCATGAAGCCGCCGACCGAGCCGCCGCGCGGGCCTGTGGAGTCGTCCGAATAGGCCCGGGCGAGGCTGGCGAAGCTCTCCCCGGCGAGCACCTTGGCGCGCACCTCTTCCGCACGCGCGCGGGCCTCCTCTCGGGAGCGCGCGATGTTGGGGAGCGCGTTGACCGCGCCCGCGTAGGACACGAGCACGTGGCTCGCGGCCATCCGGGTCTGGATGGTCGCCGGGACGCGCGGCAGGGCGTCGGACGGCGTCTCCGTCGGGGCGGCGATCGCGCCGACGGGCGGGACGTTGGGGATCTCGGGAGGCGGCTCCGCGGGGGAGTCGCCCGAGCAGGCGGCGACGAGCGCCGCGAGCAGGATGGCGGTGACGGGCCGGCTCATTCGACGATGTCCGCCGCGAAGCGCGGGGCGAGCTTCGCGTTGTCGAAGCCCCAGGTGAGCACGCCGGTGAGCGTCGAGTAGCTGGTGCCGAGCGCGGGCTGGTCGAGGTCGGCGTACAAGAAGTCGTCCACGCGGAGGCAGCTGCCGACCTCGAACTCGTCGTAGTCCTCGGGGTCGTCCGGGTTGGCGTTGGTCACGGACACGTCCGATACGGAGACGAGCATGCTCTCGTAGGCCTCGGCCAGGGAGCCGCCGGTGCCGATGTCACACGGGTCGACCACGACGGGATCGGGCACGGTGGCGGTGCCGGTGACCGTCACGGTGGGCGTCGTGAGCTCGGTCAGCTCGTAGTACTCGTCGTAGGTGCCGGTCACCCGCACCACGTCACCGAGCGCGACCACGTTGTCGCCGTAATCGAACACATAGAGACCACCGTACTCGCCGAGCGCGGGATCCTGGGCCGTGAAGCCCGCGCCCTCCCGCAGGCCGGTCACGACCAGGCCCTCGATGGCTACGAGGGCGCCCTCGGCGGGGTGATCGGGGTGGGAGGGGTCCCGCAGGGCGTCGAGCGTGGTGGTGCAGGCGCCGTCCGCGCTGGCCTCGTCGGGGCAGGCGTCGCACACGTCCCCAAACCCATCCCCGTCGCGATCGGCCTGGTCCGTGTTGCCCTCGCGGGAGCAGTTGTCGTCCTCGTCGGCGATGCCGTCACCGTCGATGTCGCCAGCGGCGCTCTCACACTCGGTCTCGGAGGTCAGCGGGCAGTCGTCGCAGCTGTCGCCTTCGCCGTCGCCGTCCTCGTCCCACTGGTTGGGATCGTACACCGAGGGGCACAGGTCGGATGCGTCCGCGACGCCGTCCCCATCGGCATCTCCGGTGGTGGGCGCCGACAGATCGCAGCTGTCACGCTCGTCCGAGCAGGTGAACAGCGGGAACAGCTCACCCGCGTACTCGAGGCCCGCCGGCATGGACACGCCGCCGAGGGCGCCGACCAGGGCGGTCTCGATGTTGGCGAGGGAGTCAGCGTCCTCCCCGCTGGCGCCGTCCTGCACGCAGATGGAGCGTGAGCCGCCGCACACGTCGAGCGCCTCGCAATAGTCGGCGTTTGCCGCGATCGGCGTGACGAACTCGGTCAACCCGTAGCGGGCCTCGCCGCCCACCACGACCAGCCGGACCTCGGCGGCCTCGGCGGTGATGATGCCGCGGTAGGGCGTGCGCGACCACTCGAACACGGCGATGTCGGCCTGGAAGCCCACGGCGAGCTGCCCGAGCACGCCGTCCGCTCCGACCGCGCGCGCCGCGTCGGTGGTGCTCTTTTCCCAGAGCCGCACGTCCGAGATCGGGCTGCCCTTGCTCGCGAGCCAATCCGCCGCGCAGGCGAGCTCACCGATGGGGGCCATGGAGCCGGACGGGGTCCAGTCCGTGCCGATCGCCCAGGGCACGCCGAGCTTGTCGGCGATCTCGATGGGAGTGGTGGTGCCGTAGAGCGCGATGTTGGAGCGCGGCGACCACACGATGCCCGTGCCGTCCGCCGCCATCTGGGCGAGCTGGGCGGTCGACGCGTCCGTGTCGTGCACGTAGAACTGGCCGGGGCCGACCATGCCCGCGTCGAACATGTGCTCGATCTCGTCGCGCCCGGAGCCGTCCTTGCCCTCGGCCACGTGGAAGAGCGCGGAGTCGAGCGAGCCGGACGCGAGGTCGGCCGTGTAGGTGGCGCCGTCCCCATCCTCGATCACGTCCGTGACGGTGGATGCGCTGTACTCGATGTCGTAGCCGGTCAGGCCGCTGGCGCTGGAGCCCTCGTCCAGGTTGCGCACGAGCACGTCGAGACAGTCGGACGAGCCGCTCGAGCCCACGGCCGAGGTGGTGCCGTGCACGATCTCGCGTGCCTCGGCCCACTTCATGATCTCGCACTGGTAGTCGTCGTAGATCGCGTCGTACGCGGTCTTGTAGTCCCGGTACCGGTCGTCGCTGCGCCACTCGTAGCGGTCGACGAATTCGGGGCCGACCTCCCAGGGGGGGAGGACGTTGTATTGGAGGTGGTTGTGCGCGTCGATCAGGCCCGGGGAGATGACACCCTCGGTGCAGATGACCTCGGCGCCCGCGCCTCCGGAGTCGGTCAGTGGACAATCGGCGCCCACGCACGAGATCGTGCCGGCGCTGCGCGAGTAGACGACGTAGCCGGCGAGCGGCCCGTCGGGTGCGAGCACCACGCCGGAGAGCGCGACGTTGTCCCCGCTGCCCGCCTGGGGCGCACACGCGGGGAGGTCGGGACCCTCGATGTCGCCTTCGACCGGCTCGTCGGTGTCGGGTTCGTCCGTGTCGGTGCCGCCCGTATCATCGGCTCCGGAGTCGTCGGCCGGGTTCGCGTCTTTGTCGGTGCCGTCGGTGCAGGCGGCGAGGGCCAGAAAGAGGAACATGGGGACTCCGCAGGGGCGGTGCCTTAACCTGCGCCGATGCTCGACGTGTGGCTCGACTCCGTGGTCCTCCTCCAGACCGGCCCCTCCCTGTGCGCGGGGGTCGTGGTCGCGGGCGCGGCCCTGCCCCCCGCGGAGACAGGCGGCGTCGATGCCCCCGCCGTGCGCACCGTCGCGACCGCGTACCACTGCGTCGCGTCGGGCTTGAACCCGATGGTCAAATTCCGCGGCGGCGTGGCGAACGTCGGGCGCGTCGTGGCACGGGACCCCGGCCACGATCTCGCGCTGGTCGAGGTCCTCGTGCCCGACGGGGTGCTCGGGCTCGACCTGCGCGAGGAGCCCGTCGCCATCGGTGACACCGTCTACGCGCTCGGCCACCCCTTCGGCCAGGCGACCGGCGGAAAGCTCGCCAACCTGCTCGTGTGGAGCGCGGCGCGTGGCATGGTGAGCGGCGTCGGCCCCTGGCTCATCCAGACCGACACCGCGATGAACCCCGGCAACTCCGGCGGCCCGCTGGTGGACGAACAGGGCCGCGTGGTGGGCATCGTGTCCCGCAAGATCAAGTCCGAAGGTATCGGCTTCGCCGCCAAGACCGACCGCCTCAGCGCGATGAAGGCCGAGCCCGACATGGGCCCGTTCCTCGGTGGAACCTGGGGCATCGGCGCCGGGTTCTTCCAAGGGGACCGCGCGGAGGTGGGCGGAAATGTCACGTTCGTGTTCCGCGAGCGCCTGGTGACACGCGCGTGGCTCGGCGTCGGCCTCGGAGACGCCGCCGGGTTCGGCATCGTGACCGCCGAGGCGAGGCAGCGGCTGGGGCGCGGGCCGCTCTCCACGACATTGGATCTCGGGGGAGGGGTCAAGTACCTGAATCGAGTGGCGGTCCCGCTGATCTCGGGGCGGATCTCGGTCGCTTCGGTCGGTTTCGGCGCGCACGTGGTGCCGGGCACATGGGACACCACGCTCACGTTGGATGTGGAGTGGCCGGGGGTGTTGGGGGTGTTCTGACTGCGGCGCGCGTACGGCCAGCGGGCTAATCGCTCCGCCTCATGCTCCTGGCCCCCTCGATCCTCGCGCTCGTGACCCTCGCCGCCGCGCAGGACGCGCCCGCCGCGCCTCCCGCGAACGAGGCCCCCGTCGAAGGCGAGCTCCCGCCGCTCCTGAAGGACCCGGCGCTCCTCGATTTTGTACAGGCGCCGTACCCGCCCGCGGCCGAAGCGGCCGGCGTCGAGGCCTCGGTGCGCCTCCTGCTCGAGATCGACGCGACCGGCGCGGTCACCAACGTCGAGGTCGTGACGCCCGCGGCGCCGGGATCCCTCGAAGCCGGGTTCGACGAGGCCGCTGTCGCCGCTGCGAAACAGTTCAAGTTCTCCCCCGCGGAGGACGCGACCGGCCCCGTGCCCGTGGCGGTCGAGTTCGACTACGGGTTCAAGCTCGCGCCCGCGCCGCAGCCGCCGCCCGAAGAGGTGGCGCCCGCCCTCGCGATCGAGGGCACGCTGCGCGAGATGGCGACACGAGAGCCCATCCCCGGGGCTGCCGTGCAGGTCAAACGTGGCGACGTGATCGTCGCGACCGCTACGACAGACGCCGAGGGCCGCTTCGCGCTCTTCGCGATCGAGCCGGGTGACGTGACGCTGATCGCGTTCACCACCGAGCACCAACGTGACACGATCGAGCTGACCGTGAACGCGGGGGAGGTCGCCGACGTGGCCGTCTGGTTGCGGCGCCTGACCTACCGCGGCGCCGGCGTCGTGGGGCTCTACGAGAAGGAGCGGCCGCCCGAGGTGACCCGGCGCACGATCACGATGGCCGAGGTGCGGCGCGTGCCCGGCACGTTCGGGGATCCGGTGCGTGTCATCCAGAGCCTGCCCGGCGCGGCGCGCGCGCCCTTCGGCACCGGCCTGCTCGTGCTCCGCGGCGCCAACCCGGAGGACAGCAACGTCTACGTCGACGGGGTGGAGGTGCCGCTGGTGTACCACCTCGGCGGGTTCCGCTCGATCCTCAACCCCGATCTCATCAGCGCGGTCGACTACCTGCCGGGCACCTACAGCGCCCGCTACGGCCGCTCCACGGGCGGTGTCATCGATGTCCAGACCACCTCCGACTACCCCGACCAGACCAAGCTCATCTGGCGCACGGACGTGCTCGACACCGGCGTGTTCGCCACCGGCAAGCTCGGCAAGAAGGATGACCCGAAGGTCGGGTTCGCCGTCGGGGCGCGGCGCTCCTACATCGACGCCATCCTGGGTGTCGCGCTCGCAAATCAGGAGTTCTACGCCGCGCCGCGGTGGATGGACTACCAACTCAAGATCGAGGCGCTCGACGCCGGTGACAACGAGCTGTCCGCGCTCCTGTTCGGATTCCAGGACGATCTGATCGTCCGCACCGACAAGGAGTCCGACGACCAGATCGGCGTGCACTACTCGACGCACCGGCTCGTGTTGCGATGGGCGCGCCCGTTGTCCGAGACGTTGAAGTTCCACCTTCAACCGGCCTTTGGGGTGGACGGCACACGCGTCGGCTTCGGCAGCGAGATTGGCCTGGAGCTCAACGCCGTGCGGATCGACCTGCGTGGCGAGCTCCGGTGGACCCCGTCGCCCGCGTTCTCCGTGGCCGCCGGCCTCGACAGCGAGCTGGCCCGCTACGACCTGAAGGTGTACGTCGCGGGCGTGCCGGTCGACGGCGAGGATCCCCTCTCGGAGGAGGAGCCCATCGAGATCGACGGCGGGCGCTGGAACGCCTACCCCGACCCCTACGTCGAGGCGCAGCTCCGCCCCCTGAAGGACCGCGATCGGCTGCTGTTCGTCGGTGGGGTACGGCTCGACGGCGTCATTCGTGACGACGAACCCGCGCAGTTCGCGCCCGACCCGCGCTTCGCCACGCGGTTCGAGGTCTTCCCGGGCGGCACCGTCAAGGCGGGCACCGGCCTGTACCACCAGCCGCCCCAGAACGCGCAGCTCATCGGCGACGCGTTCTTCGAGCGCGCCTGGGGCAACGAGCTCGGGTGGGAGCAGAAGTTCACCCCCGCGATCTCCGCGGACGTGACCGGGTTCTACCGCTGGATGGATCCGCTGGCGCTCGGGTTCGGCGGGGAAGGGGACACCGGCGTCGGTCGCGCCTACGGCCTCGAAGTCATGGTGCGCCACGCCCGGGTCGACAAGTTCTTCGGGTGGATCTCGTACACGCTCTCCAAGTCGGAGCGGAATGACACACCGGACGATCCCGAGGGTTGGTACAATTTCGACTTCGACCAGACCCACATCCTCACCGGGGTGGCGGGGTACCGGCTCCCGCTCGACTTCGAGGTGTCGGCGCGCGTGCAATACGTGACGGGCAACCCCTACACTCCGTACGACGGGGGCCTGTACCTGATGGATGAAGGCAGCTACCTCGGCTTTCCGAGCGCGGCGACCAACAGCGAGCGGCTTGCGCCCTACTATGCGGCCGACCTGCGCGTCTCCCGGTTGTTCACGTTCAAGCACTGGCAACTCGAGCTGTTCGCGGACGTGTTGAACGTGATCCACGGCGAGAACCCCGAGTTCCAGCTCTACAACTACGATTACACCGAGAGCGCCACGATCAGCGGCCTGCCGCTCGTCCCCTCCGTTGGTTTCCAGGTGGAGGTGAACCTGTGACCCTTCTCCTGTTGCTCGCCTGCCAGACCATCGACCTCGCGGACGAGTGGGATCTCGACCGCTTGCGGCTCCTCGCGGTCCGCGCCGATCCGGCCGAGCCGCGCCCGGGAGACACCGTCACCTTCACCTCGCTCGGCTACGCCCCCGAGGGCGCGTGGACCGCGATCTGGTTCGCGTGTGTCGCCGGCACGGAGATGGGCTGCTCGTTCGATGCCGCGCTGCTCGAAGGGGTGGACGATCTGGAGTCGATGACCCCCGAGGAGCAGGCCGAGCTCATCGCCGCGCTCCAGGCCGCCGGCCTCATCGGCGTGCAGCCGGGCTTCGAGCCCTCGTGGGTGGTCCCGGAGGACGCCCTGACCGGCCTGTCCGAGGACGAGGCCCTGGAGGGCACGAGCGCGACCGTGCAGATCACGCTCACGACGGCCAGCGCCGACGAAGAAGGGGACACCGAGCTGGTGCTCCGTCGCATCCCGATCAGCCTCGCGCCCACGCCCAACATCAACCCGGACATCGGCACGTTCGAGGTCGACGGCGCCGGGCTCCCCGCGGGAGAGGGGCTGACCGCGAGCGCCGGCCAAGCCTACGAGCTCACCGCGCTGTTGTACGGCGAGCTGGAGGAGTACGCCTACGTGACCACCGAGGGCGTGGAGGAGATGCGCACGGAAGAGCTCGAGTGGCGCTGGTACACCGACATGGGCTCGTTCGCGCCGAGCTTCTCCATCGGGGACGACGAGCCGAATTGGGACGGCGTGAGTTGGACGGCCCCGAACGAGCCCGGCAGCGGCGTGCTGCACGCCGTGGTGCTGGACGGGCGTGGCGGGATGGGGTGGTGGACCGTCGCGGTGACGGTGGAGTGAGTCCGGACGGTTAGGGGATCGCGCAAACGCTCGGATGCTCCTCTGAGCACGGCGCCGCCCCACTCGCGAAGCTCGCCTCGTCCCACATCGAGCACCGCCCGGTGCTGCCACCCGCCGCGGTCCACCAGGCCTCGCGCACCGGCCAGGTGTAGAAGAAGTACACGTAGACCTCTCCGGTGGTCTCCGGCCCCGTGAGCGTGCCCCCGCGGGCCTCGCAGTTTGCCTCAGCCTCCACGTTGTCGCGCGGCCACCGGCAGAACAGGAAGTGGCGCTCGCTCCCGGCGGAGTCGAAGTCGTGGCGCACACAATCGTCACACGCTGCGTCATCATCGATCCAGCCGTCCGCGTCGTCGTCGATGCCGTTGCACACTTCCGTGACCGCGGGCCCGATCGCAGCGTCTCCATCGTGGGGATCCGAGCAGACGGGCGAGCCGTCTCCGTCGGCATCCGCGGTAGACCCCCGTTGACACGCCACCCAACTGTCCAGGAACGCGTGCCGCGCCCGCACCCAGGCGCGCGTCCGCTCGGTGGTGGCGACATGCTCCTCCCACCCGACGCTCCGGTTCGGATCGGCGAGGAGCGCGTCGGCGATCTGGGCCTCGTAGGCGTCGATGTCGGCGATCGTGCGGTCGGGATCCATCGCGTCGTTGAGCACCGCGACCGCATCGACGTACTTCGGGCCCCACACCGGGTCCGTCGTGAGCACCTGGAAGTGGGGCTGGTCGAACAGGCCGATGGCGCGGCCGGCTTCGTAGCCGTGGACCGGGTCGGCGTCGTAGGCCATCACGTCGAACGTGTCGTCCAAATCCCACGGCACGTACAGGATGCCCCGACTTGGGTGCTCGTACAGGTAGTAGTTGTGGTCGCAACACCAATACCCGTCATCACTGCCGAGCACCGCCTCGGCCGCCCACGCCTGGATCCAATTGTCCAGATCTCCCAACGCCGCGAGCCCGTCGGGATCGAACGTGTCGTTCATCCGGGCGATGGCCGCGCCGGTGGACGCCTCCTCGTTGGCGACGGGATCGTAGCCGTACTTCCACAACGTCCCGGTCGCGTCGGCGTCGCCGTAGGTGCGCTCCAGCCACTCGTGGTCGAGGTACTCGATGTTGGTGTAGAGCCCGTAATATTCGCCGTTGATCGTGAGCGTGGCGCTGTTGGCACACGCGAACGGCAGGCTCCCCGCGCGGCGGATCACCTGCCACGCCACCCGGTCGCGCACCAACGTGGGCTCGTACCACGAGGCGTCGAGCGCGAGCTTCCGCAGCCCATGGAACCGGCCCGCCTCGTCCACCTCGTTGAAGGCGATGACGAACTGCATCTTCCCGACGTACCAGGAGAAACCTGGGTTCCCCTTGAGGCGGATCTGCGCGTCCTCCACCACCTCGTCCCCATACCGGAACGTGATCGGGTGGTAGTCCTTCTCGCCCCACGCGTAGTCATCCTCGAGGGCGGCCCACGCCTCGGGGGTGATCTCGACGGCGAAGTCCTGCAGGACGTCGGGATCGTAGAGACCCTTGCATCCGTCGGCGTCCTCGGTGTCCGGATCGGTGTCCCCCTCGCCGGGGGCGGGGCCGATCACCTCGGTCTCGGGCGCGGAGTCCTCCCCGACGGTGTCGACGACGGGCGCACTGCCGGAATCGGGGGCGGAATCGGGCGGCCTGCAGGCGAGAAGCGCGACCAGGAGCGTCATCCCCGACCCTACCTCCGAATCCGGGGTGGCGCATCGCCCCGCGAGCGAGGTAACCGCCCGGTATGCGACTCCTGCTCCTCGCCCTCGTGTCCGCGGCCCTCGCGCGCCCCTGGGGCCCGCCTCCGGGCCGGGTCTTCATCGCCACGTTCAACACCACCGCGGGCAGCGTGCGCTGCATCCTCCGCCACGAGCAGGCGCCGAACACCGTGCGCAACTTCGTCGAGCTCGCGCAGGGCAAGCGCGGGTGGACCGATCCGGTCTCCAACACGCCGACGAAGCGCCCGCTCTACAACGGCACGATCTTTCACCGTGTCATCCCCGACTTCATGATCCAGGGCGGCGATCCGCTCGCGGACGGCTCGGGCGGCCCCGGCTACCTGTTCCCCGACGAGGCGCTCGACAAGGGCCGCTTCGAGCGGAGCGGTTTGCTCGCGATGGCGAACCGCGGCCCCGACACCAACGGCTCCCAATTCTTCATCACCGACGCGCCCGTGCCGCACCTGAACGGCAAGCACACGGTGTTCGGCGACTGTGGCAACCCCGACGTCATCTCGCGCATCGCCGACACGCCGCGCAACGAGATGGACCTCCCGGTGACCCCGGTGGTGCTCGAACGCGTGGTCATCAGCGTCCAGTAGGGGCGCTCGAGACGTTAAGCCCCCGCCCGCATGCCTCCCGCCGTCGTCGTCCCCACCTTCAACGAGGCCGAGAACATCGGCCCGCTGATCGTGGCGATCCGGACACACCTCCCCGACGCGCACATCCTCGTGGTCGATGACGCCTCGCCCGACGGAACGGCCGAGCGCGCCGAGGCCGCAGGGGCAACCGTGTTGCGCCGCGTCGGGACGCGCGGGCTCGGGCCGGCCTACCGCGACGGGTTCGCGCGCGTGCTCGCCGAGGGCTGGGACCCCATCCTGCAGATGGACGCCGACCTCTCGCACGATCCCGCCGACCTGCCGCGCCTGCTGCACGCGCTCGCGGCGGCCGATCTCGTGCTCGGCTCCCGGTGGACCGAGGGCGGCGGCACCGTGGCGTGGGGCCTCGGGCGCCGCACGCTCTCCCGCTTCGGCAGCGCCTACGCGCGCGGCTGGCTCGGGCTCCCGCAGCAGGACCTGACAGGGGGCTTCAAGGCCTGGCGCGCGGCCACGCTCGCGGCGGTCGGCCCCGCGACGCTCCACGCCGACGGCTACGCCTTCCAGGTCGAGGCCACGTGGCGCGCACACACGCTCGGGGCGCGGATCGTGGAGGTGCCGATCGTCTTCACCGAGCGCCGCGCGGGCGCCTCCAAGATGAGCGGGCGCATCGCGATCGAGGCCGCGTGGCGTGTGCCCGGCTTGTTGCGATGAGCGGCGCGGTGGCAACGGCGCCTCCTATGGCGATGCGTGGCCCCCTCCTGCTGCTCGCGGCCGTGCTCGTCATCCGGCTGGTCCTCGCCGGCACCACCGGCATCGTGGAGGACGAAGCTTATTATTGGGCGTGGTCCGAGCAGCTCGCCGCCGGCTACTACGACCACGCGCCCGGCATCGCCTGGGTGATCGCCCCGTTCGCCAAGGTGTTCGGTGCCACCTCGATCGGCGTGCGCGCCGGCCCCGTCCTCGCGGGCACGCTCGCCGTCGCCGCGCTCCTGCCCTTCGCCCGCGATCGGTGGCTCCTGGTCGCGATCCTGGCGGCGATGCCGCTCTACACGTTGGGCGGCGTGCTCGCCACACCCGACGCGCCCATGTTGGCCGGCTGGGCCATCGCGCTGGCGGGCGCCTACCGCGGCAATTGGCTCCTGGCGGGCCTCGGCGCGGGCCTCGCGGGGCTGTGCAAGTACACCGGGTGGGGCATCTGGCCACTGTTGTTCCTGGGCGCGCCGCGCCAATGGCGGGCGATGCTCCCCGGGTTGGCTGTCACCCTCGCGCTGCTCGCGCCCAACCTCCTCTGGAACGCCGACCACGACTGGATCTCGGTGAAGTTCCAGCTCGGCCACGGCTTGGGCGGGAGCGGCGCCACCAGTGCCACCCCGCCGGGGCCGCTGGGCGCGTTGGAGTTCCTCGGTGCCAACATCGGCCTCGTCAGCCCCGTGCTCTTCGGCGCCGCCGTCGCGTTCTGGGTGACCGGCTGGCGTGGCGATTCTACCGAGCGGATCTCGTGGTGGGCCAGCTTCCCGGTCCTCGCGTTCTTCACGTTCGCGGCCACGCTCGCGCGCGGCGAGCCGAATTGGGCGGCGCCGGCGTGGTTGGGTGTGGCGGTCGGCCTGTCACGTTCCACTGGTCGCGTACGTCGCGCCGCGTGGGTGGGGGCGGGCTTCGGCGCGATCCTGTCCGCGCTCGTCGCGGTACACCTGTACATGCCGATCCTCGACGTGCCGCGCGATCCCACTGCGCGCCTCGGCGTCGGGCGGGACCTCGCCGAGAGCGTGCAGGCCTGGGGCATCGAGCCGGTCTACACCGAGCGTTACCAGGAGGCCGCGTTGATCCGCTACTACGAGGGGCTCGAGACCTACGCGCTCCCCGGCGTAGCGCGGCCCGACCAATACGACCTCTGGCCCACGCGCTGGGCCGAGTCCGCGCTGTTCGTGCGGCGGGCGCGCGGCGGGGACAATCTCCCCAGCGATCGGTTCTGCGCCGATCGTGGCTCGTCCAACGTCGTGAGCGAGCGCGACATCGACGGCGCGCCGATCGAGCGGTGGCAGGTCGTGCCGGTGTCCGGGTGCGGGCCGGAGGCCGACATGGCTCCAAAGACACAGGCAACACCATGAGCGCCCCGGAGCCGTTGGAGCCTGGAGATATTGGGACGGGGCTCCGCCCCGTAACGCCCGGAGGCACGCCAGCGGCGGCCCCATCTCCCACCGTCCGCCTCGTCCGCCTGTTCGCCCCTTTTCGTGGCAAGCTCGCCCTCTCGTTCGTGCTCGTGCTCGTGGCGTCGGCGCTGCCGGGCGTGCTGGTGTTCCTCATCCAGAAGGTCCTCGACGACGTGCTGTTGCGGCGGGACGCGGGCATGTTGGCCCTGCTCGCGCCAGGCGTCGTGGCGCTCTACGCGCTCAACGGCCTCGTAAACGTGTCGCGCGGGATGCTCACCCGGTCCATCTCCTGGCGCATCGTCACCGACCTGCGGCAGGTCACGTTCGACAAGCTCCTCACGATGGACGTAGGTTGGCACCAACGCACGCCTTCGGGCGAGCGGACGACTCGGCTGCTCACCGACATCAACAACCTCCAATACGCGATGAGCGGGGTGGTGACCGCCATCCAGAAGCCGCTGACGCTGATCGTGCTGATCGCGAGCGCGTTCTGGATGAACCCCAAGCTGGCTGGGGTCGCGGTCGTGCTGCTCCCGCTGGTCGCGCTCCCCATCGATCGTTTCGGCAAGTGGGTGCGCGCCGCGTCGCGGGACACGCTCGACGGCGGCGCCGCCCTGGCCGGCACCACCCAGGAGACATTGGCGGGCATCCGCGTGGTCCAGGTGTTCGGCGGGGAAGGGGAGCGGAGCGCGCGGTTCCGCACCCTCAACGAGGCCCACCACGTCGCGCAGCTCCGCGCCGTCACCGCCGGCTTGTTGCCCGGGCCCGTGGTCGAGCTCATCGCCGCGATCGGCGTGGGCGCCGTCATTTGGGTGGGAGGTGGGCAGGTGTTCCGCGGCGAGCTCGCGCCCGGCCAGCTCATCGCCTTTCTCGTGGCGCTCGGGCTCATGAACGAGCCGCTCAAGGGCCTCACGATCATCCAGTCGCTCCTTCAACGCGCGCTCGCGTCGGCCGAGAGCGTGTTCGCCCTGCTCGACGCCCCGCCCGCCATCGTGGACGCCGGCGTGGTCGAGGCGCTCCCGCCCAGCCACATCCAGCTCGACAACGTCGCGTTCGACTACGGCGACGGCGAGGTCGTCAGCGGCATCGACCTCACCGTCCGCGCCGGCCAGCGCGTGGCGATCGTGGGCGCGAGCGGCAGCGGCAAGACGACGCTCCTCTCGCTGTTGCCGCGCCTGCGGGACCCCTCGGCCGGCACCGTGTGGTGGAACGGCGTCGACCTGCGCAGCCTCACGCTCGCGTCGGTCCGGCGTCACGTGGCCGTCGTGACCCAGGAGCCCTTCCTCTTCGACGACACCGTCGCGGCCAACATCCGCTTCGGCGAGCCCGCGGCCACCGACGACGAGGTGATCGCCGCGGCCACCGCCGCCAACGCCGACGCCTTCATCCGCGCGCTCCCCAAGGGCTACGACACGCGCATCGACGAGCTCGGCATGCGTCTGTCCGGCGGCCAACGCCAGCGCATCTGCATCGCCCGCGCCCTCCTCCGCGGTGCCCCGGTGCTGCTGCTCGACGAGGCCACGTCCAACCTGGACGCCGAGAGCGAGGCCCTCGTACAGGAAGCCCTGGAGCGGCTGATGAAGGGCCGCACCACGTTCGTGGTGGCCCACCGCCTCTCCACCATCCGCGACGCCGACGTCATCGTGGTCCTGGCGGGCGGGCGCGTCGTGGAGCGGGGCACCCACGCCTCGCTGATGGCAGCGGGCGGGGAGTATTCGCGGTTGGTGGCGAGGCAGGCGGGGTAGCGCCGTCTCAGAAGCGGGCCGACGGGCCGGCCTTGCCCCGCGCCGGCCCCCTGGAGTACCGTGCGCCGGTGTCTCGACCCGGTCCCTGGTTCGCCCTCGTCGCGGTCCTCATCGCCGGGCTCCTGCTGCTCGGCCCCGTGCTGGCTCACTCCACGACGCACGTCCTCGGCACCTGGGACTCCGAGGCCTCCTGGCACCTCTGGCGGCACGCGGCGTGGCTCCGCACGTTCGCGACCGAGGGCCCGTGGCTGCGTTTGCACGAGACCGGGCTCCGCGACCCTGGCGAGGCCAACCTCTCGCCCGCCACCACGCTGCTCGGTTGGCCCGCGTATCGGATCGCCGGGGGTGGCATCGCGGGGGTGGCGTTCGCGTGGAACGTTCTGTATGCGATGGTGTTTGCCAGCGCCGTGGCGGGCACGTGGAGCCTCGTTCGGGCGTGGTGGCCCGAGGATGACACCCGTATGGCAGCGGCGGCCGCCACCACGATCGTGGCGTTCGGCGCCTTCCTGCACCAGACCCCGGGGGTGGGCCGCCAGGAGAACATCATCCAGTTCTTGTGGCCGCTGCACCTCGCGTTCCTGTACCGCGCCACGGTGCGTCCGGGGCGCAAGTTCGACCTGCCGCTCGCCGCGGGAACGTTCGCGCTGCTCACGATGCAGGGCGGCTTTCCGGCGCTGTTCACCGCGATCGTAGAGGTGCCCGCCGCGTTGTGGTGCCTCGCGCAGGCGGGCGATCGCAAGCGCGCCTTCGGCCAGCTCGCGGTCGTCGCGGGGGTGGGCGCCCTGGCGCTGTACCCTTGGGTGCACACAAACCGGCTGTACCCACCGCCCTCCTTGCTCGTCGGTCGCAGCGGCATCATCTCTGTGCCACTCGCCCAGCTCCTCCCCGGCGGCGCCGACGTCCCGTTCGCGCGCGGCTGGCACGAGGCGCCCTACCCTGGCTTCGTCGCGTTGTTGGCCGCCATCGGCGCGGCGGTCGTGCACCGGTCCTCCCGGTTCTGGCTGCTGCTCGCGGGCGCCGTGATGCTCCTGATGATCGGCCCCGAGGCCCGCTGGACGATCGATTCGCCCGTGCTCGCGGAGATGCCCGTCACCTGGCTCGAGCGATTGCCCGGGTGGAGCATCCCGTCGACCGGCTGGGCCCGCCTCGGCACGTTCGTCCCCACCCTGCTCGTGCTCGCGATCGCGCCCGCGCTCGTCGGCCGCCCGCGGATCGCGGCGCTCGTGGCGTGCCTCGCGGTGGCGGACCAGGTCCTCTACCTCCGCTCGGTCCCGGAGACGGAGACCTCCTGGGAGCTCGCGCTCCCCGCCGGGCTCGGCGATCCGGACGTGCCCTCCGTGTGGCTTCCGTTCGACGAGCGCGGCCTCGCCTGGCTCCACGCCGCCGACGGCGACATGCGCCGCTACCCGTTCTCCCAACAAGGGGAGCTCACGACGCTCCGCTGGGTGGACGACGTCCTGCCAGGGACCCCCGAAGGTTTCCGTCAGAAGAACCGCGCCCCGTTGGAGGCGGGGAGCCCGTCGCCGGGCTGTGTCGCGCGGGACGCCGGCGTGCTGGCGGACGCCGGCTTCGGACGGATCGTCCTCCTCCGCGACCACGGCGACGCCACCGAGGTCGAGCGCGTGTTGCGGGCCGGCCTCGGCGACCCGGTGGCGGACACCGATCGTGGCGCCGCCTGGACGCTCGTGCCCGCGCCCGACGCGCTCTGTGAGGTCGCGATCGGTCCGGCGCCACGTCGTGAGCGTGGGGAGAACGAGCGGCCGAAACACGCGGGCGGTGGCAAGCGGCAAGGACGGGGGCGGCGGCGGGAGGGAGGGGGGGGCGGTTAGGGACCACTTCGCGACCGTGCCCGGACGAGGGGTCCAGCGCACCTACCCCGAGGCGAGACGGATGAACGACCAGCCTCCGAAGGACGAGCACCTCCTGGACATGACCGGCTGGGCCGATCTCCAAGATGGATTCGAGTTCCTGGAGGAGGTGCCGGCCTATCTGCACGCCCCGCTGCAAGGCCTGGTGCGGGAGAGGCGAACAGGCGCCTGTTTCGCCTACGAGTGCCAGACACTCGTCAAGGGTCGGCTCTGGCACTGGGTGATGATCCCGGCGGTTCCTGCGGGTGTTGAAGCCGCCTTGGTGTTCGGGTCGGCCGAGGCCGTTCCGCCGGAGCGCTGGTTGAGCATCACGGAGGACCACCGCGCGGGCACCAGCACATTGCGTGCTGTCTGGCTGAGCTCAGCTGAATCGCCGATGTCGATACGCGGGGTTCCGATGCCGGTCACGTCGGGCGCTGTTTCGGCTCGTCCATGGCCGGCCAAGCGTGACCTGACGCTGCGCCCGGGGATCGCCGGAGTGAGTGTGACCCGGTTCGTCCACGTGGATTGCGCTCACATCGAGTCCGAGCGCGACTTCCACGTCCGGATGCTCGAGTGGCTCGATCCCGATGACGAGGGGATGTACGGCTACAACCTGAACGCGTTGTGGGACTGGCTCGCCGGCCAGCCGGCGACGGAGCTGCACCTGGACCAGTCCGGCCTGCTGGACGAGCGGCTCGGACCGGTGACGGCGGGCCACATTCGATCCCTGTTTCGGGACCGTCAGGCGCAGAACCCTGATAACTTTCGGGTGGTGTTCGGGTGAGCACACCCCCCCGCCGCACCCACGGCCTCCTCCACCCGGTCCCCCTCGTCGCGATGCTGGTCCTGGGGGTCAACGACCACTGGGGCAAGGCCGCGTGGCCGGGGCTCTTGACGGGAAAGCTCTCGGATGTGGCGGGGCTCGTGTTCTTTCCGCTGCTGCTCCAGGCGCTCTGGGAATTCGGTGGGGGCGCCGTCCGCCGCCGGGTGTTGGCGATTTGTTGTGTCGCGACGGCGCTCACCTTCGCCGCCGTGAAGGTCTGGCCGCCCGCGCATGCCCTCTACGAACACGGTCTGGGGCTCCTCCAGTGGCCGTACTGGGCGGCGCGCGCGGCGCTCGCGGGCGGGCCGGTGCCAGGGTGGAGTCCCGTTGCGTTGGAGGCCGACGCCACCGATCTCGTGGCGATCCCAGCGGTGCTCGGCGCGTGGTGGGCGGGGAGGGGACGGACGAGCGCTGTCATCCCGCCCGCCGCGCGCGATACGTAGCCGGACCATGCCACACACCGCCTGGGCGTGGCGTGTGCTGACCGGCACCACGCTCGCCGACAAGCTCGCGCCGCCCGAGGCCACGGAGGAGTGGGACGCCTCCGCGCGGATCCCCGACGTGCCCGGTCGCCCGGCTGGCCTCGCGCTGCCGGCGCCAGGGCAGACCGTGCGCTCGCCGTTTCCCGCCGAGCACACGCTCCACGAGCCCGAGTCGCGTGGCCGCGCGCTGCACTTCTTCGCCAACCACGAGCTGCTCGCGCTGGAGCTGCTCGCGCTCGCGATCGTGCGCTTCCCCGAGGCGCCCGCGGCGTTCCGCAAGGGCCTCGTCGGCATCGCCGCGGACGAGCAGCGGCACCTCGCGAGCTACCTCGCGCGCATGGAGTCCGGGGGCGTCCGTTTCGGCGACCTGCCGGTCAACCGCTACTTCTGGGACGCGCTCGCCGGCGCCTCCCCGATCCAGCTCGTGGCGGGCCTCTCGCTGACCTTCGAGCAGGCCAACCTCGACTTCGCCGCGCACTACGCCGCGGCGTTCCGGCGCGTCGGGGACCTCGACACCGCCCGCGTGCTCGACGAGGTGCTCGCCGACGAGATCCGCCACGTCGGGCACGGGCTGGTGTGGTTCGACACGTGGCGTGATCAGGGCATGTCGCGCTGGGACGCGTGGGTGGGCGCGTTGCCACCGCCGCTGACGCCGGCACGAGGGAAGGGGACCCGCTTCCACCGCGCCCCCCGCGAGGCCGCGGGCTTCGACGACGACACCATCACGCGCCTGGAGGCCTTCGGCGCGTCGAAGGGCCGGCTGCCGCGTGTGTTCAGCTTCCACCCCGAGGTGGAGTCCGAGGTGGCGGACCTGCCGCCCACGAAGTCCGGGGTGCGCGTCACCCGCGATCTCGCTGGCCTGCTCGTGTTCCTGGCGGGCAGGGACGACGTCGTGCTCGCGCCCCGCGCGCCCTCGCCGGCCCACCTCGCGGAGCTCGCGCGCGCCGGCTTCGCGCCGACCGAGGTGGTCGAGGGGGGGCCGGGCGCGCTCGTCGGGCGCCCCCTGGCGGGGTTCACGCCGTGGGGCTGGAGCCCGACCATCGCCGCCTCCTTGAACGTGCTGGGCGCGCCCGCGTGGAACCCCGAGTGGCGCCCGCTCTACGAGAAGTCCTGGTCCGTCGCGCGGCTCGCCGAGCGGCCCGATCTGTGTGATCCCGCCGTGGTCGGCGTGGTGTGTCATTCGCTCGCCGAGGTCGAGCGGGTCGCGACGATCACGCACGTGGTCAAGGCGCCGCTGGGAACGGCGGGGCGCGGGATGCGGCGGTGGGGTGATCCGGGTGTCGACATCTGGGCGCGGGAGGTGATCGCGGCGCAGGGCGCCATCGTGGTGGAGCCGTGGCTCGATCGGGTGGTGGATCTGTCGCTCCAGTTCGACGTGGCCGCGGACGGGCGCGTGACCACCGACGTGTGGGGCCGCTTCCTCACCGATGGGCGCGGGCGCTACCGCGGCGCGGTGCTGGGCGACGTGTTGCGCGATCAACCGGGCCCCGTGAAGCGGCTGCTCTCCGAGCAAGGCGACCGGCTCTTCCAGGTGGTGCGCCACCTCGGCCCTGCGATGGCGGCGCGCGGCTTCACGGGCCCGGCCGGGATCGACGCGCTGGTGTACCGCACCACCACGGGCGACGTGGCGCTCAAGCCCCTCGTCGAGCTGAACCCGCGGGTCACGATGGGGCGTGTGGCCCGCGCGATCGGGCGGCGCGTGCGCCGCGACCGCGTCGGGTTGTGGACCCAGGTGTCGCGCGCGGAGGTGCGGGCCGCGGGCTTCGAGGGGATCCCGGCGTGGGCCGCGTGGCTGCGCGCGAGCGCCCCGCTCGTCATCGGCGAGGATCCGCCCCTGATCGGCGCGGGCGCCCTCTTCACCACCGATCCGGAGCGCGCCGAGCGCATCGTCACGGTGCTGATCGTGGGGGACTCGCTCGCCGCGTGCCGAGAACGTCTCGGCCTGGACCCTGCCGAAGCGCCCGCCGTCGTCATAAGCCCCCGCGGATGAGCTTTCGCGAGCGCGTGTACGCCGTGGTGGAGCAGGTCCCCGCGGGGCGGGTGATGGGCTACGGCCACGTCGGGGCGGTCCTCGGCTCGCCGCGTCTCGCCCGGCAGGTCGGCTGGGCGCTTGCCTCGCTGCCGCGCGACACGACCGTGCCGTGGCACCGGGTGCTGCGCTCCTCCGGGCGCCTCGCGCTCCAGGGCGATCCGGCGCGGGGGCTGCTCCAACGCGCCTTGTTGGAGGAGGAGGGCGTGCTCTTCGAGGGCGCCGGCGAAGGGGACTGCGTGCCGATGTCCCGGTACGGCTGGTCCCCCTCGTGATCCTCCTCTACTGCCTGCTCACCACGCTCCTCCTCCCGCTCGTGGCGCTGATCGTCGTGATCCACCCCCGGCTCCGCTCCCACGCCGGCGAGCGGCTCGGCCGTGTCCGCCTGGAAGTCGAGCCCGGCGCCATCTGGATCCACGCGGCCTCCCTCGGCGAAGGGCGTGCGGCCGAGGCCCTCGTGGCCGCCCTGCGCCCGCACGTGAACGGCGCGCCGATCCTACGCACCTGCACCAGCAACCATGCCCGCGCCCAGCGTACCGGCGCGGACCAGACCACGTGCCTGCCGGTCGACGTGCCGATCGTCGTCGGCGCGTGGCTCGATCGGGTGCGCCCGCGTTGTCTTCTGTTGGTCGAGGCCGAGTTGTGGCCCGCGCTCCTTCGGGCGTGTCGGCGCCGTGGCATCCCGGTGGTGGTCGTGGGCGCGCGGGTCGGCCCTGGTCTCCGCCGCATCCAGTCCGTGCCGGGGTTGTGGGCCGCGCTGACCCGTGGCATCCGGTGGCTGCCCGCGGACGCCGCAGCCGCCGCCATCGTGGGCGGATCGCCGCTCGGGGAGCTCAAGCGCGAGGCGCCGGTCCCCGGCCCGACGTTGACCTGGCCCGGAGAGGCCATCGTCGCGGGGTGCACGTGGGAGGGGGAGGAGTCCGTTCTCCTCGACACCATGCGGGTCCTGGAGCCGCGCCCGCTCCTCGTGCTCGCCCCCCGAGACCCCGCGCGTTTCGAGGACGTGGCGCGGCTCCTGAACGGGCGTCGGGAGCGGTGGGCACGGCGGAGCAGCCTGGGCAGTTCAGTCCCCGCTGACGTGCAGATCGTCCTGCTCGACACCATCGGCGAGCTCGCCGGGCTCTACGGGAAGGCGCGCGCGGCCTTCATCGGCGGCACGTTCGACGCGCGGGTGGGCGGGCACAGCCCCGCGGAGCCCCAGGCGGCCGGCTGCCCCGTGGTGCACGGCCCGTTCACCGATGGGCACGCCGCGGCGTGGGGCGAGGTGGAGAGCTACCCCGCCTTGTCGCCGGACGACCTCCCGATGGCGTTCGTCGAGGCCTTCTCCGCCGTGCGTCCCGCGCGCCCGGCCCTCGGCGCCGCCGCGCGCGCGGCCGAGGCGATCGCGCCGCTCCTGACCGGCCCGATCCCGATCGAGCGCCCGCTCCGTCCGTGGCTCTACCCGCTCGTCCCGTTCTGGATGCTCGGGGTCCAGCTCCGCCCGCGCGCGAACCGGCGCGCGGCCGTGCCCGTGGTCTCGGTCGGGGCGCTCACCGCCGGCGGCACGGGCAAGACCCCCGTCGCCGCGTGGATCGCGCGCTACCTCGCGGAGTACGATCCCGTGGTGGTCTCGCGCGGGTACGGGCGCCGCCGCGGTGACGACGTGCGCCTGACGGGAGAGGTGACCGACCTCGGCGACGAGCTCGTGATGCTCGCGCGCCGCGGCATCCGCGTGGCCTCCGCGCCCGACCGGTTCGCCGGCATCGAGGCCGCCGTGCAGCGGGGCGCCCGCCTCGCCATCCTGGACGACGCGCTCCAGTACGGCGACGTCGCGCGGGACCTCGAGGTCGTCGTCATCGACGCCCGTTGGCCGCTCGGCGGCGGTCCCATCCCCGTGGGGTCCGCGCGGCTGCCGCGGTCCTGGCTCCAGAAGGCCGACGTCGTGTGGGTCAACCACGGGCCACTCCCGGCCTCGCTCGCCGCGCACGTGCGCCCCGGCGCCATCGTGGTGCAGGCCCGGTATCGCCCGGTCGGGTGGCTCTACCAGGGCCATCGCCTGCCGCTCTCCGCGCTCCCGTCGCGACCCGCCGCCGCGTTCGCCGGCATCGCGCGGCCCGAGGGCTTCTTCCAGGATGTGCGCGACCTCGGGGTGTCGCTCGATCGCGCGTGGATCTTCCCCGACCATCACCCGTACGCGTGGTCCGACCTCCAGAGCATCGAGGCGTGGCTCGACGATCACGTGGTCGTCACCACCGAGAAGGACTCGGCGCGGCTCCCGCCCAGCGCGGCGGTGCACGCCCTGCTCATCGACATCGAGATCGTGGAGGGCCGCGCGGCGCTCGAGGCCCGGCTCGGCGCCCTCGCGCAGCGCGTGGCCGAGGGCGTGCGCCCGACCGGCGCCGCGGGGTGATGGACCCCCGCGATGCCCTGGTCGCCGTGCTCGCGCGCGTGCCCTTGCGCGTCGCGGATCCGCTGGCCTGGGGGATCGCGTGGTTGTGGTGGTGGATCCTCCCCATCCGGCGACGCGACGCGGTCGATGCGCTCCGGGCCTCGCTCCCCGACGTGGCGCCGCGGCCCGTCCTCACCCGGATGATGCACGACCTCGCCCTCGGGTACGTCGAGCTTCTCCAGTTCGATCGCCTCACGATCACGGTCGAAGGCGCGGAGCACCTGCCTCCCGGAGCCCTGGTGCTCGGGGGTCACGGCGGCTCGTGGGACGTGGCGCTGCTCGCCTGGGCGGACACGTTCCCGCTCGCCATCTTCCTTCGGACGCCGTCCGACCGGTGGACACGCCAGTTCCTGGCGGAGCACCGTGCGCGCCACGATCTGGTCGCGCTGGAGACGGGCGCCACGATGGACGACGCGTATGCCGCGCTCGAAGGGGGCCGCGCGGTGTTTTTCGTCCAGGATCAACGTCACGCGAAGGGCATTCCGAGCCCGTTCTTCGGGCGCCCGGCACGGACGTCAGCGGGGATCGCGGCCGCGTTTGCGAAGACGGGCCGACCGATCTGGGCCGCATGGCAACACCGCGTGGGGGTCGGGCGGCACCATCTTTGCATCGCGCCCTTGGAGATTCCCCCTCACCTTTCCCCTCACAAAAGCGATCGCACAGCCGATATCCAGGCCCTCACCGATGCCACGAACGCGTGGTACGAAGCCCGGATCCGTGAATATCCCCACGGCTGGCTCTGGCTTCATCGCCGATGGCGGTAGCGCAAACGGGGCGCTCAGGTGTCAGAGAGCCCAGCCCTTCCTCGCGGAGACCGAATCATGCTCCTCCTCCTCGCCTCGCTCGCCGTCCTCGCGCCCGCCCGGGCCGACAGCATCACGCTCGACTCGGGCGCCACCATCGAGGGTGACCTCGCCCGCTACGAGTTCGGTGGGGACTGCCAGCTCTCGGTGACGGAGGGCCCGCTGACCGGCGTGATCGTGATCGTGCCGTGCCATCGGGTGCAGAGCTTCATGCGCACGTCGGTGCGCACCCCGGTCGCGATCGGGCTCCAGAACGACGCCGCGCTCGAAGAAGAATCGGTGAGCGCGACGGCGGGCCTCGACGCGCTCCCGGTCGTGGCGGGAGACTCGGCCTCGGCCGCAGTGCCCGTGCAGGCCTCGGTCGAGCCGACGCAGGTCGTGCCCGTGGCCGCGCCCCCGAGCCCCCGTGCCGAGGCGCGCACGGAGACCCGGGCCCTGAGCTTTGGGCAGGGCGCCGGCGCGGTCGAGCTCCCCGCCGAGGATCCCCGCGCCGAGGCGGACGAGGAGCCGTTCTACGACGAGCCCTTGTTCCCCAGCGACCCGACGGAGCCCATCGGCTTCGCCCCGTCCGAGCCGCCGGCCGCGAGCCGCTCGTCGTCCTCGCCCTCCTCCGGCACGGGCGCCTCCGGCGTGACCGACACCGCCCCCCAGCGCTCTGCCGCGCCTGCCCCCGTCGAGCCGACCGGCCCGCGCATGGCGCCGCGCATGGACGAGCCCTCCACCGAGCGTCGGGTCAACTTTTAGGAGCGCCTCCGGCGGCGCGCCCGCGCTACGGTGGAGGGGATGCTCGCCCTCTGGCTGGTCGCCACCACCCTCGCCGCCGAGGCCCCGCTCTCCGCCGGTGAGCGCCTCGATTGGGCGATCTCGTGGATGGGCATCAGCGCGGGCTCGGCGTGGTCGACCACGGCGGGGAGCCGCGCGGGGTGGGTGTTCGAGGCGGGGGCGAAGAGCGCGGGCTGGCTCGCGTCGATGTACCCCATCGACGACCTGCTCCGGTCGGAGTGGACGCCCGGCGTCGGCTCCTCCCGCTACGTGACGCGGTTCCGCGAGGGGCGCTTCGAGAAGGACTCGGACAACCGGTTCACCGCGGATGCCGTGGTGGTGGCGCACACGCAGCGCTTCGACGAGGGCCCGCGCAGCTGGGAGGACCGCTACGCCCCCGCACCCGCCGCGGAGGACCCCGTGTCGGCGTTCTACCGCCTGCGTGAGGAGGCGGGGCCGGTCGGGGAGCGCGTGCACTACCAGGTGTGGACGGGCCGCAAGTCCATCCCGATGGTCGTGTGGACCGCCGCCGTGGAGCTCTACGATGGGCAGCCCACCTATCGCGTGGAGGTGTTGACCGACCACGGCAACGACGACGTCGAGCCGAAGATGACGGTGTGGATCACCGACGACGCCGCGCGGGTGCCGCTCGCCGCGCTGGTGCGCTCGCGTGCGGGGCCGGTGAAGGCGACCCTGGTGAAGCGCACCCTCCCGTGAGAGCCCTCCACGTCGACACCGCGCTGGAGCTCCGCGGCGGCCAGCGTCAGCTCGTGTACCTGTTGGCCGGGCGCCCCGACGACGCCTGGGCCGGTGTCCCCGACGGGCCGCTCGCCGCGCTCGTGGGGCCGCCGGCCGTCGCGCTCCACCCGGGTGGGGATCCCCGCAACGTGCTGCGCCTGCGCCGCGCCGCGGGCCCCTACGATCTCGTGGCCGCGCACACGCCCCACGCGCACGGCATCGCGCTGTTCGCGGGGCGCCCGCTCGTGGTGCACCGCCGCGTCGACTTCGCGCCGCGCCACCCGTGGAAGTACCGGCCCGTCGCGGCGACCGTCGCCGTCAGCGAGGCGGTGGCGCGGATCCTGCGCGCGGCCGGCGTGGAGCGTGTGTTGGTGGTTCACGACGGCGTCGTCGCCCCTCCGCGGGAAGCACCGCTCGCGATCGAGGCCGAGCGGCCGTTCTGGGGCGCCGCCGGCGCGCTCGTGCCGCACAAGGGCCACGTCCACCTCGTGGACGCGATGGTGCACACGCCCGGCACGCTGCTGGTCGCGGGAGACGGGCCCCTCCGCGCGATCCTGGAGGCCCGCGTCACGACGCTCGGGCTCCGTGGCCGCGTGCACTTCCTGGGGACGCTCCCAACGCTGGGCGCCTTCTTCGCGGCGCTCGACGTTTTCGTGCACCCCTCGGTCGAGGAGGGCCTCGGGCAGGTGGTCCTCGAAGCGATGGGCGCTGGGTGCCGCGTGGTGGCCACTAGCGCCGGGGGCCTGCCGGAGATCGTCGGGAACGCGGGCATGCTCGTCCCGCCGGGCGACTCCGTCGCGCTCGCGGCAGGCATGCGCGCGTCGCTCACGCGGCCGCTGGGGGAGGGGATCGTGCGGGCGGAGGGGTTCTCGGTGGCGCGGATGGTCGCGGGGACGACGGCGGTCTACGCAGGGGTGGTGTAAGTCCACCTCCCACAAACCCGGCTATCGTCCGTACATGCGCCTCACCCCCCTGCTGCTCGCCATCCTCGCCGGCTGCCCCTCCACGGACGACAAGGACACGGGCGACACCGATCCGGTCATCGTCGACGACACCGGCTGCAACCACTCCTGCTGCGGCTTCGTGCAGGAGCACCGCACCGAGGAGCTGACGTACTCCGCCGAGGAGCTCGTGATCCTCGCGGGGGAGGACAACGTGGTGTCCGAGGAGGAGTGCCGCGCCCGTTGCGAAGAGGCGATGACCTTCTACGGCGATGCCGTGTCGTGTGACGGGCAGGCCCCCACCGACGACGGCGGGCTCGTGCTCACGTGCGGCTACGACACGGTCTGCGAGGGGCGGCGGCCCGCGGGCCTCGCGCGGGCGCGGCTCCCGGGAAGCGGCGCGGCGCGTTGGTTGGCGCGCGCGGCCCACGCGGAGGCGGCGTCGGTGCCGGCGTTCGCGCGCCTTGCCCGCGAGCTCGTGGAGCACGGCGCGCCCGCGGCCCTCGTGGACGCCGCGCGGTCGGCCGCGCGCGACGAGGTGCGCCACGCGCGCGTCATGGGCGGGCTGGCGCGGGCGCACGGGGTGACCCCGCCGCGGGCCCGTGTCCGCGCGGTCCCGAACCGGGCCCTGGCGGCGATCGCGCTGGAGAACGCGGTCGAGGGGTGTGTCAACGAGACGTGGGCGGCCGTGGTCGCGCTCCACCAGGCCCGGGAGGCCCAGGATCCGCGCGTCGCCGAGGCCATGGCGGCGATCGCGGTGGACGAGGCGCGGCACGCCGAGCTGGCGCACGCGGTGCACGTATGGGTGTTGCCTCGTTTGGCTCCGACGGAGCGGAGGCGGGTGGTCGCGGCGCGACGCGCAGCTGTTCGCTCGCTGGCGACGATCGCCTACCCGCCGGTGCTCGGGTTGCCCGACGCCGCGGCGGTGCGGCGCCTGCACGCGGGGATGGTCGCGCGGGTCTGGGGGTGACACCCGAGCGAAGATGTCTCGGGGGCGCGGTCGGTGTCGGGACGCGGTAGCGGACCGGCGCCGGGGACCGCGCCCCGCGCCTGCTCGAGACCCTCACTCCGTCAGGGGATCCGCTCGATCTCGATGTGATCGATGGTGTCGCCCACCTGGATCGCGGAGGCGCTGCGCATGCCGTACGTGACGTGGCCGAACACCGTGTAGGTGCCGTCGAGGTGCGGCTGCGGGGACAACGTGATGAACCACTGGCTGCCCCCGGTGTCGGGGCCGGAGAGCGCCATGCCCATCACGCCGGTGCCGTAGGTCAACGTGTTGATCTCGTCGGGGATCTCGTAGCCGGGGCCGCCCCAGCCGTCGCCGCGGGGGTCGCCGGTCTGGATGACGAAGTCGGGCACCACGCGGTGGAAACGGAGGCCGTCGTAGTAGCCGTCCTCCGCGAGGCGCGCGAAGTTCCACACGGTGTAGGGCGCGGCCTCGGGGGTGAGCGCCACGCGGATCTCGCCCTCGCTGGTGAAGATGCGCGCCGAGCGGATCTGCATCGCGTCGCCGAGGAGGGGCAGGCGCCGCGCGGGATGGCGCCGACGGGGCGGGGCGACCCCCAACAACGCCGCGAGCCGCTCGGCGTCGGCCTCGATGGCGGGGTGACGGAGCCAGGGCCGGATGGCGGCGCCGGCGGCCGCGCCCGGACGGGGGAGGCGACCGGTGTCGTACAGGGCCGCGAGCGCCTTGACGCCCTCGACCGCCTGCTCCGCGGAGATCCCTTTTCGCTCGAGATAGGCGAGGAGCGCGGGCTCGGCGGCGGGATCGGGCGCCTCTTTCATCGCCGAGGCCGCGGCCTGCGCGATGGTGAGGTCGGCGCCGCCCAGCAGCGCGATCAGCTCGGCCTGCCGCGGCGCGTCCTCCAGGAGCACGCCCGCGGCCGCGCTTCGGATCGCGGGCTCCTTGGCGGTGGAGGCGAGCGCGAGCAGGCGATTGCGGTCGCGGATGGCCTCGACGGCGGCGATGCGCACGATCATCGGCTCGGAGGGGTCGGCCCACTTGGAGGCCTTGTCGGGGAGGGCCTTCTTGAGGGCCAGCGCCCGGAGCGCGGCGGCGCGCTCCTCGGGGATGTCGGAGGCGAACGGGCGCGCGAGCAGGCTCTTCGCGTCGACCTCGGGCGCCGCGCCGACCGCCGCGATGGCCTCGATGCGGACGGAGAGATCGGGGTCGGAGAGCAGCCGGACGAGCACGGGCGTCAGGCCCGGACCCGCGTGTTTGGCGGCGCCGCGGGCGGCGGCGATGCGCACGTTCACCGCGGGGTCATCCGAGGCGAGCGTGATGCCGTCCAGGCGGGCGGCCTCGGAGGCCACGCCGAGCCAGGCGCGCAGGGCCCAGCCGCGCACGAGCGCGTCGCCGTCTTCGAGGGCGAGCGCGCGGAGCCGCATCGCACTGTCCGCGGTGGCCGTCGTGAGCGCGAGCCGGGAGAGCGCCCAGGCGGCCCGCCGACGCGCGTCCCCCACGGGGAAGGTGGTGGTGTCGAGCAGCGCGGACACGACGCGGTCGGAGCTGGAGCCCGCGACCTTGCGCATGCCGAGGCGCCCGAGCCCGTCGGCCGCGGCCACCGCCATGGGGCCCGCGAGCGCGGGGAGCAGCATCTCCACGGCCTCCGGCCCGCCCTGCTTGCCGATGGCGACGGCGATGCGGCCCTGCACGACGCGGTCGGTCTCCACCGCCCAGCGGCGGCCGAGCGGGACGATGCCGGTCGGGGTCTGCCCGAGCGCGAAGGCGGCGTGCGCGCGCACCTCGACCACGGGGTCGTCGAGGAGCGTCGCGAGCGGAATGGCGGACTCGGCGTCCCGCAGGCGCCCGAGGGTGTCGGCGGCGCGCGTGCGGACGCGCGGATCGGCGTGGCCCACCCAGGCGGAGAAGGCGCCCGGCGGGAGCCGGAGGAGCTCCATCTGCCACATCGCCTGCGCGAGGTCGGCGGGGATGCCGGCGACGATCGCACCCGGCGCGGGCACGGGTGTTTCGTGGGCGGCCGGGACCGGACGGGCCTCGGAGCCCGCGGGAGTGGGGGCGGCGAGGGCAAGAGCGACGAGGGCCGGCAACATCGTGCAAGGTCACCCGCCGGAGTGGGCCTGCGCAAGGTCGAATGGCGAACACGAGGGGGGACGGGTACCCGGCAACCCCCGGACGCGGTCGTAAAGGGCCTCGGGCCGGAATACCGGGGCGTCGCCGGGTGCTCCTACACCCGACGCAAGCCGACGACCTCGCGGTCTGCGCGGGCAGGTGGTATGTCCGGGCTCAACCGGGTTAGGTGAGCCCTCACTGACGAGGCTGGAGCTCCGAAGGTATGCGCACGCGCCAGATGTGGATGATGGTCTTCTTCGTGATCGTGGTGTTGGTGGCCGTCGCCGTCACCGCCCGGAACACCATCGTCCCGCAACAGCAGCAGATCGACTTCTCCGACCTCGTCCAGAACGTCGAGAAGGGCGACGTCACGTCGTTGTCCATCAAGGGTTCGTGGATGGAGGGGACGCTCGCCGACGGCACGCGTTTCCACACGACCGGCCCGGGCAACAGCGACTACTACCTCGAGCAGTTCGCCAAGAAGGGCGTCGTGCCCGACTTCCAGGAGGTGGGGGACGGCATGTGGATGAGCCTGCTCGCGCAGGGCCTGCTCGTTGTCGTCGTCATCGCCGTCTTCATGCTCATCATGCGGCAGCTCCAGGCGGGCTCCGGCAAGGCGATGAGCTTCGGCAAGTCGAAGGCCAAGCTGCTCTCCGAGTCGGGCAAGCGCATCACCTTCACCGACGTTGCCGGGTGTGACGAGGCGAAGGAGGAGCTGGACGAGATCATCCAGTTCCTGAAGGACCCGCGCAAGTTCACCCGCCTCGGCGGCCGCATCCCGAAGGGTGTGCTCCTCATGGGCTCGCCGGGGACCGGCAAGACCCTCCTCGCCCGCGCCGTGGCGGGGGAGGCCGGGGTGCCGTTCTTCAGCATCTCCGGGTCGGAGTTCGTCGAGATGTTCGTGGGCGTCGGCGCCAGCCGCGTCCGTGACCTGTTCGAACAGGGCAAGAAGCAGGCGCCCTGCATCATCTTCATCGACGAGATCGACGCGGTCGGGCGCCACCGCGGCAACGGCATGGGCGGCGGGCACGACGAGCGCGAGCAGACGCTCAACCAGCTCCTCGTCGAGATGGACGGGTTCGACAGCGCCGAGGGTGTCATCCTCGTCGCGGCGACCAACCGCCCCGACGTGCTCGATCCCGCGCTCCTGCGCCCCGGTCGCTTCGATCGCCGCGTGGTGGTGCCGCAGCCTGACGTGCGCGGCCGCCTCGGCATCCTCCAGGTGCACGCCCGGCGCACTCCGCTCGACGAGCAGGTCGATCTGGAGCGCATCGCCCGCGGCACGCCCGGCTTCTCGGGCGCCGAGCTCGAGAGCCTCATCAACGAAGCCGCCCTGTTCGCCGCGCGCACCAACAAGCGCAAGATCGACCAGGAAGACCTGGAGATGGCGAAGGACAAGGTCGCCATGGGCTCCGAGCGCCGCTCGCTGGTGCTCTCCGACGCGATGAAGAAGCGCACGGCCTACCACGAGGCTGGGCACGCCATCGTCGCGCGGCTCACCCCCGAGTCCGATCCGGTCAACAAGATCACCATCATCCCGCGCACGCGGTCGCTCGGCGCCACCCACTTCCTCCCCATCGAGGATCGGTTCACCTGGTCGGTCTCCCAGCTCAAGGCGCGCATCACGTGCGGCATGGGCGGGCGCGCGGCCGAGGAGATCATCTACGGGGACTTCGACACCGGCGCGTCGGACGACATCAAGAAGGCCACCCAGCTCGCGCACGGCATGGTGTGCGAGTACGGCATGAGCGACGCGATGGGGCCCGTCGCGTGGGGCGAGCGCAAGGATGACGGCTACCTCGGCCGGGACGGCGGCCGCAGCCGCGACTACTCCGAGGCCACGGCCCAGCGCATCGACGAAGAGGTCAAGAAGTTCGTCGGCTACGGCTACGAGAACGCCCGGACCATCCTCGTCCAGAACCTGCACATCCTCCACAAGGTGGCGCAGTCCCTGATCGAGAAGGAGTCGCTCGACGCCGGCGAGTTCGAGCGGCTCGTCGCGCAGATGAACCCGGTCTACCCGGAGCCGACGTCGAACGTCGCATAGGGGATCGGTTCCAAGGAAGATGCGCAGGACGATCCTGATTCTCCTGACGAGCGTGGCGATCACCTTGATCGCCACGTCTTCGTTTTTCCTGCACCTCGGGGAGGCGCTCCCCGGCGGGCGGCTCTCGGGCGCGGGGCAGCGGGCGTTCTGGCTTCCGTGGCAGATCTACGCGAACGTCGTGAGCGGGCGCGGGTTCGACGACAGCTCCGGCTTCCTGGCCGCGCCGGACGCGGGGCTGCTCGCGCTGGTGGGGAACCCCGCCACGGCGCTGTTCCTGGCGCCCCTCCACGCGCTCGGGCGGCCCGTGCTCGCCCACAACCTGGGCCTGCTGCTCCTCGTGGTGACCAACGCCGCGGGCGCCTGGCTCTGGGGAAGCACGCTGCGACCACGCCCCCGCGGGCTGCTCGCGGCGGCGATGGTGGCGGGGGCCGGACTGTGGATGGGCCAACTCGGGCAGGGCGCGTTGGCCGCGGCATGGGTGGGGCCGGGGCTGGCGGCGGCGGCGGCGCTGCGCCTCGAGCGGCGGCTGCCCTTCTGCGGGGCGCTGATCATCGGCCTCGTGGGGGCGCCGATCGTGACCGCGGGAGCGCTCGTGGCGTCCCGGCTGATCGCCGACAAGACCCGATCGGGCACGCCCGCGTGGGTGGGGGCCGCCCTCGGGGTGATCATCGGCTTCGGGGCGCCGGCCGCGACCTCCGGCGGCGTGGCCCAGCTTCCCCTCAACAGCCTCGTCTGGCTGGCCTCGGGCGCCTCCGTCGGGATGCCCGTCGTCTTCCTGCTCGGGCTGGGCGCGCTCTGGCAAACGCGGGTTCGCTCCAGACGCCTGCCCGCGCGGGTGGCCGCGGTCGTGGCGTTCGTGCTGGTGCTCGTGGCGCTCGGGCCGTTCGCGCGCGATGCGTCCGGCGAGCTGGTCCGCATCGGCACCTTCGCCCTGCCGATCACGCCCGCGCTCCCGACGCTCTCGGCGCACGGCCAGGAGCTCCTCTCGGTGGCGCTGGTGTTCGCGATGATCGGTGCGCTCGCGTGGGCGGCACGGGCGCGGCTGGGGCGGCTCGCCGAGGTCGGCGTGGTAGCGGCGCTCCTCGTGGAGCCGCGAGCGCAGGCCGCGTTGGGGCAGCCGGTGGCGTTGTGGGCCGGGGAGGGGTGGCCGGTGCCGAGCGCGTTCGTAGAGATGGCGCGGACGCCGTATGGGGGCGCGATCGTCCAGCTGCCGCTGCAGGACGTGCGCGAGGGGCTGGTCGGGCTGGTGCCGTTCCACCGCCAGAAGGTGTACGGCGGGCCGGGGCTCCAGGGCGCGGGCCCGGTGCGCGACGCCGTGGAGCGCGCGCTTGCCGAGGACCACACGTTCCAGACGGTGACCCACCTCGGGGACGGCGCCTCGACCAACCCCGACCTCGGCCCGCAGCTCCGCAAGGCCGGCTACGACTGGCTCCTCGTCGCCGGGAGCGAGCCCACGTTGCGCGTGGCGGTCCAGCGCGCGCTCGGGGCGCCCTCGTATCAGGACGCCGAGTACGCCCTCTGGGAGACCCCCGCGGCGCTCCGAGGGCCCGGGATGGGCGGTCCTGGGGGGCCGGGCGGTCCTGGCGGTCCTGGGGGGCCTCCTCCCGGTGGTGGAGGCGGGATCGGCCAGCTCGGCGGGCCACCTCCCGGCGGCGGGATCGGCCAGCTCGGCGGGCCGCGGACTCCGGCCGCGCCCGGTGGGGCGCCCCCATGAAGGTGATGGGCATCCTGAACGTCACGCCCGATTCGTTCTCGGACGGGGGGCGCCACGCCACCTTCGACGCCGCGGTCGCGCACGGGCGCGCGCTCTTCGACGCGGGCGCCGACTGGGTCGACGTGGGGGGCGAATCCACGCGCCCCGGCGCCGCCCCGGTCGACCCGATCGAGGAGCGGGAGCGGGTGGTGCGCGTGATCCGCGCCCTCGCGACGCACGGCCCGGTCAGCGTCGACACGCGACGCGCCAGCGTGGCGCGGGCCGCCGTGGATGCGGGCGCCACGCTGATCAACGACGTGAGCGGGGGCGCCGACCCCGCGATGCTGCCCTTCGTCGCCACCGCCGACTGTGGCATCGTGCTGATGCACACGCGGGGGGAGCCGGACACCATGCAGCGCCTCGCGGTCTATGACGACGTGTGCGCCGAGGTGTGGGCGGCGCTCGACGAGCGGGTCGCCGCGGCCGAGGCCGCCGGCATCCGCGCGGAGCGGATCGTGGTCGACCCGGGCATCGGTTTTGCCAAGACGGGCGCGCACAACCTCGCGCTCCTCCGGGATCTGCCTCGGCGAACGCCGGGTCGGAGCGTGCTGATCGGCGCCTCGCGCAAGCGCTTCATCGGGGAGCTCACCGGGCAGCCCAACGCCACCGAGCGCCTCGAGGGCTCGCTCGCGGTGGCGCTGCACGCGCAGGATGCCGGCGCCACGCTCATCCGCGTGCACGACGTCGCCGAGACCGTGCGCGCGCTGCGCGTGTGGGAGGCGATCCGATGAGCCTCTTCGCGACCTACTTCGCCAACATCCGCTGGACCGACGTCGTCGACATCTGCCTGCTCTGGTACGTCGTCTACCGCGCGTTGATGCTGGTGCGCGGCACCCGCGCCTTCCAGAGCCTGCTCGGGCTACTGCTCGCCCTCGTCCTCTTCGCGCTCTCCGGCCGGCTCGAGCTCTACGCCGTGCACTGGATGCTGGAGAAGTTCTTCGTCTACATCGTCCTGGCGGTCATCATTCTGTTCCAGAGCGACATCAAGCGTGGGCTCGCCGGCGCCGGCGGGCGGCTGTTCCCGAGCTTCTCCGCCCAGCCCGCGCAAGGGGCGATGGAGGAGATCGTGCGGGCCAGCTTCGTCATGGCGTCGCGACGCATCGGTGCGTTGCTCGCGCTGGAGCGTGAGGCCTCGCTCGAAGAGTACGCGGAGGGCGGCAATCGCCTCGACGCGCGCGCCTCCAGCGAGCTGCTGCTCGCCATCTTCCACCCGACGAGCCCCCTCCACGACGGTGCAGCGGTGGTCCGCAAGGACAAGGTGCTCGCCGCGAAGGTGTTCCTGCCGCTGTCGTTGTCCAAGGACGTGAGCCGCTTCTACGGCACGCGCCACCGCGCCGCGATCGGGCTCACCGAGGAGACCGATGCGGTCGTGGTCATCGTCTCCGAGGAGCGCGGCACCGTGAGCCTCGTGATCGCCGGCGAGGTGCAGCCGGTGGCCGACCAGAACGAGATGCGCGAGCGCCTCCTCGAGTGTTTCCAGCCCAAGGGCCGCGTGCGCACGGCGAGGGCGCCATGAGCCGCATCGGTGATCTGCTGGGGGACCTGCGGGACGTCTTCACGAGCAACCTCGCCTACAAGGCGCTGGCGCTGGCGTTCGCGCTGATGATGTGGATCTGGGTGCAGTCGGAGCAGGTCGTCGAGGATCGCGCCCGCGTGCGCCTCGAATGGAAGCTGCCGGACGGGCTCATGCTGGTCGAGCCGCCCCTGGAGACCGCCACGGTCACCGTCGAGGGTGTGCAGGCGTTCGTGCGCGCCGTCCGGCAGAAGGACCTCTCGATCCTCGTCGATCTGTCGCGCGCGAAGGAGGGCGAGGTCTCGCTCGACCTGTCCGAGCGCCCGGTCTCCGGCATGCCGAGCCAGGTGCGCGTGGTGTCGGTGTCGCCGAGCGCGCTCAAGGTGCAGCTGGATCGCGTGCTCAAGCGCCGCGTGAACGTGGTGGCCGCCACCCGCGGCGAGCCCGCGGAGGGCTTCCGCCTGGCCAAGGTCATCGTCCAGCCCGATCGGGTCGAGCTCGCCGGGCCCTCGTCGGTGCTCCGCAGCCTGACCGAGGTGATGACGGACGCGGTGGACGTGAGCGGCCTGCGCGAGGACGCGGAGTTCCAGGTGGGCCTCGCGGTCAAGAAGGGGCAGCTCGTGCCGACGCAGGCGGCGAGGTTCGCCGTCGAGGTGAAGGTGGAGTCGATCGTGCAGCAGCGCGCGTTCGACGCGGTGCCCGTGCTCCTCCGGGACGCCGAGGGCTTCGGCACCAACTCGCCCAACGTGCGGGTCACGCTCGCGGGCCCGGTGGAGAGCCTCAATTCGATCGACCCGGAGGAGGTAAGCGTGGTCGTGCACGTCCCCGATGGCTGGTCCAACTCGATGGGCGAGGCGCGCCGCGGCCGGGGCGAGGGGCTCCGGTACGAGGTGGTCCAGCCCGCGGGCGAGGCGGTCTCGGTGGTCGACGTCGTGCCCGAGCGCATCACCGTGGAGCGTCGATGACATCCGTCGTAAGCGGCCGAACCTTCGGCACGGACGGCCTCCGCGGCCGCGCCAACGTCGACATCGGGCCCGAGGTCGCCATGGCGCTCGGAAACGCGCTCGTGGCGGTGCTCGGGCCGCGCATCGCGATCGCGCGGGACACCCGCCCCAGCGGGCCGATGCTCGTGGCCGCGACCATCGCGGGCATCACCACCGCGGGGGGCGAGGCCATCGATCTCGGCGTGCTCCCCACGTCGGGGCTCTCCGCCGTGGTCGCGCGGCTCGGCCTGTCCGGCGGCGTCATGGTCACCGCGTCGCACAACCCGCCCGCCGACAACGGGCTCAAGGCCGTCGGCGCCACCGGCGCCAAGCTCGACGAGGCCGAGCGCCGCGCGGTGGAAGCCCGCCTCGACGCTCCGCTCGACCACGCCGCGATCCCCGGCGGGGTGCGCCTCCTCGTGGACGCGGGCGAGCGGTACGTCGCCGCCGTGCTCGACGCGGTGCCGCGCGGGCGTTGGCTCGCCGGCCACACCATCGTGGTCGACTCGGCGAACGGCGCCTCGACAGGCCTGGCCGGGCGCGTACTCGTGGCCCTGGGAGCGCGGGTCGTCACCCTCGGCGATGGCGATGGCAGCGCGATCAACGTCGGATGTGGCGCGATGGCGCCCGACGCCCTCGTCGCGGCCGTGGCCGCCCACGGGGCGTCCGCGGGCATCGCGCTCGACGGCGACGGGGATCGCGGCGTGCTCGTCACGGCGGAGGGCACCGTGCTCGACGGCGACGCGCTGGTGTGGCTCTGCGCGGCGGGGAGCGTCGTCATCGGCACGATCATGAGCAACGGTGGGCTCGAAGCGGGCCTCGCGGCGCGGGGAATCACGCTCCAGCGCACCCCGGTCGGGGACGCGCATGTCGCCGCGGCGATGCGGGAGTCGGGCGCGGCGGTCGGGGGCGAGCCCTCGGGCCACATCCTGTTCGCGGACGGCCTCCCGACGGCGGACGGCCTCGTCGCCACCCTCCGCGCGCTCCACCCCGACCCGGGCACGCTCTCGGCCCGCGCCGCGAGCCTCCCGCGCTTCGCCCAGCTGAACACCGCCGTAAGGATCGCGACAGCGCGGATCCCCCTCACGAACGACATCGCGACCGCGCTGCGTTCGGAGGGCGCGCGGGTGGTGGTGCGGGCCAGCGGTACAGAGCCGGTCGTACGGCTGATGGTCGAGCACGCGGACGCGGACGTGGCGCGTGTCGGGCTCGAGCGCCTCAGGGACGCGCTGATCGGATAGGTTGGCCGGCCCTCGGAGCCCCCATGAGCCGCCTCGGTGTGAACATCGACCACGTCGCCACCCTCCGCCAGGCGCGGCGGGCGAAGTACCCGGATCCGCTGGCGGCCGCGCTGGTCGCGGAGCGGGCGGGCGCCGACCAGATCACGGTCCACCTGCGCGGCGATCGTCGCCACATCCAGGACCACGACCTGTTCCGGCTCCAGGCCTCCGTCCAGACCTTCCTCAACGTCGAGGCCGCCTGCACCGAGGACATGTTCGCCGTGCTCGAACAGGTGCGGCCCCGTCGGGTCACGCTCGTCGAGGAGCGGCCGGGCGAGGTGACGACGGAGGGTGGGCTGGACGTCGATCGGTTCTTCGGCCAGGTCGCGGACTTCACCGGGCGCCTCGCGGCCCTCGGCGTCCGCGTCGCCCTGTTCATCGATCCCGACGAACGCCAGATCGTCCGGTCGCGCCAGCTCTCCGGCGTCGACATGATCGAGCTGAACACCGCCGCCTACGCGGAGACCGGCGCTCCCGAGGAGCTGTCGCGCCTCGCCAAGGCGTGCGAGCAGGCGCGGGCCCTTGGCCTCCAGGTCGCCGCCGGCCACGGCCTGACCCTCCACAACCTCGGCGCGCTCGTGGCGGCGGCGCCCGGCATCGAGGAGTACAACATCGGCCACGCCCTGGTCGGGGACGCCCTGTTCCTCGGTTTCGACGAGTCGGTCCGGCGGTACAAGGCCGCCTGCAAGGGGTGAGCGCGTCCGGGGATCTGGGCTCGCGTTACCCTCGCCCCGTGACTCCCCGCACCCGCCCCATCTCCCGCGCCGCCGCGATCCGTGAGCTCGATCGCCGATTGATCGAGCGTGTCGGCATCCCGAGCCCGCTCCTCATGGACCACGCCGCGCACGCGGTGGCCGACGTGCTGCGGGCCCGCTTCCCCGACGCGCGGCGCGTGATGATCCTGGCCGGGCCCGGCAACAACGGCGGCGACGGCTACGCGATCGCGCGCCACCTCGCCATCGCGGGCGTGGCCGTGCGCGTCGTGGCGGTGTTCCCGCCGCGGTCGGCCGAGTGTGTGCTCCACGCCGTGATCGCGGAGCGTCTCGGGCTCGTGGCGCGGCTGGACGACGCGTGGGAGGCGGGCTCCGCCGACCTGTACGTGGACGCGATCTTCGGCACCGGCCAGCGCGCACCGGTCGAGGTGCCCGGGCTCCCGCCCCTGGACGCGCCGCTCGTCGCGGTCGACGTGCCGACCGGCATCGACGCGGACACCGGCGCGCGTGTCGGCGCGTTCCCACGGGCCGATCACGTCGTGACCATCGGGCGTTTGAAGCCCTTCCTGTTCGTCGAGCCCATCCCCTGGGATCTCGTGGACATCGGCTCCGAGCTGGTCTCTGAGCGCGAGGCCCCCGAGGCCGTCCTGGTGGACGCGCTCACGCCCACCCCCTTCCTGCCGGGCGACAACAAGTGGTCGCGCGGGCACGTCGGGGTCTATGCCGGGTCGCCGGAGATGGCGGGCGCGGCCGTGCTCGCGGCGCGTGGGGCGTTGCGCGGGGGCGCCGGGCTCGTGACGCTGCTCATCCCGAAGGACGCGTGGAGCCGCCTCGGCGGCCTGCCGCCCGAGGTGATGGTGCGGGAGCGGGGCGGCCTGGAGAAGTACGACGCGCTCGTGGTGGGGCCCGGCCTCGGGCGCGGGGCGGACGAGGACGTGCGTCGTATCTGGCGCGAGCTCCCGATCCCCTGCGTGTTCGACGCGGACGGCCTCAATGCGCTCGACGGCACCCCGTCGGACCACCTCCGCCTCATCACGCCGCACGCCGGCGAGGCCGCGCGGCTCCTCGGGCTGCCGTGGCGGGATCTGGAGGCCGACCGGCTCCACACCGCGGCGCGGCTCCGGCGCGTGGCGCCCGCCATCTACAAGGGCGCGTGCCCCATCGTGACCGGCGCGCCGTTGCGGGTCCTCGAAGGGGGCCGCCCGCAGCTGGCGACCGGTGGCAGCGGCGATGTCCTCGCGGGGCTCTGTGGCGCGCTGCTCGCGCACCTGCGTCCCCAGGATGCCGACGGCGTCGAGGCCGTGGCCCTCGAGGCCGCGTGGCTGCACCAACGGGCGGGGGCGCTCGCGGGGCCGGTGGGCATCGGGGCGTCCGACATCGCCGACGCGTTGCCGCGGGCGCGCTGACGTGGGCCTGTTCGCGCCGCGAGCGCCGACGCTGCCACCGGGCTTCGTGTACCTGCCCGACGCGCTCCCGGACGCTGACGCCCACCTCGCGGGGCTGGTGGAGGAGGTGCCGTGGGAGGACCACGTGTTCCGCATCTTCGGGCGTACGATGCCGATGCCGCGCCGCATCGCGTGGTACGGCGCCGTCGCGTACGGCTACTCCGGTCTCATCCACCCGGCGCGCGCCTTCTCGCCGCGCATCACGACGATCGCGGACGCGGTGCAGCGCGCCACCGGCCACCACTTCAACACCGTGCTGGTGAACCTCTACCGGTCGGGCGCGGACAGCATGAGCTGGCACAGCGATGACGACTACCCGCCCGGGGAGACCGCCGCGATCGTGTCCGTGTCGCTCGGCGCGGAGCGGCGCTTCGACCTGCGCTCGCGTGCCGGTGAGGAGCGCGTCTCCATCGTGCTCGGGCATGGGAGCGTGCTGGTGATGGGGGAGGGGACGCAGCCGGCGTGGCAGCACGCGCTCCCGAAGACCCGCGCGGAGGTCGGGACCCGGGTGAACCTGACGTTCCGGAGCCTCGCCGACCCTGCTCTCGTTTCGGCGAGTCAGGAAAGACGACGAAGCCCTTGACGTCGGGCGTCCGCATGCGCATCTCAAGGCCCGCATGCGTCGCCTCCTGTCTCCCGACCCCGAGACCACCGCCGCGCTCGGCGCGCGAGTCGCGTCGCGCCTGTTCGAGGGCGCGGTCGTGCTGCTCTCCGGAGATCTCGGCGCGGGGAAGACCTGCTTCTCCCAGGGCCTCGCGCGCGGGCTCGGCGTCGTCGGGCCCGTGCAGAGCCCCACGTTCGTGCTGGTGATGGAGTACCCCGAGGCGCGCGTTCCCCTGCGCCACGCGGACCTGTACCGGCTCGTAAGGGTCGAGGAAGCCGTGGCGCTCGGGATCGAGGAGCGTGTCGGCTACGATGGGGCATGGGTGATCGAGTGGTCCGACCGGTTCCCCGACCTCTGGCCGGACGACCGCCTGGAGGTCCGCCTCGCGCACGCGCCGGGCGGCCGGGTGATCGAGGCCGTCGCGACCGGGCCGAAACACGTCGTCTTGCTCGATGCGTTCGCCGACGCGGACGTCTCGTGAGCGCTGCCGTGCCTGTCGAGCCGCGCGCGCCGGATCGCGCGGTCCGCGCCTCCGCCTTCGTGGGGCTGCTGCTCACCGCGGGCATGCTGTTCGGCGGCGCCGCGCCGGTCGACGCGCGGGTGGTCCAGCTCGTCGGGGTCGCGTCGCCGGGCTGGTACGAGGCCGACGATCTGGGCGCGGCCGCGCGCGCGGCGGGCGGCGAGCCCGCGTACCTCGCGGCGGGGCCCATCGAGGACGGCGACGTGGTGCGGCTCGTGGGCGGGTGGGCGCTGCCGCGACACCCCCTGGCGCCGGTCGCCACGCGGGTCTTCGGCGGGCGCTTGTCGCTCAACCACGCCACGATGGCCGACCTCGAAGGGCTCCCTGGCATCGGGCCTGCGCTCGCGGCGCGCATCGTGGCGGGGCGCCCCTTCCGCAGCCTCGATGACCTCGACCGCGTCAAGGGCATCGGGCCTGCCAAGCTACGCGCGCTCGCGCCGCTCGTCGCCCCGTGATCTACCTCGACCACAACGCGACCTCGCCGCTGCGGCTCGTCGCGCTCGAAGCGATGGTGCCGTGGCTGGGCGCGGCGGCGAACCCGTTCTCCCAACACTCGCTCGGGCGGGCGGCGGCGGCGGCGGTGGACCGGGCGCGGGCGCAGGTGGCCGCGCTCGCCGGGTGGCACCGGGAGGGGGTGTACTTCACGTCCGGCGCCACCGAGGCGAACACCACCGTCCTGTCGCGTGGGCGTTGGATGGTGAGCGCGGTCGAGCATCCGTCGGTGTTGGTGTGGGCGGACAGCCTCCTCGCGGTCGACGCGTCCGGGCGGGTGCGGCTCGACCAGCTCGCCGTCCCGGGCGCGCTCGACGGCTACTCGGGCCTGTCCGTGATGCTCGCCAACAACGAGACCGGCGTCGTGGCCCCAATCGTCGAATTGGCCGCGCTCGCCCGGAACGCCGGGGTGCTCCTCCACGTCGACGCGAGCCAGGCCCCCGGCCGCATCCCGATGCGCATCGACGCGGATCTCGTGACCCTCTCCGCCCACAAGTTCGGGGGCCCGCAGGGCGTCGGCGCCCTGTTGGCGCGTCCGGGGCTCTTCCCCGAGCCGCTCCTCCGCGGCGGGCCCCAGGAGCGCGGGCGCCGCGCGGGCACGCACAACGTGGCCGGCGTGGTCGGCATGGGCGCCGCGGCGGCGGCCACGTTCGAGGCGATGAGCCCGGCGCGGCGGGATCGCCTCGAGCGCGCCCTCGTGGCCATGGGCGGGCGGGTCGCGGGCGTCGCCGCCGACCGGCTCCCCAACACCTGCTGCGTCGCGTTCGACGGCGTGGAGGCCGCCGACCTGGTGATGGCGCTCGATCTCGAGGGCATCGCCACCTCCGCGGGCAGCGCCTGCGCGTCGGGCTCCCCCGAGCCCTCCCACGTGCTGCGCGCCATGGGCTTCGCCGGGAGCGCGGTGCGCTTCTCGCTCGACGCGGACACGTCCGACGCGGATGTCGACGCCGCGGCGGCGGCCCTCGCGCGCGTGTTGGCGCGGATGCGGGCACCCCCCGAGTGAGTCCCGGCGTGAGTCTCGGAGTGAGTCTCGGCGTGAGCCTCCGCGGGGCGCGCCGGGTTCACCGGGTGGGTTAGACGCGCGGGATGCGTATCGTCGTCGCGATGTCCGGTGGGGTCGACTCGTCGGTGGCCGCGGCGCTCCTGCACGAGCAGGGGCACGAGGTCATCGGCGTCCACATGAAGCTGCACGACGCGGTCGAGGGGGCCGCGGGGCACTGTTGTGGCCTGGACGACGCGCTCGATGCCCGTCGCGTCACCGACACGCTCGGCATCCCGTTCTACGTGATGAACCTGCGCGACGCGTTCAAGGCCGCGGTGATGGACGATCTCGCCGACGCCTACGTCAAGGGCTTCACGCCCAACCCGTGCGTGCAGTGCAACGGCGTGCTCAAGTTCCAGGTGCTCCTGGCCCGCGCGCGGGCCCTCGGCGCCGAGGCGTTCGCGACCGGCCACTATGCGCGCACCGACGGCGGCCGCCTCTTCATGGCCGCCGACCGTGAGAAGGACCAGTCCTACTTCCTCTGGAACGTGCGCCCCGAGGCGCTGGCGCGCAGCCGCTTCCCGCTCGGCGAGATGACCAAGCCCGAGGTGCGCGCGCACGCCGAGCGGCTGGGCCTCGCGACCGCGCAGAAGCCCGAATCGATGGAGGTGTGTTTCCTCCCGGACGACGACCACGCGCGCTTCATCCGCGAGGCCCGCCCCGAGGTGGAGGGCGCGGGCGACATCGTGGACGAGGGCGGGCGTGTGCTCGGGCGTCACGACGGGTACTTCCGCTACACCGTGGGGCAGCGCCGCGGGCTCGGGGTCGCCGCGGGCGCGCCGATCTACGTGCTGCGCATCGAGCCCGACACCCGGCGCGTCGTCGTCGGGCCGGCCGATCGGTTGACCGAGCAGGGGCTCACGGCGGCGGGCGTGAGCTGGCTGCGACAGCCGGAACCCGGCGAGGAGGTCACGGCGCGCATCCGGCACCGGGGCGCGCTGATCCCGTGCACCGTGGAGACGCTCGATCCGTTGTCCCTCCGCTTCCAGGCCCCCGCCCGGGCCGTGGCGCCGGGGCAATCGGTGGTCTTGTACGCGGGGGACGAGGTGCTCGGCGGAGGCGTCATCCGCCGCGCCGGCGTGGCGGCGGCATGACCGGTTTTGGCGAGCTTCACCAGTTCTCCGATCCCGCGCTGCTCGAACAGGCGCTCACGCACCCGTCCTACGCGAACGAGCACCCGGGCGAGGCGAGCAACCAACGCCTCGAGTTCCTCGGGGACGCCGTCCTCCAGCTCATCGTGAGCGAGCACCTGCTCGCGCGGTTCCCGGACTGGGACGAGGGCCGGCTGACCAAGGCGCGGGCGCGCCTCGTCGACCGTCGTCAGTGCGCTGTGCTCGCGGTCGAGCTCGACCTGCATCGCAACCTCCGCACGGACAGCCGCCTGGGCCTGGGCGTCGAGCCCGGCAGCAAGGTGCTCTCGGACGCGTTCGAGGCGCTCGTGGCGGCCATCTACGTCGACGGGGGCCTGGAGAGCGCGCGGCGCGCCCTCACCCCGCTCATCACTACCAAGGTGGAAGGGCTCCACGCCGACACCTTGCGGGACGCGAAGTCGGAGCTCCAGGAGTGGTGCCAGGCGCGCCAGCTCCCGGCGCCGATCTACCTCGAGGTGGCGCGCTCGGGACCGGATCACGCGTTGACCTTCGGGGTCACGGTCTCGGTGAGCGGCGCGGTGTACGGCCCGTGCACCGGAAGCAGCAAGAAGGCGGCCCAGCTCGCCGCCGCCGCGCTCGCCCTCGCGGCGCTCGAAAGTAAGTCGGGAGAGTAACGACGAAGAAGCCGGAGTCTCCGGCGGCTCGCCAAAACCGGGGCCCACACACGTCCTATACTCGCGCATGCAATTCTTCGGCGCCGGAAAGCGGAGCATCCTCGAGAAGACGGTCACGTCGAGCTGGCGCACCCCGGAGGAGAAGGATCAGCTGCTCGCGCAGCTCCGCGAGTCGGGGCTCCGGGCCACCGAGGCGATCCCGCTGTTGTGGCACGCGGACAGCGCCGCGCGGCAGGTAGGGGTCGACTCGTTCCTTGCCAGACCCGACGTGGCGTCCGTGAACGAGCTGATCGATCGCATGACCGAGCAGCCGCAACACGTGCGCGGCTACGTGACACGGCTCTTCGCGAAGGTGCCCTCCGACGTGATGGGCAAGGTGGTGGACGGCCTGCTGGCCGACAAGACCACACAGAAAAAGCGGCTCGGGTGGGAGGTCGCCCTGTCGGTCTCCGGGGAGCTGCGGGCGCGGTACCTGGAGCGCGCCGTCCGCGACGCGCCGCTCGCCGTGCGGATCCCCGCACTCCAACGGATCCTGCAGGACCGCCCCGCCGAGTCCATGGTCGACCTGCTCCTTGGGCTCGCGCGGGATCACGAGCCCCGCATCGCCACGATCGCGCTCGAGGGCATCGTCACGGTGCGGGACCCGCGGGTGCTCGATCTGGTGCTCGACCGCCTCCAGAACGGCGACGCCACCAGCCGCGAGCTCTCCCGGCGCTGGCTCACGGAGGCGGCGGCCAAGGACCCCACCCCGATCCGCAAGCGGATGATGGACCTGCTCGGGTCGGGAGATGACGCCACGCGTCACGTGTGCGTCGAGCTGCTGCTCGCCTCGGGGCCGCCCGAGCAGGTGCTGATGGAGGTGCTGCTGTTCTGCCGCAACCTCGTCGGCTGGCTCCGCACGCGCATCCTGGAGACCCTCCGCACGTTCGGCGATCCCATCCTCGCGCCCGCCGTGGCCCTGCTCGGCCACCCCGACGAGGAGGTGCGCACGGCCGCGCTCGTGCTCGCCGAGAACTTCCAGGATCCGCGCCTGGTCGAGCCGATCTGCCGGCTGCTGACCGACCCGGACTGGTGGTTGCGCATCACCGCGTGCGACACGCTCGGGCGCCTGAAGGACGAGCGCGCCGTGCCCCACCTCGTCAAGGCGCTCGAAGACGAGGACTGCCGGTGGGCCGCGATCGACGGGCTCGCCCAGATCGGCTCCAACCTCTCGCTCAAGCCGCTCGCGGGCATGCTCCGGGACCCGCGCGCGGAGGTGCGCATCGAGGTCATCCGCGCCTTCTCGCGCTTCACCGAGGCCCGCCTGCTGCCGCTCCTCGAAGCGGTGAAGGACAAGGATCCTTCGTCCGAGGTGCGCACCCGCGCCTCCGAGGTGCTCCGCGACATGGAGGGGCGGCTCGACATCACGGTCGGGGACGCCGAGCAGGGCACCAGCGCCGTCTCGTCCGCCCGGCTCGTCCGGCCCATCGACAAGCTCCTGGCCCAGATCCGCGAACAAGGCGCGAGTGACCTTCACTTCACCGTCGACGAACCGCCGTTCGTGCGCCTCGGCGGCAAGCTGGAGCGGATGTCCGGCATCGCCCCGCTCCCCGCGCACACCACGCGCGACGCCCTGTTCTCCCTCCTCACCGAGAAGCAGGCCAAGGTGTTGGAGAGCACCGGCGAGCTCGACTTCTGTCATGCCATCCCCGAGGTGGGGCGCTACCGTGTCAACGCCTTCCATCAACGCCGAGGCTGGTGCGCCTCTTTTCGTGTCATCCCCAACCTCCCGCCGACGTTCGCCGATCTGCGGCTGCCCGGGCGCCTCACCGAGCTGCTCGACTACCACCAGGGGCTGATCATCGTGAGCGGGCCCGCGGGCAGCGGCAAGAGCACCACGTTGGCCGCGATCGTGAACCTCATCAACGAGACAAAGGCCGACCACGTCATCACGCTGGAGGATCCCATCGAGTTCGTGCACCCGGCCAAGTCGGCGCTGGTGAACCAACGCGAGGTCGGCACCCACACGAACAGCTTCGCGCGCGCGCTCCGGGCCGCCCTGCGCGAGGATCCCGACGTCATCGTGGTCGGCGAGATGCGGGACCCGGAGACCATCCGCCTGGCGCTCACCGCCGCGGAGACAGGGCACCTCGTCATCGGCACGCTACACACCACGAGCGCCGTCGCCACCGTGGACCGCATGGTGAAGAGCTTCCCGCCCGAGGAGCAGCCGCAGGTGCGCATGGGCCTCTCCGAGTCGCTCAAGTACGTGCTCTCCCAGTCGCTCCTGCCCCGCAAGGACGGCAAGGGGCGTGTGGCCGTGTACGAGGTGCTCAAGGGCACGCTCCCGGTCGGCAACCTCATTCGTGACAACAAGACCTTCCAGATCCCCAGCATGATGCAGATCGGGCGGAGCGTCGGCATGCAGACGATCGACGTCGCGCTCGCGGAGCTCGTCGAGGCGGGCCTCATCTCGCCCGAGGCCGCGTGGCGCCGCGCGGAGAAGCCCGAGACCTTCGAGGTGATGTGTGATCCGAACTTCCTCCGCGAGCGGGGGGTGACCTCGTGACCGGCAACCGCATCGACCGGTTCCTCAAGCTGATGAACGATCGTGGCGCCTCCGACCTGCACTTGTCGGTTGGTCGCCCGCCGATCTTCCGGCTGTCCGGGCGCATGGAGCCCATCCGCTACCGGGTGCTCGACGATCGCGACTTCGAGAGCTTCCTCAAGCCGATCTCCCCGCCGCACATCTGGGAGTCGTTCGTGGCCGAGGGCGACGCGGACTATGCCTACGAGGTGCCGGGCCTGGCGCGTTTCCGTGTCAACATGTTCCGGCAGCAGCGGGGCATGGGCGCGGTGTTCCGCATCATCCCGACCAAGTTGATGACCGTCGAGCAGCTCGGCCTGCCCGCGAGCGTCAAGAAGCTCATGACGCTCGACGGCGGGCTCGTGCTGGTCACGGGGCCCACGGGATCGGGAAAATCCACCACGCTCTCCGCCATCATCCACGAGATGAACAACACGCGCGCGCTGCACATGGTCACGATCGAGGACCCCATCGAGTTCGTGCACGCCAACAAGAAGTCGCTGGTGAGCCAGCGCGAGATCGGGCCGCACTCCAAGTCGTTCACCGCCGCGCTCCGGGCCGCTGTGCGCGAGGACCCGGACTGCATCCTGGTGGGCGAGATGCGCGACCTGGAGACGATCGAGATGGCGCTCAAGGCCGCCGAGACGGGACTGCTCGTCTTCGGCACGCTCCACACCAACTCCGCCTCCAAGACCATCGACCGCATCATCAACGTGTTCCCGACCGACCAGCAGGAGGGGGTGCGCGGCATCCTCGCGGGCGTTCTGAAGGGGGTGCTCGCCCAGCAACTGTTGCGTCGCAAGGGCGGCGGGCGCGTGGCCGCGCTCGAGATCCTCTTCGGGACGCCCGCACTCTCCGCGCTCATCCGCGAGGGCAAGACCCACCAGATCGCGGGCATGCTCTCGCAGGGCAAGGCGCTCGGCATGATCGCGATGGACGACAGTTTGAAGGCGCTGGTGGAGAAGGACGCGATCGAGCCGCATGCGGCGCTGGAGAAGGCGCTCGACAAGGACGAGATGCGCAAGTGGCTCAAGGAGCGCGGCGCGGCCCTGCCGGACGACGGGTAGGCAGGACGACGGGGAGGTTCGAGGAGGGGTAGGCCCGACGAGGCTGGCTCGTCCGGACCGGGCGCGCCCGTTAAGGGGGCCGCATGTCGTCTGAAGCACCGTTTCACGCCGGGACCATCGGCCTCGTGGGCCGCCCCAACGCGGGCAAGTCCACCCTCCTCAACCAGCTGGTGGGCGCCAAGATCAGCGCCGTCTCCCACCGCCCGCAGACCACCCGCAACCGCGTGGCCGGCGTCTACACCACCGAACAGATGCAGGCCGTCCTCTGGGACACCCCGGGCCTGCACGAGGCGTGGACCCCGCTGAACGCCCACATGGTGCGCGAAGCCGAGCACGTCGTCGCCGATGTCGACGCCGTGTGTTGGATCGTGGACGCCGAGCCGCTCGCCCGCGCCGCCAAGAACGGCACCGCCGTGTTCGACGCCGCGCTGCTCTCGGTGCTGGAGCGGGTGAAGGATCGCCCGCTCGTCATCGCGCTGAACAAGGTCGATCTCATCGAGAAGGGCTGGCTCCTCCCGGTGCTCGCGGCCTTCCAGGAGGCCGAGATCAAGGCGCCGATCGTGCCGGTGAGCGCGTCGTCGGGGGACGGCCTGGACACGCTGGTCGCCGAGTGGAAGAAGCTCCTGCCCGAGCAGCCCGCGATCTACCCGGCCGATCACGTGACCGACGCCATGGAGCGCCAGATCTGCGCCGAGCTCATCCGCGAGCGGATCTTCGAAAACTGTGGGCAGGAGGTGCCCTACGCCACGGCGGTCGAGATCGAACAATTCGACGAGTCCGTCCGGGAGACCGAGAACATCGTGCGCATCCACGCGCGCATCATCGTGGAGAAGCCCAGCCAGAAGGCCATCCTCATCGGCAAGGGCGGCACCATGGTGAAGAAGATCGGCAGCGAGGCGCGCACCCAGCTTGCGCACCTGCTGGATTGCCGGGTGCGCCTCGATCTGTTCGTGGTCGTCGAGAAGGATTGGACATCGAACCCGCGGGCGCTCCGCGGACTCGGGTACGCGTAGTCAATCGTCCCGTCACGCGAGGAACGGTGGATCCCGAGGCCGCGCCGGCTTAGCCGGCCCCGTGCTCCCCGTCGTCGCAATCGTCGGCCGACCCAACGTCGGCAAGTCTACCTTGTTCAACCGTCTCATCGGTACGCGCAAGGCCCTCGTCCACGACCGGCCGGGTGTCACCCGTGACCGGAACTACGAGACTGCCGCGTGGCAGGAGCGTAGCTATCTCCTCGTCGACACGGGCGGTTTCGAGCCCGAGCCGGACGACAACCTGTTCGCCGCCATGCGTCGCCAGTCCGAGGCGGCGGTGGAAGAGGCGGACGTGGTCATCCTCCTGGTGGATCGGCAGGCCGGCATCACGCCCCCCGACCAGCAGACGGCCGACCTGATCCGCGCCGCCGGCAAGCCGATCATCCTCGCCGTCAACAAGTGTGACGTCGCGAACCATGACGACGAGTCGAACGAGTTCTGGGAGCTCGGCTTCCGCGAGCTCGTGCCCATCAGCGCGGAACACGGCCGCGGCATGTTCGAGCTGATGGACGCCGTGAGCGCGCACTTCCCCCCGGAGGTCGAGCCCGAGCCGGAGGACGAGGCGGAGATCCGCATGTCGGTGCTCGGCCGCCCGAACGTCGGCAAGAGCACGCTCCTGAACAAGCTGCTCGGCGAGGATCGCCACGTCGTCAACGACGCGCCCGGCACCACGGTGGACTCGACGGACTCCACGATGGAGTACGACGGCACGAAGTTCCGCCTGGTCGACACCGCGGGCATCCGCCGCCGCGGCCGCATCGAGGACAAGCTCGAAGGCCTCATGGTCGGCGCGTCGATCCGCACGATCGAGCGCTGCCACATCGTGATGCTCGTCATCGACGGCGCGGAGGGCGTGACCGAGCAGGACGCGCACCTCGCGGCCCTCGTGGTCGAGCGCGGTCGCGGGCTCATCGTGCTCGTGAACAAGTGGGACAAGGTGCGCGACATGGAAGATCGCGACATCAAGACCGTCGAGGACGAGTTCAGCCGCAAGCTGCCGCACATCGCGCACGCGCCGGTGCTCTACATCTCGGCCACCACGGGCAAGGGCACCGGCAAGGTGCTCGACACCGCGCGCGGCGTCTTCGCCTCGTTCAACCAGCGCGTCACGACCGCGCGCCTGAACGATTTTCTCCGCGCGTCCGTCGAGGCCTACTCGCCGCCGCAGCGCTACCACCACGACGTGCGCCTGAACTACATGACGCAGGTGCGCGTGCGGCCGCCCACGTTCACGATCTTCTGCAACACGCCCGAGGGCGTGGGAGACGGGTACGACCGCTACCTCCAGAACCGGCTCCGCGCCGAGTTCGGGTTCGCCGGCTCGCCCATCCGCATCCAGTACCGTCGCAAGCGGCGCCCGGGTGAGGCCAAGGAGGACGGCTCCGCGCCGATCCCGAACGTCCCGCTCTTCCAGATGGTCGATCTGGACGAGGGGGACGAGGCGTTCCTCGACGACGAGGAAGGCCTCGAAGAGGGCGAGGAAGGCGAAGACACCGAAGAAGGCGAGGCCGGCGAGGAGTAGTTCGCGCCGCGGCTACTTCCGGGTCCGCTACTTGGCGGCCGTGAACGTGAGCGACTCCGAGTTGATGCAGTAGCGCTTGCCGGTCGGCTTCGGCCCGTCGTCGAACACGTGGCCGAGGTGCCCGCCGCAGCGGTTGCAGAGCACCTCCTCGCGCACCATGCCGTACTTCACGTCGAGCTCGACCTCGACCGCGTCGGCCTTGACGGGCCGCGTGTAGCTCGGCCAGCCCGTGCCCGACTCGAACTTGTCCTTGGCGTCGAACAAGGCGAGCCCGCAGCCCGCGCAAGCGTATACGCCGTCGCGATGCTCGTTCACGTGGGTACCGCTGAAGGCGCGCTCGGTGTCCTTCTCGCGGAGGATCCGGTACTGCGCGGGCGTGAGCTGGGCGCGCCACTCCGCCTCGGTCTTCTGGACCTCGTAGGTCTTGGCAGGGGCGGGGGGTCCGCCGGCAGCGGGCGTGGCGGCGCACCCGAAGACGGCGACGAGCGCGAAGACGGTGGCGCGGACGGAGGCGGGGAGGGTCATGGGCGGCTCCAACACATAGGGTACGCCGGGATCCGCGGGGCGGATCAGGGCGGCCCCGTCGCGTTCTGTCACCAGCCGCAGCTCCCCCGCCGCGTCTCACCGGGCGGGTGGCACTCCTGGGCGTGTCACCCGCGGGGTTCAACGCCCCCGGCCACCCCGGCGCGGCGCCGCGTCCCCGATGGGCGGCTCGGGCTTGATCTGCGCGTGCTTCTTGACCTCTCCCGCCATCGCCTTGTTCTCCGCCGTGGCGGCGGCCCGTGCCGGCTTGGGCGGCGTCACCGTCTCGGTCCGGGCCCCCAGCGGGATGTCCATGCGGGGCTCGGGCAGCTCGGTCCTGGCGGCGCGTGGCGCCGTGGGCGCCTCCCGCTTCTTCCCGTTGATCGGCGCCTCTCCCATGGTGCCGCCGGAGGCGCCCACCACGCGGGCCTTGCCGGGCTCCCTCGGCGCGCGTGGCGCGACGCCCATGTTGCCGCCAGCCGCACCCAGGATCCCGGCGGTGTCGCCGATCCCGGGCTGCTGGACCCGGATGACGAGGGTGTCGCGGCCCTCCTCGTGGGTCGGTCGCGGGCTGCGGCCGAGGATGGAGCCGGCAAGGCGCGCGACCTGGATGAGGTTTCCGACGGGCGCGTTCCAGGTCTCCGCCTTGTCGATGCGGACGCGCAGCAGGCACAGATCAGGGTCGTCCAGGCCGTCCGGGAACCAGGCCTGGAGGGTCGGGTGCCAGAGCTGGCGCAGCTTCGTGTCGTCCCGCATGACCGTGGCGCGGCCGCTCACGGAGACGTAGCGCCCGCGCACCGTGCGGAAGAACGCGAGATTGACGTGGTGCTCGCGCGCCACCTCCTCGACTTTCGGCGACGAGCGTTGGGTGATGAGGAACGCCTCTCCCTGGTCGTTGATCTCCTGGATGGCCATCGGCCGGCTCCGGAGCGAGCCCCCCGGCTCCATGGTGGTGAGCATCACCACTGGCCGGCTCCCCAACAAGGCGCGCAGGCGCTCCACTCCCTCGTGCGACACGCGTTCGCCGCTCGGCTCTTCGTGGCGTTCCCGCCCTTCGCGAATCTGGTCCTCTTCCATGTGACCCCCTTCCAGGGAGGTTCGACACTCGGGCGGGAGAGGCAAGCCCTACCTTGGCCGGCGCGCCGCGTCCGCCGTCCGCCGGGTTAGACGCGACCGTGGCCGTCCGCATCCTCGAAGAGCACCTGATCAACAAGATCGCCGCGGGCGAGGTGGTCGAGCGCCCGGCGTCGGTGGTCAAGGAGCTCGTCGAGAACGCGCTCGACGCGGGCGCCACCAGCCTCGGCGTGCACTTGCGCGCGGGCGGGCGCAACCTCGTGCGCGTGGTGGATGACGGCTTCGGCATGAACCGCACCGACGCGGTGATGTGCCTCGAACGCCACGCCACGAGCAAGATCCTGCGGGACGACGATCTGTTCCGCATCTCGACGCTCGGCTTCCGCGGCGAGGCGATCCCGAGCATCGCGAGCGTCTCGAAGTTCGAGATCCTCACCCGGCAACGGGAGTCCGAGGCCGGCACCCACATCCGGGTCGAGGGCGGCAAGCTCATGGACGTGTCGCCCGCCGGCGCAGCGCCGGGCACCGAGGTCACCGTCGGGTCGCTCTTCTTCAACGTGCCGGCGCGGCGCAAGTTCCTCCGCAGCGTGGAGACCGAGCTCGGCCACTGCCTCGAGGCCGTCACGCGCGAGGCGCTCATCCGCCCCGACCTCGATCTCGACGTCACGCACGACGACCGCAGCCTGCTGCGTTGCCCGCCGAGCGGGACCCGCGCCCGTCGTGCCGCGGATCTGCTCGGCGCGCACGGCGAGGCCCTGGTCCCGGTGTCGTTCACCCGCGGCGGCCTCGAGGTCGACGCGTTGATCTCCCCGGTCGGCGTCCACCGCGCGTCGCCGCAGGGCAGCTCCTGGTTGTATGTCAACGGCCGCTACGTGCGCGATCTCGTGCTCCGCCGCGCGGTGACCGCGGCGTACGCCGGCATCGTCCCCAAGGACCGCTACCCCGTCGTCATCCTCGAGGTGCGCGTCCCCCCCGAGGACGTGGACGTGAACGTGCATCCGGCGAAGACCGAGGTGCGCTTCGTGAACGGGTACGCGCTCCAGGGCGCGATCACCGAGGGCCTCCGCAACGCGCTGCGCGAGCACGGGATCCGGCGCCCGGTCGCTGTCGAGGCCCGCTACCAGCCCGCGGCCGAGCGGGGGGCCTCTCAGGTCGGCCTCGGCTGGCGGGCGGACGTGCCGGAGGCTGTCGAGCCCCCGTTCACGCCGGAGCCGGTCGGGGAGGACATCGCCCGGGCCTACGTCGCCCCCTCCGCCCCTGCGCCCACCTACGTCGCGCCACCCGAGCCCTCGCCGTTGCGAGTGGCGGAGCCCACCGCCGCGGAGGAGCCCGCCCCGTGGCCGAGCGCCCGCGCCGCCGCCCCGGAGGTGTCGCCCCCGCCGAGCCGGCCCGCCGCCCTCGGGATGCCGGCCCCCGCCCCGGTGGCGCCGCCCTCGCCCCCATCGCGCGCGCCGTCTTTCCCCCCGGCCGCGTCACCGTCCGGCCCCGCCCGCCCGCTCCCGCCCGACGCGCTGCTCCCGGTGCCGCGCTTCCGCGATCTGCGCGTCGTGGGGCAGCTCGCGGCCACCTACGTGCTGTGCGAGGGCGCCGGCGAGCTCGTCGTCATCGACCAGCACGCGGCCCACGAGCGCGTGACCCTCTACAAGCTCACGCGCGATCCGCGCGCCGCGCTCGGCGGGGCCCAGCGCCTGCTCGTCCCCGTGATGATCGAGCTGCCCGCCGCCCGCGCGCGCCTGCTCGCGGCCCAGGTCGACCGGCTCGCGCCCTACGGCCTCGAAGTATCGCCGATGGGCGGCGGCACGTTCGCCGTCCTGGGCCTCCCCGCCGCGCTCCGCGACATGGACCTGCACACGCTGCTCGCCGACATCGCGGACGAGCTCGCCGAGGGCGGCGGTGCCACCGCGGCGGACGATCGCCTGCAGCTCGCGCTCGCGACGCGGGCGTGCCACACGAGCGTGCGCGCGGGCCAGGTCCTCTCCGAGCTCGAGATGCGCGCCCTGCTCGTCGCGCTCGACGAGGTCGACTTCTCCGTGTGCGCGCACGGCCGGCCCGTCGCGATCCGCGTGGGCACCGGCGAGCTCGAACGCCGGTTCCACCGGGCGTAGGGGAGGGGACATCAAACCCATCGTCCTCGTCGGCCCGACCGGCGCCGGAAAAACCGACGTCTCCCTCGAGATCGCCGCCCGCTACGGCGCCACCGTCGTCTCGATGGACGCGATGCAGGTGTACCGCGGGATGGACATCGGCACGGCCAAGGTGTCCGTCGCGGAGCGCGCCCGCGTACCGCACCGGTGCATCGACATCCGGAACCCCGACGAGCCCTTCTCGGCCGCCGACTTCGTGGCCGAGGCCGACGCTGTCATTGGTCCCGTCGTGCTCTGCGGGGGCACGCCGTTCTATCTCCGCGCCTGGCTCTGCGGGCTCGTCCCCACGCCGCCCGTCGATCTCGCCCTCCGCGCCGCGCTCGACGCCCTCCCGGACCCCCACGCGCGCCTCGCCGAGGTCGATCCCGTGTTGGCCGCGCGCCTGCACCCGAACGATCGCGTGCGCGTCGTCCGCGGCCTCGAGATCCACGCGCTCACGGGGCGCCCGCTCTCCGCCCTGCACGCCGAGGACCCCCACGAACGTCGTGACGCAGAGGTCATCTGGATCGATCGCGACAACCTCTACGAACGCCTGGATGCGCGGGTCGACGCGATGATGGACGCCGGGTACCTCGCGGAGGTGCAGGGCCTGCTCGACCAGGGGTGGAGCCGCGAGCTCAAGCCCATGCAATCGCTCGGCTATCGGCACCTCGCGGCCCACCTCGCCGGGGAGGTCTCGTTGGACGAGGCGGTGCGGCTGACGAAACGAGACACGCGGCAGCTCGCCAGGAAGCAGCGCGGGTTCCTCCGCTCGATGGGGTTCGTTCCGGCTTCGGACGTGAATCAGGCCGCCGCTCGCGCGTTGAAGGTGGGTCGGTAGCGCACCTTCGCGTCGCCGGTGTCCACATCCGCGAGACACGAACCCGATGCGCGCTGCCCCCTTCCTCTTCGTCCTGGCCGGATGTACGCCCACCGAAACCGCGGACCACGCGGTGATCGGTGGGGAAGTGCTGGCGGTGCGCATCGAGGTCGACGCCGGCGACGTCACGGTGACCGCGGGCGGCACCGACATCCACGTGGGCCGGACGCTCCGCGGCGCGGCGAGCCTCACCACCACCCAGCACGTGGTGGACGGCATCCTGCGCATCGAGGCCCGCTGCGAGACGCTGCTGCCCTGCGGCGCCGACATCGTGCTCACCGTGCCGCTCGGCATCCCGGTCGACGTGCGCACCGGCGAGGGCGACGTGCGGGTGGCCGGCCTCGACAGCGACCTGTCCATCGAGGTCGGAGACGGCAACGTGGTGGGAGAGGGCCTGCTCGGCTCGACCGTGCGCGTGCAGGCCGGCTGGGGCGACGCGCGGCTCGCGTTCCTGACCCGCCCGCTCGAGGTGAGCGTGGGCGTCGGCGTCGGCGACGTGACCCTCGCGGTGCCCGAAGGTGGCTACGATCTGGACGTGGAGACGCTCGGCGAGCAGACCCTCGACGGGGTGTCCCAGGACGCGGAAGGGCCGCTCTTGCGGGTCCGCACGGCCAGCGGGCGGGCGGCGATCGGGCGCGGATAGTCGTCAGAGAGCGTCCTGCACACGCTACGCTGCGCGCCATGATCCCCCTCGTCGCGAACCTCACGTTCGCCGCGGCCGACATCGCCGCGATCCTGGTCCTCCGACGCACGGGAAGCCCGGTCTACGCCGTGCTCGCCGCCTCCCTGGGGCTGCTCGGCCTCGTGCTCGTCGGCCGCTTCGGGCTCGGGTGGGGGATGTTCGGGCTGATGCAGGCCACGTGTTGGGGCCTCTTCCTGCACGCGCCCGCGCTGCTCGTCGCCATCTCCATCGTGACCCGCCGCACCCTGCCGGCGCTGCTCGGTGGGGCCCTCGCGCTCGTCGGGGTCGACGCCTTCCTGGTCGAGCCGCGCTGGCTCGAAGTGACGACCACGCGCATCGCCATCGAGGGCCTTCAAGCGCCGCTGCGCATCCTCCTCGTCGCCGACCTCCAGACCGACCACATCGGCGCCTACGAGCGCGCGTCGCTCCAGGCCGTGAAGGACGCGAAGCCCGATCTCGTGCTGTTCGCGGGGGACTACGTGCAAAGCCGTGACCCGACGGTTTACGCCGCGGAGACAGCCGCCCTGAACGTCGCGTTGCGCGGCCTCGTGGCTCCCCTGGGCGGGATCGCCGTCCGCGGCGACGTGGACAGCGACAGCTGGGCCGCGATCTTCGCGGGGCTGCCCATCGTGGCCGCCGCGTCGAGCCGCACCTTCGATCTCGGGCCGATCGTCGTGACCGCGCTCGCGCCCGAAGACGCCGCGTCGTCGCGACCGCCCATCCCGCTCTCCGCCAAGCCCCACCTCGTGCTGGCCCACCGCCCCGACGTGGCCCTCACCGCGCCCGACGTCGACCTCGTCGTCGCCGGACACATCCACGGCGGCCAGGTGCGCCTCCCCGTGTTCGGGCCGCTGGTGACCCTCTCGAAGGTGCCACGCAGCTGGTCCGTGGGCCTCACGAGGCTCCCCGAGCACGGCCAACTCTACGTCTCGCGCGGCATCGGGATGGAGCGGAGCGACGCGCCCCGCCTGCGCTTCCTGTGCCGGCCGGAGCTCGCGATCCTCGACCTCGAACCCGCGGTGTCGTCCAGTGGTCGTTGAGTCTTGCGGCTGAGTTCACGGAGGGGGTTGACGGTCGCCTGTCTGTGGGGCACATTCCGATTCTGATAATCAACTTCATTATCAGGACGGGCGCGCATGTACGTCTGCCTCTGCAAGGGTGTCTCGAACCGGACCATTCGTCGCACCATCGACGAGGGCGCGCGCTCGTTGGACGACGTGGGCCGGAAGTGCGGCGCGGGCACGGCATGCGGCTCCTGTCGCATGGACATCGTGGGCATGCTGGAGGACGCGCGGAGCGCACGGGCGGTGCGTGCATGTGAAGCCGCCGGCGGCGGCGCGTCGGAACATCTCGCGGCCAAGTGAGTCCGGGGGCCAAGTGAGTTAGCGGTCCAGACCGCCCCCGAGGTTCCCGTGACGCCCAAGGATCCCCAGCTCGTAGACGTGCTCAACGACGTCCTCTCCGCCGAGCTCACCGCGATCAACCAGTATTTCGTGCACGCGAAGATGTGCGGGAACTGGGGCTACAAGAAGCTGCACGCGTTCATCCGTCACGAGAGCATCGACGAGATGAAGCACGCCGAGGCGATCATGGAGCGCATCCTGTTCCTCGATGGCGTGCCCAACCTCCAGCGCCTCTACAAGCTCAACGTCGGCGAGACGGTCGACGAGCAGTTCCAGAGCGACGTCGCGCTCGAGTACGCCGCGGTGGAGCGCCTCAACAAGGGCATCCAGCTCGCGACGGCGGCGGGCGACAACGGCACGCGCGCCCTGCTCGAGAAGATCCTCGTGAGCGAGGAGGAGCACATCGACTGGCTCGAGACCCAGCTCGAGACCATCCGTCAGGTGGGCCTCCCGAACTACCTCACCCAACAGATGCGGGAGTAGCACGTGGAGCTCGTGCTCGACTTCGAGCGCCCCCTCGTGGAGCTCACGCGTCGCATCGAGGCCCTCCGGGCCGCCCAGTCCGCCGAGGGGACCGATCTCGGCGCCTCCATCGGTGAGCTGGAGAAGAAGGCGGAGCGCCTCCAGCGCCAGATCTTCGCGTCGTTGACCCCCTGGCAGCGCGCCCTGCTCTCGCGGCACCCGGCGCGCCCCTACACGCTCGACTACGTGAAGGGCTGGCTCACCGACTGGACCGAGCTGCACGGGGACCGCGCCGGGCACGACGACCAGGCGATCGTCGGCGGCATCGGTATGTTCGGGACGCGGCGCGTCGTGCTCATCGGCCACCAGAAGGGCCGGAACACGAAGGAGAACGTCACGCGCAACTTCGGCATGGCCCTGCCGGACGGCTACCGCAAGGCGCTGCGCCTGATGATGCTCGCCGATCGGTTCGGGCTGCCGATCATCACGCTGATCGACACGCCGGGCGCCTACCCGGGCATCGACGCGGAGGCGCGCGGCCAGGCCGAGGCCATCGCGCGGAACATCATGGAGATGTCGACCTTCCGCGTCCCCATCGTGTGCTGCGTCATCGGCGAGGGCGGCAGCGGCGGCGCGCTCGCGATCGGCGTCGGCAACCGCGTGCTGATGCTGGAGCACTCGACGTACTCCGTCATCTCGCCCGAAGGGTGCGCCGCGATCCTCTGGCACGACCGCGCGGAGGGGCCGCGCGCGGCCGAAGCGCTCAAGATCACGTCGCACGACTGCCACGCCCTGGGCGTCGCGGACGAGGTGATCACGGAGCCGCCCGGTGGCGCCCACCGCGCCCAGCAGGAGGCCATCCGCGCGCTCGGGGACGCCGTGGAGCGTCATCTCGCCTCGCTGGACGGCCTGACGCCGGCTGAGCTCCGGGCGGATCGGTACGAACACTTCCGCCGTCTCGGCGCGATCGAGGACCGTGGCTAGGAGCGCGAGCGCTCGGACGCGATAGGAGCCGGCGCGAATGTCGCTCACCGTCCGGCCCGCTCCCCACCCCCTCCGCGGCCGGCTGCGGGTGCCGGGTGACAAGTCCATCTCGCATCGCGCGGTGCTCTTCGGGGCGCTCGCGCGCGGGACGACGCGGATCACCGGGCTCCTGGAGGGAGACGACGTGCTCGCCACGATCGCGGCGGTGCGGGCGTTGGGGTGTGACGCATCGACCGTCGGCCCGCAGAGTTGGCACGTGACGGGCGCGCCGTGGCGGGACGCCGGCCGGATCGACTGCGGGAACTCGGGCACGACCGCCCGCCTGCTCCTCGGCGCGCTCGCGCCCCGCGCGGGCGCCACGCTCGACGGGGACACCTCGCTCCGCGGCCGCCCCATGCGGCGCGTCCTCGACCCGCTCGGGAGGATGGGCGCCGCCTTCACCGGCGGGCCCGGCTTGCCGATCACCGTGGACAAACGTAGGCTGAACGGGATCACGGTGGAGGCGACGGTGGCGTCCGCGCAGGTCAAGTCGGCCGTGCTGCTCGCCGGCCTCGGCGCGGAAGGGGAGACGAGCTACGTCGAGCCCGTCGCGACCCGGGACCACACGGAGCGCCTGTTGACCGCCATGGGCGCGCCGCTGCGGCGGGAAGGCAACGCCCTCATCGTGAGCGCCGGCCCGCTGGACGCCCTCGCGATCACGGTCCCGGGGGACGTGTCGAGCGCCGCGTTCTGGATGGTCGCCGCCGCCATCGTGCCGGGCTCGGATCTCGTGATCGAGAACGTCGGCCTGAACCCCACGCGCACCGGCGTGATCGACGTGCTGGTACGCATGGGCGCCTCCATCGAGGTCGACGCGGTCGATGCGCCCGAGCCCTACGGCACCGTGCGCGTGCGCGGCGGCGCGTTGCGGGCCACCCGGATCGACGGGCCGCTCATCCCCCGCCTCATCGACGAGATCCCGGTGCTCGCCGTCGCGGCCGCGTTCGCGGACGGGGAGACGATCTTCGCCGACGCCGCCGAGCTCCGTGTGAAGGAGTCCGACCGCGTGGCGACCACCGTGGCGGGGCTGCGCGCGCTCGGGTTCGACGCAGACGCGCGTCCCGACGGGCTCGTCGTGCGGGGGGCGCCCGACGCGGCGGCGCGATCGTCAGCATCCATCGAGAGCGCGGGCGATCATCGCATCGCCATGGCATTCGCCATCGCGGGGCTGCGGCTCGGCGTGCACGTGGGCGACACCGCATGCATCGCGACCTCCTACCCATCGTTCCACTCCACCCTCGCGAGGTTCGCCGGTGCGTGAGCTCACCATCGCCATCGACGGGCCCGCCTCTTCGGGGAAGGGGACCGTCGCCCGCCGCGTCGCCGAGAGCCTCGGCTACGCGTATGTCGACACCGGCGCGATGTACCGGGCCGTCGGCCTCCAGGCGATCCGCGCCTCGGTCGACCCCGCGGACGCCGAGGCCACCACGCGGATCGCCGAGGCGCTCCGCTTCGGGTTCGACTGGCACAAGGGCAAGCTCCGCGTGCTCTCCGACCGCGAGGACGTGACCGCCGCCATCCGCAACGAGCGCGTCGGATCGGCCGCGTCGGCCGTGGCCGTACATCCCGGCGTGCGGTCGGCGCTGCTCCAGACACAGCGCGATCTCGGCGCCGGCGGCGGCGTGGTGATGGACGGCCGGGACATCGGCACCGTCGTGCTCCCCGAGGCCGACCTGAAGATCTTCCTCGACGCCGCGCTCGAGGAGCGCGCACGTCGTCGGCACGCAGAGCTGCCGGGGAGCACGTACGAGGGCGTTCGCGCCGAGCTCGAAGCGCGGGATGCCCAGGACTCGGGCCGCAGCACCGCGCCGCTACGCCAGGCGGACGACGCCGTGCGGGTCGACACGACCGGCCACACCATCGACGAGGTCGTGGAGCAGGTGCTCGCGCTCGTGGAAGCCGCGCGGACGTCGAGGGAGCGCTAAACTCCCGCGTGCTCTTCATCTCCGACGAGTTCTTCGTCTTCCTCACGCTCGTGCTCGTGACGATGGCGGCGGTGCGACATCCCGAGGTCCGACGCTGGCTCCTGCTCGGGTTCTGCGTGTGGTTCTACGCGTCCTGGAGCGTCGGTTTTCTCGGGCTCCTCTTCGCGAACATCCTCGTCGACTACGTCATCGCGCTCCGCCTCGGCGCGGAGTCCCGCCCGCGCGTCCGCCGCGCCCTGGTCATCACCTCGGTCGTGATGAACCTCGGGATGCTCGGGTTCTTCAAGTACCTGGGTTTTGGCGCCACGGTCCTCAACGGGGGCTTCTCCCTGCTCGGGACCAGCTGGTCGGTGCCGGTGCCGCACCTCATCCTGCCGCTCGGCATCAGCTTCTACGTGTTCCAGGCGATCTCCTACACGGTCGACGTGTACCGGGGCCTCCTGACGCCCACGCGCTCGCTGCGTGAGCTCGCCACGTTCATCATGTTCTTCCCGCACCTCGTGAGCGGGCCGATCGTGCGCGCGGCCGAGATCCTCCCGCAGCTCGAGCGCCTCAAGGAGCCGTCGACCCTCGACGACCTGATGGCCGGCGCGAAGGACTTCGTGCTCGGGTTCGGGCGAAAGGTCATCTTCGCCGACCAGTTCGCGCTGCTCGCGGACGCGACGTTCAACGCGCCGGGCAGCTACGGCTCGTTCGACCTCGGCGTGGGGCTGTTGGCCTACGCCCTCCAGATCTACTTCGACTTCTCGGGCTACTCGCAGATGGCCGTCGGCCTCGCCCGGATGTTCGGCATCCACTTTCCGGACAACTTCGACGCGCCGTACATCGCGCGTTCGCTCCAGGAGTTCTGGCGGCGCTGGCACATCTCGCTCTCCCGTTTTTTGCGCGACTACCTGTACATCCCGCTCGGCGGGAGCCGGCACGGGCTCGCGCGCACGCTGTTCGCGCTCTCGGCCACGATGCTCATCGGCGGCTTCTGGCACGGCGCCAACTGGACCTTCGTGGTGTGGGGCGCGATCCACGGCTTCGGCCAGGCGATCGCATACCTGTACCGCGAGCGGGTGGAGACCCCCGCGCACACGCGCTTCTGGGCCTCGCCGCTCGGTGATCTCGTCGGCTGGGGGCTGACCATGACCACCGTGGGCGTCGCGTGGATCTTCTTCCGCGCCCCCACGGTCGAGGCCTCCTGGGCCTACCTGACGCGCCTCGTCTCGGGCGCCGCGGGCGCCAGCACGCTCGTGGTGTCGCCCACCCAGGCGGCGCTGTTCGTCGTCGTCGTGGGGTTGCACCTGGTCGCGTACGCGCGGCCCACTCTCACCGTCCCCTGGCCCCGCGCGGCGTTCGCGCAGGGCGTCCTCGCGGGGGCCGCGTACATCGCGTTCGTCGCCTTCAAGCAGGCCGATGCCCCGTTCATCTACTTCAACTTCTGAGGCGCCCGACGCCGTCGTGACGCGTCCGTCCTCGGCGCGGGCGCTCGTGGCGTGGCTGGGCGGCCTCGCGGCCGTGCTCCTGGTCGCGCCCGTCGCGGTGTGGGCGGCGTTCTCGGCGCACGAGCCCCACTGCGAGGACAGCGACGCGTTCTGGAACGGCGACCTCCCGACCGGCCCCGGCGCGGTCGAGGGCGTGATCCTCGGCAGCTCCCAGATGGGCCTCGACCTCGATGTCTACGCGCTCGCGGAGGCATCGGGCCACCCGTGGGTGCGTGTCGCGCGCCACGCCGTCGAGCAGGCCTCCATCCCGCGCACGTACCCGCGCATGCTCGCGTCCAGCGCCGCCTCGCCGGGGCTCGCCCACCTCGTCATCGAAGTGTCGCCGCTGCTCTTCGACACGGTGGCCTGCGGGCGCCCGGAGCTCGACGGCGTGCCCATGCGGGCGGGGTGGTGGTCCTCCGCGCGACACATGCTCGGTCCCGACGCGGAGCTCGCCCCGGAAGTGGCGATGGGCTGGCTCCCACACCGATGGATCATGACGTCGGGGCGCCGCCGCGATCTGGTCGATCATGCGAAGCGGCCCGGGCACGCGCTGCGCCTCGTCGCGGATCTCCCCGGGATCGCGCAGGGTTTCGCGCCGCCAGCACGGTGGGAAGGGGAGCCCATCCCGGATCTCACGGCGGAGCGCATCGACAAGCGCCGGCGGTTCCTGCTCGGCGGGCCGCTGGAGAGCTACGTCCCCGAGGTGAGCGACCTCTGTCTGGGCGTGCTGGAGCGCACGATCGAGGGCGCGGGCGCCGGCCGCACGGTGCTCGTCCTCCCGCCCGTGCGTGCGCGGCTCCGCGACGCCGTCCCGGCCACGGTCCGCACCGACCTGCGTGCGTCGGTGCAGGCCATCGCATCGCGCGCGCACACGCCCGTGGTCGTATGGGACGCGACCGACACCTTCGCCGATCGTGAGGACGTCGCGTTCACCGACTTCGACCACCTCTCCGCGGAGGGCGCCGGCGTCTTCACGGGGATGCTGGCGGAGCGGCTGCGCTGATTCCCGGCCAGGACATTTTCCGTCCACCTCGACGGGGGGCGCTTGACACCCCTTGACGCGTGGTGCACGCGTGGATAAACCCCCGGCTCCCCGTACTGTGCGGGTGTCGGTCACGGCGCAAGTTGAGGATGTGCCGCGTACCGAGGTCGGAAACCTGCTCCTTCGGGTTCGCCTCCCAGGCGGTCCACGGAACCAGGGTCCTCCGGCCGCGTATAAACCCTCCTCCTCGCTACCCACGTCCGCCGGCTTGCCCGGCGCGGATCAAACCCTTCATGAGCAACCAGACCATCGACCTCGACGCCCCTCTCGACCAGATCGAGCGCGACGACTTCAAGAGCTTCTTCGACGACTACCTCGGCAACCGCTCCGTCCGTGAGCAGAGCGTCGTCAAGGGCACGATCATCGAGATCGGCGACGAGATGGTCACCGTGGACATCGGCTACAAGGCCGAAGGCGTGATCAACCGCCGCGAGTTCACGAACGAGGCCGGCGAGCTGACGGTCAAGGTCGGCGACACGGTCGACGTGTACCTCGACCAGATGGGCGAAGAAGACGGCCTCCTGGAGCTCTCCAAGGAGAAGGCCGACCTGATGAAGGCCTGGGACGAGATCTCCAAGGCCGTCGAGAAGGACGAGACTGTCCGCGGCGCCATCATCTCCCGCGTCAAGGGCGGCCTCGCCGTCGACATCGGCGTCAAGGCGTTCCTCCCCGGCTCGCAGGTCGATCTGCGCCCGGTCAAGAACCTCGACCGTCTCATCGGCGAGACCCACGACTTCAAGATCATCAAGTTCAACAAGAAGCGCGGGAACATCGTCCTGTCCCGCCGCGTCCTCCTCGAGCGCGAGCGCGAAGAGAAGAAGAACGAGACGCTCAAGTCGCTCAAGGTCGGCGCCATCATGATGGGCACGATCAAGAACATCACCGACTACGGCGCCTTCGTGGACCTCGGCGGCATCGACGGCCTGCTCCACATCACGGACATGAGCTACGGGCGCATCCAGCACCCCAGCGAGATCTTCGAGGTGGGCGCCCAGATCGAAGTCAAGATCCTCAAGTTCGACGAGGATTCCCAGCGCGTCAGCCTCGGCTACAAGCAGATCCGCCCCGACCCGTGGGAGGACGCCGAGTACAAGTACCCGGTGGGCGCCATCGTCCGCGGCAAGGTCGTCTCCATCGTGGATTACGGCGCCTTCGTCGAGCTCGAGGACGGCATCGAGGGCCTGGTCCACATCTCCGAGATGACCTGGAACAAGCGCATCAAGAACCCGTCGAAGCTGGTCAACCAGTCCGACGTGGTCGAGGCCAAGGTCCTCGGGATCGATCTCGACAACAAGCGCATCAGCCTCGGCATGCGCCAGCTCGAGCCGAACCCCTGGGAGCTCATCGCCGAGAAGTACCCGGTCGGTACCATCGTGCGCGGTCGCGTCCGCAACATCACGGACTTCGGCGTCTTCATCGGCATCGAAGAGGGCATCGACGGCCTGGTGCACATCTCGGACATGAGCTGGGGCCAGCGCGTCAAGCACCCCTCGGACAAGTTCCAGAAGGGCGACGAAGTCGAGGCCCGCGTCCTCAACATCGACGTGGACAACGAGCGCTTCAGCCTCGGCATCAAGCAGCTCTCCGAAGATCCGTGGCTCTCGGTGCCCTCCCGGTACTACCTGGGCCAGGTCATCAACGGCAAGGTCGTCCACAAGGCCGACTTCGGCGTGTTCGTGGAGCTCGAGGACGGCGTGGAGGGCCTCGTGCACCACTCCGAGCTCTCGAACAGCAGCGGCGACTGGCAGACCACCTACGTGGACAACCAGGACATCGCGGCCGAGATCATCAACATCGACGCGCACGACCGCAAGGTCAGCCTCTCCGAGCGTTCGGCCGCCGACCGCGCGAAGGGTGGCGACATGAAGGAAGTCCTGCGCAAGCAGGGTGACTCCAGCGCCCGCCTCGGTGACATCATGGGCGATCTCTCCCGCCGCATGCGTGAACGGGGCGAGTAGGCAGTAGCGGAACCGTCGCGGGTCGCCTCGCGCGGCCCGTGGTGGTAACAGAAGGACGGCCCGACCCTGTCACAGGGGCTCGGGCCGTTCTCGTTTGTGGAGGGCCGGTTTCCTCCTGGAGGTCGTGATGCGTTGGGTATGGCTTACGCTGGGGCTCCTGGTCGCCGTCGTGCTGACCGCCTTCACGCTGCAGAACAGCAGCTCCCGTGCGCCGCTGCAGCTCGACCTCTGGGTCGCCGCGTGGAGGCTCTCCAACCCGGTGAGCGTGTCCGTCCTGATCTGGAGCGCGTTCGGAGCGGGGGCGCTGCTCGCGGGCGCCGGCTTCGGGTACCGCGGGATCCGCCTCGGGAGGCGCGTGCGGCAGCTCGAGCAGGAGCTCGCGATGGGCTCGTCCCGCGCGAAGGACCCGTGGGCGGGGGCGTGACCCTGGCGCGCTGATCGCGTCGGCGAGCGCCGCGCCCGAGGGTCAAGCCCGGTCGCGCAACGCGTAGGCGTACAGCGCGACGACCTCGCGCAGGATCGACCACGCCTCGCGCGGCTCCCAGATGAGCGCGGCGCGGCGCGTGCCCACCACGTCGACGCCCGCGCGCGAGAGCGCCCTGCGCGTGCGGGGGAGGTGGTAGTAGCTGCTGACCACCACCACGGTGGAGAGGCCCGCCTCGTCGAGCAGGGCGCGCGTGTGGAGCGCGGTCTCCCAGGTGTTCCAGCCCTCCGGGTCGACCAGCACGTGGCGCCGCGGCACACCCCGCGCGACGAGCCACGCCGCCATCGCCTCGGCCTCGTTGACGCCCTCGATGCCCGTGGCGCCGCTCACGAGGATGCGCCGCACCCTTCTCTCGTCGTAGAGGGCCAGGGCGGCGCCCGTGCGCGCTTCGAGCCGCTCGGAGAGAGTGCCGTCCGGGTTCGCGGTGGTCCCGAGCACCACCGCCACGTCCGCGGGGTGCGCAGCGGCGGAGCGCTCGCTGTCGGAGAGGCCGTCCGCGATGAGCCACCCGACGTGTGCGAGGAGGACGACGAGGGCGGCGAGGACGGGGCGGTAGAGGCGCATGCGGTCGCCGATTGCAAGCCGCGTGCCGCTAATCTCCCGCGGCCGGACGCCGATCGGGGGGACTCAGGGCGAGGCGATCTACGACCTGTAGCGGGTGCGCGACCATTCCATCCCGGTGGCGCAATGACCCATGGTCAGCTATTAGCTGACCATCAGTCATCGGAGCCCATGTCCCCCTCCAAGGTCGTCCTCGTCACCGGCGCCGCCTCCGGTATCGGCAAGTCCACCGCCATCCGCCTCGCGAAGGCGGGGTACACCGTGTACGCCACCGCTCGGAGCGAGGCGCAGCTGACCGAGCTCGTGGCGGCCGGGTGCCGCACCGTGGCGCTCGACGTCGCGGAGGAGGCGAGCCGGGTGGCCGCCATCGCCCGCATCACCGAGGAGTCCGGGCCCGTGGGGATCCTCGTCAACAACGCGGGGTACAGCCAGTCGGGCGCGGTCGAGGAGATCCCGCTCGATCGCTGGCAGCGCCAGTTCGACACGAACGTGTTCGGCCTGGTGCGGATGTGTCAGTTGGTCCTGCCCGCCATGCGCGCGCAGCGGTGGGGCAAGATCGTCAACATCGGCTCGATGGGTGGCACGCTCACGTTCCCCGGCGGCGGCGCCTACCACGCCTCCAAGTACGCGGTCGAGGCCATCTCCGACGCGCTGCGCTTCGAGGTGAAGGGCTTCGGCGTCGATGTCGTGTTGGTGCAGCCGGGGCTCATCCGCACAGGTTTCGCGGACGCCGTGGGCCACCACATCGCCGCGGAGACGGAGGGTGGGGCGTACGGCGGCTTCTCGGCCGCCGTGGCGAAGTCGACGGTCGAGGTGTACGAGAAGGGGCCGCTCGCGGCGTTGGCGGGCACCCCCGAGGACGTGGCGCGCACCGTGGAGAAGGCCATCACGGCGACGTCCCCGAAGGCCCGCTACACGGTGACCGGATCGGTGACACTCCTCATGACGCAGCGCCAGGTGATGCCCGATTGGGCGTGGGACGCGTTCCTGCGCTCGAGCTTCCCGCAGCCGGGCGTCGGTGTGGGAACGCGGGGTGAGTGAGCAGCGACGCGCCCGTGCGCCCGAGGCGAAGGAGGATCGGCGCCGCCAGCTCAGGGACGCCGCCCGCGCCGCGATCGACGTGGGGACGCCCTACGCGGACGTGACGATGGCGGACGTGTCGCGCCGCGCCGGCCTCGCCAAGGGCACCAGCTACCTGTACTTCTCGTCGAAGGAGGCGCTGTTCCTCGAGGTGTTGACGGAGGATCTCGCGGGATGGTTCGACGCCCTCGCCAATCGCGCCACCACGCTCCCCGCCGGAGCGGCGGCGCCTGTTGCCTTCGCCGAGGCGTTGGCGGACACGCTGCTCGAGCGCCCGCGGATGGTGCGCCTCCTGGGGCTCCTTCACGTGGTCATCGAGGCGAACATCGACCTCGACACGGCGCGGGCCTTCAAGCGCTCGCTCGGCGAGCAGATGTTGCGTGCCGACGCGGCGATCGGGCCGTGGATCCCGGGCTTCGAGGCGGGGGACGTGGCGCGGCTCCTCCTCCGGACGCACGCGCTCGTCGTAGGGCTCGGGCCGATGGCCACCCCTGCGCCCGCCGTGGCCGAGGCGCTCGCCGAGCCCGCGCTCGCGTGGCTGCGCGTGGACTTCCGGACGGAGCTCGTGGCGGCGGTGGCGGGCTGGCTTCGTGGGTGGCGCGCGGGCTGACGGAGGAGGTGGCGTCGTCGCGCCCGCGGTCGGCGGGGGCGCCCTGGCCCCCGACGGGCACCGCGGGCCCACGCTGCTCGAGACCCTACTCCTTCGCCTGACGACGATCGCGCATCAACCCTTCCTGCGTGACCGAGGCGACCAACCGGCCGTCGCGTGTGTAGAACCGCCCGAACACGAGGCCGCGCGCGCCGCCCGCCGAGGGGCTCTCCACGTCGTAGAGCAGCCAGTCGTCCATGCGGAACGGACGGTGGAACCACATGGCGTGGTCGAGGCTCGCCACCTGGAGGCCCGGGGTGAGCCAGCTGACGCCGTGCGGGAGCATGGCGGTGACGAGGAAGTTGAAGTCGGACGCGTACGCGAGGAGGTAGCGATGGACCGCGGGGTCGTCCGGGAGCGTGCCGGTGGCGCGGTACCAGAGCTGGCGGCGCGCGGGCGCGGGCTTGGGATCGAGCAGGTTGAAGCGCTGGACGGGCCGGATCTCGATCGGGCGCTCGGCCAGGGCCATGGCGCGGAGCGGCTCGGGGATGTTGGCCTCGTAGCGCTTCGCGTAGTCGAGCTCGTTCCAGAGCCCCTCGGGGCCCGGCACGTCGGGCATGCCCGCCGCGTGCTCGAGGCCGGGCTCCTCGACCTGGAACGAGCACGCGAGGCTGAAGATCGCGTGGCCGCCCTGCACCGCGACCACACGCCGCGTGGTGAAGCTGGCGCCGTCCCGGATGGGATCCACCTCGTAGACGATGGGGCGCCGCGCGTCGCCCTGGCGCAGGAAGTAGGCGTGGAGCGAGTGGACCGGGCGGTCGGACGGGACGGTCTGCGCGGCGGCGGACAACGCCTGCCCGAGCACCTGGCCGCCGAAGACGGACCCCCAGCCGAGATCCTGGCTCTGGCCGCGGAAGATCCGCTCCTCGATGCGTTCGAGGCGCAGGAGGGTGAGGAGCTCTTCGAGGGTGTCGCGCATGGCTCAGTCCTCCGGCAGGTTGGGGTCCATCGGGGGATCATCGTCGTCGACCATGTCGTCGTCGAGCTCGAGCTCCGGGTCGCCGATGTCAGCTTCTCCGTCGGCCACGCGGGCCACCCGACGCGCGGTGGGGTCGTCACGGAGGGGGAGGGGGGGGAGGGCGAGGGAGGGTTGGGCGGCGACCGCGTCGGCCCACCAGGGTTGGGCGGACCAGACCTGGAAGTGGTCCTCGAAGAGGGGGCTGACGGCTTCGATGCGGGTGCCGTCCGGCAGGGGGATGGAGAGCGAGGCGCAGTGCAGGCCGAGGCGCGTGGCGCCGCCGTTGTCGCGCCACCAGCGGTTCACCTTGCTGTCGCCGTGGTCGGTGTCGCCGATGATGGGGTGCATCAGGTCGCGCACGTGGCGGCGCACCTGGTGGTAGCGGCCGGTGCGTGGCTGGACGCGGAGGAGGGAGCAGCGCGGCTCGTGGCTGCGGCCGAGGCACCACACGGTCGAGACGGCCTCGCGGAGGTGGCCGTTGTCGTCCTTCATCGCGCGGTCGACCGTGATGGGGCCCTCCTCCTTGAAGTACCCGCGCACGAAGGCGAGGTAGGTCTTCTGGGCGTCGGCGGAGGCCATCGCCGCGGAGAGCGGGCCCGCCCACTCCTGGGTGGTGGCGAAGAGGAGGCAGCCGGACGCGGGCCGGTCGAGCCGGTGGATGGGGTAGACGTGGCGGCCCACCTGGTCCCGCACGACCTGGAGCGCGGCCTCGGCGCCCGGCAACATCTCGGAGCGGTGGACGAGGAGCGCGGGGGGCTTCGCCACCACGATCCAGTCCGCCCCCTCGGCCAGGACCGTGAGGGGGGTGCGGTTGCGACGGCGGCGAGGGCGCGAATAGGGGGGCATCGGCACTGTGGGAGGGCCACGCATGTAAGCGGCGGGCCGGCCATTCGTCCACCATCGCGCACGTCGTGACACCACATGCCACCGATGCGAACGGCAAGGTCAGCCCCGAAAATAGAGTTGGCAGAGGGTGATTGACTCATGAGGTCCAGTCCCTAAAAGTATCGGGCCAAGCCGAACATGGCTGGCTTTCCTCGAAACCGCCCCCACCAAGGAGCTCCATCATGAATTGGGACCGCATCCAGACCAATTGGAACCAGTACAAGACCTCCGTCCGCGAGACCTTCGCCAAGCTGACCGACGACGATCTGGAGAAGATCGACGGCCGCCGCGACCAGTTCCTCGGCAAGCTGCAGGAGCGCTACGGCTACTCCCGCGACATCGCCGAGCAGAAGCTGACCGACTTCACGGCGAAGATGGGCTCGGCGAAGACCGGCGCCGCGGGCACGGCCAACCCCGCGAACCCCGCGGGCGGCAACCGTGACCGCATGGGCGGCACCGGCACGCCCAAGAAGGGCGAGAAGGTCTAGTCGCCAGGGGGGGCCCGCCCGTGTGGCAGGGCCCCCTCCTCTCCCACCCATTACCGTGTCAAGACTTGCCAACTCCGGCGGGACCCACGTCACGCCTACTGTAGCCGGCCCGGAGGTGTGTACATCCAGCGTCGGAGAGCGGTCCGACGTACGCGCGCCGAGCGGCCGCGGGTTCGCCCCGCTCCCGGGAGGCGAACGTGGCAAACATCGACATCGAACAGCGGCCGAAGGCCAACATCCTTCCCTGGCTCGTCGGCCTGGCCATCCTGGTGGTCGTGGTGGGCTGGCTCCTGTGGCGAAACAACCGAATCCCCGATGTGCAGGGACGGCTGGAGACGCCTGCTCGGAACGACGCGCTCGACGAGGCGCACGCCGAAGCGCTCCCCATCGCGTCCGAACCCCTGGTCGATCGCGCCGTGGAACCCGACACCCGCGAGCCCGCCTGACACCCAAGCGTTCGCTCGATGGTGTCGTGACGGTGGGTCATCGGAAGGAGGAGACAGATGCAGGAGAAGGTGACACAACAAAAGCGGCGGCTCGCGCCGCTCGGGGAGCTCGAAGACTACCGGGTCAAGGAGGGCAACCCGGACATCCGCGGGTGGGAGGCGTACGGCGCGGACAGCCTGCGGATCGGCGAGGTGCGCGAGCTGATCGTCGACACCGCAGCGATGAAGGCTCGGTACATGGTCCTCTCGCTCGACCGCACACTTCCCAACGTCGAGGGGGACCGACGCGTGATCGTGCCGATCGGGCGGGCGCGCCTCGACGACGCCCTCGACCGGGTGTACCTCGACGACGTGACCATCGCGACGGCGCACACGCTGCCTGTCTACGATGCCGTGCTGCTCGACGCGGAGAAGGAGCGGTCGCTGTTCGGAGGAGGCCTGCCGGACAGGAGCCCGCCTCCAGCCAGTGTGCAGCCGCAACAGCAGCAACCGGCTGGCACCCCGCCCGCCCCGGCGCCACCGGCCCCCCAGGCCGCCCACGAGCCAGACTTCTACAACCGCCCCGAGTACGACGACAAGCGCTTCTTCGGCCGTCGCAAGCAGGACGTGAACGAGGCGTACGTGGTGCTCCACCAGGAGCAGGTGACTGTCGAGCCCATCGGCGACTCGGTCGCGGTGATCCGGGAGCAGGTGACGGTGGAGCGGTATCCGGTCGGGGGCGCCGCGCCCCGTTCACAACCTGGCCCCGACGCTGCCGAACAGGGGCGAAGCGAGGCGGAGAAGCGGGAAGCCGGGGGCGGGGACGCTCCTCCTCCGCGGGAGACACCGAAGAAGGAGCCAGTCTAGCCGCGGTCAGTCGTGGTAGTCGGTGACCTTCTTGCGCACCGGCTTGCTCGACTTGGTCTCGGCCGCGGTCTGGCAGTCGACACACCGGCGCACGAACGGGAGGAGCTCGAGCCGCTTCGGCGGGATGGGCTCCTCACACTTCTCGCAGAGGCCGAAGCTCTCGGGGTCTTCCTCGAGGCGGCGCTCTGCGTGCGCGATGCGCAGCAGCTGGTCCGCGCGCACGCGGTTCCGGCTGCTCGCAATGGATTGGTCCATCTCGCGGTACGGGGCTTCGTCCTCGTCCGCGGCGCTCGGCACCGACCCGATATCGTCGGCACGCACGGCCACATTACCCGCGCCCTCCACTTCGATGCGCAGCTCTTCGAGGCGGCGGCGGACACGCAAAATCTCGTCGGACGTCATGTCGGCCGTTTAACCGGACCGCGGGCTGCGCGCCTCGTGCGCGGCGGTCTCGTCGTGACTCAGTCTCCGTTCGTCTCGCCGGGCGTCGGTGCCATGGCGAGCCACTCGGCGCCGCCGTCCGGGACCCGCGCCCACGCGACATCGGCCAGCTGTTCGCCGAAGTCCACGTGGTCGAGCGCCTTGGGCTCCTCAGCGTCGATGTAGGAGAGGGCCACGGTCTCGCCCAGCCCGCCGAGCTTGAAGGGGGCGTGCAGATCGCCCTGCTCGGGCTGCCCGTCGCACCAGACCAGCACGTAGGCGCCGGGCTCGATCGGCTCGCCCTCGGGGAACGGCCAGCGGCCGGGCGCGTTGGCATCGTCCGAGAGGTAGAGCCCCGTCCGCGAGACCGGCTCGGCGCCGCCGTTGAAGACCTCGACCCAGTCGTCGAACTCGCCCGCTTCGTCCGCGTTGGTCAGCGAGTTCTTCGCCAGGACCTCGTTGAGCACGAGCCCCTCGGCCTGGTCGCCACGCACCCCACCACACGCCGCCAACAAAAACGCCCACACCATGCACGCCTCGGGATGAGCATGGAATAAGCCCGCTTTCCCCTCGGACTACCGAGGGGGTGTCCGCGGACTACCGGCCGAGCACGCGTTCGGCGGCCCGGGCCACACGCGCGTCGGGATCCCGCGTGAGCGCCTGGAGCCCGGGCAACCCTGCCGCGCGGGCCGCGTCGAGCCGCTCGAGGGACGCGACGGCTTTGAGGCGGACGTCGGCGTCGGGGTCCGAGAGCAAGGCTGCCACGGCGTTCCAGGTACTCGTGAGGCCCAGCCAGCCGGCCGCGCGCACGGCCAAGGCCCGCGCCTCGGGATCCGTGTCCCGAAGGGCGGCGACGATGAACGCCTCGTACCGGGCCCCATCCGCGCGCTCCCCGATGGCCCGGAGCGCGGCGGCGCGAACGCCCCCGTCCGAATCGGACACCGCGAGGCCAAGGCCCGTGAACGCGATGTCGGCCTCGGCGTGCTCCAGGGCGCCCGCGAGCTGCTCCCGCACCAGGGCGTCCGGCTCGACGGCGAGCTGGCCCGCGACGGCCTCGCTCCAGTCTCCGCCGGAGAGGCGCAGGGCGTCCACCAGGGCGGCGCGTTCGGCGCTCGGGGTGTCCGAGGAGGTGAGCCGTTCGACGAGGAGCGGGGCCGCTTCGGGCACGCGGAGCGTGCGGTCGGTGAACCGGATGGCCCCGTTCCGCGTGGTCAACGGGGCAGCGGTCGCGACCGCGGCGGCGAAGGTCGAGTCACGGCGCCACTGAAGCGCGGCGCCAGCACGCGCGCGGAGGCGCCAGCCGGCGCTCTCCACCAGCGACTGGAGCATCCCGTCGGAGACCGGCGCGCGGGCGAGGGCGCTGGCGTCCGGCGCGGCGAGCGCGGCTGTCGCGGCGGGGGCGAGGGCGGCGGGGGCCGCGGTCCCCGAAGGATCGAGCCCGAGGGCCTCGGGCGAACGGAGGTCCGGCGTTCCGGCGAGGGCCACCCCGAGGGCGGCGAACAGGATCAGGCTCATTCGCCCTCCAGGAGGTGCTTCGCGTCGGTCCACCAGTCACGGTTCGGGGTGCGGCGGGTGTTGCTGCCGCAGTGCACCTCGCCCCAGGCCATGTGGTACCAATCCCAATCGTCCAACCAATTCAGGTTGAGGGTCGACGGCAGGAGCGACGCGACCTCGGCGATGAACGGGTCGGTCGATTGGTCGTCCACGTCGGCGCGGAGGAACGGGTCCGGCAGGAACAGCTCGGGGCCGCTCCCCAGGTCGGCGACGACCATGTTGACCGTGGCCGGGATGAGCGCGAGCGCGCCGCCGCCACACTCCGCGCTCTCCTCGAAGACCGCCGGGACGAGGATGATGTCGTCATCGTCCAACCCGAGCTCGGCCTTGAAGATGGCGAGGTTCGGATCGAGGTAGTCCGCCTGCATGTCCTCGTTCTGCGCCCACAACGAGTCGTCCTCCAGCATCGCCCCGACCGTGGCGTAGCCGTGGTCGGTCCGGTACTGCGGGAGCGAGAGCGCCGGATCGAGCCCCTCGAGGAACGAGCGGCCGAGGTTCGTGTCCGCGTACAGGAACCGGAAGCCCTTCGGCGAGGCGGGATCGGGCACGAAGCTGGAGAACTCGTCCACGTGCCCGACGCACAGGAAGCTGTTGTCGATCTGGAAAGGGGCCTGCACCCGCTGCGCTACGAGCATCTCCGCCAGTTCGTCCGTGACACCGCGCCCGCGGAAGTCACCCCAATAGATGCGGCCGAAGGGATACTCGACACCATCCACCGTGACAGGGGGTGACACCTCCAGGTTGCCGAAGGAGTCCTGGGAGGTGGCGCGGCCGGTGCCCCAGGTGCGGATGGCGGTGTCGGGCCGCTCCATCTCGCGCTCGGGCACGTTGTCGAGGTAGCGGTTGTTGTCGGTGCGGATGGAGTCGATGACCACGTCCATCCGGTGGGCGGGCGCCGTGAGCGTGGCGAACTCCAGCTCGTCCTGCACCCAGACGTCGAAGCCGTAGTCGTTCAGGTCGTACGGGGTGAAGGCGCCCCCCAGCACGTCCTGGAAGCCCGAGACGAACGCCTCGTTGCCCGATCGGCCCGTGGAGGACATCGCCACGACCAGCTCAGCGCCCTCCAGGTGGTGGTTGAGGATGAGCGGCGCGGAGGTGAGCGCGAGGGTCACGGCGGCCTCGGGCTGGTCCGTGGGCGTGACGACGAGCGTGCCGATCGCGAGGAAGTCCCCGAACTCCACCTCGATCGTGCCGGGCTCGATGGTCGCGTCCGCATGGTCGGCGTCGAGCTTGATCTCGCCATCCTGCCACACCCGGAGCAGGTCCAGATCGCCGGCGAGGGTGAGCTGGAGCGGGCCGAAGCCCGACAGATCGACCGAGACGCGATCGTTGTCGCCCTCGGGGCCCGCGTCGTCCCAGTCGGACTCGCCGTTCTCGTCGTCGTCGTCGATGTTGGCGATGCCGATGATCGGGTCGGCGGGGAGCGTGGGGCCCAGCGGCGTCTTCACGTCTTCGTCGGTCGGCTTCACGCAAGCGCCGAGCGCCAGGACACCGAGGAGGAACGGCACGGGTGGACGGCGCAAGGTCATCGAGGCTCCGAGAGAGGCGCGACACCGTAGCCGAGGGCCGGCCTGCCCGCTTGTGTGGCACGTGGATATTTCGCCCGCCGGGCGGCGCCTCGCTTCACCCCCCGGAGGCCGGCGTTTAGCTTGGATCATTGGGGGGGACCATGTTTCGACTTGCAAACCGGGGCGCCAACAGAGCGCTCCTTGTCGGCCTGCTGGGCGTGGGTCTCGCGACACGCGCCCACGCCCAGGATCCGTTCGTACTCTCACCACAGGAGGCGACCGCACTGATGGCCGGTCCAAACTTCTGGCTCGCCATCTTCGCGGGCCTCGTCCTCGCTGTCGGCTTCCAATTCCTGCTCACCAACCTCTCCTTCGCGGCCGGGGTGAGCGCCTTCAAGATCACGCCCGACGAGGATCGGGACGACCGGGAGCGGCACGCGCGCCGGCCGGACCGGGCGTCCACGTTCGGCGAACGCGCGCGCCAATTCACCCGTGGCATCGGCCTGTGGGCGTTGGTCACGGCGAGCCTCGCGTTGTTCTTCGCCAGTTGGCTGGCGGTCGAGCTCTCCCTGACGATCAGCTCGTTGCTGGGCGCCGTCATCGGCCTGACGATCTGGGCATTGTTCTACCTGGTGATGTCCACCGTGCAGGCCACGGCGGCGTGGTCGCTGGTCGGCACCCTGCTCAAGACCGTCGGGACCGGGATCAGCTCGGCGTGGGGTGGGATGTCCGGCGCCTTCGCGCGCTCCGAGGACACCCGCGCGGCGGACACGGCCGCGCGCATCACCCGCGCGGTGAAGGACGAGCTGTTCCGGGACGTGCGAATGGATCGGGTGCGCGACGAGGTCCGCGGCTACGTCCAGCAGCTCGCGCCGAAGCCCATCGATCCCGCGTCGGTGCGCCGGGAGGTGCAGCAGCTCTTCAACGAGACCGAGATCCAGGCCATCGCGGAGCACGAGGGCGAGCCCCTGGTCGATCGGGAGGTCGTCGTGAGTGTGCTGCGCGCGCGGCCCACGATGCAGGGCCGGGACGTGCAGGCGGTCGCCCAAGGGGTGGACGACGCGCTTCGGGTCATCAAGGAGGAGGCGTTCTCGGGCAAGGACACCGTGACCACCGTTGCGGACACGGCGCTCCGCCTCACCGGGCGGAGCAAGGACGAGGCGGCCTCGACCCGGACCCGCATCGAGGAGTGGCTGCGGAGCACGGGCAAGGAGGCGCTCGACCCCGACGGGATCAAGCACGACCTCGATCGCCTGTTCGCGGAGCCGTCGATGGGGTTCACCGCCCTGCGTGACCGTGTCCGCATGATCGATCGCGGCACGATCGAGGCCATCCTGGCGCAGCGCTCCGACATCAGCCCCGACGAGGCGCACCGCATCCTCGACACCGTGGAGCGGTGGGCCCGCTCGATCGTGCCGCGCGGGAAGGGGGCCGCGGCGCCGAGCCCCGAGACGACGGGCGCGCGCGAACGGGCGACGAGCAAGGTGCGCGCCTACCTGGAGTCGCTGGACCGGCCGGAGCTCGACTACGAGGGCGTCCGGACCGACATCGAGCGCCTCCTGGAGGAGCCGGGCGTGGGCGCCGAGGCGCTCGCCGAGCGGGTCAAGGCGATCGACCGGGACACGGTCAAGGCGATCCTCGCCTCCCGCCGGGACCTCTCCGAGCAGGACGCGGAGCGCATCCTCCAGCAGGTGGAGGCCGCGCGGGACTCGGTCACCCGGCGCGTGCGCGCGGTGCGGGACGAGGTCGAACGTCGGCTCCTCGTGGCGCGGGACGAGACGATGAAGCAGGCCGAGGAGGCCCGCAAGACCGCGGCGTCCGCGGCGTGGTGGAGCGTGGCCACCGCGGTCGTGAGCGCCATCGCCGCGGCGTTCGGCGGCATGGTCGCGGTCGCGGCGGGGTAGCCCGCTCACGGCCCGAGGCGCTCCCGCCCGGTGATCAGCCGGGCGGGACGGGCTTGGGAGCCGCTACGTGTCCCTCGAGCTTGCCGAGGCGCACGTTGACCTTCAGCTCCCCCGCGGCCAGCGCGCGTTCGCGGCCGGCGAACGGCACACTCGCGCCGAGCTCGATCCCGACGCGCTCGCCCACGGCGAAGCGCAGCCCGAGCGAACCCGCCACGTGGTCGACAGGGGCGGTGTAGCCGAACCCGGAGGTGACATCGAGCACCAACGCGAACGGCTTCACCGGCTGCCACTCGCCCCCGAGCATCACCCGGGCGCCGGCCCGTGGCAGGGCGGGGCCGTGCGAGATCGCCGCCGAGCCCAGCCCCGCCACGTCGGCGTGCACGCGGAGGGTGGGGAGGGGAGCCCAGAGCCCGGACACGCCCACGTCGAGGCCGATGGGGTAGGCGTTCCGGTAAAGGCCCACCGCGGTGGGCGCCACGACCCGGCCGTGGAGGCCGACGGCGAACGTGTCGTTGTCCCAGAGCCGCTGGGAGGCCCCGACCGCGATGTGGCCGAAGCCCATGTAGGTCGCGGTGATCGGCGTGATGACGCTGTCGTAGCGGAACGCCTCGATGCTCGCGAACACCTCGGTGCGTCGCGACGGCGCCCAGCTGCCCTCCAACGAGCCCCCCGCCACGATGTGCCCGTAGAAGTTCGCCGTGTCGACCACGGCGAGCCCGCCGGGGGCGAGCGCCACCTCCGTGCGGCCACACACGCGGCGCGGCACCCCCAGGTCACCGTCCTGGAAGCCGACGGTCACGGGGCCGGAGGCGATGCCGGTGGTGTCCGCCTCGCAGGGGCCGGCCCAGGCCGTGGACGACAACACCGTCGAGGCCAACCACACCGAAGCCAGCAACGCAGCGCCCATCACTGATCCACCCCGGTGAACGTGCCGTCCGCGTCGCCATCGACGAAGAAGGGGTTGGTGAACGACATCGGATAGCCGTGCGGCGGGGTCACGGCGCGGAAGTACCACGCCGGCGTGCCGCGCTCGGGGGCGGCGGGCTCGGTCATCGGGCCGGAGGCGGAGAGGCACCCGGCGGAGTCGACCTCGGGGAGGGCGTCGAGCCCGTCCACCACGCCGTCGGCGTTCGTGTCCACGTCGAGATCGTCGATGACGCCGTCCCCGTTGTTGTCACCCGTGTCGGGGAACCCGTCACAGTCGAGATCCACGTTGTCCGTGAGCGGCGCGCCCGCCTCGATCAGCAGCCACGCGTCCCCCGAGGCGGGGACCAGCTCGGAGAGCGGGATCGTCACGGAGAGGCGGGTGGTGATGTCGGTGCCGAACGGATCCGCGGGGGTGACGAGCTCGTCGGTCAGGGTGCGCACCACCTCCCCATTGACGAGGATGCGCACCTCGTCGATCGGGACCCACGGCGCGGCGGTCAGGACGATCTCGAGCTGGGCGGCCGCGCCGGGCGTGAAGGGGACGACGGACGGGGAGCGGGTGGTGCCGGTGTCGGTCACCCGCGCCTCGATCACGGGGCCGTTCGTGCCGATGGAGCGCCCTTCGCGGAGCGAGGCGTCGAACGTGCCGAGGTCGAACGACTCGAACGTCGTGTCGCTCCACACGAGGTTGAGGGGGCTCCCGACCACGTTCTCGGTGAGCGAGTGGGAGTCGCTGTTGGCGGTGCCCGCGCGGACGATGCCGTGGTTCAGCAGGTAGAACCAGAACGCCCGGTAGCCGAGCAACAGCTCGTTCTTCGTGCCGTTCATGACCTCCTGCACGTCGTAGTCAGCGTTGGAGAAGTCCGCGCCGTCGGGCGTGTGGAGGAAGAGGCTCTGCCCGGAGCCATCGTACGACTCCTGCGGCGGCTCGTCGATGTCCATGCCCGTGGCGCTGATCCAGCCGTAGTTGCGCCCGAACTGCAGGCCGCCGAAGGGGTGATTCAGCTGGGCCACGCCGATGTCCGGGTCCCAATTCCCCTCGTCCCGCTGCCGTGTCATCAGCGCGCCCGGCTCGGCCAGCTCGTCCCACGAGGCGCCGCGGTAGGGCCCGGCGGGATCGAAGGCGACGGGCCAGAAGTTCCAGTGCCCGACGACGAGCGGGAAGCCGTAGTCGGTGCGGAAGGGGAACAGGATGTGGCCGGTCGACTCCGTGCCCGAGATGAGCTGCATCCGGTCGGACGCGCCGAGCGCCTCGGCCGCCGCGGAGTAGTCCCACACGGTGTCGTGCTCGGTGGTCGCGAGCACCTGGATGCGCGAAGCGAGGAACGCCTTGACGCGGTCGACATCGGGGATGCCGCTGTCGAACGAGGCGCCGCCGTGGATGTGGAAGTCCCCGGTGAGCGTGCCCGTGGGCTGCAGATCGAGCATCTCGATCTCGAGCGCGACGGACTGGCCGGTGCCCGCGGCGACGGTGACACCGAGGGCCGCGCCCATCGACGAGAACGGGCCCGCCACGGCCACGAAGTCATAGGTGCCGGGCGGCATGGCGATGGTGGTCGGGCCGTTGACGAGCACGCGATTGCAGGCCGGGGAGGGGCCGTGCGGGTTGCCGAGGAGGGGCGCGCAGGCCCCGAAGTGGCCGAACATCTCGCCGGTGGCGGCGGTGTCCGTCGCGTCGTCCGCCGGGACCACGAACACGAGCACGTGGTCCGCCACGCCGTCGATCGTGGCGTCGATCGTGACCTCGGCGGCGGCCGCCAGGGTCATCGAGGGCGCCTCGGTGGCGTCCGTCCCGACGCTCACCTCGACCTCGCCCGCGGGCTGGCCGAACGCCTCTGCGGTCACGACGTAGTCGCGGCCCGCCGGCACGCGCACGGACCAGCGCCCGTTCGCGTCGGGGTAGGTGTGGCTCCACGGCGTGCGCGCCTCCAACGCCATCCCCGCGTTGCCCTCGGCGATGAGCACGCTCGCGCGCAAGCCCTCCCCGAGGGTGCCGCCCGGCGCGATCACCGTGCCCGAGAGCTCCGTGTAGGGCTCGCCGAAGAGCTGCTCGCGCAGCTCGAGCGCGAGGTCACCCGCGGAGGAGACGGAACGCCCGTCGACCGCGGCGATGAAGCGCTCGAAGACCGAGTAGTCGCGCGGCTGCACGACGCGCGGGGTCTGCCCGATCGCGGAGATCTGGACGCTGTGGAAGCCGGAGAGGGCCTCCTCACTGCACGCGACCTCGGCGTAGGCCGCCGCGGAGCCACCGTTCGGGTTGCTGTGCGTGGCCGACACCATGTACGGCACGTCGCGGAAGCCGTCGAGCAGGGTGGTCAGGCCGAACGGGGGGTAGGTGAAGCCCAGGCCGGGCCCCGGCACGAAGGGGAGGTTGCCGCGGTCCCCGAAGTACCAGGCGTCGGTGGGGAACCACGAGAGCGTGTCGACCGTCTCGTTCACGATCTCCGTGCGGATGCGCACGCCGGGCTCGCAGGGGCGCACCTCGTACCGGGTGGCGATGCGCACGTCGGGGTACCCGTCGAGCGTGCCGAGGAGCTGCACGGCCTTGATGTCACCCTCGTCGAAGATCTCGACGGACGTGAAATTCGCGGCGTCGCCCGGGAGCACGCCCGTGGTGGGGAAGACGTGCCGGAGCGAGTCGTTCGTGGCGTTCGCGCCCGAGAGATCCCGCGTCGTGAAGTCGAGCAACCCGCCGCCGGTGGGCCCGAGGTAGTGCGGGTGATCGAGCGCCTCGATGACGGCCACCACCTTGTCGTTGCCCAGCACGATGTCGCCCGGGGACGCGAGCGTGGCGGCCTGTGTGGGTAGGGTGTCACCCGCGCCGATGACGTAGACCTCGGTCGATCCACCCTCACAGGTGAAAGCCAGCTCCTCGCAGGGGGAGGGGATGATGCAGCCATCCTCCCCGGAGAGGCAGCCCTCGGGCGCGCAGCCCGGGAGCGAGGAGACGCCGGAGGCGAGGAGGAGAAGGACCCCGAAGGGCCGACCGTAGGGGGACATGCGGCGGAACATACAACAGGCCGGGGTGTGGATGTGCGGGGGGAGCGGGCGAGCGGGCGGGCCGGGCACGCACTGGACCGTCAGGGCGCGTCGGACAGCTCCGGCGACAGGTCGCTCATCACCGTGTCGATCGCCGTGAGGAGCGCGGCGGCGCGGAAGGGCTTGGCCAGGAATCGGCATCGACCGAGCGCTATCCCTGCCTCGATCGTGCCCGGCGCGGTGTTGCCGCTCACCAGGAGTACGGGCACCTGCACGTCGATCGCCCGTATCGCGCGCACCACGTCCAATCCGCCCAGGTTCGGCATCACCATGTCCAGCACCACCAGGCCGAAGCCGCCTACCCGATAGGCGTGGAGCGCCTCGACGCCATCCGCCGCCTCGGTCACGCCCCACCCCTCCGCGACGAGCACGTCGCGCATGTACTGGCGCACGAGGGCATCATCGTCGACGACGAGCGCATGAGAACGCGAGGACATGGGGCTCCGGAGGTGGACGCACCTTAGCCGGACATGCGGACATAAAATGGTCCGTGCGGAGGCGAGGGAATTTTACCCGCCTACGACGCTGCGATTCGCGAGCATGGTCTCCAGCTCGGCGCGGCTCTGCACCACCTCGGGCAGCCGCTCGAGGCGGTCGACGATGGCCTGCGCGAGCGTGGGCGGCATCATCCCCATGCGCGGCTTCAAGCGCGCCTCGCACCACGCCTTCAGATCCGCGAGGGGCTCGGTGGGGAGCCGATCGTAGAGGGACAGAACGCAGGTGTTGCACAACACGTCGGCGGGGTGGACCATCGCGCCGCCGACGAGGCGGAACGAGCCCCCGCAGAGGGTGCACGACATCTGCTTCACGCCAAAGTGCGACATCTCTGCCTCCGCGCGGAACGTAGCCGGTTGGCAGGCCCGGCCCCACCGGACGCCCGGGGTGCGCCCCCCCGGTTCATCGCCGGGGCGAGGGCGGGTAGCCGACGGCCGGGTCGGTGGATATCCGCTTCCTCCCACGAGGCCGCCCCATGCTCGATGCCCGCCTTCACGCCCTCTTCCAGGACTACGCCGACGGCCATCGTCATCCCACGAACCGGCTCACCCACAAGATTGCCATCCCCCTCATCGTGTTCCACGTCGTCGCGATGCTTGACTGGGTGCGGCTCGTCGAGATCCCGGGCACGGGTGGCTACATGCTGTCGCTCGGGCACCTCGCGTTCGTCGGCGCCGTGGGTTGGTACCTCACCCTCAACGTGCGCCTCGGCCTGCTGATGGCGCTGTTCTTCGGGATCTGCTTTCCCATCGGCGCGGTGACGCCCTGGTGGGCAGTCGTCGTCATCGCGGTCGGCGCGTGGGGGATCCAGCTCGCCGGGCACTCGATCTGGGAGAAGAATCGGCCCGCCTTCCTCAAGAACATGGCCCACGCGCTCATCGGCCCGCTGTTCTTCGCCGCGCTGCTGACCGGCGACTGGCCGCCGAAGGCCGTGCCCGCACGGGCGTAGATCCTCCGGTCGCGCGCCCGGATCTGCCCGGCATCGTGGTAAACGCCCGGGCGGAGCTCTCCCATGTCCAAGCGACGCTGGATCCTCGGCGGCCTCGGTGCCGTTGCCCTCGCGCTCATCGTGTCGTCCCTGGATCGGCCCGCCCCGCCTCCGCCGGGCGCCGATCCGCTCGCCGGCGAGGCCCACGCGCTGCTGGAGCAGGCGTACGACCTGACGAAGTGGTCGGTGAAGGTGCCCGCGGCCTGGGCGACCACGCGGGTGGTCACCGCCGGCCTCGCCACCTGGGTGGGGACCCTCCCGCTGGAGCCCGACGTCCGGGCGCGGATCGACGCGCGGATCCACGGCGAGGACACGATCGACGAGCTCGTTCCCTTCGCGTTGTTCGTGAAGCAGATGTACGACGACCCCGGCGTGGAGGACTTCGCGACGTGGGCGCGTGCGAATGTGCGATCCGATGGCACGCCCGGCCTCGAGCACTCCCTGTTCTCGTTCGCACCGCCCGTAGCCGAGGGAGGCGGGGGCCTCGGACTCCCGGCGGAGCAGGCGGCGCGGCTGCTATCTCTGTACGACGCGGTCTACTTCCAGGGCAGCGCGCCCGACGCGACGCGGGGGGCCTCGGCCGCCGTGGGAGGGTTGAGCTGCGACGCGCGTGACGACGCCGCGCTCGGGGCCCGCGCGGCCCGCGGCGCCCCCATCGTGAAGAGCCTCCTCACCTCACTCGCCGACGGCATGGCGCCGGGGGACATGCGCGATGCCGTGCGCCACATCCTCGCGGACGCGACCACCCTCGAAGCCGTGACGTTGAGCCTCGTCGAATTCGTGGATCTCGAGGTGTGCAAACACTACCGCATCTTCTCGGCGCGGGTGCACCGCGAACGGCAGCTCTCGGCGTGGTTGGAGGCCCAGCTGCTCACGCCGGGCAACGTGGACGGGTGGACCTGGCTCCGGTGGCACGGCACGCGTCGCCATGCGGTGCACGTGGTGGTGGACGGCCTGCAGGGCCATCTCGTGGAGGCCCTCGCGAAGGGGGCGGCCCAGGATCCGTTCCTCACGCGGGTGGTGGCGGAGGAGCGGCTGGAGCTCGCCGCGCGCCCCACACTGAACTCCACCACGGCGGCCCCCCCGATGGCCACCGGGTTCCTCCACGCCGCCGCGACGAGCGGCACGGCCGGCTTGCTCCCGTTCTTCGCCACGATCTACACGAGCCCCGGCATCGCGCGCAACGGCATCTCCACGACGCCGACGATCAGCGTGCGCAACCTCCCAATCGCGAAGACTGGCGCCCCGGTGGCGGGAGCCGGCGCCACGGGCATCCCCAATTTCCACTTCGTGGACCGCACGTTCGTCCTCGACGGCGCCGACGTCGCGCAGGGCCGCCCCTGGTACTTCTACGGCAACGACGCACTGCAGCTCACCGCGCTGACCAAGGCCGCGGGCATGACGACGCTGTTCGAGCGGTTCGACCACCTCGTGACGATGAGCTGCGGCGGCCAATACGACGAGGCCGCGCGGTACAGCTTCGACGCGCTGCTCTCGCTCGCGGTGGGTGAGGCCTCGCGTGACTTCGGGGACATGCGCTGCGTGGGCGAATTGCGCCAGCGCGCGAAGAACGAGGCGCGCCTCGCAGAGCTTCGCGCCGATTTGTCGTCCCGTGAGGCGCTCCTGCGCGCGGAGCACCATCCGTGGGAGTGGTACGACCGCTGGATCCAATCCAACGAGCGGCGCGTGGCCCGCACCCTCGTCGGCGAATTGGCCGCACTCGAGCCCGTGTCCATGCCGGACTACCTGCTCTACTACAACCCCTGGCCGGACCACTTCGCGCATGCCAAGGGCCCCTTCTCCGACGAGATCGTGTCACCCACCGGCGAGCTGCGCCGGCTGGATCATTGGTTGACACAGATCGACGCGACCTACGACAGCGCCGGCGTCAGCGACACCACGCTCTGGGGCATGGCGGGCGACCACGGGCTCTCCACCGTGCGTTGGATCGTGTCACCGGAGGCGGAGGTGATCGGCGGGCTGGAGAAGGCCGGGTTGAAGCTGGTCGTGAGGAAGATCTCGTCAGACGAGGGGGAGGGGCCCAAGCTCACCCATCGCTTGCGGCCGCCATCCGTGCGGGGGGTGGACGTGGTCGTCGCGTCGACCGCCGGCGGCAACTACATGATGGACTTCTTCGTCGACCAGGGGCCCAGCTGGGGCCGCCAGCCCGTGGTCGCGGAGCTGCGCGCGCTCCAGACGCTCGGAGGGCGCACGATCGACGTGGTGTCCGAGATCCTGACCCGGCTGGGTGACACGCTCGACTACCTCGTGGTGCGCGAGACCGCGTGTGACGTCGCTGGCGGAACAGTCCAGGTGTTGCGAGGCGCTTCGGTGGGGACCCTGGAGCGTCACGGCGATCGCGTGTGGTACGGCTTCACGGGCGAGGATCCGCTGGGGCTCGACCGCCTCTCGCCCCACGTCGCCGTGGACGCGGCCGTGGCCTCCCAGCTCGCCACCGAACGCGCGCGCTGCCTCGCCGCTTCGCGGACCGATCGCACCACCTGGTGCACGGAGGCCGACTGGCTGGCGGTCACGCGCCTCAACGAGCGCCAGGACGCGGTCAACCAGCTCGCGCACCTCTACGACACCGACCGCGCCGGCACGATCAACCTCTTCCCGCGCGCCGGTGTCGGCTACAACACCCGCGTCCCCGGGCGCCACGCGGGCGAGTCGTTCCACGAGAAGGACGCCTTCGTGGGGATCTGGGGCGCGCCGGTGGCCGGAGGGGCGCGGGTGGAGGCCGCCGTCAACGGCGCGGTGCCGATGGCGATGGCGCGCTGGATCACGGGCGAGCCGACGGTGAAAGGAGAGGATGGGTGGGGGTACGAGGGCTTCGGCGACACGTTGTTCGGCGAGTAGTGTCGCGTTCGATAGGGGCCCCGGCTACCTTGCGACCATGGCGCTCTTTCTCCTGACGCTCTTCTTCGGCGCCACGGCGCTCTGGTTCGCGCGCCGCGTACACACGGAGATCCGGACGGGGCGCGACTGGCCGACGGTCCCCGGCACGATCCTCGAGCGGGGCATCGGCGAGCCGATGAAGGCGCACGGCCGCATGTTCCTTCCCCACGTGAAGTACACCTACAGTGTGGGCGGCGCGGTCCACACGAACGACCAGGTGTACCAGGTCCGCAACAGTGGGGGATATCCGACCCGCATCCGGAAGTTGGTCGACAGCCTGCCGAACCCGGTGCCGGTCCACTACGACCCGAACGATCCGTCCCGCTCGTACCTGGTCGCCAACCCCACGAGCATCGTGTGGATCCTCGTGATCTTCGGGGTGGGCGCGATCCTGTTCGCGCCGGTTCACCTCTTCAGCTGACCGCCCCCTTCAACACCCCCGCCAGCCCCGTGACCATCGGGATCTGGGGCACGGTCCCCTCCACCCCCACGGCGAACGCGACGAGCGCGGCCCAGGGCCCGTCGAGGTCGGCCTCGGCGAACGAGGGCCACGCCGGGTGCCGCCCGGCCGCCCACGCCGCGATCCAGGCGTGGATGGCCTTGTCCGGAGCCGGGGAACCGCTCCATTTCGTGTAGTGCGCCCCCGCACGTTCGGCGAACGCCCGTTCGCGCTTGCCGACGTTGCCCTGCTCGCGCTTCGCAGCGTCTTCGCGCCGCCGCGCCTCTCGCCGCGCTTGCGCCTCGTCGACGGCCTCCACGTCGGCGCCGGGAAACCACGCGCGGAGGAGGGCGAGCGTGGCGTCGTCACCGGCGACCACCCACTCGTTCTTGCGGGACGACAACGCCCCCGCGGCCCCGACGAGCAGGCGCTTCTTCGACTTGATGGCGCCCCGGAGGGCCGGCAGGTCGATCGCCTTGCCGGTGGTGTCGGAGAGGAGCGGGACCAGCCCCCACGGCGAGAGGGGCGCCGCGAGGAGCGTATCGTGGACGTGGCGGCATGCGGCGAGCGCCACAGAGAGACGACGGTGTACCTGCTGGGGTGACGAGGCGGCCTCGGTCTGGAGGAGCTCGGCCGCGGCCCCGCGGAGCGCGATCGTCACGTCGGTGGGGAGCGTGACTACGGTGAAGCCCGCGTCCGTCTCGAACGCGCCCTCGATCCAGCCGACGACCCCCGGCGCGGCGTGGAGCAACTGGACCGTGGCGCCGTCCACACGCACCGCGACTCCGGCGCCCTCCCCGCCGAGGTCCGGCACGGACCGGGGCGTGGGGTCGAGCCATATTGCCCCGCTCCACGGCCCACCCGTGCGCCCGAGCGTCACGACGTGCGCGTCCTTCGGCGGGATGGGCGCGGGGCGGCTGGCCACCGCGCGGCGCGCCGCCCCGCGCGTCTCGTCCCGCAGGGTTTCCTCGGCCTCGTGGAGCCTCCGCAGTCGGCCGACGAGCCCGCGCTCCGCGGTGTCGAGCGTCCAGATCCGGCCGCGCGACGGGAGCGGGATCCCGCTCACGCCCACCGGCACGACCCGAACGGGGGACCGGGCGAGCACGTCGGGGAGGGCGCCCGTGCCGCCCGTGCAGTCACGGAAGAGCGGGAGGGCGAGGAGGCGCGCCACGAGGGGGTTCGAGGCCGAGGCGGCCGCCAGCGCGGCATCGTCGGTCACGGACGCGGTCAGCGTGTCGAGCGCCAAGACGAGCGCCTCGCGGAGGGGGGAGGCGGCCGCCCGCGGGGCGAGGGCCTCGGCGTCCTCGACGATGCGGGCGAGCACGGCGTTGGACAGCGCGACCAGGCGCGCCTGGACCGCGGTGGTTGCAGGCGAGGGGAGCAGGCCGCGCCAGAGGGGGTCGACGTCGGCATCGGGGGCGTCCAGCCGCCCCGTGATCGGGACGGGACCGCGAGCCGGCACCGTGGCGAGGAGCACTCCCTGGCGGCGCACCTCGACGCCGTCGGCGCCGCGCGTGAACCCCACCCGCGCGTCCGAGGTCACCACCTCGGGGTGCCCCGTCGGGCTCGGCGCGGGCGTGAGATGACGCAGCGCGATGGGGCCGAGATCGACGAGCGGAAACCGCGCCGCGAGCCGTTCGTGGAGCCACTTCGGCGCGATCACGGGCGCGGCGCCCGCTACGAAGGGCGTGGTGCCGGGGGCCACCACGCCGACGCCGCCGGCCTTCGCGCGAACGGCCAACGCCGTCGCGGAGATCGTCCCGCCGCCGAGCAACGGGAACAGGGCGAGCGCGGCGCCAGGACCGTCGTCCAGGGCGTAGGCGACCGCCCAGAGCTGCTCGGGGGATGCCGAGCCCCACGTCGGGGCCACTTCGAGCCCGGCCGCGCCCACGCGCGTGGCCAGGGACATGGCGAGCGTGTGCCCCGCTGTGACGACGGCGGCCTTCGCCGTGGCGGCGGCCTCGTCGTCCGCGGGGGCGCCGGCCGCCCACGTGCGGAACGCGCGGTCCGCACGCACCGACCGGCCGGTGATCACGGCGACGGCGGGCGCGGGGAAGGGCACGGTGACGGGATCCAGGGGAAGGCCGTCGACGAGCGGCTGGATCTCGAGGCCGCGCGCCCGGCCCTCTACCAGGGGAACGAGCGCGACCTCGCCGACGAGACCGTTCGCCGTGACCGGTCCGCGCGCGAGCACCCGCCCGCTGACGACGGGATCCCGGCGCACGAGCGAGCGGCGACGGACCTCTCCCTCTCGCCACGCGAGCAGCGCCGGGCCGCCGGCGCCCAGGCGTGACGCGAGCACCCCCAGCGCACGCATCGTCCACGGCTCCTCGGGGAGGTACCAGGGGGAGTCGGTGGCGCCCGGCAGCGTGTCGGAAGGCACCTGCCAGACCGGCCCGCTGTCGAGGGCGGCGACGATCTCGGCGCGGGAGACGAGCACGCCGTCGAGGCGACGGAAGAGCTTCAGCCCCGCGATGCGGTCGCGGAGCGTCGTCTCGGCCCGGGTGCGGTCGTTGGCGCCGTCCAGCCGCGCGAGGACGCCGCGCCACGTCGCACGGTGGGGCTCCGGCACGCCGTCATCCCCGAGTGCGTGGAGGGCGTCGCCCACGACGTTGTCGAACTGCGTGCGCGCCTTCTTGAGGAACGGGTGCAGGCGCTGCGGATCGCGAAGCTCGGTCAACGCCGCGCTCGGGGTGATCCCGGCGCCCTCCACGATGGCGAGCACGCCGAGGCTCTCGCCGCGGTCCCTCGTCGCGAGCACACGATCGCGCCAACGCGCTTCCACGCGCAGCACCGCCGCCCGGTCGGGGTCGGCCAGCAACACCCAGCGCACCCGCAGGTCGCCCTCGACCTCGTCACGGGACGCGAGGGCGGCCGGATCGTCGGCATGCGGGCGCGCGAGGTAGGTGGCGAGGTGCCGGGTGGCATCGGCCAGCTCGGCCTCGCCGGCGCGTACGGCCCGCGGCGCGATGGCCTCCACGGCCTGCTGGAGCGCGGCGGAGACCACCACGGCGTCCTCGAAACCAGGAACGTCGCCCGGCGGCCGCCGGAGGAGCTTGATCCGCGCGGCCCGCCGGTCCGAGGCGCGCGCGCGGAGATCGGCGAGCGTGAGGGAGGCGCCGTCGACGGTGCGCAGCAGGGCGCGGGGGACGGCCCAGGCGGGGACGGTCTCGCCGCGCGTCGCGAGCCACGCGAGCACGGGATCGGGCGCCCCCACGCCCGGGTGCGCGTCCCAGGCGGCGCGGGCAAGGGCCTCCACCGCGGGGGCGAGCTTCCTCACGAGGGCTGGGAGCACGTCCGCGGCGAGCGGGGCGTCGTGCGCGCGGTTCACCCCCATCGCGGGGTCATCGATGACCCCGACGAGCCCCGGGAGGCCGAGCGCCGGAGACACCGTGCACACCGGGATGCCGTCGCGGAGGAGCTCGATACGGGGCGCCGCCGTGCTGCCGTCGAGCCCGAGCTCGCCCGTGTAGCCACCGTGGGCCACGGGGGCGCGGAGTACGAAGTGGCCGTCCAGCACGGCGCGACGCTTCGGCGCGGCCCGGCGGCGGGCGCCGCGGATGTCGTCTTCGAGCGTGGTCCGCCCGTCGCTCGCGCGCGCCCCGAGCCAGCCCAGCCAGGTGGGGAGCACGTCGTCGGGCACGACGAGCACGGTGGCCGCGAGCGACGGCGGGCAGTCGCGTGGCACGCGGGTCACGACGATCCAGGCGGGACCGGGCGCGAGCACGTCGGGGAGGCCGAGCCGGCGGCCGTCCGCGCACGCGAAGGCGTGGGAGCGCAGCAAGGCGTCGTCACCGCGGCGCCCGAGCAACGCGGGGAGATCCTCCCGTGCCTTGGCCCCCGCGGCGCGGACGGCGGCGGTGAGGACGACCATCGCGGCGGGCGACAACGAGGCGCCGCGCGCGAGGCGATCGACGTGGGCCGCCGCGAACTCCCGCGCCTTCGCGAGCAACGTGGCCTCCGCGGCGGCGCGCGTGGCGTCGGGCGCGACGTGGCGGAAGCCCTCGTCGGGTGCGAAGCCGGGGTGGTCGAGGATGGCCTCCATCGCCCCGGCCGGGGAGGGGATCGCCACGTCCTCGACCGGCATCCCGTCGATCCGCAGGTGGACGAGCAGATCCTGCAGGCCCGTCCCCTCGCGGAAACACACGGCGCCGCGCAGCGGCCCCTCCGTGAAGACGAGCTGGTGGGCCGACGGCGCGAATTCGGCCGGCCGACGCCGGTGCGCGGCGAGACGGCGGCGCTCCTGCCCCTCGGCGCGGGTGCGCAGGAGCGTCGTGAGGTCGGGGAGGCCCGGACAGAGCGTCTCGAGGGGGGTCCGGAGCGTCGCCGCGAACACGACGCACCCGTACGCCGCCTCCACGAGGGCCACGTCCGTCAGGGTGCCCTTGGGGCCCTCGAACGCACGCAGCTCGTCGGCTGACCAGGACCGCTCGACAAGATCGGTGAGCAGGGGGAGCGCGGCGTAGCGTCCGATCGGGCGCTTGTGCTCGCCGAGCCACGCCGCTGCGTCGAGGAGCTCGGCGCGCTCTGCCTCAGGGAGGGGCTGGGGCCGGGCGGAAGCGGCCTCCGCGAGGCCCTCCAGCAGCGCGGCCACCGCGTCATCCAGCGCCTTGCCGTACCCCTTCCACGTGTCGTCCTCGACGACGCGGGCGCGGGAGGCGTCGAGGTGGAGCGTGTCGCCCGCGAACCAGCCCGCCACCCCCAGCTGACCCACGTTCCGCTCGACCTGCCCCACGACGATCCCCTTGCGCACGACGTCGACGCGCTGCCGAGGGTCGGGGACCAGCCAGAGAGCACCGCCCGGAGAGGCGCCGCTAGGGGAAGCCCCGCTCGGAGAGGCCCAGATGGCGCGTGCAGGAGAGGGGATCGGCGCCACGATCGGCTTCCCGCCGATGTAGACGGGCACGGGGCACCAGCGCGCGGCTTCGCGGAGCAGCCGCGCCTCGCCCGGATCGCGGAGTGGAAGGAGCAGCGCCTCGGCGAGGTTCTGCGCGGAGAGCCGCTGGCGCACGTGGACGCGGGTCCCGGTCACGCCGTGCGCGTGCTCGACGGCGAGCGTGCTCGTCGGGTCGTCGATCGAGAGGCGCAGGGGCGGGGTGCCGCCGCGGTCGACCCGCACCCACGTGGGCGCCTGCCCCAGCGCGCCGAGGACGCCGATGGCGAGGTGCTGGAGCATGCCGGCGCGCGGTGTCGTGGGCTTCGCGAAGAGGTGGTCGAAGATGCCGTCGAGCTCGTCGCGCGTGGGGCCGTCGCCCTCCCACGAGAGCTCGAAGTCGTCACTGTCGTTGCGCACGTCGATGCGGGTGGCCCCGGCGGAGACCGCGGCGGCGACGAGCTCCAGCGTGTAGGCGCGCGGGTCGGCGAGCTGGAACTTCTCCATCTTCTCGAGGGCGCGGCGGCGGTCTACGCGGAAACGCCCCGTCGCCAGTATCTCTTCGCTCACGACGCGCCTCCCGGTGGTGCGGCGGGCGGCGCGAGCGCCGCGGCGAGGGTGTCGACGAGCCGCGCATCCACGTCCGACCAGCCCGCCGAGGCGCGCGCGGCGTGGAGGAGGAGGAGGCCCCCGACGGCGGGAGAGAGGGCGCCCAGCTCGCGGAGGAGCGGGTGGCTGATGTCGACGAGGAGCGCGTCCCGGGCGCGAGGGGCGGGGAGGGGAACGTCGAGGAGGCCGCCGGCGGCCGAGGGCATCGCGACCGCGAGGCGGCCGTCGAGGGCGTCACCGTGGAACCGGGCGGGCACGACCGCCCCTGTGAACAACGCCGCCAGGGCCGAAGGCGCCGCGACCGGCGTCGCGAACGCCCACCCCGTCGCGACCGACTGGCGCGTGGCGCCGAGGTGGCGCGCCGCGAACGCGACGTGGGGCTCGTCGTGGACGTCGGCGACCAGCACCGGCGTCCCCGCCGCCGCGACCGCGGCCCCGATGGGACAGTCGGGCGGCGCCCACCACGCCACGATCGGCGCCCCACGCAGGCGCGCGACCCACCCGGCGAGGGCCTCGCGCCGTGTCGCGCGCAGGTCGGCCAGGGACAACGGGCGGCCGTGCCCTGGGAGCAGCGGCACGTCCTCGCGCCACGCCCACGGGACCTCGTCGGCGATGGCCGCGTACAACCTCGCGACCCGACGAAGATCGCCCGCACGAGCGGCGGCCTCGGCCTCGGCGTGCACCGCGGCGCCGAGACGGACACGCGCGGTCTCGCCGATCCGCGTCACGACGAGCTCGTAATGGCGGTCGCGGATCACGTTGTCGCGGGTCAGCGTGTGCTCGAGGTGCCGCCCCGCCACGCGGTAGCACACGCCGGGGATCGCGCGCTCGTCGCCCTCCCAGAGCGTGATGCCGCGGTTGTAGAAGCCCACGGGCGGGGTGCGCGACGGGTGGGGGCCCATGACCGCGTGCACGCCGTCGGAGGTGTCGACCACCACGACCGGCGCGTCGACGGTGAAGGGCGCCGCGACGGGCGTAGGCGCCCACTCCTCGTCGGTGCCGGTCGCTTCGAGCGTGATCGCGGCGTCCGCGTACCGGCACCACCGCACCGCGGCGGCGCGCACCTGGCGTACGTCCTCCGTGGCGGCCTTGCGCCCGCGGGCCATCTTGAGGGTCACCGTGGTGCCCTCGAACGGATCGGCCAGCCGCGACAGGGTGTAGCTGCGTTGGGCGTCGAACGTGACGCGGTGCCACACCGAGTCGCGCCCGGTGTCGACGACGACCTCCACCGGATCCATGGCGAAGATCGAGGTGAACCCGATGCCGAACTTGCCGATCTTGGTGAGGTCGTCCTCCTTGGTCGAGCGGAACAACGTGAGGAGGTAGCCCTCGATGATCGGGCGATCCATGCCGTCGCCGTCGTCCGCGACCTCGATGCGCAGCTCCCGCCCGTCGAACGCCATGCGCACGTCGATCCGGGCGGCGCCCGCGTCCAGGCTGTTCTGGATGAGCTCGCGGATGAACGCGTAGCGGTCGGAGAACTGCTGCACGAGGCTGTCGAGCACCTCGTCCGCCGCGGCGCCGCCGACCGAGACGTGGCGCCCCTCCCGCTCCTTGCGCCGCCCCGCGGATGTCGATGGCGCCTTGCTCATGGCTCCCCCTGGTATCCGTACACGAGCCCGCGGCTCCCTCGATCCGCGAGCCACGCCCGCAGCGTCGGCACGTCGCGTGCCATCACCGCCCACTTGCGCCCGCGCGTGAGCCCGAACGGCCGCGCCCGGTCCGTGGCCGAAGGCATCACGATCGAGTCGGCGAGCGGATCGTCGATGCGCCCATCGGCGAGATCGAGCGAGGCGCGCTCGAGGCACGCGGAGACGAGCGGCCCGTGCAAGCGGAGCCCGCGGAGGGCCTCCGGGCAACATCCGCCGTCGCCATCGGGGAGGAGTGGATCGCCGGGAAGCAGCGCCGCCGGGCCCACCACCCCGCGCACGATCTCCTCGACGTCGAGCCCCTCCTGGCGGAGCACGGCGAAGGCCAACGCGGCGTCCTGGGTGGAGAGCAGCTCGAGCTGCCGCGCGAAGCGGGACGCCGCCTCCAGCGCGAGCTCGCCCGCGCTCACGACGCGCCCCGGCGTATCCGAGAGGATGAGCGAGTAGCGGGTCACCGTGGTGCTCACGATGTCCAGGCGGTCGACCCGCACGGCGTAGGACGCGCGGTCGCCCACCAGGTTGCGGAGCGCCACGTGCACCTCGCGGGCGGGGAGGGCGCGTGTACCGATGCCACCGGATGTATTGACACCCGCTCCCAATTCGGCTTCCACCCGGACGCGCATCCACTCGCGGGCCACGGGGAGGCCGCTTCCGCGGTCGATGCGGAGCCCGCCGCCAGCCCCTCCAGAGGGCGCCCCGGAAGCCGCCCCGGACGTTGCCGCCGCCGCCGCGACGTGGTCGCGCACGCGCTCCCAATCTGGGAACTGGCGGTTCAGGCGCAAGGCGTCGAGCGCCCGCCCCACGAGCGCGGCCCACCGTTGCGCCGTGGCGCGATCCAATTCGAGCGGGGCGATGTCAGCCACGGCGGCCTGTCAGCAGCGACGCCACCTCGGCCTCCGCCGCGGCGCGCGCCGGGTCGACGGGGGCGAGCAGATCGGGGGCTTCGGCGAGGCGGTCCAGGCGATGGAGGAGGCGATCCGCGCCCTCCCGCGCCTGGAGGTGCACCCGCCCCACGGAGCCGCGCAACGTGTCCATCCCAGCCGCGAGGCCGTGCCCGAGATCGGCGGCGCGGGCCTCGGCGGCGAGCTGGCCCAGGTGGAGGTCGAGCTCGTGGAGCACGCCGCTGCCCTCCGCGTGCACCCGCTCCAGGGCCGCGCGCAGCCGCGCGAACGAGGCGAGCGCCTCCCCTCCGAAGGCGAGCACCGCGGAGAGCCGCGCCGCCGCGTGTTCGAAGGCCCGAGCCTCGGCGGCACGCGCCTGGGCGAGCCCTTCGAGCACGGCGGCGTCGGCGTCGAGCGCGGCGCCCTCCGTCGGGAGCGCACGGGCGCGGGCGAGCTCGATCGCCAGGAGGCCGCGGGACGATGCCTCCGCCCGAGCATGCGCCACGGTGTGGTTGGCGGCGGCGTCCGCGACACACCGACGGAGCGCCTCCATCTCCGCGCGCACGGCGGCCTCCTCCGCGGCGAGGGCGTCCATCCACGCGGCCAGCTGGGAGACCTGCCGCTGGGCGTCCTCGACGGTGAGCTCGAGCCGATCGAGCGCACCGCCCTCCGGACGGGCGTCAGCGTCGGCGGCCTCCCGCCAGCGCCGCCACGCCGTCATCACGTCGCCGGGGCCGACCGCCGCGGCGAGCACGTCGACGAAGCGGGGGGCGGGCGCGGGGCTCGCCGAGGAGGCCTGTTCCAGCCGCCCGAGCGCCTGAACGTGCGCGCGGAAACACGCCCGGGCCTGGGCCACACGCGCGTCGACCGCGGCGGCGGAGAGGTGCTCGCCCCGGTACGTGGTGGCCGGATCGAGCAGGGGCTTCCAGGGCACGCGCGCGAGACCTCGTCCGCGGCATGGTAGCAGGCGAGGGGCCGGGGGGCGATGGGGCGGCGGGCAGGGCCACGAAGGCACCGGTGCCGCCGCCGCTCCCGGAGACACTACGGCCGACGCGGCGGCGCGTCCGCGCGGCCGGCTGCCCGGCCTCCTGACCTTACTACTGGCAGCGCACGATCACCGAGGTGAGCGAGTCGGCGTAGGTCGTGACGGCGAGGTCCGCGCGCGTGGTCGACGGGGCGGTGCTGCAGACCTGGCCGCCCACGGGCGTGACGGTCACGTTCACCGCGCCCACCGCCACGTTGGCGAACGCCACGAAATTGCCGCCGCCGGCGGCGAGCGTGGCGGTCGGGGCGAAGTTGCCGTCCGCGCCACGGCTCACGCCGCCCTGGTAGGCCACGTCGAGGCTGACGGTGGCGCCGCCCGCGGTCTGCCAGCTGCCCGCGCCGTCGGGCTCCTGCACAGCCACGATCATGGTGGAGAGCGTCGGATCGTAGGTGATGCCGAACGCGCCCTCGACCGCGCCGACCAGCGCGCTGGACGCGAGGCCGAAGCCGAGCACCCAGTCGCTCGTGTCATCGGCGGAGAGGTACAGGTAGGTCGGCATGTAGCCGGCGAAGGTGATCTGAAGGTCGGTCGTGACGTTCTTCGGGATCGACAGGAGCGTCGCGCCGGTCGCGTTGGACAGGAAGATGTCCCCAGCGGCGGAGACGCTCACGCCCTCGAGCGGCGCGCCGGTGCCGAAGTCCTGGAAGTACATGGTGCCGGACGACTCATTTGGATCGATGTCGGTGTCCGTGTCCGTGTCGGTATCCGTGTCCGTGTCGGTGTCCGTGTCGGTATCCGTGTCCGTGTCGGCCGCCTCGCCGGTGTCGACCTTGTCCGTGCCGGTGCAGCCGAGCGGGAGCGCGAGGAGAAACAAGGGGAGCAGGGTCAGCGTGCGGGTGGACATGGCGTTTCCTCCGTTGGTGGGCGGCGCCCGGTGGGATCAGCGGGCGTCCCCGCCATGCTACTACAAGAGTACGCAGGCTCAAAGCACCGCTTCAACGCCACACGATCGGTGGGGTGCGCGGGATGTCGTCGCGCGGGCGCCCCGTGTCACCCTGGTTCCGGGAACTTGATACCGGGACGCTCCTTCGCCAGGTGTCCCGATGATCCGTCCGCTCGTCCTCCTCGTAATCGCCGGATGTGTCCCCAAGCCCGTGCCGCCCGTCGGGCTGCCCTCCCCGGACGAGAGTCAGGCGCAGTGCACGTTCCTGAGCATCAACGACACCTACCGGATCGAGCCGCAGGCGGACGGCACGGGCGGTCTGGCGCGCGTGCGCACGCTTCGGACGCGGCTCGAGGCGCGGTACGGCGCGGTCACCCTGCTGCACGCGGGCGATTTTCTCGCGCCGTCGCTCCTGTCGCGTACCTACAAGGGCGCGCAGATGGTCGAGGTGCTCTCCGCGCTCGACGGTGACACCCAGGCGGACGACCCACGAATGTACGTCGTGTTCGGGAATCACGAGTTCGATGCAGGCAAGATGGCGGACGGCGCGGCGCTCGACGCGTTGATCGGCTCGTCCCAATTCCGGTGGCTCGGGACCAACATCACGTTCGCGCCCGGCGAGTCCGGGGCCCCCCTGATCGAGGATCCCAAGCTCATTCCGGCCCGTCGTTTCGACTGCGGCGGGATCGCGATTGGCATCTTCGGCATCACCACCGACCGCAAGTCGGCGGAGTTCGTCACCACCTTCGCCGATCCCGTGGCGACCGCGAAGGCGCAGACCGCCACCCTGCGTGCCGCCGGTGCGGAGGTGGTCGTTGCCCTCACCCACCAGTCGATGGACGAGGACAAGGCGATCTTCATGGCGCTCGGCGACGAGGGCCCCGATGTGATCTTCGGCGGGCACGAGCACGACAACCAGGTGGGCGACGTGTTCGCGCACCGGGCCTACAAGGCCGACGCCGACGCGCGCTCCGCCTGGCGGTTCACCATCCGGCGGGTGAACGGCACGCTCCAGCGCGAGGACGAGCTCATCGTCCTCGACGCGACGATCCCCGAGGACCCCGACGTGAAGGCCATCGTGGACACGCGGCTGGCCGCCCACGACGCCAGCTTCTGCGCGAAGGCCGGCGTGCCATCGGGCTGCCTCGCCGCGCCGGTGGGGCGCACGCGTGTGCCGCTGGTGGGCGCGGAGCTGGAGATCCGCCGCTTCGAGACCAACCTCGGGAATTGGATCGCCGACCTGGCCCGCGCCGCGTACCCCGACGCGAGGGTCGCGTTGGTCAACTCGGGCGGCCTCCGGCTCAACCGGGACCTCGTGGCCGGGCCGATCACGCGCCAGGACATCGAGGAGATCTTCGCGTACCCGACACCCCTCGCGCGGGTGGAGATCGACGGGGCCACGTTGGAGAAGGTGGTCGCACGCGCGGTGGAGGAGTGGACCGGAAACGGCCACTGGCTGCAGGTGAGCGGATTCGCGTGGGCCCACGATCCGGTCGCCGGGACCGCCGCGCGCCTCACGTGGCTCGACACCGGAAAACCCATCGGGAGGGACGAGCGGTTCGTGGCGGTGATGCCGACGTTCCTCGCGGACCCCAAGACCGGGCAGGACGGCTACACGATGATCCCCGCGGCCACCGGCGCGGCGGGGCCCGACCTGAAGGATCGCGTGCTGGCCGCGCTCGCGGCGGCGCCGGAGGGCATCGCGCCCGTCGTGGAGGGGCGGATCTGCAATCCCCAGCGCCCCGGGCCGTGCCTGGCGCGCTGAAGTCAGGCCTCCAAGTCAGTCCCTGCGGCGGCCCGCGAGGGCGAGGCCCGCGAGCAGGAGAAGGCCGGCCGCGTTGCCGCCGTCCCCGCCCGACGCGCATCCACACGCCCCGACCTCGACCTCGTCCGGCAGCGCGGCCGGCGCGTCGGTGTCGATGTCCGTGTCGGTCGGCTCGTCGTCGGGGTCCGCCGCGAGCGTGAACCCGTAGGACCACGTGAACGTTTCGTCGGTGCGGGCGGTGGGCGCCACGGCCGCGGCCACGAGGTGGATCTGCTCGTCCCCCACGTCTTCGAGCCGCACCTCGCCGGCCCCGTTCTCGAGCAGGATCGGCATGTACGTGACCCCTCCGGCCTCCTGCTCGCGCACGACGGTGACACGCCATGCCGCGGCGCTGCCCTTGGTCCCGGACTCGGCGCTCTCGAAGCGCACGACGAGATCTTCGTCTCCCGGGCGAGGCAGCGTCACGACGTTGTAGGCGTACCGACCGGGGAGCGTGTCCTCCGGTGCCGCGACCACGCCGTCGGTTCCCGTGCGCTCCACCTCGGCGACGACGCGGTGGTCGTCGGAGGGGTAGTAGTCGGCGTACCACTCGACCCACTGGGTGTAGAGCTCGCCGTCGGCGTAGTCCCACGTGGCGTTGCGCGCGGCGAAGTCGCCGAACGCGTCCGCGAAGTCGACACCCCGGTCCGCGAGCAGGACGGCGAGCGCGTCCTGGGGGGTGTCGGCGTCGACGTCGGCGGTCCAGGAGTCGCGCACGAGCTCCCAGTCCGCCGCGATCTCGGACACGTAGCGGGGGAAGATCATCGCCCCGTACTGGTGGTACTCCTGCAGCGCGCCGGTGTCGGGGTAGTCGAAGAAGTAGACGGGGAGCTGCGGAAGGAGCCCGTAGCCGAACAGGAACGCGACGTAGTCGTCCTGATCGGGGAGCACCTCGCCCTCCACCCACATCGCGGTGGCCTCCCAATACCAGGCGCTCTCGCCGCTGTACTCGTAGCGTCCGGTCCCGTCCTGGATCGCGTGGTAGAACTCGTGCGTGGCCGTGCCCCGCGCCCAATCCTCGTCCGCGAGCGTAGCCGCGCTGACGACGATCATCGGGTAGCCGTCCCGGTCGCGGTTGAAGTAGCCGGACGTGCCGTAGCCGTCGGGCGCGCCGTTCCCCGTGTCGCCGATGTAGACGTTGAAGAGGTACTCGGAGGTGCCGGCGGGCGCGGGGTGCCCCATCCGGTCGACCTCGGCGGCCCACGCCTCCTCGAAGGACACGAGCAGGGCCTCCACCGCGTCCTCGTCCACGTCGCCCGACCGGCCCCACTTGATCGTGAAGTTCTCGCTCTCGAGCTGGTTGGGGTAGTCGTCCTCCTCGGCGTCGCGGTCGTCCTTCTCGTCGTCCGGGCCGGGCGGCGGCGCGGGCAGGAACGGCGCGGGGCCGAGCGCCGCGAGGGTCGCCATGGAGCCGCACGGCGGACGCACCGACCCGAGGCCGGGGGGCTCGCTGGCCAGGGCGAAGGGCAGGAGGGAGAGGAGCATGGGGCACTCGGGACGCCGCGCATGGTAGCCGCTGGCACCGCCGATCGTGTCGATCCTGACGCATCCTTGGCAGTATTCGGCGATCCGAGCGGGAGCCCTTCGGGCGTGCGGCCGGACCTCAACCGACGATCGGGCTCAATCCGGGCGGGGGAGCCACCGCGCGACCTCGGTGGGGTGGGACAGGTGGGGGCGGTGGCCGCCGGGGACGACGATGGGCTCGAGGCCCTCGCCCCGCACGTCGGCCGGCGTCCAGGTGGCGAACCGGTCGGTCGCGCCCCAGATCCACGTGGGCCGGCGCCCCGGCGCGACGCGCGGCAGGCCCCAGGCGGCGATGGCGGAGAGACGGTCGGCCATCACGTCGCGAGATGGAAGGGACACGGAATCGAGCAGGGTGCCGTCCGCGCCGTCCTCCTGGAGCGACGCGCGGGCGCGGGGCCCGTAGTACTCGCGGTACAGCCGGTGAGGGGCCCGCCGGAGGACGGCGGCGGCCCACCGCATGCGGCGGGCGCGGGGCGTGGGGTGGGGGAGGGTGCCGATCGTCGTGAGTGTGCGCACGCGCGACTTCGGGAGCGCCCAGCCGACGAGGCCACCGAAGCTCGCACCGACCACGTCCCAGTCGCCAGCGGGCAGATCCCGAGCCACCGCCGCCGCGATGTCGGCGAGCCGAGGCCCGGCGTCGGGGAGCGTCACCAGCCGGACCCGCCACCCGTGAAGGCGCGGCACGAGCCGGACGAACTCGGTGGCGTCGCCCCGGATGCCCGGGAGCAGCACGATCGGCGGGCCGTCCCCGATCTCGTAGCCGCCCGGCACCTCGCGCCACCCGTGTTCGGCGCGCGCTCCGGGGCGGGTCACGGCACCACGATCGTCAGCGCGCCGGGGGACGCGGCCTCGCCCGGTGCGCCCATCACGAGCGACTCGCGCCCCGCCGCGAGCGCGTACCCGAGCTGATCCCCCGGGGCCGCCCCGGTCCACCGGGGGGTCACCACCCCGTCCACCACCGTGTAGACCGCGCCCTCGACGGTGGCGCCCGCCATCGGCGCCCCGACGTAGAGCACGCCCGCGGCATCGACGGCGAGCGCCGCCCCGAACCGCCCCGCACCCGGGCCCACGGGCGTGGCGTCGGCCAGGCTGGTGGGGAGCGCGGCGGGATCGAGCACGTAGACGAGGCCGGCGCCGGGCGCCCCGACGACGAGGTCCTCCACGCCGTCCGCACCGACGTCCGCCAGGAGCAGGCAGAAGCCGGCCTCGTCGGTCGGGGTGGCGCGTGCGACCGAGCCGCCCTCGGTCCGGAGCGCCGCGTCACCACGGGCGAAGCCGGCCCACACGGCGCCATCCCCACCAAGGGCAAGGGCGTCGGGCCGACGGTCCCAATCGAGCCGGGTGCCGTCGTCGCGGATGGCCCCGGTGGCCGTGCTGGTCACCCACGCGGCGTCCCGCGCGGCGAGCACGCCCCCCGCGCCCGCCAACGTCAGCAACGAGGCCCCCGCGAGGGTGCGGACACCGCCCGACCCCGGCACGCCGACGAGCAACGTCCCGTCCGCGAGCGAGGCCAACGCGGTGCCCACCCGCTCCCCGTCGGCTCCCTCGAGGGACACGGCGGCGCCGGTGGCGAGCGCGACGCTGTAGACCCGCCCATCCGCCGCGGACGCCGGATCACCCGAAAAGGGGGCGCCCACTACGACACCGGAAGAGGTCACGAGCACGCGCGTACCGAATCCCTCGTCCGGCACGGTGCCGTTCCACGTGCGCTCGGCGAGGGGATCCGCGCCGTCACAGTCTTGATCGATGCCGTCCTCCGGCACCTCGGCGGCGCCCGGGAACACCGATGCGTCGGTGTCGTCACAATCGTCGGCGACGACGCTTCCATCGTCATCCCCGTCGAGATCGGGCCCATGCGGGCCGGGTTCGTCCTTGCCGGGGCCGTTGCAAGCAACGAGCAGGGTGAGCATTCCCATCTCGTCCCCCGTAACGTGTCCGTGCGCGGACCCGACAAAGCCGCTAAGCGTCGCCCCCGTCTCCGAAAGAAGCTCGCGAGGACCCATGTCGACGATCCGCCGTCAGATCAGCATCGCGGCCACCCCGCGCGCCGTTTGGAACGCCCTGACCACGCCCGAGGGGCTGGTCCCCTGGCTCGGCTCCGAGGCCCGGGTCGATCCCCGGCAGGGCGGCCGCATCGTGGTGAAGGTGGGTCCCGAGGGCGCCGTGGTCGAAGAGGCGGGGTTGCTCCACGTCTTCCGCCCCACCGCCAAGCTCGAGATCAGCTGGGACAAGTACTCGGCCGGCCCGTGGAAGAACACGCTGACCCAGTTCCAGGTCGCGCGGGACGGCAAGGAGACCATCCTGAACGTCCAGCACATCGGCGCCCCGCTCGAGGACGAGGCGCTGCGCACCGCGCTCGACGTGGCGTGGAAGAAGGCGCTGCTCACCCTCCGGGACGGGCTGGAACAGGCCTGATCCGAGCTACCGGGAGGCCTTCCCCGGTACGTTCCCCGCCGGCTCCTCACGCCCGCGCCCTTCGAACGGATCCGTGGGCACGACCAGCGCGGACGGCGGCTGTGTCAGCGTGAGCGGGCGCTCCGGCCAGCCACGCGCGGCCAGCGCGGCGCCCACCACGTCCGCCAGGACCTGGTGCCCCAGCGGCGTCGGGTGCATCTGATCGAGGAACAACGCGTCGGCGCTGCGGCCGCTCGCCTGGAACGCCGACGGCGCCTCGGCGATCGCGGCCCCCCACCGCGCCGCGGTCTCGCGCATGGCCCGCCGGTACGGCGCCCAGGCGGGGTCCGCGGAGAGCGGCTCTACGTCCTCACGGTTCGCGAGGACCAGGAACACCACGCCGCCGTCGCGGGCGTACATCCGTGCGCACAGCGCGTCGAGGTTGGCGGCGTAGCTCCGGATGTCGACGCGCCGCGACCCGGTACGCGGATCGTCGCCTCCGACCTGCCATCCCACCTTCCGCGCCCGGGCCCCCTGGGGCGCGACCCTCACCGTCCAATCGAGCCAGCGGAACAGGGACGAGGCCTCCAGGCCCATCCGCAGCGAGCGGCCGGCCGACGCCTGCCACCCGGCGTAGCTGGCGAGCAGATCCCGGTCGGTGAAGCTGTCGAAGTTGTTGTCGGACCACAAGGTGCCGACGATCAACACGTCGGGGGAGAGGGCCCACCCGCGCATGTCGAGGAGGTTGAGCGCCTGGAAGGTGGAGTAGCCGGGGACCGCGGCGTTCACGAACTCCGCGGCGGTCCGCTGCTCGAGGAGCGAGGTGAACACCTGCTCGTCGCGGACGCCGAACCCGTAGACGCTGGAGTCGCCGAGGGCCAGGGCGCGCGGGCCGGCCTTGGGGCCGCGGTCGCGATCGCGCATCCCGAGGGCGTTGACGTGCACGGGCACGCCCACCTCCTCGTGGTCGCCGGGGGCGAGGCTCCAGAGCAGCCAGGGATCGCCGTTCAAGAGGACGGAGCCCTTCACGGCGTCCCCGAGGGGGGCGCCGGCGGCCGGTACGGGCTGAGCACGCGCGAGGAGCTCGGCCCCGAGGAGCAACGCCACGCCGATCGCGACGCCGAGCGCGGCGCGGCGGACGGATCGTCGTGGCGCTCGTTCCCGGGCGCGGGCCTTCACGGCCCCTTCGCCGTGTCCGGTGCGCGCACGAGGAGCTTGCCGTCGACGACCAGGGTGCCCTCGCGCCCCGACACGAGGTTGGTCTCCGCGCGCAGCTGCACGACGCCGAGGTCCTGCGCGCGCGCCCCGGGGAGGGTCTGTGCCACCGAACGCGTGATCGCCTGGAGGATCTGGCCCTCGAAGAGCGCGGCGAGGGGGTCGACCAGGCCGGCGCCGGGCGACTTGCCGAGCTCCTCGACGCGGGACGGCACGAGCTGGATGGCGCCGCCCTTGACCGCGAGATCGCCGAAGATGCGGTAGTCGCGCCACCACCCGCGGCCCACGAGCCGCCAGAGCCGCAGGTCGAGGGTGAACTGCGTGCCCTCGACGTTCATCTCCAGCGGGTCGGCGTACACGTCCATCGTGAGCTCGCCCTGCTGGAACGCCGCGCGGCGCGCGAGGCCGATCAGCGCGGTCTCGGAGATGGCGAGGCGCACCCCGTCCGTCGGCACCTCGATGTTGCCCACCGGGCGCGCGCCCGGCACGTCGCTCAGGGCCTCGATCCGCACGGCGCCGGCCTGGCTGCGGAGCCGCAGATCGCGCAGGGGGAGCAGGGACGTGTCGAGCTCGACGATCTTGATCTTCGGGATGCGGTCGGAGAGCTGGTCGGTCAGCCACTCCTGAATCTGCTTCGAGGGGTTCACCTTCAACCCATTGAAGTCCATCACCTTCACCTTGACCGAGGTGATGGCGCGCGGCACGGCCTGGATGACATTTCCGTTCGCGACCTCGAGCGCGAACACCCCCTGGGCGCTCACGTCGAGGGGCACGGTGCCGGAGGAGGGGCCGAGCGACCACGTCGCCTTGCCGTTGAGCTCGGCGTCGAAGGAGAGGCACGACGGGCAGGTGTCGCTCGTGCGGAGCACCGCCTCCTCGATGGTGAACACGGGCTTGAGCTTCGCCTCGAAGCCGAGGCCGATCGGGACGACCAGCGGGTCCTGCGTGCGGGTGAGGGCGGCCTTCAACGCGACGCTGACGGCCTCCTCGAAGTCGGGCCCCGCGATCTGCAAGGTCACGTCGGGCAACCAGTCGCGCGGCCGCTCCGTCGCCACCTCCAGCGCGGCCGTGCGCTCGGATTCGTAGAGGCCGCGGACATCGGGCGTGCAGGCGAACAGGGCGAGCAGGAACATCCGTGCCCCTTATCGCCGGCCGTGGCCCCGGTGGAGGCCGGTCGCGCCAAACGGGTCGGGCGCATCCACGCGCTCGGTGCTACGAACCACGGGCATGTCTGAGACCGCCGACCCCCTCGCCGCCCTTTCCGCCAAGGATCTCGCGACCCGCGCCGCCGGCGCCCGCGACCTCGCCGCCAAGGGCACGCCCGAGCACTTGCCGACGCTGCTCCAGCGCGCCGTGTCCGATCCCTCGCCGGGGGTGCGGCTCGGCGCCGCCGCCGCGGCCGCCGACATTCTCTCGCGCTGGCGTCTCGCCCCCCGCGCCGCGGAGATCCCGGACGACACGCGCGCCGCGTTGTGGGCCTCGATCAAGACCACGGACCCGAGCGTCAACCCGGGCATCTTCCAGGTGTGCGGCACGCTCAACGTCCCCGACGCCACGAGCCGGATCCTCGGGGCCCTGCGCGATCCCCGGGGAGACGTGCGGCTCGGCGCGTGCGTGGGCCTCTGGCGCCTGTGCACGAGCGCCGCCGTCAACGGCGACACCGAGCTCGAGGCCCGCGTGGTCGCGCTCTTCGACGATCCGCGCGTGCGTCCCGACACGCAGGCCGAGATTGCGCGGGTGTGCTCGATCGTCGGCTACACCTCCGCGCTCGACGGGGTGCGCCGCCTCGCCGAGAACGGGCTGCGGCTCATCGCCACCGTGGCGGGGGAGGCCCAGCAGCGCCTGGAGTGGCCCGCGGCCTACACCGGCGTGTGGAGCGATCTCGGCATCGACGCCGGCGCGATCGACGAGGACGCCGTGCCCGGCGCGATGGTCGCCATCACGACCGCCCAGGCCGATCCGCGCCAGGGCGTGATCCGCGCGACGAGCGAGGGCGTGAAGAAGCTGCCGCTCCCCACGCCGCCGCGCAGGCTCTGGATGAAGCGCCCCGGCGCGGTCGAAGCGACCTGGGCGCTGCAGATCGGCACGGTCACCTACTGGGCGGCCGATGCGGACGAGATCGTCACCTTCGGCGACCACCTGCTCGCGGCCGAGGCGTTCGAGCTGTTCGCGAAGGTCGAGCCGTTCCTGCCCGTGAGCGCGGCCACCTCGCGGCTCCGGGGCGCGGCCAAGCTGCGCGCGGGCGACGCCGAAGGATCACTCGAGTACTTCGTCGCGGCGCTGGAGATGAAGAAGGTGCCCGCCGACACCTGGTGGTACTACGCCGACGCGCTCCACCGCCTGGGCCGGAGCGAGGAGGCGCGCCCACACCTCGAGAAGTTCCTCTCCAAGGCGGGCAAGCGCGCGCCGCACGTCCTCGAAGCGAAGAAGCGGCTGGAAGGGTAGGGGCCGAGCGCCTTACGGCAGGGCCCTTCAGTCCAGACCGAACTCCTCCGCCGCGCTCTTGAGCGCGACAGTCGGCTGGTCCTCCTTGCGGAGCACGAACGGCCCGGCCACGAGTACGTCCATCTCCGTGCGCATGAAGCAGCGCCACGCGTCCTCGGGGCTGCACACCATCGGCTCGCCACGCACGTTCATGCTCGTGTTGATGAGCACGGGCACGCCGGTCTTCTCGCCGAAGGCCTTGATGAGGTCGTAGTACAGCGCGTCCTGGTCGCGGTTGATGGTCTGGATGCGCGCCGAGCCGTCCACGTGGGTGATGGAGGGCAGGGGAGGCTTGTCCTCGCGCACCGGCGCCACGAGCAGCATGTAGGGGGAGGGGCGGTCGAGCTGGAACCAATCCGCGCACGCCTCTTCCAACACCGCGGGCGCGAAGGGGCGGAAGCCCTCTCGCATCTTGATCTTGCGGTTGATGATGTCGCGCATCTCGGGATGGCGCGGATCGCCGAGGATGCTGCGGTGCCCGAGCGCCCGCGGCCCCCACTCCATGCGTCCCTGGAACCAACCCACGACCTTGCCGTTGGTGAGCTGCGAGACGGTCTCGGCGAGGAGCTCGTCCCGATCGAAGCGGCGGTACACCGCGCCCGCGGCGTCGAGGGCGGCCTTGACCGTGGGCTCCTCGTAACCGGGGCCGAGGTAGACCGACTCCAGGCGCGGGCCGCGTGGCTTCTTGAGCAGGCCGTTCCACGCCACGAACGCCGCGCCCATGGCCCCGCCCGCGTCTCCCGCGGAGGGTTGGATGTAGATGTCGTCCACCGGGGCGCGCCGGAGGATCTCGCCGTTCGCCACGCAGTTGAGCGCGACGCCGCCGGCGAGGCAGAGCTTCTTCACGCCGGTTTCCTTCACGACGGTCGTCGCGAGGCGGACCATCACGTCGTCCACCACCACCTGCAGCGAGCGCGCGACGTCCTTGTGGAACTGCTCGAGCTCGCCCTCCTCGATGGGGCGGCCCGGGCGGCCGAAGAGGTGCTCGAACGCCGCGTTGTACATCCGCTCGCCGCGGTCGAAGGCGAAGTAGCGCATGTCGAGGCGGAACGTGCCGTCGGGCGCCACGTGGATGAGCTGGCGGATCTTGTCGACGTAGAGCGGCTCGCCGTAGGGCGCGAGGCCCATGACCTTGTACTCGGCGGAGTTGACCTTGAAGCCGAGGTAGAGCGTCACCGCGCTGTAGAGCAGGCCGAGCGAGTGGGGGAACCGGGTCTCTCCCGTCAGCTGGATCTGGCCGCCCCGACCCACACCCCAGGAGGACGTGGCCCACTCCCCCACGCCGTCGACCGTGAGGATTGCGGCCTCCTCCCAACCCGAGCAATAAAAAGCGCTCGCCGCGTGGGAGAGGTGGTGCTCCGAGTAGAGCACGGCCCCGGTGTACCCGAGCTCCTTCTTCAGCTCGCTCGGGAGGCGGAGCTGGACGCCCGCGAGGTGCGGCATCTTCCGGATGAAGGCGCCGAAACCGCTCGGAAACGTGTCGATGAACGTCCGCAACGAACGGTCGAGCTTCCGGATGGGCTTGTCATAGTAGATGATCGCGGAGAGATCGCCCGCCTGGATGCCGGCTTCCCCGAGCGCGTAGCGGATCGCTTCGACCGGCAGGCGCGAATCGTGCTTCTTGCGGGTGAACGCCTCTTCCGAGGCCGCGGCGACGACGCGCCCGTCCGACAGGAGGCAGGCAGCAGCGTCATGGTAGAAGCAGGAAACGCCCAGGATGTGCATCCACCCCGCCTATGGCGACGGCGATTGTCGTACAAGGTGGCGAGTTGGTGTCCGTGCGGGTCGTTCGGAAGGCGCGTCGTCCGGAAGGCGGGCCGTTCTGAAGACGGGGGTTGCAAGCTGAGGCCCAACTGGGGCAAACTGTCCGGCTCATCAGGAGACGACCATGCGACTCGCCCTTCCCCTCTTCGTGCTGGCCGCGTGTACCGGCGTCGCCGAGGATCCCGACTACTCCCAGGACACCGATCCCACCATCGAGGAGTCCGATTCGGACACCGACACGGACTCGGACACGGACACGGACACCGATACGGACACCGACGTCGACTCCCCCTCGATCGCGCTGACCTCGCCCGCCGAGGGCACCAGCAGCTACTCGTCCGTGACGCTCGCCTACGACGTGGGCGACTTCGTCCTCGACGCCGACGCGCTCGCCAACGGCGACCTCACGCCCGTCGAAGGCGAGGGGCACGTGCACATCCTGGTGGACGGGGCCTACCTCGATGCCACCGCCGCCACGACCTACACCGTGACCGGCCTCGCGAGCGGCGCGCACACCCTCGGCGTGGTGCTCGCCGGCAACGACCACACCGTGTCCACGTTCATGGACGAGGTCGTGGTCAACGTCCTCGCGCCGAGCGTCGTCATCACGTCGCCCGCGGACGGCACGGTGCTCAGCACCTCCTCCACGCGCCTGACCCTCTCGATCGCCGACTTCGCGATGTCCGAGGATGTCGGCGGCGCCGTGGCGTTCGGCGAGGGGCACTACCACCTCCTGGTCGACGGCGCGTACTTCGACTACGGCACCGACGCGTCGAGCGTGACCGCGCCCGACCTGTCCGTGGGCGCGCACGACCTCACGGTGGAGCTCGTGAACTCCGACCACACCTCGCTCGACCCCGTGGTCTCCTCGACCGTGTCCGTCGAGGTCATGGCCGATGCCTACGGCATCTCCATCGACGACAGCACGTTCGCCGGCACCGAGATCAACAGCGCATCCCTCGCGGTGCCCGTGTCGGTCGAGAACTTCACGTTGAGCCCCGACGACGTCGATGGCGACCCGGTCGTCGGCGCGGGCCACTACCACGTGTACCTCGACGGCGTGTACCAGGATTACGACGCGGACGAGTCCGCGATCCTGACGCACATGTCCGCCGGCGCCCACGTGGTCGAGGTCCGCCTCGCCGACAACGACCACACCGAGATCGGCGGCGCCGACTATGCCCGCTTCACGGTGGCAGAGCTGCGCCCCGACGTGATGGTCACCAGCCCCGCGGAGGGCGAGGTCACGTCCGACGCGTTGGCCGTGGGCGCGGCGGTCGAGAACTTCACGCTCGATCCCGACATGGTCGGCGAGTCCGAGAACGTGGACGGCGAGGGGCACTACCACGTGTTCGTCGACGGCGCGTACCACAACTACAGCGCCACCAGCACCGTCAACGTGACCGGCCTCTCCGAAGGCACGCACACCGCGTGGCTCGAGCTCGTCAACAACGACCACTCCTCGCTGGCCCAGCCCGTCCGGTCCGCCGAAGTGTCGTTCGTCGTCGAGATCGACGAGTAGCTCCGTGTCAGGCGCGCGGTAGCCGAACGGTGAACCGCGCGCCCCGGCCCTCCTCGCTCTCCACGTCCACCCGGCCCTTGTGCGCCACCACGGCCGCGTGGACGATCGCGAGGCCGAGCCCGCTGCCTTCGGTGCGCCGCGAGACGAGCACGTCCGGCCGGTAGAACTTCTCGAAGATGCGCTTGCGCTCGTCGCGGGGGATGCCGGGGCCGTTGTCGGCAACCGAGAGCACGACCCACCGCCGCTCGACCGCGCCGAGCACCCGGATCTGAACGTCCTCGCCGCCATACTTGCGGGCGTTCGAGAGGAGGTTCAGCAGCGCGTCGGCCATCGCGTCGGTGTCGACACGCACGAGCGGCAGGTCGTCCGGCACCTGCACGCTCACCTTGGCCTCGCCGTGGAGCTGCTGGGCGCGGAACGCCTCGAGCGAGCTGCGCACGAGATCGACCGGGCGCACCATCTCGAACTCGTAGATGCGACGCCCGGCCTCCATGCGCGCCCACGTCAGCACGCGCTCGATCTTGCGGGTCAGGCGCTCGCTCTCCGTCGCGATGACGTCCAGGCACTCCCGCACCTTCTCCGGGTCCTTCACGCGCCCGCTCTGGAGGGTCTCGATGAAGAGGCGGATGCTGGTGAGCGGCGTGCGGAGCTCGTGGCTGATGTTGGAGACGAAGTCCGTCTGGAGCCGCGACAAACGCACCTGCTGCACGACGGCGCGCCCCATGAGCACCACGCCGGTGACGGTCGTGGCGGCGAGCAGGAGCACGGTCCAGATGACCGCCGCGCTCGAACCGGCCCCTGGAGCCTCCGGCGGCACGACCGTGATCCGCCACTGCTCGAAGGGCGGGGCCATCGTGCGGTCGATCGTCGGCTCGGACTCGGCGAGGTTCTCCGCGAGGTTCCGCCGCAGGCGCTCGAAAGAGACCGGCTCGCCGGCCTGCTCGCGCGTGGCAGCCCGGAGCCCGTAGAGCGCGCGCTCCGAGGGGAACTGCCTGCCGACCAGCGCGGGGATGATGACCGCGTCGATCGCGTCGGGATCGATGCGGTAGGCGATCGTGAGCCCCTCGCGCACGCGGGACACGGCCACGGTCGACAGACGCCCGTCGTCTTCGGTGGAGACGAACGTGACGGGCTCGGTCACCGACAGCCCCTCCGCCGCCGCGTCCACCCGGGGCGCCCCTTCGGCGCCGACCACCCAGGCGTCGCGGATCACCACGCTCTTGGACACGAGGGTGGCGAGCGCCCCGGGCACCCCTTCGGGCGCCTGGCGCGCGAGCGCCTCTCGGAGCTGCGCGTCCTCCTCGGCGAGCTGCGCGATGATGGCGCCTTCGAGCACCCGCGCCTGGAGCATGTACCGCTCGCGGAGCCGCGCTTCGGTGGCGTCCCGCTGGTCCTTCAGGCCGGTCAGCCCGTAGAACGCGAGCACGAGCGTCGGCCCGACCACGAGGACGATGAGGAACCAGAATACGCGTCGGCGCGCGATCGTCTCGCCAATCGGGGGCATGCGGGCGCTTAACCCCGCCGATCGTTGTCTCGCGCCGCCGCGCGCTCCCCGCCGATGTCTCCGGCGTCCCCGCCGCGTTAGTGCGCGCGCATGAACGTAGCTACCGTCCTCTCCGAAGACATCCTCCCCCGGGTGGAGAAGCCCAGCCGGTACCTGGGCACGGAGGTCAACACGGTCCACAAGGACCCCGCGACGGTCGATCTGCGGCTCGCCCTCTGCTTTCCGGACCTCTACGACATCGGCCTGGGCAACCTCGGGCTCCACATCCTCTACGCCGTGCTCAACGGCGTGGACGGGGTGTGGGCCGAGCGCGTGTACGCGCCCGCCAAGGACCTGGAGGCGATCCTGCGCGAGCGTGGGCTCCCGATGTTCGCGAACGAGTCGAAGGACTCGCTCGACATGTTCGACGGCATCGGGTTCACGCTCCAGAGCGAGCTGACCTTCACGAACATCCTGAACATCCTCGATCTGGCCGGCATCCCGCTCCGGACGAAGGATCGTCGCGAGTCGGATCCGCTCACGTTCGCCGGGGGGCCCGCGGTCTTCAACCCCGAGCCGATCGCGCCGTTCATGGACTTCTTCGTCATCGGGGACGGGGAGGACATTGTCCTCGAGATCGCCGCCGCGCTCCGTGCAAACAAGGGTCGCGACGCGCGCCTGCGCGCGCTCGCCGCCATCGAGGGCATCTACGTCCCGGCGTTCTACCCCTTCGACACGATGCCCGACGGGCAGATCCTGCCGTCGCTGGGCGCCCCGCCGATCAAGAAGCGCACGACGAAGGATCTGAACGGGGCCACGTTCCCGGTCAACTACATCGTGCCCTTCACCGAGCAGGTGCACGACCGCATCTCGCTCGAGGTGCTGCGTGGCTGCACCCAGGGGTGCCGCTTCTGCCAGGCCGGCATGACGACGCGCCCGGTGCGCGAGCGCACGATCGAGAACCTCAACTCGCTCATGCAGCGCACGCTGGACGCCACCGGGTACGAGGAGGTGTCGCTCGTGTCGCTCTCCACCTGCGACTACTCGCAGGTGCGCGGGATGGTGGAGACGCTGGCCGCGCGCGCCAAGAAGCAGCACGTCACCGTGAGCCTGCCGTCGCTGCGCCTCGACAGCTTCTCGGTGGAGCTGTCCGACATGGTCGCGGAGACCCGCCGCACCGGCCTGACGTTCGCGCCCGAGGCCGCGAGCCCGCGCCTGCGCGCGGTCATCAACAAGTGGATCCCGGACGAAGAGCTCCTCACGATGAGCGCCCAGGCGTACGAGCGCGGGTGGACCCACGTGAAGCTCTACTTCATGATCGGGCTCCCAACCGAGCGGGATGACGACGTTCTCGCCATCGCCGACCTCTGCGAGCGCACCGTCGCCGCGGGCAAGAAGATCAACCGGAACGCGATGGTGCACACCGGGGTGAGCACGTTCGTGCCGAAGCCGCTCACGCCGTTCCAGTGGGCGCCGCAGCTCGACGTCGAGGAGACCAACCGTCGGCAGTTGATCCTGTACAAGCGCTTCGGGCGCAACAAGGCGATCAAGTTCGGCCGCCACCACGCGGAGGAGACCTTCATCGAGGGCCTCGTGAGCCGCTCGGATCGGCGCGCCGCCGACCTCATCGAGGCCGCCTTCCGCAAGGGCTGCCGGTTCGACGCGTGGAGCGAGCACCTCCGCTACGACCTCTGGATGGAGGCCGTGGCCGAGGTCGGCTTCGACGTGCCCTTCGCCCTGCGCGAGCGCAAGCTCGACGAGCGCCTGCCGTGGGACCACATCGACATCCACATCCCCAAGAAGTGGTTCCAGGAGGACTGGGCCCGCGCGACGCTGCTCCAGCACGCGCCGGATTGCCGCCACAAGAAGTGCCACAAGTGTGGCGTCATCGACGTGGAGCGCGAGCTCTGCGCCTCGATGCTCCGCGACAACATCGCGGGCGCGAAGGTGGAGAAGAAGTGGGAGCGCACCCCGGTCGAGCCGCAGGTCGAGCTCGACTCGATCATGCGGCTCCGCTTCCGCGTCGGCCGCGAAGGGGACGCGCGGCTGTTGTCCCACCTCGAGATCGCGGACGCGTGGATCCGCACGTTGCGCCGCGCGAAGGCCCCGCTCGCCTACAGCCGCGGCTTCCACGCGCACGCCAAGGTCAACTTCTCCTCGGCGCTGCCCGTCGGAGTGGAGAGCACCGGCGAGTACATGGACATCGTGCTCAACGAACGTGTCGATGCCCGCGCGCTCTTCGAAGCGCTGCGCGCCACGGTGCCGAAGGGGCTGCTCGTGCTCGGCGTCGGCGAGGTCGACGTGCGCGCGCCCGGGCTGATGGGTGAGATCGTGGGAGCCGACTACACGATCTTCGCGCCCGTTCCGCGCCCGGCCCTCGAGGCGGCGATCGCCCGACTGCTCGACTCCGCGGCCCTCCCGCTCGTGCGCGACGCGAAGCAGGGCACCGTCACGGTGGACGTGCGCGCCATGTTGCGGCACCTCGTTCTCCGCGAGGACGGCGCGATCGACCTCGGCGTCCGCTCGATCGACGGGCGGCCCGGCAAGGCGAAGGACTTCATCGCGCTGCTCGACCTGCCCATCGACCGCACCCGCGTGTTGCGACGCGACGTGTACGTCGAGGTCGACGGGCGGCTGGTCAGCCCGAGCGCGGGCTGGGACGGGGAGGGGAGCGCGGTCGTCGAAGCGGCGGTGTAGGGCGACTCCGGGCGCCGTGCGGCTCCGCCGAGCGGTTAAGGCGCGCCCCGACCGGAGCCCGCCATGTTCGTCCTCTCCGAAGAGCAGCAGTCGTTGGTGGAGGCCGCCCGGAGCGCGGCCCAGGAGATCCTCGCGCCCACCGTGAAGGAGGACGACGAGAAGGAGCACTACCGCAAGGACCTGTTCCACCAGCTCGGCGCCGCCGGGCTCTGCGGCGTGCAAACGGCGGAGGAATACGGCGGGCTCGGCCTCGGGTACGTGGAGTACACGTTGGTGCTCGAGGAGATCGCGAAGGTCTCGCCCGCGTACGCGGTGAGCGTGGCGGTGAGCGGGCTCCCGCAGGTGATCCTGGCGCTCTACGGCAACGAGGCGCAGAAGAAGCGCTGGATGCCGGGCCTCGCGGCGGGCGAGCTGCTCGGCGCCTTCGCGCTCTCCGAGCCGGGCAGCGGCTCCGACGCGGCGTCGCTGCGCACCACCGCGCGCCGCGAGGGCGACGAGTACGTGCTCGACGGCACGAAGTTCTGGATCACGCACGGCGGCTACGCGGACATCTACGTGGTGATGGCGCGCACGGGCGGCCCCGGCGCGGGCGGCGTGAGCGCGTTCCTCGTGCCGGCGAACACCCCCGGCCTCTCCTTCGGCAAGAAGGAAGAGAAGATGGGCCTCCGCGCCTCTCCGACCGTCGAGATGATCCTCGAAGGTGCCCGTGTCCCCGCCGAGAACCTCCTCGATCGCGAAGGCGTCGGCTTCCGGGTGGCGATGAGCGCGCTGGACTCGGGCCGCATCACCATCGGCGCCACGTCGGTCGGCATCGCCCAGGCCGCGCTCGACGTCGCGGCGTCCTACGCGTGCACGCGCAAGCAGTTCGACACCCCGATCATCGACTTTCAGGGGGTCGGCTTCATGCTCGCGGACATGGCGTGCAAGGTGGAGACGTCGCGTCTGCTCGTGCACAAGGCCGCGTGGCTCAAGGACCACGGCCACGTGTTCTCGCACATCGCGGCGATGGCGAAGTGTGTCAGCACCGACACGGCGATGGCCGTGACGACGGACGCCGTGCAGGTGCTCGGCGGCTACGGATACACCCGCGAGTACCCGGTCGAACGGCTGATGCGGGACGCCAAGGTGATGCAGATCGTGGAGGGCACGAACCAGGTGCAGCGCGTCGTCATCGCGCGTCACCTCCGTCGCACCCACGGGGGGTGAGCGCGCGCGCCGCGCCGCGAGGGTCTCCTGCCGGGATCGATCCGGACGAGCGCGGGCAGCCGCTTCGATGTCAGGAGATCGCTCTCCGCGCCGGATTTGGCCCGTCATCCGGACCCCCGGCACCCACGGGGTCCCCATTTCGGATATCGTTGGGCCCGCGCCCCGTGCTGATCGGCCGGGCTGTTCCTGATCTCCCAGATGTCTTCCAGATGTCTCCCAGATGTCCGCCCTCCAGGATTGCTGATGAAGGCCTGTCCGATCTGCCAGAGCACCTACGAGGACTGGATCGAGTTCTGTTTCAACGACGGCGTGCCGCTCGTTGCGTACGAACCGAAGCCGCCGCCGCCCCGTGCGAGCGCTCCCCGCCCGCCCGTGTCCGCGCCGGCGTCGTCCACCTCCTCCTACGATGCTCCCGAGGCGCGGATGGTCTCCGGCGCCGATCTCCCGGAGCCGGCCCGCCTCTCGCGTTTTGCCGCGCCCACCCCTCCGGTCGTGGTCGCGCCGCCCGCGCCCGTTTCCCCGGTCTCGATTCCGCCCGTGGCTCCGCCGGTCGAGCCGGCCGCTGTCGCCCCGGTGGAGGTCGCGCCCGCTGCTGACGTCGTGCCTGCGCCGGAAGAAACCGCCCCCGTCGCGGCTCCGGTCGAGCCCGCCGCGCCCGTTCCCGACTACGAAGAGCGCACCGCGCCGGCACACAGGGCGGCCCCCGCTCCTCCCGCGGACCTCGCGCCGCCGCCCGTCGACCTGCCGGCACCGATCGTCTCGGCGAGCGGCACCATCGTGCCGATGTCCGCGCCCCCGCCGCCCCCGGTGACCTCGTCCCCGGCATCGTCGGAGCTGGACGCGGACGCGATGAGCGACCTCGCCTCCGCCTTCCAGGCGCCGCCCGGCCCCGCCGACGCACCCACCGGAGGCGCGCCGCCCGTCAAGTTCCACGCGCCGCTCGCCGCGGAGAGCGAGGACGGCAAGGCCACGGTACCGATGTACACGGCCTACCCGGCGGATCCGCCCGCGGGGCGCTCGGTCCTCGACGACGAGCCCGCCCGCAAGAAGGGCGGCGGCGCCGGCATCGGCGTCGCGCTGCTCGGCCTGCTGGCCCTCGGCGCGTTCCTCCTGGTCGCCGCGGTCGGCCTCTGGTGGACCATGTCGAGCGACGACGACACCACGGCCGGCCGCGAGCCCGCGCCGGTCGCGTCGACCAAGGTGCTCCCGGCCGCCGCCGAGCCCGCGCCGGTCGTGCCGGTCGTGCCGGTCGAAGCCGCTCCGGTGGAGGACGCGCCGGTCGAAGCCGCGGTCGAGCCGGTCGCCGTCCCCGCCGCCACGACGACCACCGCGGCCGCCCCGGTGAGCCGGACGACGACAACAACGACCACGACGACGTCTCGCGGCACGAGCACGACCACGGGCGCGACCGCCGCGACCCCGCGAGACACCCCGCCCGCGGCACCGAGCGGCACGCGCGGCGGCACGACCAGCCCGGTCACGGCCGACGCGGGGGCGTCCTCCGTCACGTCCGACAGCGTCTGGGGCACCCCCACGGCGCCCACATCGGGCTTCCTGCGCATCGTGACCGATCCGGACGGCGCCACCGTCTACGTGAACGAGGCCGCGAAGGGCAAGACCCCGGTGACCATCGAGCTGCCCTACGGCGCCCACCAGGTGCGCGTCGTGCGCGCCGGGTACAAGACCGAGGTGCGCGACGTGAACATCCGCGTCCGCGAGCTCACGGTGCCGTTCAACCTCAAGCCCGATGTCGTGACCGGGCAGGTGAACGTGTACGGGCCGGACGGCTTCCGCGTGGTGGTCGACGGGCACGACATGGGGCCGATGCCGGTCACCGTGCAGGTGAGCGAAGGGGTGCGGCAGTTCAAGCTGGTGGGTACGGACGGAAGTACCTGCAACCTGCCGAAAGAGATCAAGTTCAAGGCGGTCGGCCGCCCGGAGACCATCACGCTCGCCTGCCCCTGACGGGGCTCGTAGCGCGACGGTACGCAGCAGGTTCGGTCAAGGCAGTTCGGTCCAGGCAGTTCGGTTCACGGAATGGGACGACGGTTCGGAGGCACGCGGTGATTCGCAACGTGGTGGTCGAGGTCTCGCACCTCCTCCGGAAGGAAGGACGTGGGCTCGGTCGTAGGCGCCTGCTCTCGGGCCTGGGCCGTCTGCGCGAGGTTCACGAGGTGGTACGCGCCGGCGCGGGGGCGGGGCGTTGGCCCCACCTCCAGCTGCCGGACGAAGCCGAGCTCGCCGCCGCGCGCGAGATCGCGGCGGAGCTACGCCGTCGCGCGCCCCGGCTCGCTGTGGTCGGCCAGCCCGGCGCGATCGCCGCGCTCCGCGCCATCACGGAGGCGCTAGGCGTGGAGTCGCCCCGCTGGGTCTCCAGCCCCGACAGCGCCACGCTCGACGCGCTGGATACGCCGGACGTGGCCTGGCTCGTGCTGGAGGGCCCGGCCTGGGTGGACCAGGTCGCGGAGTGGGCCGTCGGGCAGGGCCGCGTCGTCGCCATGGCGGGGGCCGGCACCCACGACGCGCCCCCCAACGGCTGGTGGATCTCGGACCCCGTCGCGGGCGACGGTCGCTTCGGCGGGCTCGGCGCCGCCGCGGCGGTGTGCGCCGCGTGGGCCGGTGTCGACATCGAGGCCGTGCACCTCGGCGCGCGCGACATGGTCGAGGCGTGCGAGCGCCCGGCGCTCTTCGAGAACCCCGCCTACACGTTCGCGCTCACGACTGTCTTCCTCGAGCGTGACCTCGGGGTGTCGATCCCGGTGCACATCGCCACGTCGGGTCGCCTCGAGGCGTTCACCCGCTGGCTCGTGCGCATGTGGGGCGCCGTGCTGGCCGACTCCGTCCCGGTCGAGGGCGTCATGCGGCACCAGGGCGCCGCGGGCGTGTCGGGCATCGTCGGGGACGAGGAGCTCATCCAGGTCCTCCTGCTCGGCCCGCGCGACAAGCACGTGTCCCTCTGGGACGTGACCGACGGAGAGTCGGGGAGGGGAGCCGCGGAGGCGGTCGTCCAGTCCCGGGCGCTCCAGACGCTGCTCGACCGAGAGAACGTCCCCTACCTCCGGGTGCGGCTCCCGGGCCTCGATGCGCGCTCACTCGGAGCGGCCATGTTCCTCGCCGAACACGCGGCGGTGACCGCCAGCCTCTTCCTCGACGTCGACCCGCTCGGCCTCGATGGCGTGTCCGCGTGGTACGCCGCGTTGGAGCGCGCGCGTGACGACGCCCGCACCGACGTTGACGCCGGGCCGCCCACCGCATAATCCGCGGCCCTTCGGAGTCCTCGATTGGCCGACACCACCGACACCACTAAAGAAGACGAACCGGGCACCAAGGCCCCTCCGGTGGAAGGCGCGGCGCCCGTCGAGCAGGACCAGCTGTTCCGGCTCCAGATGGCCTTCAGCGACTTCCTCCTTGGAAACGCCAAGTACTTCGGGTACCTGGTGGGCCTCCTGCTGCTCGGCACCCTCGTCTACGGCGGAGTCACCTCCTGGCTGACCTCGCGGGAAGCCGAGGAGTTCGCCTCCATCTCGCGCATCGACTTCAAGATGCCGAAGGTCGAGCAGCTCGCCCAGTTCGGCCTCGCGCCGATGGACGACAAGACCGATGCCGCGCGCATGGCCAACGTCGAAGAGGGCGCGCGCCGCTACACGGCGGTGGGGGACGAGTCGCACGGCGCGGCCGCCGTCTACGCGTACCTCAAGGCGGCTGACGCCTGGGAGCGCGTCGACAAGCCCGACCAGGTCATGATCGTCCTGCAGAAGGCCTCCGAAGTCGGCGCCAAGGACCTCCCCGGCTACACCGCCGGCGCGGCCTACGCGGCGGCCCTCATCGACGCCGGCAAGACCGACGAGGCGCTCGCGCTCTACCGGGACATGGCCGGACGCTTCGAGGGCTTCTACGCCGAGCGCTCGTTGATCCTCCTGGCGGACGCGCAGATCGCCGCCGGCCGCCAGGCCGACGCTAAGCTCGTCATCGCCGAGTTCAAGCAGCGGTTCCCCCAGTCGCCCCGCACGGGTGAGGTCGCCGCGCTCGAAGCCCGCGCGGGGAGCGCGGGTTGAACGCGCCGCTCGCCGGCGGGTATTTCTACGCGGCGCTCCTCGCGTCCGGGCTCGCCTACGAGGCGCCGAACCCCGCGTTTCCGACGCCGGGCACGACGCTCGACTCCGCGCCGCTCCTGCTCTGGGAGCGCCGCCTGCCCGGCGCGCCCCCCAACACCGCCACGCGCACCGAAACCGCGGGGCCCGTGGTGGACGAGCGCTACATCTACGTCGGCTACAGCGGCGTGAGCGGGCTGCTGGTCCTCGATCGGCGCGATGGCGCGCTGGTCTACCAGCTCCCGACGCAAGCCGCCGTGGTGACGGCCCCCGTCCTCACCAAGGACATCCTCTACGTCACCGATGCCGCGGGCTATACGTCGGCGTTCCTCCGGGACCGCCTCGAGGTCGGCCTGCCCGCGTGGACCCACTTCTCCGGCGCGCCCATCCTCTCGTCGCCGACCGTGGTGGACGGCGTGGTCTACATCACGAACGTCGATGACCTCGTGTACGCCCTCGACGCGACGACGGGCGCGCTGAAGTGGCGCCACGCGCACAAGCTCGAGTCCGTGCGTTCGGCCGAGCTCGAGCTGTTCGGCGCCCCGTCGCCGGTCGTCGCGGACGGCACGGTCTTCGTGGGCTTCTCCGACGGTTTCCTGGTGGGTCTCGGCGCCGCCGACGGGTCTCCGCGCTGGTCGGCGTCGATCGGCGAGGGCCTCTACCCCGACCTCATCGCGCCGCCGCAGCCCGTCGGGAGCAGCGTGGTCGTCGGGGGCTACTCCGAGCCACTCGTGAGCCTCGACCCGACCACGCGCGCCGTCCAGTGGCGCCTGGACATCGGCAGCTCCTCGCCCTTCACGCTCGAAGGGGAGACCCTCTGGCACGGCGGCCCCGACGGCGTCCTGCGCCGCATCGACGCGAAGAGCGGCAACGTGGTGTGGGAGTGGGACTCGGTGACCGGCGGCTCGATCTCCCGGCCCATCCCCACGGCCCAGGGCCTGCTCGTCGCCAGCAGCGAAGGCAGCATGTACCTCGTGGATCCCACCACGGGCGCCCTCCGGTGGACCTTCGATCCGGGCTTCCTGCTCACGGGCATCTCGAGCCCGCCGGCGGTCGACGGCAACACGGTCTACGCCGTGAGCAACGGCGGCATCTTGTACGCGTTCAGGGGAGGGGAGGGGACCATCCCCGCCGAGCCCGTGGACTGGGTGTCGCCTCCGCGGCGTTGACACCGGGCGGGGCCAGCGCGGGGGTTCGCGGGCAGGGGAGTCACGGGCAGGTCGGGTTCGGCGCGCCTCGGCTCCCCTCGCCCCGGCACCACGCGCTTCGGTCGTCGTTCGCCTCGACCGTGAGCGCGCTAGGATCCAACGACCACACCCAGCCGGGCTCCCAGTCCCAGCTCGGGTCGACGCTCACGGTGTCGAGCACCTGGCCCTCGACCGCGAGCGCCACCGTGTCCCGCGTGGGATCGAAGCGCATCGCGGCCTCGAACGTGCAGAGCCCGAGCCCTGACGCGCAGACGGCGGCGCAATCGCCCGAGGCGAGCGTGCCCGCCGACCCGGGCGCCGTCAGGGGCGCCGAGGCCGCGGTCGTCTCCACGGTGAAGCCGTCGAGGGCGATCGTGCGGTTCGACACGTTGCAGACCTCGATCCACGGCGGCTCCTGGGGGGCGAGCTCGGTGATCACGAGCTCTCCGGGCACCACCAGCACCTCGTCGATGCGCCCGTCACAGTCCTCGTCGCGGCCATTCGGCCCGGTCTCCACGGCGCCCGCGTTCACGGTGGCGTCGGCGTCGTCGCAGTCCGCGCCCGTGGGGTAGCCATCGGCGTCGCAGTCATCGTCGCCGACGGGGTCGCAGTCCGCGTCCACCGTGTCGCCGCACACGTCCACCGCGCCGGGAAACACGCTGGCGTCGGCATCGTCGCAGTCCGCGCCGCCGGCACCCGGGGCGTCCGCGCCGTCGCCGTCGCCGTCGGGCTCGATCGTGCCGACCAGCACCACCACGGCGCCCGGATCGCCCACGAGGTCGAGCGAGCTGGTCGATGGCGCCCAGCCGGTCGGCGAGTAGGTCACGCCCAGGGTCAAGGAGGCGCCGGCGCCGAGCTCGACCACGGTGCGGTCCGCCGCGAACGGCGGCCGGGCATGGACCTCAAGCATGGCCGAGGCGTCGCCGTGGTTGGTGACGGTCACCGGCACCCCGGACGTGGCGCCCGGGGTGGTCGCGGGGAACGTGAGCACCGCAGGCTCGACCGACAGCGCCACGCTCTGCGCGCGCCACGCCACGGCGTCGGGGCCGCAGGCGGAGAGCAGCAGGAGCGCGAGGGGCGACATCCGCGGAAGTATAGCGGAGGCGGGACCGTGGCTGGTCCGGAAGGGCGGGAGCTTCGCTGGGGGCCCCTCCTCCCCACTGGCTCACAACTTCTGATAAGGTATATTATGACAAGTAATGAAGCCATGAGCGCGCCGCGGTCGCAGCATCCGGCGTCCGGACACGGCTGCTACGGTTCGGCGTCGCCCCGACCCACGGGACACAACGTGCGCAGCCCGCACCCTTCGCACGCGGGCTTCCGCGCGGTGCAGTGGTACCTGCCGAACAGCACCGCCCGGTGCCCGAAGTCGCTCCACTGCGGCTCCGGAACGAGCTTCATCAGGTGCGCCTCGACCTTCTCCGGCGTCTTCTCCTTGTGCCAGCCCCAGCGCCGCGTGACACGGAACACGTGCGTGTCCACCGTGACGCCGCTCTGCACGCCGAACGCCGTGCCGAGCACCACGTTCGCCGTTTTTCGCGCCACACCCGGCAGCGTGACCAGATCCTCCATGCGCGGCGGGACCTGCCCATCGAAGCGCTCCACCAGGATCTTTGACGTGGCGATCGCGTTCTTCGTCTTTTGCCGGAAGAACCCCGTTGGTCGCAGCACGCCCTCGACCTCGGCGGGGTCGGCTTCGGCGAGGGCGCGCGGGTCCGGCCACCGCTCGAACAGCGTCGGCGTGACCCGGTTGACCATCGCGTCGGTGGACTGGGCCGAGAGCTGGGTGGCGATCAGGAGCTCGAACGGATTGCGATAATCAAGCTCACATCGTGGTTCTGGCACCATGGCCGCGAGCGGCTCGAAGAACGTGGCGGCGCGGACGCGGGAGATCGGAGAGCGCAAGGACACGGGGCCGCCTAACCACCCGCGCTCCCGCCGGCGCGCCGGTTCCGACGCGATGGCGGAGGCCCCTGGTTGACGCTGCCGGCCGCCCCGGCGTACCTTCGCCGCGGAGTACCCGCGCGGATGCTGCTTCTCGGCCCCCAGCTGCTTCTCGGTTCCCTGGCTCTCGGATCCCTGGTGCCCGGCGCCTCGGCCGCCGTCGTCACGGAGATCCCTCCGTTCCTCCGGGGCGACGTCCAGATTGCCTACACCTACGAGCAGCTCTCGGGCTTGCTCATCGAGCGCGGCGACGAGGACGTGGAGGTCGGCCGACGCACGGTCTCCGATCACATGTTGCGCTACGGCCTCGTGTTCTCCGTCGGTCCCGGCATCGCCGTGTTCGCCGAGGTGCCGCACTACGTGTCGAGCCGCGTGTCCTACGGGGCGCTCTCCGACATGGTCTACGACCCCGGCACCGGCAGCGGCACCTACGTCGGCACCACGCCGGGCACCGAGGGCACCTACGTCGACGGCGCGGGCCTCGGCGGGATCTGGTTCGGCGTGCGTGGCACCCCGTTCTCCGAGGCGTTCCCGAAGCGCAACAGCGCAACCACGTGGCTCCTCGAGGGCGCTATCCGCACCGGTGACCCCACGAGCTTCTGGACGGTCGACGACGCGGGCAAGCGCGGCGCCGGCCCTGGCGGCACCGCGGCCCGCCTGCACACCGCGTTCTCCACGACGCTCGGCAACACCGCGCCCTACGTCTCCGGCACCTACATCGGCGAGGGCAAGCACACCGCCACGGTCGTGACCCCCGACGGCGTGTCCCACGGCGAGGTCGAGGTCGATCCCGCGAACCATGGCGACGTTCGCATCGGCATCGAGTTGCTCGCCGGGCGCAACCCCGCCAGCGGCGCCCAGTTCGTCTTCGACATGCACCTCGGCGTCGCCTACGACGCCTTCGGGCAGCTCCCGAGCGGCTTCTACCTGCCGAACGTGCTGGACGTGAGCTCCGGCGGGCTGGTCCAACAGTCCGAGCAGCTCGAAGCGGGCGGCGGCATCGGCGTGCACTGGCGCCCGTTCGAGAACATGCAGATCGGCGTCCACGGCGACCTCGGGTACCACATGCCCCAACGCCTCGAGTACCCGTACCCGGTGTATACGGGCGGAGACACGGTGAACGTCACGGTGGGCTCGACCCTGGGCGTGCGCTTCCGGTAAGGGCGCTGGCGGGGCTGGATCGCGAAGCGACTCCCCTGCCCTCCTCAGACCGGCCCTCCCCGACCCGCGGCGGCGCTCGCGTGGAGCGCCGCCGTCAGAACGCGTCGTCGATCCAGCGCACCGCCCACGGATCCACCGAAACGTCCACGTAGGCCACGAGGAAGCAGGCCTCGAGCGGCTCGCCCGCCATGCCGGCCAGCCAGGCCTCGGCGGCCGACTTGAGCCGACGCCGCTTGTGGGGCGACACCGCGTCGTCTCCGAGAAGATCCGCGGGGTCGCGCACCTTCACTTCGACAAAGCGGAGCTTCCCGTCGTGGCCTGCCACGACGTCGATCTCCCCTCCTCCGCCACGCCAGTTGCGCGCGTGGATCATCCACCCGCGCGCAGCCAAACGCTCAGCGACGAGCACCTCTGCGAGGTGCCCGCGAACCAAGGCTTCCCGGCGAGACTCCGCCGGGCGCGCCTTCGGTCTAGGTATTCGGGGATGCCTTGACGGCCTTGGTGTACGGCGCGTCCTTCAGACGGGCCGACTTGCCGGAGCGCTCGCGCAGGTAGTAGAGCTTGGCGCGACGCACGCTGTGGCGCGTCTTGACCTCGACCTTGTCGAGGATGGGCGAGTGCACGGGGAAGATGCGCTCGACGCCGACGCCGAAGCTGGTCTTGCGGACCGTGAAGGTCGCGCTGGCGCCACCACCGCTCATGGCGATGACCGTGCCTTCGAAGACCTGGATGCGAACCTTGTCGCCGTCCTTGATCTTGACGTGAACGCGCACGTCGTCACCAACGATGTAGGAGGGGGCGTGGCCCTTGATGGTCTCGGAGTCGATCTGGTCGATCATGTTCATGGCTGGTACACTCGAAGTCGGGCGAAGGTATTGGATCAGGGGCCTGCCGTCAACGCCTACGTGCGCGCTGATCCCCACCGGGCCCACGATCTCGGGCTTTGGGGGTGTCGAGCGGGACAGCGCTGGCGTTTCCGGAGACGCCGACCCCGAGGATCTCGTCCCCGGAGAGCAGCATGTACGGCCCGACACAGCCCGGCGGCGGCGGCGGGACAGCGCCGGTCTGCTGGAAGCGGCGCGCCTCGATGGGCGAGAGCGTGAGGGCCGGGAGGTGGCGGAGGCCGTCGCGAGGGGTGGTGACCCACGGAGCGAGGCCGTCGAACACCTCGTCGCGCGTGCGCCAGGGCACCCGCTCGTCGCCCCGCGAGGGCCGCAGGACCTTGTCCCAGTTCGGGTCGCCGGCGACCACCTCGGAGATGCGCGAGAAGGACACCGCGTGCTCGATGAGGAAGGGGCCGCTGCCGAGGCGCCGCAGCTCCTCGAGGTGCCCGACCGTGCCGAGCGCGACCGCGATCTCCTCGGCGAGCACCCGCGCGTACGTGCCGCGGCTGCACCGGATGAGCACGTGTACGCGCGGCCCGTCGAAGTCTTTGAGCTCCATCGCGTCGATGCGTACCGGGCGCGCCTTGACCTCGACCGTCTGCCCCTTGCGGGCGTAGTCGTAGAGCGGGCGGCCGGCGACCTTGACCGCCGAGTACTTCGGCGGCGTCTGCATCCGGGGGCCGAGGAACGTCGCGAGCACGTCGAGCAGCTCCTTCTGCGTGAAGGACGGGACGGGCTTCTCCTCGATCACCTGGCCGGTGGGATCACCGGTGTCGGTCAGGACGCCGAGGCGGACCACGGCGTCGTAGATCTTCTGGTCCTCGTCCAGGTACTGGATGAGGCGCGTCGCGCTGCCGAGCGCCAGGGGCAGCACGCCGGTGGCGAAGGGGTCGAGCGTGCCGGTGTGGCCAACCTTCTTGAGGCCGGTGACGGCGCGCACCACCGCGACCACGTCGTGGGACGTGACGCCGGGCGGCTTGTCGACGACCAGGAATCCGTCGTAGCTCATTCCTCACCCCCCTCTTTCGGCGTCTCGTTCACGGGCGCGGCGGCCTCACCCACCGGCGCGGCAGGCTCCTCCGCGGCGGGCGGCAGCGCCCGCAACAGCGCGTCCATCCGCGCGGCGTACTCCACGTTCGGATCGAGCTCGAACTTGAGCTCCGGCGCGTGCCGGATGCCCAGCGCCCGCCCGACCGGACCGCGCAGGTAGCGCGCCGCGGCCTCGAGCCCCGCCTGCACCTGAACCCGGTCACCGGCGCCCCCGAGAGGCAGGTATCGAACACGAGCACTGCCCAGGTCGGGCTTCACCAGGACCTCGGTGATGCTGATGGTCCCCACGCGCGGGTCCTTGACCTCCTCACGGAGCAGCCGTGCGAGCTCCGCGTGCATGATGGAGGCGATGCGCTCGGCGCGCCGGTTGGACATCGGGGGGAGCTCCTGTTCGAAGGGCCCGCGCTCTAACGCAGCGACGCCCTCCGGGCCCACTCCGGGGCGCCGTTATGACGGGACGGGATGGAGCAAGCTCGCTCGACTACGCGCGGAGGCGTGCCTCGAGCTGGGACACCTGCTCTTCGAGGGCGGTGATGCGCGCCCGATCCGCGGCGATCCTGCGGCGAAGGAACCGCACCAGCGTCGTGTTCCGCTCGTGGAACTCCGCCTTCGGGGCGAGCGCGTAGGGGTCCGGCTCCGTCGTGGGCTCGCCGTCGGAAGCCGCCAGCACGGGCGACGTGTCCACGGCCGAGAGGCCGGCGAGCTCGTCCGCGGAGAGCGGAATGACGGTGACCGCCTCGGTGATCTGGCCGCGGTGCAGGCTCTCCGGCGACGACGACAGCCCGACATCGGTCACCTCGGGGTGCTCCCCGTCCGCCGCCTCCCTCTCGTCGTCCGCGGCGGGCGCCTCGAGCGCCTCCAGCGTGCCGTGCCCGGCCTCCATCGCCACCAGCTCGAACTCGTCGGCATCCTCGTCCGGGGCCTCGCCGGCCTCGATCGCGGCGTGCTCCTCGGCGCTCGGATCGGGCTGTGGCGGCACGGGCGCGAGGGCGGGCAGGGACGGGCGGGGCGATTCCCGGACGCCGTCCATCCGATCGATGGCGAGCGCGGAGCCGCCCATCAGGATCGTCTGCTCCTCGTCGCCGTTCGACTCGGTGCGGGCAGGGATCGGCGCGTTCAGCCAGGCGTCGAGCGAGGTGTACGGCTTGGTCGGCGTGGGAGGGCGCACGGGCTCCGGGAGGGGCGCTGCCACGCGCGGCACGTCGGCGACCTGCACCACTTCGGCGACCCGTGGCACGCCGGCGATCGGCAGCACTTCGGCTACCCGCGGCACGTCGGCCACGCGCGGGGCGGCGCGGGGCACGATCTCCACGACCTCGGCACGGCTGATCCGGCCCGTCGGCGGGGGCTCGGCCGCGGGTGGCGGGGCCAGCTCGATGATCGGGGCGGGGCCCTCGGGGGGCAGCAGCGGCGCGGATCGGATCTCCGTCCGATCGTGCTCGACCTCCTTGCTCTCCAGCTCCCGGAGCTCACGTTGGAGCTCGGCGAGCATCTCGCGCCGGGGCCACGTCGGCTCGTCGTCCACGCGGGCGGGCTCAGTGTGAACGGTGCTCGGCAGGACGAGCACGTCGAGCGCTCCCTCCGTGACGAACTCGAGCCCGAACCAGCGCTCGGCCGGCATCGTCTCCAGCTGCGTCTGGGTGAGGCGTGTGAGCGCATGCGCTTGCCGACGGCGCCCCCCGTCCCAGACGTGGAGGAAGCGCGTGGCGTTGACCTGCGCGGCGGTGAGCCGCTCCTCGAACCCCGTCGGACGCGCCGGCGGATCGACGAGGACGCCCGGCCGGACGACGCGCAAGATGCCCTTCCCGTCGACCACCTCGAAGCGGATCGCGTAGGGGCCCTGCGGCTCGGCGGTGCGCCGAATCCACAGTCGGACGGCGGCGCCCAGGTTCGTTGCGTCGAGATCGGCCATCCGCGAGGCCCTCCGTACTGCAAGATACCCCACGAACCTCGTCCGGATCGAGTGACGCCCCCGTTGGGGCCCGGCGGTTGCGGCTCGGACGGGTGCGGCGTAGGGTGGGCGGCAGGGAGGGCTCCATGGGTGTCGCACGCAGCTTGTTGAAGGGCATCAAGGACAAGCTCCTGAAGAACTACGGCGAAAAGATCGTGTCGAACCTCGCCGACACCTCCTCCGACGCGCCGAACAACTTCAACGCCCCCAAGCGCGACCTGTACGACAAGCTCAAGGAGTCGGGCCAGATCGACGACGGGCGTCAGGACCGGTAGACTGCGCGGCGGAGCACGCATGAACGCCGCCGAAGCCAACCGCCCCCTCGATGCCGCTCGGACCGTCGACTCCGCGCTCGCCGCCTTCACCGAAGAGGACGCCACCGTACGCGTCCTCTGGTCGCTCTTCGGCGCGATCCCTGGCGCGCCCCCTGTCTCCTTCTACACCTCGCTGGACGAGGCGCGGATGCTCGTGTTCCCCGAGCTGGACGACGCCGGGCTCGAGCGCGCGAAGGCCCTCGCCGCCGCGCCCGCCGCCCTCAAGGCGCTCGCCGTGGCCGACGCGATCGACACCGGCGACGTCGGCATCAGCGTCTTCACCGGCGTGCGCTCGGCGTTGACGTTCTTTTTCGGCGACAAGGCCAAGGCGCTCGACACCGACGCCCAACAAGGCGCCGATGCCGCCCTCAAGATGGTCGCCATCGCGTACATGGCCCACACGCTGATCCCGGGCTCGGTGACCGAGAAGGTGGCCCGGCTGCGCGCGCTCCCGAGCGGCGAGGCGCTGCTGACCTACTACGCGGCCGTCGAGCTCGCACTCCCCTTCACGGACGACATCGTGGCCGGCACCGGCAGCGTGCTCACCCGCCTGCTCGACCGCTACGGCGCCTCCGCGAAGGGGCGCCTGGACGGCGCCGTGGGCGCGGCCGCCATGGCGGACGGCGTGCTCGACGCGCTGGTCGGCCCCGTCGACACGATGGCGCGCGCGCTCTCCGCGCACTCCCAGACCATCGCCACCGCCGCCCAGAAGTGGCTGCCGCCCGCGATTGCGACCGCCGGCACCGTCGCCGGGGCCGTCGCCACCGCGGCGGACGCGCTCCCCATCTACCGACTGCTCGGCGCGCGTCTCGCCGCCGAAGTCTGCCTTCAGGAGGCGTCCGCCAGATGAACCGCTCCCTCAAAGACGCCCTCGCCGCACATCAGCCCGGCGACGTGACCGTGCGCGTCGTCAACGGCTTCTTCTCGGTCCTGCCCTTCGCGCCGGGCTGGCGCTATCCGGGCACCCTCGGCGCCGCGGCTACCTCGCTCGATCCCGACATCGCGACGCGCGTGGCCGAGCGAGCCGATGTGCTCGCGCGCGAGGCCGGCCCCCAGGGCGCGCTCGCGGCGTTCGATTTTCTCGACAAAGGTGATGCCGGGATCGCGTTGTTCTCGGGCCTGCGGGGCGCCGTCCAGGTGGCGCGCGGCCAGGGCGCCAGCGCGCTCGAGATGGATCCGCAGCAGGCGGCGGACGCCGGGCTCAAAGCAGCCGGCCTCTCCTACATCACGTGGAAGCTCTTCGAGGGGTCGCCCGACGAGCGGGTGCGCGCGCTCCTCGGCACCGACTCCGGCCGCGCGCTCCTCACCTGGTACGTCGCGACCGACGTGGTGCTCCCCTTCGCCGACAACCTCGTCAGCGGCGGCGCGGAGATCATCACCGACCTCATCGATACCCAGGCGGCCGCCAACGTGGCGCGCCTTGCGGTGATCGCGGGCCCGGAGATGGAGGAGACCGCGGGCATGCTCGACCGCCTCGGCGGCACGCTCAAGAGTTACGCCGGCCAGGCCGCCACGTTCGCGGCGCCGCTCTCCGCGTACGCCAAGGACTCGCTGCCCGGGCTGCTCGGCACCGCCGACAAGGTCACCGGCGTCGCGGCCACCGGGGTCGACGCGTTGTCCGCCTACCGCGCGCTCGGGGCGTCGCTCGTGGCCGAAGTGTGTCTCGCGCGCGCCCTCGCCGACGTGCGCGTGCAGATCGCGGCCGAGCTCGAGGCCGCCGAGGCCGCGCGCCGCGTCGCCGAGGCCGAGGCCGAGAACGCCCGCATCGAAGCCGACATCGAGCGCCGGCGCCAGGAGGAGGCCGCGGCCGCCGAGCGCGCCCGCCTGGCCGCCCAGGCCGAACGGGAGCGCGCGGAAGCCGAACGCGCCCGCCTCGAGTTGGAGCAGCGCAAGGAAGAGGCGCGGCTCGCCGGCATCGCCGCCGAGCAGGCCATGCGCGCCGCGAGCCGCCAGAAGGAGGACTACTCGCTCGACGAGCCCGAGGAGGCCGCGTCGTTGAAGCAGGCGCCCATCAAGGTGACGCGGTCGGCCGAGCTGGAGCCCGTCTCCTCGGCGGTACCGGCGAAGTCCGGCTGCATGGGCTGCGGCGCGGGGCTCGTGTTGTTCGTCCTCGCGGGCGCGGCGGCGAGCGCCGGGCTCTGGGTCTAGAACCCCCGGCCCGCGTCAGCCCGCGATGATCCGCTGCGCCTCCTCGACGCGGTCCTCCGCGACGTAGATCCGCGCGATGTGGCGCTCGTCCTGGTAGCGCTCGAACACCCGCGTCGCGTCCTCGAGGGCGGTGGCGCGCTCGGTGCGGCCCGGCGCGCGGTCGATGACGTAGATGGGCGGCGCGCCCTCGCGCTTCTGCCCGATGACGTTGTAGCGGGAGAGCTTCCCGGTGCTGCCCGCCGCGATGCGGTCGATGCCCGCGGCGTCCAGGCGCGCGAGAACATCGGTCACGACGACCTCCTCGGCGGAGCCGTGCACCTCCAGCGCGCGACGGTACGGTCGGCGCTCCACGATACGGCGCGCCCATTCGTCCGAGGAGCCGCGCAGCCACCCGTAGAGGTGCACGTCGTCCATCGAGAGGTATTCGTCGGTCTCGCTGGGGAACCGGTAGTCACACGCCGGGCTGGTGAAGTGCCGCTTGAGCATCTCTTCGTAGACGACGGACTTGTGATGGAAGTACACCATCACGAACATGTGGTACCGGGCGATCATGAAGTCGTCGAAGGCGTAGATCGCGCGCCGATCGAGCGCGAGCGACACGTCCCCCCGAGCGTCCACGTGCCACTCGAGGTTCGAGAGGATCCAGTTGACGTCGATCTCGCCGTAGCGCGCGCCGGAGAAGTAGCTGTCGCGCACGAGGTAATCGAGGCGGTCGACGTCGAGCTCGCTGGAGATGAGCTGGGAGAGGATGCGGCGGTAGTCCTGGCCGCCGTCGACGAACAGGTCGTCCGGGGTGGCGACCTCGCGGCTGACCAGCGCGGCGACGTGCCGGCCGTCGAACGGGAACTGGGCGCGCAGGGTGTCGGACAACGACGAGCGCGTCAGGATCGCGATCGTGTAGTCCTCGTGGCTCGCGGTGCGATCCAGCCGCTCCATGACGCGGGAGGGCGTGTACGCGTCGATCCCGAGCGTGCGCAGCGGCGGCATCGCGAACTCGGTGCAGTGCGAGAACGGCGCGTGGCCGAGGTCGTGGCACAACGCCGCCATCCGCACGAGCTGCCGGTACAACGCGCGGCGCCCCGGCGTGACGAAGGGGTCGCGACGGAAGCAGAGGTCGAACGCGCGGCCCGCGAGCTCCATCGCGCCGAGCGAGTGGGCGTAGCGGCTGTGGATCGCGCTCGGGAACGGGAGCTCGGAGAAGCCCATCTGGCGGATACCGCGCAGGCGCTGCACGAACGGGTGATCGACGACCGCCACCTCTTCGGGGGCCACGGCGATGGCGCCATGGAGGGGGTCACGTACTTCCACGAGTGCTCCGGATGCCCGACGGAAGGCGGGGCGACGCTCCTAACCCACCGCGATCGGGGGCCCTCGGTGATAAGGGCGGGATCCATGCTCTCGATCCTCCCCCACGAGCCGGTCCAGGTCGGCGACGTTCTGTACCAGCCGGCTTTTGGCTTCGCCACGGTCGAGGAGCGCGATGCCACCGCGGCCACGCTGCGGTGGGAGCACCAGGGGTCGAGCCACCCCGTGCACGTGCGCCACGGCGCGCTCGCCACCGCCTACCGCCGCTGCCTGCCCGACGGGCTGCTCGCCCGGAGCGTCCGCGACCCGGACGGCACCCGCGCCTTCATCGAGGCCGAGCCCCTCGCCGGGCTCGCGATGTTGCTGGTCGATGTCGACGGGCGGGCCACCGCCGCCGACGTGCGGGACTGGTTCCTGGCGCGGCGCCTCTCGTCGAGCGCCCGCTTCGACGCGTGGTGGGACGCAGTGCGCCCCCTGGTCGAGGCGGACGAACGCTTCGTCTGCACGCGCGACACGGTCGCCCTCCGCGACGGGGTCGACCGCTTCGAGATGTTGCGCGCCCGCCCGCGCGCCCTGCCGACCCCTGGCGCGCTCCCGCCCACGGCCGCCTTCGGATTCGCGATCCGCCTCGCGCGCGCCCTCGCGGACGTTCACCTCCAGGGCCTCGGCATCGTGCCCGACCCGATGACCGTCGCCATCACTGGGGACACGGTGCAGTTCCGCACCCGCGGCGCGCCAACGTCCCAGGGCCGCCGTGACGACGTGCGGTTCGTGCTCCGCATCGTGCTGGAGCAGGTGCTCGGCCGCCTCCCCGACCCGGGAGACATCGCCGAGTCCGACCTGTCGCCCCAGATCGGCGCCCTCGGGGTTCCCCTCCCCCTCGAGCTCCTCGCCGTCGTGATGGAGGGGATGGCGGCAGACGGCGCGCTGCGCCCCGCGGACGGCTTCGCGTTGTGGGAGCGGCTCCACGTCGCCGAGGCGGTCCACGCGATGCGCCAGTCCGCGCCCTGGGCGCACCAGGCGGGCGCCTGCGCCGGCTTCGACACGCACGTGGGCGTGCTCAAGAGCCTCCAGACGCAGACCAACCAGGACGCTTTCCTGCTCGTCGGCGAGCCCACGTTCTCGCTGCTCTGCGTGGCGGACGGCATCAGCCAGTGCAACGCGGGCTCGGGTGACCTCGCGTCGGGTCTCACCATCCGCACGCTCAAGCTCTGGTGGGCCGAACAGGCCGACGCCCTGCGGGACGCCGAGCCGCCGCGCGTGCACGCCGCCCTCGCCGGCTCGCTCGCCCGCGCCAACGACATCGTGTGCGACGCCGCGCTGCGCCTCGGCGGCGCCGACGTGGACGACTTCATCCCGATGGGCACCACCGTCGTGACCGCGATTACGCGCGGGAACCGGGTGCACCTCGCGGCACTTGGGGACTCGCGGGCGTACCTCGTCGGGCGGCACGGCGTGGCGCTGCTCACCTACGACCAGAACCTCCAGTCCGAGCGCCTGCGCGAGGCGTCGGTGGGCCGGCACGTGTCCTGGGCGGACGCCGGCGCGCCGCTCGTCGGGTACGTCGGTCACTTCGACGCCGAAGGCGGCCCCTCCCCGGCGCCGCTCTTCACGCGCATGTTGACCATGTTGCCCGGGGAGTGGCTGATCCTCTGCTCGGACGGGCTGACCGACTACGGCGGGCCCGAGGAGGCCGCGGTCGCGCTGCTCATCGGAAACGCGGTGCGGAACGCGCGCGGCGCCACGCTCGCGGCGCAAGCGATGGAGGTTTGTCGCACCCTCGTCGACGCCGCGAATCGAGGCGGCGGAGGCGACAACGTGACCGTACTCGCGCTCACCCTCTCGTCAGACTACGGTGCCGCGCCGCACGACGGCCCGGTACCATCCTAGGATCCGCGGAGCTCCCCTGTCCTCCTTCCGTGACGCGCTCCAGTCGCGCGTCGTCCTGTTCGACGGTGCGATGGGCACCGAAATCTACGCGCGCGGCGTGTTCATCAACCGCTGCTACGACGAGCTGAACCTCTCCCAGCCCGACACCGTGCGCGAGATCCACGCCGCCTACCGCAAGGCCGGTGCCGACGTTCTGACGACCAACACGTTCGGCGCCAACCGCACCCGCCTCTCCCAGCACGGGCTCGAGGATCGCCTCGTCGACATCAACGCCACGGGCGTGCGCCTCGCGCGCGAGCAGGCCCAGGGGCGCGCGTGGGTCGCGGCGTCGATCGGGCCCACGGGCTCCCTCCTCGCGCCGGTCGGCAAGCTCACGCCGGGCGAGGCCTTCCAGGTGTTCCGCGAGCAGGCGGAGGTGCTCGCGAACGCGGGCGCCGACCTGTTCGTCCTCGAGACCTTCACGCGCATGCCCGAGCTCTGGCAGGCGGTGCGCGCGGTCCGCGCGGTGTGTGATCTCCCGATCGTCGCGTGTATGTCCTTCAACCTCGTGGGGCCGGGCCAGGCGCAGATCGAGGGCGAGGCCCCCGAGGTCGCGGCGCGCACGGTGGCGAAGTGGCCGATCGACGTGTTCGGCACGAACTGCTCGAACGGGCCGCGCGGCGTGCAACACGTGCTCGAGCGCATGGTCGGCGCCACTGACATGAAGCTCGCGGCCATGCCGAACGCCGGGCTGCCGCAGGTGATCGAGGGCCGTACGCTCTACCTCGCGGCCCCCGAGTACATGGCGGAGCACGCGCGCCGCTTCGTGCAGCTCGGCGCCAGCGTGATCGGCGGGTGTTGCGGCACCACGCCCGACATGATCAAGCAGATGCGCGGCTTCATCCGCTCGGTCGCGGCAGAGCGCCGCCCGGTCGTGGCGGACGCGGCGGAGAGCGCGTCGCAAGGGCTGGCGCTCGCGGCCCCCAAGGTCCAGGTGACCCATCCCTCGGAGAAGACCGAGTTCGGCAAGCGCCTGTACAGCGGCAAGTTCTGCGTCAGCGTCGAGCTCGACCCGCCGCGCGGCGTGGACGCGGTCAAGGCTGTCGAGGGCGCCGCGATGCTCCAGGCCGCCGGGATCGACGTGGTCAACATCGCGGACGGGCCTCGCGCTGTCGCCCGCATGGGCCCCTCCTCGCTCGCCCAGCTCGTGCGCCAACACTGCGGCATGGAGTCGGTCGTCCACTACTGCTGTCGCGACCGCAACCTGCTCGGCATGCAGATGGACTTGCTCGGCGCCAACGCCCTCGGCCTGCGCAACATCCTCGCCATCACCGGCGATCCGCCCAAGATGGGCACGTACCCGAACGCCACCGCGGTCTTCGACATCGACGCCATCGGCCTCATCACCTTCATCCAGATGATGAACCGCGGCCTCGACTTCTCGGGCCAGCCCATCGGCGGCAAGACCGATCTGCTCGTGGGCGCCGGGTGCAACCCCGGCCACATGGATCTCGACCTCGAGGTCGCGCGCTACAAGCGCAAGATCGAGGCCGGCGCCGAGTACTTCTTCTCGCAGCCGGTGTTCGACTCCGAGGTGTTGTGGCGCTTCTTCGAGCGCACGGCCGACCTCCCGAAGATCCCCTTCCTGGTGGGGATCATGCCGCTCGTCTCGCTCAAGAACGCCGAGTTCCTCCACAACGAGGTCCCCGGCATGTCGGTGCCCGAGCCGATCCGCAAGCGCCTCGCCGCCGCGGGCGACAAGGAAGCCCAGCGCCAGGTCGGCATCAACGTCGCGCGCGAGGCCCTGCGCGAGATGATGGACCACCCCCGCATCTCCGGCACCTACGTGTACCCGCCGTTCGGGTCCTACAAGGCGGTGTTGAGCGTGGTCGACGTGCTCAAGGAGCGGGGCGCATAGCCCTTCCGGTACAGCTTCGTGAAAAGCCGCCTTGTCCCGTATGAGATCGGGGACTACTAAGCGCGGAATCATGCTACCGAACGTACGAAATCGCTGGGCGCGTTGGGTCCGGGGGCCGCTGCCGACGTGGCATCACCCCGACTACCGCATGCCGCTGGCCTCCATCGAGGCGCGCACCGGCGCCGAGCCGCGCCGCGCCGACTACGTCGCGTGGCACCTCGTGGCCACGGGCGCGCTCAAGCCGCGCGACCTGAAGAGCCCGCCGCTGGTGAGCTGGCACGACCTGTCGCGGGCCCACGAGGACTCGCTGCTGCGCTCGCTGGATGACTGCGAGGTGCTCGCCCGCATCTACGGCACCGACCCCGCCGAGATCATGGTCGACGAGATCATGCGCACCGTGCGCCTCGCCTGCGGCGGCACCCTCGAGGCCGCGCGCGCCGCGCTCGCGGAGGGCCGCCCCACCGTGAACCTGCTCGGCGGCTTCCACCACGCCCACCCCGATCGCGCTGGCGGCTCCTGCGCCGTGAACGACATCGCCGTCGCCGTGGCCGCCCTGCGGGACGCGGGGTTCGACGAGCGCGTGTCCGTCATCGATCTCGACGCCCACCCGCCCGACGGCACGGCCGCCTGCCTCGCGCGCGACGAAGCCGCGTGGATCGGCTCCATCTCCGGCTCCGACTGGATCGCGCTCCCCGGCGTCGACGAGACCGTGCTCCCCCCCGGCTGTGGCGACGGCGTCTACCTCGAGACGCTCGACGGCCTGCTCGCCCGCCGCCCCGAGTCCGGCCTCGTCTTCGTGCTCGCCGGGGGCGACGTGCTGCGGGGCGACCGCCTGGGCCGGCTCGGCCTCACGTTGGAGGGCGCCCTGGAGCGCGACGCACGCGTACTCGCCTCCCTCGGCCGCACCCCAAGCGTGTGGCTCCCCGCGGGGGGCTACCACCCCGATGCCTGGCGCCTGTTCGCGGGCACGGCAAACCTCCTCGCGACCGGACGAAAGGAGCCCGTGCCGAAGGGCCCCGATCCGATGCGCGGCCAATTCGCCGGCATCGCCGCGGGGCTCGACACCCGGAAGCTCGGCAACGACGAGTGGATCACCGCGGCCGACCTCGAAGGGGCGCTCGGCGGCCGGGAAACCGAGCCGCGCCTGCTCGGCAACTACACGGCGAGCGGCATCGAGTACGCGATGTACCGCTATGGCGTGCTCACGCAGCTCCAGCGCCTCGGCTACCAGAACGTGCGCGTCCGGCTCGACAGCGGCGAGATCGGCGACCGGATGCGCATGTACGGCACCGCCGGCGGCCTGGAGCACCTGCTCGGAGAGACCGTGCTCTCCCGCGATCGGGTCGAGGGCAAGCCGGTCCTGTTCATCCACTGGATGACCCTCCGCAACCCGCGCGCGCTCTTCTCGGCCAACCGTCCGCGGCTGCGCGGGCAGGAGGTGCCGGGCCTCGGCATGGCGCGCGAGGCGGGCGAGATGCTCGGCCGCATCGCCTTGCGGCTCGGGCTCACCGGCGTGGCGTTCCGCCCGATGCACCTGCACTCCGCGTGGACCGCGCGGCACGAATTCCACTTCGTCGACGCGCCGCGCCAGGCCCGCTTCGAGGCGCTCATGCGGGACGCGAAGGGCCGCTCCCTCCCCATCATCGACGCCGCGCTCGAAGAGGGCCGCGTCCTGCTCGACGGCGCGCCCTACCGATGGGAGCCCGACGTGATGGTGTCGTGGCTCGAATCCGCGGGGCTCGACGAGGCCTCGGTGATCCGCCGGAAGGACGCCTTGAAGTTCAAGTTCCTGGAGGTCGGGGCGGCGCCGGTCGAGGACCGCGAGGCGACGTCGCGGTAGTTCCGGGCAATCTTGTCTGGGCGACCGCGCGCGCGGCGGTGCCCGGCGCGGCGCCGACCGCCGCGTGTCAGGGCTCCTCGGCCACCGTCCCCGCGGCCTCCGCCCGAACACTCGCCGCGGTCCGCCATCCGCTCCACAACACCGCGGAAAGGCTGCCGTCGAAGCCCCACGCGCCCCCCAGCCCCGGGACGCCCATCCCGGCGGCCTCGCCGACGGCCCACAACCCGGGGACCGCGGCGCCCGCGGCGTCCAGGACGCGCCCCTCGTCGTCCACCGCGAGGCCGCCGAAGTTCTTGGCGGCGACGTTCCCGGGGCGGAACGCGCACCAGGTGCCCGGCGTGATCGTGAACGTGGAGAAGGAGCGCCCGAGCGGATCGGCGGCCCGGCGCGCGCGCAGATCCGCCACGGAGTCCATCGTCTCGGCGAGCGCGGTCGCGTCGACGCCGATGTCGTCGGCGAGGGCGCCCAGGTCGTCCGCGCACCGCCAGGTCTCGCCCGACACCAGCGCGGCGCGGTCCTCGTCCGACACGTTCGCCGAGATGGACTCGTACGTCGTCACCGCCCACACGTTCGGGCGCGAGTCGGCGAGCCCGGAGAGCAGCACGCTCCAGGTAGCGGACTCGTCCACGAAGCGCGTGCCGGTGCTGTCGACCCACACCCACGGCGTGCTGGTGCCCTCGACGCGCATCGCCCCCCCGTCGGCGCCCGCGAGGCCCATCACGTCGCGGTAGGTGCCGAGCGTGTCGAGGTGCGCGGTGCCGAGCCCGTATTCGAGCGCCCAGTCCACCGCGGCGCCGTCCGCGCCCTGGTCCTCGCCCATGCGCCACGCGCCGGGGCCCCACCCCGAGTGCAGCTCCACGAGGTCCGCGCGATCCACGAAGCCGCCGGACGCCACGATGACCGTGTCCGAGAAGATCCAGCCGGCGTCGGTGCGCACCCCGGCGGCCTGCCCGTCCACGAACACGAGGCCGTGCACCGGGGTCGACAAGCGCACCTCGACGCCCTCGGGCAGGTTGGCCGCCAGGGTCTCGACGAGGCCCAGGCCGAGGGTCGTGGGCGCATGGAGGCGAAGCCGCCGGCTGAGGGGCTCGGGGCGGTCGAGGCGGAGCACGATGCCCATCCCGACGAGCCGATCGCGGATGCCGTCGGTGGCGGCGAGGAACGTGTGCGTGGCCTGGGTGGGCGGGGCGCCGGTGAGCGCTTCCCACTCGGCCTCGGCGAGCTCCGCCGTCTCCGTCATGCCGAGCGCCGCCTGCTCCTCCGTGCCCACCATGTACAGGAACCCGCCCGCCCAACGCGCCCGCCCGCCGGTCACGTCGGCGGCCTCGAGCACCAGCGCCTCGCCCAGATCCATCGCGACCGCGAGCCCGGACGGACCCGCGCCGATCACGATGGGGACATCGCTCCAGAGGTCGGGCAACACCTGCGCGTCGGGCGGCGGGGTGCCCGCCGTGTCGCTACGAACCGAGGCCACGGTCGCGCCTGGTGCCCCCGCGAGCGCCGACGTGTCGATTTCGTGGTCGGAGGGCGCCGACACACAGCCGGCCAAGAGGAGGAACACCCTGGCAGTATAGCAGACACCCACAGTTTCTTGACAGGCACGTTCCCCCGCGCCGGCCGGCGGCGCGTCGCGAGCCGAGGAGGTAGGAGAGGACCGGTGCGCCGCCCCCTCCTCCTCCCAATCCTGCTGCTGGTCGCGATCGCCGTCGGGGCGGGCCTCATCCTGCCCGTCTGGGAGGATCCGACCGCGCGGGCGCCGTTCACCCGCTTCACGGACGGCCACCTGCTCGGGATCTCGCTCTGGGCGCAGCCGCTCCGCGCGGGCATCCTCCCGACCTTCCACACGCCGGTCGTCGCGTGGCCCACCGGCGCCGATCTCCGCCCGCTCCTCTGGCCCACGACGCTCCTCGGGGCCCTCCTCGGCGCGCCCCTCGCGCTCGCCGTCACCTTCGCGCTCGTGCCGGCCTTCAACCTCGCGGGGGGGTGGCTGCTCGGGAAGGTGCTCGGGCGCGGCCCCGCGGGGTGTGCGTTGCTCGGCGGCCTGCTGGCGTTCCACCCGTGGGTGCTCGAGACGCTCGCGAACGGGCAGGTGGAGCAGGCCATCCTCGGCGGCGCGGCGCTCCAGCTGGCCGCGGCGATCTTCGCGGCGCGGTCGCCGTCGTGGTGGGCGCCCGTGCTCCCCGGTGTCACGACGGCGCTCCTCGGGTGGGCGGCCCCCCACGTGGCGCTCGCGGGCTGCCTCGTCATCGGGCTCTGGGCGCTCGTCGAGATGGCGCCGCGCCGCGCGGAAGGCCCACCACGACGCCGCGGCCGCTGGCTCGTCGTGCTCGGGTCGGTCGCCCTCGGCGCGCTCGCGGTGCAGGCCTACCACGCCCCCTCCTTCGCGCCGGGCATCCACGTGTTCGCGCCGAAGGGCAGCGAGGGGCGCCCCACCGGGCTCGCGGACCTGCCCGAGGTGACCTCGTTGCGCGGGCTGCTCCTGCCGCCGGACGTGCGCGTCGCGCCGCCGGTCTTGCACCCGAATTGGCTCGGCTGGGTGCTGCTCGGAACCGCCGCCTGGGCGGCCGGGCGGGAACGTTCGGCGCGCGGCGGGCTCGTGGTCGCCGCGGTCCTGGTGCTCTTCTCGCTCGGGCCGGCCATCACGCTCGCGGGCGCGACGATCCCCCTCCCGTGGGCCGCGCTCGCCGCGCTGGCGCCCACGATCTCGCAGAGCCTGAGCGCCTACCGGCTGGTCATGGGCGCGGTGCTCGCGCTCGCCGTGGTCGCGTCCGCGGGGCCGCGGTCGGTGTCCGTGGCGCTCGTCGCCATCGCGCTCGCGCTCGGTGAGGCCGCCGCGGGGGCCACCCGTCCCCTCCCCCTCCGGTCCCAATCGGCGTACGCCGACGCCTCCCGTGCGGCGCTCGCGGCCGGCACGGGCCCGGTGCTCGACCTCCCGCTCGCCGGGCCGACCTGCCCCAACGGAACCGCGCACTACCTGCTCGAAGCGGCGGCCACCGGGCGCCCGGTGCCCCTCCAGCTCACCAATCCGCGCGCCGGCTACGCCGCGGTGCCTGGGCTGGTCGCCGGACTCAACCGCGCGTGGAGCGGCGGCGAGGATTGCCCCGCCCAGCTCCGGGCGATGGTGGACAAGTGGCCGTTCACCACGCTCGTGCTCCACCGCCACGACCGCGATTGCCCCGCGCCGCCGCGCGTGGCGCCGTGCCTCGAAGCCGCGCTCGGGCCGGGCACCACCGAGGGCGGGGTCACGTGGTGGGCCCTCGAATGAGCGAGGCTTCCGGGGGGCAAAAGAAGCAGGGCTCCTGGCCGCCCCTCCTGGTGCTCCTCGTCGGCGCCGTCGCCATCGGCGCCGCGGCGGTGTGGCCCGTTCCCACCGACATGCGCGCGCTGCTCCCCGACACCACCTTCACCGACGGCCACCACATCGCGCTCGGCTTCGCCGACGGCACGCTCCCGTTCTCGTTCGCCAACCGCGCGCGCACGCTCGACATCGCAGGCGGCGCGGAGTTCAGGCCCCTCCTCTGGCCGGCCGATCTGCTCGCCTCGGTGGTGGGGCCCGTCCTCGCGCTCAACCTCGTGTTCGTCCTCATCCCCGCCTTCAACGCCGTATGCGGCTGGCTCCTCGGCGCGGCCCTGCGCCTCGGCGGATGGAGCCGCTTCGTGCTCGGCGCCGCGATCGCGTTCAACCCGTGGGTGCACACCACCCTCGCGAACGGGCAGCTCGAGCAGGCCGTGCTCGGCGGCGCAGCGCTTCTCTGGGCGGTCGCGAGCTTCGGCGCCCGCCGCCCGTGGATCGGCGTCCCGCTGCTGGCTGTCACCACGCTCGCCGTCGGGACCGCCGCGCCGCACGTGGCGCTCGCGGCGTGCGCGGGGCTCACGGTGTGGGCGGTCGTCGCGGTGGCGGCCGAGCGCTCCGATCGGCGCGCCGCCTTCTTCGTCGCCGCACGCTGGCTCGCCCTCGTCGGCGCCGCCGCGCTGGGCGCCCTCTCCGCCTCCCGCTACCACGCCCCCAACTTCGACCCCGTGGTCCGCCTGTTCGCCCCCTTCGGCAGCGTCGATGCCGCGCCCGTGGGCGCCCAGGTCAAACGTGCCGTGCTCCTGACGGATCTGTTCTTCGCGCCCGGGCTCCCGCCGCGCCTCGCCAACGGCGTCGTGCACACCGGCTACCTCGGCGTGCCGCTGATCGTCGCGGCCCTCGCGGGCATCCGGTGGCTCCGCGCGCCGCTGCTCGTCGGCCTCGCGTGCCTCGTGCTCGCGTTCGGCGCCGGCACCGTCGTTCCGCTCCCGTACGCCGCAATCGAGGCGCTCTCGCCCACCATCGCCGCGAGCGGCACACCCTACCGCTTCCTCATCGGCGCTCTCGTCGGCCTCGCCGCCTCAGCAGCCGCCATCCCCTGGGGCCCACGCGGCGCCCTCGCGCTGGTCGCGCTCCTCTGGGCCGACGGTTGGGTCGGCGACCCGCGCCCCCTCCCCCTGGCCACGTCCGCGGTCGTCCACGACCCCTCCACCGTCGCGCTCGCCGTCGGCACCGGCCCCGTGCTCGACCTCCCCGTGTCCGGACCGCGCTGCCGCGAAGGCGCCACCCACTTCCTGCTCGAAGCCATCGCGCACAAACGATCGGTCCCCGTCGTGATGCGCCCCGCGTACGAGGCGTGGCCCGCCGCGGATCGCGACTTCGCCCGCCGCGTCGACGCGGGCCTCAAATCCTGCGACCCCACGGTGCTCGAAGCGATCCGCGCGGCCGGCTTCACCGCCGTCGTGGCGCACGGCCACCGCGACTGCAACCTCGACCCTGCGGAGGAGGTGTGCCTTCGCTCGGCGTTCGGGCCGGGGACCTCGCAGGGGACCGTGACGTGGTGGGCGGTGAAGTGACCCCCGGAGGGTGGAAACCGCCAAGGCGCCAAGGAAGGCCCGTCCCGCCTCGCTTTCCTGCCCTTTGCGTCTTGGCGCCTTGGCGGTTCAATCGGCCTTTCTCGACCGTACGCGAGATCACGACCCCCGCGGATGGAACTCCGCATGCACCCGCTTGAGCCGCTCGCGCGCCACGTGCGTGTAGATCTGGGTCGTGCTGATATCGGCGTGCCCGAGCATGGCCTGGACGTGGCGCAAGTCGGCGCCGTGCTCCAACAGGTGGGTCGCGAAGGCGTGGCGGAGCTGGTGCGGCGTCACGCGCGCATGCACGCCGGCCACGCGGGCGTAGCCCACGAGCCGTTCCCAGAAGTTCTGGCGCGTCATCGCCGAGCCCAAACGTGACAAGAAAAGGGCGGGCTCGCGCAAGTGGGGATCCTGCCCACCGCGCACGCTCCGGACGTAGGTCGCAACCTTCGCCCCCGCCTCTTCTCCCATCGGGATGAGCCGCTCCTTGCCGCCCTTGCCACGCACCCGCAAGAACCCGCCTTCGAGGTGCACTGAAGCGAGCGGGAGCGTCACGAGCTCGGTTACGCGGAGGCCCGAGCTGTACATCAGCTCGATCATCGCGGCGTCCCGGAGGCCGAGCGACTCCTCGACATTCGGCGCGCCGAGCAGCGCCTCCACCTGCGCCTCGGAGAGCACGGTCGGCAGCTTCCGCGGCGGCACCTTGCCCTCGACACGGGGGGAGGGATCGGTCCGCAACTCCCCTTCCCGAATCAGGAACTTGAAGAACTGGCGGAACGCGCTCCGGTGGCGGGCGACGCTGCGCAGGTCGAGCCCGACGTCGTCCACGAGGTGCGCCACGTAGGCGGTCAGGTCGGCGTGTTGGACCTGCTCCGGCCGCCGGATCCCGCGCCCTTCCAGCCAGGTCGCGAGCCGCACCAGGTCGGTGTGGTAGGCCATCACGGTGTTGGCCGCGAGGCCCCGTTCGACCCGGGCCCAGTGGCGGTACCCCTCGATCGCCGCGTCGATCGTGGTCGTGCCGCTCACCCCAGCAGATCCCGCAGCCGGTAGAGCGCCACCAGCGCGTCGCGCGGGCTCATCGTGTCGGGATCGAGCGCGGTGACAGCCTCGCGGACGCGGTCCACCAGCGGCGCCAGGGCGGGCTCCACGTGCACCTCGACGAGCCTCGTCTCCGCCTCTCCACCGCCGCCACCACCGCCCCCGAAGAGCGAGAGTTGGGTGGCCTCCGGCTTGGGTCGGCGCTTCTCGAGTTGTTGGAGCAACGCCTTCGCGCGCTTGACCACTGGCGCTGGGAGCCCCGCGAGCCGCGCACATTGGATGCCGTACGAGCCGCTCGCGGCCCCCTCCTTGAGCTTGCGCAGGAACACGATCTTCTCGCCGTGTTCGGTCACCGCGACGTGCAGGTTCCGCACGTGCGGGCAGGTCTCGGGGAGGGCGGCCAGCTCGTGGTAGTGCGTCGCGAACACGCCGCGGCACTCGATGCGATCGTGCAGGTCCTCCGCCACCGCCCAGGCGATGGCAAGCCCGTCGTAGGTCGACGTGCCGCGCCCGATCTCGTCGAGCAGCACGAGCGAGCGGTTCGTGGCACCGACGAGGATGTTCGCGGTCTCGCTCATCTCGACCATGAACGTGGATTGGCCGTGCGCCACGTCGTCGCTGGCACCCACACGCACGAAGATCTTGTCACACACCCCGATGCGCGCGGTGGTCGCCGGAACGAACGCACCCACCTGGGCGAGCAGGACGATCTGCGCGATCTGGCGCATCAGCGTGCTCTTGCCCGCCATGTTCGGCCCTGTCAGGAGCACGAGCCGGCCACGCTCGTCGAGCCGCACGTCGTTCGGGACGAAGCGCTCGCCCTGGAGGGTCGCCTCGACCACGGGGTGCCGGCCGGCTTGGATGTCCAACGTGACACTCGTGTCGACCGTGGGGCGCACCCACCGGCTGCGCACGGCCAGCTCCGCGAACGAAGCGAGCACGTCCAACTCGGCGACGCCACGCGCCACGATTTGGAGCCGCGCGACCTCGGCCGCCGCCCGCGCCCGCAGCGCCGCGAACAGCTCCGCTTCGAGCTCGATGCGCCGCCCGTCCGCGCCCGACACCTGCTCCTCGTACTCCTTGAGCGCGGGGGTGATGTAGCGCTCGCCGCCGGCGATGGTCTGCTTGCGATGCCACGACGGCGGCACCTTGTGCAGGTTCGCCTTGGTGACCTCGATGTAGTAACCGAACACGCCGTTGTGGCGGATCTTCAGGCTGCTGACGCCGGTCTCCTCGCGGAGCGCGCCCTCCATCGCGGCGATCGCGCCCTTCGCGTCGAGCGAGAGCCCGCGCAGGTGATCGAGCTCCTCGTGCACGCCGGGCCGGATGATCCCGCCCTCCGCCTGGGTGGGCGGCGGCTCGTCGACAAGCCAGCGGTCGAGGTCGGCGGCGATGTCACGCGCCAGATCGGGCGGGAGCCGCGACGCGAGGGCGGCGGCGGTGTCACCGCGGCGATCCAATTCGGTCAACGAGGCCGCGATGTCGGGCAGCCGTAGCAGCGACGTACGCAGCGCGCCGAGGTCCCGCGGGGTGACATTTCCGAGCGACACGCGCGCGGCGATGCGCTCGATGTCGGCCACCTCCGCGAGCGCGGCGATGACGGCCCGGCGCCCGTTCGGCTCCGCGACGAAGGCGGACACGGCGTCCTGGCGCGCGGTGATCGCGCCCACGTCGAGCAGCGGCGCGCCGAGCCACTCCCGCACGAGGCGGCCGCCCATGGCGGTGCGCGCGGTGTCGAGCAGCCCGAGGAGCGTGCCCTTGCGGCCAGTGCCGCGGAGGGGCCGGAACAACTCCAGGTTGCGACGCGTGGCCTCGTCGATGCCGAGCGCGCCGCCGAGCACGTAGGGCTTGAGCGCCACCACGTTGGCGAGCGGCGACTTCAGGTAGGTCGTGGCGTAGTGGAGCAAGGCGCTCACCGCGCCCAAGCCCGCCACACCGACGCCGTGGTCGGCGCCGAAGCGCGCCGCGATCCCCGCCGTGTCCGCCACGAACGTGTCGAGCATCGTGATCGGCGCGACGCCGAGCGCCGTCCGGAGCGCCGGATCGTCCACCCCCGCTGCGAGCAGCGCCTCGCGGGGCTCGATGCGGCCGAGCTCGCCGACCAGATCGTCCAACGTGCGCGGCTCGGTGACACGCAAATCGCCGGTCGACGCGTCGAGGAGCGCGAGCCCGTACCCGCCCGGCCCGCCGCCGATCGCGACGAGGAACGCTGACTCGTGCGAGTCCGCATGCTCGCCGGACAGCCCGGGCGTCACGACGCGCACCACCTCACGCTTCACGATCCCCTTGGCGAGCTTCGGATCCTCCACCTGGTCGGCCACAGCCACCTTGCGGCCCATCTCCACGACGCGGCGGATGTACCCCTCGGCCGCGTGGTGCGGCACCCCACACATCGGCACCGGATCCGCCGACTCCTTGTTGCGCGCGGTCAACGTGAGCTCGAGCGCCGCCGCCGTCCACACCGCGTCGGGGCCGAACAACTCGTAGAAGTCTCCCATGCGGAAGAACAGGAGCGCGTCGGGGTACTGGGCCTTCAGATCCCGGTACTGCCGGAACATGGGGGTGTCGGCGGCGTCGAAGCTCACGGCTCGCCCAGCTCCAGGGGGGTCGCCTCCGTCGGCACCGCGGCATCGCTTGGGCCGCCGGGCGCACGCATCCGCACGCCCCAGAACACGTCCTCGCCGATGAGGCCCGGCGCGTTGTCGAACACCAGCTCCGCGCGCCAGCCGAGCTTCTTCGCGATGTCCTCGCCCTCCTCGGGCTCCGGCGAGCACACCGCGTAGACCAGCGCGCCGCCGGGCGCCACGCACCGCGCGGCGTTCTGGAGGATCGCCCACTGCTTCGACGCGGCGGCGGCGATGTCCTCCTGCTTGCGACGCCAGCGGATGTCCGGATGGCGCCGCAACGTGCCGAGACCGGTGCACGGCGCGTCGACCAGCACCAGCGGGAACGTGCGATCCAGCGGGCCGGTGGTCCAGTCGTGGGCCTCGCCCCACACCGCGAGATCGAGCCGCTCGGCGCCCTCCTGCACGCGCTCGAGCCGCTTGGGATCGACGTCCGTGGCGTGCACGCGCGCGCCGCGGCTGGCCAGGCGGAAGCTCTTGCCACCGGGGGCCGCGCACACGTCGAGCACCTCGGTGCCCTCGGCGATGTCCCCCACGAGATCGGCCACCGCCGCCGCCGCGGGATCCATCACCCACCATTGCCCCTCGGCGAAACCGGGCAGATCGTCGATGTTGCCGGCCCCCTCGGGCAGGCGGAACAGGTCGTGCCCCACCGGCGTGAGCGTGAGGCCGCGGTGCTGGAACATGCGCGACACGCCCGCGGGGTCCTCCTTCGCGGCGATGTAGACGGGCGCGGGCTCGTTGTTCGCCACCATCCACCGGTCGGCGTCCGCGCCGTACCGACGGCGCCAGCGGTGCACCAGCCACGCGGGGTGGCCCAGGCGCGAGTCCTCGTCGGGGTCGAAGCTGCCTTGGTTGCGCAGCACCGCGTTCACGAAGCCCGCGGCGTGGCCGACCCCGGCGGCGCGGCAGGCCTCGACCGCCTGGTCCACCGCGGCGTGGGGCGGCACGCGCGAACGGCGGAGCTCGAACACGCCCATCCGCAGCGCGGCGAGCACCTCGGGGTCGAGGTTCTTCGTGGTGCGTTTGGCCGCCTGTTGCACGATCGCGTCGACCGCGGGGCGGTTGCGCAGGATGCCGAGCACGAGGTGCCAGGCGAGGGCCCGATCCGCGGGGTCACGCGGGGCGAGGCGCGCGAGGGCGTCCTCGGCGTGTTCGCCACGTTCGACGGCGAGGAGCGCCTGGACCGCGGCGGCGCGACCGGGGTTGACCTTGGAGCGGGTGGGATGGCTTGGCATGCGGCGGCAGCCTATCCCGACGCGGGCGGAGGCGGTCGTTCTGGCGGGGCGCTCGGCTCCGGTCAGCCGCGGGTTTCCGCAGCTCGGCGTAGCGGTGTATCGGAAGGGCGTGCCCCCGCCGGGGGCGGGGTCGGCGCGCTCCGGGCGAGCGGCGAGGCCGCTCGGTCGTCCGGCCGCCCGAGCGCGGCCAGACGGACCGCCGCCAGAGGCGGCGCCCTCCGCGTGCCTCACGCGGGGAGCGGAACGGCACGATCTCGGCGCTCAACGCTCGGGAATCCGGCGCCGAGCGGCCAAGAGTGGCACCCCCTGGCGGCAAGGCCCCCCACTCTTGGCCGGTCGGTGTGCCCAATCGTGCCCCGAACGCGCACGCCCCGCGGAGGAACGCCGACAACTACGATGCATCCCGCGCGCGAGGACCGGAAATCAGCCACAAAGCGGCCAAAGGTGGCACCCCCTGGCGGCAAGGCCCCCCACTCTTGGCCGGTACGGTTTGGGGTGTCCTGCCACCGTCCCTTCGCGGCCGCACTCCGCGAAGGCCCCACCCCGAGCGCGGGCTGGCCGCGGTTCAGGCGCCCGGTTCGATCCCCTCCGGCCCGAGAACCCGCAGCACGGAAGCCGCGAGTTCCGTCCCAGGGAGCAGGCCGGGACGGGCCTCGGCGAGCCCCGCCGCGAAGGCGGCCGCGAACGAGAGTGGGAGGTTCTCAACGCCGGTCTCGGCCACCCAGGCGTAATGTTGGATGACGCAGTGCTCGATGTCCCGACGCAGGCGCGGGCGGTCGGCGTCGTCGCCGGGCCGCGAGAAGGCGGAGTGCAGCGCGCGGGTGAACTGCGGCGTGAAGTCCGTGTCGGACAGCTCCGGGGCCGGGACCTTGGCGATCTTCTCCGCCGCGACCTTCACGTCGAGACCGAGGCCACGGATGCAGTCCCGCTCGGTGTGCGTGAGGGCCTCGAGCGGCTCCCCCAGCCCCGCACGGCGCAGGGTCGCGGCGCGGACGCCGGCCGAGAACGTGTAGTAGGGCGGGGGCTCGCCGGAGCCGCGAATCCGCTCGCAGACGCTGTCCCAGGTGGCCAGCAGGTCGCGCGCCAATCCGGCGAAATCGTCGGGGCCGGGCCCTGTCCAGCGCTCGCCCACGGGGGCCCACTGTGGGTAGACCCAGAGGACCCAGACCTGGTCGAGCAGCCGGTTCACGACGGAGGCGCAGCCGTCATCGACGGCCCATAACCAACCACCCCCTCCCCCCCACCACGCGCTCCCGCGGCGTTAGCATGCGCCCATGTTCGCACTCGGGATCCTGCTGACCTGTTTCGTTTCCACCTCGGCGGCCTCGCCGCCCGAACTGGCGCCAGCACAGGCCGCCCCCGAGGCGTCGCCACCGTCCGCACCGTCCCATCCCGCGCCGATCCGCCACGCGATCGTGATGTTCGACGAGGGCGACCACCACGGGGCGAGCCTCGCCCTCACCGAGCTCCTCCGCCTCCGAACGTACCCGGAGCACGAGTCCTTGCTCCGGTACTACCTTGGCCGCGCCTTCTTCGACCTGGGGCTCCTCCATTCGGCGCAGCGCCAGTTCGTCATCGTCGTCGAGGCTGGCCCCGCGGACCTGTTCTTTCCCTACTCGCTCTCCAAGCTGCTCACGATCGCCGAGGCTATCGGTGACGACGCGGAGATCGCCACTCTCGCCGCGCGGCTGCCGCCCGAAGCGTTTCCGCGGAACTTGCTCAACGAGCTCTACTATCAGCGCGGGCTCCACCACTTCGGGCGGGGCGAGCTCTCGGAGGCGCGGCGGTACCTGGCCCAGGTGAGCGACAAGTCGCACCGCTACTGGCAAGCGCTGTACGTGGAGTCGGTCGTCTACAGGTCGAGGGGCCAGCTCAAGAGCGCGGTGAAAGGGGCCACCGCCGTCGCGCGGCTTCCCGACCTGGGGCCCGATTCGCCCGTTCCCGCCGATGCTCTCCGCGATCTGTCGCTCCTGCTCATCGCCCGGGTGTACTACGCCATCGAGAACTTCGCGGACGCGGAGAAGTACTTCGGGTACGTGCACGTCGACTCGCCCTACCAACCCGATGCCCTGTTGGGACTCGCGTGGTGCAAGTACAGGTCGGGTCACGACGCCGGCCCGACACTGGACAAGGTGCCCGACGCCGCCTGGCTCCCCGAGGCCGCCTACCTCCGCGGGCTGCAGCACTTCGACGCGGGGCGGTACGCCGACGCGATGGCGAGCGCCGAGGCCTTCGAGGCGCGCTACCGGCCGGTGCAGGCGCAGCTGCGCGAGGGGGTCGACCGGTACGTGGGCGATGCGGGTCGGGCCCCGGCCGCGGAGGCGTTCCGTGTCTTGGGGAATCGCACGAAGAGCGCGCTGCCGCCGGCGCTGCTGACCGCCGTCTACCGGACCCAGGACATCGCGGAAGTGGTGGGGCATCTCGACCAGCTGCGGACGGAGGAGGAGGTGGTGGTCCGGCAGCCCCGGAAGTGGCGGGACGTGATGGGGAGCGGGCTGCTTGCCGGGATCGCAACGGACCGTGCGCGCCTCGAGGAGCGAGCCGGCCTCGCGTTGGTCGACCGGCTGGCGACCGAGGAGGCGTCCCTCCGCGACCTGTTGTACCAGGCCGAGGTGCTCCGCTTCGAGGCCGCCTACGCGCAGGAGGTCGCCGCGCGCGACGCCGGGGCCCCGCCGCCCGCGATCGCCGCCCTGCCCCTGCTCCGACAGCTGGTCCCCCGCGGCGTCACCGAGCATCAACGCGTCGAGGCGTTGCTGCGCCTGGCGGCGCTCGCCCCGGCGGAATCCGCGGCCATCTACGAGCGGGTCCTGAAGGAGAACGGCGCCGAAGGTGCGTGGCACGTCGCCGCGACCGACCCGACACGCACGTTCGCGGAGGCGACCCGCCTGGTGCGGACCTGGCCCACGTCCGAGCGTGCACCCGACGCGTGGCTGCTGCTCGGCGAGCACCACTTCGCCCGCAACGAGCTCACCCAGGCCCGGGCTGCCTACGAGCAGGCCACCGCCGACCCGACCTCCCGCTTCTACACGTTCGCGAACTACAAGCTCGGCTGGACGCTCTACGCCCTGGGCGACAAAGCGGGCGGCCACGCGAAGCTCGGGATCGCCATCGAGACGACCGATCCGAAGCTTCGCGCCGCCGCCACGGCCGAGCGGCAGAAGCTCGGGGGGCCTTGATTGGGCGTCGTGCCTGAGTAGCCTCGTTCTATGACGTCCAGCACTTCTGCTTCAGGACGGAGCACCGCCATCCTGTACCATCCGCCTCCCCCCCGGGAGCCCGATGTCGATGAGCGAGGTGGAGGAGGCCGCGTGCCCTGCGTGCGCGAAGCCCGTGCGGATCGAGGTCTACTACAGCATCAACGGCCAGCGCCGCGCCGACCTCCGTGCCGCCATCCTAGGCGACACGCTTGGACGCCAGGCGTGCCCGCACTGCGCGGTGGCTTTCCGGCTGGAGCCGCGCCTGTCCTACGTGGACCCGAGCCGCGGCGAATGGCTCCTGATCGAGCCGATCGCGTCCCAGGACGCGTGGAAGGACCTGGAGGGGGCGGCCGACGACCTCTTCGATCGCACCTTCGGGCCCATCGCGCCGGGGCCCGCCCGGGAAATCGGACGCAGGCTGTCCCGCCGGGTGACCTTCGGCTGGGCTGGGCTCCGGGAGAAGCTCATCTGCGGACACCTCGGCATCGACGACGTGGCGCTCGAAGTCGTGAAGACGACGATCCTCCGCGCGGGCGGCCCCATCCCCCTCGCTGACGGCGTCGAGCTCCGCCTCACCGCGGCGGAGGCCACGACCCTCACCCTCCTGTGGATGGTCGGCACCACGGGCGCCGCGCTCGAGGAGCTGGTCGTTCCGCGAGCGCTGCTCGCCGACGTCGCCGCCCCGGCCTTCCAGCCGCTGCGTGACGCCCTCTCCCTGGGTGCCTTCGTCGACCTCCACCGCCTCCTCGCCGCCTGAGACACCATGCCCTACCCGAGCCCCGTCAAGGCCAACATCGACGCCGCCCTCAAGCGCATCCGTGCCAAGAACGAAGGCACGGCCGTCCACTTCTGCATCGTGCGCGTCGACGGCCCGAAGAGCCCTCCCCGGGTGATCTTCGGGCGCAGGGCGATCCAGGCCACGATCGAGACGTTCAAGGCGCTCTACAAGACCGACACCGGAGTGACCGCGTCCAAGCCGGGGGCGTGGTTCGTGATCCGCGGCGCGGCGGTCATCGAGGCGGGGGTCTGGACCGTCTACCCCTCCACCAAGGCCAACAAGGTCATGGATCCGTCGGCGCTGAAAGTGCACCTGCGCGAGCTCAAGGTCGCGCTGACGGCCAACGGCGCGCAGGGCGCCGGCGTGGACCCACTCCTCACGGCCTCGGTCGCCCGCGCCGTCGATACGACCGCCCTCGTCGACACCACCCCTGTCGAGCCGGACGAGGTGGTGGTGGAGGAGGAGGAAGAGGAAGAAGAGGAGGAGGACGACGACGACGAGGAGGAGGACGAGGACGAGGAGGACGACGCGCCGATCAACGAGCTCGCTTTCGAGGTCGGCCCCGAGCTCGCGCTCGCCGCCGTCAGGGAGCTTGCGGCACGTTTCGCAGCCGTGAGGTTGAGCGCGGCGAAGCGCCTGCGCGCCGCCGCTGCCGACGACGTGGTGGAGCAGGGCCGGGCCGAGGCCGCCCTCCTGCCGGTGCACGCCGAGCTCCGCGCGGTGCAGGCCGCCGCCGAGCGGCAGATCCGCGGTCTCGATGTGGCGCGAGCCCCTGCCAGCGTCGGGGCGCTCGGCGAGCTCGTGGCACGCTGCATGGCCGCCGTGCAGTGGATCGAGGCGGATCTCGCCGCCCTCGCGACGCCGCACCCCGCCGTCGCGGAGATCGAGACTCTCGAGCAGGATGTCGGTGTCCAAACGTATGAAAAGACCCGGACCTGGGTGACCGAAGCGGCCGCGCTGCTCACCCGGGCGGACCGCGTGGTCCGCATCCATGCCCAGAAGGGCACCATCGAGGAGCTCGGCGCGCTCCTCCACTCTTCAAACCCCGCGGACGAGGCACGCGGCCAGAAGCGGGTCCAGGACATCGAGGACCTCGTCAAGTCCATGACGGCCCTCCGATCCGCGGTGGCCTACGAAAAAGAGCGCCGCGGCAAGCTGTACCCCGACGCCAGCGACGCCGTCACGAAGCTCGTCCGTACAATCGACGCCGCCGTCGCCCGGGTCGAGCGCATCGTGGCGAGCGCCTCGGCCGCGGCGTTCGGGCGGGAGGCGGAGGACGCGAACGCCGTCAAGCGGGGCGCCGTACGGGTGAAGCTGACGGCCGACCTCGCGAAGAACCCCAAGGTGCTCGCGCGGCTCGTCGAGCTGCCGAACGGGCCGGCGTTGCTCGATCAAATGGTCACCGACATCGGCACGAGCGCCAAGACCGACGAGCTCAAGGCCTTCGTCAGGGGCGCGGTCGAGGCGCGCTTCGGATGCAAGCTGGAGGGGGAGCACACGACGCGCTCCTTGCCGCGCCTGTACCGCGTGCTCTCGATGGTGCCCGAGACCCACACCGCGACGAACGCCAGGCTCGCGACCATCAAGCGCACCAAGACGGGCGTGACGGCGTCGTCGGGCTCCTATGAAAAAGGTGTAGGCGTGCTCAAGCTCGACGTACGCAAGACGGGCTGGAACGCCGATCAAACGACCATCGGGCAGACCGGACGCGCGGGCAAGGTCAAGGCGTTCGACCACGTGACGCTCCACGAGCTGGGGCACGCGGTGGACGATCACCGGAGCTTCATGGCCGGGAAGGTCGGGAACCCCGACTACGGCGCCTGGCGGGCCGAGACCCCCGCGTCGATCGCGGTGGTGATCGACGTGGGCCTCGCGTTCGCGGCCGCGCCCGAGGTGTCCACGTTGTCCGAGGCGGTGAGGCGCGAGCTACTCGAGAGGGCGCTCCGGGCGAACGAGGACGGCGCGAAGACCCTGGCAGGCGGCGCCGAGGCCTGGAAACGGCTGGAGAAGCACGCCGCGATCAAGCGCTGTCGCGACATCCGGCTCGCCGGGGAGAGCGGCCTCTGGAAAAAGGGTGACGCCGGCGCCGCGGCGGTAGCAATCGGCGGCCGGGTGTACGTGCAAGCGTACGCGGAGAGGTGGTGCAGCTACGCGCTCGCCGCGCGCGGCGAGAAGGTGACCGACTACCAGTTCCGCGCGGAGGGCGAGTGGTTCGCGGAGATCTACACCGCCTACTACCTCGGGAAGCTCAACGAGAGCGGCGCGGTCTACGGGTGGTTCTCGGTTGAGGTCGATGTCTGAGGTTGCGGCCGCTCCGGGGCGGGGCAGAACTTGGGCGGCACCGACGTCGACACGCCGCTGGGCATCGTGCTGCCCCGACCGTCCCGAAGCTACTTCCCGATCCGCCATTCCGACGGCGCGAGGTACCCGGCGGTCATCCGCGTGAGCACCTCCCAGAACGTCAAGTAGTGTGCCGGCAACACGTCCCTTCCCTTCGAGAGCACGCTCGAAGTGTCCCTGTCCGTAACGGGCGCCTCGACACCGGCATCGGCCCCGGAGATCCCGCCCGTGTCAACGCTGTGTTTGGCCCCGTCGTGGCCTCGACCTGCTCAGGCGCCTGCGCCCAACCGATCGCGTCAAGCGGAAGCTGCGGGGTAGATGGATAGCGCTCCGAGAGGGCGAGTCCCTGCGCCAAGGTCGCCAAACGCGCCTCTTCCGGCCCGCTCACGCGCGGCTCCGGTCCAGCCATGTCGACTCGCACGCCGTTCGGGGGAAGGAGGGCTTGGATTCGCGCACGCTCGGCGTTCAGTACGCCCTCGCCAATTCTCCTGGACTGCGGATCGTCATGATCCATCTCTGCTGTGCCCGGCCCTCCGAAGGCGCCCGGTTCCCGCACGGACGGGCGCTGGTCGTCGCGGGCGGAGCCGGGGGGCTCTCCATGTACCGTCACCGCGTAATGTGGATCTTCGCTTGCAGGGTCGACGACCACGATGTGCAGGTGGGGGATGCCGCGACATCTTCCCACCCGGGACGCACGCATCGGATGATGTGAGCGGCGCTCCAGGTGGACTCGACCACCTCTCGGTATTGCTTGATGAATGTTGCCTTCGCCTCCGCTGTCCACCCCTCCTCGCCATTCCAGGCTGCCCGCATCCGCTCGGCCCAATCGGCCCCCTCGTGCAAGGTGAAGTCGAAGGCGAGCTTGAGCGTGATGTCGAGGGAGCCGGCTTGCGGGTCGAACGCGGCGTCGAAGCGCCCGAACCCGCTCGATGGGCGGACGTTCTTCTCCTCGAACGTCGAGGCTTGGAAGGCGTCACGCGTCAGTGCCTCCGCGAGATCGTCCCTCTCATCACAATCCGTCACGGGGTCGACCCCGTGAGAAGCGGCGAGTCTCTCCTGTGCCGCGGCGTTGCTTCCCCCAACTGCGGGGCCCAAGCACGCGCCGTTGGTTGGGACAAGCTGAGGCTCGACGCTTTGCCGCGAGTAGTCGGGCATCGAATTCTCCAAGGTCAGGGGGCAACTGGAATCTCGGCGGAGCACCGCGCCACCAGGGCGTAGTCCATCGACGGCGCGTCCTTGCACCACGCGGGCCGAGGACGCCAGCGGTCGTCCGTTTGGTCCGTATCGCCGTAAAAACAAACGGCGAGCACGTGCCAGGCGAGCACGAGAGAAATGTCGTAGGGGGTCTCCGACGCGAGCCGTGCTTCGAGCTTACCGGGTGCGTCGGGAACAGACCGCCATGTCGCCTCGAGCGTCGTGAGCACGGCGTCAGTTGCCTTGGAAAAAGAGCGTCGATCGTCCGTGTCGCAACGTTGGATGCGGCACCCGTGCTCGCCATGCATGCCCCCCGGGGGCTCACCGGGCGGGGACCAGAGCGTGGCGGAATCCCCCTCCGTGTCAAGGTGGTTGAGACACCGCTCCCCCCCGAGTTTACTGTGCAG
>JAZKFH010000001.1:0-4231 GCA_040386535.1 Myxococcota bacterium | reverse complement strand
AAGCGCAGAATCACTCCCGCACGGTGCCACGCCCTGTCTGTGAACGCGAAGACGACTGCCGACGTGCGAGGCGGCCTCCGCGCGTCCCCGCGCGGGCCATCTTGGCCGCCGTCCCCCTCGGCGTCTTCGCCGAGGGGGCGCATGTCCCGGGCGCGCCTCGACACCGTTGAGAACCGCGACTATGCTTGGCGCGCCCGGGCCGAAACTGGCGTCTTCGCCAGTTTCGAGCGGCACGTCGGCCAGTTATTCGACGGGGCGCCGTCTCCCGGGCGGGGGGGTGCACAACTGCGCGTTGCGAACCGCCGGGTCCCGGTCACCGAGCGGTCTTCCGCGAGCGCCGGACGAAGTGGCAGTCCGGTATCGAGCAGTTCTGTGCCATGTGATGCACGATGCTCTTGGCTTGATGGCAAAGAGGCGGACCTGCCGTATCCCGCTCGGCCTCGGTGCGTCGCGCCACTTTCCCGCGGCCAGCACCACACGGCACAGAACGCGTCAGCAGCATCGACTCAGACGCCGACGCTGCTGATCCAGACCCGTGGTTGCGGCAGATGATCCCTCGCGGCTTCAGCGCTCGGCGCCACGGTCGCCTAGCTGAGGCCCACGTGCGGAGCGGATAGAATGCCCTACTCCAGGTTGGCGGCGTACACGAGCCAGGCGGCGCCGGCGTCCTCCCCGCCGTCGTCGTCACCGCCGCCGCCGATGATCAGGTCGTCGAGCCCGTCACCGTCGATGTCCCCGGGGGATGCGCCCCCGCCGGCGGCATCGTCGCCGCCCTCGCCGTAGAGGATCAGGTCGGCCCCGTCCACCACGAGCGTGCCGGCGACGGGCCCGAAGACCACGTAGCTGGTGCCCGCCCGCCACTCGCCGCGCGCGTAGGTCGAGCCGGAGAGCAGCAGGTCCGCTCGCCCGTCGCCGTCCACGTCGCCGGCGGCCCGGTTCCCGTGGACCAAGGCGCGCGGCGCGTCGCCGAGGAGGCGGGCGTCCGGCGCGTCGAGGCTGCGGCCGCCGTGAAACGGCCCGAGGAACAGGGAGGCCGCGCCCGCGGAGTCGCCGTTCTCGTCGGACAGGCTGTTCCCCGTGAGCAGGTCGTCGTGCCCGTCGCCGTTCGTGTCCCCGAGGTGGAGGCCGCCCGTCCCCTCGAACCCGTCAGCGCCCTCGATGAGCCAGGCGTCCGCCTCGTCGATGGAGAGGATCCCCACCCCGGGGGACTGGAAGATCGCGAGCCGACGCTCGCCGGTGGGCACGCCGATCAGCGGGTCAGGGCGGCCGTCGCCGTCGGTGTCCCCGGCGGAGGCCACGAAGTACCCGACGGCGTAGCCCTCCCCCACGAAGGTCGTGTCCGCGTCGGTGGCCAGCTCGATCGTCCCGTCCACCGGCCCGTACAGAAGCCAGGCCGCACCCTTCCCGCAGCCGTGCCCGGGCGCGCCGACCAGCACGTCGTCGTGCCCGTCGCCGTCCACGTCCCCGGCGGCGCCGAGGCTCTCGCCCGTCTGGCTCCAGATCTCGCACCATGCGTGGGGAGAAGGCTCGCCGTGGAGCACGGCATCGGCGGTGGCGAGGTCGAGCGCGCCCGTCACGGGGCCGCGCACCAGGTAGGCGCGGCCCTCGTAGGGTCGCGCCCCCGGCCAGGAGGGCGCGCCGACGAGCAGGTCGGCGTAGCCGTCGGCGTCCACGTCCCCGACGCCGTCCGCGATCCAGCCGGCGAGCTCTCCCGGCGTGGAGCCGAAGAGCACGGCGTCCGCCGCGGAGAGGTCGACCGTGCCGTACACCGGGCCCCGTACGACGTAGACGGCGCCGGCGTCCTCGCCGCCTCGGTCGTTGCGGGCCTGGGCCACCAGCAGATCGAGCGCCCCGTCGCCGTCCACGTCTCCCGCGCCGTCCACGTCGGTGCGGTGACCATTCGCGTCTTCCGCCTCTTCGCCGACGAGCTTGGCGCCGAGGTCAGCGGAGAGCGTGTACGCGCGGGTGTCGCGCGGGCCGGTGTCCGTGTCCGGGTCGCCGGTCTCGCCCGAGTCGTCCAGGGAGCCGGTGTCCGCGCTGTCATCCGGGCCGGCGCTGTCTTCGGTGTCGGCGGCCTTCTCCTCCTCATCCGTGTCGGGGCGCGACGTATCGTCAGGAAGCTCGCACGCCAGGAGGAGGAGGATCACCACGTCAGTATACCCCTCCAGCAGCCGGCGATCGAGCGCCACCGCTGAGGAGGCGACCGCCTCCGAGGCGACAGTCGCAAGAAGGTCCACTGAGCAACGTCGCGTCACGCCATTCTGGGCGCCGGAGGACGATGAAGCTATGATTGGCGCATGCTGCTCACGCTGGTACTCGCCTGCACCACTCGGGACACGCCGCCAACCGGGCCGGACGGCGACGGCGACGGGTACGAGGCGTCGAGGGACTGCGACGATGGCGACCCCGCGGTGTACCCTGGGGCCCCCGAGCGCTGCGACGGAATCCCCAACGACTGTGACGACGCAGACGTCGATGAGGCAGGCCTCGTTTCGCTCGAAGACGGCGGCTGGGGTGACCTTACCGCCCTGTGGGCAGCGGGGGCCCCCGGGGATCCAGCCGTTCTGGCGATGCCCGATTCTGGGGTGGTCCATATCTGCCCCGGTCGCTGGTACGTCCACCTCATCTCGTCCGGCGGCGTAACCGAACTTCGTGGCCAAGGAACCACAGAGGACATCGTACTCGATGGCTCGGGCGAGGGGTCCGTCATCGTGGGCTCCGACACGGACCTCACAGTCACGAACGTCACCCTCACCGGGGGTATCGGCAGCGGCGACCCGTACACCTATGGCGGCGCGCTTTACCAGGTAGGTGGCACGCTTACCTTGGATCAAGTCGTCGTGCGCGACAACGCGGCCACGGAATCGGGCGGGGGCATCTACGCCTGGGGGACGAGCGTTACTCTTGTCGACTCGGTGTTCGACGGGAACCAAGCAGGTGACCGAGGTGGGGGCGCCTACGTTACCGACACGAACACGACAGGCCGGGTCCAACACGTCTCTGCGAGCGTGTCCGGCTGTTCATTCACCGGGAACAGCGCGGGGAGCGACGGCGGGGGGCTCGCGTTCGACGTCGACGGAGGAACCGCCAGTTCGCTCTCCGTAGAGGGCGGCGAGTTCGCCGCAAACGATGGCGAATACGGCGGCGGGGTCTGGCTGTTTGGAACCGCCGTTGAGGTGGTCATCGACTCGGACACGAGTTTCTCAGGCAACTTCGGAGACGTTGACGGCGGCGGGTTGTACTTCGCGTCTGATGGCTCGATCGATGTGCAGGCCGTGTTTATGGACAACTCGGCGAGTCGCGGGGGCGGGATGTTCGCCTCCAACCTCGCCGCTATCCTCGATGCCGAGATTCGTGGATCGACCTTCGAGCGCAACCACGCTGCGGTCGGCGGCGCCGTAGGAGTGCAGTGCGGTGAGGGTCCTGGGGTCGTGCTTGTCCACGGCGCTGCACTCGAAAGAAACACCGCCAGTGCCGAGGGCGGGGCCATTCGCGCTTACGGGTGCGAGTTGATAGTAGAGAACTCCGCCTTCATGTCGAATAGCTCGGAGCGAACGGGAGGGGCCTTTCAGGCCAACGAGGCCACCGTGACGCTGAGCGCCGTGACGTTGGACGGCAACGAGGCAGCGCTCAGCGGAGGCGCCGCCCGCCTGACCGGCACCCACCTCCAGTGCGGAAATAACAGCACCTTCCACGGGAATGCCGCCGGCGATCACGGTGGCGGAGCCTACATAGTAGACTCGAGCTTCGTCAGCGATGCCTGTAACTTTGGTGAGTTGGGAACCGTTCAAGACAACACAGCGGGAGGCCAGCCGGATGACGTTTTCGGTGTAGAGTTTGAGGTCGCAGGCGTTTTTGGCGAGGATGCGTCAATCACCTGCGACCAAGCCGGCTGCGAATAGTTGAGTGTACAAGACGTGCTCGCGTTGATCGCCCACGCCCTTCCTCCCCCTTTGACCTCGTTCGGAACCACCGAACGTCGTGGAACTGGTCGACTTGGCGCGAACCCAGACCCCGTCGTCTTGGCGCCGCCCGCCTTCGGTCAGTGGTCACAGGTGCCGCTCTCTTGTCGGCACCGGCGCAAACGCTCGACGGGAGATGGCGTCCTGTCGAATAACGCGAAGACGATTGCTGACGTGCGAGGCGGCCTCCGCGCGTCTTCGCGCGGGCCATCTCGGCCGCCGTCCCCCCGGCGTCCGCGACGGGGGGCGCATGTCCCGGGCGCCGTCGA